>JADJPT010000001.1 GCA_016713125.1 Betaproteobacteria bacterium
CGGAGATCACCGTCAGCGCGAACACGATCGATGCGCCCAGGCCGCCGGCCATCAGCCAGAGTGGAAACAGGTTGGAACCCTGCGAGAGCACGATGTGGCGCAGGAAAGCCTCGATGTCGGTGATCGGCGCGCGCACGAACAGCGCCACCAGCACCGCCGAGAGCATCACCCACAGCGTGCCGGCCAGCGCCAGGCCCAGGCCCAGCCAGACCAGCGGACGCGTGCCGCGCTTCCAGGCGGCGAACACCGCGGCCAGCGTGGCCGGCTCGCCGGCCGCCAGGCGGCGCGAGAGTTCGTACAGCCCGGTGGCAAGGATCGGCCCGACCAGCACGAAGCCCGAGAAGGCGCCCGGCAGCAGGTACCACCAGCGCAGCGTAAGCACCAGAATCACCCAGCCGCCGACGGCGACCAGCAGGCCGTGCAGCAAGCTGGCGCCCGGCGCGCGCAGGAGGTCGCGCCAGCCCATCGCCAGCCAGACCAGCGGGCGCACCAGCGGCAGTTCGCGGATCGTCACGCTGTCGGCGGGCAGCGCGTGTCCGGGGGGCGTTTCGGGCGAGCTCATGCGGCCGATTCTGCGTTGCATGTGCGTCCCTGTCCAGCCGGGCGCGCGGCGCTGTATCCTGCGGGTCCGCGAGTTCATGGCAAGGAATCAGCGATGCAGATCTGGGTGGACGCCGACGCCTGCCCCCTGGTGATCAAGGAGATCCTGTTTCGCGCCGCCGAGCGCCGCCAGGTGCGCACCACGCTGATCGCCAACCAGATGCTGCGCACGCCGGCCTCGAAGTACATCCGTGCGCTGCAGGTGCCTCAGGGCTTCGACGTGGCCGACAACCGCATCGTGCTCGAACTCGCCGTCGGCGACCTGGTGATCACCGCCGACATCCCGCTGGCCGCCGAGGTGATCGCCAAGGGCGGGCACGCGCTCAACCCGCGCGGCGAGTTCTACAGCCCGGACAACATCCGCGAGCGCCTGGCCATGCGCGACCTGATGGAGACGCTGCGCTCCAGCGGCACGGTGAGCGGCGGCCCGCCGCCGCTGGGCCAGGCCGAGCGCATGGCGTTCGCCAACCAGCTCGACCGCTTCCTGCAGCGCACGCTGGGCGCCGCCCGGCCCGGGACCGCCGGCGCATGAGCGCCCTGCCGCCGGACGAGCAGGAACGCATCGCCGCGCACGCGCGCAAGCTGGCCAACCGCACGGTGCTGCAGAAACTGTACGCGCTGCTCGGCGAATACGAGGACGAGGAGCGCGCCAAGCGCCGCCTGCTGCCGCGCGTGATCGCCGGACTGGCCCTGGCCGTCTCCCTGCTGATTATATTGATTCTGGTCTACTGATTGGCTGGAACCCGGCTCCTGTAGCCGGTTTCGAGAAGTAAATCTTCGAGATTTGCATCCGGGCAAGGGGTCGGCGATCGGCCGGCCGGGCTGGCCGACCCGCGCATGAGGATCGAGATCGAGGTCACGGCGCTGAAGCGGACCCCGGCGCAAGCAGGGCCGGATGCCGGGCCGCGGGCGGGACGGTAAGATACGCCCCTCATGCGCACTTCTTCCCCAGCCCCCGCGGATACGCAACGGCAAGGCCCGGCACGCCGCGAGCATCATGGCGAGCCGGAGCATTTCCGCGAACCCGACCTGGCGCAGCTCGAGGCCGAGCGCGCGGCGAAACGCCCGGGCGCAAAGCGGGTGGTCGATGCGCGCGTGCGCATCGATCGCCTGCAACTGCTGTACGGCCTGTCTTTTCCGGCGGTGTTCTTCAGTGTCACCGCGGCCTGCATGCTGGCGGCCATCCTTTGGGGCCACACGCAACCCGGACGCATGGCGATCTGGCTGGCCGCGCTGTTCGGCGCCTCCACGGTGCGCGCCGCACTGTTCATCGGCTACCGGCGCGTGCGCCCGGTCGGCGAGGCCATCCTCGCCTGGGAGAAGCCCTATGTCGCCACGCTGATGGTCTCGGCGCTGGCGTGGGGCGCCGGCGCGTTGTGGGTCATGCCGGCGGACTCTCCCCTGCACCAGGCCATCACCGGCTTCTTCCTGATGGGCGTGGCCGGCAGCGCGCTCTCGGTGTACTCGGCGATCCGGCCGATGGCGCTCGCCACCATTCTCGCCACCCTGGCACCGTTCACCGCCTGGCTGTTCCTGCGCGGCGACTCGACCTCGATGTACATGGGCCTGGCAGCCTGCCTGTTCTTCGTCTCGGCGCTGCGCACCACGCGCACGCTCTCGGCCACCATGCAGCAGAACTTCGAGATGAATTACGCGCTGGCGCAGGCCAAGGAGGCAGCCGAGAAGATGGCCGGTACCGACGCACTGACCGGACTGCCCAACCGGCGCGCCTTCGCCGACCAGGCCAAGGGCCTGATGAGCTATTGCCGCCGGCACCAGCGCCCGGTGTCCGCGCTGCTGATCGACATCGACCACTTCAAGCGCATCAACGACACGCGCGGCCACGCCGTCGGCGACATCGCGCTGCGCCACCTCGCGCACCTGCTGCAATCGGGCGTGCGCGGCTCGGACGTGTGCTGCCGCCTGGGCGGCGAGGAGTTCGCCGTGCTGCTGCCCGACACCACGCTGGAGGCCGGCTGCGCGCTGGCCGAGAAACTGCGCGCGGCCATCGCCGACCACCCGGTGCCGCTGCAGGACGACACCCTGTACCTGACCGCCAGCCTGGGCGTGGCCTCGGGCAACGGCGACCTCGAAGCCCTGCTCGACACGGCCGACGCGGCCATGTACGAGGCCAAGCAGGCCGGGCGCGACCGCGTGATGGCCAAGACCTGGCAGCTCGCCGGCTAGCGGCGCTGCGCCGCGCCGCGGTTCAGTAGGTCTTGTAGGGCAGGAACTTGCCCGACAGTTCGACGTGCACGCGGTCGCCCTTGGGATCGGGCTGGCGCTGGATGTCCATGGAAAAGTCGATGGCACTCATGATGCCGTCGCCGAACTCCTCGTGGATCAACTCCTTGATGGTGGTGCCGTAGACGTTGACGATCTCGTACCAGCGGTAGATCAGCGGGTCGGTGGGCACGGCGCTGGGCAGCGAGCCCTTGTAGGGCACCACCTGCAGCAGCATCACGGCCTCTTCGGGCAGATCGAAGATCCTGCCGACCGTTTCGGCCTGCTTCTTCGTCAGCGTCATCTGGCCCAGGCAGGCGGCAGTGACCCATTCCTTGGATTCGCCGACCTTCTTGGCCACGGCGGACCATTTCAGGCCCATCTTCATCTTGCGGAACACGATGAGGTCGGTGACGTCCTCACGCTTCATGGGCTTCATCAGGGGGGCGGCTTTGCTGTGGCTCTTCACGATCTCTCCTTCGTGGGAATCAGTGTCTGAGGTTGACGATTCTGGCGGCGGCGACGGTCGGTGCTTCGCCGGATGCTGCGGGTCCCTCCTCGAGACCCGGGCGCACCACCCGCGGCGCCTCCGTGCTGCCGCTGTAGAGCTTCGAGCGGTTGATGAGGAAGTCGACCAGATGGTTGCGGATGCGGTAGTACTGCGGATCGTGGTGCATGCTGTGGCGCGCGCGATCCCTGGGCAGCGTGTTCTCGACGATCTCGGCGATCACCGCGCGCGGCCCGTTGGACATCAGCAGGATCTTGTCGGCGAGCAGGATGGCTTCATCGACGTCGTGCGTGATCATGAACACGGTCTGCTGCGTGGCGCGCACGATCTTCACCAGCTCGTCCTGGATGGTGCCGCGCGTGAGCGCATCGAGCGCACCGAACGGCTCGTCGAGCAACAGCATCTTGGGCTGGATGGCGAAGGCGCGCGCGATGCCCACCCGCTGCTTCATGCCCCCGGAGAGCTGCGCCGGCTTCTTGTGCTCGGCGCCGCTCAGGCCGACCATGTCGATGAACTTCTGGCAGTGAGCCTGCACCCGCGCCTCGTTCCAGTCCGGCCACTTGCTCTTCGCGGCGAAGGCGATGTTCCTCATGACCGACAGCCAGGGCATCAGCGCGTGTCCCTGGAACACCACGCCGCGCTCCAGGCTGGGTCCGGCGACCTCGCGGCCGTCCATGATCACGGTGCCGCCGCTGGCGGTGTCCAGCCCGGCCAGCACGTTCAGGATGGTGGTCTTGCCGCAGCCCGAATGGCCGATGATGCAGACGAACTCGCCCTTCTCGATGGCGAAGCGGATGTGCTCGAACACCGGTTCGGTCTGGCCGGGGAACGCCTTGCGCAGGTCCTGAATCTCTAGGAAGGCCATGTCGACGCCCGCGCTATTCGACGTAGGTGACCAGCTTCTGCAGCCGGCCGATGGCCAGGTCGAGCAGCATGCCGACCACGCCGATCACCAGGATCGCGAAGATCACATTGGTGAGGTTGAGGTTGTTCCACTCGTTCCAGACGAAGTAGCCCACGCCGGTGCCGCCGACCAGCATCTCGGCGGCGACAATCACCAGCCAGGCGATGCCCATCGAAATGCGCATGCCGGTGAGGATGGTCGGTGCGGCGGCCGGCAGGATCACCTGGAAGGCGCGCCGCAGCGGCTTCACTTCGAGCGTGCGCGCCACGTTCAGCCAGTCGCGCCGCACCGCGGCCACGCCGAACGCGGTGTTGATCAGCATCGGCCACACCGAGCAGATGAAGATCACGAAGATGCCGGAGATCGAGGAATCCTTGATGGTGTACAGCGCCAGCGGCATCCAGGCCAGCGGGCTGATGGGCTTGAGGATCTGGATATAGGGGTCGAGCGCGCGGTACATCAGCGGCGACATGCCGATCACGAAGCCCAGAGGGATGGCGAACAGCATGGCGAGCAGGTAGCCGAGGCCGACACGCGCCAGCGAATGTCCGAGCTGTATGCCGATGCCCTTGTCGTTGGGGCCGCGGTCGTAGAACGGGTCGGAAAGCTGCTGCCAGGCCGCGGCGGCGATGGCCGCGGGCGTCGGAAAGCCTTCGGCCTTCCTGGCGCCCTTGCCCATCAGTTTGGCGTACTCGTCGTTGGCGCCCTGCACTTCGGCCTTGGGCAGCGTGGCCAGGTGCCACGCGCCCACCAGCAGCACGAAGAACAACAGCGACAGCGCCGCCGAGCGCAGCCAGAGCCGGTGCGTCGCCATCGATCAGGCCGTCTTCCTGATCGCGAAGGTGGCCAGGTACTTCTCGGGCTGTGCCGGATCGAACTCCTTGCCCATGACCTTGAACCTGGCGTAGCTCTGCCCCGGCGCCTTCATGTCGAGCTGGGCCATCAGCCTGCGCGCATCGGTGGCGAGGAACACCTGTTCGGCGATGGCCTTGTAGTTGACCTCGCCCTTGATGTAGCCCCAGCGCTTCATCTGCGTGAGGATCCAGGTGGACATCGAGTACCAGGGGAAGGGGTCGAAGTCGGCGCGGTCGGGCACGTTCTTCACGTTGCCCAGGCCGTCGGCGAACTTGCCCGTCAGCACCTGCTCGACCACGGTCTCCGGCTGGTTCAGATAATTGGGCGGCGAGATCACCTTGGCGATCAGCGGACGGTTCTTCGGTTCGCGCGCCATCTTGGCCGCGGTCAGCACCGCGCGGTACAGGGCGGCGAAGGTGTTGGGGTTCTCCTTGATGAAGGCCTCCGAGGTGCCGAAGGCGCAGCACGGATGCCCGTCCCACAGTTCCTTGGACAGAATGTGCAGGAAGCCGACCTCGTCATACACGGCGCGCTGGTTGAACGGGTCCGGCCCGAGGTAGCCGTCGAGGTTGCCGGCGCGCAGATTGGCCACCATCTCGGGCGGTGGCACGACACGGATCTGGATGTCCTTGTCCGGATCGAGTCCGTGTTCGGCCACGTAGTAGCGCAGCAGGAAGTTGTGCATCGAGTATTCGAAGGGCACGGCGAACTTGAAACCCTTCCACTGCTTCGGGTCACGCTTGTCCTTGTGCTTGACGTGCAAGGTGATGGCCTGGCCGTTGGTGTTCTGTATGGTGGCCACGCGCATCGGCGTCGCGGTCGAGCCGGCGCCCATCGAGATGGCGATCGGCATGGGCGACAGGAAGTGCGTGGCGTCGTACTCCTTGTTCAGCATCTTGTCGCGGATCAGCGCCCAGCCGGCCGTCTTGACCACGTCCACGTTCAGGCCCTGCTGCTTGTAGAAGCCAAGCGGGTCGGCCATGATCAGCGGCGTGGCGCAGGTGATGGGAATGAATCCGATCTTCAGGTCCTTCTTTTCCAGCGCGCCCTTCCTGTCCTGCGCCATGGCCTCGAGCGCGCCGAAGGGCAGGAACTGCGAGACGGCGGCGAAGGCCGTCGAGGCGCCGACGGCGCGGATGAAGCGCCGCCGCGTCTCGTCGTGCGGGAACAGCGCGCGCATGGCGGCCGATTCGATCACGCGGCGGTTCAGCGCTTCCTCGGAGGCGTCCGCGGCCAGGTCAGCGCCGTTGCGCAAGGCGGCGGCTTCGGCCTCGTGCTCGGCCTGCGAACGGTGGCGACCGCAGTCGCAACCGGCGCCGAGTCGGACATGCGGGTCGAACGGATTCTTGAAGGCGGACATGGGGGCTCCTGCGCCGGGGATCGGCGATCGTCCTCATGTGCAGCACAACATGTGCCACCCCGCCGCCGGACTGGCGCGCGCAGGGTGCGGCGCCTCGCCGCACCCTGAAGGTGCGCGCGCCGGTTGTGCAACGCACATCCGGCGGGCATGCCCGCCGCCCCCGCCCGGCCGGGCGGGGCGGCACGCCGTTTGCATGGTCTATATTGAAATCATGAACCCGATCGAAGCCGCCCTGCTGGTCGCCGCCTTCGTGCTGCCGGTGCATTTCCTGGTCCAGTGGCAGGCCGCGCGCGTGCCCGACCCGCGCTATCTGCGCGAGGCCGGTGTGGTGATCCGCCGCGTCGAGGCGCTGGATGCGGTCTCGGAGGACCATGCCGGCCTGTGGCGCGGCAAGTACATTCCGGCCTCCGTAGTGTTCATGGGCATGACCTACCGCTTCGAGCGCATCGTCGAGCCTTGGCATCGCGCGATGATCGGGCGCTGCGAGCTCTACCTGGAGCCCGGGCTGCTCTACCTGACCGAGGGCTGAGCCAGGCCGGGACGCCGGTCACGCAGGCGCCACCACAGGCGCAGGCCGAGCAGCAAGGCAAGCAGCGCGCCGAAGATCAGCGGCTCGCGCACATCGGCCTTCACCAGCCACCAGTAATGCAGCACGCCCAGCACCGGCACCAGGTACACAAGCCGGTGCAGGCGCTGCCAGTTGCGTCCGCCCAGCCGCCTGACCATCGCATTGGTCGAAGTGAGGGCCAGCGGCAACATGATGATGAAGGCGATGAAGCCGACAGTGATGAAGGGACGCTTGATCACGTCCTTGAACATTTCCATCAGGTCGAACCAGTGGTCGAACCAGATGAAGGTGGTGAAATGCAGCGCGCCGTAGAAGAAGGCGTACAGGCCGAGCATGCGGCGCATGCGCAGCACCCAGTGCAAACCGGCCAGCTTGCGCAGCGGCGTGAGCGCCAGGGTGGCCAGCAGCATGAACAGGCACCACCAGCCGGTGTCGCGCGTCAGGGTCTCGATCGGGTTGGTGCCCAGACCGCCGGAGAACGCACCCCAGGCGAGCCGCAGGAACGGCAGCAGCGCGAAGGCGAACACCGCCGCCTTGATGGCGGAGATCTGCCGGCTGCCGGGGAGCCAGGCCATGCCGCGCCCCGAATCAGTAGAACTTCTTGAGGTCCATGCCCTTGTACAGGCCGGCCACCTGCTCGGCGTAGCCGTTGAACATCAGCGTCTTGCGCTTGGGCGTGAAAAAGCCGTCCTCGCCGATGCGCCGCTCGGTGGCCTGGCTCCAGCGCGGGTGGTCGACGGCGGGATTCACGTTCGAGTAGAAACCGTACTCGTGTGCCGCCGACACGTTCCAGGACGTCTTGGGCATGCTCTCCATGAAGGTGATCTTGTCGATCGACTTGATGCTCTTGAAGCCGTACTTCCAGGGCACCACCAGACGCACCGGCGCACCGTTCTGGCCGGGCAGGACTTCGCCATACAGGCCGAAGCACAGCAGCGTGAGCGGATGCATGGCCTCGTCCATGCGCAGGCCCTCGACATACGGCCATTCGAGCACCGGCAGGCGCAGACCGATCATGGTGTCGGGCTGCAGCGCGGTGGTGAAGGCCACATATTTGGCGCGCGCGGTGGGTTGGACGCGCTTGACCAGCTCGGCGAACGAGTAGCCTACCCAGGGGATCACCATCGACCAGCCTTCCACGCAGCGCATGCGGTAGATGCGCTCTTCCATCGGTGCGAGCTTGAGCAGGTCCTCGATGTCGATCGGCCCCTTGTTCTTCACCTCACCCTCGATCGCCACCGACCAGGGACGCGAGCGCAGCCGGTGCGCATACTGCGCGGGCTGGTGCTTGTCGGTGCCGAACTCGTAGTAGTTGTTGTAGGTGACCACGTCCTTGTGCGGCGTGAGCTTGTCCTTGGCCGAGAGCGGCGAGGCACGGCCGGCAAGCTTGGCGAGCTTGCCCTGCTCGATCACCGGCGCCGCGGTCTGCGCCCTGACCGACTGCGGCAGCATGGTGCCGGCCAGGCCCAGGGCGGCGGCCTGCTTGAGGAACTCGCGGCGGCGCCGGTACAGATCCCGTGGGGTGATCTCCGAGGGCAGGATGTCGTCGTGGTAGGTGGGCTTCTTGATCAGCATGGTTTGCTCCGGAGTGGTCTTGCTTCAGTCGGCGCTACGCAGCGCAACTTACAGGCGATGATACGCGGCACACCCCCCTTCCCCCACAAGGCGCGGGGCGCCGCGGCGAGCGCCTCAGGGGTTCAGCTGCTTGTAGGCGGCCGTGGCCACCGAGAGCAGGGCGTCCTTGTCGATGTCGGCCGAGGACATCGCGTAGCCCTGAGTGCGGTCTATCCAGTAGAACACGCCGACGTTGCCCTCGCGCTCGTAGCGAAAGGCCGTCTCGCCTTGATCGGCGACGCCGGTGCTCACATACAGGGTGACGCGCGTGCCGGCCTTGCACTGGTACATGAACTGCGCGACCGGCGGTGGCGTCGGGCTGCCTTCAGCGCCGGCCTCGCCGGGCAACAGGCGACCGCCCACCAGGCTGTAGCCGGCGGCTTCCAGCCTGGGGGCGCGCACCTGAGCGCCCAGGCGCTTGGACAGCCAGGCCACCAGGTGGGCTTCCTGGTCGGCGCCGACCTCGACCGGGTGGCGCACCTCGGGCGAATAGGTGGCGTGCGCGACCGCGGCGCTGCGCGCCAGGCCGGGCGCGGCGCCGAGCGCTGCGGGGGTGTGCGCGGGCTGCAGCTGCCACCCGGCCAGGACGCCGACGGCGAGGCCGGCGCATGCGTAGCCGGCGGCGCGCGC
The DNA here is from genome assembly GCA_016713125.1 of Betaproteobacteria bacterium. GTDB lineage: Bacteria > Pseudomonadota > Gammaproteobacteria > Burkholderiales > SG8-39 > SZAS-79. The sequence continues at coordinate 9,263 of JADJPT010000001.1, forward strand.
ATAGCTCGGCCAGCGCGGGCGAACCAGCGGGGCGGCGGACTCGCCCGCCCGACCCTCGGCCGCCTCGCGCAGGCGCTCGGGCAGCGGCTCGTCGAGCACGCCGTCGTAGAGCGCGCGCAGTTCCTGGTTTTGGTGGCGCCATGCGGCGATGCGCTCGGCCTCCTCGGAATGCGCGGCCAGATAGGCTTCGACCTCGCCGCGGCGCGCCTCGGGCAACTGCCCGTCGACGTAGGCCAGCAAGTCGGCTTCGGTGAGCGGCGGCACGGCCTTGTCGTCCCCGCCACTCATTTCACCACCTGCAGGCGCACCGAGGCAGGCGCGCCGTGCATCAGCGCGCGCAGCTTCTCGCGGCCACGCGACAGGCGCGACATCACGGTGCCGATGGGGATGCCCAGGGTCTGGGCGACTTCCGCGTAGCTCATGTCCTCGAGCGCGACCAGCAGCACGATCTCGCGCTGCTCGGCCGGCAGCAGCGCGAGCGAGCGCTCGAGGTCGCGCATCTCGATCGAGGCGCCCTGTTGCGCCGGAACACCCATCTCGGCGGCCTCGTCGTCGAGCGGGTAATGTTCGCGCGCGGCGCGTATCTGGTTGACGTGTACGTTGTGCATGACGGTGAACAGCCAGGCGCGCAGGTCCGAACCCGGGCGCCACAAATGAAACTTCAGCCAGGCCCGCTCCAGCGTGTCCTGCACCAGGTCGTCGGCGCGGGCGCGGTCACCGACCAGCGCGCGCGCATAGCGGCGCAGGCGCGGGATCAGTTCGACGATGCGGTGGCGTTCATCCATCGGCGGGATTATCCCCGCCGATGGCCGAAACAGAACTCTTCAGGGCAATGCGACTCGCCAGACCTTGTTGAACCCGTCGCCGGTCTTGTCGCCCGGCTTCTGGTCCTTGATCCACAGGTACAGCGGCTTGCCCTTGTAGGCCCACTGCCTGGTGCCGTCATCGCGCATGACCACGCTCCAGTCGCCGCTACTGCTGTCCGAGCTCGCCGCCATCAAGGGTGGCCAGTTTTTGGCGCAGGGCCCGTTGCAAGTGCTCTTGCCGCTGCCGGCCGAGTCCTTGTCAAAGGTGTAAAGGGTCATGCCCGCGTTGTTGGTGAGTACGCCGCCTGAGGTCTTTGCGGGCGCGGGACCCATGGCGGCGCAGGCGCCGACCAGGAACGCCGCGAGGACCGCGAACACTGTTGCGAGTTTCATGGGTGCATCTCCTGTGCTTGCGGCGCTTCCCGAAGCGGGGCACCACTACTGCGGCAAACGTTGCCCACTCCCCGATATTCCATCGTTGCAAAAACGAAAGCCCCGAGGTTTCCACCCCGGGGCTTTGCACGACCGCCACTTCCACGCCCGATTCAGTCAAGCCTAGGGCGTGGGGGCGTCGAGGAGGGGCGCAGCCCCTCTTCCTGTCGCGCCTGCGTCCTGACTAGTCGCGGCGATACGCGTCGTGGCAGGCCTTGCAGCTTTGCCCGACGGCGCCGAACGCCGCCTTGACCGCATTCTGGTCGCCCGACTTGGCGGCGGCGGCGAGCTTGACGATTTCGGCCTGCATCTTGTCGGCGGAAGCCTTGAACTTGTCGCCTTCCTTGTAGATCTCGGGTTTGGCGCGCGTTTCCTTGACGTCCGCGGTGCTGGCCTGGAAACCGTCCCAGGGCATCTTGGACAGGGTTTCGAGGAAGCCCGCGTTACGCGTCACGATGGCCGCGTCGTAGGGCGCCTTGCCCTGCACCATGGCGCCGATCGGGCCAAAGTACTTGGCGGTAAGCGTGAACGCCGCCTTGCGCTGCTTGACCAGATCCTCGGGCTTGGCCTGCGCGGCCGCGTCGAGTGCAACGGTGAGGCCGAGAGCGGCGATTGCCGCGATTGCTGCCTTCTTCATGTGCGTCTCCCTAGAAAGGACGTTTCACGATCAGATACACGGCGACGAGCGCCAGCACGAACAGGCCCAGCGCCAGCCAGGAATTGGCGAAGCGCACAGCCGAACCCTTGGAACCCACGACCTCACCGTCGAACTTCTTCACACCGGTGAACATCGCGGCGACGAGGTTTTCCTTCTTCACGAATACATGGAACAGCACCGCCAGCACGTGCAATCCGGCGCAGATCAGCAGGAAATCGAAATTCCAGCGATGGATGGTGGTGAGCCGGTCGGACAATTCCTTGGAGATCAGCGCCGTCAGCGGCCCCTCGGTGGCGATGTCGTCGTTGGCGAACAGTCCGGTCGAGGCCTGCAGCGCGAGCGAGCCCAGCAACACGACGACCATCCAGCCGCCCAGCGGGTTGTGGCCGACCGAGTGGGCAGGCGACCTGGACAGCAGCGCCCTGGCGAAATCGAACATGCGGCGCGGTCCGGCCAGGAAACTCGCGAAGCGCGCGTGCGTGCTGCCGGCGAAACCCCACAGCACGCGGAAGATCACCAGGGCCAGTACGGCGTAGCCCGCGTACATGTGCCAGACCATGGCGTTGCCGCCGGTCTTGCCGCTCCAGAACAGGAAGGCGAACAGGGCGAGCAGCGTCCAGTGGAACAGGCGGACGGGCACATCCCAGATCTTGATGGCGTGTTTCGATTGGCTCATTTCTGCTCCGGGAACAGCGCGGCCGGCCGGTTTATTCCAGCCCGGCCCTCAGCTTGCGCAGCCGGCGCGGCTAAAGCGTGCCGTAGCTGTGCAACCCGGACAGGAACATGTTCACGCCCAGGAAGGCGAAGGTGGTGACCAGCAGGCCGACCAGCGACCACCAGGCCAGCACCGGGCCGCGCAGGCCCTTGGTCCGGCCCACAGCGCGCCGAGGATGGTGGCCACCGTGAAGAAGGCAAAGCCCACGGCGATCGACTTGTACATCACGTCGTCGAGCACTTCGAGCGAGGGCAGGCGGCTGGCGAGGATGCCGCGTGCGGCAAGCAGGTAGGCGAAGGCGACCATGGCCGCCAGGGCGAACGCCCCGTAGCCGACGAAGTTGGCCGGCACGTGGATCTTCATCCACCACGACTGCAGCGCCGGCACCAGCGGCTGGATCTGATGCGCCTCGCGCTCGAACGTGTACCAGAGCAGGAAGCCGATCGCCGCGGAGATCACCAGCAGCACGAAGGCGCCCATCTGGCGCGTGGCGTAGCGCCTTTCGTAATGCAGGTAGAGCAGCGCGGTGATCAGCGAGAACAGCACGAAGACTTCGTACAGGTTGGAAACCGGGATGTGGCCGACGTCCGGCCCGATCAGGTAGGACTCGTACCAGCGCGTCAGCAGGCCGACCAGGCCCATCAGCGTCGCCGACCAGGTGAGGCCCGTGCCGGTGGACAGGGCGAAAGCCGAGCGCGACAGCAGCCCGACCCAATAGGTGGCCGTGGCGGCGAAGTACAGTGCGCACATCCACAGGATGGCCGACTGGCTGGAGATCAGGTACTTCAGCAGGAACGCCTGGTCGGCGCGCGCGAGTTCGCCGCGATACAGCCAGATCGAGAACAGTGAGAGCGCGAACGCGCCCAGCAGCAGAGCGCGGAACGGCTTCCAGGCCCAGCCCATCCACACGAAGGTCGGCACGCTGCAGACCAGAATGGCTTTCTCGTAGACGTCCATGAAGGCGCCGAAACGCTGCAGCGCATAGGCCGCGCCCAGCGCGAGGACGGCGGCGTACAGCCAGTCGAACCAGCCCAGGCGCTTCAGCAGGGACGCGGGCTCCCCGGGCGTGGGCTGCGGTGCGGCGGACTGCGGATGTGCGAGTTCCATTGCGGTGCCTCTCTTGTGGTGTGCGCCGTGCGCCCTGCGCTCAGCCGGAGCCGAGCAGCCGCGCCAGGCTGTCGCGATGGCGCTCGAACTCGCGTTCGAAGTCGAGCGTCTTGCGGTTGCACTGCATGGCGAACACGGCCTCGCCGTCCCCGGCCAGCAGCCAGGCGCGACGTTCGCGAATGTACAGCATCGAGAACACGCCGAGTATCAGCAGCGCGCATCCCAGGTAGACGATGTTGCGGCCGGGCGAGCGGGTCATCTGGAACACGCTGGCCTTCACCTCCTCGAAGGTGTCGAGCTTCAGGTAGACGGGCACGCCATAGAAGAAGCTGTCGGAGACGGCGTTCAGGCCGTCCTGCACGAAGCGGCTGCGCTCCGGGCTCGACTCCAGCGCCGGCAGGCCGTCCTTGGCGCGCATCGCCTGCCAGGCCTCCCAGGCCGCCCCCTGCAGCACGCGCAGATAGATCTCCGCTGCGGCCTCGCGCTCACCCTCGGGCACGGCGCGCTCGAGAAATTCGGCCACCGCCTGGTAGCCGCGCAGGGCGAAAGTCTCCAGCGTGCGCTCGGCCGACTCGGCCAGGCGCTCGCGCATGGTCTGCGACACCGCGTCGTTGCTGGCTGCGGTCTTGGCGAAACGGCGTGCGATCTCGGCACGACGCCCGGCGTCGAGCAGCCCTGCGCGCAGGCGCAGGAACTCGTCGAGCTCCAGCTTCTCGTCGAGCGGCAGGCGCATGTAGCGGAACGGCTCGGCCGGGGTTTCGCGCATGCCCGAAAGCAGCACGAAACGCCCCTCGAGGAGCACCGGCATCTGGTAGTTGTGGTATTCGCGCGCCTGGCCGGCGGCGTCGCGCAGCTTGTAGGTGTACGAGGGGCCGACGTTGCGCAACTCGCGCTTGGTCACGCCTTCGCTGCCGCTGCCCATCTGGCTGCGGATGCGTCCGAACAGGCCGCGCGCGTCCTTGTCTTCCTTGCCCGCGGCCCCCTGGCCCGCACCCTCCACCGCCGAGAGGTTTTCGACGTTGATCGGGCGGAAGGTGGACAATTCCAGCCGGTAGGTCTGACCGTCGTACTTGAGCTCCGAGGCCTCGCCGATGCGCGATTCGTAAGCCAGGGCCTTTGCCTGCGGCGCGAGCAGGTGGTGCCCGGAGAGCTTTACGCGCGTGCCGCCGTCGTCGAAGCTGGCCTGATATACCGCGATGCCGCGATGGATCAGCGGCTTGTTGACCTCGATGCGCGATTCGAAGGATTTGCCGGTATCGCGGTCGGTGACGATCACATCCGAGGCGAACAACTTGGGCTGGCCCGTCGAGTAATGCTCGATGTGGAACTTCTTCAGCGACAGCGTGAAGGGCAGCTCCTGGACCAGGATGCCCTCGCCCATGCTCAGCACGGTGACCGAAGAGGAACTGCCTTCGGGGATCAGCGTGTTGCCGCGGAACGAGAGGTTGTCCGCGTCGAGACGCGCCGTGGCCGGCACCTCGGAGAGCAACACGCCGCCGTCGACGGGCTTCTTGTCGCCGAAGGCGAGCTTGAGCTGCATGGGCACGTTGGAATCGAGCAGCCCGCCCACGCAGATCGCGACGATGGCCGTATGCGTGAGCAGATAGCCGATGCGGTTCGCGCTGCCGGCTTTGGCGGCCAGCAGCGCGCCCTCGGGGGCGCGACGGAACACGTAGCCCTGGCTGCGCAGGTAGCCCTCGGCGCGCGCCAGCGCGTCCGCGGCCGGCAGGGCGCTGGCGAAGGCGGCGTGGTGGGGCATGGCGCGCATCGAGCTCTCGCGCATGTTTTCGCGAAAAGTGCTCATCTGCCTGAGCATGCCGGGCGCATTCCGCCAGATGCACACAGAGGTCGACAGCACCAGAAAGGCCATGATGGCGATGAACCAGGGCGCGTTGTACACGGAGTACAGGCCGGCCAGCTCGAAGACGCGGAACCAGAATGGGCCGAACTGGTTCAGGTAATTGGCGAACGGCTCGTTCTGCTTCAGCACCGTGCCGACCACCGAGGCGATGGAAACCAGCGTCAGCAAGCTGATCGCAAAACGCATCGAGCTCAGCAGTTCGACGAAGCGCAACCCTGCGGATTTCATGGGATCAGGTGGGCACCCAAAGAAAAAGGGGCGGACAATCCGTCCACCCCTTGCTTGACTGCGTAAGCGGCGCGAGGTTCCGCGCCGCGCGCATGTTCAGCGCAACGCCGCCGCGTATTCGGCGACCGCCTTCATCTCGCGCTCGGTCATGCGTTCGACCACGCCGCGCATCATTCGGTTCGGGTCGTTGGCGCGCTGCCCGGACTTGAACAGCTTGAGCTGGGCTTCGATGTACTCGGCGTACTGTCCGGCGAGGCGCGGGTACTGGGCAGGCACGCCCATGCCGTCCGGACCGTGGCAGCCGGCGCAGGCGGCGATGCCGGTGGCGGCGTTGCCGCCGCGCCAGAGTCTCTGGCCTTCGGCGACCAGATCCTTGTCCTTGGCGACGGCCGGCTTGAGCTTCTGCCCGGCGTAGTACGCGGAGAGGTTCTTCATGTCCTCGGCCGAGAGATTGGCCACCATGCCGGCCATGACGCCGTTTTCACGCTCGGCCTTCTTGCCGCCCTGGGCCTTGAAGTTGACCAGCTGCTTGTGCAGGTACTCAGGGATCTGGCCAGCCAGTTTTGGATTGATCGGCGCGACGCTGTTGCCGTCGGCGCCATGGCAGGCCGCACACACCTGGGTGGCGATGGCCTGACCCTTGGCCGTGTCGGGCTTGGCCGCCGCTTGGGCCATTGCCGAGGCGGCGGAGAAGCTCAGTGCAGCCGTGCCGGCGAGCAGCGCCAGGACTCGAATCATTGATTTCTCCATCGATACCGGTCGAAACCCGTTATTCTATAACACTTTCCGGTACCTCCATGCCCCCTTCCCCGGCGTTCTCCCAGGTCGAGTTCCTGATTTCCGTGGCGGATCTCGACGGCCTGCCCTCGGACGACCTGCCCGAAGTCGCCTTCATCGGCCGCTCCAACGTGGGCAAGTCCAGCGCACTCAACGCGCTGGCCAACCGCAAGCGCCTGGCCTTCGTCAGCAAGACTCCGGGCCGCACCCAGTTGATCAACTTCTTCACGCTGGGCCCGCATGCGCGCCTGGTGGACCTGCCGGGGTATGGTTACGCCAAGGTGCCGCTGACGGTGCGGGACGCCTGGGGCAGACTGGTCGGCGGATACTTGGAAGTGCGGCCGCAGCTGATCGGCGTGGTGTCCATCATGGACGCGCGCCATCCCTTCATGCCGCTGGACCGCCAGTTGCTGGGCTGGCTGGCACAGTCACCGCTGCACGTACAGACGCAGCGCAAGCTGCTGGTGCTGCTGTCCAAGGCCGACAAGCTCACCAAGAGCGAACAGGGTCGCACCCTGCAGGCGGTGCAGCGCGAACTCAAGACCCTGGGGCTGCCCGGCGAGGCCCGGCTGTTCTCCAGCCAGACCCACCAGGGCGTCGATGAAACCCGCGAGCAGATTGAGGCTTGGCTCGCGGAGAAATAAAAAGCCCCCGGTAAAGGGGATGGAACCGGGGGCGAAACGCCTTAAATGATTAAGGCAACCCGCTCAGGGAGGAGAAGCGGGAGACGACCTACATCGTCTGAAGGTAAGATTTCTCCGCCAAAGAAAAGTTCCCGAAATTTCTTGCAGCGCGGCATCGCCGGACCCAGCGCAAAACCCCCTAAACTTTTGCGGTCAAATACTCCATGAACACTTACGGCAGCTTTCCTGCAGTGCGCATGTGACGCATGCGGCGCGACGACTTTTCGCGCCGCCTGATGCGTGAGCATGTACTCACCTGCAACGACCTGATCTATCCGGTGTTCGTGCTGGACGGCAAAAACCGCGTGGAGAAAGTGGCTTCCATGCCGGGCGTGGAGCGCATGAGTCTGGACCGGCTGCTGCCGGTGGCCGAGCAATGCCTGAAACTGCGTGTGCCGGTCATGGCCCTGTTCCCGGTGGTCGAGCAGAAGCTCAAGACCCTGGACGGGCGCGAGGCCCATAACCCCAAGGGTCTGGTGCCGCGCGTGGTGCGCGAACTGAAGAAGCGTTTTCCCGAACTCGGGGTAATGACCGATGTGGCGCTCGACCCCTACACCTCGCACGGCCAGGACGGCGTGACGGACAAGACTGGTTACATCATCAACGACGTGACCCTGAAGGTTCTGGAGAAGCAGGCGCTCACGCAGGCCGAAGCCGGCGTGGATATCGTGGCACCCTCGGACATGATGGACGGACGCATCGGCGTGATCCGCGCCGCGCTGGAGAGCAAGGGCCACATCCACACCAGGATCATGGCCTACTCGGCGAAGTACGCCTCCGCCTTCTACGGGCCGTTCCGCGACGCCGTGGGTTCAGCGGCCAACCTGGGCAAGGGCGACAAGAAGACCTACCAGATGGACCCGGCGAATTCGGACGAGGCGCTTTGGGAAGTCGGCATGGATCTGGCCGAGGGCGCCGACATGGTGATGGTCAAGCCCGGCATGCCCTACCTGGACATCGTGCGGCGCGTGAAGGACGAATTCCGCGCGCCGACCTACGTCTATCAGGTGTCCGGCGAGTACGCGATGCTGCGCGCCGCCATCGCCAAAGGCTGGCTGGCCGAGAGCGTGATCATGGAATCGCTGATCGCGTTCAAGCGCGCCGGCGCCGACGGAATACTCACCTACTTCGCGCTGGAGGCGGCGCGCGCGATCGAGAAGGGCTAGAACTTCTCGGCACGCTCCAGCGTCTTCAGGAACGCATCGGCGTTCTGATAGCCGATCACGCGCAGCCCCTGGATTTCGGCGCCGTTGGCATCGAAGAACACGATGCCCGGCGGACCGAACAGGTGGAAGCGCTTGAGCAGCGCCTTGTGCTCTTCGGTGTTCGCGGTCACGTCGGCCTGCAGCAGGAGCATGCCCTCGAACTTCGCGCGCACCCGCGCATCGGTGAAGGTGAAGGCCTCCATCTCCTTGCAGGACACGCACCAGTCCGCATAGAAATCCAGCATCACCGGCCTGGCCGGTGCGCGCAGTCTTTCCTGCTGCAGCCTGTCCTGAAGTTGCGCGATCGAATCGACGCGCACGAAGGGCGTCGCGTGCACGCCGGGCGCGCCGGCCAGGCGCGCCACGGCCGGCGCCAGCAGCGGCCCGAGTACCGGCTATACGATCCACACCGCCACGCCCAGCAGCAGCACGCCGAAGAACACCTTCACCTTGTTCATCCAGACGCCGGCACGCGGCAACAGCGCGCCCTCGGACACGCCGACCACCAGCAGCGGCACCCCCATGCCCAGGGCCATGGCGAACAGGGCCGAACCGCCCATGGCCACGTCGCGGGTCTGGCTGATGTAGAGCAGTGCTCCGGCCAGCGGCGCGGCCACGCAGGGGCTGACGATCACCGCCGAGAAACCGCCCATGGCGGCCACCGACGCCACGCGCCCACCCTGCAGGCGGCCGTGTGCGGCGTGCAGCCGGTGGCGCAGGAAACCCGGCAACTGCAACTCGTAGACGCCGAACATGGACAGGGCCAGCAGCACGAAGACCAGCGCAAATGCCGACAGCACCCAGGCATTCTGCAGGGCGGAGGCGAGCATGGTGCCGGAGTAGGCCGCGGCGATGCCGGCCAGCGCGTAGACGACGGACATGCCCAGCACGTAGGCGCCGGACAGGATCAGCGCGCGCCGCTTGTCCAGGCGCCGACCTTCGCCGGCGATGATGCCGGACAGGATCGGGATCATGGGCAGCACGCAGGGCGTGAACGCCAGCAGCAGGCCGAAGCCGAAGAAGCTCACCAGCACCAGAGCGGCACTCTTCGATTCAAACAAGGCCGCAATGTCGAAATCGCTGGCCGAGCGCCTCAGGCGCGGGTCGGCCTGCACGCTGGACGGTCCCTGGCTCATCGAAGGAGCGCCCGAGGCCGAGGCGGAAGCCAGCATCACGCTGGCGGGCGTCTCCAGCGGGACGTAGCACACGCCTATGTCGGCGCAGCCCTGCGAAGTGACCAGCAGCTTGAGCGTCTGCGGCCCGGGGGAGGCCGCGTCGCGCTCCACGGGCAGGCGCACCACGACCTGCTTGCGATAGGTCTCGACCTCGCCGAAGAACTCGTCCTTCTTGCGCACGCCCGGCGGGAACACGGGTTCACCCAGTTTGAGCCCCGCGGCCTGGCCGAGCTGCAGGCCGCCGGTGTCGAGCGCGAACTTGAACCGCTCGCGATACATGTAATAGCCCTCGGCGATCGCGAAGCTGACCTCCACGTTGCGCTCGTCCAGCGCGCGCACCGACATGCGGAAGGCTTTTTCCGGATCGAGCAGATCCTGGGCGCGCGCCGCCTGGGCGGCACCGAGCAGTCCGACGAGGCAGAGCAGCAGGGAGAACAGGATGCGGGTCATCGTGAGGGGGAGGCCTGGGTTTCGGCGGCCACCCAGGCGAGATACTCGGGCAAACCGGTCCCGACTGGGACAGCGAGGATTTCCGGAAGTTCGTAGGGATGGGCGGCGCGGATCGCCGCCTCGATCGCAGGATACGCCTCGGCCGTGGTCTTCGCGAGCAAGGGGACTTCCTCCTCGCTGTGCACGGCCCCCTGCCAGCGGTACACCGAGCGGCAGGGCGCGAGGATGCTCACGCAGGCGGCCAGGCGTGCCTCGATCAGCTTTTCCGCCAGCGCCTCGGCGCTGGCGCGATCGGGCAGGTTGGTGAACACCAGCAGCACGCTCATGCGGCGCCGCCTTTTGCAGCGGTTGCGGGCACACCCTGGTACACGGTGGGATACAGCAGTTGCACACCCAGTTCGCGTTTCATCTTCGCGTTCAGCAGTCTGCGCGATTCGCCCATGAACGAGAGCAGCGCGGCCGGGATGCGCGCCTGCGCCTCGGCGCGGCGTATGCGCGGCGGGCGCGGCAGCCTATGGCGTTCGGCCACCAGGTCGAACCAGGCGCCCATGCGGATCTCGCTGTCGTCGCTGGCGTTGTAGATCCCGGCCGGCGCGGTGACGGCAAGCGCAGCCAGGCAGATCCGCGCCAGGTCCTCGGCGTGAATGTGGTTGGTGTACACATCGTCCTGATCGGCCAGCACCGGTGTGCCCTGCGCCAGGCGCGCCAGCGGCAGGCGGTCGGCGGCGTAGATGCCCGGCGCGCGCAGCACCACCACCGGCACGCCGCGCGCGGCCCCCCAGGCCAGCAGTTGCCGCTCGGCGTCGGCACGCCGCTGCGCCCGCTCGGTCTGCGGTTGCACGGCGCGCGTTTCATCCACCAGCGCGCCCGCGCAATCGCCATACACACCGCTGGTGCCGATATAGACGAGGCGGCTTGGTAGAATCGGCCCCTGGTCGAGTGCGGCCAGCAGGTTCGCGGTGCGCGTATCGGTGGCGCCCGCGTTCTGCGGCGGCGCGCTGTGCAGCACGGCGGTTTGTGCGCCGACCCGCGCAGCCAGCCCGGCCAGGGTTTCCGGCCGGTCGAAGTCGAATCCGCTGGCGCGCGAGGCGCGAAACGTCTCGACGCCGCCGGGCAGCAGGGCTTCCAGGCGACGTGCGATGTCACCGTGGCCTGCCAGGAGCAGGCGGCGCGGCGGTGTCTGCGGCGGTTCGATCATCCCTCAATTGTACGAAGGTACGAAGGCACCATGCATACCGTCACGATTTCCCCGCAGGACAAGACCCAGGTCAGCCAGAGCTTCCAGGTGGAGGAAGGTGAAGCCATCCTTGCCGCGGCACTGCGCCAGAGCCTGGTGTTGCCGTACGGATGCAAGACCGGGGCCTGCGGATCCTGCAAGGGCAAGGTGCTGTCGGGCAGCGTCGACTACGGCACCTATCAGGAGAAGGCGCTGAGCGCGGCCGAGCGCGCCGAGGGCAAGGCGCTGTTCTGCCAGGCCAGACCGCTGACCGACGTGACCATCGAAGCGCGCCTGATCGGCGCCGGCGACATACAGATCAAGACCCTGCCCTGCCGGGTGCAGAAGCTCGACAGGCTGACCGACGACGTGATGGTGATCCAGCTCAAGCTGCCGGCCTCGGAAAAGCTGAAGTTCTTCGCCGGCCAGTACCTCGAGTTCCTGCTGCGCGACGGCTCGCGGCGCAGCTTCTCGATGGCCAATGCGCCGCACGCCGGCGAGTTCGTCGAGATCCACGTGCGCCACGTGCCCGGTGGCCAGTTCACCGACCACGTGTTCGGCAAGATGAAGGAGAAGGACATCCTGCGCTTCGAGGCGCCGCTGGGCACCTTCTTCCTGCGCGAGGAATCCGCCAAGCCGATCGTGTTCCTCGCCTCCGGCACCGGATTCGCGCCGATCAAGGCCATCGTCGAGCACATGATGGAAAAAGGCATCCGGCGGCCGGCCACGCTGTACTGGGGCGGGCGGCGCCCAGCCGACCTTTACATGCATGCGCTGGCCGAGTCGTGGGCCGCGCAGGGTGTGCTGAAGTACGTGCCGGTGATTTCGAATGCCCTGCCCGAGGACGGCTGGAACGGCCGCACGGGCTTCGTGCACCGCGCCGTGATGCAGGACTTTCCCGACCTTTCCGGCCACCAGGTGTATGCCTGCGGCGTGCCCATCATGGTCGACTCGGCACGCAGCGACTTCGTCGCCGAGTGCAAGCTGCCCGAGGACGAGTTCTACGCCGACAGCTTCACCACGGCCGCCGATCTCGCCTCCGCAGCTGCCGGCTGAGCCCGGACGGTCCAGCGCTCAAGTTCGCGCAGCGGCGGCCGTAGAAACCGGGATCACCCCGGTTTCCCGGAGGAAACCCCATGCACGCCGTAGCCGAAGCAGAGAGCCTGCGCGTCGCCGCCACCGGCAACGCCATTGTCGACATGCTGGACGAGGCGGAGTTGTTCGCCGGCTTCGCCTGGCCTGAACTCGAACTGATCGCGCGCCACGTCACCGCCTTGGAAGCCGACGCCGGCTGCACGCTGTTCGCCGAGGGCGCGCCGGGCGACCGGCTGTACGTGCTGGTGCGCGGGCGCGTGCAGACCTGGAAGCAGGACGTGCTGCAGCCGCGCACCGTGATCGCCACCGACGGCGCGGGCAAGAGCCTGGGCGAGATGGCGCTGATCGACGGCGAGCCGCGCTCGGCCGCCTGCACGGTCCTGGCGCCCTCGCTGCTGCTCTCGCTCACGCGCGAGAGCTTCGAGCGGCTCGCGCGCGCGCATCCGGCCATCGCCTTTCGCGTGCTGATGCGCATTGCGCGGCTGATGAGCCGCAGGCTGCGCTCCACCAGCGGACGCCTGGCGGAGCACCTGGGAAAGCTCGCGGGCTGAAGCGTGGCCGCGCGCGGTGCGACGTGCAATTCTTCGACTTTTATTCCGGAAAACCCAGATTCCATGCGGGTTTCCGGGCAGTTCATGTATCGGTAAAGATACACTCTCCCGTGAAAGTCGGGCTCACGACGTCTCCTCGCCCAGGTAGGCGGTACGCACCGCCGGATTGTCCAGGAGTTCGGTGGCGGGACCTGACAGCGTGATCGTCCCCGATTCCATCACGTAGCCGCGACCGGCCGCCTCCAGCGCCATGCGCGCGTTCTGCTCGACCAGCAGGATGGTGACCCCCTCGGCGGCGATCTCGCGCACCACGGCGAAGATCTTCGCCACCATCAGCGGCGCCAGGCCCATGCTGGGCTCGTCGAGCAGCAGCAGCTTGGGCCGGCTCATCAGCGCGCGTCCCAGCGCGAGCATCTGCTGCTCGCCTCCGGACAAGGTGCCGGCCGACTGCGTGCGGCGTTCGGCCAAGCGCGGGAACAGCGCGAACATGCGCGCCAGGTCGCGCGCCACGGCGGCGCGATCCTCGCGTGCGAAGGCCCCCATGGCGAGATTCTCCTCCACGCTCAGCTGGCCGAAGATGCCGCGTCCCTCGGGCACCAGGACCAGGCCGGCGCGCGCCAGACGGAAGGCCGGCAGCCCGCTGGCCGGTCCGCCCTGGTAATGCACGCTGCCCGCAGCCGCGGGCAACAATCCGCAGATCGCCTTCAGCGTGCTGGTCTTGCCGGCGCCGTTGGCGCCGATCAGGCACACCAGTTCGCCTTGGTCGACATGCAGGTCGATTCCCTTCACGGCGCGTATGCCACCGTAATGCACCTGCAGGCCGCGAACTTCGAGGAGGCTCACGCCGGGGTGCCCAGGTAGGCTTCGATCACCTTCGGATCCTTCTGCACCTGCGCCGGCAGACCCTCGGCGATCTTCTCGCCGTAGTCGAGCACCAGCACGCGGTCGCACACGCCCATCACCAGCTTCATGTCGTGTTCGATCAGCAGCACGGTGACGCCATCGGCGCGGATGCGCTCGATGAGTTTGCGCAGCGCTGCGGTTTCCGAGGCGTTCATGCCGGCGGCGGGTTCGTCCAGAGCGAGCAGGCGCGGCTCGGTGGCCATGGCGCGCGCGATCTCGAGGCGGCGCTGGTCGCCGTAGGGCAGGCTTCCCGCGGCGTCGTTGGCACGCGCGGCGATGCCCACGTAGTCCAGCAACTCCAGCGCGCGGCGCTCGATGGCGGCCTCTTCGGCGCGCGTGGCGCGGTCGCGCAGCACTGCGCCCAGCACGCCGGCCGAAGTGCGTGCATGCCGGCCGATCATCACGTTCTCCAGCGCCGACAGGTTGGCGAACAGGCGAATGTTCTGGAAAGTGCGCGCGATCCCGGCGGCGGCCACCTGATGGGGCTTGAGTCCCGCCAGCGGCCTGCCGTCGAAGTCGAAACCACCGGCGTCCGGCAGGTAGATGCCGGTCAGCAGGTTGAACAGGGTGGTCTTGCCGGCGCCGTTCGGGCCGATCAGCCCGTAGACCTCGCCGCGTCGTATCGTGAAGGACACGCCGGACAGGGCCTGCACGCCGCCGAAGCGCCGGCCCACGCCCTCGGCCCGCAGCAATTCGGGCGCCGCGCTCAAGGCTTGATCTCCGCGAGTTCCCTCTTCCTGACCGCCGAGGGCAGCAGGCCGGCCGGCCGGAAGCGCATGATCAGCACCAGCGCGAAGCCGAAGATCAGCATGCGAAGCACCTCGGGCTCGACGATCATCCTGCCGAACGCGGCCTTCTGCAGCGGCTCGACCGTGTAGCGCAGGAACTCGGGCACGAACGACAGCAGCAGCGCGCCCAGGATCACGCCCCCGACATTGCCCATGCCGCCCAGCACCACCATGGCAACCACCATGATGGATTCGACCAGCACGAAACTTTCGGGCGAGATGAAGCCCTGGATGGCGGCGAACATGCCGCCGGCCACCCCGCCGAAGGAGGCGCCCATGGCGAAGGCCAGCAGCTTGATCTTCACCGTGTCGATGCCCATGGCGCGTGCCGCCGTCTCGTCCTCGCGCACCGCCTCCCAGGCGCGGCCGATGCGGGAATTCTGCAGGCGCAGCGTGATCACGATCACCAGCACCAGCACCGCGAGCAGCAGCCAGTAGTACTTCATCGGCCCGCTGATCATGACTCCGAGGATGCTTTCGTTCTGCGAGAAACTGAAGCCGCCGATTGAGAACGGCTCGATGCGCGCGATGCCCTGCGGCCCGTTGGTGATGTTCACCGGACGCGACAGGTTGTTCAGGAAGATGCGCACGATCTCGCCGAAGCCCAGCGTGACGATGGCGAGATAGTCGCCGCGCAGCTTCAGCGTCGGCGCACCCAGCAGTACGCCGAACAGCGCGGCCACCAGCGCGCCGATCGGCAGGATCACCCAGAACGGCAGCGAGAGGCCGAAATGCGGGCTGGCCAGCAGCGCATAGACGTAGGCGCCCACCGCGTAGAAGGCGACGTAGCCCAGGTCGAGCAGGCCGGCGAAGCCGACCACGACGTTCAGGCCAAGCGCGAGCAGCGTGAACAGCAATGCGAGGTTGGTGATGCGCACCCAGGCCGTGCCGGCCTGCGTGATGGCGAACGGCAGCGCGATCAGCACCAGCGCAATGACCAGAACCGCAACCCGGCGCGCCGCCGGGCTGCTCCTCAGGCGCGCAACGATGCCGCCGGCCTCGCCGCTCACGCGCGATCCCCGACGCGCTCGCCGAGCAGCCCCGAGGGCCGGAACACCAGCACCACGATCAGCACGATGAAGGCGAACACGTCCTGATAGTTGCTGCCGAACACGTTGTTGGTGAGGTCGCCGATGTAGCCGGCGCCCAGCGCCTCGACCACGCCGAGCAGCAGGCCGCCGAGCATGGCGCCGGGCAGGTTGCCTATGCCGCCCAGCACGGCGGCCGAAAAGGCCTTCATGCCGAGCAGCGATCCCATGGCGTAGTGCGCGATGCCGTAGTAGCTGCCCACCATGACCCCGGCGATCGCCGCCAGCGCCGCGCCGATCAGGAAAGTCAGCGCGATCATGCGGTCGATGTCGATGCCCATCAGTCCGGCGACCTGCGCGTTCTGCGCGGTGGCGCGCATGGCCGCGCCCAGTCGCGTGCGATACACCAGCGTCGCCAGGCCGGCCATCAGCGCGAAGCACAGCACCAGGATCACGATCTGCACGTTGGTGATGGTCGCCCCGCCGATGTGGAAGGACTGCGTCTTGATGATCTGCGGGAAGGCGAGGTTGTTGCGGCTCCAGACCAGCATGGCTAGGTGCTGCAGGATGATGGACACGCCGATGGCGGTGATCAGCGGCGCCAGGCGCGGCGCGCGGCGCAACGGCCGATAGGCGGCGCGCTCCACCACCCAGGCCACCAGCATGCAGGCCGGCACCGCGCATCCGGTGGCGATCAGCACCACCAGCACCGGCGGCACGCCCGAAGCGGCCAGCGCGCCGATCACGGTGAACGCCACCATGGCGCCGATCATGACCACCTCGCCGTGCGCGAAATTGATCAGCTGGATGATGCCGTAGACCATGGTGTAGCCCAGCGCCACCACGGCGTACACCGCGCCCAGGGTGAGTCCGTTGATGAGCTGCTGTATGAAGATGTCCATGGCGGGCTCAGACTAGCAAACCGTGCGCCATCCGGCCAAAAAAAACGGCACCCGAGGGTGCCGTTTTCAAGGCTGGAATGGCTTACTTCTTGGCGGCGTCCGCCTTGGGCGCGTCCTTGGCAGGCTCGGCCGCCGGCTTGGGCGCTTCGGCGGGCGCCGAGGCTGCCGGTGCCGCGGGGGCGGCCGGGGCCGCCGCCTGGGCAAACTCGGCGAACGGAATGGTCTTGCCGCCCTTGACCACCGCCAGAGGCTCGATCTTGCCGGCCTTCATCGTGAAGATCGTGATTTCGGCGTCCTTGCGATCGCCCTTGTCGTCGAAGGCGATCTTGCCGGTGGCGCCGCTGTACTCGATCTTCGCCAGCTCGGGCAGGTACTTGGCCGGATCCGGCGAATTGGCCTTCTTGATCGCCTCGATCAGCAGCTTCGCCGCATCGTAGGTGAAGGGCGCGTAGATGATCGGATCGACCTTGAACTTGGCCTTGTAGGCGTCGAGGAACTTCTTGTCCGCCGCGGCAGCCGGGATGCCGGCTTGCGAGCACAGCAGCCCTTCGGCCGCTTCCCCGCCGAGCTTGCCCATCTCCTCGGTGCAGGCGCCGTCGCCGAACGCGAACACCGCCTTGATGCCGAGTTCCTTGGCCTGCTTGACCAGCGGTCCGCCGGTGGCGTCCATGCCGCCGTAGAAGACCGCGTCGGGCTTCTTGCCCTTGAGTTTGGTCAGTACGGCCTTCCAGTCGGTGGTCTTGTCGGTGCCCTTCTCGCGCGGCAGCACCTTGATCTTGGCCTCCTTCAGCGTCTTCTCGACTTCATTGGCCAGGCCTTCGCCATAGGCCGTGGCGTCGTCGATGAGGGCCACCAGCTTGGGCTTGGCGTTGCCGGCGAGGAAGCTGGCGATGGCCGGACCCTGCTGGTCGTCGCGGCCGACCACGCGGAACTGGGTCTTGAAACCCTGCTCGGTCAGCTTGGGGTTGGTGGCCGAACCCGAGATCACCGGGACGCCGGCGTTCTTGTAGATCTCGGAAGCCGGAATCGACGTACCCGAATTCAGGTGGCCGACCACGCCCACGACTTTGGCGTCGACCAGCTTCTGCGCGACCGTGGTGCCCACTTTGGGGTCGGCCTGATCGTCTTCCTTGAGCAGCACGAACTTGGCGTCCTTGCCCTCGATCTTGATCTTGGCCTCGTTGGCCTCGTCGATGGCGAGTTGTGCGCCGTTCTCGTTGTCCTTGCCCAGATGCGCGATGCCGCCGGTCAGCGGGCCGACGTGGCCGAGCTTGATCTCGACCGAAGGCGGCGGGGGCGGCGGTGCCTGAACGGCAGGCTTGGGCGGCTCAGGTTTCTTGTCTTTGCCGCAACCGGTCAGGGCAAGCGCGGTAGCGGCGGCCAACAGCGAGATTCCAAGCTTGGAATGTTGCATGCGACCTCCGGGCAAAGTGTTGCGTTGTTTTATGTGTACTGCGAGGGAAGGCAGAAAAAGGCCTGCAATAATAGCTGCTTGCGGCTCCGCACCGCAACAAAAAAGGCCGGGGTCAGCCCGGCCTTTTTTGCATGCTCGCGATTAAGAATCGCGATGTGTTCCGGCGCTTACTTGGTCGCCAGGATCCACTTCACCAGCGCCTTGATGTCGGCGTCGGCGACATTGGCGTTCGGCGGCATGGGGATCTGGCCCCAGACGCCGGTGCCACCCTTCTTGATCTTCTCGGCCAGCTTGGCCTCGGCGGTCTTGTCCGACTTGTACTTGGCGGCGATGTCCTTGTAGGACGGGCCGACCAGCTTCTTGTCGATCGCGTGGCAGGCGAGGCAGTTGTTCTTCTTCGCCAGTTCTTCGCTCGCCTGCACGGGCAGGGCGAGAGCGGTGCCGGCCAGTGCCAGGCTCAGGATGATGCGTTTCATGACAACTCCTTGGGATGAAAGTATTGCAATGAATTCAACGAGCGGGCCGTACTTTACCGCAATCCTGACCTGCCGAGTCCACTGCTGCGCAGGCGTCTAACGGAATGCCCCTTGCGCACAGGTCCTGCGTAGGACATCAAGTTCCCGGCTTGGTGCCAGGCAAGTAACGCCCTGACATACCCAGGCGTTGACCGGCACGTCCTTCTCCACGGGCTTGTCCAGTACCGGAGGGAGCGCCAGCGCACCGGCGGGGATGGCCAGCACCAGGGTCGCGGGCCAGTATTCGCGCGCCAGGACCGCGCTCCAGTCGGCCAGGTCCTCCGGCTCGCCGCGCAGGATCACCGTGGCGGGCGGCGACAGCGCCTCTTCCAGCGCCGTCGCCAGGCTGGCGAAGCCGGCCGGATACTCGCGCATGGTGGGGTAGTACAGTTCCAGCGCGCGCTCCGCAGCGTAACGGTAGCGCTCCTCGCCGCTGAGCGCGGCCAGGCGTTGCAATGCGTAGGCCGCCACGCCGTTGCCCGCGGGGGTGGCATTGTCCTGCCCGGGTTTGGGCCGATGCACCAGTCGTTCGTGGTCGCGACCGGTGAACCAGAAGCCGCCGGCCTCGGCGTCCTCGAACTGCTCCAGCAGCGCGTCGGCCAGGTCCTGGGCGAACGCGAGCAGCTCGGCGTCGAACGCGCCCTGCAGCAGCTCGAGCGCGGCGTCGATCAGGAAGGCGTAATCGTCCAGGTACGCGTTCAGGTGCGCACGCCCGTCCTTGTAAGTGGCGAGCAGGCGTCCGTCCTTCCACATCCGCGCGCGGATGAAGTCCATCGCGCGCTGTGCGGAGGCCACCCAGTCGGCGCGGCCGAACGCGCGGCCCGCACGCGCCATGCCGCGCACCATCAGCGCATTCCACGACACCAGGATCTTCTCGTCGCGGCCCGGGCGCACACGGCGTTCGCGTGCGGCCAGCAGGCAAGCGCGCGCCGCCTCGATGCGCGCTTGCGTTTGCGCATCGGGCGGCGAATCGCCTGCGCCGGGCGCCAGGCGCAGGTGCCAGAGCCTTTCCTCGAAATTGGGTTCTTCGTCCAGGCCATAGCGCGCGGCGAACACGGCGTAATCCTCGCCGATCAGGGCGCGCGCCTCGTCGCGCGCCCAGACATAGAACCTGCCTTCTTCGCCCTCGGAATCGGCGTCCAGGGAAGAGAAGTATCCGCCTTCTGGCGACTGCATCTCGCGCATCACCCAGGCGGCGGTTTCGGCGGCGGCGCGCGCGTACAGCGGCTTGGCCGTCACGCGCCAGGCGTCCGCCAGCAGGGCGAGCAGCGGGCCGTTGTCGTAGAGCATCTTCTCGAAATGCGGAATGCTCCAGGCCGCGTCGGTGCTGTAGCGGCAGAAGCCGCCGCCGAGATGGTCGTAGATGCCGCCTTCGCACATGCGCGTCAGCGTCAGGTCGGCCATGGCCAGCCCGGAACCGTCGCCGACCGCAACATAGCGCCGCAGGCAGAGGTCCAGATCGGTGGGGTGCGGAAATTTCGGCGCCGGACCGAAGCCGCCGTACTCCTCGTCGAACTGTTCGCGCAGATTGGCCAGCAGTTCCTCGATGGGTGCGGCGTCGAAATCGGCTGCACGCGCACCGCCGCCGGCCAGCCGCGACTCGAGGCGGGCGAAGGCGATGCGCACCTGCTCGCCCTGCGCATCGACTTCGGCGCGGCGCTCGCGCCAGACCGCGGCCATGCGTTCGCACAGCTCGGCGAAGCCCGGCAGCCCGTAGCGGGACTCGCGGGGAAAATAGGTGCCGGCGAAGTACGGCGTACCGTCCGGCGCGAGGAACATGGTCAGCGGCCAGCCGCCGACCTTCTGCGCCAGCATCTGGTGCGCGGTCTGGTAGATCTGGTCGATGTCCGGCCGCTCCTCGCGATCCACCTTGACGTTGACGAACAGCCGGTTCATGACCGCCGCGACTTCGGCATCCTCGAAACTCTCGTGCGCCATCACATGGCACCAGTGGCAGGCCGAGTACCCCACCGAGAGCAGGATAGGCTTGTCTTCGCTGCGCGCCTTCTCGAGCGCCTCGGGTCCCCAGGGATGCCAGTCCACGGGATTGTCGGCGTGTTGCTGCAGGTAGGGCGAAGTCTCGCGCGCGAGGCGGTTGGGCATGGTGGTCTTAGAATGCGGGAAAGGACGGATTATCCGCCATGCGCACACACGACGAGACGGCTCAGGTACTTGAATTCTGGTTCGGCGCAACGCCGGGGCCTCGGCGCGATGAATGGTTCGCCAAGAACGATGTCTTCGACGCGCAGATCCGCGCGCGCTTCCTGGCACTCTGGGAGCGCGCGGCGCGCGGTGAGCTCGTGCACTGGATGGACACGCCGCGCGATTGCCTGGCGCTGATCGTGCTGACCGACCAGTTCCCGCGCAACATGTTCCGCGGCGAGGCGCGAGCCTTCTCCAGCGACGCAATCGCGCTCGCCGCCGCGCGGCGGCTGCTGGAAGGCGGCGCCGACCGCCATCTGCTGCCGGTGCAGCGTCAGTTCGCCTATCTGCCCTTCGAGCACAGCGAGGTGCTGGCCGACCAGCACCTCGCCGTCGCCCTCCTGTCGGCGCTGGACGGGCTGCCGGAGATGAGCGAGCCGGGCCTGTGGGCACGCAAGCACCTGGAGATCGTCGAGCGCTTCGGCCGTTTCCCGCACCGTAATGCCGCGCTGGGCCGCGTCAGCACCCCCGAAGAGGAACTATTCCTCACCCAGCCGGGATCCTCCTTCTGAGCACTGCGGGAATCTGCAAGACTTCGTGAGCGGGACGCATCCGACCGGATGCCTGACGCGTAACTTGCAACGGGAGCAGAATCTGCGCCTGTCACCTGGAGCCACACGATGAACCCGACAGCAACCATTTTCCGGCTGCGGCCGGCGGCAGCGTTTGCGGCAGCCGCACTGCTGTCGGCCTGCGCCGGCAGTGGCGAACCGCCCGCATCCGCGCAGCGCGTCCATGCGCTGACCGAAAGCAATGCGCTACTCACCTTTGACGCGAACCGCCCGGGCGCCTTGCTGGAACGCAAAGACGTGCAGGGGCTGCCCGCCGGAGAAACGCTGCTTGCCATCGACTTCCGCCCGGCCACCGGCATGCTGTACGCGGCCGGGTCGGCAGGCCGCCTATACACGCTGGACCCGCGCAGCGGCGCCGCCACCCGGGTGGGCGGCGAAACCTTCGCGGCCCAGGCCCGGGGTGAGCTCGGCTTCGACTTCAACCCGGTGGTGGACCGCATCCGGGTGGTGGATGCGCAAGGCGCGAACCTGCGACTGCATCCGGACACCGGCGCGGTGGTCGACGCCCAGCCCAAGACGCCCGGCGTGCAGACCGACTGGAAGCTCGCCTACGCCATCGAAGACCCCAACGAAGGCAAGACGCCGCGTGTGGTCGGCGCGGCCTACACCAACCGCGCCGGCAGCAAATGGACCACCAACTATGCGATAGATGCCGCGCAGGCCGTGCTGGTGACGCAGGGCACCCGCGAGGGCCAGTCGCCGGCCAAGCCGCCGACCTCGCCCAACAGCGGGCGCCTGTACACCGTCGGTCCGCTCGGCGTGCAGCAGAATGTCCTGCGCGGCGAGCGTATCGGCTTCGACATCGCACCGCAGGGCCGGCGGGCCTACGCCTCGTTCGGCACGGATTTCTATGCCATCGACCTCGCCACCGGCGCGGCGCGGCGCATCGGCACCATAGGCTCGGGCGAGGTCGTGCGCGGCATTGCCCTGGCGCCCTGAACCCACCTGGATATCGCGACATGGACAAGAACACGGCAACCGCAGACCTCGAGCGCAGGCGCCTGCTGCGTGCCATGCTGGCCGCCGGCCTGGGCGTGCCCGCATTGCTGCAGGAAGCCTCCGCCCAGCAGCTCATCCCGGCGGCCCAGGGCGTGCGCCGCATGGACGGTGAAGTGCGCGTGAATGGCCGCCCGGCGGGCGTCGGCGCCGCGGTGCGGCCAGGCGACACCGTCACCACCGGGCGCGACGCCTACGCGATGTTCGTGGTCGGCCGCGACGCCTATCTGTTGCGCGAGAACGGTCGTGCCGAAATCGCCGGCAAGGAACTGTTCGTCGACTCGCTGCGCCTGGTGACCGGCAAGCTGCTCAGCGTGTTCGGCCGCAGCGCGCAACGCCGCGAACTCGCCAGCGGGGCGGCGACCATCGGCATCCGCGGCACCGGCGGCTACCTGGAGGCCTATCCGACACGCGGCTACTCGTACTTCTGCCTGTGCTACGGCACGGCGGACATCGCCGCAGGCGGACGCGGCGACGCGCGCGAACTGTTCTCCAGCGTGTACCACGAGGCACCGCGCTACATCTGGAGCGATGGCCGCGCGCAGGCCATCGAACGCGCACCGGTCATCAACCACAGCGACAGCGAACTGCTGATGCTCGAAGCCCTGGTCGACCGCAAGCCGCCGCAGACCTTCCTCGACAACGTCGGCAGCTACTGAGGGGCCGGACGCAAGGCGTCCGCGCCGCTACTTCGCCGGCGCGGGCGCGCCGAACAACTGGGTCCAGTACACGCCCATGCGGCTCTGCGCTTCCGCCGCGTGCGCCACGCCCATCTCGGTATAGGCGGCGCCCATCAGGTTGGCGCAATGCGGCGGGCTCCTGATCCACCCGGCAACCGCCTCCGCCGGCGTGAGCTGGCCCGCGGCGATGTTCTCCCCGGTCGCGCGATAGCGGTAGCCGGCGCGCGCCACGCGTTGCGCCGGTGTCGACCCGTCGCGAGCGGTATGGCTGAAGTAGTCGTGTGCGGCCATGTCCCGGCTGTGCGCCAGAGCGGCCCGTTCCAGCACCTCATTCCAGCGCAACGGTCTGACACCCGGATAGGGCTTGCCGCCGCATTCGCGCGCCTGGGCACGTGCGGCATTGACCAGGGCCAGCATCTGCTCGGCGATCTGCTCGCGCGTCAGATTCACGGCGGGGGCGAACGGCGCGGCCAGCACTATCCACAATCGATTGACGGACCGCCACAGGCCGACCTCGCGCAGCGCGACATCGCCGATCTGGGCGCAGAAGTTCTGCGCCAGCAGGCCGGACAGACGACCCGTCGGCAGCGCGCCGCCGACGGTGATCACCTGGCTGCGTGTGGCGCGATAACCGGCCGCCTGCAATGCAGCGGCGAGTTCGGCGCCACCCTGCATGCTCGCCGCCGCGTCATCGAGCCTCGCGTTGGGCGCGAATGGTGCGGCTTGCGCGTTCCCCGCGTTGCAGGCGCCGCCCGGCGCGCGCAGGCGGGCGAGCAGTTCCAGCAACTCGCCCGTCTCTGCGCCGGCCTCGGCCTGCGCCGGCCCCGGCTGCGCAGACGCCGTCGCGGCAGCCGCCAGCAGGATGGCGACAGCCAGGACGGTGCGCGCTGCGCGCACGCCACGGCGCATGGCGCCCGGCTCCGCGCTCAGTCGTCGTGGTCGGTGATCGCGCCCTTGCTGGCGGTGGACACCAGCTTGGTGTACTTGGCCAGCAGGCCGCGCGTGTAGCGCGGCTTGGGCTGCTTCCACTTGGCGCGACGCGCCGCCAGCTCCTTGGCCGAAACGTTGACGCGGATCAGCAGCTTGTGCGCATCGATGGTGATGGAATCGCCTTCCTTCACCAGCGCGATATTGCCGCCCACGAAGGCTTCGGGGGCGACATGGCCGACCACCATGCCCCAGGTGCCGCCGGAGAAGCGTCCGTCGGTCAGCAGGCCCACCGATTCACCCAGGCCCTGGCCGACCAGCGCCGAGGTCGGCGCCAGCATCTCCTGCATGCCCGGGCCGCCTTTCGGTCCTTCGTAACGGATCACCACCACGTCGCCGGCCCTGATCTTCTTGGCCATGATGGCCTTCATTGCCGCGGGTTCGGAATCGAAGACGCGCGCCGGGCCCGTGATGGAGGGGTTCTTCAGGCCGGTGATCTTGGCCACGCAACCCTCGGGCGCGAGGTTGCCCTTCAGGATGGCCAGGTGACCTTCGGCATAGATGGGCTTGTTGAAGGGCCGGATCACGTCCTGGTCCTTGCGCGGCTGAGCCGGGATCTTGCGCAGTTCCTCGGCCATGGTCCTGCCGGTGATGGTCAGGCAGTCGCCGTGCAGCAGGCCGTTGGCCAGCAGGATCTTCAGCACCTGCGGCACGCCGCCGGCACGGTGGAAATCGGTGGCCACGTAGCGGCCCGAGGGCTTCAGGTCGCACAGCACCGGCACGCGGCGGCGCACGCGCTCGAAGTCGTCGATGGTCCATTTCACCTCCGCCGCCGCGGCGATGGCGAGGAAATGCAGCACCGCGTTGGTCGAGCCGCCGGTGGCCATGATCAGGCTGACGGCATTCTCGATCGACTTGCGCGTGATGATCTTGCGCGGCCGGATGTTGTTGCGGATGGCGTTGACCAGCACCCGGGCGGATTCCGCCGCCGAATCGGCCTTCTCCGCGTCGGGCGAGGCCATCTGCGAGGATCCCAGCAGGCTCATGCCCAGAGCCTCGAACGAGGAGGACATGGTATTGGCGGTGTACATGCCGCCGCAGGCGCCGACCGAAGGGCAGGCGTTCTTCTCGATGCCGACGAAATCCGCCTTCTTCATCTTGCCCGCAGCATAGGAACCGACCGCTTCGAAGGCGGACACGATGGTCAGGTCCTGGCCCTTCCAGCGTCCCGGCTTGATGGTGCCCGCGTAGACGTAGATCGCCGGGAACGTTCATGCGCGCGATCGCCATCATGCCGCCGGGCATGTTCTTGTCGCAGCCGCCCACCACCAGCGCACCGTCCATGGCCTGGCCGTTGACCGAGGTCTCGATCGCGTCGGCGATCACCTCGCGCGACACCAGCGAGTACTTCATCGCCTCGGTACCCATGCCGATGCCGTCGGTGATGGTCGGTACGCCGAACATCTGCGGCTTGGCGCCCGAGCGTTCCAGCGCCGCAATCGCGCGGTCCACCAGCGGCTGGATGCCGGCGTTGCACGGGTTCAGCGTCGAGTGGCCGTTGGCCACGCCGACGATGGGCTTGTCGAAATCGCCGTCCTTGAAGCCGACGGCGCGCAGCATTGCGCGGTTGGGGGCGCGCGCCACGCCGCCGGTGATGGATTTGGAACGCCAGTTCTTCTGGTCCGCCATGGGATCCTCCTGATTGACTGTCTGAATGCGGTGAATTCTAGGTTTCGGTCGGGCGCGATGATAACAAGCGCGCATCCTGTGCGGGGTCCTTGCGCGAGCCGTGCAGCGCGAGAAGCGCGCCGCCGACCACCAGCGCGAAGCCGGCGGCATGGAAGGCGCGCACGCGTTCGTCCAGCAGCAGCACGGCGAACAGGCTGGCGAACACCGGCATCAGGTGCACCAGCACGCCGGCGCGCACCGCGCCCACACGCTCCACCGCGAAGTTGTACAGCAGCATGCCACCCAGCGTGGGGCCCAGGCCGATGTAGATCACGGTCAGCGCGTTTCCCGGCGTGAGCCGGGCGCGCGCATGCAGCAGCATCTCCGCGGCGAGCATGGGTGTGGCGGCAAGCAGTCCCAGGGTGCCCATCACCGCCACCAGGGCGTAGGGTGAAAGCGTGCGCGGGCGGTCGATCAGGCGCAGCGTGTAGACCGACCACATGAGCATGGAGGCGAAAATGATCAGGTCGCCGCTCACGAAGGACAGCGCCAGGGCGCGCTCGAGCGAACCCTGGAACAGGATGGCGAGCACGCCGGCCGTCGACACCGCGATGCCGGCGGCCTCGCGCAGGCGTATGCGCTTGCCGTACAGCAGCGCGCCGAGCACCAGGATCAGCACCGGGATGGTCGAGTTGAACAGCCCCAGGTTCACGGCCGAGGAGCGCTCCAGGCCCTTGTAGACCATCACGCTCTGCGGCGCCCCGGCCAGCAGCGCCAGGGTGAGCAGCGCCCGCCAGCGTTCGCGCAGCGCCGCGCCGATCTCCTGCGCTCCGACCACATGAACGGCGACAGCGCGAGCACCACCACCAGCCAGCGGCCCCAGGCCAGCGCCACCGGCGGGACGGCGTCCATGACCAGGCGCGAGATCGCCGGGTTGCTGCCCCACAGGGCGGTGGTCAGCACCAGCGCGGCGTAGGCCGGCCAGATGCGCGTGGCGTGGCGTGAAGACATCATCGGGCGCCGACGATACGCGCTGTCAACGATTCCCGCCAATCACGTTCCCGCGAATGCTGCTGCTTCCTGGTTGTGAAGAATCCCTTCCCCGCCGGGGTCGGACGCGCGCCTGGACTCGATACGTGCGCAACGCGACACTGAGACGCATTCGCGCCGGCGCGTGACGTGCGTTAAGCCTGCATTCATCTGCCCTCTCTAGCATGGGAACCTCGATTCCAGGGAGCACCCCATGCGCAAACTCTTATCCTGCGTCACGTTCGCCTTGTGCGCCGCAGGCTTCGCTTCGGCAACCGCCGCCGCCGGCCCCGCAGACCTTCAGGCGCAGTATGCCGCCGAAGCCGCCATCCAGCCTTCGGCCACGCGCGGCGAAACCTTCTTCACGCAGAAGCACGGCAAGGAATGGTCCTGCTCGACCTGCCACGGCGCGCCGCCGGTACGCGACGGCGAGCACGTCATGACGCGCAAGCGCATCGCGCCGCTGGCACCGGCCTTCAATCCCGAAGCGCTGAACGACCGCGCGCGCGCCGACAAATGGTTCAAGCGCAACTGCGGCGACGTGCTGGGCCGTGCCTGCTCGCCGGCCGAGAAGGCCGACGTGCTGGCCTATCTGACCGGGCAGCGCAAATGAAGTCCGCGCGTCTCGCCGCCGCCCTGTGCCCCGCCCTCGCGCTGGTCTTTGCATGTGCCGCGCACGCCGACGGCATGGCGGTCCCCGCGCACACTCCTGCGGCCTACACCCAGGAGTGCAGTGCCTGCCACACGGCCTATCCGCCCGGCCTGCTGCCCGCTGCCAGCTGGAAGCGCATCATGGGCTCCCTGGACAAGCACTACGGCACCGATGCCTCGCTGGACGACAAGGCCGTGGCCGAGCTGTCGCGCTGGCTGCAAGCCAATGCCGGCACCTACAAGCGCGCCGTCGACACACCGGATGCGCGCATCACCAGCGCAGCCTGGTTCGTGCGCAAGCATCGCGAGGTGGAGGCGCATACCTGGAAGCTGCGCAGCGGGGGCGGGCCCTTCAACTGCACCGCCTGTCACGCCGGGGCGGTGCGCGGGGATTTCTCCGAGCGCAACGTGAGGATCCCGAAATGAGCGCCGCGCCGACCCCGTCACGCACGCTGGTCTGGGATGCGCCGGTGCGCGTGGTTCACTGGCTGCTCGCGTTCAGCGTGCTCGGCGCGTTCCTGACCGCGGAGAGCGAGCGCTGGCGGCTGGTGCACGCCACGCTGGGCTACTCGGCGGGCGGCCTGGTGGCGTTCCGGCTGCTGTGGGGCGTGTTCGGCACACGCCATGCGCGCTTTCGCGAGTTCGTGCGCGGACCTGCCGCCGTGCTGCGCTATTTCGCCAGCCTGGTCGGACCGCGACCCGAACACCACGTGGGGCACAACCCCGCCGGCGCGCTGGCCATCCTCGCCCTGCTCGCGCTTACGGCGGTGGCCGCACTCAGCGGCCACCTGGTGTACGAGGACATCGGCGGCGAGTGGCTCGAGTCGTTGCACGAGTTCATCGGCGAATCGATGATGGTACTGGTCGGCATCCATGTCGCCGCGGTACTGCTCTCCAGCCTGCTGCATCGCGAGAACCTGGTGGGCGCGATGTTCAGCGGGCGCAAGGCGGCGCTTCAGGCGCAGGGCATCCGCAGCGCACATCGCATCCTCGCCGCACTGGTCGCCGCCGCGGTACTCGGCTTCTGGGCGATACAATGGATCGACGCGCGGCCGGGCGGGGCGGGTGCTGCGCCACCGGCTGTAGAGCGCGCCGCCGCGGCCGCACGCCCCGGCCGCGACTGAGGCCCACACCACCGGCTCACGACGGAACCATGCGCATACTGTTGGCCGAAGACGACGAACCCCTGGGACGTGCAGTACGCGCCGGCCTCGTGCAGGCGGGGTTCTCGGTGGACTGGGTGCGCGATGGCGTCGCCGCCTGGAACGAATTGTCGGTCACGCCCTACCATGCGGCGGTGCTCGATCTGGGCCTGCCGCGCCAGGACGGCATCACGGTGCTGCGCAGGCTGCGTGCCGAGCGCAGCACCATCCCCGTGCTGGTGCTGACCGCGCGCGATGCGGTCGAGGACCGCGTCGCAGGCCTGGACGGCGGCGCCGACGACTATGTCGTCAAGCCCGTCGACCTGGTGGAGTTGGCGGCGCGCCTGCGCGCGCTGATACGCCGCTCGGCCGGGCAAAGCACCGCGCTGCTGGAATCGGCCGGCCTGAGCCTGGACCCGGCGGCGCGCAGCGTGCAGCTGGACGGCACGGCGGTGGCTCTGTCGCCGCGCGAGTTCGATCTGCTGCACGTGCTGATGCTGGCTGGCGGGCGCGTGCTCACGCGCGAACAGATCGAGGAGCAGCTCTGCGCCTGGGGCCGCGAACTGGAGAGCAATTCGATCGAGGTCTATGTGCACCGCCTGCGCAAGCGCCTGCGACCCGAGTTGCTGCGCACCATCCGCGGCGTGGGGTATGCGATAGGCGGCTCGGCCCCGTGACCGGATCCGGGCGGCCCCTCGCCGGCGGCACAGCCCGCTCGTTGCGCACCCGCCTGCTGATCGGCACCCTCGGCGGAGTGCTCCTGCTGTGGCTCGCGACCCTGGCGGCGGTGTGGTACGGCGTGAGCCACGAGCTCGAAGAGCTGCTCGACGGCCATCTCGCGCAGACGGCGGCAATGATCGCCGCGCTGGGCGGCGAGGACGCCGCTTCCGCTCAACCGGCGCCTCGCCTGCACGAAGAGGCCAAGCGCGTGCAGTGGCAGGTTTGGCGGGGCGAAACGCTGCTGCGACGCTCTGCAGGCGCTCCCCTGGCACCCCTCGCCGAGCAGCGTCGCGGCTACGCCCAGCGCAACGTCGAAGGACGCGCCTGGCGCGTATTCTCGACCGGCACCCTGCCCGACGGCCGCAGCGTGCAGATCGCCGAGCGCCTGTCCGACCGGCGCGACATCCTTGGTGCCCTGGGCACCAACCTGCTGTGGCCCATGTTGCTGGCCCTGCCGCTGCTGGCCGTGGCCGTACTGCTGGCGGTGCGCATTTCGCTGGCGCCCTTGACGCGCCTGCGCACGGCGCTGGAGGCGCGCGGGGCGCTGGCGCTCGAACCGCTGCCCTCGGCCGACGCGCCGGCCGAGGTGAGGCCCCTGGTTGCTGCGATCAATGCGTTGCTGGGGCGCATCGATCTCGCGCTGGCGCAGGAGAAGCGCTTCACGGCCGACGCCGCGCACGAGCTGCGCACGCCGATCGCCGCCTTGCGCGCGCAGGCCCAGGTGGCGATTGCGTCCAGCGACGCGCGCGAACGGCGCGCGGCGCTGGACGCGACGCTGGCCGCCTGCGACCGCATGGCACGCCTGCTGGAGCAACTTCTCACGCTGGCGCGCCTGGACACGCGCGATGCCGCCGACGGAGGACGCGGTCTGCAGGCCCGCGTCGACCTGGACGCGCTGGTGCGCGCGAGCATGGCGCGCATCGCCGACGGCGCGCCCTCGCGCGGTGACGACCTGGAACTGCGATCGGAGGGGCCGACCGCGGCGCGCGCCGAATCCACGCTGATCGAAGTGCTTCTGCGCAACCTCGTCGACAACGCTCTGCGCTACAGCGCCGCGGGTATGCCGGTTCTGGTCAGCCTCGAATCCGCCTCCGGTGCGCCACGGCTGACGGTCGAGGACGGCGGCCCGGGGCTGGAGCCGGCATCCGTGGCACGGCTGGGAGAGCGCTTCTTTCGCGCCGCACCTGAAGGCCCGTCGGGCACCGGCCTGGGCTGGTCCATCGTGCGCAGGATCACGGAGCTGCACGGCGCACGCATCGCCGTCGACCGATCCCCCGCGCTGGGCGGCCTGCGGGTGCAGGTGACATTTCCGTCGCCGCCGCCCGGCGAAGGCGCCTGAACCGCACGCCCGGATCGCCGTTCGCGACGTCCGGCCTCGCTCCGCGTGTCCGCACTGCAGCCGGCACTCGCCAGCACGGAGGCCGCATTGGTAGACTCCGCCTGCCCGAGTCGCATCCTCGCGCACCTGCCCGGAGGCGATCCGGGTTCGTAATCCCCACACTTGCCCGGAAACGTCTTGATCAGCACAGCCAAGCAGGCCGCGGACATCATCGCGGAAGCCGCCAAGAACAACGCCGACGAATCGCACAATGCCGTGCTGAAGGTCCTGGCACAGCTGGAATCCTCCGAGCCGCCGTTGACCGCACTCGCGGAGATCGCGGAGGTCGTGAGACCCTCGGTCGACTATGTGGTGTTCGAATACCGCGCCAGCTACGCCGATCGCGCCCTTCCGTTCGGCGAACAGGAGGCGCGTCGTTTCGGCAACGCAATGGGTCTGCTGGACCATCTCGAAGCCTTGTACCGGCGCATACTCGACGCGGCGAATGCCGCCGGACCCGCCGCCGAAGCGCAGCGGGCGCAGGCCCTGCAACGCTGCATGGCCTGCGTGGTCAGCCGCATGATCGAACACTACCGAGCCAGGCAGACTGTCGAAGCGAGCCTGTGGATGCGGCTGCAGCGACACCTGCGGGCCGCCACCGCGGAGAAGCTGGAGGGCGCGCGGGTGGCCGACCCTCTGGATCCGCGCGAAACCGTGGCGCCGCGCGGCGCATACAGCCAGGCGCTGCTTTTGTCGATCGCTCAGGCCGGTGCGATGACGCAGCGAAATCTCGAGGCGACCATCGCGTTGAGCGCGATGTTCGCCGATCTGGTGGACTCCACCGTGCTCGACGACGCGGCGGGTGCCGCCAAGCCGGAGGCGCCGAAGCCGGCCGATGGCGTGGGCATCAAGCGCACCGGCAGGATTCGCGTCGTCGACGCGGGCGGCATCACGCACCTAGTCAACACCACCAAGGTGGACACCGCCATCGCCGCGGTGATCCAGAAGCTGGGCGCCGGCCAGACGCCCGAGCAGGTCGGGCTGGCGCGGGTGGGCAAGGCCGATCTCGCCAGCCTGCTGCCGCGCCTGCGCCGCATCTGGTGCGGCGCAGGCGAGATCCGCGAAGCGCAGCGCGTGATCATCGAGAAACCGGCCACGGTGGCGGTCGGGTTCGCCGGCATCGCCACGTTCACCCACCCCGAGGCCCTGCAGCCTCCGCAGGAATTCGAAGTCTGGGATTACCACAAGGGCGCGCACAACCAGGGCAAGTCCGACGTCGTCATCGAGAAGGACCGCGAGCTGCCTCCCGAGCAATGGCGGGTCATCGACCACAGCGCCGCGGGCATGCGCGCGCGGCGTCACGACGCCGGGGCACGCCTGCGACGCAACCAGCTGCTGAGCGTCGCGTTTCTCGACGCGCAAAAGGATCCGGCCTTCACGCTCGGCGAATTCCGCTGGCTGCAGCAGCATGCCGACGCGCAAGGCGGCATCTCCGCCGGGGTGCGCTTTCTGTCCACGCGCGCACGCGTCGCACTGATACGCATCCACGGCCTGCGGCGCGGCGAATACCAGTCGGTCGGACCGGCCTTCCTCTATCCGGATACCGAGCGCGAGCATCTGGTGCTGCCGTATGGCTGGTATGCAGCCAAGCGCGATGCCGATCTCTGGCTCGCCGGCCAGATCGTGCCGATAAATCTCACCGACCTGAAGAGCCGCGGCGCAGACTACGAGATTGTCGCCTACGAGCAGCGCGAATCATGAAGGGTGCATGCTGATCCATCCGGGTTTCGATCCCGTCGCCATCGCCATCGGTCCGTTGGCCATACGCTGGTATGGCCTGATGTACCTGGCCGCCTTTGGCGCGTTCTGGTGGCTGGGCACGCGGCGCATCGACGCTCCCGGCGGAGCACCGGCGCCGGTCACCCGCCGCGAGTTCGACGACCTGCTGTTCTACGGCATCCTCGGCGTGATCGTCGGCGGGCGCGTGGGCTACGTGCTGTTCTACAAGCCTGCCCATTTCCTCTCGCATCCGCTCGAAGTGTTCGCGCTCTGGCAGGGCGGCATGTCCTTCCACGGCGGCTTCCTCGGCGTGCTGCTGGCCATGGCGTGGTATGCGCGCCGGTCGCAGCGTTCCTGGCTGGCGTTGATGGACTTCATCGCCCCGCTGGTGCCGCTGGGCATCGCCGCCGGGCGGCTGGGAAACTTCATCAACGGCGAGTTGTGGGGTCGCGTCAGTGACGTTTCCTGGGCCATGGTGTTTCGCGGCGCCGGCGCGCTGCCGCGCCATCCCTCGCAACTCTACGAGATGGCGGCCGAAGGTCTGCTGCTCTTCGCGCTGCTGTGGATCTACTCTTCCCGCCCGCGCCCGGTCGGCGCGGTCTCCGGATTGTTCCTCGCCGGCTACGGCCTGGGGCGCTTCCTGTGTGAGTTCACGCGCGAGCCCGATGACTTCCTCGGCCTGCTGGCGCTGGGCATGAGCATGGGTCAGTGGCTGTCGGCACCCATGATCATCGCCGGGCTGGCGATGATGGCCCACGCCCACCGGAAATCACCATGAATGCGAAAGCGCAGGACACCGCGTCCCGCCCACTCACGGGCCAGGAGCTGGATCGCCTCGAACTGTTCCTGGAGGGGGAGAATTCCTGGGGCTGGGAGCCGATGCCGCTGGACATGCTGCAGGGCTTCCTGTGCGGCGTGGCCAGCGCGCCCGAAGCGATCGCGCCCGAGGCCTGGCTGCCCTGGGCGCTGGGCATCGAGACCTGGCCCGATGCGCGTCCCGAAGCGGCCGAATGGTACGAATTGCTCAAGCGCTATTACCTGCAGCAGATCCCGGCGCTCGAGGGCCGCGAGGATGCCGCCCTGGTGCTCTACGACGAGTCCCCGGGCATTTCCAACCGCTTCGAGCACTGGTGCGTGGGCTACCTGGACTGTCTCGACCTCGCCGCCGAATCGCTGTTCGATCTGGGCGACCCGGAGGAGGTCGAGGAACTGCTGTTCCCGATCGAGGTGCTGGGCGATGCGCTGGAGGCGAAGGATCGCGCGAAGTTCAGCGAATCCGAGTGGCAGGCACTGCTGGCCGACTGCAGCGAGGACCTGTGGCCGGCGGTGCTGGATACCTACCGCTACGGCAATGCGCTGCGCAATCGCCCGACGACGATGAAACGCGAGGCGCCCAAGACCGGGCGCAACGATCCCTGCCCCTGCGGCAGCGGGAAGAAATACAAGAACTGCTGCGGCAAGGTGCACTGAACGCGCAACGGCGCGTCGCGTCCTGCGCTCAACCGAAGGGCCGCACGCCGATCAGTGCGCCATGCAGGTACAGGGCGAAGGCCGCCCAGGCGATGACTCCAGCCGCAATCGCCAGCGCCGTACGCGCGCCCGAGGCGGCGGGCCTGGCCAACCCGGCGGCGCGATCCCTGCGGCGCGCGGCGCGGAAGCACAACGCAGACCAGACCAGGAAGCCGCCGAACAACAGCAGGTCGGCCAGGCGCCCGTTGGAGGCCAGGTGGGCGAGCGCCCACAGCTTGGTGCCGGCCAGCATCGGATGGCCGAGCACCGCCTTGAGGTGGTTGCCGGGCACATAGGCCGCTACCAGCAGCACGAAAGCCGGCAGGGTCAGCAGCGCGGCCAGGTGGCGCGTCCAGAGCGGCGGGAACCAGAGGTCCACGGGCGCCATGCGCGCCTCGTCGTAGCCCCAGACGATCAGCGCAAAGCCGGCCAGCGATGCCAGCGCATACAGGCCTTTCCACACGCCCTCGCCGACGCGCGCCAAGGTCGCCGTGCGCCAACCGTCGGCCACGATGCGTACCGAATGCACGCCGAGAAAGAGCACCAGCCCGAGGATCAGCCAGGTCATGGACCGCTCAGGCCGGCCGGTAGACCAGGGCCCGCACCGGCGTGGGGTTGAAGTCGTTCACCGGGTTGTTCATCTGCGGACAGTTGGAGACCACTGCGAGCACATCCATCTCTGCGCGCAGGTCCAGGTAATCGCCGGCCTTGGAGATGCTCGGCCCCATGTCCATCGAGCCGTCGGCCGCCACCGGCACATACATGAAGAAGTTCAGGTTGGCGACCATGTCGCGCGGACCCATGCCGTAGCGCTTCAACTGGTCGAGGAAATTCTGCCGGCAGTTGTGGTCGTCCGGCTTGCCGTAGCGCACGCGGTTGATTCCCGAGGAACAGCAGCCGCCGATGGTGTCGTGATTGCCGCAGGTGTCGGCCACCACGGTGAGCAGGGGGTTGCAGTTGATCGAGTACAGCACCGTGCCCTTGCGGATGAAGATGTTGCCGTTGATCTTCATCGTATCTGCGGCCGCATAGCGGTCTTCGGGGTCGCGCGCGTTGTAGCAGAGGAAATCGACAGCCTGCTTGCCCTCGAGGTCCACCAGGCGCAGCACCTCGCCCTTCTTGAGTTCGCGACTCCAGCCGGCGCGCGCCGGGATCACCTCGTCGGACACCATGTTGCCCGGAACCTGCTCGTATGCCTGCGCCATGCGTACCACCTCCATTCGGGCAGTCTAGCGAAGCGCAAGGCGCGCGGCCACCCCAGGTTCGTGTATTTTCGCGGCATGGCCCACCAGGAACGATTCGAAGTCCGCACCCCGGGGCGCGGCAGTCTGGAGATCACCGACCGCGTCGCAGCGGCGGTCGCCGCCAGCGGCGTCGCCACGGGCGTCTGCCACGTGTTCGTGCAGCACACCAGCGCCTCGCTGCTGCTCACCGAGAACGCCGACCCGGCCGTGCGGCGTGACCTGGAGACCCTGTTTGCGCGCCTGGCACCGGACGGCGATCCGCAGTACGTGCACGACGACGAAGGGCCGGACGACATGGCGGCGCACGCGCGCAATGTGCTGGCCGGCAGCGCCCTGTCCATCCCCGTGGGAAGCGGCCGGCTGCTGCTGGGCACCTGGCAGGGCGTCTACCTGTGGGAGCACCGCACGGCGCCGCATGTGCGCAGCGTGGTGGTGACCGTCACCGGCTGAGCCCGGTCCGCCGGGTCAGGCGCGCCTCTCGCGCTCGCATAGATAGTGGTGCCAGAGCAGGCGTGCGGCGGCGGCGCGTCGCGGATGCCAGGCAGCAGCGCGTCGCGCCAGCTGTACCGGGCTGGGACGCGCGCGCAGCTTCCAGAGCTGTCGCACGGACTCCATCAGCGCCAGATCGGCGGCCGGGAACACGTCGGCGCGACGCAGGGCGAACAGCAGGTAGCAATGCGCGGTCCAGGGTCCCACGCCGTGCAGGACCTCGAGTGCGGCGATGGCCTGCTCGTCGTCCTGATCTTGCAGCGCCGCGAGGTCAAGCGCGCCCGCCTGCAACTGCGCCGCGAGGCGGGCCAGGTAGGCCGACTTCTGCCGCGTCACGCCCAGCGCACGCAGGCCGGTCTCGCCCAGTCTGGCGAGATTCCCGGCGTTCATCCCGCCAGCGGCCTCTATCCTCGCGTACATGGCGCGCGCCTGCGCGAGCGACACCTGCTGCTCGAGCATCAGCAGCGCGAGGGTGGCGAAGCCTGGTTCGCGCGGCCACAGGGGCGGCGGGCCGTGACGTTCCACGATCAGCGCAAAGCGCGGCTCCTGCCGGCACAGTGCGCGAACGGCACGCCCCAGTCCGGCCTCGTCGAAGGTCGCGTTCAGCGCTGCAATTTCCAGACTTTATGTTTCGAAAGTCCGCTACTGGCGCGGGTTTCCGGGCAGTTCATGTATCGACAAAAATACATCATCCAGGGAGCGTCAGGGCAGTGCCGTGGCCAGCACACGCGCCACGTGCACGGCCTCGCGCTGTGCGCCGTCGGCGATCTGATGCCGGCAACTGGTGCCGTCGGCGACGAGCAGCACCTCCGCCGCCGCGGCGCGCACGGCGGGCAGCAGCGCCGCCTCGGCCATCCGCATCGACACCGCGTAGTGCTCGGCCTCGTAGCCGAAGCTGCCGGCCATGCCGCAGCAGCTCGATTCGATGGTGGTGACCTTCAGTTCAGGCACCAGCCGCAGTACTCTTTCGACCGCGCCCATGGCGTCGAAAGCCTTCTGGTGGCAATGGCCGTGCAGCAATGCCGATCTGGCCAGCGGCTTCAGTGGAAGCTTCAGGCGACCGGCATCGTGTTCGCGCGCCAGGAATTCCTCGAACAGCATCGCCTGCTCGGCCAGCGCCCGGGCGTCCGCTCCGGGCAGCAGCGACAGGAACTCGTCGCGCAGCGTGAACAGGCAGGAAGGTTCCAGTCCCAGTACGGGCATGCCGCGTTCAACGTAGGGACGCAGCGCATCCAGCGTGCGGCGCGCCTCGTGGCGCGCCTCGTCGACCAGCCCGGCGGCGAGGAAAGTGCGGCCGCAGCACAAAGGCCGGCGCCCGACGTGTTCGCCGGGCGCCTCGGCCACGTGCACGCGATAGCCGGCGGCGGACAGCACCTGCAACGCGGCACGCGCGTTCTCCGGCTCGAACCAGCGGCTGAAGGTGTCGACCAGCAGGACGACTTCTCGCTCTCCCGAGACTTCCCGCGCACGGTTGATGAAGGGGTCCGGACTCCAGCGCGGCAGGCTGCGCTGCGCCGACAGCCCGGCCAGCAGCTCGCGTCCCGGCAGGCGCGAGAGCAGATTGACCAGCGGCGCCAGTCGCGAAGCCCATGGCGCGTAATGCGGCAGCCAGGCCACCAGGCGATCGCGCAGCGTTTGTCCGTGGCGTTCCTTGTAGTGGTGCAGGAACTCTATCTTCATCTTCGCCATGTCCACCCCGGTCGGACACTCGCGCTTGCAGCCCTTGCAGGAGACGCACAGTTCCATGGCCTCCCTGACTTCCTCCGACACCAGGCCTTGCTCGCCCAGCTGTCCCGAGAGCGCCAGGCGCAGGGTGTTGGCTCGTCCGCGCGTCAGGTGCCGCTCGTCCTGCGTGGCGCGGAACGAGGGACACATGGTGCCGGCGTCGAACTTGCGGCAATGGCCGTTGTTGTTGCACATCTCCGCAGCCTTGGCATAGCCCTGGCCCCGTGCGGACACATCGGCCTCGTGCTCGGACCAGTCCAGCGCCGCCACCGGCACGCGCGTCTGGTAACCCGGCTTGAAGCGATACAAGGTGCGATCGTCCATCTTCGGCGGGTTGACGATCTTGCCCGGATTCATCAACCCGCGCGGATCGATCCAGTCCTTGATCTCGCCCAGCGCCGCGGTCAGCCGCAGGCCGAAGAACGGCGCGATCCATTCGGATCGCACCAGGCCGTCGCCGTGCTCCCCGGAGTAGGCCCCCTTGTATTCCCTGACCATGGCGCAGGCTTCCTCGGCGATGGCGCGCATTTTCTGCGCACCGCCGCGGCGCATGTCGAGGATGGGTCGCACGTGCAGCGTACCCACCGAGGCATGCGCGTACCAGGTGCCCTCGGTGCCGTGCTTCCTGAATACCTGCGTGAGGCGATCCGTGTATTCGGCCAGGTGCTCGAGCGGCACCGCGCAGTCCTCGATGAAGGAGACAGGCTTGCCGTCGCCCTTCATGCTCATCATGATGTTCAGGCCGGCCTTCCTGACCTCCCAGAAGTCCTTCTGCAGCTTGGCGTCGAGAACCTCGACCACGCTGCCCGGCAGTCAAGGTCGGCCATCAGTTCCACCAGCTGCTTCACCTTTGCGACCAGCGGCACCTGTTCGTCGCCCGAGAACTCCACCAGCAGCACCGCGTCGGGCTCGCCCTTGATCACCGCGTCCACCGTCTTCCTGAACGCCGCGATGTCGCGCGCCAGGCCGATCATGGTGCGGTCCACCAGTTCGACCGCGCTCGGTCCCAGCTTGACGATGTGCTGGGTGAGGTCCATGGCCTGATAGAAGGTCGGGAAGTGCACCACGCCCAGCGTCTTGTGCACGGGCAGCGGCGTGAGCCTGAGCAGCAGGCGCTCGAAGTAGGCCAGCGTGCCTTCGGAGCCCACCAGCAGGTGGGCGGCGTTGGCGTGCGGCGGGCCCAGGTGGTCGAGGTTGTAGCCGGCGACGCGGCGCTGCACCTTGGGGAACCGTGCTTCGATCTCGTCCTTCTCGCGCGCGTACAGCGCGGCGAGCTTGTCGAGCAGCGCGAGATAGCCCGGCGGACCCGAGCGATCATCCATGCGACCGAAGCGCCAGCGTTCGCCCTGCGCGGTCAGCGCGTCGATGGCGAGCACGTTGTGCACCATGTTGCCGTAGGCGATCGATCGCGATCCGCAGGAATTGTTGCCGGCCATGCCGCCCAGCGTGGCCTGTGCGCTGGTCGAAACGTCGACGGGAAACCAGAGTTTGTGCTGCTTCAGCCGCGCGTTCAGGTGGTCGAGCACCAGGCCGGGCTGCACGAGCGCAGTGCGCGCCTCGGCATCGATCTCGATGGCCCGGTTCAGATACTTGGAGTTGTCGATCACCAGCGCGGCGCCCACCGTCTGCCCGCACTGCGAGGAGCCCGCGCCGCGCGGCAGCACGGGCACACCGGATTCGGCGGCGATCTGCACCGCGATCCGTGCCGCCTCCGCGGTGCGCGGCACCACCACACCCACGGGTTCGATCTGGTAGATCGACGCGTCGGTGCTGTAGCGTCCACGGCTGGCGGCGTCGAACAGCACCTCGCCCTCGACCTCCTTCCTGAGGCGGGCGGCCAGCGCCGAATCGCCCGGCGCCGCTCGATACAGGCGCACGGGTGCAAGAACTGCATCGGATTGCACGGCGTCCGCCACTTTTTCCGGAGCGTTCACGCCGCCTCCCTTGCCGCGCCGTCCTGCAGCGCCGCCAGCACGGCCGCCGTCTTGTGCGCCAGATGGTCGGAGAGCAGGGCTTTGAGACGCACACCATCTCGCGCCGTTAGTGCGGCGAGAATCTCCTCGTGCTCGCGCACCGCCGCATCCCAGCGCGCCGGCGAGAGATTGGCCATGTATCGAACGCGGCGCACATTGGCGTTCAGTTGCCTGTAGGTATGCGCCAGCACGGCGTTGCCGCCGGCCTCGACCAGCGCCAGATGGATGGCCTGGTTGTGCGCGAAGTACGCGGCGAGGTCGCGCCGCGCGTGCGCGGCCATCATCTCGTAGTGCAGGGCGCGTATCGCGGCGATGTCCGATTCGCTGGCCTGCGCACAGGCCAGTTCACCGATCAACGCCTCGAGCGCACCCATGACCGCCAGGGTCTGCGCCAGGCGTTCGGCATCCACCGGGGCGACGATGGCGCCACGGTTGGGGAGCAGTTCGACCAGGCCTTCGGTGGCCAGCAGCTTGACCGCTTCGCGCAGCGGGGTGCGCGAGATGCCGAGCCGCTCCGAGAGTACGCGCTCGTTCAGCCGGATGCCTGGGGCCAGTTCGCCCTGCACGATGGCGCTGCGCAAGCGGTCCACGGCCTCTTCGTGCAGCGGACGACGGGCAATGGGACCGACGACGGGCGCGGCGGCACCCGTCGAACTTGCTGCACCGCCGGCCGCAGCATTTCCGGTCTCGACACGTTCGAGCATCTTGCGTTCTCCTGATTTTGTATGCAGAATACAAAAAAATGGCGCCAAACGCAATGCTGCACCTCTATGTTGCAAGCGGTTGGCAGTTTTGCATACAAAGGAGATCTCATGAGTTACCACGCCGGCCGTCACTTCCTGCAGATTCCCGGACCGACCAATGTGCCGGACCGCGTGCTGCGCGCCATCGATTTCCCGACCATGGACCATCGCGGACCGGATTTTGCTGCGCTGGGCAAAGCCTGCCTGTCCGGCATGAAGAAGGTGTTCCAGACCGAGGCCCACGTGGTC
Organism: Betaproteobacteria bacterium; assembly: GCA_016713125.1. Lineage (GTDB taxonomy): Bacteria > Pseudomonadota > Gammaproteobacteria > Burkholderiales > SG8-39 > SZAS-79. The sequence goes on from JADJPT010000001.1 coordinate 49,388, forward strand.
ATCTACCCGGCATCAGGCACCGGTGCCTGGGAGGCCGCGCTGGTGAATACGCTTTCGCCGGGCGACAAGGTGCTGATGTACGAAACCGGGCAGTTCGCCACGCTGTGGCAGAAGCTGGCCGCGCGCCTGGGTCTGGACGCCGAATTCATGGGCGGGGACTGGCGTCACGGCGCCGACCCGGCCGCCATTCAGTCGCGCCTGGAACAGGACAAAGGCCAGGCCATCAAGGCCGTGTGCGTGGTGCACAACGAAACCTCCACCGGCGTGACCTCGCGCATCGCCGAAGTCCGCAAGGCCATCGACGCGGCGAAGCACCCGGCGCTGCTGCTGGTCGACACCATCTCCTCGCTGGCCTCGATCGACTACCGGCACGACGAGTGGGGCGTGGACGTGACCGTCGCCGGCTCGCAGAAGGGACTCATGCTGCCGCCCGGCCTGTCGTTCAACGCCATCAGCGAAAAGGCGCTGGCGGCCTCCGGTTCGGCGAAGCTGCCGCGTTCCTACTGGGCCTGGGACGAGATGCTGGCCAGCGGCAAGACCGGCTATTTCCCCTATACGCCGGCCACCAACCTGCTCTACGGCCTGCGCGAAGCCCTGGACATGCTGTTCGAGGAGGGCCTGCAGAACGTATTCGCGCGCCATGACCGGCACGCCGAAGCCACACGCCGGGCGGTGCGCGCCTGGGGACTGGAGGTGCTGGCACTGAACCCGGCCGAGTACTCGAGCGCACTGACCACGGTGATGACCCCGGCCGGGGTCAACGCCGACGCGGTGAGGAAGACGATCCTCGAGCATTTCGACATGTCGCTGGGCACCGGCCTGGGCAAACTGGCCGGCAAGGTGTTCCGCATCGGCCACCTGGGCGATTTCAACGACCTGACCCTGATGGGCACGCTGGCGGGCGTGGAGATGGGCCTGCAGCTTGCCGGGGTGAAGATCAAACCGGCGGGCGTGCAGGCCGCCATGGATTGCCTGGCCGAGGCGCATCGCAAGGCACCGGGCGCCGTGCGCGCCGCAGCCTGAGGTGTCCATGGAAGACGCCATCCTCGTCCGGCGCGAGGACACCATCGTCACGGTGGTGCTGAACCGGCCGCACAAGCTGAATGCGCTGACCAAGCCGATGTGGCAGCGCCTCGGCGAGGTGTTCGAGGAACTGTCGGCGGACGATGCGGTGCGCTGCATCGTGCTGCGCGGGGCGGGCACGAAGTCCTTCGCGCCGGGCAACGATATCTCCGAGTTCGAGAACGAGCGCTCCAATGTCGAGCAGGCGCGCGCCTATGGCCGCATCATGCATCGCACGATCGATGCGATCGCCAACTGCCGGCACCCTGTGGTGGCGATGATCCACGGCATCTGCGTGGGCGGCGGACTGGAGATCGCCGGCCTGGCCGACATCCGCATCTGCGGCGAATCATCGCGCTTCGGCGTGCCGATCAAGAACCTGGGCCTGGTGATGGCCTATGGCGAGATTCGCGCCCTGATCGGCCTGGCCGGGCATGCCGCCGCAATGGAGATCCTGCTCGAGGGCCGGGTGTTCGACGCACGGGAAGCGAGGGACAAGGGGTTGGTCACGCGTGTGGTGCCGGACGATCAGGTCGAAGCCGAGTCGCTGGCCGCTGCGCAGCGCATCGCTGAGGGCGCCCCGCTGGTGGCGCGCTGGCACAAGAAGTTCGCACGTCGCATCGCCGACCCGCGGCCGCTCACCGAGGAAGAGTACGACGAGGGCTTCGCCTGCTTCGGCAGCGAGGATTTCCGCATCGGCTACCGAGCTTTCCTGGCCAAGGCCAGACCGCAGTTCGAGGGCCGCTAGCGCGAGGTGCGACCGGCCACTCTGATACACTTTCCATCGATACAACTCAATAAACCATGCGGCCTCTTCAGAGCCGCTGTTCAACGACCGAGGAGACATCAAAAATGAAGATTTCGTTCGCTCACGCCGCGCGCGTTGCAGCCGGCAGCGCCCTGGCCCTGGCCAGCACCCTGGCCACCGCACAGACCTGGCCCACCAAGCCGGTTACCTTCCTGAATCCGTTCCCGGCGGGCGGCGGCACGGACACCTTCGCGCGACCGATCGCGGCCAAACTCTCGCAGCAGATCGGCCAGCAGTTCATCATCGAGAACCAGGGCGGCGCCGGCGGCACGGTAGGCGCGGCCAACGTCGCCAAGCGCGCACCCGACGGCTATACCTGTTCTTCGGTGCCGTGCATCACACGATTGCCGAAAGCCTCTACACCCGGCTGCCGTACAGCCTGGAGAAGGACTTCGAACCGGTGACCGTGGCGGCCTTCGTCCCCAATGTGGTGTCCATACACCCCAAACACAATTTCAAGACTTTGAAGGACCTGATCGACTACGCCAAGAAAAACCCGGGCAAACTGAATTACGGTTCAGCGGGCAGCGGCACCACGCATCACATGGCGGCCGAACTGTTCAAGACCATGACCGGTACCTTCATCACCCACATTCCGTACCGCGGCGCCGGCCCCATGATGCTGGACCTGCTCGCCGGCCAGGTGGACCTGGCCTTCGACGGCCTGGGAACCTCCTCGGCGCAGATCAAGGGCGGCAAGCTGCGCGGCCTGGCCGTGACCAGCGCGCAACGCAACCCCGCGCTGCCGGAAATCCCGACGGTGGCCGAGGCCGGCGTACCGGGCTACGAAGTGCGCACCTGGTACGGCATCTGGGTCATCAAAGGCACACCGGCCGACATCAAGAACAAGCTCTATCAGGAAACCGTCAAGGCCATGGACCATCCGGACCTCAAGAAGATCTGGGCCGAACAAGGCGCGACGGCCGGCGGCATGCCGCCGGCGGAGATGGAAAAACTGGTGCGTACCGAAATCGTGAAGTGGGCCAAGGTGGTCAAGGACGCGGGCGCGAAAGTCGATAACTGAAACACTGATCCGTACAGTCTTCGCCGGTCCGGTTTCACAAGAGAGCCGCGGAATTCCGCGGCTCTTTTTGTTTCTGCTGCGGTTTGCGGCGACAATGCAGCCATGAGCGATCTTCAGGTCTCGGTATGCGACGCGGTGCTGCAGGTGCGCATCGCCCGTCCGGAGCGGCACAACGCCTTGTCACGCTCCACGCTGGCGGAAATTCGTGCCGCATTTGCCGCACATGCCGCCGACCCGGGCCTGAAGGCCGCCGTGCTGACCGGTACCGGCGACGCGAGCTTCGCGGCCGGTGGCGACCTGCGCGACCTGGCCGTCGTGCGCGAGCGCGGCGAAGCCGAGGTCATGGTGCGCGACGCGCGTGCCGCGCTCACCGCTGTGCGCGAATTCCCTCTGCCGGTGATCGCGGCGCTGAATGGCCGCGCCATCGGTGGCGGCGCGGAACTGGCGACGAGCTGCGATTTTCGCATTGCCACTGCGCAGGCGAGCCTGGGCTACGTGCACGGCAAGCTCGGCATCTCCTCGCAATGGGGCGGCGGCACGGCACTCGTCGATCTGCTGGGTCCGCACAAGGCCTTGTACGCAATGGCCAGCGGCACGGTGTTCGGCGCGCGCGCCGCCCTCGAACTGGGTTTGGTCGATGTGGTCTGCGAGCCCGGCGAGACTCTCGAGGACGCGGTGCAGGCATTCCTCGCCCCCATGCTCGCCATGGCGCCGCAAGTCCTGCGGGCCGCGAAGTCGCAGGTGCTGGCCGCGCAACGCGGCGTGCCGGCGGTCGAGCGCGTGGCCATGGAACTTGATAACGCGGTGGACACCTGGCTGCATCCGGATCATTGGACGGCGGCCGACCGCGTACTGAAGCCGCGCCCCTCTTGAACGCCGCAGCAGAGGGTTCGGGGCGGCGCGCCGCCCTGCGGGACGGCGTACTCGCCGCCGCCGGCGTACCGGCGCTGGTGCTGATCACAGGCTATCTCGGCTTTGGCGCTCTCGCCGCCGGCAATGGCCTGTCACTGCCCGGCACGGTCCTGTCGACCCTGCTGCTGTGGGCCCTGCCCGGTCAGTTGATCCTGGTCGAGATGCACACGCTGGGCGCTCCATTTGCCCTGGTCCTGCTGACGGTGATGTTCTCGGCGGTCCGCTTCCTGCCGATGACCGTCGTGCTCATGCCGCTGCTGCGCGAAGCGCGCGAGCGTCCGCTTCACTACTACGCCGCGGCGCAGTTTCTGTCGATGAGCGGCTGGGCCTGGACCATGACCCGATTTCCGGACATGGCGCCCGAACGCCGCCTGCCCTATTTCCTGGGTTTCGCCGGCACCCTGATGCTGGCCGCGACGCTCGCGACGGCCGCCGGCTTCGTTGGTGGCGATCTGCTTCCCAAGCTGGCCAAGCTGGCAATGGTGTTCATGAGCCCGATGTACTTCCTGCTTCTGATGACCGGCGAAGCCCGCCAGCTCATGGCGCGCCTGTCACTGCTCTGTGGCGCCGTCGCCGGGCCCCTGCTGCATCTCGTCGCGCCCCACGCAAGCGTGCTGGCCGGCGGACTGATCGGCGGCACGGTTGCATACGGCGTACACCGTGCCTGGCGAAACAGGAGTGCCCGCCTGGGCGCGCGATGAGCGAACTGGTAAACGAATACTTGCTGCTCACCCTGGCATGCGGGGCGGGCACTTACCTCTGGCGCGGGCTGGGTGTCGCTGTGTCCTCCAGAATCCGGCCGGAAAGCGAACTGTTCGCCTGGGTCGGCTGCGTGGCCTTCGCCATGATTGCCGGCCTGATCAGCCGCATCCTGTTCCTGCCCTCAGGCGCGCTGGAGGTCACGTCCCTTTGGCAGCGGCTGCTGGGTGCCGCGGCGGCCTTGGCGGTGTACTACCTGATCTCGCGCCGGAACCTGTTCGCCGGCGTGCTCGCCGGCGGGGCGGCGATGTACGCGCTGCTCCTGCTGCAGCACTGAGTCCGCCCCCCCGGCACCGAATTTCAGAGAATCCCGGCGGCTCGCAGACTGGCGATATCCGCTTCGCTCTTGCCGAGCAGGACTTTCAACACCTCTTCCGTATGCTGGCCGAGCACCGGAGGAGCGCCGCGGTACTCGACCGGTGTTGCTGAAAAGCGCATGGGACTCGCCACCGTGGGCAACTTGCCGGCCACCGGATGCTCAAGTTCGACGCGGATGCCGCGCGCCTTGACCTGAGGTTCCTCGTACACCTGGGCGAGGTTGTTGATGGGTCCGTTGGGCACGCCCGCGGCCTCGAGGATCGCGACCCATTCCTTGGTGCCACGCGTGGCAAAGACCTCGCCGAGCAGGCGCGTGAGTTCGAGGCGATTCTCCACCCGCTTGCCGTTGCTGACGAAGCGCGGATCCTCTGCCAGTTGCTGGCAGCCAGCCGCCTCGCAGAACTTGCGGTACAAGTTGTCGTTGCCGCAGGCCAGGATCACGTCGCCATCCGCCGTCTTGAATGGCTGATAGGGCACGATGTTCGGGTGCAGATTGCCGATGCGCTTGGGCGGCGCGCCGGTCGCGAAGAAATTGGTGTTCTGATAGGCAAGCAGGGCGATCTGGGAATCCAGAAGGGCGAGATCCAGATGCTGGCCAATGCCCGTCTCGGCGCGATGCGCGATCGCCGCGCAGATGGCGATCGACGCGTACATGCCGGTGATGATGTCGGCCACCGGCACGCCTGCGCGCTGCGGACCGCCGCCCGGGGCTCCGTCCGGCTCACCCGTGACACTCATCATGCCGCCCATGCCCTGAACCATGAAGTCGTAGCCCGGGTGCTCGCGGTACGGGCCCGTCTGGCCGAAGCCGGTCACCGAGCAGTAGATGAGCCTTGGGTTGATCTTCTTCAGGTCCTCGTAGCCCAGGCCGTAGCGCGCCAGGTCGCCGAACTTGTAGTTTTCGATCAGCACATCACTGACCGCGGCCAGTTCACGCACGATGGCCTGGCCCTCGGGTTTGGAGAGGTTCAGCGTAAGCGATTTCTTGCCGCGATTGGCCGAAGTGAAATAGGCCGAGTCGCGGGTGTCGGCGCCGCTGGCGTCCTTGATCCACGGCGGGCCGAAGGCGCGCGAATCGTCGCCGACCTTGGGACGCTCGACCTTGACGACTTCGGCGCCGAGGTCGGCGAGGTTCTGGCCTGCCCAGGGCCCGGCCAGAACACGGGAAAGATCGAGAACGCGGATATGCGACAGCGGACCAGCCATGGTCAATGCACCTTCAACTCGTTGGGAAGCCCGGATTATCCCGCATGCCGCGCGCCATGCGCGTCACCAGAGCGAGACCAGCATGCGGGCCACCAGGGCGTACAGGATGACGCCGAACACGCGCCGCAAGTGACGTACAGGCAGCGCCGCGGAAGCCCGCGCGCCCAGCGGCGCCAACGGCATGCTGGAGACCGCGATCATCGCCAGGGCCGGAAGGTAGACGTAGCCCAGCGTAGCCTCGGGCAGGCCCGGCCGGCCCCAACCGCCCCAGATGTAGCCCAGCGTACCGGCCACCCCAAGCGGGAACCCCAGCGCCGCAGCAGTGCCGATGGCGCGTTTGAGCGGCACGCTGCACCAGCTCATGAAAGGGATGGTCATGAAGGCCGCGCCCGCCGCCAGATAGCTCGATATCACGCCTGTGAACGCGCCGAAGCCCAGCAGCCCCACCCGTCCGGGCAACTCGCGCTGTGATCCCGGCTTCAGATCAAAGAACATGTTGGTGCCGGCGAGGAATATGAAGGCCGTGAAGAACACGGCCAGCGGGCGCGCGGGGATGAGCCCGGTACTCAGGGCGCCCAGGGCGGCGCCCGCCAGCAGGCCGGGCAGCATGCCGCGCACGATACCCCAGTCCACGTTGCCGCGCCCGTGATGCGCACCCACGCTGGCCGCCGCCGTGAACGGGATGGTGGCCATGGCCGTTGCGATGGCCATGTGCACCACGTGTTCGGTGGGGTAGCCTTTGGCCGAGCACACGAACACCATCAGCGCCACCTGCACCATGCCCCCGCCTATGCCCAACATGCCGGCGAGGAAGCCCACCCCAGCACCGATCGCCAGGTAGGCCCACCAGAGTTCAGTCAAGGCGGCCATCCAGGAGATAGTCCACCAGTTCGGCAAAGCCGTGTCCCGATTCGCCGCGCGTCACATAGGCCGGTTCGGCAGCCAGCAGCGCGCCGTAGCGACGCACATTGGCCACTCCCACCGAGTTGGGGAAGTAGGCGAACATGGGCGCATCGTTGGGCGAATCCCCGGCAAAGGCGTAGTTGGCCTTCTGCGAGTCCAGATCCAGCCCCAAGGCGCTCGCGCGCAAGCATGCGCGTCATGCCCAGTTTGTCGTAGTCGCCGAACCAGCCATTCACATGGATGGAGCTGATCTTGGCGTTCATGCCTTCGGCGCGCATCAGGGTCGCGATGCGTTCCGCCTCGGCCAGCGGCAGGGGCGGCACGTCCTCGCAGAAATCAATGGCCAGATCGGCCTCGCGATAGAGCTGGTCGGAGGCCAGCGCGCAACCCGGCACCGCTGTGAGGATGCGCTCGCGCACGGCGGCCAGGCGTGCGCGATTGGCGATGCGCTCGGATTCATTTACGAGGAATCGCTTCTCGAGAATGCGCTTGTCTCGATCGTAGCGAAACCAGAAGGCGCCATTCTCGCCGACCACGGCATCCACCGGCCACATGCGTGCGATGTGATCGCACCAGCCGGCCGGCCGGCCGGTGATCGGCACCGCGAGCCGCCCGGCCGCATGCCAGCGCTCGAGCGCCGCATAGGCGCCTGCGGTCAGGCGACCCTCGCTGGTCAGCGTGTCGTCGATGTCGAAGAAGAGTCCGTGGATCTTGTCCCGGGCCAGCTGCGCAAGCGGCTTCATGCCGTTGCTCGCCGCGCGAACCAGTCGGCGACGCGCGCACGCTGCGCGGGGCTCATGTGCAGGCCCGCCTTGCTGCGCCTCCACAGCACATCTTCGGCTCGCCGCGCCCATTCGCGAGCCACCATCCAGCCCAGCTCGCGCTCGGTCAGCATGCCGCCGAAATCCTCCCCCATATCGGCCACGGTATGTGCACCGGCCAGCAGCTCGGCGGCCAGCGCGCCATGGCGGCGGAACAGGGCAGCAAGCAGGGATGCGGGCAGATTCGGATACGCTGCCTGGAGGTTCCCCAGCACCACGGCCGGCGCAAGCCCGCCGAAATCGCTCCCCGGCAGCGGTGCACGATCCGTCCAAGGGGCCTTCATTTCCGGGAAGTAGGGCCGCAGCTTCTGCAGCGCGTGCTCGGCGAGTTTGCGATAGGTGGTGAGCTTGCCGCCGAACACCGACAGTGCCACGGCACGTCCCTCGAGATCGTCGACGCGAAGCGTGTAGTCGCGCGTGATCGAGGACGGATCATTGCTGCCATCGTCGTACAGCGGCCGCACGCCCGCGTAGTTCCAGACCACGTCGGCTGGAACGACGGGTCTGGCAAGGTAGCGGCTGGCTGCGCGACACAGGTACTCGATCTCCCCGGCGCTGGCCTGCGGGTCGTGCGGGTCGCCGTCGATCGCCACGTCGGTGGTGCCGATCAGCGTGTATGCGCCCTCGTAGGGAATCATGAAGACCACGCGCTGATCGTCGTTCTGCAGGATGAATGCGTGCTCGCCCGTATAGACCCTGGGAACCACGATATGGCTGCCCTTGACCAGACGCACGTTGTCCCGCGAGGGCTGGCCCAGACCCTGGTTCAGCATGCTTTTTACCCAGGGGCCGGCTGCATTGACGATGGCACGGGTGCGCAGCTCGGTGCGCGCACCGCCCTCGGCGACCAGCGTCGCAATCCATGCGCCATTCTCACGGCGTGCCGATTCGCAGGTCGTGCGCACGAATATGTGCGCGCCACGCTGCGCTGCGTCCATGGCATTGGCCAGTACCAGGCGCGCGTCGTCGACACGGCAATCCGAGTAGATGAAGCCGTGGCGCATCGCCGGATTGAGTCCGGCGTTATAGGGCGGCTCGGCCAGGCTCACGCCGTGCGAGCCGGGCAAGGATACCGCTCGTCCGCGCAAGGCGAAGCGTCCGAGATGGTCATACAGGAACAGCCCGGTGCGTATCATCCAGCGCGGGCGCAGTTCGGGCACGTGCGGCATGATGAAGCGCGCCGGCCACACCAGATGTCCGGCGATGGACAGCAGCACTTCCCTTTCGGCGAGCGACTCGGCCACCAGCCTGAACTCGTACTGCTCCAGATAGCGCAGTCCGCCATGGATCAGCTTCGAGGACCAGGACGAGGTCTGCGAGGCGAGGTCTTCTTTTTCGACCAGCACCACCGAAAGCCCGCGTCCAGCCGCGTCGCGGGCGATGCCCATGCCATTGATTCCGCCGCCGATGACCAGCAGGTCGCAGGCTTCCATGCTCATGCTTGCAGTACCTCACGGGTGTGTTTTGCGATGCACATTTCCTCGTCGGTAGGTATTGCCCAGGCGGCCACTTGGCAGCCCGGTTTCGACAACCGCGGCCCTTGCGCGTCGTTCGCCTGCATGTCCAGTTCCACGCCAAGCCAGGCGCACGCACTGCATACGGAGGCGCGGATCACCGCAGCGCGCTCGCCGATTCCAGCCGTGAACACCAGTGCATCCAGGCCGCCCAAGGCTGCCGCCAGCGAGCCGATCTCTCTCGCGATGCGATAGACGTACAACTCGATGGCGGCTCGCGCGCCGGGCGTATCGCTGGCCAGCAGTTCGCGCATGTCGGCCGACTGGCCGGAGACACCTTTCAGACCGGACTCGTGATACAGGAGGTGCTCGATTTCACTCGCGCTCATGCCTTCCTGCTGCAGGAGATGCAGTATGACCCCGGGATCCAGGTTGCCGCAGCGGCTGCCCATGGGCAGGCCGTCGAGGGTGGTAAAGCCCATGGTGGTGGCGATCGAGCGTCCGGCCAGCAGGGCACAGGCGCTGGAGCCGGCGCCCAGATGGAGCACGATGCAGCGGCCGGCGGCCGCACGTGGATCGTGTCGCGGCAGTTCCGTCGCGATGTACTCGTAGGACAGGCCATGGAAGCCGTAGCGTTGCACACCGGTGTTGGTGATGCGCGCGGGTAGCGCAAAGGCCTGCGCTACTGGTGGTTGGGTGCGGTGGAAGGCCGTGTCGAAGCAGACGACTTGGGGGAGTTCCGGGTCCATCGCGGCCAGCGCGCGTATCGGTGCCAGATTGTGCGGCTGGTGCAACGGGGCCAGAGGCACCAGGGCCTCGAGTTCAGCCATCAGGTCCGCGTCCATACGCCGCGGAGTGGCGTGCCGGGCGCCGCCATGCACGACGCGATGGCCGACCGCGGCCAGCTGCCGTCCCCCGTCATGCGACCGTAACCAGCCACGCAGGAAAGCCAGGGCGTCCGGATGCTCCATCGGTCCATCCCAGCGCTTCTCCTCCAGCGTGGTGCCACTTGCGTCGCGCGCGATGAAGCGCGCCCTGGCGTTCAGACCTTCCAGCTGTCCGCTCGCCAGACGCGTGAGCGAGCGGTAGTCGTGCAACGAGAACTTCAGGCTCGACGACCCTGCGTTCAGGACCAGCAGCGCGTCGGCCATGTGGAGACCCGCTACCGTACGGCGCGCGCTGCTTCCGCGCGTCGCGCTTCGGCCAGCAGAACGGCGGCGGCGCAGGACACCATGCGCGCCGAACCGGTATCGGCGCGGCTGGTCAGCACGACAGGCACGCGTGCCCCCAGCACTACACCGGCTGCCTCGGCATCGGCCATGAAGGACAGGCTTTTGGCCAGCATGTTGCCGGACTCGAGATCGGGGACGATCAGCACGTTGGCGCGACCCGCCACCGAGGAGTCGATGTGCTTGATGCGTGCGGCCTGCAGGTTGATGGCATTGTCGAGCGCCAGCGGCCCGTCGAGAATGGCGCCGGTGATCTGGCCCCGGTCGGCCATCTTGCACAGTGCAGCCGCTTCGATGGTGGACGGCACCTTGGGATTCACGGTCTCCATCGCCGACAGTATGGCCACGCGCACTTCGGGCATGCCGATCGCCCGCGCCAGTTCAATGGCGTTCTGCACGATGTCGACCTTCTCACCCAGGGAAGGGGCGATATTGATCGCGGCATCGCTGATCACGATCAGGTGATCGAGCGTCGGTACGTCCATGATGAAACAATGGCTGATGCGCCGTGCCGTGCGCAGACCGTCTCCATGCCGGACTACGGCGGCCATCAGTTCATCCGTATGCAGGCTGCCCTTCATCAGCAGTGCGGCGCGCCCTTCGCGCACCAGGCGCACGGATTCGTCGGCCGAGGCGTGGCTGTGCGGCGTGGACACAATCTCCGTATCGGCGAGATCGAGCCCTTCGGCGCCGGCCATAGCGCGGATCCTCGCCTCGGGCCCCACCAGAATCGGTTGTATCAGGCCGGCGCGCGCCGCTTCCAGCGCACCGGCGAGCGAGGGGGCATCGCACGGATGCGCCACTGCCGTGGGTGCCGGCGTCAGCCCTTCGCAGGCGGCGATCAGTTGCTGAAAATTGCGGGGCCCTGCATTCATCGCGCCGTCCGTGCAAATGAAAAGGGGCAGTCTACGCTGCCCCTGTTTCAAGCCTGCGCACCGCGCTCAGCGCTTGTTGCGCAGTTTGCGGATCGCCGCCAACTGGGCTGCCAGCATGGCGTATTCCGCCTCGATGGTGGCGATTTCAAGCTTGTCCTGTGCCTTGGCACGCGCCTCTTCGGCGCGCTTGATGGCATCGTTGGCCTTGGCCTCGTCCAGGTCGTGGCCGCGGATCGCGGTATCGGCAAGCACCGTAACCATGCCTGGCTGCACTTCCAGCACACCGCCGGCGACGAACACGAACTCCTCCTCGCCACCGGGCTTCTGGATGCGTACCGCGCCGGGTCGGATGCGGGTGATCAGCGGGGTATGACGCGGATAGATGCCGAGTTCTCCCGATTCGCCCGGCAGCACGACGAACTCCGCCTCGCCCGAGAAGATCGAGGCTTCCGCGCTGACAACATCGACTTGCATGGTGTGTGCCATTGTAAGTGTGCGCTCGCCTACTGGAACTTCTTGGCGTTCTCGACGGCTTCTTCGATGGTACCGACCATGTAGAAAGCCTGCTCGGGCAGATGATCGTACTCACCTTCGACGATGGCCTTGAAGCCCTTGATGGTGTCCTTCAGCGGCACGATCTTGCCGGGCGAACCGGTGAATACCTCGGCCACGTTGAAAGGCTGCGACAGGAAGCGCTGGATCTTGCGCGCGCGCGACACGGCCAGCTTGTCATCGGGAGAAAGCTCGTCCATACCCAGAATCGCAATGATGTCGCGCAGTTCCTTGTAACGCTGCAGCACCGATTGCACGGCACGCGTGGTGTTGTAGTGCTCTTCACCGACGATTTGCGGGTCCATCTGGCGCGAAGTCGAGTCGAGCGGGTCGACCGCCGGGTAGATGCCCAGCGAGGCGATGTCACGCGACAGCACCACGGTGGCGTCGAGGTGACCGAAGGTAGTGGCGGGCGAGGGATCGGTCAGGTCGTCGGCAGGCACATACACGGCCTGGATCGAGGTGATCGAACCAGTCTTGGTCGAGGTGATGCGTTCCTGCAGACGGCCCATTTCCTCGGCCAGCGTGGGCTGGTATCCCACCGCGGAGGGCATGCGGCCCAGCAGTGCAGACACTTCGGTGCCGGCCAGCGTGAAGCGGTAGATGTTGTCGATGAACAGCAGGATGTCCTTGCCCTCGTCACGGAACTTCTCGGCCATCGACAGGCCGGTCAGTGCCACGCGCAGACGGTTGCCCGGGGGCTCGTTCATCTGGCCGAACACCATCGCCACCTTGTCGAGAACCTTGGACTCCTCCATCTCATGGTAGAAGTCGTTGCCCTCGCGGGTGCGCTCGCCGACGCCGGCGAAAACCGAATAGCCGCCGTACGATTTGGCGATGTTGTTGATGAGTTCCATCATGTTCACGGTCTTGCCCACGCCGGCGCCGCCGAACAGGCCGATCTTGCCGCCTTTGGCGAACGGGCAGATCAGGTCGATGACCTTGATGCCTGTGGGAAGCAGTTCCACTGACGGCGAGAGTTCGTCGAACTTCGGCGCCGACTGGTGGATGGAGCGGCGCTCCTCGGTCATGATCGGACCCGCGTCGTCGATCGGGCGACCCAGCACATCCATGATGCGGCCCAGAGTTGCGGTGCCCACGGGCACCGAGATCGGGGCGCCGGTGCCGCGCACCTTCATGCCGCGGCGCAAGCCGTCGGAAGAGCCCAGCGCGATGGTGCGCACCACGCCGTCACCCAACTGCTGTTCGACCTCGAAAGTCAGGCCTTTTTCTGCGAGCGTGTTGCTCGCGTCGTCCTCGAGGACCAGAGCCTCGTAGATATGGGGCATCGCATCGCGCGGAAACTCGATGTCGGTCACTGCGCCGATGCACTGGACGATGGTGCCTTGAACTTGTGCCATGGTGTCTTCCTGAGTGTTCTATGCGTTCGATTCTGGATTCGTAGCGGAGCAGACCTAGACGGCCGCGGCTCCGCTCACAATTTCGGAAAGTTCCTTGGTGATCGCCGCCTGGCGCGCCTTGTTGTAGACCAGCGTCAGTTCATCGATCACGCTGCCGGCATTGTCGGAGGCGGCTTTCATTGCCACCATGCGCGCAGACTGTTCGGATGCCATGTTCTCGGAGACCGCACCGAAGACGATGGCTTCCACGTAGCGCGTCAGCACCTGGTCGAGCACCGCTTTGGCGTCCGGCTCGTACAGGTAATCCCAGGAGCCTTCCGGCGAACCGAGCTTGTCGCCCGAGAGCGGCAGCAGTTGCTCCATGACCGGTTCCTGCTTCATCGTGTTGATGAATCTGGTGTAGAAGACCACCAGTTTGTCGAAGCGGTCTTCGGTATAGCCGTCGAGCATGACCTTGATCGCGCCAATCAACTTGTCCATCTGCGGACGGTCGCCCATGCCGGTTACATGGGACACGACGTTGGCCCCCAGTCGCTGCATGAAGCCGAAACCCTTGTTGCCGATCGCGCAGACCTCGAACTTCTCGCCCTGCGCCTCCCACTCCTTCATCCGGTTCATGGCCATGCGCTGAACGTTGGTGTTCAGGCCGCCGCACAGACCCTTGTCGGTCGTGATGATGATGATGCCGACCTTCTTCACCGAATCGCGCTCGACCAGGAACGGATGGCGGTACTCGGGATTGGCGTGGGAGATATGGGCCGCGACGTTGCGGATCTTCTCACCGTAGGGGCGGGCCGCACGCATGCGTTCCTGCGCCTTCCTCATCTTCGAGGCGGCGACCATCTCCATGGCCTTGGTGATCTTGCGCGTGTTCTGCACGCTCTTGATCTTGGTTCGGATCTCTTTCGAGCCCGGCATGTCTTTGCTCCGCTAGTTCGGCAGGAAGGTGACTGTAAGCGGCTTACCAGCTGCCGTTCTTCTTCCAGTCTTCGATGGCGGCCTTGAGCGCCTTCTCGTCGTCGGCGTTCATGTCCTTCTTCTGCTCGATGCCGTCGATCAGGCTGGCGTACTTGGTCTGGCAATAGTCGCGTAGGCTCTTTTCTGCCGCGAGCGCCCTCTTGACGTCGATGTCGTCAAAGTAGCCGTTGTTCACCGCGAACAGCGTCAGCACCATCTGCACGACTTCCATCGGCTGGTACTGTGCCTGCTTCATGAGCTCGGTAACCATTCGGCCGCGCTCGAGCTGCTTGCGAGTGGCTTCATCGAGGTCGGAAGCGAACTGCGCGAAAGCCGCGAGTTCCCGGTACTGGGCGAGCGACAGACGCACGCCGGCGCCCACATCCTTGCGCTTCATGACCTTGGTCTGCGCCGCGCCGCCGACGCGCGATACCGAAATGCCGGCGTTGATGGCGGGACGGATGCCTGCGTTGAACAGGTCGGTTTCCAGGAAGATCTGGCCGTCGGTGATCGAAATCACGTTGGTCGGCACGAAGGCCGACACGTCACCGGCCTGGGTTTCGATGACCGGCAGGGCGGTCAGCGAACCGGTCTTGCCCTTGACCGCGCCATTGGTGAACTTCTCGACATACTCTTCGTTCACGCGCGCAGCACGCTCGAGCAGGCGCGAGTGCAGGTAGAAAACGTCGCCGGGATAAGCTTCGCGGCCCGGCGGGCGGCGCAGCAGCAGCGAAACCTGGCGGTAGGCCCAGGCCTGCTTGGTCAGGTCGTCATAGACGATCAGCGCGTCCTGTCCGCGGTCGCGGAAGTACTCGCCCATGGTGCAGCCGGAATAGGGTGCGATGTACTGCATCGCCGCCGACTCGGAAGCGGTGGCGGCGACGACGATTGTATAGGCCATCGCGCCGTGCTCTTCGAGCTTGCGCACCACGTTGGCGATGGTCGACGCCTTCTGCCCGATCGCGACGTAGATGCAGAAGAGGTCTTTGCCCTTCTGGTTGATGATGGTGTCGATGGCCACCGCCGTCTTGCCGGTCTGGCGGTCACCGATGATCAGTTCGCGCTGTCCGCGACCGACCGGCACCATGGCGTCAATCGACTTTAGGCCCGTCTGCACCGGCTGGGAAACGGATTTTCGCGCGATGACGCCCGGCGCGACCTTCTCTATCACGTCGGTCAGCTTGGCATTGATCGGACCCTTGCCGTCTATTGGCTGGCCCAGCGAGTTGACCACTCGGCCGATCAGCTCGGGGCCGACCGGCACTGAGAGGATCTGGCCGGTGCACTTGACCGGGTCGCCCTCGGAAATGTGCTCGTATTCGCCCAGGATCACCGCGCCGACCGAATCGCGCTCGAGGTTGAGCGCGAGTCCGAACGTTTTGTTCGGAAACTCGAGCATTTCGCCCTGCATGACATCGGACAGGCCGTGCACGCGGCAGATGCCGTCGGTCACCGACACCACCGTGCCCTGGGTGCGCATCTGCGCGCCGGCGTCCAGGTTCTGGATCCGGTTCTTGATGAGTTCCGAAATCTCGGAGGGATTGAGTTGCATGACTGCTCCTGGATGCTTGCTTATGCTTTGAGAGCGTGCTCGAGCGTCGCGAGCTGCGCGCGCACCGAGCCGTCGATGACCTTGTCGCCCATGACGATCTTCACGCCGCCGATCAGCGCCTTGTCCACGCTGACACTGGTTTTCACCTTGCGACCGGTGTGTTGCTCGAGCTTGGCCACCAGCCCGGCGAGTTGCGCCTGATCCAGTTCGAACGCGCTGGTCACTTCGGCTTCGACCACGCCTTCGCGCTCGTTCTTGAGCGCCTCGAACTGGGTGCGAATTTCCGGCAGCAGTTCAACCCGGTGGTTGTCAGCCAGCACGCGCACGAAGTTCTCGGCCTCCCCGGACAACTTGCCGGTCAGGATGGAAACGAACAGACCGGCGGTTTGCGCGCTGGAAAAGCTCGGGTTGCCGATCTGCACGCGCACGCGTTCGTCGGCCGCGACCTGGGCGAGCGCCGCGAGCATGCCGGACCATTCGGTCAGCTTGCCGGCGCCGTCGGCCAGGCCGAAGACGGCTTCGGCGTAGGGTCGGGCAATGGTGCTCGGTTCGATCATGGTTTCTAGAATTGCTTCTTGATGCCGTCGAGCAGTTCGGCATGCGCCTTGGCGTCGACCTCACGCTGCAGGATCTTTGCCGCGCCGGCAACCGCCAGCGAGGCAACCTGCTCGCGCAGGCTGTCGCGCGCGCGCGCCACTTCCTGGGCGACGTCGGCCTTAGCGGCGGCAAGCAGACGCTCGCCCTCCGCCTTGGCGGCTGCCTTGGATTCCTCGATCGCCTGAGACGCGCGTTTCTCCGCCTGAGCAACGATTTCGGCAGCGCGTTCACGCGCCTGGCGGACCTCGAGTTCCCCGCGTTCCTGGGCCTCGGTCAGCGAACGGCGGCCCTGGTCGGCGGCAGCGAGGCCGTCGGCGATGCGCTTGTTGCGTTCGTCGATCGCATCGATGAGCAGCGGCCAGACGAACTTGACCGTGAACCCGATGAGGATCGCGAACGAGATCGCCTGGGCGATCAGCGTCGCGTTGATGTTCATGAGTGCCCCCGTGCGACGGTGGCGCTTACTTCGCGACGGCGAGCAGCGCGTTGAGCAGCGGACCGCCGGCAAAGTACATGGCCAGGCCGACGCCGATCAGGAACGCCGCGTCGATCAGGCCGGCGAGGATGAACATGAACTTCTGCAGCTGCGGAATCAGCTCGGGCTGACGGCCGGCGGCTTCGAGGAACTTGGAGCCCATGATGCCGATGCCGATACAGGCGCCGATGGCGCCCAGACCGATGATCAGACCGATGGCAATCGCCGTGGAGCCTTGAACGCTGGCGAGCATCATCAATTTTTCCATTGCCGTTTTTCCTTTCGTAGATGAATCTGAGGGGGAGGAGAGAGCTTAGTGGTGTTCGTGCGCCATCGCGATGTACACGACGGTGAGCACCATGAAAATGAAGGCCTGCAGCAGGATGATCAGAATGTGGAAGATCGCCCACGCAGCCGAAAGCACTGCCGAAGGCAGGAGCCACATCCAGCTGGTACCGAGCAGGGCGAGCAGGATGAAAATCAGTTCGCCCGCATACATGTTGCCGAACAGCCGCATCGCCAGCGACACGGGCTTCGAGAGATATTCGATCACGTTCAGCACAAAGTTCTGGATCCAGAACAGCGGATTGCTGCCGAACGGGGCGGTAAACAGCTCGTGTACGAACCCGCCGGCGCCCTTGGCCTTGAAACTGAAGAAAATGGTCAGGAAGAACACCATCAGCGAGAGCGCGAAAGTGGTGTTCAGGTCGGTGGTTGGCACCGCCTTCCAGTTGTGCAGCCCGACCGATTCGGTGCCCTTGGCGACGAAATCGACCGGGATCAGGTCGACCAGGTTCATCATGAACACCCAGACGAAGATGGTCAGCGCGAGAGGGGCGAGGAACTTTCGGTCGCCGGGAAAGATATCCTTGACCGTGCCGTCGACGAACTCGACGATCAGCTCGATGAAGCCCTGCAGGCGTCCAGGCACTCCGGTCGTCGCGCGCTTGGCCACCAGATAGAAGGTGCCGATGCCGACGATGCCCAGCAACCAGCCCATGATGATCGAGTCGAGGTTCAGGGTCCAGAAACCGCCGTCACCGACCGTGATCTTCAGGTTGGTGAGGTGGTGTGTGATGTACTCGCCGGGGGTGAGTTCGGTTCCGCTAGCCATGAATGCGCCGGGCTTGGCCCGCTATTCCTAGAAAGTGCAATCTCAAAAGAGCAACAGCAGCGTATACGCCATCAGTGTCGCGACGAAGGTGGCGATGTAAGCGCCCGCGTGTTCCGCATCGACCCCCGGCAGGCTTACCGCCAGCAGGATGATCGTGGAGCTTATGCGCGCCAGTTCCGCCACCACGTACGCACCGAATGCGCTGCGCACCTGTTCCCTCGCGCCGCGTGCTGCCAGCGCGCCGTGAACCGCGACAAATGCCACGGCCCCTACGCTTCCCGCCATCGCGCCCAGCGCCGCCGACTGCGCAGAAGCTGTGCCATCCGCAAACCACGCGATCAGCGCGCAAATCAACGCGATCACTGCCTGCAGACCGAGGAGTCGTCCGAGCTGGAGACCCATGGGCAACGCCAAAAAGCCGCGGATTTTAGGCGTAAACGCCGATGAAAGTCAAAAGTCAGCTTCGTAAGCGCGCGAGCAATTCGTCCAGATGTTCATAGCTCGCGTAATGCACGACCAGCTTGCCACGGCCCTTGCGACCGGGCTTGATCTCCACCGTCGTACCGGCTTTCTCCGAAGCTTCTTCCTGTAGCCGTTCCAGATCGCGATCGGCCTTGCGTCGCGTCTTGGTACCGGCGGGAGTGCGCAGCCAAAGCTGCACCAGGGCTTCGGTTTCACGCACCGACATGGCGCGCGCGGCGACGCGGTTGGCAGCCTCTATCTGGCGGGCGCCGTCCAGAGCCAGCAGCGCGCGCCCATGTCCCATCTCCAGCACGCCCTCCATCAGCATGGCCTGAACGGGTTTGGCAAGATTCAACAGCCGCAGCAGATTGCTCGCGGCGCTGCGCGAGCGGCCCACGGCATCGGCCGCCTGTTGGTGGGTGAGTTTGAACTCGTCAACCAGCCTTTGCAGTCCGGCGGCCTCCTCCATGGGATTGAGGTCTTCGCGCTGGATGTTCTCGATCAGTGCCATGGCAGCTGTCGCCTCGTCCGGCACTTCGCGCACCAGGGCGGGTATTTCGCTCAGTCCCGCCATCTGGGCTGCACGCCAGCGCCGTTCACCGGCGATCAGTTCATACCGGTCCTTGTCGACCGGGCGCACCAGCACCGGCTGCATCAAGCCCTGGGTCCTGATCGATGCTGCGAGTTCGGACAGGGCTTCTTGATCCATGCGCGTACGGGGCTGGTATTTGCCGGGCCGGATGCGAGACACCGGCAGCGTCGCCAGCGCGTCCTTGGGGGCTTCGTCTCCGCCGAGCAGCGCGTCGAGGCCTCGCCCCAGGCCTTTGGGTTTGATCATGAGGGTTCCGTGAGCTTGGTTGTGGATGCCAGTGGCAACTCGTCCGGCAGGCGCGCCAGCAGTTCTTCGGCCAGCGCCAGATAGGCTTGTGCGCCCTTGGAAGCCTTGTCCCAGACCACCGCGGGCACACCATAACTCGGTGCCTCGGCCAGACGGACGTTGCGCGGCACGAGGGTTTTGAACACCTTGTCGCCGAAGTGCTGCTCAAGTTGCGCCGATACCTGCTGCGAAAGGGTATTGCGCGGGTCGTACATCGTGCGCACCAGCCCACCGATTTCAAGCGCGGGATTCAAGTGAGCACGTACTCTCTTAACAGTCCCCACCAGATCTGACAGACCTTCAAGGGCGTAGTACTCGCACTGCATGGGGATCAATACCGCTTCGGCGGCCACCAAGCCATTGATGGTCAGCAGGGACAGGGAGGGCGGACAATCAATGAGTACGAACTCATACTCGCCCGCCACGGTCGCCAGCGCGGCCTTGAGCCGGCCTTCGCGGTTGGGCAGATCCACCAGTTCGATCTCGGCCCCCGCCAGTTCGCGGTTGGCCGGCAGGACATCGTAGCCACCCTTGCCCGCCGCAACCCGTATGGTCGAAACCTCGCCCAGGCCAAGCAGTACGTGGTAAACGGTGCGCGAAACGCTGCGCTTGTCCACGCCGCTACCCATGGTGGCGTTGCCCTGTGGATCCAGATCGACCAGCAGCACACGCCTCCCCGCTTCGGCCAGGGCTGCTGCCAGATTGACGCTGGTGGTGGTCTTGCCGACTCCACCCTTCTGATTGACGACCGCAAACAGGCGCGGCATGGCTAGGCTCCCGGTTCCTGAAAACGGCAGATCACGATATGGCGCTCGCCCTCGACGGCAGGCACTTGCAATCGGATGGGCGTGCCGCAGCACAGGCCGCCCGGCAGCTGTGCCAGTTCGGCTTGCGGATAAACGCCCTTCATGGCGATGAACGGCCCGCCGGGACGAACCAGATGCCGGCACGCGGCAACGAAAGCAGCGATTTCGGCGAAGGCGCGGGAGATCGCCGCTTCGAAGCGCTGCTCCGGGTGCCAGTCCTCGGCGCGACCCACCCGGACTTCCAGGTTGGGTAAGCTGAGTTCGATGGCGGCCTGGCGCAGGAATGCGCCCTTCTTGCTGTTGCTGTCGTTCACCGCCACACGCCGTTGGGGCTGGGCGATGGCGATGGGAATGCCCGGCAGGCCGCCGCCGGATCCTATGTCCGGCAGAGCGCCTTCCGGGAGGTGCGGCAACACGGCTAGGGAGTCGAGCAGATGATGGCTGACCATACGCTCGGGTTCGCGTATCGCGGTCAGGTTGTAGGTGCGATTCCACTTCGCCAGCAGTTCGACATAGGCGAGCAGACGGGCCACCGCATCCGCAGGCAACGCCAGACCCAGACTTTCCAGTCCGCGCATCAATGCGGCACTCGTGGCCGCGGTCGCGGTCACGCGGTCTTGCGCGCCGGCGGGAAGCCGCGCTTCAGATGCACCAGCAACAGGGCGATAGCCGCGGGCGTCACACCCTGCATGCGTGCGGCCTGACCCAGAGTCTGCGGCTTGTGTCGGTTCAACCTCTGCTGCACCTCAGTCGACAGGCCGCGTACTTCGCAATAGTCGAGGTCGGCGGGCAGTTGCAGCGATTCCTGGGCTACCCGGCGCGTCACTTCGTCTTTCTGGCGGTCGATATAACCGGAGTACTTGGCCTGGATCTCCACCTGATCGGCCACCACCGAATCCTCCACCGCAGGACCGGCCCCGGGCAGGCTCATCAGCGCGGCGTAGGACACGTCAGGTCGACGCAGCAGCTCGGCCAAGGTGTATTCGCGCTCTATGGCCTTGCCGAGCACACGTTCCGCATCCACCGCATCGAGTGTGCGCGGTGTCACCCAGATGGAGGCCAGTCGCTGCTGCTCGGCGGATATGGCGTCGCGCTTGCGGTTGAAAAGGTCCCAGCGCTGGTCGTCCACCAGACCCAGTCTCCGGCCGGTCTCCGTCAGGCGCAGATCGGCGTTGTCCTCGCGCAGCATCAACCGGTACTCGGCACGGCTGGTGAACATTCGGTAGGGCTCGGTCACACCGCGCGTGATCAGGTCGTCGACCAGCACGCCCAGATAGGCCTCGTCGCGCCGCGGGCACCATGGGTCCTTCTCTCGTGCCAGTAGTGCAGCGTTCAATCCGGCCAGCAGACCCTGCGCCCCCGCCTCTTCATAGCCCGTGGTGCCGTTGATCTGTCCGGCAAAGAACAGGCCGGCGATCGACTTGGTCTCCAGCGACGACTTCAGATTGCGCGGATCGAAATAATCGTACTCGATGGCGTACCCGGGGCGCAGGATGTGCGCATTCTCCAGTCCGCGGATGCTGTGCACGGCTGCCAGCTGCACGTCGAAAGGCAGACTGGTGGATATGCCGTTCGGATAGATCTCGTGCGTCGTCAGGCCTTCAGGTTCGAGGAAGATCTGGTGGCTGTTCTTGCCGGCAAAGCGATGGATCTTGTCCTCGATGGAAGGGCAATACCGCGGCCCTACGCCCTGAATTACGCCCGTGAACATCGGGGAGCGGTCCAGCCCCGCACGGATGATCTCGTGCGTGCGCTCATTGGTGTGCGTGATCCAGCACGGCAACTGGGTCGGATGCATGTCGCGCCGGCCCAGGTAGGAAAACACCGGCTCCGGCGTATCGCCCGGCTGCACTTCCATGACTGAAAAATCGATCGTACGTCCATCGATGCGCGGCGGCGTACCGGTCTTCAGGCGTCCCACGGGCAACTGCAACTCGCGAAGGCGTGCGGCGAGATTGACCGAGGCCGGATCCCCCGCTCGCCCGCCGGTGGTGTTTTCCAGGCCGACATGGATCTTCCCGGCCAGGAAAGTGCCGGCCGTCAGCACGATGGCGCGGGCACGAAACTCCGTACCCAGCTGCGTCACCACGCCGACTGCGCGAGAGCCTTCCAGCACGATATCGTCCACCGCGGACTGGAACAGGGTCAGGTTGGGCTGGTTCTCGATACGCCGACGCATGGCCTGTCGATACAGCACGCGATCAGCCTGGGCACGGGTGGCACGTACCGCCGACCCCTTGGACGAGTTCAGGGTGCGGAACTGAATCCCCGACTCGTCGGTGGCCAGAGCCATCGCGCCGCCCAAGGCATCGACCTCCTTGACCAGGTGGCCCTTGCCTATCCCCCCGATGGAAGGATTGCAGGACATCTGCCCCAGGGTTTCGATGCTGTGCGTGAGCAACAGCGTGGCGCAGCCGGCGCGTGCGGCGGCCAGGGCCGCTTCGCTGCCCGCGTGGCCGCCACCGATCACGATGACATCGAATTCCTTGGAAAAACGCATGATGGCGCCGCTGAAAAGAGGCGCAATGATACGCCAATGTTTCACGTGGAACTACGCGCAATAACGAGAGCTTAGGGGCCTCGCTTGATGTTCCACGTGGAACACCCGGGGTTCGCAAAGAATAAAAAAGGGCGCCCGCAGGCGCCCTTCCCGTTCGGCCCGACCGGAGTTACTCGGCCTTGATACCCACGTCCTTGATGATCTTCGACCACTTCGCCATCTCGGCGCGGATGAACTGGTCGAACTGCTCGGGGGTGGTGCCGACGGGGTCCAACCCCTGCTTCTGGAAGTTCTCACGCAGATCTGGTGCAGCCAGCGCCTTGTTCACCTCTGCCGCCAGACGATCAACCACGGCCTTGGGCGTTCCCCCGGTGGTCAGCACCCCGTGCCAGATCCCGGATTCGAATCCCGGGATCGTCTCGCTCACCGTCGGCACATCCGGAGCCAGCGGCGAGCGCTGCTTGCCGGTCACCGCCAACGCCTTCAGCTTCCCCGACTTGACGTTCTGCAGAGGCAGCACCAGGTTGTCGAAAATCAACGAGACGTTGCCGGAAATCAGATCGGCAAAGGCCGGCGCCGTACCCTTGTAGGCAATGTGGGTCATGTCGATGCCGGCCATGGACTTGAACAGCTCGCCGGAGAAGTGCTGCGAACTGCCTATGCCACCCGAGGCGAAGTTGAGTTTCCCGGGGTTCGCCTTGCCGTAGGCAATCAGCTCCTTCAGGTTGGCTGCCGGCACGCCCGGGTTCACCGCAAGCATGTGCGGACCGGTCACGGCCAGCGACACCGGGGCGATGTCCTTCAGCGTGTCATAGGGCAGCTTGGCAACCAGGTAAGGGTTGGTGGCATGGCCAAAGGCGCACATCACCAGGGTATGCCCGTCCGGTGCGGCCTTGGCCACGGCGTTGGTGCCGACGATGGCATTGGCCCCGGGACGGTTCTCCACCACCACCGACTGGCCCAGCGAAGCCGCCATTTTCTGCGCGATCAGGCGCGTCATCAGATCCGTGGCGCCGCCCGGCGCGAACGGCACGATGAAGGTGATGGGTTTGGACGGAAACCCCGCCTGCGCCCAGGCGGGCGCGGCGACGGCCGTAAACAGTGCCGCGACGGCACCGACGATCAGTTTTCTTTTTGCATTGCTCATGCTGCCCTCCTCCAGTGGTCGATCAAACGTATGCCGGCCCTTCGATGACCGGATGCTTCAGGAAAAACCCCTCATCCACCTCCACGCCCAGGCCCGGCCCTTCCGGGGGACTCACGCAACCATCCTTGTCCACGCTGTACGGGGTACTGGTCAGCTGGTCGCGGAAGCGACTGCCTTTCGAGGTGTCACCTTCGCAGTACCCCGCGTTGTCTAGCGCACATAGAAAGTGAATGCTCGCTGCCATGTTCAAGCCGGAGCTCGAGGTATGCGGGTGGATCTTGAGCTTGTAGGCCGAGGCCATGGCCGCGATACGCAGGCCTTCGGTGATCCCGCCGCACTTGGACATGTCTGGCTGCAGCACGGTGATGTAACCGTCCTCCAGAACGCGATTGAACTCGAAACGCGTGTAGTGGTTCTCGCCGGCGGCCAGCGGCACGTTGCCGTAGGTTGCTGCCATGCCATAGCTGCGATAGTCGTGCGCGGGGAACGGCTCCTCCAGCCAGCCCACGCCGGCCTCTTCATAGCCGGGCATCACGCGGCGCACATCCTCGAGCTTGTAGCCGGTGTTGGCGTCGACCAGGATATCGATCTCCGCACCGAACGCCTCGCGCACGGCGAATACCCGCTCCAGATCGCGCGCCGGACTGTCGCCCACTCTGAGCTTGAGTGCCTTATAGCCCTGCTCAAGGAACTTGCGCGCCTCGGCGACCAGCTCGGCGGGAGGCTGGTAGCCCAGCGAGATCCCGCCGGCGTAGGCCGGAATCGGCCTGGCCGCGCCGCCCAGCAGCTTGTACACCGGCCAGCCCGCCGCCTTGCCGCGAATGTCCCACACCGCCATGTCGATGCCGGAGAGCGCAAGCGCAGCGGCGGCACCCATGCCGTGGCTGGCGAGTTGCATCTTGTAGACCCTGGCCCAGATGCCGACGTTGTCCGTGGCGTCCATGCCGGTGATCAGTTGGCGCAGTGTGGTGTTGATCAGATGCGCGATCGCCCCGGGGCAACGGCCATGGTGCGCCTCGCCCCAGCCGGTGATGCCGCCGGCGACGACCTTCACGATCACGGCATCGCGCTTGACCGCGCGGCCTATGCCCAGCGTCACGCCGTCGCTGACCGGAAACGAGGTGGGATAGGCAGTGACGGACTCGATGGCAAGGGCGGGCTTTGCGGTGGCGGACATTGAAATCGCTCTGGCGAAGGGGGAAGAGTTCGCGGATTATGCGCGTCTGCACCAAAGCCAATCCAACCAGCCCCACGGAGTTTCGCAATGAAGATCGTCGACGTCATCACGCATCAGCTCTCCTGCAGCGTGGAGAAGCCGTTCACCTCCTCGCGCGGCTGGTGGTACAAGACCAAGGGAGCACTGGTGGTGGAAGTCATCACCGACGAAGGCATCACGGGCTGGGGCGACTGCTATGGCCCATCGGCCGTGGCCAAGAGCGTGGTCGACAGCCTGCTCAAGCCATCGGTGATCGGCCAGGATCCGTTCGACGTCGAGGTGATCTGGGAAACGCTCTACAACAAGGTCAAGGACTACGGTCTCACCGGCATGACGATCTCCGGCATCTCCGGTATCGACATCGCGCTTTGGGACATCATCGGCAAGGCGGTGAACAAGCCCATCCACAAGCTGATCGGCGGCGCCTTCCGGACAGATCTAACGGCCTACGCTACGGGGCTTTACTTCACCGACATGAACCGGCTGACTGAAACCGCGGTCGAGGAGGCGCTCGGTTACAAGGAACAGGGCTTTCCGGCGGTGAAGATGAAAATCGGACTGGGCTCGATGAAAAAGGACCTGGATCGCATTGCGGCCGTGCGGAAAGCCATCGGCGACGAAATGCTGCTGATGGTCGACGCCAACCACTGCTACAACGTGCCACAGGCCATCCAGATCGGCAAAGAGATGGAGAAGCTCGGCGTCCACTGGTTCGAGGAGCCCGTCTCACCGGAAGATCTGGACGGCTACAAGGAAGTCTGCGATGCGCTGGACATGGCGGTGGCCGGCGGCGAGAACGAGTTCACCAAGTTCAGCTTTCGCGAGATCATCGGCCGGCGCGCGATGGACATCGTGCAGCCCGACGTCTGCGCCGCGGGCGGAATCACTGAATGCAAGAAGATTGCCGCACTGGCGCAGGCGCATTGGGTGCAGTGCGTACCGCACGCCTGGGGCACGGCCATCGGCCTCACGGCCACCATGCACTTCCTCGCCTCGCTGCCCGAATGCCCCCCCTGCCTGGTGCCGCAGCCACCGATGCTGGAGTACGAGCAGACCTACAATCCGTTCCGCGAAGAACTCGGCGGCGACCTGTTCAGCCACCACAAGGGCGTGGTCAAGGTGCCGAACGGACCCGGCCTGGGCATCGAGATCAATCGCGAGATCCTGACACGCTACAAAGTCGCCTGATACGTGCCGCATCCCGCGCGCGACTGCTTGACCGGGTCGTGCGCGGCAGCGTGAGACAATCGCGCCCCCGATTCGTGTGTGCATCGGCCCCGGGCAAAGTCAGTCCGACGGCGTGCGCCAGGTTCCCATGATCTCCTTTGCGCGCTACGGCGCGCTGTTCCGCGTTCCCGACCTGAAGGCGATCGCCATCGCTTCGGTGATCGGCCGCCTGCCGATCGGCATCGCCGGCCTGGCCATCATGTTGATGATGCAGGCCGCCACCGGCTCCTTCGCAGACTCCGGCATCGCCACCGCCGGCTACATCGGCGGCCTGGCCGCGCTGGCGCCGCTGGTCGGCCGCCGTATCGATCGGCACGGTCCACGCGGCATGCTCACGCTGTCCATGCTGATCCACCCGGCCGCCATGGCGGGATTGATCGTTTGCGCGCTGCTTCATGCCCCCAAGCCCCTGCTCGGTCTGGTTGCTTTCGTGGCCGGCGCAAGCTACCCGCCGATCACCGTGTGCATGCGCACTCTGCTGCGTCAGCTGCTGCAGGACGACGAGCGCCTGCAGGCCGCGTACTCGCTGGAATCCGTGCTCATCGAAACCATCTTCATCGCCGGTCCGATGCTGGTCGCCCTGTTCGTCGCCATGGCTCACCCGGCCGCCGCGGTGGCCTTCGCCGCCCTCTGCGCCGTGCTCGGCACCTGGATGTTCCTGCGTTCGCCAGCCATGCACAGGTGGAAGCTGGAACCCCCGCGTCATTCCAGCCTGCTCGGCCCGCTGACCACGCCCGGATTCGTGCCCCTGCTGTGCGTGACGCTGTTCTATTGTGCGGGCTTCGGCCTGTTCGAGATCGGCGTGACCGGCTACGCCGCGGAAAACGGCGCACCCTGGCTGGCCGGAGTGATGCTGGGACTGGCCAGCGTGGGCAGCGCCAGCGGCGCCCTGGCCTATGGCTCGCGCACCTGGTCCTGGCCGCTCAAACGGCAGTACGTGGTCGCGCTGGCATGCATGGGCGCAGGCTGCGTGGTCCTGTCCCTCTCCGCACACGGCCTGGTGTTCGCCCTGGTATCGGTTCTGGCGGGCCTGGCCATGTCGCCACCGCTGATCATGCAATCCATGCTGGTGGCACGCATTGCACGCGCCGAGCACGCCACCGAAGCGTTTACCTGGAGCACCACTGCATTGCTCGCCGGCGTGGGCCTGGGAATCGCGGCTGGCGGCGCCATCCTGGAATCCCGGGCTTCGTCAGCGGTATTCCTGGCGGCCGGGATGCTGGCCCTGCTGGCCTGCGCCATCGCCGCCGTGCTGATCCGCACGCAGCGCGCTCCGTCTGCACAGGAGAATTTGCCGAATAAGGCAAGTTGATTGGCGTGAAACCCGCTCTGGTGGCGGGTTTCCAGAAATGAAAGTCAAACTTTCATGCGGCGGCCAGGCGCAGGCGCTTCCTTTGCAGGAAGAACACGAAGGCCACCAGCGCGAGTGCCGGTATGTACACCAGGTGTTCGGAGGGCCGCTCGGTCGGCACCTTGATGGCGGCCACTTTCCAGCCCTGCTCGAAGCCGGACTTCTTCGCGCGGCTGCCGAACTTCACCCCGGTAATCTGCGCCTCGCCGCCCAGCATGGTGAAGCTCAGCCCGGCTTCCGCCAGCCGCACGCGCCCCTCACCCTCCTTGGTGAAGCTCACGGCCACCGTCTTGCGTATGTCGTCGCCTTCGACATTGCTGCCCTCGATCACGAACACCATGGGATAGCCCGGCGGGGTGCTCTTGGCGATCGCGTAGAGGTCCTTGGCCGGCCGATCCTCGTAAGGCGGGTACAGGTGGTCCATGAAGAAATTCGGCCGGAACAGCATGAAGGTGGCGAGCAACAGAACGCCGATCTCCCACCAGCGGCAGCGCGTCTGGAACCAGCCCATGGTCGCGGCAGCGAAGGTGAGCGAGGCCGCCAGGCTGGCGACCACCACCAGCGCCAGTTCGAACCAGCCATGCACGTCGATAAGCAGCAACTGCGGATTGAAGATCCACACGAAGGGCAGCACGATGGTGCGCAAGGCGTAAGTGAATCCCTGTATGCCGGTCTGAATGGGATCCTCGCCCGAGATTGCCGCGGCTGCGAAAGTGGCCAGACCCACCGGCGGGGTGATGTCCCCCATGATCCCGTAGTAGAAGACGAACAGGTGCACGGCGATCAGCGGGATGATCAGTCCGGATTGCGCGCCGAGTTCCACCACCACCGGCGCCATCAGCGTGGCCACCAGGATGTAGTTCGCCGTGGTCGGCACCCCCAGGCCCAGCACCAGACAGACAAAAGCCGTGAACAGCAACATCAGGATCACGTTGCCGTACGAGATGAACTCGATGAACTCGGTCATGCGAAAACCCAGACCCGTGAGCGTGATGCCGCCGACGATGATCCCTGCCGTGCCGGTGGCAATGGCGATGCCGATCATGTTCCGCGCACCGTCGTTGAGTCCATCCACCACCTCGCGCAGGCCGCGCTTCAATTCCGCGGAGACCCCGCCCTGCCTGCGGAAGAAAACCGTCAGCGGCCGATGCGTGGCCATCAGGCCGATCAGCACGGATGTCGCCCAGAACGCCGCCAGCGCTGGGGACAGTTCCTCGATCATCAGGCACCAGATCAGCGTGCCGATCGGGATCAGGAAGTGCAGTCCCGCCTTTACGGTCGGCCAGGTCTCCGGCTGCACCGGATTCTCCACGTCGATGTCGGCCGGCAGGTCTGGACATCCGGCCGACTGATAGACACACCATAGATAGAGCGCGGCCAGCAGCACAGCCAGCACCCAGGGCGCGCCCGCACCCATCGACTGTTTCACCCCCTCGGCGACGAAATAGATCGCGCAGATGGCAACGACCGTGCCGGAGACCCCCAGCCCCCAGGCGGTGACGCGGTCGCGCACGGTCCGGCTGCGCCCGGCCAGCATCGGCTGCATGCCGAGCTTGAGCGCCTCGAGGTGCACGATGTAGAAAAGCGAGATATAGGACAGCGCCGCCGGCAGAAAGGCGTGCTTGCAGATCTCCGGATAGGGGATGCCTACGTACTCGACCATCAGGAAGGCCGCCGCCCCCATCACCGGCGGCATGATCTGGCCGTCGACCGAACTCATGGTCTCGATGGCGCCGGCCTTGACCCCCGTAACCGGCCTTCTTCATCAGCGGTATGGTGAAGATGCCGCCGGACACCACGTTGGACACCGAGGAACCGGAGATCAGCCCGTTCAGGCCCGAGGACACCACCGCGACCTTGGCCGGGCCGCCGCGCAGGTGTCCGAGCATGGCGAACGAGACCTGCATCATGTAGTTGCCCGCCCCCGCCTTGTCGAGCATGGCGCCGAACAGAACGTAGATGAAGATGAAGCTGGAGGACACGCCCAGCGCCACCCCATAAACGCCTTCGGTGGTCAGCCACTGGTGCGAAAGCATGCGCTCGAAGGAGGCGCCTTTGTGCGCGAGAACGTCCGGTAGGTACTTGCCGAACAGGATATAGCCGAGAAAGATCAGCGCCAGCACCGTCATCGGCAAACCCACGGCGCGCCCGCGTTGCCTCGAGCAATAGTAGAATGCCGATCGTGCTGGTCACCAGATCGATCATGATCGGCTTGCCTGGCCGCGTCGCGAGCTCGGCGTAGTAGAGGATGAAGTACGCGCCGGCGAAGGCGCCCGCCAGCGCCAGCAGCCAGTCACTCCATGGCACCCTGCTGCGCGAAGAACTCTTCAGCGCCGGATAGGCGAGGAAGGCAAAGGAACAGCGCGATCCCCAGATGCAGCGAACGCGCCTCGGTATCGTTCAGGATGCCCCATCCCAGGCTGAACGGCAGGGGCGAGGCATACCAGAGCTGGAACAGCGACCAGCCCACGGCGATGCAGAAGATCAATCCGCCCACGAAGCCGCCGGCTTCGCGTCCTCCGGTGTCCGCGTCGGCTACCAGTTGCTGAAGATCCGCTTTCGCTTCCTTGACGGCCGTGCTCATCTTCTCTCTCCCCTGAAACGACAAAGGGGCGAAACTCGCGTTTCGCCCCCCGGCATGCGGCTGCGGGTCAGACCCGCCCGCGGCTTACTTCAGCCAGCCCTTTTCCTTGTAGTACTTGACGGCTCCGTCGTGCAGGGGCGCGGAGAGTCCATCCTTGATCATGTTCTCCGGCTTGAGGTGCGCGAGCGCCGGATGCAGTTTCTTGAACTCCTCGAAGTTGTCGAAGGTCGCCTTGACGACCGCGTAGACCGTCTCGGCCGGCACCTTGGCCGAGGACACCAGCGTCGCCAGCACCCCATAGGTCCGCGTCTCGGTAGGGTTGTTCGGGTACAGGCCGCCGGGAATGCTGGCGTAGGCGTAGTACGGTTTTTCCTTGACCAGCTTGTCCACCGCAGGCCCGGTGACGGATACCAGTTTGGCGCCGCAAGTCGTGGTCGGATCCTGGATGTTGGCCGAGGGATGGCCGACGCCGTAGAAGAAGCCGTCGATCTTGCCGTCGCACAGGGCCGGACCGTGTTCATCGGCCTTCAGTTCGGAAGCCAATGCGAAATCGCCCATCTTCCAGCCCATGGCAACCAACAGTTCTTCCATCGAGGCGCGGGTGCCGGAACCCGGGTTGCCGACGTTGAACTTCTTGCCCTTCAAATCGGCAAAGCTGCGGATATTGGCTTCCTTGCGCGACAGCACCGTGAAGGGCTCGGGATGCAGGGAGAACACCGCACGCAGATCACCATAAGCGCCCCCCTTGAACTGCGCCATGCCTTTGGCGGCGTTGTACTGCACATCCGACTGCGACACGCCCATGTCGAGTTCTCCGGCCTTGATGGTGTTCACGTTGAACACCGAACCGCCGGTGGACTCGACCGAGCAGCGGATGTTGTGCTGCTTGCGATCCTTGTTCACCAGGCGGCAGATCGCGCCGCCGGCGGCGTAATAGACACC
Source organism: Betaproteobacteria bacterium (assembly GCA_016713125.1). Classification (GTDB taxonomy): domain Bacteria; phylum Pseudomonadota; class Gammaproteobacteria; order Burkholderiales; family SG8-39; genus SZAS-79. Next base: position 80,479 of record JADJPT010000001.1, read on the forward strand.
GGTGACGCCACCGGTGCCGATGGTGACGTACTTCTGCTGCGCCTGGGCAGGCGCCATGGTTGCGAGCAGGCCGCAGGCGGCCAGCGCCGAGGCAATGAGGCTGAGCTTTTTCATGCGGACTCCCAGAATGGTGAGGGCCGGCCATCGGCCGGATGGAACTAGCTTAACGATTGCCCAGGAGGGCGGCAAGTCTAGGCGGCAAGGGCCGCCGACCGCCCCAGCACCACATCCAGGGCGCGCGAAAACTTCTCCACGATCTCGTCCAACTGCGACTCGTCGAGGATGAAGGGTGGGGCGAACAGCACATGATCCCCCTGCACTCCGTCCACGGTCCCGCCCATCGGATAACAAAGCAACCCCTGGTTCAAGGCCTCTTTCTTCAGGCGCGCATTGATCTTCAACCCGGCATCGAACGCGCGCTTGCCGGCACGATCCTCGACGATTTCCAGGGCGCGAAACAGGCCGCGACCGCGAATCTCGCCTATGTGCGGATGCTCGCCGAAGGCTGCGCTGAGCCGGCGCTCGAAGGCCCGGCCCAGGGGTGCCACACGTGCGAGCACGCCGTCCTCGTGCAGGCGCTTCTGCACCGCCAGCGCGCCGGCGCACGCGCTGGCATGGCCCAGATAGGTATGCCCATGCTGAAAGAATCCGCTGCCCCCGGTGATGGCGTCGAAGACCTTGCGTGAGGCGAGCACAGCGCCGATGGGCTGGTAACCCGCCCCCAAACCCTTGGCGATGGTGACCAGATCGGGAACGACACCCTCTTCCTCGAAAGCATAAAGCGACCCGCAACGGCCCATGCCGCACATGACCTCGTCCAGGATCAGCAGCACCCCGTGCCGATCGCAGACCTCGCGCACCCGCTTCAGGTAGCCTGGCGCGGGGGTTACTGCACCCAGCGTGGCCCCGCCCACGGTCTCCGCCACGAAGGCGATCACGCTGTCTTCGCCCAGACGCAGGATTTCCGACTCGAGCTCCGCCGCCCAACGTTCGCCGTAGGCCGCCCCTGTCTCGCCGGCGCTCTTGCCGCGATATTCGTAGCACGCCGATACATGGGAGACCGGAATCAGCAAGGGCTCAAACTGCCTCCTGCGTCCCATGTTGCCGCCAACCGCCAGTGCGCCAAGCGTGTTGCCGTGGTAGCTGCCACGCCGCGCAATCAGGTGGCGACGCTGCGGCTGACCGATTTCGACGAAGTACTGCCGCGCCAGCTTGAGCGCCGCCTCTACGGCCTCCGAGCCTCCGGACACGAAATAGACGCGATCGAACTCCCGCGGAGCGCGGCGGATCAACTCGTCGGCCAGCGCTTCCATGGGCTCGTTGCTGAAGAACGACGTATGAGCGAACGGCAGGCGCTCCAACTGCGCCCTGATCGCTTCGGTCACCGCCCGGTCGGAGTGACCCAGGCAGGACACCGCGGCGCCTCCGGACGCATCGAGATAGCGCTTGCCCTCGCGGTCGATCAGGTAGGCACCCTCACCGCGCACGGCGATGGGGTAATCGTTGTGCGGATTGCGATGGAACACGTGGCTCATGCGTGCCTCCCAAAGAAAGGCCGCCCGACGCTGGCCAGGCGGCCTTGAACCTGTCCCGAATGCGGCTTCCGGGAGAATTCTACGCCGCTGGGCGGCGAGCTTTCGTGCAGCAGGCTGCGACGCGCCTCGAGATCGCCGGGCAGATGCGCGCCCAGCTTGCTCAGCAGTTCGTCATGCGAATGCAGCTCCTCGACCCAGGCGTCGTGCTCGACTCAGCTCAGCTCGGCGAATTGTTCGGCGGAGAACTTCTCCAGCCCGCTCCAGCTCAGGTCCTCGTAGCGCGGCATGATCCCCAACGGAGTAGTACCGCCCTGGGCACGGCCCTCGCAGCGCTCGACGATCCACTGCAGTACGCGCATGTTCTCGCCGAAACCGGGCCAGATGAACTTGCCGTTCGAATCGCGGCGGAACCAGTTCACGCGGAAGATCTTCGGCGGCTTGGCCACCGCCGTACCCATCTTCAGCCAGTGCGAGAAATACTCGCCCATGTTGTAGCCACAGAACGCCAGCATGGCCATCGGGTCGCGGCGCACCACACCGACTTTGCCGGTGATCGCCGCCGTGGTTTCCGAGCCCAGCGTGGCGGCCATGTATACGCCGTCTTCCCAGGTCGGCGCCTCGACCACCAACGGCACCGTCGAGGAGCGGCGGCCACCGAACAGGAAGGCCGAGATCGGCACGCCGGCAGGATCCTCCCACTTGGGATCCATGGACGGGCACTGCGAGGCGGGCACGGTGAACCGCGAGTTGGCGTGTGCGGCGAGCCGGCCGCAGTCCGGCGTCCAGTACTTGCTCGCCAGTCGATCAGCTTGGCAGGCGGCGTATCGGTCATGCCCCTCCCACCACACGTCGCCTTCCGGGGTCAGCGCGACGTTGGTGAAGATCACGTTGGCCTTCAGGGTCTTCATGGCGTTGGGATTGGTGGCGTCGGAGGTACCGGGTGCGACGCCGAAGAAACCCGCCTCCGGGTTGATGGCGTGGAATCGGCCGTCCTTGCCCGGCTTGATCCAGGCAATGTCCTCGCCGATGGTGGTGACCTTCCAGCCGGCGAAGGCACTGGGGGGAATCAGCATCGCGAAGTTGGTCTTGCCGCAGGCCGAGGGGAAGGCGGCCGACACGTAATGCTTTTCGCCCTTCGGCGATTCGACACCGAGGATCAGCATGTGCTCGGCTAGCCAGCCCTCGTCATGCGCCATCACGGAGGCGATGCGCAGCGCCAGGCACTTCTTGCCGAGCAGGGCGTTGCCGCCGTAGCCCGAGCCGAAAGACCAGATCTCCCGCGTCTCGGGAAAGTGAACGATCCACTTCTCCTTCTCGTTGCACGGCCAGACGACGTCCTTCTGGCCCGGCGCTAGCGGCGCCCCCACCGAATGCACGCAGGGAACAAAGGACCCGTCTGTGCCCAGGTGATCGATCACGGCGCGACCCATGCGCGTCATGATGCGCATGTTCACGACGACGTAAGGCGGAGTCGGAAATCTCCACGCCGACCTGCGCGATATGCGAGCCGATCGGTCCCATGGAGAACGGCACCACGTACATGGTGCGACCGCGCATGCAGCCGTCGAACAGCCGATCAATGTTGCCGCGCATCTCGGCCGGCGCCATCCAGTTGTTGGTCGGCCCGGCGTCGTCCTGCTTCTCGCTGCAGATGAAAGTACGGTCCTCCATGCGCGCCACGTCGGTGGGGTGCGAACGCGCGAGATAGCTTCCGGGACGCAGTTTCTGGTTCAACCTGATCAGCGTGCCCGCGTCGACCATCTCCTGGCACAAGCGCTCGTTCTCCGCTTCACTGCCGTCGCACCAGACGATGCGCTCGGGCTTGGTCAGCCGCGCGATCTCGGACACCCAGGCGCGCAGTCGCGCATGGCGCACGTAATCGGGCGCATTGGAAATGTCGGCACGGGGTCGTTCATCGCAGAGACTCCTTCAAACGAAAACGGCCCTTCGTCGGGGCCGATGTATGGATTTGTGAGGCAGCGGATTGTAACGCTCGCGTAACGCGACGAACAGCAATCTGATCAGCGCTTTCGCATGCCTCGATGCAGCATTTGCATATCGGATTGCATGTGATTGATCGTTCAGGGCTTTATTCTCGAAGCCCGCCAACGCTGCGCGAACCTGTACAGGGGCCGGTACCGGTTACCAGCACGATCACGCGCGTAACGTGCGCTGCGGTCACCAGCGGGACACCGAGCTGCAGCACCTTGGCGGTGATGCACATCTCGGCAATCCCGCCAGGCGCGGTGGCCAGGATCAGGCTGGGTACCGGCAACCCGTAGCCCCATGCAAGCAACAGGGCCGCGGCCGCCGCCAGCACGAGCGCCAACACCAGGCTGGCCAGCACCCCGATCAGAAAGCGCGGCACTCCCTGCACAAAACGACGCTCGAAACGCGCACCCAGTGCGCAGCCTATGAAAAGCTGGCCGATATTGGATACCACTGCAGGCATGGCGGAGAACGACGACTCGGCCACGGTGAGGCCGATTACCGCAAACAACGGCCCCAGCATGTAGGCGTTCGGCGCGCCGAGCGCGGCGAGCAACCCACCGCAGCCTGCGGCGATTCCCAGCAACAGCGCCAGTCGGCCCCAGTCCACGACTGTGGTCGCCGGCAGGTAGACGTCCGTGCCGTGTACGCCCGAGTAGGTCAGGCCGAACGGGATCACGCTCACCACCACCAATATGCGCAGCGATTGTGCGATCGCCACACGATCCACGCGACCGCCATGGCGCTCCGCCAGCACCGCCATCTCGGCAGCGCCGCCCGGCACACTGGCAAAGAACGCAGTGGTCAGATCTATGCGCGCGACCCGGCAGAGGAACATGGCGCACAACACGCCGATCGCAATGGCCAGCAGGGCGGCCACGAGCAGCAGGATCCAGTAAGACGCAAGCTCGCGCGCCACGGTCGGCGTGAAATACAGGCCCAGCGCCGTACCGATGACGATCTGTCCCAGGTTTCGCGTACCCGGGGGCGCGCGCAGGCCGGCACCGCGAAAGTTGAACAGCGCCATGACCAGCAATGGCCCGATGATCCATGGCAGGGGCGTTTGCACGGTGGAACACAGCGCACCGCCGGCTGCACACAGCACAAAGGCCAGCAGCGGGTTCAGAGCCGTGTCGCGCAGCGCTCTCAACGCCCGAAACCCGCCAATGCGCTCACTTGCCGATGCAGAAACGCGCGAAGATCTCGCCCAGCAAATCGTCGGCGCCGAACTCACCCGTGATCTGGCCCAGGGCCTGCTGCGCCAGGCGCAGTTCCTCGGCGAGAAATTCCCAACCCGCCGTCTGCCCGACGGCGACGTCGAGATGTCCGCTCGCCCGCGCCAGGGCGCGAAGGTGACGCTCACGCGCGAGATAGAGCGTCTCCCCGCCCTTGCGCCACCCGGCTGCCCGCAGCAGTTCGGCGCGCAGCAGGTCCACGCCCTCGCCAGTCTTCGCCGAAAGGTGCACCTCGACGTGTTCGCCCTCGCGCACGCCCGCGACACCGGTCGCCAGGTCTATCTTGTTGTAAACGTCGATGCGCGCAACCGAGGCGGGCAGTCGCGCCAGTATGTCGCGGTCCTCCGCGTTCGGTCCGCTCCGCGCGTCGTACAGCATCAGCACCACGTCGGCTCGTTCCACCTCCCGCCACGTCCGCTGCATGCCCAGACGCTCCACTTCGTCGACCGACTCCCGCAGGCCCGCGGTGTCGACGATGTTCAGCGGAACGCCCTCGATCTGTATGGCTTCGCGCAGGGCGTCGCGCGTCGTGCCCGGAATGGCGGTAACGAGGGCGCGGTCCTCGCCCGCCAGGCGGTTCAGCAGGCTCGATTTGCCGACGTTGGGCCGTCCGGCCAGCACAACGTTGATGCCGGTACGCAGCAGGCTGCCCTGACGGCTGCGCGCCAGCACGTCGGCCAGGGCCGAGCGGATCGCCTGCAGCCGGCGCGCGGCATCCTGGCGATGCGTGGTCTCGATGTCTTCCTCGGGAAAATCCAGCATCGCCTCGATCAACGCGCGCAGGTCGGTCAACTGCCTTACCAGCGCCACCACCGCGGCGGAAAACTCCCCGCTCAACGAGCGCAATGCGCAGCGCGCCGCGTCGGCGGTCGCCGCCTCGATGAGATCGGCGACCGCCTCGGCCTGCGCCAGATCGAGCTTGCCGTTCAGATAGGCCCTGCGCGTGAATTCGCCCGGCTCGGCCACGCGCGCACCCGCATCCAGACAGGCGGCCAGCACGCGCTGAAGCACCACCGGTCCGCCGTGGCCCTGCAGCTCAAGCACCCCCTCACCGGTATAGGAATGCGGCGCGGGAAACCACAGCGCGATGCCGTCGTCCAGGGTTTCACCTCTGACGTCACGCAACGCGACGCGGCTGGCGCGGCGCGGTATGGGCAGACGCCCGCAGACGGCCTCCGCGATATGCCTGGCTCGAGCTCCGGAAACGCGCACCACGCCGATGCCGCCCAGTCCCGGGGCCGTGGCGATCGCCGCGATGGTGTCGGACTCGGCGGGAGTCATGCGCGCCTCAGGCGCCCGCGTCAGCGTTTGGCGTGCGCAGGCTTGCCGCGCTCGAACATGCGCTGGATCTGCCACTGCTGTCCGATCGACAACAGGTTGTTGACCAGCCAGTAGAGCACCAGTCCGGCGGGGAAGAAGAAGAAGAAGATGCTGAACACGTAGGGCATGAACATCATGACCTTGGCCTGTACCGGATCGGGGGGCACCGGGTTCAGCTTGGTCTGGACCACCATCGATGCCGCCATCAGAACCGGCAGCACGTAGTAGGGATCGAGCGCCGAGAGGTCATGTATCCAGAGCATGAAAGGTGCGTGGCGCAGTTCTATTGCGGCGAGCAGCACCCAGTACAAGGCAATGAAAACCGGTATCTGCACCAAGATCGGGAAGCAACCGCCGAGCGGATTGATCTTCTCTGTCTTGTACAACTCCATCATCGCCTGATTCAGCTTCGCGCGGTCGTTGGCGTACATCTCACGCAACTTGGTCAGGCGCGGCGTGATCAGCTTCATCTTGGCCATCGACTTGTAGCTGGCGGCCGACAGCGGGAAGAACACCAGCTTGATGGTGACCGTCAGCAGGATGATCGCCACACCCCAATTGCCGGTGAGTGCGTGGTAGTTCTCCAGCAGCCAGAACAGCGGCCAGGCAATGATGGCCAGCCAGCCGTAGTCGACCACCAGGTCGAAGCCCGGCGCGACTGTTTTCAGACGGCTCTGTTCCTGCGGTCCGGCGAACAACGGGGCACCCAGCTTGGCGCTTGCACCCGGGGCAATGGCGGGCGCCGACAGCACCACCCGTGCCGCGTACACCCCGTCGGCACGCTTCTCCACGACGTAGTCGCGAACCTGGCCGGCAGCCGGCAACCAGGCCGCCACGAAATAGTGCTGCACGAAAGCGATCCATCCGTCTTTGGCCTGCTTGGCATGATCCGCCTTGCCCTTGTCCAGGTCGGAGAACGTGACTTTCTCGAATTTCTTCTCGTCGGTATAGGCGGCGAAACCCAGATAGCTCTGCGCTCCGAAGGTCTGCGCGACCGAATTTCCGCCCGCCGCCTGCTTGCCGTCGTGCGTAAGCTGGAAATAGGCATGCGGCGTCACCGGCGCACTTCCGCCGTTGTGGATCTCCAGCGTCACGTCAATCTGGTAGCTGTCGCGCTTGAGGGTGAAGATCTTGTCCACCGTCAGCCCGTCCTTGCCCTGGGCGCTGAGACGCAGCTCCAGGCTGTCCTTGCCGTCGGCCAGCGAGCGCTCGCCGGGCTTGACCTGCCACACCGTGCGATGGTTTGGGCCTCCGTCGCCGGTCAGACCGCTCTGTGCAAAGTACTGATGCTGCGCACCAAGCAAGACCAGGTTCTTGGACTTGTCTTCGGACTCCTTGTGCTTGAGCAGTTCCAGCTTGACGATCGTGCCCCCCAGCGTATCGACCTCGGCGGCGATCAGGTCCGTCTGAACGCGCACGATCTCGCCCTTGCCGGTCGGTGCGGCGGGAACCGCTGCCGAAACCGGCGCGGGCTTGGGCGCGGCACCGGCAGGCGTCGGAACGGCGGTCGGATCCGGCTTGGCCGCGGCGCCCGGTGTCTGCGTCGCCGATGCGACCGGAGGCTTCGGGCGCTGGGTCTTCTCCCACTCCGTCCAGAGCATGAGCAGGGAGAAGCTGAAGATGAAGAACAGGATCAGTCTTTGTGTATCCATGATTTCGCGGGCCGCGGTGGCGTGCTTGTCCTTCAGGATTCGTGGCGACCCGGTACAGGGTCGTAGCCGCCTGGATGCCACGGATGGCAGCAGGCGATGCGTTTCGCGGCGAGCCAGGAGCCTCTGGCCGCCCCGTGGCAGCGTATGGCCTCTTCGGCATACTCCGAGCAGCCGGGATAGAAACGGCAGCGTGGCCCGAGCAAGGGGCTGATGAAATAGCGGTAGACGCGGATCAGGCCCCGCAGCACGGCCGCGATCGGGGATCTCATCGCGGCAAGCCGAGCAGACCGGCGCGCACGCGGGCAAGGAGCCCGGCGCCGGTCTTCAAACCGTAGGGAGGACGAACAAGCACGTCTATCGGTCCGAGGTTGTGCTGTTCCTGGCGAAACGCCTCCCGGATGCAACGCTTGATGCGGTTGCGATCCGTGGCGAGCCGGGCATGTTTACGGGAAATCAATATGCCCAAACGTGCGCCGCCGCTGTCCCGGCGACGATAGAAGAACGTGAAGCCGGAGGAACTGCGACGGTTTCCGCTGCGCAGCAAGGCGACGAAATCCTCGCTTTGTCGCAGGCGTCTTTGCGGACCGAAGTCCGCCTTGCGTGCCTCTGGTGTTCCGGGCACGCGCGCAGCGCTGGCCTCAGCCTGCGACGGCGACAGCGAGCCTGACGCGGCCGCGGGCACGACGCGCGTTGATGATCGCGCGACCACTGCGGGTCTTCATCCGGGCGCGGAAACCATGGGTCCGGGCACGGCGGGTTTTGGAGGGCTGATAAGTGCGCTTCATGACTGCCTCGATGCAAAAAAGTCGCGTATTACACCGCTACACCTAAGCCCTTGTCAAATTTCCCGTAATTTTGGCTCAAACCTGTGGATAACTTTTGTCGGAAAGGTTAAAATCCGGGCCTGTTCGAGCGACCGCGCAAAGCGGCGCCGAGTTCCGTTCACCAGCGTAGCGAACCGCCACTAAAAGCACTGATGCAGAACCTCTGGGACGCCTGCCTGCGTCGCCTCGAACGCGAGCTTCCAACACAGCAGTTCAACACGTGGATACGCCCGCTTGCTCTCGAAGCCGGGCCGGTCCAAACCGACAGCCTTACGCTGGCGGCCCCGAACCGATTCGTGCTGGAGCTGGTGCGCGAGCGTTTCTCCAATCGCATAGAAAAGCTGTTCGCAGAGGAAGGTGCCGGCAGCGTACAGCTCAAACTCGTTCTGGCGCGAGGCGCGGACGGCGCGGTCAGGCCCACTCCCGGGGCCATGCCGACCCCGATTCCAGCGCTCGCCCCGCTTTCAAAGACCCCTCCGAACCTGGGTCCGGCGCGTCTGAACCCCTCCTTCACCTTCGACAGCTTCGTGACCGGCAAGGCCAATCAACTGGCGCGGGCGGCCGCCATTCAGGTCGCCGAGAATCCCGGAATTTCCTACAACCCGCTGTTTGTGTATGGCGGGGTCGGGCTGGGCAAGACTCACCTGGTACAGGCCATCGGCAATTTCGTCGCAAGCCAGCGGCCAACGGCCAAGATCCGGTACATCCACGCCGAACAGTACGTTACAGACGTAGTGCGTGCTTACCAGCAGAAATCATTCGACGAGTTCAAGCGCTACTACCACTCCCTCGATCTGCTGCTGATCGACGACATACAGTTCTTTTCCAACAAAGGGCGTACCCAGGAAGAGTTCTTCTATGCCTTCAATGCCTTGGTCGAGGCGCACAAGCAGATCGTCATCACCTGTGATACCTACCCGAAAGAGATCTCGGGCATGGAAGAGCGACTGATCTCCCGATTTGGCTGGGGACTGACGGTCGCGATCGAGCCTCCCGAACTTGAGATGCGCGTCGCCATCGTGCTCAAGAAGGCCGAAGGTGAAGCTGCCAACATTTCCGAGGACATCGCGTTCTTCATCGCCAAACACATCCGCTCCAATGTTCGTGAGTTGGAGGGGGCACTCAAGAAAGTGCTCGCTTACTCCCGATTCAATAACCGGGAGATGTCTCTGGATCTGGCGAAAGAAGCGCTGCGCGACATTCTGAACGTAGCCAATCGACAGATCACAGTGGAGAACATCCAGAAGACGGTCGCCGAGTTCTTCAAGATCAAGATCGCGGACATGCATTCGAAGAAGCGCAGCCGCAACGTGGCGAGGCCACGCCAGGTAGCCATGGCGCTGGCCAAGGAACTGACCCACATGAGCCTGCCGGAAATCGGCGAAGCGTTCGGCAATCGTGACCACACCACAGTGCTGCACGCTTGCAGAACCATCGCCAGCCTGCGCAAACAGGACTCCGGACTCAACCGGGACTATCTGGTGCTGGAACAGGTTCTGAAAGGCTGATCCATGCCAAGCACGTGTCCTCGCCTATCCACTGAACTCTGTGCAACGCACCTGTATGGTTTGTGGGTAAGTCGGTCCAAAGCTGCTGCCGCGAAAGTTACTAACAACAATGCACAGGCAATCCACACGCCGGATCAGCGCGAGAACCATCTGCAAGCCTCTGTTGCAGCGAAAATTTCGTTCTTATCCACTGAAGTTGTGCCGCTCTATTAACTATTACCAAGGATAAATAAATGATTTTGGTAAAAGCCAAAAGGGACGAACTGCTCGCGCCTTTGTCCGCGGTGAGCGGCATCATCGAGCGCCGTCATACGCTGCCGATACTCTCGAACGTACTGATCGAAAGGACCGGGGATGCATTGTCGTTTCTCGCCACGGACATCGAGATTCAGATAACTTCTCGTGCTTCATTGAGCGATTCCGGAGAGACCCGAGCGATAACCGTCGGCGCGAGAAAACTTGTCGATATTCTGCGCGCGTTACCGGATGGCGAGGTGACGCTCACGCTTCAGGACAAGCGCTTGCAGGTCAAGTCGGGCAAGAGTCGCTTCACCTTGCAGACCCTGCCAGCAGAGGATTTTCCGCGCCTGGCCAGGCCGAGCGGCGACATCTCACGGTTCGCGCTGTCGCAGAAGTCCTTGCGCAAGCTGCTCGCCCTGGTGCAGTACTCCATGGCCCAGCAGGACATACGCTATTACCTCAACGGTCTGCTGCTGATCGTTGAGGAAAAGCAACTCAAGCTGGTTGCGACCGACGGCCATCGCCTGGCCTACTGCTCGATGCAGCTTGAGGCGGATCTCCCGCGCCAGGAAGTGATCGTGCCGAGAAAGACCGTTCTGGAGTTGTCCAAGCTGCTCTCGGACAGCGAGGAACCGGTCAACATAGAGATCAGCGCCACGCAGGCAGCTTTCTCGTTTGGCAACGTCGACCTGATCTCCAAACTCGTAGACGGGAAGTTTCCCGACTACACGCGGGTCATCCCAAAGGATCACCCGAATCACATGATCGTGGACCGAGAAGCGCTGCGCCAGTCGCTTTCTCGGGCGGCCATCCTGTCCAACGAAAAGTTCAGGGGTGTGCGCTGGGTGCTGACCGAGAACAGCCTGAAGATCGTTTCCTCCAATGCCGAGCAGGAGGAAGCACAGGAGGAACTCGAAGTTAAGTATTCCGGAGCAGCTCTCGACATAGGTTTCAACGTGACCTATCTGCTCGACGTGCTGAACAATGTTGCGGGAGGAGAAATCGAAGCCAGCTTCGGCGACTCTGCCTCGAGCGCCCTGATCCATTTCCCTGCGGAAAAGGATTTCAAGTACGTCGTCATGCCCATGCGCATCTGAAAGGATTCACCAAGTGTCTGAAGAAGCGATACAGAACGGCAAGCCCGAAGCGAGCGATTACGGCTCAGACAGCATCCGCCTGTTGAAAGGCCTGGATGCCGTGCGCAAGCGTCCGGGCATGTACATCGGCGACACCTCGGACGGCAGCGGTCTGCACCACATGGTGTTCGAGGTCGTCGACAATGCTGTGGACGAGGCACTTGCCGGGTGGTGTGACGAAATCGTGGTGACCATCCACACCGATAATTCCATCTCGGTGATCGACAACGGCCGAGGCATACCGACCGGCATCAAGGAAGACGACGAATTCAAGCGCTCGGCAGCAGAGATTGTGCTGACCGAACTGCATGCAGGCGGCAAGTTCGACAACAATACCTACAAGGTTTCGGGCGGTCTGCACGGTGTCGGTGTTTCAGTAGTGAATGCGTTGTCGGAATGGCTGCGTCTGACGGTCTGGCGCGACGGCAGCACGCACCAGATGGAATTCCGCCACGGTGAGCGGGTTGCTCCTCTGGTGATCACGGACAAGAGCGAACGGCGCGGAACCGAGGTGCATTTCCTTGCCAGTCGCGAAACCTTCGGTACGGTCGATTACCACTACGACATTCTCGCCAAGCGTCTGCGGGAACTGTCGTTCCTGAACAACGGCGTGAAAATCCTCCTGGTGGATCAGCGCACCGGCAAGGAAGAGGATTTCGCTTTCTCGGGAGGGGTGAAGGGTTTCGTCGAATACATCAATCGTGCGAAGACCGTGTTGAACGGCAGCGTCTTCAACGCCAGCGGCGAACGCGAGGGAATCACGGTCGAAGTCGCCATGCAGTGGAACGACTCCTACCAGGAGTCGGTGCTGTGCTTCACGAACAACATCCCGCAGAAGGACGGTGGTACCCACCTCACCGGACTGCGTGCGGCTATGACCCGTGTTCTCAACAAGTACATCGAAGAGAACGAACTGGCCAAGAAGGCCAAGGTGGAAACCAGCGGGGACGACATGCGCGAGGGCCTGTCTTGTGTGCTTTCGGTCAAGGTGCCGGAGCCCAAGTTCTCCTCGCAGACGAAGGAAAAACTGGTTTCCTCGGAAGTACGGCCGGTAGTGGAGGAGGTGGTGGCCGAGAAGCTCAAGGAATTCCTCGACGAACGTCCCGCCGAGGCTCGCATTATCACCGCCAAGATCATCGACGCGGCGCGTGCGCGCGAAGCGGCGCGCAAGGCGCGCGAAATGACTCGCCGCAAAGGCGTGCTCGACGGCGTGGGCCTGCCGGGCAAGCTGGCCGATTGCCAGGAGAAGGATCCCGCTCTGTGCGAGCTGTACCTGGTTGAAGGAGATTCGGCGGGAGGCTCCGCCAAGCAGGGGCGTGATCGCAAGTTCCAGGCGATCCTGCCCCTCAAGGGAAAGATCCTCAACGTCGAAAAGGCGCGCTTCGACAAGTTGATCGCCTCGCAGGAAATCGCCACCCTGATCACGGCGCTGGGCACCGGCATCAAGGAGGACTATGACATCGCCAAGCTGCGCTACCACCGCATCATCCTGATGACGGATGCGGACGTCGACGGCTCTCATATCCGCACCCTGCTGCTGACTTTCTTCTTTCCTCAGATGCCTGAGCTCGTCGAGCGTGGGCACATCTACATCGCACAACCTCCTCTCTACAAGGCGAAGATCGGCAAGGAGGAGCGCTATCTCAAGGACGAGCACGAACTCAACGAGTACACGCTGCGTCAGGCGCTGGTCGACTCGGCGCTGTACACGGAGGCCGGACGCGAGCCGATTGTCGGCGACGCCCTTGCCGCGCTGGCCAAGTCGTATCTGCTCGCCGAGGCGGTGATCGAACGTGTATCACGCTGGATAGACCGCGATGTCCTGGTGGCCATGCTGCGCGGAGCGCCGGTTGATCTATCGCGACGGGAAACCGCCGAAGCTTCGGCAGCGGCGCTGCACGCACTGATCCCGGGGAACGGCATACGCATCAACGCGCACTTCGACATCAAGACCGAACGGAACCAGATTCGCGTCGAGCGCACCCGTCACGGCAACATGCGCGTGAGCCACATCGATCATGAATTCGCAATTTCCGGGGATTACGCGCAGATACGTCGCACGGCCGAAATGCTGCATGACCTCATCGGTGCGGGCGCCTGGGTGCAGCGCGGGGACAAGAAGCATCCGATCAAGGAGTTTCCCGAGGCCATGAACTGGCTGCTGGGCGAGGTGCGCAAGTCCATCGGACTACAGCGCTACAAGGGGCTGGGCGAAATGAATCCCGGGCAATTGTGGGAAACCACGATGGATCCGGGCTCGCGACGCCTGCTGCGGGTGCAGATCGAGGATGCGGTCGCTGCCAACGAAATCTTCACCACGTTGATGGGCGACGACGTGGAGCCGCGACGGGCCTTCATCGAATCCAATGCCCTCGGAGTACGTAACCTCGACGTCTGAGGAGCTCCCTGCTGACGGCAGCGACCGTCGCAAGGGGGTGGGTGGCCCGCGCAAGCCGCGCGCCTAGGCGGCGCGTTTTCTGGCCTTGGCGGGCGCCTTGGTCGCTTTCTTCGTCGCGCGCGGCGTTTTCTTCTCCGCCGCGGCCTTCTTGAGGGGGGGGGCGTCGTTGGCGGCGGCCGCCTCTGCCGGCGCCGCCTTGGCGACCGCACCCTTCTTGGGTGCGCGAGGCTCGAATTCGAAGCCGATCTTGCCGCCCGGAGTCTTGGCCAGATAAGCCTTGAACGGACGACCCTTCTTGGATATGAAGCGCGTCAGCAGATCGGTTCGGCCCGTGGCCAGCAGCTTTTCCATCTGCTCCCGCTCTATGGACTGCTGCAGGATGATCTTCCCGGAACGGAAATCGCAGGTGCGCGCTGCGCCCACCGATTTCTCGCACACGTACGCCATGCCGGCGTCGAACACGCGCGAAGCGCACTTCGGGCAGGCGCCGAGCGGCTGCTGGTTGCTGAAATCAGGCGCCTCGCCTTCTCCGTCCGGGCGGTCCTGGCCGAAATCGAACTCCAGCTTGTGCTCGCTGGATAACTTCATCACTGCCGCGAACGGGCGTCCCATTCGACTGCGGAAGCCGGTCAGCGGGCCGATCGAGCGGTTGCGAATCAGGTCACCCACCTCTTCAGGCGCCCATTCGCGTCCGGAGACGACCTTCCACAGATTGAAGTCGCAGGCCTGGCACTGGAACTTGCGGTAGTTCTCCTGCACGACGCCGCCGCATTTCGGGCAGGGCGCGTCGACGGTGGCGAAAGCCGTGTCCGGAATGTCGCCGTCCTTGATGCGCGCGACCATATCGCGGGTCACGGATTCGATGTGTTCCATGAACTCTTCGCGCTTGAGCTTGCCGGACTCCATGAGCTTTAGCTTGAATTCCCAGTCGCCCGTCAGTTCAGGAGACGTGATTTCCGACACGCCGAAGTGACGCAGCGCGAAAAGCAGCGAGAACGCTTTGGGCGTCGGCACCAGCTCGCGACCATTGCGATGCACGTAGCCTTCGTTGATTAGCCCCTCGATGACCGCGGCGCGCGTGGCGGGCGTGCCCAGACCCTTCTGGCCCATGGCTTCGCGCAACTCGTCGTCCTCGACCAGCTTGCCCGCACCCTCCATCGCCGACAGCAGCGTGGCTTCGCTGAAGCGCGCTGGCGGCTTGGTCTGGTTGGCGACCGACAGGATCTCGCGGGTGTGCACCTTCTCGTCCGCGCCGATGGCCGGCAGATTCTCGCTCTCTTCCTGCGTCGATTTTCCGTACACGGCGAGCCAGCCGGTATTGACCAGGATACGACCCTCGGTCTTGAAGCGGTGTTCGCCCACCTGTGTGATGCGTGTGGTCTGCAAGTACTCGGCGGCAGGGTAGAACACCGCCAGGAAGCGACGCACGACCAGGTCGTAAAGCTTCTGCTCGGGCTCGGAAAGGGTCTTGGGCGCCTGCAGGGTCGGGATGATCGCGAAGTGGTCCGAGATCTTGCTGTTATCGAAGATTCGCTTGTTGGGTTTCACCCAACCGGCCTTGAGCACCTGGCCGGCGAACGGGGCGTACACGCCTTCCTTGAGCATGCCCAGCGTCTGCTTGACGGTTGCGACGTAATCTTCTGGCAGGGCGCGCGCGTCGGTACGCGGGTAGGTGAGCACCTTGTGCTTCTCGTACAAGGCCTGAGCCAGCCCCAGCGTGGCCTTGGCGGAGAAACCGAAACGTCCATTCGCCTCGCGCTGCAGGCTGGTCAGGTCGAACAGCAGCGGAGACATCTGCGTGGAAGGCTTGGTCTCCTCGCTGACCGTGCCCTGTTTGCCCTCGCATGCAGCGCGGATCTCTTCGGCCTGCGCCGCGTTCCACAGGCGCTCGGCCTTCTTTTCGGCGTCCTCGTCCTTTCTGTGGGAGGGATCGAACCAGCGTCCGCCGTACTCGCCCGCCTTGGCGCCGAAGCGTGCGTGCACCTCCCAGTAGTCCCGAGACTTGAACGCGCGGATCTTTTCTTCGCGTTCGACCAGGATGGTAAGCGTGGACGTCTGCACCCGGCCGACCGTGGTCAGATAGAAACCGCCTTCCTTGGAATTGAAGGCGGTCATCGCGCGAGTGCCGTTGATGCCGACCAGCCAGTCCGCCTCGGAGCGCGACTTGGCCGCGTCCGCGAGCGGCAGCATGTCCAGATCCTCGCGCAACGATGCAAAGCCGTCGCGGATGGCGTTCGGTGTCATGGACTGCAGCCAGAGCCTCTGCACCGGCTTCTTGGTCTTCGCGTGCTGGACGATATAGCGGAAGATCAGTTCACCCTCGCGTCCCGCGTCACAGGCATTGATCAGGGCGTCGACGTCCTTCTTCTTGATCAGACGCAGCAGGACGTTGAGCCGGGGCTCGCTCTTCTCGATCGGGCGCAGTTCGAAATGCGGCGGAATGACCGGCAGGCGCGTGAACGACCACTTGCCCTTCTTGACGTCGAACTCCTCGGGAAGCGAGAGCTCGAGCAGATGGCCGACGGCCGAGCACAGCACGTACTCGTCGCTTTCGAAGTATTCGCCATGCTTGGTGAAGCCGCCCAATGCCTTCGCAATGTCCGCGGCAACGGAGGGCTTTTCGGCGATGATGAGTTTCTTGCCCACGCGAATGGAGAGCGGAGTCCCGGTCGGGAAAGGGGGCAGATGATAAGCGTAACGGTGGGCCGATGACAACCAACAGCTTCACACTTCGACGAAAAGCGGCCGGCACGCGTCCGGAAAGCCTGTTCAGTTGGGCAGGCGTTCCTCGCCGTCGGAGAGCAATTCTTCGGCGATCAGCCGTCCAGCGGGCACGTCGCGATTCCACAGCACCATCAATACGATGAGCTTGAGCTGATCCACTGAAAGGGCGCGCGCTGAGGCCGCCATCGCCCTGTCGATCACCAGTTCGCGCAGTTCCGCGTCCAGCACCCCGACATTCTCCAGGTGCATCACGAAGCCACGGCACTCGGGATCGAGTTTGGCGATCTCCTTTGGCGCGAACGCACGCAGCGCGCGAGCGCTGTCGGGCAGCCGTTCGACAAAGCGCTGCGGGGCTCGAAGCACGCCAGCAAGCCAGGAAAGCGCCTCGCTGATGTCCGAATCGTCGAAACCGGCGGCGGAAAGCTTTCTTGCGATCAAGTCGCCATCCTCGGCCAGGTCGGTGTGATGGCAGTTCTCGTAAAGGTAAGCAAGGATGTCGAACATGGCGTGTTTTTCTTCTCTTGTCAGGACAGTCGTTGAAAACGCCCGCCGGGCAGCGGTGCGACGCGCCCGTCGAGTTCCAGTCGAAGCAGTGCGGCGGTGATCTGGTCGGCCGGCAAGCCGGCGCGCGCGCATAGCGCGTCTATGTCGACCGGGTCGAAACCCATGTGGCCCAGCAAACCGTCCGCGGGCTCGGCGGGAAGGGTGGAGGCGTGCCGCCAACTGCCAAGTTCGGCCAGCACGTCGTTGACGTCGTCCACCAGCTTTGCGCCCTGCTTGATCAGGGCGTGGCACCCCTTGGATAGCGGTGAGTGGATTGAGCCCGGCAGGGCGAACACTTCGCGCCCCTGGTCCGCTGCGGCTCGCGCGGTGATCAGGGAACCACTGCCCAGCGCGGCCTCCACCACCAGGCAGCCGCGCGCCAGACCGCTGATGATGCGATTGCGGCGAGGAAAATTGTGCGCGATCGCCGGAGTACCGAGTGGATACTCCGAGAGCAGCAAGCCACGATCTGCGATCTCCTCGAACAGTTCGACGTTGCGTGCCGGATAGGCGATGTCTATTCCGGTACCCAGCACCGCGATAGTGGAGCCGTCCGCCGACAGCGCGCCGCGATGCGCGGAGGTATCGACGCCCAGGGCGAGTCCGCTGATGATGGTCAAGCCGGATTGGCTGAATGCGCGCGCGAAACTCTCGGCGTTGCGCAGACCCTGGGCGGTTGCATTGCGGCTCCCGACGATGGCGAGTGCGGGTCGGGTCAGCAGTTCCAGGCGACCGCGCGCGTAGAGTAGGTTCGGCGGGTCGGGCGTTTCCAGCAGCGCGCGCGGATAGTCCGCATCCGAGAGGGTGAGGACACGATGTCCGGGTTGTGCCGCCCAGGACAGAGCGCGCTCGACTGCGGGTTGTGCCTCGCCGGAACGGATCGCCCGCGCCTTTTCGGGTCCGGCGAAACGGGCCAGGGCAGCGTGCTCCGCTGCGAGTACGTTCTGCGGGAGGCCGAATGCTGAAAGAAGCTGGCGGATGCTCGAGGACCCGAGGCCGGGCGTAAGGCAGAGGTGCAACCACGCCGCGAGTCCCGGGTCCGCGCTCATGCCGGGCAGAGGCGGACCGGCGAATCGCCGCAGCCGGGTGGCCGCGACGGCGCGTCTGAGGGGCGAAGCTTACGGGTCTGGACGACATCCCTAGTATTGACCGGTCTCGAAACGTTCATAACGAGTCCGTAGGATACGCGATCGAACACGCGGAACACAAACAACAGGCCTATGCGTTCGTCCGGCGTCCTCGGGCCCGACAAGGATTCCGTCACAGGCAGACTGCTGAGCGTGCCGCGCGGTGCGTTGATGGACACGCCGGCGCGGTAGATGGCCAGCACGTGACCGGGTTCCAGTCCCTGTGAGGCACCACGGTTGAGCACGACAACCGAGTGCCGGGCCGCCTCGCTCGCCATGCCTGCGCCGCCATAGACCGACATGATCTGGCCGCGAATCTGCTTGCCGGGTGCACGCGGAGCGTAGGTGACCGGTTGCGGCCGGCCGGCGGCCACTAGTTTGTCGCCCTTGCTGATCTCCTGGGTGGCGGCAACGATATCCACGGTTGCCGGATCGCCGCCCGACTTCACGCGCGCCGTGCCCAGTTGAACGGCTTCATAGCCGAGCGATTGCTGGGTTTCAGGGTCGATAAGGGCCCTGCCGCGACGATAGATGTGCCAGGTGTCTTCCTTGCTGTTGCCCAGCCCGCTCACGAAAGCGATGTTGCCGGCGCCCAGCACCACTCGGTTGCCCTCGGTGCCGACCACCGTCGGCGCATTGTCCAGACCGTCGGCCTCGACCACCAACGGCTTCGACAGGTAGGGCTCGATCAGGTTGGGCGGGATGCTCGGGATTTCCTTGTCGCGAGTCTGTTCGGCGCGAATCCGCGGCGACATCTTGACGGTATCGGCGCGTGCCAGCTGACCCTTCGCCTTGTCCAGTACCAGCACGTCGCCGGGATAGATGCGGTTCGGATTCTTGATCCCGTCGCGGTTCTGCGACCAGAGATCAGTCCAGCGGTAAGGGGCGTCCAGATAGCGTTGCGCTATCGACCAAAGCGTATCGCCGGGGACCACCACGTAGCGCTCCGGCGCGTCGGGCTTGAGAGTGAGTTTGTCCTGGCCTTGCACGGACGCCGACAGAAGCCCCGCCGAAAGGACAAAAACGAGTGTTGTGATAGACTTATACACTTGGTTTCGCATCGGAGCCCTCGCGTTCCGGTCGGCTTGAAAACCCTCAGGCCGCTCAAAAGTAGCACAAAGATGCAGTACACAGGCCGCATAACTTACATGCTGCTTGAAATTCTGCATGTAAATTGCTCTTTCAGCAAGCTAAATTGCATTCTCATATGGCGATTCTCAACATTCTGCGCTACCCCGACGCCCGACTCCACAAGGTCGCCGCTTCGGTGACCGTGTTCGACGAAGGCCTCAGGAAGCTGGTGCGCGACATGGCTGAAACCATGTACGCGGCGCCCGGGGTCGGCCTGGCGGCCACCCAGGTCGATGTGCACAAGCGCGTCATCGTGATCGACGTGTCCGATCGGCGCGATTCGCTGGTGACTCTGGTCAACCCGGAAATCGTCGAGCATCACGGTGAATCCGACATCGAGGAAGGTTGCCTCTCGGTGCCCGGCATCTACGATCTGGTACCGCGCGCCGAGCGTGTCAAAGTGCGCGCCTACGACGCGGACGGCAAGGCGTTTACGCTCGAAGCCCAGGGTCTGCTGGCGGTCTGCATCCAGCACGAGATGGACCATCTCGAAGGCAAGGTCTTCGTCGAGTACCTGTCGCAGCTCAAACAGACGCGCGTGCGCGCGAAGCTGGCCAAACAACTGCGCAAGAGCGCCTGAGGCCGGGGCCGCAGCGCGGCGCCAGCCCTTCGTCCCGCGCCATGCGCATCGTATTTGCAGGCACTCCGGAGTTTGCCGCAGCGGCACTTCAGTCGCTGATCGAGGCCGGCCATCACATCCCGCTGGTTCTTACGCAGCCCGACCGGCCGGCCGGTCGCGGCATGAAGCTGCTCGCCAGCCCCGTGAAGCAGCTCGCCGAGCGCCTCGGATTGTCTGTTCACCAGCCGGCCGGCTTGCGCGATCCACATGCGTTGCAACCGGTCCTCGACGCGCGACCCGATGTGCTGGTGGTCGCCGCCTACGGTCTGATCCTGCCCCCGGAACTTCTGGGACTTGGGCGCCACGGCGCACTCAACATCCACGCTTCGCTATTGCCGCGCTGGCGCGGTGCTGCACCCATCCAGCGCGCCATCCTGGCCGGCGACGCCCGGACCGGCATCACCATCATGCAGATGGACGCCGGCCTGGACACCGGACCTACGCTGGCCATGCAGGAGGTGGCCATCGACGCCGCGGACACGGCAGGCACTCTGCACGACAAGCTTGCCGCGCTGGGCGCGCGCATGATCGTGCACGCGCTGCAGGAACTCGCCGCCGGGAACGTGCCGACACACCCGCAACCCGCGGTCGGTGTCACCTATGCCGCCAAGATCGCCAAGCGCGAAGCGGCGCTCGACTGGCGATTGCCGGCCGTCGAGCTCGAGCGAAAGGTGCGTGCCTTCAATCCGCACCCCGGGGCCCACGCGGCCTTGCGCGGCACGCAGGTGAAGGTCTGGCGTGCGCGCCCGGTAGCGGGCACGGGTACTCATGGCGAAGTGCTGGCCGCTTCGGATGCCGGCATTCTGGTGGCGTGCGGAGCCGGTCAACCCGGCGCACTCGAGTTGCTCGAATTGCAGCGCGCAGGGGGCAAACGCCTGTCGGCGGCGGCGTTCCTGCAGGGTTTCGCGCTCACTCCGGGTGAGCGCTTCGACCCAGTCGATGCAGCCTGAGGCCGCAAACCGGACGTCCGGTGTCTCGCCCGAGCTGGCCGAAGCACTGGCCAGCGCCAGTCGCATCGTCGCGAAGGTCATCGCCGGGCGCAGCTTGGCCGATGAAAGCGGCGATTTCGGCGCCAAGGGTCCGGCGCGTGGCGCCGTGCTTGATCTGGTATACGGAAGCCTGCGGCGCTACGGCCGCGGCGACGCGCTGCTGGCGCGCCTGTCAACGCGCAAGGAAATCGATGTCGCCGTGCGTGCGTTGCTGCTGTGTGCGCTGTACGCGCTTGAGTCGGGGCGGTATGCGGAGCACACCGCCGTCGATCAGGCCGTGCGTGCCGCGACAACCTTGGGGTTGGAGCCTGCCAAGGGCTTCGTGAACGCGGTGCTGCGCGGCTGGACGCGCAGGCGCGCCGAGCTCGAACAGGCGATCGAGGTTGATCGCACGGCCAAGTACATGCACCCGGCCTGGTGGATAGACCGCTTGCGCGCCGAGCATCCCTGGACAGTGGGAGGCGATGCTCGCCGTCGGCAATGAACGCCCGCCCATGGGGCTGCGCGTGAACCGCAGGCGCATCACCTCCCAGGGCTATCTCGAACGGCTCTCCAGCGAGGGCATGGCCGCGCGCAGCGCCGGCCCTGACGCCCTGGTGCTGGAGCAGCCCGTACCGGTCGAACGCCTGCCGGGCTTTGCAGAAGGTCTGGTGTCGATCCAGGATGCGGGCGCCCAGCGCGCCGCTCCGCTGCTCGACCTGCGCGACGGGCAACGCGTGCTCGACGCCTGCGCCGCGCCCGGCGGCAAGTCCGGACATATTCTGGAATGCGCAGATGTGGCACTGACCGCGCTGGATATCGGTCGCGAACGCTGCGGGCGCATACGTGAAAACCTGGCCAGGCTCTCACTGCGAGCCCAGGTGCTGGAGGCCGACTGCGTGCAGTTGGCGCAGTGGTGGGACGGCGTGCCGTTCGAACGCGTGCTTGCCGATGTGCCCTGCACGGGCTCCGGCGTGGTCCGGCGTCACCCTGACATCAAATGGCTGCGGCGCAGCGGCGACGCGGGCCGCTTCGCGCTCACGCAGGCGCGCATACTCGAAGCCCTGTGGCAGGTGCTGGCGCCGGGTGGTAAATTGCTCTACGTCACATGCTCGGTGTTCGAGGAGGAGAACGACGCGGTGGTGAGTACCTTCCTCGCCCGCCACGCCGATGCGCTGCGACCCGGAATACCCGGCGACATGGCCGCACAGCTGCCCCCCGCCCCCGATCACGACGGCTTCTTTTTCGCCTTGCTCGAAAAACAAATCTGATGCCGGCCCAATGCGCAGCATTCTCCTGAATCTGGCAACCGTGCTGCTGTTCTCGCTGGGCGCGCTGTACGCGCCACCGGCGTCGGCCGACGAGATCGAGGTGCGCGAGGCTCGGCTCGAACAGGGTGAGGACGCGCTGTTGTTGAGCGTGGATTTCCAGTTCGATTTCAATCCGCGGCTCGAGCAACTGGTCGCCAACGGCGTGCCGCTGTATTTCGTCGTTGAGTTCGAACTGACGCGTCCGCGCTGGTACTGGTTCGACGAAAAGGCCGCGACCCGTCGCCTGCAGATGCGTTTGTCCTACCACGCACTGACGCGTCATTACCGCCTGTCCACCGGCCTGCTGCAACAGAACTTTGCCAGTCTGGCCGATGCCCTCGCGGTACTGCGCCGCGTGCGCAACTGGCCGGTGCTCGAGCGCGCGGCCGCCTCGCCGGATTCGAGTTACCAGGCCGCGGTGCGCATGCGACTGGACATCGCCCTGCTCCCCAAGCCTTTCCAGGTGAGCGCGCTCACCAGTCGCGAATGGCACCTCGAGTCGGATTGCCGCCGCTTCACCTTTCGCGTGCCGGCGACACAGCCGGCGCCCGCAGCGCCGGCTGACAGGCGTGACGATCGCCGTGAAGACCGACGCGAGGAAAAGCGCGACGAGGCGGTGACGAAATGAGGATGCTGCTGATCATAGCCGCCGCCCTGGGCGGCATCCTGCTGTTCCTGCTCGCCACGGCAAGCGCCAATACTTCGCTGTTCGCGCGTCATTATCCGCTGTTGCTCGGACTCAATGCAGCGCTGGCCGTTGCGCTGCTCGCGCTGGTCGGTTACCAGCTCGCCTCCTTGCGGCGCAGGCTGCGTGGGCGGGTTTTCGGATCGCGCCTCACCCTGCGCTTTCTGGTCCTGTTCGCGACCATGGCGGTGTTGCCGGGTCTGCTGGTCTACCTGGTTTCGGTGCAGTTCCTGTCCAAGAGCATCGAATCCTGGTTCGACGTGCGCGTCGACAGCGCCTTGGAAGGAGGCATCAAGCTGGGCCAGGCCGCGGTGGATCAGATGCTCGGCGAGCTCAACGTCAAGGCACGTGCCATCGCGCTGGAGCTTGCTGACCGTCCGGGCACGCACCAGGTCACCGCATTGAACCGGCTGCGCGAACAGGCCGGCGTCGAAGAAGCGGTGATCGTCGCCGGCAGTGGGCGCCTGATCGCCAGCGCGAACGACAGCCTGACGCGCCTGGTGCCGGAACTGCCTACGCCCACTCAGTTGCGCCAGGCGCGTGCCAGCCGGTTCGCAACAGCGATCGACGCGCACCCGGGCAAAGCCATGGGCCTGCGTGTGATCGTGCCGATTGCCGGGCTGGCGCTGACCGACGAGGTGCGCTATCTGCAGCTGCGTCAGACGGTGCCCGAGGCTCTCTCGCGCAGCGCAGAGTCGGTCGAGGCCGTGTATCGCGATTACCGCGAGCTGGCGCTGTCGCGACAGGGGCTCAAGCGCATCTACATCGTCACGCTTACGCTGGCGCTGCTGATGGCATTGTTCTCCGCCGTGGCGCTGGCTTTCATATTGTCGGATCGCCTGTCCACGCCCCTGTCCGACCTCGCCCAGGCCACGCAGGCGGTGGCGCGCGGCGACTTCAGCCAGCGTGCGCCGGTCACCAGCCGCGACGAACTGGGCGTGCTGATCGAATCCTTCAACAGCATGACCGGCCAGCTCGACGAAGCGCGCCGCGTGGTCGAGGCCAACCGCGCCAGACTGGAGAATATTCTCGCCAACCTTTCGGCCGGAGTACTGGTGTTCGACCGAGAGTTGCGGCTTACGATCTCCAACCACGGTGCGGCAGACATACTGGGCACCGAACTGCACGGGCTGTCCGGCCTGCCGCTGGATGCGTGGGCTGGTTTCGAGGCGTTCGCGCGGCCGGTGCGCGAGGCGTTCGACACGCATCGGGAGCGCGACTGGCAACTCGAACTTACGCTCAAGGGCACCGGCAAGACGCTGCTCGCTCGCGGCACTGCGCTGCCCGGCGATTCGGGCTACGTGCTGGTGTTCGACGACGTCACACAACTGATACAGGCGCAGCGCGCAACCGCATGGGCCGAGGTGGCCCGGCGCCTGGCGCACGAGATAAAGAACCCACTCACGCCGATCCAGCTCTCCGCCGAACGCCTGGAGATGAAGCTGGCCGACAAGCTCTCGGCAGACGATGCGCAGATGCTCAGGCGCGGCACGCGCACCATCGTCGATCAGGTGGCGGCGCTCAAATCCATGGTCGACGACTTCCGCGATTACGCGCGCCTGCCGGCGCCGGTGCTGGTGCGCCTCGATCTGAACGAGCTGGTGGGTGACGTCCTGCTGATGTACGAAACCTCTGCGGTGCCCATAAGGCGCAGCCTGGCCGAAGGCCTGCCCAAGGTGCGGGCCGATGCCGGCCAGTTGCGCCAGGTGCTGCACAACCTGGTGCAGAACGCTCAGGACGCGCTGGGCGCGGCGCGGCAGGATCTCGCGCAGTCCGCGCCGGCCGCCATCGAGGTGCGCACGGAAATGGCTGCGGGCCGCGTGCGTCTCTCCGTGACCGACAACGGCGGCGGTTTTCCCGAGGAAATGATGGCGCGCATCTTCGAGCCTTACGTGACCACCAAGCCGCGCGGCACGGGACTGGGACTCGCCATCGTCAAGAAGATCGTCGACGAGCATCACGGCGAGATCGCCATCGAGAACCGGCCGACGCAGGGCGCCAGCGTCACCATCCTTTTTCCCTTGTCCGACGGCGGCACGACCGCCAAGGCGGCCTGAACCATGGCACAGATACTGGTCGTAGACGACGAAGTCGGCATCCGCGAATTGCTTTCCGAGATCCTCGCCGATGAAGGCCACCAGATCATGCTGGCGGAGAACGCCGGGGCCGCACGCAGGCTGCGCAGTCAGCAGCGGCCGGATCTGGTTTTGCTCGACATCTGGATGCCCGACACCGACGGCATCACCCTGCTGAAGGAGTGGGCCGCCACCGGACAGCTGACCATGCCGGTGGTGATGATGTCCGGACACGGCACCATAGACACGGCCGTCGAGGCAACGCGCATAGGCGCGCTCGACTATCTCGAGAAACCGATCGCCCTGCAACGCCTGCTGGCGACCGTGAAGCGCGCACTTCGCAATCAAGGCGTCGCCGCGCCCGCCCGCCTGGCCCTTGCGACTCTCGGGCGCTCGGCGGTACTCGCCGATCTGAAGAAGCGTCTCGCGCAGCTCGCGCAAGCGAGCGCCCCGCTGATGCTGCGAGGTGAGCGCGGCATGCATCCGGAGCTGTTCGCACGCCACCTGCTGCCTGCCGGCTCGCCCTTCGTGAGCGGTGCCGAGGCGTTGTCGGATTCACCCTCGGATGTGCTGGCGCGTGCGGCGGGCGGCATATTGTTTGTCGACGATCTGCGGCGCCTCGCACGCAGCGAGCAGAAGAACCTGGAGTTCCTGCTGGCGCGCGCCGAGAAGCACAAGGCGCGCGTGGTCTCCTTTTCCACCGTCGAGCCCCGGCGCCTGGTGGCCGAACACGAGTTCGACGCCGAACTCGCGCAGCGTCTGTCCGAACTGGTGCTCACGCTGCCCGCGATGCGCGAGTTCGCCGAGGAGGTTCCGGAGATCGCCGCGTTGATGCTGGCGCAGTTGGTGGAAAGCCGCACCTGCCCGCCGCGCCGGCTGTCGACCGCGGCGCTGAATGCGCTGCGTCAGCAGAACTGGCCCGGCAATCTGGACCAGCTCGAAGCGGCGGTGCGCAATCTGGCGCTGACCGCACTGGAGGAAGAGATCCAGCTTGGCGATGTCGAACGTGTGCTTGCGGCCCATTCGGCGCCCGCCTCGGCGGGAGAACTGCCGCTGGATCAGCCGTATCGCGAGGCCCGCGACGCCTTCGAGCGCATGTACTTCGAGTTCCAGCTCGCGCGCGAGCACGGCAGCATGTCGCGGGTTGCCGAACGTACGGGCATAGAACGGACCCACCTGTACCGCAAGCTGAAGGCGCTTGGACTTTCGGTGGGCAAGCGCGAGGAGCCGTGAGGGCCGACCAGGCTGGAGGCTGAGAAAGTCCGGAAGGTTCAGAAGGTTTAGAATCCGCACCTCATTCCGGAATCTCCCAACCCTTGAAAATCATCATCCTCGGCGCCGGCCAGGTCGGCTCTTCGGTGGCCGAAAGCCTGGTTTCAGAGCAAAACGACATCACCGTCGTGGATACGGATGCCCAGCGCCTGCGTGCGCTGCAGGACCGCTTCGATCTGCGTACCGTCGCCGGCAGCGGCTCGCACCCCTCGGTGCTGGCCGAGGCGGGTGCCGAGGACGCCGACCTGCTGATCGCGGTCACGCAGAGCGATGACACGAATCTCGTCGCCTGCAAGATCGCTCAGCAGCTGTTCAACATACCGCGCCGCATCGCACGCATCCGCGCCACCGACTTCCTCGAGAACGAGCGAGTGCTGGGCGAGAACTGTTTCGACGTGGACCTGGCGATCTGTCCCGAGCAGGTGCTCACCGAGTACCTGACCAAGCTGGTCGAGTTTCCGGAAGCCCTGCAGGTGCTGGATTTCGCTGACGGGCTGGTGAGCCTGGTCGCCGTGCGTGCCTACCGCGGCGGCCCGCTGGTCGGCCATCCGCTCAAAGATCTGCGTCGCCATATCCCGGGGATCGATGCGCGCGTGGTGGCCATCTTCAGGAAGGACCAGCCCATGGTTCCGGAGGGTGACACCATCGTCGAGGCCGGCGACGAGGTGTTCTGCCTGGCGGCAACCGAGCATATCCGTGAGGTCATGAAGGAGCTGAGGCGCACTGGACCGGCCGGTCAAGCGCGTCATGCTGGGCTGGCGGCGGCAACATCGGCCTGCGGCTGGCGCGCGCGCTGGAGAATGGATACTCGGTGCGCGTGGTCGAGCACAACAAGCGGCGCTGCGAGTCCATCGCCGGCAAGGTCGACAAGGCGCTGGTCCTCAACGGCGACGCCACCGACGAGGAGCTGCTGCAGGAGGAGAACGTCGACGAGATGGACATGTTCTGCGCCGTGACCAACGACGACGAGAACAACATCATGAGTTCGCTGCTGGCGAAGAAGATGGGCGCGCGGCGTGTCGTCGCCCTGATCAACCGCCGCTCCTACGTGGATCTTCTGCAAAGCGGCCAGATCGACATTGCGATCTCCCCGGCGCAGGCGACCATCGGCAAGCTGCTGGCCCACGTGCGCCGCGGCGACGTGGTATCCGTGCACAGCCTGCGGCGCGGTGCGGCCGAGGCGATCGAGGCGGTCGCGCACGGCGATGCGAGAAGCTGCAAGGTGGTCGGTCGCAGGGTCGAGGAGATCGAGCTGCCCAAGGGCTCGACCATCGGCGCGATCGTGCGCGGCCGGGAAGTCATCATCGCCCACCACGACACCCTGATCCAGGCCGAGGATCACGTCATCGTCTTCCTGGTGAACAAGCGCTCGATCGCCCAGGTCGAGAAGCTGTTCCAGGTCGGCGCGAGCTTCCTGTAGCCGGGCCGCGCCCCAGCGCCCCGCCAGTCCTCCATGCGCCTCGCCGCCGTCCTGCACGTGCTGTCCCTGATCATCGTGCTGTTCTCGGCCTGCATGCTGGTGCCGCTGGGCTTCTCGTTCGCACTCGGCGATGCGGCGCAGTATGCCTACGACGGCTCGTTCGCCATCACGCTGCTGTCCGGTGGCGTGTTGTGGCTGGCCACCCACAAGGCGCGGCGGGAACTGCAGACTCGCGACGGCTTCCTGCTGGTGGCCCTGGTATGGACCGTGCTGCCGGCATTCGCCACGCTGCCGCTGTTGTTCTACATGCCCGGGCTGAGTTTCACCGACGCCTATTTCGAGGCCGTATCCGGTCTGACGACCAGCGGCGCAACCGTGCTCTCCGGGTTGGACGCCCTGCCACCCTCGATCAATATCTGGCGCACCTTCCTGGTCTGGCTGGGCGGCATGGGCATCATCGTGCTGACCGTGCCATCCTTCCTCTGCTGGGCGTGGGTGGGTCGCAGATCTACAAGGCCGAAACGCCCGGCCCCATGAAGGACACCAAGCTGACACCGCGCATCACCGAGACTGCGAAGGGTCTATGGCTGGTGTACTTCGCGATCAGCGCGGCCTGCCTGGTCTCGCTGCGCTGGGCCGGCATGACCTGGCTCGACGCGCTGATGCACACCTTCTCCACCATGGGCCTGGGCGGTTTTTCCTCCCACGACGCCAGTTTCGGTTACTGGAACTCGCCGCTGATCGAGTTGGTGACAATCGTGTTCATGCTCGCCGCCGGCATCAATTTCGGCACGCATTTCCTGGCCTTGCGGCAAGCGCAGCCTGCGCTCGTACGCCGCCGACCCCGAGGCGAAATGGTTCCTGATCGTCCTGCTGGGCAGCGTCGCCGGCATTGCCTGGTACCTGCTGGGCAACGGCGTCTACGCCGACTATTGGACGGCGCTGCGCTATGCCGCGTTCAACGTGGTATCCATCGCCACGACCACCGGCTTCGCCAATACCGATTTCAACCTCTGGCCGCCGTTCGCGCCGATCTGGATGCTGTTCCTGTCCAGCTTCACGACCTGCTCGGGTTCCACCGGGGGCGGCATGAAGATGATTCGCGCCATGATCCTGTTCAAGCAGGTGTTCCGCGAACTGCTGCGCATCATCCATCCGAAGATCTACAACCCGGTCAAACTCTCCGGTCAGCCGCTGGAGAACAACGTGGTGTTCGCGGTGCTGGCCTTCGTGTTCGTCTACGTGTCCTGCATCATCGTCATGACGCTGGCGATGGTGGCCTCCGGCCTGGACCTGATCACGGGCTTTTTCGGCGGTGGTTGCCTGCATGAACAACATGGCCCCGGCTGAACCAGGTCGGTCCGTCGACCACCTACGAAGTGCTGACCGATTTTCAGACCTGGGTGTGCAGCTTCGCCATGCTGCTCGGCCGCCTGGAACTGTTCACGCTGCTGGTGGTGCTCACGCCGGCCTTCTGGCGCAAATGAGCGAGCCGCCTGCGCGCATACCCGTGCATGTCGTAAGCGGACCGCCGGGCAGCGGCAAGAGCGCACTGATCGCACGGCTTGCGGCACTGCACCCCGACTGGCTGGGGCTGGTGAACAGCCTGCCGGTTGCCGGTGTGCCGGTCGGCAACCTGCGCCTGCTCGCCGCAGGCTGCCCGTGTTGCACCGGACGGGTGGCCCTGCAGGTCGGCCTGGCGCGCGCCTTGCGCGAGACGCGCGCGCTGCGTGCCCTGGTCGAACTGGCCGATGCCGATCATGCACGCCAGCTGGAACGCGCGCTGGAAACCTTTCCGCTGTCCCTGTCGCTCGCACCGGCAAGCCGCCTGGAGTTGCCGAGAGACGCAGAAAAGTTGGACTTTATTTTCTGAAGATCGGCTCTGTGAGCCGAATTCAGGGTAGTTTGCTTGCGGAAAACGGCAAATACTCGAGCACCGAGCGCTGAACCGGGCGCGGCGCCGAGGCGCGATTTGAGCTGGCGCAAGCCGCCGGCGCCTGCCGAAGCCTAGAATCATCGGCCAGCCGTCATGCCTCCGCCGCCGCTTCCGCATCCTCTTCGAGTCCGCCATGCCAACCGCCCCTGCCGCCAGCGCATCGACCCCTGTCCATTGGCACGCCTTTTCGCCGGAGCAGGCCGCTCAGCACTTGCAGGTCCGGGTCGAACAGGGTTTGAGCGATGCGGAGGTTGCGCACCGTCTGGCCGAGCACGGGGCGAATCGCCTGGCCGAGGCGCGGCGTCGCGGCCCGCTGAGGATCTTCTTCGGGCAGTTCGCGGACTTCATGATCGCGGTCCTTCTTGTTGCCGCGCTGGTATCCGGCCTGGTCGGCGAACCGGTCGACGCCGCGGCCATCGTGGTTATCGTGTTGCTCAACGCGGTCATCGGTTTTTTCCAGGAGTACCGCGCCGAGCAGGCGATGAACGCCTTGCGCAAGCTAGCCGCGCCCAATGCGCACGTGCGGCGCAATGGTCAATTGCTGGTGGTGCCGGCCGCCGAGCTGGTGCCTGGCGATGTGGTGCTGCTGGAAGCCGGGGCCCTGGTTCCCGCCGATCTGCGTCTGACCGAATCGGCGCGCCTGCGCGTGGCCGAAGCGGCACTGACCGGGGAGTCTGAACCCGCCCACAAGTCCGTGAAGGCCCTGGAGGACCCGGCGCTCGGCGTCGCCGACCGCCGCAATCTGGCCTACAAGGGCACGGTGGTGGTCTATGGCCGGGGCGCGGGTCTGGTCGTGGCCACCGGCATGGCTACCGAGCTGGGTCGCATCGCCTCCCTGCTTTCCGGACAGGAGGCCGGGCGCACGCCGCTGCAGGCGAGGCTGGCGCGCTTCGGACAGCGACTTGCGATCGCGGTGCTGGCGGTCTGTGCGTTGATTTTCGCCGCCGGCCTGGTGCGCGGCGAACCGGTCCTGCTGATGTTCCTGACTTCGGTCAGCCTGGCGGTGGCGGCCATCCCCGAGGCGTTGCCGGCGGTGGTCGCCATCTCGCTCGCGCTGGGGGCGAACCGCATGGTGCGCAGGCATGCCCTGGTGCGCCGCCTGCCGGCCGTCGAGACGCTGGGGTCGGTGACCTACATCTGTTCGGACAAGACCGGAACCCTGACCCTCAACCGGATGCGCGTCGAAGCATTCTGGATGCAGGGTCATCGGTACCCGGGGCAGGCGCGCGCCGATCCTGCGGCGTCCCGCGAGGGCAATTGGCCCGCCCTGCTGTCGGCGATGGCTCTGGTGAACGACGCCGTGCCGGTAAAGGACGCAGAGCCGTCGGGTGAGCCGACCGAAGTCGCGCTGCTGGAGTCCGCGCTGGCATCGGGTCTGGACTGGACCGCCCTCGTGCGCGACCACCCGCGCGTCGCCGAGTTGCCCTTCGACAGCGAGCGCAAGCGCATGGCCACCCTGCACCGCGAGGGAGCCGGGGTGGTTGCCTGGGTGAAGGGCGCGCCGGAATCGGTGCTGCCCCTGTGTCGTGCGCAGGCCGTCGCCCGGGGCGAGACGCCGTTCGACAGGGACGAAGCCTTGCGTGCGGCCGAGGCCATGGCCGCCGAGGGCCTGCGCGTGCTCGCGTTCGCGACGCGCCGCTTCGAGTCCAGGCCGAAGCGGGATGACGCGGCAGAGGAAGACCTGTTGTTCCTCGGACTGGTCGGCATGATCGACCCGCCGCGCGACGAGGCCGCGCAGGCGGTCGGCGAATGCAGCGAAGCGGGCATCGTTCCGGTCATGATCACCGGAGACCATCCTTCGACCGCGCGCGCGATCGCCGAGCGGCTGGGCATCCTCGCCCCCGGCGGCGAACTGCTGACCGGCACGCAACTGGCCGCGCTGACCGATCGCGAGCTGGCCGAGCGCGTGCGCAGCGTGCGCGTCTACGCGCGAGTCGACCCCGAGCAGAAGATCCGCATCGTCGCCGCCCTGCAGGCCGGCGGCGAGTGCGTGGCGATGACCGGCGACGGCGTCAACGACGCACCGGCCCTGAAGCGCGCCGACATAGGCGTGGCCATGGGCCTGGGCGGCACGGACGTTGCGCGCGAGGCGTCTGACATGGTGCTGCTCGACGACAATTTCGCCACCATCGTGCAGGCCGTGCGCGAAGGGCGGCGCATCTTCGACAACATCCGCAAGTTCATCCGCTTCGCCATGACCGGCAACGCCGGCGAGATCTGGACCATCGTGCTGGCGCCCTTCCTGGGTCTGCCGATCCCGCTGCTGCCCATCCACATCCTCTGGGTCAACCTGGTGACCGACGGACTGCCCGGCCTGGCGCTGGCCGTCGAGCCCGCCGAACGGCGCGTCATGCAGCGCCCCCCGCGCCCGCCGGACGAAAGCGTGTTCTCCGGCGGCATGTGGCAGCACATCGTGTGGGTGGGTCTGCTGATCGGCGCGGTTTCCCTGATTGCGAGCCTGGGCCACGGGGCACGGTGCACACGCGCAGAGCATGGTCTTCACCGTGCTTACGCTGGCCCAGCTCGCGCATGTGATGGCGATCCGCTCGGAAACCGAATCGCTGTTTGCGATCGGCGTGTTCTCCAACCGTCCCCTGCTGCTCACCGTCGTGGCCACCACGCTGCTGCAGCTGGCCACCCTCTACGTGCCGGCGCTGAACGAGATCTTCAGGACCGCGCCGCTGGACGCATGGGAACTGGCGCTGTGCTTCGTCCTGGCGGGGGTGGTGTTCTTCGGTGTCGAGGCGGAGAAATGGGCGGTGCGGCGCGGTTGGATCTACCGCGCCGCCTGAACTGCGGGAGCTGCGGGGTTGGTTGCGCTGCCGCGGGCCTGCCGCGCGCGAGGCGCCGCAGCCGGCCCCCGCGCACCGCTCAGCTCAGGCCGTCCAGGCCCTTCACGTCCTCGACGCGCAGGCCGCCGACGCGCGCATCGATGCGGCCGCGATTGGCGCCGGCCATGATCAGCGCGATCTCGCCGGCCGCCGGTGCGTCGTGCAGCGTGAGCGTGAATCCGTCGTAGAAGGAGCGCACGTAGAGGGCGTCCTTGTGCGCCAGCGGGATGTCGATCACGGTGCCTGGCGCACCGCGCTTGGTCATCGAGGAGATCCAGGCCTTGCCGCCGCCGACCGCGGAACGCACCGGTTCGGCGAAGGCCGTGGTCAGCAGGGCATTGACGTGCTCCTGCTCGCCGTTGCTGCCGACCACGCCGCCCTTGCCGTAGCTCAGCACCTTGTACGGGAGCATGGCCTCGACGAAGGCCTTGCCCATCTGGCGGCCGAGTTCGACGCTGGCATCGATCATTGGTTTGAGGTCCTCGACGCGGCGGCCGGCGCAGGGATTGTCGACCACGGCCACCACCGCGATCTTGCGCAGCGGCGCCTGCCCGTCCGGGGCCTCGGTGGTTTCGACGAAGCTCAGCCATTTCTTGATCTGTATGTTCACGCGTTTTCCTTTCCTGGTCCGCAGAGGAAGAATCCGGTCAGTGGGCGGCGCCCGAGAAATCCTGCAGCACCTTGCAGGACGCCACGCGCACGCGCCGGATCGGCGCCGGGGTGTTGCGGCTCTTGCCGACGAAGCGCGGCACCCCGTCGGTGACCACTGCGCCGACCGCCGCGATGTCGCCGTTGCGCAGAGCATCCAGCGCATCCTTCTTGGAGCCGCCGACGCAGGCATCGATGATCACCACGTCCGCGTCCTTGCCGGCCGCGAGGAAGCCCGAGTTGCGCCTGTAGACGCGCGCATTGTTGCCGGTGGCGGCGGCAATCGCCCATTCGACCGGCATGTCGGTCAGGCTGGCCAGGTGCGTGATGGTGTACATCATGCCCAGCGGCATGATTCCGGAACCGGTGGGCGTGTCGGTGGCGATCAGGAAGCGGTCGAACTGATCGACCTTGCGCACCATGTCGCCCAGCAGCAGCGTGGTGCGCAGA
This sequence comes from Betaproteobacteria bacterium, assembly GCA_016713125.1. Taxonomy (GTDB): domain Bacteria; phylum Pseudomonadota; class Gammaproteobacteria; order Burkholderiales; family SG8-39; genus SZAS-79. The sequence goes on from JADJPT010000001.1 coordinate 114,055, forward strand.
TTGCCCGCGGTGCAGACCTGCAGGGCGATGTTCGATTCGTTGACGATGCGCGGGAAATCCTCGTCCGGCATGGCCACCGGGCCGCCGTTCACATGGAACGAGACGTCCGGCTGCATCTTGATCAGGTGGTCGGCCCAGATGCCCGACGAGCCGGGTATCGAGGAGCCCCCGGTGTGCACCATCGAGATCATGCCGTGCTTGCGCGCCCAGGCGATCATCGGTGCGTAGTCGTACGGGGTCTTGACCGCGCCGAAGCCGGCCTTGGCCAGCCACACGCCCTTGGCGGCGATCTCGGCGAAATCGGCCTCGACCAGGCCGGGCTCGAGGATCACCGAGCCGGCCCAAACGCGCATGCCGCCCGGGCGGTAGTGCTCGAAGCATTTCATCGCCGCGACCGCCAGCGCCTTCACGCCCTCGGGATCCTTGGGGCGGCCCGGCACATGCACCTCGGAGGCGCTGATTGCCGTGGTCACACCGCCGTGCACGTAGCTCTCGAGGAAGCCCACGGTCTTCTGCCGCGGCGTGTAGTCGCCGAAGGTGTTGTGCACCTGCGAGTCGATCAGGCCGGGGATCGCCGTGGCTCCATCGGCATCGATGACCACGTCGGCGGACTCGACGTCCTGCGCGGAAATGCTGCCGACGGCGCTGATCCTGCCGTCCTGCATGAGGATCGAGTCGCCCTTGGCGAACGCGTCCCTCCAGTCGCCGGTGACGATGCGACCGAGGTTGACGATGGCGGTTTTCATGGGCGGGTGTCCTGTCAGGCAGCTTTGTTCATCGGGTTGGACTGGCGCTGGTAGGCGGCGAGCGTGGCGTCGGTCATGCCGGTGGCGGCCTGCCAGTCGTAGGTGCGGAAGCTGTGCCCGCTGGTGACAAACTGCGCCCCGGCATAGAACATCTCGTACTGCACGTGGCGCGAGGCGAACTCGCTGCCCACCGCATCCCAGGCGAGCTTGAGGAACTTGACCCGCTCCTCCGGCGACATGGCCGGCGAGATCTGCGTCTTGGCGATGATGGGCGCGATCTCCGGATTGTCGTAATCGGCCTGCGAGGAGGGCAGCATGATCAGTGCCCCGCCGGCCAGTTCGCGGATGGTCTGGATGAACTGGGGATACAGCTCCTGCGTGACCACCTGCGCGGTGTACACCAGGTGGCGGCTGGGGATGTAATAGCCCTCGTACATGCTGCCGCCGGCCTCCAGCCCCAGCATCATGCTCTCGACCATGGCGGATTTCGCCGCCAGCCAGCCCAGCCGCTCGCGCACCGGCGGCATGTTGATCGTGCCTATGGTCTCGGTCAGGCGGCGCGCCATGCCCACCAGAAAGCGAAGTTTCACCGCCAGGCGGATCTGTGCCTGGTAGTTCTGCATGATGTGCCCGGCGGTGTCGTGGAACTGGGCGCGGCACATGTCGGTGTCCTTGTGCACGAACACGCGCTCCCAGGGCACCTTGACGTCGTCGAAGTAGATCACCGCGTCGTTCTCGTCGAATTGCGAGGACAGCGGATTGTCGAATCGTGACACGGCGTGAGCGCTCATCGGCAGAGCGCAGGAGAACGCCAGCTTCTCCTCGCCCGGTTTGAGCGGCTGCAGGTTGGCCACGAACACTTCATTGGCCATGATCGAGCTGGTGCCCAGCATCTTGGCGCCGCGGATGGTGATGCCCTCGGCATCCTCGTCGACGATGGCGGCCACCAGGTCCTCGCCGGCCTGCTCGCCCCAGTCCTTGGAGCGGTCGGCCTGCGGGTTGATGATCACGTAGGTCATGAACACGTCGTTGTCGCGCGCGTAGCGGTAGTAGTCCTGCATCGCCTGGGCGCGCTTTTCGCCGTGTTTGCGGAACACCGACAGTCCCATGGCCTGGCCGATCAGCGCCGAGGCGACGTGATCCGGGGAGCGGCCCATGAAGCCGCAATGCAGCTCCGCCCAGGCGGTGAGCGCCTTGCGCCGTTCGACCATCTCGGCGTAGTTGCGCGGCATCTGCCAGGCCCGGTTGGCGCGCCGGCCCCCGCCGATGTCGTAGGTCATCAGTTCCTGGTTCTCGGGGCGCGCCTGGAAGTCGTACAGCGCGGCCGAGGAGTGCACGGAGTTGCGGTACGCCGGATGGGTGGTCACGTCGGCCACCAGCTGACCGTCGACGAACACGCGGCGTCCGTCCTTGAGCGATTGCAGATGCTGCTTTCCGTTCTTCACGTCGGCTGCCATGGCGTTCTCCCCGGTTGGGTGGCTGTGATGGGTGCTCAGGCGGCGCCCGCGAGCTCGCGGTAGCCGCTGCGGAAGTAAAGGAGAGGCGACTCGTCGTGGGTGGCGTCCAGCGACACCACTTCGCCGATCAGGATCAGGTGGTCGCCGGCCTCGAAGCGCTGGAATATGCGGCAGTCGAAACTGGCCAGTGCCTCGTCGAACAGTACGCCACCGTGCGCCGCGGCGATGCGCGACGTCGTTCCACTTGTCGCCGCCCGCGCGCGCGAAACGCGAGGAGAGTTCCGCCTGGCTGCGCTTGAGCAGATTGAGCGCGAAGCCCGGCGCGCGCTCGAAGGCGGCGAAGGAGCGCAGATGGCGGCCGGCGCAGAACGACACCAGCGGCGGGCGCAGCGACACGGAACTGAAGGAGTTCACGGTGATGCCGGCCGGCATCCCGTCCTCGCCCATCGTGGTGGCCACCGCCACCCCGGTGGGGAACAGGCCGAGCGCGTCACGGAAACTGCGTTCGTCGAAGCTCATGCGGCGGACTCCTCCAGGCGTTTGGCGATATTGCGCGAGGCGGGTTGCTCGAGCAGCCGCTGCAGGGCCAGCGCGGCGTCGCCGTTTGCGATCAGGCGGTTCATGATGTCGTGCAGAACCTCGAACTCCCTGCGCGTCAGGCCGCCGAACTCGACGTCGTTGACCGAACGCTGCACGGGCGCCAGCCTGGCCAGCAGCGCATGCCCGGCCGGCGTGGTGCGCAGCAGGGCGCGTCGCGCATCGCGCGGGTCGCGCTCCTTGGCAAGCAGGCCCCGTTCGACCAGCTTGGCGACCTCGACGGCGATGAAGGCGCTGGACACGCGCAGGTGCTCGCACAGCGTCACCGAGCTCACGTCGCCGGCGACTTCCAGATGCCCGACCGAAATCAGGATCGTGTACTGCACGCCGGCCAGGCCGATGAAGGCGGCGTGGCCGTCGCGGATCGCCTCGTGGCGCGACTGGAAGGCAAAGAATGCATGCACCAGTTCGCGGAACCTGCGGTCGTCTTCGTCGACCAGCAGCTCCTTGCGGGAGACGGTCAGCGGCGCCTTGGTGGTTCTCGCGCGTCGGGAAACGGCTGCTCGCGACGCGTCGCGTGGCCGGCGGGTTTGCGGCGGCATGCTGCCTCCAAGTCGGGAACTTGAGGCATAATAACTAAGCTACTTAGCTAATACAAGGGGCGGCAACATGCGGGGCTGCGCGCCTGCCGCGCCGGCCTCAGACGCCGTCGGCGAGGACCAGGCGCGCGTTGGAGGCCTTGAGACGTATCGCCAGTGCGGGTGCGTACTCGGGCGAGTCGTAAAACCTGCGCGCCTGCTCCATGGTGGGGAACTCGATCACCGTCAGGCGCCTGGGGTTCCAGCCGCCCTCCTTCGAATCGACCGCGCCGCCGCGGATCAGGAAGCGGCCGCCATGCCTGGCCACGGACTCCGGAACGATGCGCTTGTACTCCTCATAGGCCACCGCGTCGTGAATCTCGATATCGGCGATCAGATAGGCGGGCATGTCGTGAATCTCCAAAATTGGAATCAGGAAACCGTCTTCAGTCGCGGGTTTCCTGTCAATTGAGATACTAGAATCTATATATTCAAGGTTCAGGCGCGCAACGCGGCCCAGACCAGCGCCGCCCAGCCGAGCAGGAAGGCCAGTCCGCCGATCGGGGTCACCGCGCCCAGCCAGCGCTCGCCCGACAGGGCCAGCGCGTACAGGCTGCCCGAGAACAGCAGGATGCCCGCCGCCATCAGCCACCCCGCGGTTCGCAACGCCGCCGAATCGGGCAGGTGCAGCACCGCCAGGCCGATCAGGACGAGGCCCAGCGCGTGATAGAAGTGGTACTGCACGCCAGTCTGGTAGACGGCCAGCATGTCCACCGGCAGGCGCGATTTGAGGCCGTGTGCGCCGAAGGCGCCCAGCGCCACGGCCAGCAGCGCGGCTGCGCCGCCCAGCGCAAGAAACAGTTTGGCGGCGGCGGGGATCGGCGTCATGCCGCGGCCTGCTCCTCGCCGGGCTCGTAGGCGAGATAGGGTGCCAGCCAGCGCTCCGCCTGTTCCAGCGTCATGCGTGTGCGCCTGGCGTAATCCTCGACCTGGTCGCGACCGAGTTTGCCGACGGCGAAATAGCTCGCCTGCGGGTGCGAGAGGTAAAAGCCCGACACCGCCGCGGCGGGCAGCATGGCGTAGGACTCGGTCAGCGCAATGCCGGCGTTCTTCTGCGCGTCGAGCAGGGCGAACAGGGCGCCCTTCTCGGTGTGGTCCGGGCAGGCCGGATAACCCGGGGCGGGTCGTATGCCGCGGTACTTCTCGGCGATCAGCGCCTGATTGTCGAGGGTTTCGTCCCTGGCATAGCCCCAGTACTCGCGACGCACACGCTCGTGCAGGTGCTCGGCAAAGGCTTCGGCCAGGCGGTCTGCCAGAGCCTTGAGCATGATCGAGTGGTAGTCGTCGTGCGACTTCTCGAACTCGGCCAGCTTCTTCTCGATTCCGAGGCCGGCGGTGACGGCGAAGGCGCCGATCCAGTCGGGCACGCCGGAGTCCCTGGGCGCGACGTAATCGGCCAGGCACTGGTTGGGCCGGCCGGCCGGCTTGTGGTTCTGCTGTCGCAGGTTGTGCCACACCATCTGCACTTCCTTGCGCGTGGCGTCGCGGTAGATTTCCACGTCGTCGCCGACGCGATTGGCCGGGAACAGGCCGAACACGCCGCTGGCGCGCACCCACTTGCCCTCGATCATCTTCTTCAGGAAGGCCTGCGCGTCGCCGAACAGCTTGCGCGCTTCCGTTCCCACCACGGCGTCCTCGAGGATCGCCGGGTAAGGCCCGGACAGTTCCCAGGTCTGGAAGAACGGCGTCCAGTCGATGTACGGAACCAGCCTTTCCAGCGGGTAGTTGGCCAGTGTGACCACGCCGGTCTGCGCCGGTGCCGGCGGCGTGTAGGCTTTCCAGTCCGTGGCCAGGCCCAACTCGCGCCCTGGCGATCGGATGCAGCGGTCCGGGCCCCTTCTTGTTGCGGTGCTGGCTGCGAATCTTCTCGTAGTCGGCGCGCACTTCGGCCAGATACCCCTCGCGCAGGTCCTGCGAGAGCAGGCTGGAGACCACCGACACGCTGCGCGAGGCGTCCGGCACGTAGACCACCGGTCCGCCGTAGTTCGGCGCGATCTTGACCGCCGTGTGCGCGCGCGAGGTGGTGGCGCCGCCGATCAGCAGCGGCACCGTGAAGCCGGTGCGCTCCATCTCCTTGGCGACGTGCGCCATTTCCTCGAGCGAGGGCGTGATCAGGCCAGAGAGTCCGATCGCGTCGGCCTTCTCGGCCAGCGCCGTTTCGAGGATCTTGGCCGCCGGCACCATGACGCCCATGTTGACCACGTCGTAGTTGTTGCACTGGAGGACCACGGCGACGATGTTCTTGCCGATGTCGTGCACGTCACCCTTGACCGTGGCGATGACGATTTTGCCCTTGGCCTTGCCGGCGTTGCCGGAGCGCACCTTCTCGGCTTCGATGTACGGGATCAGGTGGGCGACCGCCTGCTTCATCACGCGCGCCGACTTGACCACCTGCGGCAGGAACATCTTGCCGGCGCCGAACAGGTCGCCGACCACGTCCATGCCGGACATCAGCGGTCCTTCGATGACCTCGATCGGCTTGCCGCCGCGCGCCTCGATGGCGGCGCGCACTTCCTCGGTGTCTTCGACGATGTACTTGGTGATGCCGGCCACCAGCGCATGCTTGAGGCGTTCCTCGACGGGGGCCGCGCGCCAGGCCTCGTCTTCGCGGGTCTCCTTCGCGCCGCCCTTGACCGTGTTGGCGAACTCGACCATGCGCTCGGTGGCGTCCGGGCGCCGGTTGAAGATCACGTCCTCGACGTGTTCCTTGAGCGCGGCGGGGATGTCGTCGTAGATGCCCAGCTGGCCGGCGTTGACGATGCCCATGGTCATGCCGGCCTTGACCGCGTGGTACAGGAAGGCGGTGTGCATGGCTTCGCGCACCGCGTCGTTGCCGCGGAACGAGAACGACAGGTTGGAGACGCCGCCCGAGATGTGCGCATGCGGCAGGTTGGCGCGGATCCACTTGGCCGCGGCCAGGTAGTCGATGCCGTAGTTGGCGTGCTCTTCCAGGCCGGTGGCGATGGCGAAGATGTTCGGGTCGAAGATAATGTCCGCCGGATCGAAGCCGGCCTGGTCGACCAGCAGCCGGTAGGCGCGCGTGCAGATGTCGATGCGCCTCTGCAACGTGTCGGCCTGTCCCTGCTCGTCGAAGGCCATCACCACCGCCGCAGCGCCGTAGCGGCGCACCAGGCGGGCCTGGCGCAGGAACTCCGCCTCGCCCTCCTTCATGCTGATCGAGTTGACGATGCCCTTGCCCTGCAGGCACTTCAGACCGGCCTCGATCACGCTCCACTTCGAGGAATCGATCATCACCGGCACGCGCGAGATGTCGGGCTCCGCGGCGAGCAGGTTCAGGAAGGTGACCATCGCCTTCTCCGAATCGAGCATGGCCTCGTCCATGTTCACGTCGATCACCTGGGCGCCGTTCTCCACCTGCTGTCGCGCCACCACCAGCGCCTCGCTGTAGTTGCCGGCCAGGATCAGGCGCGCGAAGGCCTTGGACCCGGTGACGTTGGTGCGCTCGCCGACGTTCACGAACAGCGAGTCTTCGCCGACATTGAGCGGCTCCAGGCCAGCCAGGCGCAGCTTGGCCGGCAGCGCTGGGCGCTGGCGCGGCGCCACGCCGGCCACCTGCCCGGCAATGGCGCGGATGAACTCGGGCGTGGTCCCGCAGCAACCGCCGACGATGTTCAGCCAGCCGGCGCGTGCCCACTCGCCGATCTGGCGGGCCATGTTCTCTGGGGTGTCGTCGTATTCGCCGAAGGCGTTCGGCAGGCCGGCGTTCGGGTGCACCGAGACATGCGACTCGGCCACCTTGGACAACTCCTCGACGTAGGGGCGCAGCTCGCGCGCGCCCAGCGCGCAGTTCAGGCCGATCGATAGCGGACGCGAATGGCGCACCGAGTTGTAGAAGGCTTCGGTGGTCTGTCCCGAGAGCGTGCGGCCGCTGGCGTCGGTGATGGTGCCGGAGATCATCACCGGCAGGCGCACGCCGTTAGCCTCGAACCATTGGTCCACCGCGAACAGCGCGGCCTTGGCGTTCAGCGTGTCGAAGATGGTCTCGACCAGGATCAGGTCGGCACCGCCGTCCACCAGGCCGCGCAGCGCTTCGGTATAGGCGCTGACCAGCGCGTCGAAGGCGATGGCGCGGTAGCCCGGGTCGTTCACGTCCGGCGAGATCGAGGCGGTCTTGGTGGTCGGTCCGAGCACGCCGGCGACGAATCGCGGGCGGTCGGGTGTCTTTGCGCTCCACTCCTCGCAGGCGCCCCGGGCCAGGCGCGCCGCCTCGAAGTTCAACTCGTAGACCAGATCCTCCATGTGGTAATCCGCCATGGACACCGAGGTGGAGTTGAAGGTGTTGGTCTCGACGATGTCGGCGCCGGCTTCCAGGTACAGGCTGTGGATGCGGCGGATGATCTGCGGCTGGGTGAGCACCAGCAGGTCGTTGTTGCCTTTCAGCTCGTGCGGGAAGTCCTTGAAACGCTCGCCGCGGTACTGCGCCTCGTCGAGGCCCTCGCGCTGGATCATGGTGCCCATGGCGCCGTCGAGCACCAGGATGCGTTCGGCGAGCAGCGCTTCGATGCTGGAAAGCTTTTCGGGACCGGCCAAGATGGAACTCCGCAAAACAAAAAACCCGTTCAGCTTGCGCCAGAAACGGGTTTTTTCGCTCGTCTCTTTAGCTGGATTTGTTTGTGCGCCGGACGGGGCGAGAAGCTCTCGTTCCGGCGGGCGCCCGCAAGCTGAACCACAAATCGGCGCCAACGCATTGCTTGGGAAAGGAATTATCCCCGCCCTGGGCGGGCCGCGTCAACCTCGCAGGTACCCCGCACGTATAATCGGCGCCCCCGATGAGCCCCATCCTCCCGCTGCGGCATCCGCCACTGCCCGTCGCCCTGCTGGTCTGGGCGCTGGGCGCGGGCCTGTATCTGATCGGCTTCTTCCACCGCGTTGCGCCGGCGGTCATCACGCGCGAACTGAGCGCCGAGTTCGCGCTGACCGCGGCGACCCTGGGCAATCTCTCGGCGCTGTACTTCTACACCTACGTAGGCATGCAGATCCCGACCGGCGTGCTGGTCGACCACTGGGGGCCGCGGCGCGTTCTTGCCGCGGGCGGCGTGCTGGCGGCCACCGGCACCCTGCTGTTCGCGCTCTCGCCGGCCTATGCGCTGGTCGGGCTCGGCCGACTGCTGATCGGCGCCGGCGTAGGCGTCGCCTTCGTCGCCATGCTCAAGCTGAGCACGGCCTGGGTGCATCCTTCGCGCTTTGCGCTGATCTCCGGTCTGGCGCTCGCCATGGGCGGCCTGGGCGGGGTCTGCGCCGGGGTGCCGTTGCGCATCGCCGTCGACGCCTTCGGCTGGCGCGCAGTGATGCTGGGCACCGCAGGCCTGACCGCGTTGCTGGCGGCGGCAACCTGGTGGCTGTTGCGCGACGACCCGCGCAGCCGGGGTTACGCGAGCTATGCGCCCGACGGCCTGCACGGCGCGCCGGCGCGCCCGCAGCACAGCATGCTGGGCGGCATCGGCGCAGTGCTGCGCATCCAGAACGTGTGGCTGATCTTCGTCGGTTGCGGTGCGATCACCGGTCCTGTGCTGGCCTTCGGCGGGCTGTGGGGCGTGCCCTTCCTGTCCACCCACTACGGCCTGAGCACCGCACAGGCGGCGCTGCTGACATCCCTGATGCTGGTCGCCTGGTCGGTCGGTAGCCCGCTGGCCGGTGGCATCTCCGACCGGTTGCGCAGGCGCAAGTTGCCGCTGCTGGCCGGCGGCGTGCTGTGTGCGGTGATGTGGGCGGTACTGATCTACGTGCCCGGCCTGCCCTATGCGCTGCTGGTGGCCCTGCTGGCCGGCATCGGCCTGGCGTCCGGGGTGGTGGTGATCGGTTTCGCGTTCTGCAAGGAGTCGGCGCCGGCGCCGCTGGCCGGCACGGCCTCGGGGATCGCCAACATGGGCAACATGCTGGGCGGCATGGTCATGCAGCCGGCGATCGGCCTGCTGCTGGACGCGCGCTGGGGCGGGGCGCTCTCGGCCGGCGTGCGGGTGTACGACTTTTCCGCCTATGCCACCGGGTTCACGCTGATGCTGGCCTGGCTGGTCGCCGGACTGCTTGCCGTGGCCTTTGCGCGCGAGACTCACGCGCGACAGCAGCCTTAGGCGGGCGATCCTGAACGTTAAACTGTTTCACCGCCACGCATTGACCGCAACGCCCGCTCAGGAGACCTTCTCGTCCCCGTCGCTCGTTGCGCAACCATGGAGCCTGACTTGACCGACGCCCAGACTGGTTTCGAGTCCATCAGCGGACGCCACGCCTGCGAGGTGCAGTGGGGCGATTGCGATCCAGCGGGCATCATCTTCTACCCGACCTATTTTCGTTGGTTCGACGCGGCTACCTGGGCGTTCTTCGCCGCGGTGGGCTATGGAGCCAGGCGCATGCGTGCCGAGGGACTGGCCATGCCGCTGGTAAGCGCGAACTGCGAATTTCAGCGTCCGGCCGAACAGGGCGATCGCTGTGAAGTGCGCTCGAGGATCGTGCGCTTCGGCGGCAAGTCCTTCGTGGTCGAGCACGAGGTGGTGCGCGAGGACGGTGTGGTGCTGGCGCGCGGCAGCGAAACCCGCGTGTGGGGAAAACACATCGCCGGACCCGGTTCCCCGATGAAGGGCCAGGTCATCGGTGAAGAGTTGAAAATGCTGTTCCAAAGGAGATCAGGATGAACAGGAAGAACGGGAAACATGCCGAGCGTGGACAGTACAAAGCGGGGCGCGCACGCGCCGCCGCTGCCGTCGCCGCGCTGTCGCTGGCCGCCAGTATCGCAGCGCCGCAGTTCGCGCAGGCGCAGGCCTACCCGAACAAGCCGGTAAAAGTCATCGTGCCCTTCCCCGCCGGCGGTTCGGCCGATGTGCTGGCGCGCATCGTCGGCGAGAAGGTCTCCGCCAAGTGGGGCCAGCCGGTGGTGGTCGAGAACCGTGCCGGCGCCGGCGGCAACATCGGCGCCGAGGCCGTGTATCGCGCCGAGCCGGACGGCTACACCATCCTGTCCAGCCCGCCGGGGCCGCTGTCGATCAACCTGAACCTTTACAAGTCGCTGGCCTACGATCCGCTGAAGTTCGTGCCGATCACCGTGCTCGCCATCGTGCCGAACGTGATCACCGCGAAGATCGACCTGCCGGCCAATTCCGTGCGGGAGTTGATCGCCCATGCGAAGGCCAATCCGGGCAAGGTGGTGTACGCCTCGCAGGGCAACGGTTCGACCTCGCACCTGTCGGCACAGATGTTCGCCACCATGGCCGGCGTGGACCTGGTGCACATACCCTACAAGGGTGAAGGACCGGCATTGACCGACATCGTCGGCGGACGCGTGGACATGTTCATCGGCAACATCGCGGCGGCCCTGCGGTTCCAGCAGGCCGGCAAGGTCAAGTTCCTCGGCGTGGCCAGCACGCGCCGCAGCCCGGTGGCGCCGGACATCCCGACCGTGACGGAAGCCGGGCTGCCCGGTTTCGTCACCAGCGCCTGGTTCGCGATGGTCGCCCCACCCGGTACGCCGAACGCCATCGTCCAGCAGATCAACGGCGCGGTGGTCGAGGCCCTGAAGCTGCCGGACGTGCAGAAGCGCTACCTGGACCAGGGCGCCGAGCCGGTGGGCAACAGCAGCGCCGAGATGGCGGCGTTCGTGAAGGACGAGATGGCGCGCTGGCAGAAGGTGATCACCTCGGCCAACGTGACCCTGAACTGAGGCCCCCGGCCGATGAGCAATACTGACACTTGCGCCGGCAACACCCATGCTGGCAGCGGCTGGTCGGGCGGATTGCTGACACGCATCCCGTTCTCGGTGTACCAGGACGAGGCCGTCTACCGCAGCGAACTGCAGCGCGTATTCGAAGGGCCGGTGTGGAATTTCCTCGGCCTGGAGGCTGAACTGCCGGAAACCGGCAGCTTCAAGAGCACTTTCATCGGCGCGATGCCGGTGATCGTGTCGCGCGACGCCGACGGCGAGATCTACGCCTTCGAGAACAGGTGCGTGCACCGCGGCGCACTGATCTGCCTGGAGGATTCCGGCAAGGTGCGCGACTTCCAGTGCGTGTACCACGCCTGGACCTACGACCTGCAGGGCAACCTCAAGGGCGTGGCATTCAAGGACGGGGTGAACGGCCAGGGCGGCATGCCCGAGTCTTTCTGCATGGAGTCACACGGACCGCGCAAGCTGCGCACGGCCACGCTGTGCGGCCTGGTGTTCGGCAGCCTGTCTGACGAGGTGCCGCCGCTGGAAGAGTACCTCGGTGAGGAGATCGTTTCGCGCATCGAACGCGTGCTCGGCAAGCCGGTGGAGATCATCGGCAGTTTCACGCAGGCGCTGCCCAACAACTGGAAGCTGTACATGGAGAACGTCAAGGACTCCTACCATGCAAGCCTGCTGCACATGTTCTTCACCACCTTCCGGCTCAACCGCCTGAACCAGCGCGGCGGCATCATCGTCAGCGAATCCGGCGGCCACCACGTGAGCTGGTCGGCGATCGACAAGGAGGCGCTGAAGAAAGCCGACGTAAAGGCCGATGCGGCCTACAGCGAGCAGGGCATACGCGCCGAGCACGAAGGCTATCGGCTGGCCGACGCCAGCATGCTGGACGGCGCGGACGAGTTCGGCGACGGCGTCACGCTGCAGATCCTTTCGGTGTTCCCGGGGTTCGTGCTGCAGCAGATCCAGAACAGCCTGGCGGTGCGCCAGGTGCTGCCGCGCGGCACGGCGGCGACCGAACTCAACTGGACCTACCTGGGTTACGCCGACGACACGCCGCAGATGCGCCGCGTGCGACTCAAGCAGGGCAACCTGATCGGTCCGGCCGGGTTCGTGTCGATGGAGGACGGCGCCGTGGGCGGCTTCGTGCAGCGCGGCATCGTCACCGCCTCGGGCGAACAGGCCATCGTAGAGATGGGCGGCGAGGGCACGGAGTCGCAGGAGACGCGCGCCACCGAGACGTCGGTGCGCGGCTTCTGGAAGATCTACCGCGAGCTGATGGGCGTCTGAGCGCGGCCGGCATGAGCTACACGATCAGCGTCGCCGGTTCGGAAATCAGTTTCGTCTGCGATGCGCAGACCACCCTGCTGGATGCCGCGCAGGCAGCCGGCTTCGAGCTGCCGTACTCCTGCCGCAACGGCGTGTGCGGCAACTGCCGCGGACAGATCCGCTCGGGCGAATATTCGGCGCCCGACACCGGCGAAGGCTACCTGCTGTTCTGCCAGACGCGACCCCGTTCGGATCTGGTGATCGTGCCGCGCGGCATCACGCGCATCGATCCGGCCGCGCGCAAGGTGGTGCAGGCCAGGGTGTATCGCGTGACACCGGCCGCCGACGACGTGAGCATCCTGCAGCTGCGCTTTCCGGCCGGCGTGAAGGTGCAGTTCAAGGCCGGCCAGTACCTGGACGTGCTGCTCGAGGACGGCGCGCGACGCAGTTTCTCGATGGCCAACCCGCCACACTCGAGCGACGGCGCGCTTCTGCACATCCGGCGCCTGCCGGGCGGGCGTTTCACCGAAGGCGTGCTGCCGGGGCTGGAGCCCGGCAGCGTGGTGCGCGTGGAACTGCCTTTCGGCGATTTCCACCTGCGCGAGGATGGCGCCAAGCCCCTGGTGTTCGTCGCCAGCGGCACCGGCTTCGCGCCGATCAAGTCGATCCTCGAGGACATGTTCCGCCGCGGCATCGCTCGCGACATGCGGCTGTACTGGGGCGCGCGGCGCGAGAAGGACCTCTACGCGGCAGATCTGCCGCACAAATGGGCCGCGCAGCACGCACACTTCCGCTTCGTGCCGGTGCTTTCGGAACCGGACGCAGGATGGACCGGTCGTACCGGCTTCGTGCATCGCGCGGTCATGGAAGACCTCCCCGACCTGTCGGGACACGAGGTGTATGCCTGCGGGGTGACGGCGATGGTGGAGGCCGCGCGCCGCGATCTCACCGCGGAACGCGGCCTGCCCATGGATGCGTTCTACTGCGACGCCTTCGTCACGCCTGCCGACGCGGCGCCGGCAGGCTGAGTCGTTCGGCGCCGGTCAGAGGGCGGGCGCGATCCTGACCTTGAGGTCGGCCAGTCCGTCGATATGCGCGAGCAGCGCATCGCCGGGTTGCATGGGCCCCACGCCGGCCGGCGTGCCCGACATGATGATGTCGCCCGGTTCCAGGGTGTAATACATGGACAGGTATTCGATCTGCTCGGGCACCGACCAGATCATGTCGGCGAGGTCGGCCTTCTGGCGCTCCTTGCCGTTCACCACCAGCGTTATGGCGCCAGTGGAGGGGTGGCCGGCTTTGGCGGCCGGCGTGAGCGCGCCGCAGGGTGCCGACTCGTCGAAGTTCTTGCCGAAATCCCAGGGACGGCCCTTGTCCTTGCCGACCTGCTGCAGGTCGCGTCGCGTCATGTCCAGGCCGACCGCATAGCCCCAGATGTGCCTGGTGACGTCCTTGGCGGCGATGCGACGTCCGCCGGTACCGATGGCCACCACCATCTCGGTCTCATAGTGATAGTTGGTGGTCTTGGCCGGGTAATGCACGTCGGTCGTTGCGCCCTCGGCGGATGGCACCAGCGAGAACTCGGACTTCAGGAAGAAGAACGGCTGCTCGCGTCCGTCACCGCCCATTTCCTTCTGGTGTTCGACGTAGTTGCGGCCGACGCAGAAGATGCGGCGCACCGGGAAGGTGTCCGTCGATCCGACGATGGGAAGTGCCGGAGGGGTCCAGAGCGGGATCGCGTGAGCCATGCTTGCCTCGGATAAGTTGGTTGCGGATAGCCGGCAATTCTAAGCGTTCGCAGGCCGCGCGGGGCGCGGACCGGACTCAGGTGAGGATCTTGACCAGCCAGAGCGAGAGGCCCGGAAACGCGATCAGCAGGATCACGCGCACCAGATCGGCGAGCAGGAAGGGCAGCACCCCGCGGTAGGTTTCGGCCATCGGCACGTCGCGCGAAGCTGTTGACGACATAGACGTTCAGGCCCACCGGCGGCGCAATCAGGCCGATCTCGACCACGCACAGGACCAGGATGCCGAACCAGATGGCCTTGCCGGTGGTATCGAGCCCGAACAGTTCCAGCCCCATGACCGCCGGGAAGATGATGGGAATGGTCAGCAGGATCATGGACAGCTCGTCCATTACGCAGCCGAGGACCACGTAGAAGAGCAGGATGCCGACGATCACGGCGAGCGGCGGCAGGCCATTGGTGGCGACCAGCTCGGCGAGCTTGCTGGGCATCTGCGACAGCGCCAGCGCCGAGTTCAGCATGTCGGCGCTGATGAAGATCACGAAGATCATGCCTGCGGTTTCTGCGGTACCCAGGAAGCAGCGGCGTATCGCCGCACCGTCGAGTTCGCGCTTGAGCAGCCCGGTGATCAGCGTGCTGGCCGCGCCGACCGCTGCGCCTTCGGTGGGCGTGAACAGCCCGCCGTAGATGCCGCCGAACATGACCATGAAGATGACGGCAACCGGCCACACGTCCTTGAGTTGCTGCAGCCTCTCCGCCGCGCTGTGGCGCTCAGCGGCCGGTCCGTGCCCGGGATACAGTCGCACGTAGACGAAGATCGCCAGCAGATACAGGCAGGCGGCGATGAGGCCGGGGATGAAGGCTGCGGCGAACAGCTTGGCGATGTTCTGCTCGGCCAGGATGCCGTAGATCACCAGCGGGACCGAAGGCGGAATCAGGATGCCCAGCGTACCGCCGGCCGCCAGCGTGGCGGTGGCGAGCCGGCCGGAGTAGTTGTGCCTGCGCATTTCGGGCAGGGCCACCTGGGTGACGGTGGCGGCGGTGGCCACCGAGGAGCCGCAGATCGAGCCGAAAGCCGCCGAGGCGAGCACCGCGGCCATCGCCATGCCGCCGCGGAAGTGGCCGATCAGCGAGTTGGCCATGCCGAACAGGGCCTTGGAAAGTCCGCCCTGCGTCGCGAATTGCCCCATCAGCAGGAACAGCGGAATCACCGACAGGTCGTAGACCGACATGCGGGCGTAGGCGAGCCCCTTGAGATGGTTGAACAGCGCGTCCGGACTGCCGATCGCCGCGAAGCCGATGGCGCCGGGTATGAACATGGCGATGGCGATGGGCACGCGAACCACCATCAGCGCCAGCATGCCGGCGAACAGCGCGATGCCGATCGCCGTATCGCTCATTTGGTGTTCCAGTACTGCCAGGCCGAATGCAGGCCGGCCACGGCGGTGAGCGCGAAGCCGGGGGTCATGAGCGCGTAGGCGTACCACAGCGGCACGCTCATCAGCATTGAAGTCTCGCCGCCGGCCTTCATGGCGACTGCGCCCATGCCGGTGCGCCAGGCCAGCAGCGCCATGCTGGCGGCCAGCAGCAGCGCACCCAGCGCGTCGAGCCGGCTCTGGGTACGCGCCGCGGCGCGTACCGTGAAGAAGTCGACGATGATGTTGGCGCGCTTCAGCTGGCACCAGGGCAGGAAGGAGGCGATCGCGATCGCGCAGCCGAACTGCACCAGCTCGAAGTCACCCTGTATGGGCTTGCTGAGGATGCGTCCGCCGATCGAGACGACCGACATGATGGTAAGCCCGGCGAGGATGGCACCTCCGGCGAGCGCGAAAGCCTTGCAGGCGAATTCCAGCGTGCGACCCATGGCGGCGCAACCCGATCCCAGAAATGAAAAGCCGGCGGGCATGGCCCGCCGGCGCACGGCGCAGGCTTACTTCTTGGTGTGTTTGGCGATCAGGGACTGCGCGCTCTCCACCAGCTTGAGCCCGGGCAGGTCGCGGCGGTTGACCTCCTTGATCCACTCGATCTGCACCGGCTCGGCCGCCTTCTTCCAGTTCGCCAGCTCGAGGCCGGAATGGTGTAGATGGTGTTCTTGCGGTTCTCGGCCATCTTCCGGCCGGGCGCGTCGGCTTCGCCGAACACCTTGCCGGCCCAGGCTGAGGCGTCGGCGCCGCTGTTCGCGTCGATCACCTTCTTGAGGTCCGGGGGCAGCGCGTTGTACTTGGCCTTGTTCATGGCAAAGATGAAGACCGCGGTATAGAAAGCGGTCGTCTTCGGGTCGGTGACGCTGTGGAACTTGACCAGTTCATGAACCTTGATGGCCGGCACCACTTCCCAGGGAATCACGGTGCCGTCGATCACGCCCTTGTTCAGCGCCTCGGGCACCTGCGGCACGGGCATGCCCACCGGGGTCGCGCCGAGCGCGCCTATCATCTTGTTGGTCATGCGCGTGGGCGCACGAACCTTGAGGCCCTTGAAGTCGGCCAGCGTCTTGATCTGCTTTTCGCGCATGTGGAATACGCCAGGGCCGTGCACATGGAACAGGATCGGATGCACGTCCTTGAACTCGGCCTTGGAGTGCAGCTGGGTGTACTCCCACAGCGCGCGGCTGGTGGCTTCCGGATTGGTCATCATGAAAGGCAGCTCGAAGGCCTCGACCGTCGGGAAACGGTTGGCCGTGTAGCCGGGCAGGGTCCAGACGATGTCCGCCACCCCATCCTTGGCCTGATCGTAGAGTTGCGGCGGCGTGCCGCCCATCGACATCGAGGAAGATCTGGCATTTCCAGCTTTCCGCCGGATTCCTTGCCGATCTTTTCGCACCATGGCGTGATCAGCCGTGCGTGCGCCGGAGAAGGCGGAGGCAGGAAATGATGGATCTTCAGCGTGACTTCCTGGGCGGCGGCCGGAGCGCAAACCCCGGCAACCATGGCCGACAGCATCGCTGCGGCGGCAATCTTGAGCTTCATTCTGGTCTCCTCCATTTGGTCTTGTAATGCCTGCGGGGTGAAACGATAGCAGAGTGCGCCCCGGAATTGAAACCCGAGCGCCGGCGCCGACGGGGAAGAGCGCCTTCGGGCGCCGCCAAAAGAAAGGGCGCCCGAAGGCGCCCGAAAGACTAGGAGGAGGACCCTAGGAAGTCTGCAGGCGCGTCCGGTTCTGCGCGGACGCGCCCGATTTCGATTACAGGCGGTAGGCCCCTTCGCCGTGCGACGTCACGTCCAGACCCTCACGCTCCGCTTCTTCGGAGACGCGCAGCCCGATCGTCAGATCGACCAGCTTGTAGGCGATCAGCGAGACCACGGCGGACCAGATGACCGTGGTCACCACACCGGTGGCCTGGGTGACGACCTGACCCCAGATGTCGTAGCCCTCGGCCGTCTTGTTCGCCACGTAGTCGTAGATCCCGGAACCGCCCAGCGAGGGCGCGGCGAACACGCCGGTCAGGATGGCGCCGACGATACCGCCGATGCCGTGCACGCCGAACACGTCGAGCGAGTCATCCGCGCCGAGCAGGCGCTTCAGACCGTTCACGCCCCAGAAGCAGAGGACGCCGCCGATCAGGCCGATCACCAGCGCGCCCATCACGCCGACAAAGCCGCAAGCCGGAGTGATGGCCACCAGACCGGCCACCGCACCGGACGCCGCACCCAGCGCGCTCGCCTTGCCGCGGGCGATCGATTCGACCAGCAGCCAGGACAGGGTCGCCGCCGCGGTGGCGATGATGGTGTTGATGAAGGCCATGCCTGCGACGCCCGTGGCCTCCAGGTTGGAACCGGCATTGAAGCCGAACCAGCCCACCCACAGCAGGCAGGCGCCGATCATCGTCAGCGGCAGGTTGTGCGGCGCCATGGCCTCCTTGCCGTAGCCGATGCGCTTGCCGATCACATAGGCACCCACCAGACCGGCCACGCCGGCATTGATGTGCACCACCGTGCCGCCCGCGAAATCGAGCGCGCCCTTGGCCCACAACCAGCCTGCGGCAGCGGTCACCGTCTCGAGCGACTTCGCGTCGGTGATCGCGTCGGGGCCGTCCCAGTACCAGACCATGTGTGCGATCGGCAGGTAGGCAAACGTGAACCACAGCGCGCAGAACAGCAGCACTGCGGAAAACTTCACGCGCTCGGCGAAGGCGCCGACGATCAGACCGCAGGTAATGGCCGCGAAGGTCAGCTGGAAGGCGGCGAACACGATTTCCGGAATGGCCACGCCCTTGGAGAAGGTGGCGGCCAGGGATTCGGCGTTCACGCCAGCAAGGAACATCTTCGAGAAGCCGCCGAAGAACGCGTTGCCGCCGGTGAATGCGACCGAGTAGCCGTAGATCACCCACAGCACGGCGATCATGCAGAACACCACCAGCACCTGCATCAGGACCGACAGGGTGTTCTTGGAACGCACCATGCCGCCATAGAACAGTGCCAGCCCGGGGATGGTCATCAGGATGACCAGCATGGTCGCGGCCATCATCCAGGCGGTGTCGCCTTTGTCGACTTTTGGCTTAAGGCCTTGCGCGCCGCGGCGGGCGCGGCCGGCTTGGGCGCTTCTGCCGCCGGCTTGGCGTCTGCCGGGGCGGTGGCTGCGGGTTTCGCTTCGGCGGCCGGCGCGGGCTTGTCCTGCGCCAGGGCGTTGCCGCCGAACGCGAGGGCCGCTGCGAGCGCGAAGTAGGTGAACAGTTTCTTCATTTGCATCTCCCTAGAGCGCGTCCGCGTCGGTTTCGCCGGTGCGGATGCGGATGACCTTCTCGAGATCGAACACGAAGATCTTGCCGTCGCCGATCTTGCCGGTATTGGCAGACTTCTCGATCGCCTCGATGACTTGTTCGAGCATTTCGGTCTTGATCGCAACTTCGATCTTCACCTTGGGCAGGAAGTCGACGACGTACTCGGCGCCGCGATATAGCTCGGTATGGCCCTTCTGCCGACCGAAGCCCTTGACCTCGGTGACGGTGATTCCCTGGACGCCGATCGCCGACAGCGCTTCGCGCACTTCGTCCAGCTTGAACGGCTTGATGATTGCGGTGACTTGTTTCATTGATCTCCCCTTGGGTGCCGGGCGGCTTGCGGCCGCCCGGCTTCAGGACGATTTAGAACGATTTGCTGACGGAGAGGACGAGCGTGCCCTTGCCGGCGTCCTTGGTCTTCGGTCCCGCGCCGGCGGGGGTCGCGTTGTTGAAGCAGTAGTAGCCGAGGTTGGCGGCGTTGCAGCTGCCCTTGCCGTTGGTGTCGACGTAGGTCGCCCCGAGGATCCAGCCGTCGATGTCCTTGGTCACGCCGAGCTTCCAGTCCGTGTAGTTGGCATTGGTGGCGTCGGTACCGGTGCTCCAGCCCTTCAGTTTGAAGCTGCCGATGTGACCGACCAGGCCCCAGCCGTTACCCAGGTCATAGTTGGCCGAGAAATCCAGGTAATGGGAGTTCTTGGTGCCGGGTTGCGAGAAGTAGTCGTCGATGGAGTGGTAGTACTTCAGCGACAGGAACTTCCAGGAACCGCCGATGTAGAGCTCCTTGTTGTCCACCGAACCGGTATGCGTGTTGCCGCCGGCGCGCGGGTTGGTGATCTGCGTGCCCGAGGTGCGGTTGGCGTCGGTACCCGGGTAGGCGTAATAGATCATGCCGATGTCCAGGCCCCAGTCGCCCCAGGATTTCTTCCAGCCGCCGTAGAAGTCCATCTCGAGGTTGCCGGCCGGAAACCCGGCGCCGGAACTGATGTTCGAGTTCCAGTTGCCCAGATACAGGCCGCTGGAGTGCGAGTAGTCGAAGCCACCCTGCAGCGCGGGCTTGGCGAAGGTCTGGGAAATGCCGCGGAACTTGTAGTCCGTGACCAGACCGATGTTGCCGGTGAAGGTGTGCGGGGACTTGGCGGCCGGGGCGGCCTGGGCTTGCACCAGCGACGGGGCCGCGAAGGCGGCAGCGACTGACAGGGTCAGCAGGGTCTTGCGGATCATCGGGATCTCCCAGTAGTAGAAATGCCTGACCTGATTAGCAGTCTCCGTGCCAGCACGATTAATAATGATTTTCAACGTGTTGCCGCGATATGCACAATTTGAGCGGGTGCCGACGCACAACATTGGTGCGTCTGTGATGCTGCGTGCGCGGCGCTGGTGCGAGATCCCGGAGGTCCTGCCGGCATCACTTTGGCCCCGTGCTAGACTCGATTCAATCTCTCCCCGTACATCCCGTTCCTGCTCACCCACGCCGTGAAAGACACCCGACTGCTGGACGAACTCGGCGCCCGGATCTCCGAGGTGCTGGCCAATTCGCCGGTGCGCGACTTCGAGAAGAACCTCAAAGCCCTGTTCGCCGCCACTTTCGATCGATTCGATCTGGTGACCCGGGAGGATTTCGAGGCGCAACGCCGGGTGTTGGAGCGCACGCGAGCGCAGCTGGCCGCGTTGGAGGCTCGCCTTGCCGAGCTGGAGTCCGGCCGCACGCGAGGTTGAGCCGGCGCGGGCGCCGAAGCGTTCCCGCGGCAGCCTGTAAACCGGCGGCGATCGCTGCCGTTGTAGTTCTCCAGGGGTGCGCTGCGTGTGCCCGGGGGGAAAATGTCGCTCGCCACCGTCATGAGCCGCGCGCTCGTGGGCATACAGGCGCCGCAGGTCGCGGTCGAGGTTCATCTGGGACCGGGCCTGCCTACGTTCGCCATCGTCGGGTTGGCCGATACCGAGGTCCGCGAAGCACGCGAGCGCGTGCGCGCCGCGCTCAACCACGCGCACTTCGAGTTTCCGTCCCGGCGCATTACGGTGAATCTGGCCCCGGCCGACCTGCCGAAGAATTCCAGCCGGCTCGATCTGCCCATCGCCCTGGGCATACTGGCGGCGAGCGGGCAGGTCGATGCCGTACGACTGCGCGACAGCGAATTCGTGGGCGAGCTGTCGCTGACCGGCGACCTGCGTCCGGTGCGCGGCGCCCTGGCCATGGCGGTGGCGGCGCGAGCCAGCGACTGCAATCTGGTGCTGCCCGAGGCCAGCGCCGCGGAGGCGGTACTGGCGCAGGGCGCTCGCGTTCTTCCCGCACGCTCATTGCTGCAAGTGTGTGCACACCTCAAGGGGGAGCAAAGCCTGCAGCCGCTGCACCGGTCGGTTCCGCAGACGCAGGCAGCCTATCCAGACCTCGCCGAGGTGCGCGGGCAGACGCTCGCCAAGCGCGCTCTGGAAGTGGCGGCGGCCGGCGAGCACAGCGTGCTGATGCTCGGGCCACCGGGGGCCGGCAAGTCCATGCTTGCGGCCCGCTTTCCCGGACTGCTGCCACCACTGGACGAAGCGCAGTCGCTGGAAGTGGCGGCAATTCATTCTTCGGCCGGCCTGTTTGTGCCGGAAAGCTGGGGTCGGCGCCCCTACAGAACACCTCACCACACGGCGTCCGCCGTAGCCCTGGTCGGCGGAGGGAGTGTGCCGCGCCCCGGGGAGATTTCCCTGGCACATTGCGGTGTGCTGTTTCTGGATGAACTGCCGGAGTACCCGCGCAGCGTACTGGAGACACTGCGCGAGCCGCTCGAGAACGGTTGGGTGTCGATCTCGCGCGCAGCACGCCAGGCACGCTTTCCGGCGGCTTTTCAACTGGTCGCCGCCATGAATCCCTGCCCCTGCGGCTATCTGGGCCATGCCAACGGTCGTTGCCGTTGCACGCCGGACATCGTGGCGCGCTATCGCGGCCGTCTGTCCGGACCGCTTGCCGATCGCATCGACATCAAGCTGGAAGTGCCGGCGGTGGAACCCGGGGATCTGGCCGGGGCGCCACGCGGCGAGAGCAGCGCGCTGGTACGCGAACGTGTAATGGCGGCGCGTGCGCTGCAGTGTGCCCGCCAGGCCGGCCCAAACGCGCGTCTGGGGGTACGCGAAACCGAGCGCCATTGCGCACCGGGGCCAGGCGGCACGGCCCTGCTGCGACAGGCGGTTGCGCGTCTGTCCCTTTCGGCACGCGCCTATCAGCGCATCCTGCGCGTGGCGCGAACGATCGCTGATCTGGCCGGCGAGCGTGAAGTGGCCGAGGCGCACATCGCGGAGGCGGTGCAGTACCGGCGTCTGGATGCCAGCTTCTGAGGGTCGGGGATCCCAAGAGCAATCAGTGCGCGGGGTCGGTGCCGTGGCTTGCCGAACCGGCGCGCACCCAGTCGAGCATCCTCAGCAGGGGTTCTTCCGAGACACGGATCAACACCGCATCGCAGCTGGCGGCGAGCCGGGATTCGAACCAGCTCGGCACGGCGAACATGTCCCCGCGCTCCCAGCGCCACGATTCGCCGGCAGCCTGTGCCTCACCGCTGCCTTCGATGACCGTATAGATCGCGTTCACCGTGGTGCGCGGACGCGCCCACTCGGCGCCTGCGCCCAGTGATACCGCGACCCGGTCGAAACTGGCGATCCGCGGCGGGCCGAGCTCGAGGGTGCGCACGCCGGCGACCTGCTCGGGCGCCGCCAGCAGCCGGGGTTTGTAGTCAGCATAGGCAAAACGCATGGGCGAGGCGGCGGCCACCCTGTGTGCGCCCTCCAGCGTGTCGGGGTGTACCTCGAAGAACATGGGGCCGAGCATCTGCACCAGAGGCGCGTCGAGGAAATCCACCCAGTAGGCTTCCTGATCGCTCTCGTTGCTGTGCCCGTGATAGCACCAGTTGGGCGTCAGCAGAACGTCGCCGGGCAACATAGGCACTTTCACGCCATCGACGATCGTATAGGTGTTGTCCACCGATTCGAGAATGATGCGCATGGCATTCGGCGTGTGGCGATGGCTGCGGGCGCTTTCTCCGCCCTTGACCATCTGGTAGCGCCAACCAGCGTGCGCACCGTCGCGTAGTCGTTGCCCGGAATCGGATTGGCCATGATCAGGTTGCGGCGCTCGGCCCACTCGGTGCCGACCAGCCGGCCGGCGGCGTGCAGCGCCGGGCGCGCATCCGCGTAGCGCCAATGCGCCGGGACGAACACTTGCTTCGGTTGCGGGTAGAGGGATGGGGTGGGCTTGGCCCAACCGTTCTTCATCCGCACGGCATCCAGCATGGTGTACAGCTGCGGCAGATCGGCGGCGGAGTCGAAATCCAGGGCGGTGGCGGAGGGTCGGATCATCGTGGTTTCCTGAGCAAGGCTGCAATGTACTATTGGAAGCGCGAGCGAAGGTGTCAAGCCGCGAACAACACTGCGAAAGCGAGCAACACCGTACACCATCGGCCCGGCGACGGCTTCTTCATGAATTCCTCCTGGCACTGCTGACAACCCATGTCCACATATGCGATCGGCGACGTGCAGGGCTGCATGGCCGAACTCGATAATCTGTTGTCGGTCTGCGGCTTCAGGGCAACGCATGACCGGCTTTGGTTCGTCGGCGATCTGGTAAACCGCGGCCCCGATTCGCTTGCCGTGCTGCGGTTCGTGCGCGAGATGGGTCCTTCCGCGACCGTGGTGCTGGGCAATCACGATCTGCATCTGTTGTGCCTGGCCGAGGGCTGCGGGCGTCCGCGTCGCGACGACACGCTGCAGCAGGTGCTTGAAGCGCCGGATCGCGATGAATTGCTGGCCTGGCTGCGGCGGCGCCCGATGATCCATGCGGAAGCCGACCGGGTCATGGTCCACGCAGGACTGCTGCCGCAGTGGGACATTGCCAAGGCATGCGCCCTGGGCACGGAAGTGCAGGCGGCACTGGCCGGGCCGCGCCATCGTCAGTTTCTGGGTGCGCTGTACGGTGGCGAGCCCGCCGCCTGGGATGATGCGTTGCAAGGTGCCGATCGCCTGCGCGTGATCGTCAACGCGATGACGCGCATGCGTTTTTGCACCGACGCGGGGCGCATGGAGTTTCATGCCAAGGCCGGACTGGATGCCGCCCCGCCGGGCTACCGGCCCTGGTTCGAGATACCGGGCCGCGCCAGTGCGAACCACACCCTGATCTGCGGACACTGGTCGGCGCTGGGCCTGCGCATGCAGCCCAATCTGCTGGCTTTGGACACGGGTTGCGTCTGGGGCGGCTCGCTCAGTGCGGTGCGTCTGGAGGACCGCGCGTTGTTTCAGGTGCCCAGTCTCAGTCCGTTGCGGCCAGGGAGCGACTGACGGCGGCGTGCAGCGCATCGGCGAGTTCGCGCCGGTGCGCGCCTTGCGCAGCGACAGGTGGCGCGAAGCTCAAGTGCGCGACGATGCGCCTCTCGCCGAGTAGCGTCCAGAGCGAACCGATCAGTGATTGCTCCCCGACGTAGCTCGGCGCGACCGTGTGCGCGCCACGCGCGTCCGTGTAGCGCAGGGATGCAGGATGCACCTGAGCGCCGACATCGATCGCCGGCTGCAGCAATGCCGCATGGAAATGCAGCACGTGCCTTCCGAAGGACGTCGTTCCCTCGGGAAACAGCACGACGCGCTCTCCGGTCTCCAGTGCTGCGGCGATGGCGGCATTCGCCAGGCGCGCTGCGCGCTTGCGCCCGCGCTCTATGTACAGCGTACCGCTCTTCGTGCACAGGTAGCCGATCAGCGGCCAGTGCGCGACTTCGGACTTGGAAACGAATCGCGCGGGCGCAACCGCGTTGAGGACGAAGATGTCCATCCAGGATATGTGGTTCGTGACCACCAGTCCGGCAGCCGGCAACGTGCCGGTGTGCTCGACGTGTACCCCGACGATGCGCAGCAAGCGTCGCGACCAGACGCCGATCTCGTGCACTCTGCGCTGCTCCGACCAGCGCGCCGAATGCCGGGCCAGCTTCACCGCCCCGGCCAGCATGTGCACGCTGAGCCGCAACAGGCGCGACAGCCGGTAGCCGATTGGCGTTGCACTCACCGCGTGGAGCCGCGCCTACCAGGGCGAATAGCCGAACTCCCTGCGGAACTCGGCATGGATGTCCTCGCGCGCGTGTTTGTGGTTCTGTGCACCGCGATGCGCGATCTTCAGCGATCCCATCAGCGAACCGAGGCGACCCGTGGAAGGCCAGTCCCAGCCCGAGGCGATGCCGTACAGGAGGCCGGCACGGTAGGCGTCGCCGCAGCCGGTCGGATCGACCACCGCGCTGGCTGTCACCGTCGGGATCTCGTGCCTGGCATCGCCTGCGTGAATCACCGATCCGTGCGCGCCGAGGGTGAGCACCAGCGCCTTCACCTGTCCGGCGATGTCGACAAGGCTGCGGCCGGTCTTCTCCTCGAGCATCTTGCCCTCGTAGTCGTTGACCGCCACGTAATCGGCGAGACCGAGCATTTCTTCGAGTTCAGCGGCAGAGAACATCGGCAGACCCTGTCCCGGATCGAAGATGAACGGTATCCCGGCAGCGGCGCACTCGCGCGCGTGCTGCAGCATGCCGTCGCGACCGTCCGGCGCGATGATCGCGAGCCGCGCGCCCAGGCTGGCGTCGATGTGATTGTCGTGCGAATGATTCATCGCGCCCGGATGAAACGCCGTGATCTGGTTGTCGTCGAGATCGGTGGTGATGAAGGCCTGGGCGGTGAACTGGCCGGCAACGCGTCGCAGATGGTCGCGCGCGATGCCGAGTTTCTCGAGGCGATACAGATAGGGATCGATATCCTCGCCTACGGTCGCCATGACCAGGGGATCGCCGCCCAGCATCTTCAGGTTGTAGCCGATGTTGCCCGCGCAGCCGCCGAACTCGCGTCGCATCTCCGGCGTGAGGAAGCACACGTTGAGTATGTGCAGTTGATCGGGGAGCAGATGGTTCTTGAACCGGTCGGGAAACACCATGATGGTGTCGTAGGCGATCGATCCAGTGATGAGCGTGCGCACTTGGTTTTCCGTTTCGTGGGGTTTCAGGGATAGAACAGATAAAGGCGATAGCCGGTGGCGCGCAGGCGTCGGTGTCGATGAACACGCGAACGCTTTCTCTGCGCCGCCGGCGATGCCGCGGGCCAGCGTAGAGCGCTTGTCCTGTGCGTAATCTCCGGCGGCCAGGACGCGGCGCACGATGGGTTGATCCTTTTCGTCGGTCAGGGTCAATTCGAGCGAGGGATACTCCTGCGGGAACGGAGCTCGATTTCGCAGCAATGCGTTCAGAACGATCACGCCTGCACGAGCGGGGTCCGCCTGCAGGTCTGAGGACTCGATGCTCATCAGTTCGGCGCGCCGCGGCAGGCGGATCTCGCAACCCAGCATGTCGCAGGCGGTTTCCAGGTGCAGGCGGGCCTGCGGCAGCAGTACGGCGATCTCCGTGCGGAACTGGTAGACGGCCTGCGCGGCGAGCGCAGCGAGCGCGATCAGCGCAAGCAGACCCCAAACCAGCGAGAAACGGTGTACGGGTCGGGAGTCGGCGAGAAACCCGGGCAGCGGCGCGACAGGCGCGGATTCCGCCTCGACGGTCGTTGCTGCGGTCGCAGTTCCGACCGGCACATCGGCTTCGGGTGCAAGCGGGTCGCTGATGTGGGTCTGGCTGGCGGCGTCCGGGGTGGTTGCCGGCTCGATGGGTTCGGCAGGATCGGCCGGCTCAATCGCCTCACCGGACGCTGGCGCGTCGGTCCGGGCGGGTTCCTGTTCCGCAGTCGCCGGCTCGGGCAGGTCTGCTTCCGGGGCGCTGCCCGCGAGTTGCGGCGACGCCACGGTCCGCGGCGTGTCGTAGGGTTCGGAGGACGCCGCCGGCTCGTCCGGCAGCGGCGACCGCTTCCGCGGTGAGCAGGCTGGTCAGGCCGTCGAACACCGCGGCGCACTGGCCGCAGCGTACCCGGCCGCCGCGTGCGGCGAGCTGCGCGGGCAGCACGCGGAAGACCGTGCCGCAAGCGGTGCAGCGCGTGACCAGACTCATCGCCCGGCCTCACCGCGCTCGCCTTCGATCAGCACCCAGCCGTCCTCGCGATCGCAGATGCGCACCGAGAAGTGCGGCGCATAGGCGGCGAGGACCTCGTCGGCCTGTGCTTCAAGCACGCCGGAAAGTGCGATGCGCCCGCCGCAGAGCGAGGCCAGCAGGGGCGCGAGCACCACCAGCGGGTTGGCGAGTATGTTGGCCACGAGTAGGTCGGCTTGCCGCTCCGGCGTCGCGTCGGGGGAGTAGAAGCTGGCGGCAACGCCGTTCTTGGCGGCGTTGTCCCGCGCCGCGATCAGGGCCTGGGGGTCGATGTCCACGCCCCAGGCTTCGCTTGCGCCCAGACGCACCGCGGCGATGGCCAATATACCGGAACCGCAACCGTAGTCGAGCACGCACTGGCCGGCTTGCAGGTGGCGCGCCAGCCAGCGCAGCACCAGGCGGGTCGTGGCGTGGCTGCCAGTACCGAACGCCAGTCCGGGATCGATGGCGATGTTGATCGCTGCGGGCTCCGGTGGCGAGCACCAGCTGGGAACGATCCACAATCCTTCGTCGACGCGTATCGGCTCGAACTGGGCTTGTGTTGCGCGTACCCAGTCCTGATCCGCGACGGCAGCGACGCTGAACTGTGGCATCGCCTGTCCGCAGGCGTGCGCCGCTGCAGCGAGCACCGCGGCGGGATCTGCGTCCGATTCCATCAATACGGTGAGCACGTTGTGCCGCCACGGGCGTGGCGCCGCCAGGCCGGGCTCGGCGAACTGCGCCGCCTCGTCCGGGGTGCCGGCGTCGGCGTCGTCCACTGTCACGGAAAGCGCGCCGGCCTCGACCAGTGCGTCGGCGAGGCTCTCCGCCGCGTCGGCATCCGCGTGCAATGTGATCGAGAGCCACGCCATGTAGTCGGGGCGCCGCTACTTGGCGCTCTTCTTCTTTTCCTGCGCGAGCTTCTGCTCGAGGTAGTGGATCGACGCGCCGCCCTTCACGAAACCCTTGTCGTGCAGCAGGTCCTGGTGCAGAGGAATGTTGGTGAGGATGCCCTCCACCACCATCTCCGACAGCGCCACCCGCATGCGGCGTATGGCCTGATCGCGATCGGCGCCGTAGGCGATCACCTTGCCGACCATCGAGTCGTAATTGGGCGGTACGCTGTAACCCTGATACACGTGCGAATCCACGCGTATGCCTGGTCCGCCCGGCGGGTGATACGAGGTGATCTTGCCGGGCGAGGGAGTGAAGCGGTAAGGATCCTCGGCATTGATCCGGCACTCCAGCGCATGGCCGCGGAACTGGATGTCGCGCTGCCTGAACGGCAGCTTCTCGCCTGCCGCGATGCGGATCTGCATCTGTACGATGTCGATGCCGGTGATCATCTCTGTCACCGGATGCTCCACCTGCACGCGCGTGTTCATCTCGATAAAGTAGAACTCACCGTTTTCGTACAGAAACTCGAAAGTGCCCGCACCGCGATAACCGATCTTCTTGCACGCGTCCACGCAGCGTTCGCCTATGCGATCGCGCATGCGCGCCGGCAGGTCCGGCGCCGGCGCTTCCTCGATCACCTTCTGGTGGCGACGCTGCATCGAGCAGTCGCGCTCGCCCAAATACACGGCGTTCTTGTGCTCGTCGGCCAGTATCTGGATCTCGATGTGACGCGGATTCTCGAGGAACTTCTCCATGTAGACCGTGGGGTTGCCGAAGGCCGCACCCGCCTCCTGGCGGGTCAGATTCACGGCATTGAGCAGTGCGGCCTCGGTGTGAACCACGCGCATGCCGCGCCCGCCGCCGCCCCCGGAAGCCTTGATGATCACCGGGTAGCCGATCTTCCGCGCGATCTTCACGATCTCCGCGGGCGCATCAGGCAGGGCACCCTCAGATCCCGCTACGCAGGGCACGCCAGCCTTGATCATCGCGTTCTTTGCGCTGACCTTGTCGCCCATCTGGCGGATGTTTTCCGGGTAAGGTCCGATGAAAACGAAACCGGATTTCTCCACCCTTCTCGGCGAAGTCGGCATTCTCTGAAAGGAATCCGTAGCCCGGGTGAATCGCCTCCGCGTCGGTGACTTCCGCGGCACTGATGATGGCGGGTATGTTCAGGTAGCTGAGATTGGCCGGCGCCGGGCCTATGCAGACCGATTCGTCCGCCAGCTTGACGTACTTTGCCTCGGTGTCGGCCACCGAGTGGACGACCACGGTGCGTATGCCCATTTCGCGGCAGGCGCGCTGTATGCGCAGTGCGATCTCTCCGCGATTGGCGATCAGTATCTTTCCGAACATTCTGGTTCCAGGTCCCGCGCGTCCCGCGCTAGGCGATGATGAACAGGGGTTGTCCGTATTCGACCGGCTGGCCGTTCTCGACCAGGATCGCCTTGATCGTGCCCGACTTGTCGCACTGATCTCGTTCATCAGCTTCATCGCCTCGATGATGCAGATAGTCTGGCCTTCCTTGACCTGCTGGCCCACCTCGACGAAAGGCTTGGCGTCCGGGGAGGGCGTGCGATAGAAGGTGCCCACCATCGGTGACTTCACCGCGTGGCCTTCCTCCGCCGGGGCCGGGACCGGGGCCGAAGCCGGCCCCGCCGCAGGTGCGGCGGGGCAGCTGCGACCGGGGCCGCGACGATGGTCTGGGCCGGGGTGGGCGCCGCGATCGGGGCGCCGCCCTTGACGATCCTGACCTTTTCCTCGCCCTCGGTGATCTCGAGCTCGGCGATGCCGGACTCCTGCACCAGGTCGATGAGCTTCTTGAGTTTCCTTAGATCCATGGTTCTACTCCTGGCCCCGCAGCAGGGCATATGCCAGCGCTAGATCGTAGCCGCGGCTGCCCAGTCCGCAGATGGTGCCGACGGCGATGTCGGAAACGAGCGAGCGATGCCGGAAAGCCTCGCGGGCGTGTACGTTGGACAGATGAACTTCGATGAACGGGACGGCCACACCGGCCAGCGCATCGCGGATCGCGACACTGGTGTGTGTGTAGGCCGCCGGATTGATGAGGATGAAATCGACCCCTTCGCGCCCGGCCTGCTGGATACGGTCGACCAGGGCGCCCTCGTGATTGCTCTGGAAGCAGTCGACCTGCACCCCGGCCGCCGTGCCAGCTTCTGTCAGGCGGCGATTGATGGAGTCCAGCGTCTCCTTGCCGTATACGGCGGGCTCGCGGCTGCCCAGCAGGTTGAGATTCGGTCCGTGCAGCACGAGTACCGATCGCACCGGATTCGATGTAGAGGTCGAGACCAAGCTATGTTTACCTATTTATCGCCGAGGTTTGATACAGATCGCGGCCAGATTTGATGAATTGGGCGATTTTAGCGGATTTTTTGCAGATCAGCCGGAGCGGATGGCAAGCATGGGTAGCAGCAAGGCCTCGATCTCCTGCTGCGTTGCTGCGCCCAACTTGCGTGCGGCGATGTTTCCCTGTCGGTCGAGTATCAGGGTAAACGGTAATCCGCCGCTACTGTTGCCGAGCTGGCGGATCAGAGCGATACCCCCCGCATCGGCCAGAAGCACAGGGTAGCTGATGCCCAGCTTCTTCGCAAATTGGCTGACTTTGTCCGCCTGATCGATGGCAATCCCTACAAATTCGACGCCACGCGCGACCGTAGCCTGACGCACCCGCATGAAGGCCGGAATCTCTTCCAGGCAAGGCGGGCACCAGGTCGCCCAGAAGTTGCAGACCAGGATGCGACCCCGCCACTCGTCGATGCGGCGCTGTTTGCCATCCAGGTCGCTGAGGCGTGCGTTGCGCAGCGCGTTCAGGTCGGCCGGCGCGAACTGCTCGGCGAGCCTGGGGCCCAGCCAGAGTCCCAGGCCAGCGGCGCCCCAAGCCCACGCCGAGCATGATCAGGCTGTCTCTACGGCTGGCCATGTTCCCGCGCGATCAGTTGGGTAAGCTCGGCAATCGCAGCACGATCGATGATCTTGCCGGCTTGCGACGTCTTCAAGGTCACGCGTTCGTCGCGGGAATCGAACACCGAGAGCCTGACCGGCACCCCAGCCCAATCGAGGGCCAGAACGGTGGCGGACCGCGCCCGATCCCCCGTGTAGCGGCGAGCGTCGCTCGATTCGAATGGGATGTCGCGATTGAGCAGGAAGATCTCGACCTCCTTGGCGCTGTCCGGGAACAGTTGCAGCTCGATCCCGGTATAAGGTCCGGCAAGCCCTTTCAACACCGGACCGGTCAGGTAGGGGCTGAACTGCTCCAGCTCGCGCATCACGGCGAGCGCGGTGGCGCGCAATTCGCGCACGCGCTCTGGATGCTCCTCCGACTGGTACACCGACAGATAGTCGCGCAGCGCCCGTTCGATCTCGTCGTTGCCGGGCAGCGCGTGCGTGTCAGTCGCGCCCAGTTGGCGGGCGGCTTTGCGCTTTGCGAGCGCGTAGTCGTCGATGCCGTCCTCGGCCATGATGCGCGCCGCTGCGGCGGCGATTTCCGCGCGTATGCCTTCGGATCGAGTACGGTGACGGCTCATCGGGGCGGCTTCGCAAGACGGGCTGCAGGTCGCATCATACCCGACCGCGCGCCTCGCGGAATCGAATACAATTGCTGCTTTTAGCAGCAAGATTGAAGCGGATGGCGACGCAACACCTGCATATTCTCGGCATTTGCGGCACGTTCATGGGCGGCGTGGCTGCGCTTGCCAAGGCCGCCGGCTACCGGGTGACCGGCTGCGATGCCAATGTCTATCCTCCCATGAGTGATCAGTTGCGTGGCCTGGGCATCGAATTGCTCGAGGGCTACGGGGCGGAGCAGATGTCCCTGAAGCCCGATGTGTGGGTGATCGGCAACGTGGTGACGCGCGGCAACGCGCTGATGGAAGCCATCCTCGACGCCGGTCAGCCTTACGTATCCGGGCCCCAATGGCTCTCCGAGCACGTATTGCAGGGTAAATGGGTGCTTGCGGTAGCCGGAACGCATGGCAAGACAACAACCTCCGCCATGCTCGCCTGGATCCTCGAGGCCGCCGGGCGGGCGCCGGGGTT
The DNA here is from genome assembly GCA_016713125.1 of Betaproteobacteria bacterium. Classification (GTDB taxonomy): domain Bacteria; phylum Pseudomonadota; class Gammaproteobacteria; order Burkholderiales; family SG8-39; genus SZAS-79. Next base: position 145,783 of record JADJPT010000001.1, read on the forward strand.
CCTGATCGGTGGGGTGCCGCAGAATTTTCCGGTGTCCGCGCGCCTGACGGACAGCGCCCTGTTCGTGATCGAGGCGGATGAGTACGACACCGCCTTCTTCGACAAGCGCTCCAAGTTCGTTCACTATCGGCCGCGCACCGCGATCCTGAACAATCTTGAATTCGATCATGCAGACATCTTCGATGATATTGCAGCCATCGAGAGGCAATTTCATCATCTGGTGCGTATCGTGCCGAGTTCCGGCCGGCTAGTGGTCAATGGTCGCGACGCCGCCTTGGGCCGTGTGCTGGACGCCGGCGCGTGGTCCTCGATCGAGCGCTTCGGCGTGGACGACGGCTGGGAGGCAGGGCCACCGGATGCGCACGGTGGTTTCGAACTTCGTCTGCAAGGCAGCGTTCTGGGTCGCGTCGCATGGGACATGCTTGGCGAGCACAGCCGTCTGAATGCATTGGCCGCCATCGCCGCGGCTGCCCACGCCGGCGTCCCGCCCGAAACGGCCATCGAGGCGCTGGCCGCGTTTCGCGGCGTAAAGCGGCGGATGGAGGTGCGCGGCGTGGCGCGCGGCATCACCGTTTACGACGACTTCGCACATCACCCTACCGCCATCAGCACCACGCTCTCGGGCCTGCGACGCAAACTCGGTTCAGGACGCATCCTGGCGGTGCTGGAGCCGCGTTCGAACACCATGAAGCTCGGGGTCATGAAAGACGCCCTGCCCGAAAGCGTCACCGAAGCCGATCGTGTCTACATCCACGCGGCCGGGTTGGGATGGGATGCCCGGGCGGTCTTTGCGCCGCTCGGCGACAAGGCGCAATGTCGGGATACCGTAGAGCAACTGGTCGAGGTTATCGCCGCGGAAGCGCGGCCAGGCGACCACGTGCTGGTGATGTCCAACGGCGGCTTCGGGGGCATCCACGACAAGCTGCTGGCGCGCTTGTCCGCCTGAATACGTGCATGGACGGCATGATCCTCTATCTGCACGGCTTCAACAGTGCGCCCTCTTCTCACAAGGCACGCACCCTTGCCGCATATATGCAGGCGCGCGGCCTGGGTGAGCGCTTGCTCTGCCCCGCGCTGCCGCACCGGCCGGACGAAGCGGCCGCATTGATCGAAAGCGAGCTGCTGCGCCTCGGGAGCGAACGCGTCACCCTGGTCGGCAGTTCCCTGGGGGGGTTCTATGCGACCTGGTTTGCCGAAAAGTATGCGCGTCGCGCGGTACTGATACAGCCGGCCGTGACCCCGCAGCTCGGCCTCGAGGCCTACCTGGGCCCGCAAAAGAACCTTTATACGGGCGCTGAGTACCAACTCACTCACGAGCACATCGAGGGCTGGCGCCGCCTGTTCGTCGAGCGTGTCGATCCGGAGCGCTACCTGCTGCTGCTGGAAACCGGAGACGAAGTTCTCGACTACCGGGATGCCGTGGCCAGATACGAAGGTGCACGCATGGTTATTCGCCAGGGCGGAGACCATACCCTGCAATGCTTTGCGGAGATGATTCCGCGCATCCTGGCTTTCGCCGGATTGCAGGACTGAAGCGTCGGACCGCAACGTGGCAAAGTACAGGGCGTGTTCGGCGTGTCCCGCGTATCATTCCGCCTTTTCGAACGCCAGCGCATGCACCTTCTGTATGAGGAAGACGGTGAACTGAAGGTCGGCACCGTGCTCGCGGCGGCCGCGGCCTCGTATCAGATCGAGAGTCCGCACGGTCGGCGCTCCAAGATCAAGGCAGCCAACGTCCTGCTCAGTTTCGAGTCGCCCGCCGCCGCGCAGCTGCTGCTTGCGGCCCAGGCGTATGCCGCGGAACTGGACGTGGATTTCCTGTGGCAATGCGCCGGATCCGCCGAATTCGGTTATGCCGACCTGGCGCGCGAATACGTAGGCCGTGAACCCACCCCCGTCGAGGCTGCGGGAGCCCTGTTGAAGCTGCATGGTGCGCCCATGTACTTCTACCGCCGCGGACGCGGTCGCTTCCAGGCCGCGCCCGCAGAAACTCTGAAGGCAGCTCTGTCCGGGCTGGAGCGCAAGCGCGTGCAGGCCGAGAAGGTCGCCGAGTATGCGGAACGACTGGCACGCGGCGAGTTTCCGCCCGAACTCGCCGGACTGCGCGACGAGTTGCTCTACAAGCCCGATCGCAACCGGTTCGAAGCCAAGGCCGTCGACGCGGCGTGCAAGCAGACGGGCCTGAGTGTCGCCCGCCTGTTCGAGCGCGCCGGCGCACTGCCTTCCAGTCATGAGTACCACCTGAACCGATTTCTGGCGGAATTCTTTCCGGCCGGAACGGGATTTCCGCCGCACGAACTGCCGACGTTGCCGGACGGGCTGCCGCTGGCCGAGAGTCCCGTGTATTCGCTGGACGACACCGGCACCACCGAGATCGATGATGCATTCTCGGTGCGGCGCGTTTCCGAGGACGAGTGGCGCATAGGCGTGCATATCGCCGCGCCCGCGCTGGGCTTCGCACCAGGATCCGCACTTGACGGCCTCGCTCGCGAGAGACTGTCCACCGTGTACATGCCCGGGCACAAGATCACCATGCTTCCCGACGACGTGGTTGCTGCCTTCTCGCTGGACGAGGGCAGCGAGCGGCCTGCGCTTTCTCTGTATTTCAACGTCTCCGCAGCCGATCTTTCCATACGCGGCCATCATTCGCGCATCGAGCGGGTGCGCGTCGCACGCAACCTGCGACATGCCGATTACGAGGCCCTCAACGCGCTGCTGCCGGCAGGCGGACGCGCAGGCCTGGAATACGAGGAAGAACTGGGTACCCTGTGGCGCTTCGCGAAGGCGCTGGAAGCGCGTCGCGGCAAGCCCAGCATTCCCGCCAACATCATCGACTACAACTTCTCCGTCGAGAATGATCGCGTGAACATCGTGCCGCGCTTGCGCGGAGCACCGCTGGACAAGCTCGTTTCCGAACTGATGATCCTGGCAAACTCGACCTGGGGCGGCCTGCTCGCCGAGCGTGACGTGGCGGCGCTGTACCGCGTACAGTCCTCGGGCAAGGTGCGTATGAGCGTGCATGGCGAGATGCACGAGGGATTGGGCGTGTCGTGCTACGCGTGGATGAGTTCGCCACTGCGGCGTTACGTCGATCTGGTCAACCAGTGGCAGCTGGCCGCGAGCCTGGCCGGCAAGCGCGTCCCCTTCGCGCGCAACTCCGACACGCTGCTCGCTGCGCTGCGCGCCTTCGAGGTCGTCTATGCGCGCTACGACGAGAACCAGCGGGAAATGGAACGTTACTGGTGCCTGCGCTGGCTGCAGCAGGAGGGCGTGACCCGCGTCCCGGCCCAGGTGCTGCGCGAGAACCTGGTGCGCGTCGAAGGATTGCCGATGACGCTCCGCGTCCCCTCCCTGCCCGAACTTCCGCCGGGTGCGCGCGTCCTACTTGAGATGCAGGACCTAGACCTGCTGGAGAAGAGCGTCACGCCGGTGTGGCGCGAGACCCTGTCCGGAAACGAGGCGGTCGCGCCTGCCGAGGATCCCCAGGACGGCGCATGAATGTCGCCGGGCAGGACTTACAATGGCGCATTGGCAAATTCGATGCATTCGAGGGGTGGCGTTGACGGCTGCTAACGCGAGCTTGATTCCGCGTATGTCGGGAATCTGGGCGGGCATGGACCGCCAGTCCCGGCTGCTCGCAAGCTGCATAAGTGTCTCCGTGATCTTTCACGGGGCGCTGCTGTCTTTCCATTTCAAGTTTCCCGAGTCGCTCAAGTTCAAGGCACCGCAGCCTCTCGAGGTCGTGCTGGTCAACGCCAAGACACGCGACAAGCCTACAAAGGCGGAAGCCCTCGCCCAGGCCAATCTCGACGGCGGCGGCAACACCGACCAGAATCGGCGCGCGAAAACGCCACTGCCTGTCACCAAACCCACCCAGACCGGCAAGGACCTTGCAGAGGCCCAGCGCCGTGTGCAGGAACTAGAAACGCAGCAGCAGCGCCTGCTGGCACAGACCAGGGCGACGGCGGCGAGCATTCCGGTACCGGTCGAAACGTCGCGCCAGACCCCGGCCGAGATTCCTTCCTCCCAGCCGCAGGGCCGTGACCTGCGCGAACTCGCGCTGGCCGCGATGAAGCTGCAGGCGCAAATCGACCGACGCACCGAGGAGTACCAGAAGCGACCGCGCAAACACTTCATCGGCGCGCGCGCCACCGAGTACCGTTTTGCCCAGTACGAAGAGGAATGGCGCGCCAAGATCGAGCGTGTGGACACCCTAAACTATCCGGCCGAGGCGCGTGGAAAATTGTACGGCAACCTGCGGCTGGAGGTCGTCATCCGCCCGGACGGCAGCGTCGAGTCGGTGCGTATGGAAAGGTCCTCCGGACTCAAGGTGCTGGACGACGCGGCCTTCCGCATCGTCCAGATGGCGGCCCCTTACGGCGCCTTTCCGCCCGAGATCCGCAAAGACACCGACCTGCTGGTGATCACGCGCACCTGGTTCTTCGGCCAGGGCGACTCCGTGTGGACGAAGCGCGATTGAAACCCTTACGTCCGGGACGGCGCATATGAAGGATCGCTACGCGGTGATCGGCCATCCGGTCGCGCATTCCAAGTCGCCCTTTATCCATGCGCAGTTCGCGTTGCAGACCCGGCAGGACATGGAGTACGCGGCTTTGCTCGCGCCGCTCGACGGATTCGCCCAGACGGTGGAACAGTTTCGTGCCGCAGGCGGCAGGGGCGCCAACGTGACCCTGCCCTTCAAGGAGCCCGCCTACGCGCTGTGCGCCACCCGCTCGCCGCGCGCCGAGTCCGCCGGCGCGGTCAATACCCTGATCTTCGGTGCGCACGGGGTGCATGGAGACAATACCGATGGCTACGGCCTGACGCGCGACCTGGTCGACAACCTGGGCTTTGCGCTGCAAGGCCGGCGCGTGCTTCTGATGGGTGCGGGTGGCGCGGCGCGCGGCGTGATCCTGCCCCTGCTCGAACGCCGACCGGAGTGCCTGGTGATCGCCAATCGCACCGCCGTCAAGGCGAATGCGCTGGCCGCGCTGTTTGACGGGACGCCGTCGTGCGCCGACGCCCCGGTGTCGGGCTGCGGCTACGTCGATCTCGCAGGACAGCGCTTCGACCTGGTGATCAATGCCACATCGGCGGGCCTGGCCGGAGAACTTCCGGCCCTTCCTGATGGACTGTTCGCGGCCGATGCGCTGGCCTATGACATGCTCTATGGACGCGAAACACCGTTCATGCGCTTCGCGCGCGCGCAGGGCGCGGCGCGGGTGGCGGACGGCTTGGGCATGCTGGTCGAACAGGCGGCCGAATCCTTCTTTCTGTGGCGCGGCGTGCGTCCGGACACCGCTCCGGTGATGGCGGCGCTGCGCGCAGCCTGAGATGCGTCTGCTGCTGCTCGCCTGGAAGTCATTCTGCTACGCACTGGGCGCACTGGTCGTGGCGGTACTCCTCGTGCAGACCTGGTTCTTCGTGCACGTCTGCTGGTGGGTGCGCTACGAGCCCGCCGAAACCGCCTTCATGCAGCAGCGCCTGGCGTCCCTGCGGGAAAAGAATCCCAAGGCCGAACTGCGCCGGCAGTGGGTGCCGTATGTGCGAATCTCCGGCAATCTCAAACGCGCGGTGGTGGCTGCCGAAGACGCCAAGTTCGTCGACCACGAGGGTTTCGACTGGGAAGGGATACAGAAGGCGCTCGAGAAGAACGAGAAGAAGGGACGGGTGGTCGCCGGCGGTTCGACCATCAGCCAGCAATTGGCGAAAAACCTGTTTCTTTCGGGCAGCCGGTCCTGGATCAGAAAGGGTCAGGAAGCCGCGATCACCTGGATGATCGAGTCGGTGATGGACAAGCGGCGCATACTAGAGATGTATCTGAACGTCGCCGAGTGGGGCAACGGAGTGTTCGGCGCAGAGGCTGTGGATCGCGAGGAAGAGCGAGATCATCATCGGGCGCATGGGCGCGGCGCAGATACCCTGACAGCCCGCTTGCGCGCGCCGGCACAGCTTCGGGTTTCGCCGTTCAGGCGCTTTCTCTACAATGCCGGCACTTCATCGACCGGCTGTTCAAGCGGTACCTGCGCCCCTCATGGCTGAACTCGCGAACCGGCTGGAAATCGAGGATCTCAAGGAGAACCTGCACGAGGTGCAGGTTCTCCTGCACCGCCATCAGCTGGTCGAAAGCCTGGTCGCGCGGCAGGACAGTCCCAGGCAGGAGCTGGTCGAGCAGCTCGTGCAGAAGCAGCATCTGGCCGAACTGCGTGCCAAGCTTGACCACCTGCATGCGGCTGACGTCGCTTTCATCCTCGAATCGTTGCCGCTCGATGATCGACTCGTCGTCTGGGATCTGGTCAAGGCCGACCGCGACGGCGAGATCCTTCTCGAGGTGTCCGACGCGGTGCGCGAGTCGCTCATCGCGAGCATGGACACCGAGGAGCTGGTCGCCGCCGCCGAGACGCTCGAGGCCGACGAACTCGCCGACCTCGCCCCGGACTTGCCCGAGGACGTCATCCAGGACGTCATACGCTCGCTGCCTCTGGAAGAGCGGGAACAGCTGCGCGCAGCCATGTCGTATGCCGAGGGTTCGGTCGGCGCGCTGATGGAGTTCGACATGGTCACGGTGCGCGAGGACGTGACGCTCGAGGCGGTGACGCGCTACCTGCGCCGACTCGACGAACTGCCCGACCACACCGACCAGTTGTTCGTGATAGACCGTGCGCACAAGCTCAAAGGCACGCTGCCGCTGGCGCGCCTGATCGTCTCGGACCTGGAGTTCGAGGTCGGTGCCGTCATGGTGCCGCAGACATTCTCGCTGGGGCCCGAGGATCGCGCCGAGGATGCCGCGCAGGCCTTCGAGCGCTACGACCTGGTGTCGGCCCCGGTGGTCGACGCCGACGACAAGCTGATCGGCCGGCTGACGGTTAGCGCGGTGGTCGACTACATCCGCGAGTCCAGCGCCGAGCAGGCGCTGGCGGAAGCCGGTCTGGCCGAGGAGGAGGACATCTTCGCGCCGGTCTGGGACAGCTTCAGGAACCGCTGGTCCTGGCTGGCCGTGAACCTGGTGACCGCGTTCATCGCCTCGCGCGTGATCGGCCTGTTCGAAGGCTCGATCGAGAAGCTGGTGGCGCTGGCCGCCCTGATGCCCATCGTCGCCGGCATAGGTGGCAATTCGGGCAACCAGACCACCACCATGATCGTGCGTGCCATCGCGCTGGGCCAGCTGCAGACCCAGTACTGGCGCAAGTTGTTCATCAAGGAACTGAGCGTGGCGATCCTGAACGGACTGGTATGGGGCGGGCTGCTGGGCATTCTTGCCTGGATGCTTTACGACAGCGTGCCGCTGGGCGCGGTCATGACGCTGGCGATGATGCTGAACCTGGTCCTGGCCGCCCTGGTCGGCGTGGCGATTCCCTATGTGCGCGCGAAATTCGGCAGGGATCCCGCGGTGGGCTCCAGCGTGCTGATCACCGCCTGCACGGACTCAGGCGGCTTTTTCATCTTTCTCGGCCTTGCCACCCTGTTTCTTCTCTGAGCCCATCCAGGCAGCGGTCATGCGTCGCACAGCCTGGAGCTGGGACTTGATCGCGTAGTCGAACAGGCCCACGCGTTCGGCGAACAATTCCCTGGCGATCGAACTCGGATCGCCGGGCGAAAGTTCGAGGTAGGCGTCGGCTTCGCCGCTTTCGGCCACGATCCGCATGCCCTGTTTGCGTGCCAGGTGCATCATCGCGCCGTTCTCGGACAGGCAGTGCATGAACAGGCTGGGCAGGCCCCAGTTGCGTGCATGTACGTGCGCACGCGCGAGCATGGCGCCGCCCAGGCCGAGACCGCGATGTGCGGGCAGGACCGACACCCCGAGCTCGGCAAAGCCTTCGCCGCGCGCCAGGTGCGCAGCTCCGGCGAGCTTCAGTTCGTCGTCGTACACGCCGAACACGGCATCGCGTTCGAAATCGATGCGTTCGACGTAATCCTTCACTCCGAAGTCGGAAAGCGGCACGCCGAAGCGCAACCGCCGGTCCTCGGCGTCCAGGGCCAGAAAGTGGGCGAGCAGGGTCTCACGATCCAGTCGCGAGAGTTCCTTGGTGACGACGTGCATTTCAGTTCCGTTCATATGAATTGGACCCTGTAAAGCACGCTTCGTTCCAGGCGCTGGTGCTCAGCGTGTCAGGTTCTGCAAGGATTCGCGCGCCGCGGCCAGCGTCGCCGCGATCTCCGCGGGGCCGTGCGCCGAGGACACGAAGCCGGCCTCGAAGGCGGAAGGGGCAAGATACACCCCGCGCGTTAACATTCCGTGAAAGAAGGCATTGAAGCGGTCCTTGTCCGACTCCATGACTTCGGCGAAGCTGCGCGGCACCTGGGCTCGGAAATACATGCCGAACATGCTGCCCACCGACTGCGCCGAAAATGCCACGCCGGCGCGCGCGGCCTCGGCCGCCAGCCCCTCGACCAGCGTGCGGGTGGTCTGTTCCAAGCCCTTTGCGAACTCGGGCTGCGCAACCAGTTTCAGGGTGGCCAGCCCCGCGGCCACCGCCACCGGGTTGCCCGACAGGGTGCCCGCCTGGTATACCGGCCCGAGCGGGGCGATCTTCTCCATCACCTCGCGGCGTCCGCCGAAGGCGCCGACCGGCATGCCGCCGCCGATCACCTTGCCCAGTGTGGTCAGATCCGGGACGATCCCGTAGCGCTGCTGCGCGCCGCCCAAGGCGACGCGAAAGCCGGTCATCACTTCGTCGAAGATGAGCACTGCACCGTGCTTCGTGCACTGTGCGCGCAGCGTCTCGAGGAAGCCGGGAACAGGCAGGATCAGGTTCATGTTGCCGGCCACCGGCTCGACGATCACGCAGGCGATCTCCGCGCCGTGCGCCGCGAACAGCGCCTCGACCTGCGCGCTGTCGTTGTAATCGAGCACCACCGTATGCTGCGCGATGTCTGCGGGCACGCCGGCCGAACTCGGATTGCCGAAGGTCAGCGCGCCCGAACCCGCCTTCACCAGCAGGCTGTCGGCATGGCCGTGGTAGCAGCCTTCGAACTTCACGATCTTCGGCCGCCCGGTGTAGCCGCGCGCGAGACGAATCGCGCTCATCGTCGCCTCGGTGCCCGACGACACCAGGCGTACCATCTCCATCGAGGGAACCAGTGTGCAGATCAGTTCGGCGAGTTCAATTTTGTTTTCTGTCGGCGCACCAAAGGACAGCGCACGCGAAGCGGCTGCCTGCACCGCTTCGACCACCGCGGGGTGGGTGTGCCCGGCGGCCATCGGCCCCCAGGAACCCACGTAATCTATGTAGCGCTTGCCGTCGGCGTCCCACAGGTAGGCGCCGGAGGCGCGCTCGAAGAAAACCGGCGTGCCGCCGACCGAGCGGAAGGCACGTACCGGGGAGTTGACCCCGGCAGGAATGCGCAGTTGGGCGCGCTGGAAAAGTTCTGCGTTGCGTGAGCTCATGCGGGGTGCGTGTCGGTTTGGTTGAAAAGTTGCAGGTAACGCGCTGCGCGCGCGCCGATGTCGGGTGCGCCGAAAAGATCGGAGATGACGGCGAGACAATCCGCGCCGGCAAGGATCACGGCCGGCGCATTGTCGAGCGAGATGCCACCGATGGCGACCAGGGGTACGCCCAGAGCGCGCGCGCGACTGAACAATTCCAGAGGCGCCCGACCTGCGCCGGGTTTGGTGGACGAGCGGTACACGCTGCCGAAGGCGACGTGATCGGCGCCAGCGGCCACGCCGCGCGCGCAAGCTCCAGGCTGTCGTAGCAGGACGCGCCGAGCAGCTTGCCGAGCAGCGCGCGCCGCGCCACAGCCACGCCGCCGTCCTCGCGACCCACATGCACGCCGTCGGCGTCGATTTCCGCAGCGAGTGCCACGTCGTCGTTGACGATCAGCGGCACGCCGCGCGGGCGGCACAGCGCGAGCAAGGCACCGGCCTGCTCCTTGCGCAGGTCGGCGTCGGCCGGCTTGTTGCGGTACTGCAGGACGGCGATGCCGCCGTCGAGCGCGCGCGTGACCATTGCCAGCAGCTCGCCGGTCGCCGCCCCGTCGGGCGTGATGGCATACAGGCCCCTCACGCGTTCCTCACGAGTCTTCGCGGCCGCCCTCGCGGGCCTCGCTCTCGCCGTCCATGTCGCGCGCCCAGAAGAAGCGGTCCGGCAGGTGCTGCCCCATGCCCGGGCGGAAGCCGTGCGCGAGGGCCTGCCAGGTGTATTCCTGCGCTTCGCGCACCGCCTCGGGCACATCCAGCCCGTTGGCCAGGGTCGCGGCGATCGCCGAGGCCAGGGTGCAGCCGGAGCCGTGAAAACTGCCGGTCAGCCGCTTCCAGCGGTCGCTGCGGATCACGCCCTCCTCGCCATACAGGGTGTTGATCACCTCGGGAGTGTTCTCGTGCGTGCCGGTGATCAGCACGAACTCGCAGCCCAGCGAAATCAGCCGCGTCGCGCACTCCTCCAGATCCGGCTCGTCTTCGTCCTCGTCCTCTTCGGCCAGACGCCGGGCTTCCATGCTGTTCGGCGTCAACACCGTGGTCTGCGGCACGATGAGCTCGCGCAGTGCGGAGATCATCTCTTCTCCGGCCAGGGGGTCGCCGCGACCGGAAGCCAGCACCGGGTCCAGGATCACGGGTATCTCGGGATAGTCCGAGATGATCTCGGCGATCACGGCGATGTTCTCGACCGAACCCAGCACGCCGAGCTTGAATGCCGAGACCGGCATGTCCTCGAGCAGTTTTCTTGCCTGATCGGCGACCCAGTCGCTGTCGATGGCCAGAACTTCGTCCACCCCGCGCGTGTCCTGCACGGTCAGCGCGGTCACCACGGACAGCGGATGGCAGCCCATGCTGGCCAGCGTTAGCAGATCGGCCTGAAGACCCGCGCCGCCGGTCGGATCGGAGCCGGCGAATGTCAGCACGATGGGCGGCAGGGAAGGCATGGGCAAGGCTCTTTGCGCCGTGCGGGCGCGCTTGCTGCGGTTCGCGCGGGCGTACGCGGGTGTTACGCGGGCCGGACACACAGATCAGTTAAGATGCCGGGCCATTCTAACTCACACACCTTCACCACATGTCTGAAAACAAGGAGTTCCGCGCCTGGATGTGCCTCATTTGCGGCTGGATTTACGATGAAGCCGCCGGGCTGCCGGACGAGGGTATCGCGCCGGGCACGCGCTGGGAGGACGTGCCGATCAACTGGACGTGTCCGGAGTGCGGCGCGCGCAAGGAGGACTTCGAGATGGTGGAAATCTAGCCGCCGCGGGACCTGCGCGAGACGGGCGCCGCGGCGCGATAAGGCATTTGCCGCCGGAGGCTTAACCGGCCTTGCTTTGACTTCACTTTAGCGTCTAGTATCGTGCGCTCGCTCGACGCAGGCGGGCGCCACGAGGGGAGGCGCATGTCAGAAACGGCTGCCGCGACGCAGGGGAGTCTCGCGGGTCTGAAAGTCATGGTGATCGACGACTCGAACACCATACGCCGCAGCGCGGAGATTTTCCTGGTGCAGGCTGGCGCGACCGTGATCCTCGCCGAGGACGGTTTCGATGCGCTTGCCAAGATCGCAGACCATCAACCGGACCTGATCTTCGTCGACATCATGATGCCGCGCCTCGACGGATACCAGACCTGCGCTCTGATCAAGAAAAATCCGAAGTTCGGCGCCACGCCGGTGGTCATGCTGTCGTCGAAAGACGGACTGTTCGACCGTGCGCGCGGTCGCATGGTGGGATCGAGCGAGTATCTGACCAAGCCGTTTTCCAAGGACAGCCTGCTGAAGACCGTCGGTGCGCAGGTGCGGCCTGCCGAAGCTTCCGTCGCATCCCCGGCGGGCGGCTGATTCGCCCAAACCCCATGGAGACTCGCCCATGCCCGTAAAAAAGATACTCGTCGTCGACGATTCACCGACCGATCGTCAGTTCATGCTTGAGGCATTGTCCAAGCTCGGGTACCAGGTGGTGCTCGCCGAGAGCGGCGAGGAAGCGGTCGCCAAGGCCAAGAGCGAATTGCCCGACCTGGTGTTGATGGACGTGGTGATGCCGGGCGCGAATGGTTTCCAGGCCACGCGCACCATCGCACGTGACGAGGCCACAAAACACATTCCGGTCATCATCTGCACCAGCAAGTCTCAGGAGACCGATCGCATCTGGGGCATGCGCCAGGGTGCGCGCGATTACATCGTAAAGCCCGCCGACATCAATGAACTGGCGGCCAAGATCGCCGCACTCGGTTAGGCATCGGTGTCCAAGCGCGTCAGCCTGAAGGAATTTCAGGAAGGACTTGCCGGCCGGCTCAAGGCCGCGGCCAGCGAGGCCGCGCCGACCGCGCGTCTGGGTTTCGAGGCCGGCGGCGGAAATTGGCTGGTCAGGCTGGAGGGTTCAGGCGAGGTGCTGCCCGTGCCGGAAATCCAGAGCGTGCCCCTGACGCGCGACTGGTTCCTGGGCGTGGCCAACGTGCGCGGCGTGCTTTACGGGGTGACTGATTTCGGCGCGTTCCTGGGGGTCGGGGCGACGCCACGCGGTCCGCAGAACCGGCTGCTGCTGGTCGGCCAGCCGCACGCGGTGAATTGCGCGCTGCTGGTGTCGCGTCTGGCGGGACTGCGCAGTGCGGCGGATCTCGTGCCGGAGCAGGTCGAGGATCGCCACGCCGGCTGGACGGCCGGCGCCTGGCGCGACAAGGAAGGGCGTGTCTGGCGCGAGCTCGACGCGGAGCGGCTGCTCGCGCAGCAGGATTTTCTGGATATCGCCGTGCACTAGCGCACGGCGCATCGGGTCTCACGGAGGAATCATGGCATTCAAGCTGCCTTTTGGAAAATCCAAGGGCGCCGGCGGCGCAAGCGCCGAACAGGCAAAAACCGCGGCGGTGCCGGCGGCCAAACCCGCGCGCAAGCGCGGCGGTCTGCCGCTGATCGGCGCGCTGCCGATGGCCAACCAGTTGGGCGTGCTGGGTACGCTGTTCGCGGTGTTGTTCCTGATCGCGCTGGCGCTGGTGTTGATCGACAACCGCGATGCACGCCACGGCGCCTCGTACGTGGCCGATGCGGGCCAGTTGCGCATGCTCTCGCAGCGCCTGGCAAAGGCCGCGCAACAGAGCCTGTTCGGCAATGCCGCCGCCTTCAAGCAGGCGCAGGCCAGCCGCGACGCCTTCGCCAGCATCCTCGACCGGCTGGTCAAGGGCGGCGAGTCGGGCGGCGAGTCGGTGCCCGCTTCGCCCGACCGCATCCAGCCGACGCTGGAAGCGCTGATGAAGGAATGGGAACGCACCGAACGCAATGCCGGCATCCTGCTCAAGGAGCAGAAGAATCTGGTGGGTCTGGGCGCGGCGGTTGCGCAGGTGAACGGCAGCAACCCGCAACTGCTGGATCTGGCGGAGCAGGTGCAGGCGCTGAAGATGCAGGCGGGCGCGGGTTCGCGGGAAATCTCGGCCGCCGGACAGCTGGTGATGCTCACCCAGCGACTGGCGAAGAATGCCAACGCGCTGCTCGCCGGCGAGACCATCGACGCGGAAGTGGCATTCCTGCTCGGCAAGGACACCAATGAGTTCCGCGCGCTGCTGACGGCCCTGCGCGAAGGCGGCGGGCAGGCGCGTGTCGCCGCTTCCAGGGATCCGGATACGCTCGCCAAGCTCACCGAACTCAGCGACGCCTTCAAGGCCTACCAGGAGTCGGTGTCCTCGATCCTGGGCAACATGCAACGCCTGATCACGGCCAAGAACGCCGCCTACGCGGTGGTGGCCGATTCCGAGAAACTGCTCGCCGCAACCCAGAAGCTGGCCGAGGAGTACGAGGCCGACCTGGCCGGACGCACGACGATCTACGTGGTGGTGGTGCTGTCGCTGCTCGCCATCGGCGTGCTGGCGCTGATGGCCCTGGCCTTCGTGCAGGACGAGCGCACGCGGCGCGAGGAGGCGGAAAAGCAGCAGCTGGCGGTCAAGCGTACCAACGACCAGAACCAGGAGGCGATCCTGCGTCTCATGAACGAAATGCAGAACTTCGCCGAAGGCGATCTCACAGTGCGTGCCACGGTGAGTGAGGACATCACCGGCGCGATCGCCGATTCGGTGAACTTCGCCATCGAGGAACTGCGCACACTGGTCGGCAGCATCACCACGGCGGCCGACCAGGTGACCAGCGCGTCCGACTCCGCGCAGCAGACTTCCGCCCAGCTTCTGGCGGCCAACGAAAAGCAGTCGCAGGAGATCAAGACCACCAGCGCCCAGGTGCTGGGGATGGCGCGCGCGATCAACGAGGTTTCGGCCAGCGCATCGCAGTCGGCCAATGTCGCCAAGGCCTCGCTGGAAGCGGCGCAAAAGGGCCAGCAGGCGGTGCAGAACTCGATCTCCGGCATGAACGACATCCGCGACCAGATCCAGGAGACGGCAAAGCGCATCAAACGGCTGGGCGAATCCTCCCAGGAGATCGGCGAGATCGTGGAACTGATCTCCGACATCACCGAGCAGACCAACGTGCTGGCGCTGAATGCCGCCATCCAGGCGGCCAGCGCGGGCGAGGCGGGCCGCGGTTTCACGGTGGTGGCAGAAGAGGTGCAGCGGCTGGCCGAGCGCTCGGCGGAGGCGACCAAGCAGATCGGCGCGATCGTGAAGACGATTCAAACCGACACGCAGGACGCCGTGGCGGCGATGGAGAAGAGCACGCAGGGCGTGGTCGAGGGCGCCAAGCTCTCCGACAATGCCGGCCAGGCGCTGGCCGAGATCGGCGAGGTGTCGGGCAAGCTTGCGCAGCTGATCCAGACCATCTCCCAGACCACGCAGGCGCAGGCCAAATCCGCCGGTGCGGTGGCCATGAGCATGCGCAACATCCTCGGCATCACCGAGCAGGCGACCGAGGGAACCAAGCGCACGGCGGCCTCGGTGGGGCAGCTGGCGACGCTGGCACGCGACCTGAAGAGCTCGGTCGCGAACTTCAAGGTCTGAGCGTCGCCGACGCGCGGGCTGCGATCGCATGGCTACCGTCTTCGACATCGGGCCGCTGACCTGGGTCAAGAGCGAGATCGATTCTTCGCTCGAGCGTGCGCGCGCCAGTCTGGCCGCGTTCGCCGTCCAGCCGGAGGATCGCAAGGCGATCAAGGCCGCACAGACCCATCTGCACCAGGCTTCGGGAGCGGTGCAGATCGTCGGTCTGGAGGGCGTGTCGCGCTTCTTCGAGGAAACCGAGCGCCTGGTGGCCGACCTCGAGTCGGGCAAGGTGGCCGGTGAACCCGCGGCATTCGAGGCGGCGGAGCGCGCCACGCGCGCGATAGGCAAGTATCTCGCCGAGCTCCTCGACGGCCTGCCCGACCAGCCGCTGCGTCTTTATCCGTTGTACCGTGAACTCGCCGCCGCGCGCGGCATCAAGGACGCTACCGAGGCAGACCTGTACTTTCCGGATCTGGCCCTGTCGCCGCCGCCGCGCGAGGACCCGCCGACTCGCCTGTCGGCCGGGGAGCTCGAGGCCTACGTTCGCGGGCAGCGCACGCGCTTCCAGCGCGGTTTCCTGCGCTGGCTGGAGACACCCGCCGACACCGACAGCATCGCCGACATGCGCGCCGCCGTCGAAGGCATCGAGTCGATGCAACGGGTGCCGGCGCAACGTGCATTCTGGTGGACGGCGGGAGCCTTCTACGAGGCGCTTGCGGACGGATTGCTGGGACCCGAACCTGGCGTGAAGCAGCTTTGTTCGCGCATCGAGCAGCAGATGCGTCGGGTGGGTGAGGCCGGCTTCGCGGTGCCGCCGCGCGTGATGCGCGAAGCCCTGTACTGGATAGCGCGTGCCTCCGGCAAGCAGGGGGCACCGACCGGCGAGCGCGTGCGCGCGGCGCGCGAGGCGTATGCGCTCGAGGGCACGCTGCCGCCCAGCGAGCCGCAGGCCGACCAGTCACAACGCGTGCCGGTGGCCGCGGCGCTGCGCGCGCAGCTGGCGGCGGCCAAGGACGCCTGGAACAAGTTCTCGTCGGGCGGTCAGGGCGCGCTGGCGGCGTTCGAGCAGCACACAAGCACGATCAAGGATCAGGCCGCGAGACTGGGCAGCGCCGACCTGGCGGCGCTGACGCGCGAGATCGCCGTGGTCGGCGCGTACCTGATGGCCAACCCGGGCAAGATCGGCGAGGTGGTCGCGATGGAGGTCGCCACCGCGCTGCTGCTGACCGAGAGCGCGATCGAAAACTATGCCGCGCTGCCGGCGGACTTCGAGCGTCAGGTACGCATCATGCTGGCCCGGCTGCGAGCGGCGGCATTCGGCAAACAGGACCCGGATGCCGCGCAGACCCTGCCGCTGATCGACGAGATGACCCGTCGCGCCCAGGAAAAGCTGGCGATGGACGGCGCGATCGCCGAAATGCAGGCCAATCTGCACAAGATCGAGCAGACTCTGGACGCCTATTTCCGCGATCCGTCCAAGACCGCAGAGCTGGGCGCGCTGGAGCCCGTGATCCATCAGATCGACGGCGCGCTCAAGATGCTGGGCGAGGAAGAGGCCGGGGGGGCGCTGGCGCGCTGCGCGGAGAAGATCGCCGGGTTCGCGCGTGCGGCGGCGCGGCCGGCACTGGCGGATTTCGAGGAAGTCGCGCACGTCCTTTCCGGGCTGGGCTTCTATCTGGACGCACTGCGCCACGGCAAGGCGGATTTCTCGGCCGCCATGCGCCCGATCGCGCCGGTCGCACCCGAAGCCGCATCGGTCGCGACGGTGGCGGACGCAGCGCCGAGCGAGCCTCCGGCGCCTGTCGTCGACGCGCCGGCCGGCGCGTCGCTCGAGGCTGTGACGCCTGATGGCGCAACCGTCGAGCCCGACGGCACCAATATCACGCCACCGCTCGAGGCGCCTTCGGCCGATGCGCAACGCCTGCGCGATGCCAGCGACGAGGCTGTGGACCAGGAGCTGCTCGCCATCTTCCTCGAGGAGGCGGTGGGCGTGCTCGGCGACATAGAAGCGAGCCTGGCAAAGACCCGCGCCCATCCCGCGCAACCGGACGAACTGACGACCATTCGGCGCGCCTTCCATACGCTGAAAGGCAGCGGTCGCATGGTGGGCCTCACGCGCCTGGGCGAGGCCGCCTGGGCGGTTGAGCAGGTCATGAATATCTGGCTGCAGGAGGAGCGTCCGGCCGGCGAAGCGCTGTTCGCGCTGATTGCGCACGCGCACAGCGCCTTTGCCGACTGGGTGGCGCGGCTGCAGAGCGGCGCGGCGCAGCCCGACCCGCAGGGCATCGTGGAGATGGCCGAGCGCCTCAAGCGCGGCGAAGTGGCCGGCCTGGAGCCAGCCGCACCCGAAGCGCCACTCGAGTCCGAGCCCGCCGCCGCCCCGCAGGCATCCGCAGACACCGCACCGACCGACGACGGCACCGTGCGCATCGGTGCGGCCAGCATCTCGGCTTCGCTGTTTGCGGTGTTCGCCAACGAGGCACGCCTGCACCTGGAAACGCTGGAGCGCGAGCTCGCGCGCATGGCCGCTGACGAGTCGTTCGGCATGCGCGATGAATTCGTGCGGGCGACGCATACCCTGGCCGGAATCTGCGGCACCGTGCAGCTCGGGCCCATGCACGAGCTTGGCCTGGCCCTGGAAGGTGCGCTGCTGCGGCTCAAGCGCCGCGAAGCGCCGATGGATGCGGCCGAGCGCGCGCTGGCCGGCGAAAGCGTCCAGGCCCTGAAATTGATGTATGCCGGTGTGCTCGAACGCGCGGCGCCGGGCTCGGCGCGCGAACTGATCGCCCGGCTGGGCGCCATACGCGGTGAAGCGGACACGCTGGTACCGCGACCGGATGAAGGCGCCGGTCAGCAGACACTCCCGGCCGGCCTACCGCAGGGCCCGTTCGAGACACGGAACGCGAATCTGCCGACCCCGGCGCCCGCCAGTGCACAGGCTGCGGCGCTTTACACGGTCGCGACCCCGATGGAGGAGTCGGCCGCGGCAGAGGCGCCGACGCTGGAATCCCTGGAGGTCGAGGAGATTCCGCTCAGGCGCGCCAGCGCAGGCTCGAGGACGAGGTCGACCCACAACTGCTGCCGGTGTTCCTCGAAGAGGCCAATGAGCTCGCGCCGCAGGTGAGTGAACTGCTGCGCAACTGGCGCGCCGACCCGCAGGACTTCACGCTCGCCCAGGCCCTGCAGCGCGTGCTGCATACGCTGAAGGGCAGCGCGCGCATGACCGGTGTCATGAGCCTGGGCGAACTGACCCACCACATGGAAACGCGCGTCGAGAACGCGGTGGCTCTCAGGCTCACGCCGCCGCAGCTGTTCGACGACCTGTACACCTCGTGCGACCGCATGGACCTGCTGCTCGGCCGCCTGCAGCAGCCGGAAGCGGCGGTGCCGGTCGAGGCGGCGATTCCGGAACCGACGCCTGCGCCGATCGCCGAACACGACGAGGAACCGGCTGGCGCACCGCCCGTTCCGGCCGTTCAGCCGGCGCCCATGCTGCGCGAAGCCGTTCAGGCGCGCGCCATGCTGCGCGTACGTGCCGACGCTCTCGAGAAGCTGGTCAACGAGGCCGGTGAGGTGGCCATCACGCGCTCACGCATCGAAGCCGAGATGCACACACTGAAGGGCGCGCTGGTGGAGTTGACCGAGAACGTCGCCCGGCTGCGACGCGAGCTGCGCGAGATCGAGATCGCCGCCGAATCGCAGCTCGCCTCGCGCATGCAGGTCGTGCAGGAATCCGAAAAGCAGTTCGACGCTCTCGAGTTCGACCGCTTCACGCGCTTCCAGGAACTGACGCGCATGATGGCCGAGAGCGTCAACGACGTATCCACCGTGCAGCAGAGCCTGGTCAAGGTGGCCGACGAGACGGACGCTGCGCTGGCCGCGCAGGCGCGCTTGAACCGCGAACTGCAGCAGGATCTGATGCGCATCCGCATGGTGCCGGTGGGCTCGATCGCCGAGCGCCTGCACCGCGTGGTGCGGCAGACCTCCAAGGAGCTGGCCAAGCGCGCCAACCTCGAGATCCGCGGCGCCAACGTCGAGGTCGACCGCTCGGTGCTGGAACGCATGACCGGCCCCTTCGAGCATCTGCTGCGCAACGCCATCACGCACGGTCTGGAGACGCCCGAGCTGCGCGCGCAACGCGGCAAGCCTGAGCTCGGCGAGATCGGCCTGGACGTGCGCCAGGAAGGCAACGAGGTGGTGTTGACGCTGGCCGACGACGGCGGCGGCCTGGACCTCGAGCGCATACGCGCGCGCGCCCAGGCCCAGGGCCTGCTGGCGCCGGGCGAGGCGCGCAGCGAACAGGAACTGGCCGACCTGATCTTCCTGCCGGGGTTTTCCACCGCCGAGAAGGTCACCGAACTGGCCGGGCGCGGCGTGGGCATGGACGTGGTCAAGAACGGGGTCAGCGCGCTCAGCGGACGCATCGAGCTCTCGGGTGCGGCCGGCAGCGGCACCAAGTTCACCATCCGACTGCCGCTGACCACGGCGGTCACACAGTCGGTGCTGGTCAAGCTGGGCACACGAACCTACGCGCTGCCCGCCGCCATGGTCGAGCAGGTGCAGCAGATGCGCGCCGAGCAGCTGGCGCGCGCCAAGGCCGCGGGACTGGTGGAGTGGGCCGGGCGCCGCTACCCGCTGCACGACCTGCCGGCGCTGCTTGGCGAGGCGAGCGTCGCGCCGCTCGAACCCAGGCGCTATACGCCGGTGCTGCTGGTGCGCAGCGGCGCCGAGTCGATCGCGGTCGAAGTCGACGACATGCTCGGCAACCAGGAAATCGTGGTCAAGAATATCGGCCCGCAGCTTGCGCACGTGCCCGGCATCGCCGGGGCCACCGTGCTGGGCTCGGGGGAGATTGTGCTGCTGATCAATCCGGTGCCGCTGGCCGGTCGCCCGATGCCGGCCAGGCGCGGCGAGGCGCCGGCCGCGAGCGCGGAAGCGGACTCCGCGCAGGCTGAAGGCGGCGGTGTGGCCGAGGTCGCCGACGGGCAGATCGCGCCGCCGGCCCGCGCCGTTCATGCGCCCCAGCCGCCCGCGCAGCCGCGCATCATGGTGGTGGACGACTCGCTGACCGTGCGCAAGATCACCGGCCGCCTGCTGGCGCGCGAGGGTTACCAGGTGCTGACCGCCAAGGACGGTGTCGAGGCGCTCGAACTGCTGGCCGAGAGCGTGCCCGACGCGATGCTGGTCGACGTCGAAATGCCGCGCATGGACGGTTTCGATCTCACGCGCAACGTGCGCGCCGACGCGCGCCTGAAGCAGGTGCCGATCATCATGATCACCTCGCGCACCGCGGACAAGCACCGCAACTACGCCATGGAGCTCGGCGTCAACGTGTTCCTCGGCAAGCCGTACCAGGAAGATGAGCTCCTCGCCCACATCAAGGGTTTCCTGCATCAGACCTGATATTTGTCGTTTTCGGCAAGTCGATTGCCATGGAACCCTCGCCACAAGACGGTTTCGAGAAATAAAAGTCAAACTTTCATAGGATCCAAGATGAAGACCAGAGCAGCCGTGGCGTGGAAGGCCGGCGCACCCCTGACGATCGAAACCGTAGACCTCGCCGGCCCGCGCGCGGGCGAGGTGCTGGTCGAGATCAAGGCCACGGGCATCTGTCACACCGACTACTACACGCTCTCCGGGGCGGATTCCGAGGGACTGTTTCCGTCCATCCTGGGCCACGAGGGCGCTGGCGTGGTGCTCGAAGTCGGCGCAGGCGTCACGAGCCTGAAACCTGGCGACCACGTGATCCCCCTCTATACGCCCGAATGCCGGCAATGCAAGTTCTGCCTGTCGAGGAAGACCAACCTGTGCGGGGCGATCCGCGCCACTCAGGGCAAGGGCCTGATGCCCGACGGCAGCAGCCGCTTCTCGCTGGATGGCAAGCCGATGCACCACTACATGGGCACCTCGACCTTCGCCAACCACACCGTGGTGCCCGAGATCGCGCTGGCCAGAATCCGCCCGGACGCACCCTTCGACAAGGTCTGCTACATAGGCTGCGGCGTGACCACCGGGGTCGGCGCGGTGCTGTTCACCGCCAAGGTCGAGGCCGGGGCCAACGTGGTGGTGTTCGGACTGGGCGGCATCGGGCTGAACGTGGTCCAGGCGGCGAAGATGGTCGGCGCCGACAGGATCATCGGCGTGGACCTGAATCCGGCGCGCGAGGCGCTCGGCCGGCAGTTCGGCATGACGCACTTCGTCAATCCGCGGGAAGTCGACAACGTGGTCGATGCCATCGTGCAGCTCACCGACGGCGGCGCCGACTACAGCTTCGAGTGCATCGGCAACACCAAGACCATGCGCCAGGCGCTGGAGTGCTGCCACAAGGGCTGGGGCCAGTCGATCATCATCGGCGTGGCCGAGGCCGGAGCGGAGATCGCCACGCGCCCGTTCCAGCTGGTGACCGGCCGGGTCTGGAAGGGCACGGCCTTCGGCGGCGCGCGCGGACGCACCGACGTGCCGAAGATCGTCGACTGGTACATGGAAGGCAAGCTGAACATCGACGACCTGATCACCCACAAGCTCGCGCTCGAGGACATCAACCGCGGTTTCGACCTGATGAAAAGCGGCGAGTCGATCCGTTCGGTGGTGATGTACTGAGGCGCCGCTAGTCGGGCTTCTTCTTCTTCACCACGGCGTAGCGCTCCAGGGTCCTGAGGCGCGCCTCAGCGTGGTCGACCAGCGGTGCCGGGTAGTCGCGGCCGATCATGCAGCCGGCCGCCTGCTGCTCGATCGGGCCCATTTTCCACGGCGCGTGGATGAACTTGTCGGGCACGCGCGCCAGCTCGGGCAGGTAGCGGCGGATGAACCTGCCCCCGGCATCGAACCTCTCCGATTGCGCCACCGGGTTGAAGATGCGGAACCAGGGCTGCGCATCGCAACCGGTCGAGGCCGCCCATTGCCAGCCGCCGTTGTTGGCCGCCAGGTCGAAGTCGTTCAGGTGCTGTGCGAAATACGCCTCGCCGCGACGCCAGTCCAATCCCAGATCCTTGGTCAGGAACGAGGCCACGATCATGCGCAGGCGGTTGTGCATGTAACCGCTGCGATTGAGCTGGCGCATCGCCGCATCGACGATCGGATAGCCGGTGCGCGCTTCGCACCAGGCCGCGTACCAGTCGTCGCGGTCGTCCCAGCGGATGGCCTCGTACTCGGGACGGAAGGCCTGTCGCTCGACGCGCGGGTGATGCGCGAGGATCATGAAGTAGAAGTCGCGCCACACCAGCTCGGAAAGCCACACCGCGGCGCCTGCGGTGCGGCTGCGCCAGGCGCGTGACACCAGCTCGCGTATCGACACGGTGCCGAAGCGCAGGTGCACGGACAGGTACGAAGGACCTTTCAGCGCCGGGAAATCGCGACGCTGGTGGTATTCCCCCATGCGCCCGGAAAACTCATCGAGCAGTGCCCGGGCACCCGAGGCGCCCGTGGGGATGGCCAGTTCGGCCAGGTTGGTGCGCGCAAAGCCCAGCGATTCCAGCGTCGGCATGGGCGCGAGCGCATCCGGGGACAACTGGCCCGCAAACCCTTCCACCGGGTAGGGCTTCACGTAGAATGGTTCGAGCTTGGCCAGCCAGGCGTTCTTGTACGGGGTGAACACCGAGAACGGCGTGCCCGATTGCGTCAGCACCTCGCTCTTCTCGAAGATCACCTGATCCTTGCGCGTGTGCAGGGCGATGCCCATGGCCTGCAGCGTGGCGACGACCGCGGCGTCGCGGGCGATCGCCTGCGGCTCGTAATCGTGGTTGGCGTAGACCGCATGCACGCGCAGCCGGGCGGCGAGCCTGGGGATTTCCTCGCGCGCCTTGCCGTGCAGCACGTGCAGCGCGCCGCCCAGGCCGGCCAGGGTGTCGGCCAGTTCGCGCACGCTCTCCCAGATGAACTCCACGCGCCGGTCGGTGCGGGTGGGCAGGGCGTCGAGGATCTCGGTGTCGAACACGAAGGCGCAATGCACGCGCCCATGGGCCTTCAGCGCCGCGTGCAGCGCGGCATGGTCGTGCGCACGCAGATCGCGGCGGAACCAGACCAGAGCGGCGGAGTCGAATGGCATGCGCTAAAATAGTCCTCGGCATGCAAATGATCAAATGTCCTCCATCGATCTGACCAACCACTTCCTGATCGCCATGCCGGCCATGGCCGATCCGTCATTTTCGAGGACCCTCACCTATATCTGCGAGCACAACGAGCAGGGTGCGCTCGGCGTGGTGGTGAACCGGCCGATCGACATGGACTTGCGCTCGCTGTTCGAACGCCTCTCGCTGCCGCTGGGCGACACGCGCACGGGCGATGCGCCGATCTGGTTCGGCGGCCCGGTGCAGACCGACCGCGGCTTCGTGCTGCACGCGCCGGTCGGGCAATGGCAGTCCACCCTGAAGGTCTGCGACGCCGTCGGCCTGACCACCTCCAAGGACATCCTCGAAGCCGTCGGTCGTGACCAGGGGCCGCGGCGCCTGCTGGTGACCCTGGGCTACGCCGGCTGGTCGGCCGGGCAACTGGAGCACGAGCTCACGCAGAATGCCTGGCTGACGGTCGAGGCCAAGGACCCGCGAGTGCTCGACGAGATCCTGTTCGAGCTGCCCGCCGACGAACGCCTGCAGGCGGCTCTGCACCTGCTCGGGGTTGACCTGGCCATGCTCTCCGAAGACGCAGGCCATGCGTGATGGGCGCCGGCACCGTGCTGGCTTTCGATTTCGGCACCAAGCGCCTGGGCGTGGCGGTCGGCGAGACGGCGTTGCGTCTGGCGCATCCGCTGGCGCTGATCGCAACCGAGCAGACCGAAGCACGCTTCGCCGCGGTCGCCAGGCTGCTGGCCGAATGGCAGCCCGGGCAGCTGGTCGTCGGCCTCCCGTTGGCCGAGGACGGCACGCCGCAGGAGAGCACGCGTCGCGCGCGGCGCTTCGCGAATCAGCTCGAGGGCCGCTACCGGCTGCCGGTGGCCCTGGTGGACGAGCGCTACACCACCGCCGATGCGGAGAGCGGCCTGCGTGCCGCCGGCGGTCGGCGGGCGGTGAGCCGCAAGCAGGCCGACTCGGCCGCCGCGCAACTGATATTGCAGCAATGGTTCGACGAAACGAGGCTGAGCGCAGATAAATGAGCATCCCGCCCCACACCCTGCCCGACGCCGAGGCCCTGTGCGTGCAGCTCGCCGCAGAGTTGACGCCGCACCTCAAGCCCGGCGCCGCGATGATCGGCCTGTACACCGGCGGCGCCTGGCTGGCCGAGCGCTTGCACCCGCTGCTCGGCCTGGACACGCCTCTGGGTCTGATGGACATCGCCTTCTATCGTGACGACTACCACAAGCAGGGCCTGCACCACGATCCGAAGCGCACGCGCATAGGCTTCGAGGTCGAGGGCCGCGACATCCTGCTGGTCGACGACGTGCTCTACACCGGGCGCACGGTACGCGCTGCCATGAACGAACTGTTCGACTACGGCCGCCCGGCCTCGATCTCGCTGGTGGTGCTGGCCGACCGCGGCGGGCGCGAGCTGCCGATCTGCGCGCGGTTCTGCGGCGCGCGGATCGAAGTGCCCGAGGGCCGCCGCCTGCGCCTGAAGAAGGACGCGGACGGTCGCCTGGCGCTGGAGATGGCCGATGCTTAACCCGCAGCTCAACGTCCGGGGCGAACTGCAGCACCTGCTGTCCATCGAAGGCCTGCCGCGCGCCATCCTCACGCAGATCCTCGACACCGCCGAGTCCTTCGTCGGCGTGACCGAGCGCGAAGTGAAGAAGGTGCCGTTGCTGCGCGGCAAGAGCGTGTTCAACCTGTTTTTCGAACCCTCGACGCGCACGCGCACCACCTTCGAAATCGCCGCCAAGCGGCTGTCGGCCGATGTCATCAACCTGAACATCGCCGCCTCGTCGCAGACCAAGGGCGAGTCCCTGCTCGACACGGTGTCGAACCTCTCGGCCATGCAGGCCGATGTGTTCGTCGTGCGCCATGCGGCCTCCGGCGCCCCCTACCTGATCGCCGGACACGTCAAGCCGCACGAGCACGTGGTCAACGCCGGCGACGGGCGACACGCGCATCCGACCCAGGGGCTGCTGGATCTTTACACCATCCGCCACTACAAGAAGGACTTCAGCGCACTCACGGTGGCCATCGTCGGCGACATCCTGCACTCTCGCGTCGCGCGCTCGCTGATCCACGGCCTGACCACGCTGGGAGTGCCCGAAGTGCGCGTCATCGGCCCGCAGACCCTGCTGCCCACCGGCGTGGAGAGCATGGGCGTCAAGGTGTTCCACGACATGAAGCGGGGGCTGGCCGGCGCCGACGTGATCGTCATGCTGCGCCTGCAGAATGAGCGCATGCGCGGCGCGCTGCTGCCCAGCGCCCAGGAATTCAACAAGCACTACGGGCTGTCGGCCGAGAAGCTCTCACTGGCCGCGGCCGACGCCATCGTCATGCACCCGGGGCCGATGAACCGCGGCGTGGAGATCGATTCCGGGGTGGCCGACGGGCCGCATTCGGTGATCCTGCCGCAGGTGACCTTCGGCATCGCCGTGCGCATGGCCGTCATGAGCATCATCGCGGGGAACGGATGAGAGTACTGATCAAGGGCGCGCGCATCGTCGATCCCGGCAGCGGCCGCGATGCCGCAGGCGATCTGCTGATCGAGGACGGACGCATCGCGGCGCTGGACGCGTCCGCCACCTCGGCAAGCGCCGATCAGACGCTGGCCGGCGCGGGCCTGGTGCTCGCACCCGGGCTGATCGACATTTCGGCGCGCCTGCGCGAGCCGGGTTACGAATTCAAGGCCACGCTGGAATCGGAGATGGACGCGGCGGTGGCGGGTGGCGTCACCAGTCTGGCCTGTCCGCCAGATACCGATCCGCCCCTGGACGAGCCCGGACTGGTCGACATGCTGCGGCGGCGCGCCAAGTCGCTCGAGCGTGCCCGCGTCTATCCGATCGGCGCGCTGACGGTGAAGCTGGCCGGCGAGCGGCTGACGGAAATGGCCGAACTCGACGAATCCGGCTGTGTGGCCTTCTCGCAGGCCAACGTGCCGCTGACCGATACGCAGGTGCTGTGGCGCGCGATGCAGTACGCCGCCACCTTCGGCTTTCCGGTCTGGCTGCGCGCCGAGGATCACAGCCTGGCGCGTGGCGGCGTGGCGCACGACGGCGATATCGCCACGCGGCTGGGTCTGCCCGCCATCCCCGCCTTCGCCGAGACCATCGCGCTGTCCACGCTGCTCGAGCTGGCGCGCGCCACCGGCGTGCGTCTGCACGTATGCCGCATTTCCACGGCCGGAGCAGTCGAACTCCTGCGCCGCGCCAAGGCCGAGGGCCTGCCGGTGAGCTGCGACGTGGCCATCCACCATGTGCACCTTTCGGACATGGACCTCGGCTATTTCGACGCCCACTGCCACCTGGTGCCGCCGCTGCGCAGCCCGCGCGACCGCGATGCCTTGCGCGCCGGCCTGGCCGACGGCACCGTCGATTGCATCTGCTCGGACCACACGCCGGTCGACGAGGACGAGAAGCTGATGCCTTTCTCGGAATCCTCGCCGGGCGCCACCGGGCTGGAACTGCTCCTGCCGCTGACGCTGAAATGGGCCGCAGAGGCGAAGCTGCCGCTGGCCCGGGCGCTGGCCAAGGTCACCAGCGATGCGGCGCGCGTGCTCGGCGTGAAGTCCGGGCGCCTGGAAGTCGGCGCGCCGGCCGACCTGGTGCTGTTCGATCCGCAGGCGCCCTTCCAGGTCACCCCGGCGGCGCTCAAGAGCCAGGGCAAGAACACCCCGTTCATGGGCTACGAACTGTCGGGACGCACGCGCAGCACGCTGGTGGCGGGCCACGTCGTGTACCGCAGCGAGTGATGCGCCACGCCACCCCCGCACTGCCCTGCGCGGCATTGGCCGCCGCGCTGCTGGCGGCCTGTTCCTCGGCCCCGCCGCGCAGCGCCCCCGAGACCGGCCCCTACCAGGCGCCGACACGTGCCGAGACTGCGCCTATCGTCGAGAGCGCGCCGCGCCGCGGCGGCTACTACAAGGACGACGGTCCCGGCGACAACGCCCCGGCCAACCTCGAACTGATCCCCGACGCGCAGCCGCGGCGCGAGCCCCTGCATCGTTTCGCCAACAACCCGTACCAGGTGTTCGGCACGGACTACGTGCCGCGCCGCACGCTGGAGCCGTTCAGCCAGCGCGGCATGGGCAGCTGGTATGGCCGGCGTTATCACGGCCAGGCGACCTCCAGCGGCGAACCCTACGACATGTACGCGATGACCGCCGCGCACCCCACGCTGCCGATACCCAGCTATGTGCGCGTCACCAACCTGACCAACAACCGCAGTGTGGTCGTGCGCATCAACGATCGAGGCCCGTTCCTCGCCGGCCGCGTGATCGACCTGTCCTTCGTGGCCGCCCACCGGCTGGGCTATGCCCATGCAGGCAGCGCCCTGGTGGAAGTCGAGGCGGTGCTGCCGGATGCAACGGCCGGCACGCAGCTCGCGCAGGCGACGCCGGTCGCGTCCCCGGCGGTTGCGCAGAAGCCCGCCGCGCAGAAACCCGCGCGGCAGAAGCCTGCTGCACCGGCCGGCGCGCCCGCGCGCGAGCCGGCCCCGGTCGTGCAGAAGCCGGCCCCTGTTGCCGCGGCGCCGGCCGCCGAAGAGGCGACGCGCCTGCCGGTCAGCGCGGATGCGCGCGGCGTGTATCTGCAGCTTGGCGCGTTTTCGGTGCGCGACAACGCCGAATCCTTCCGCGCCAGGGTGTACAAGGAGCTGGCCTGGCTCAACGACGCCATCTCGGTATTCGCGCGCGACGGGCTGTTCCGCCTGCACGTGGGCCCCTACCGTACCCAGGAGGAAGCCCGCGTGATCGCCGAGCGCATACGCAGCGACCTCAACCTCAAGCCGGTGCTGTTGGTGCGCTAGCCTGCGTCCCGCGAACCGAACTGAACGAAAGCGCGGCGCGGCGTACCAAGGTTCAGGTACCCGACAGTCATTCGACAACAGCCATTTGATTTCGTCCCCCTTCCTGATCGAGTTCCCATGCTTCGCATCCTGTCTTTCCTGCTGATCCCCCTGCTTTCCGGCGCGGTCTTCGCGCAGACGCCGCCTCCGGTGCTGGGCAAGGCCTGGGTGCTGGCCGACGTTTCCAGCGGCCAGATTCTCGCCAGCGAGAAGGCCGACGAACGCTTCGAGCCGGCCTCGCTGACCAAGATGATGACCGCCTACCTGGTGTTCCAGGCACTCAAGGACAAGAAGCTCGCGCTCGATCAGGCCATACCGGTGTCCGAGAAGGCCTGGAAGGCGAGTGGCTCCAAGATGTTCATCGAGCCCCGCAAGCCGGTGACCGTGGACGAGCTGATCCGCGGCATGATCGTGCAGTCGGGCAACGACGCCTGCATCGCGCTGGCCGAGGCGATCGCCGGGGCCGAGGACGTGTTCGCGCAGATGATGAACCGCGAAGCCAGGCGCCTGGGCATGGTCAACAGCAATTTCATGAACGCCTCGGGCCTGCCCGACGCCCAGCACTACAGTTCGGCACGCGACATGTACCTGCTGGCCGCCGCGCTGATCCGCGACTTTCCCGAGCAGTACGCGACCTACTACTCGCTGAAGGAATACCGCTACAACAACATCAACCAGCCCAACCGCAACCGCCTGTTGTGGCGCGACCCCGGCGTGGACGGCGTGAAGACCGGCTATACCGAAGCGGCCGGCTATTGCCTGGTGGCCTCGAAGAAGGCCGGCCCGCGCCGGCTGCTGTCGGTGCTGCTCGGATCCAACTCGGAATCGACGCGCGCCGAGGAGTCGCTGAAGCTGCTGAACTGGGGCTTCCAGTTCACCGACGCGCTCAAGCTGTATGACAAGGGTCAGGCGGTCAAGACCGTCGAGGTGTGGAAAGGCACGGCCAACGAGGTCAAGGCCGGTTTCCAGAACGACTTCTTCGTCACGGTGCCCAAGGGCCAGGCCGACAAGCTCAAGGCCGAGCTGCTGGCGCAGCCCCGCTTGCTGGCGCCGGTGGCGATCGGCCAGCGCGTCGGCGTGCTGCGCGTGAGCCTGGACGGCAAGCCGCACGGAGAATACCCCGTGGTGGCGCTGGAAGCCGTGGGCGCCGCGGGCATGTTCGGGCGGGCCTGGGATACACTCAGAATGCTGCTCAAGTGAGGCGAAAGGAATTGCGATGACGGTGTTTCTGAACGGGCAGTTCCTGCCCATCGAAGAGGCCAAGGTGCCGGTGCTGGACCGCGGCTTCATCTTCGGCGACGGCATCTACGAGTTC
Source organism: Betaproteobacteria bacterium (assembly GCA_016713125.1). Taxonomy (GTDB): domain Bacteria; phylum Pseudomonadota; class Gammaproteobacteria; order Burkholderiales; family SG8-39; genus SZAS-79. Next base: position 174,833 of record JADJPT010000001.1, read on the forward strand.
GTGCCGGTTTACTCGCGCACGCCGTTCCGGCTCGACGGGCATCTGGCGCGCCTGGAGCGCAGCCTGGCCGAGGTGCGGATACGCAACCCCTACTCGCGCGCGCAGTGGGGCGAGATCATCGCCAGGCTGATCTCGCTGCAGTCCTTCGAGGATCAGGGCGTGTACTGGCAGGTCACGCGCGGCGTGGCCAGGCGGGATCACGCCTTCCCCAAGGACATCGAACCCACCGTGTTCATGATGGCCAATCCGCTGGTCACGCCCACCGCGGAGCAGGTCGAAAAGGGCGGCAGCGCGGTCAGCGCGCAGGATTTCCGCTGGCACCGCTGCGACATCAAGGTCACTTCACTGATGGGCAACTGCATGCTGCGCCAGCTCTCGGCCGAGGCCGGCGGCGTGGAGACCATCCTGTTCCGCGGCGACCAGCTGACCGAGGCCTCGTCGTCCAATGTGTTCATCGTCAAGGGCGGCAGGATCGCCACACCGCCCAAGACCAACCTGATCCTGCCCGGCATCACGCTGGACGCCGTGTACGACGTGGTCGCGCGCGGCGGGCTGCCCTTCGAGGTGCGCGAGATCACCGAGCAGGAAGTGCGCGCGGCCGACGAGCTCTGGGTGTCCTCGTCCTCCAAGGAGATCTTTCCCGTCGTGAGCCTGGACGGCAAGGCCATCGGCGATGGCAGACCCGGCCCGGTGTTCCGCAAGGCCTGGCAGATCTACCAGGACTTCAAGAACGAAGTCATGCGCGGCAAACAGGAGGCGCAGTCGGTCTGACCATGGAAGAAGAACCCCTGGAAAGCGCATCGCTGCTCACCTTTCCCACGCCGTTTCCGCTCAAGATCATGGGCCGGCGCGAGGGCAATTTCGCGCAGGGTGTGATGGAGATCGTGCTCAGGCACGCTCCGGACTTCGATCCCTCGACCATGGAGATGCGCCCCAGCAGCCAGGGCAAGTACCTCGGCCTGACCGCGACCATCAACGCGGTGTCGCGCGAGCAACTCGACTCCCTGTACAAGGAGCTCTGCGACCATCCGGCCGTGGTGATGGTGCTGTGAGCGTCGCGCTCGCGCTGCCGGTCGCCATCAAGCAGCTCGGCCGCGTCGACTACGCGGCCACCGCCGAGGCCATGCGCGTGTTCACCGCGCAGCGCGGCGCCGACACGCCCGACGAGCTGTGGGTGCTCGAGCACCCGCCGGTCTACACCCTGGGGCTGGGCGCGGATCCCGCGCACGGCCCAAACTATTCGCTGCACGGCGAGGCCGCGGCGATTCCCATCCTGCGCGTCGAGCGCGGCGGCGAGATCACCTACCATGGCCCCGGTCAGGTGATCGTCTACACGCTGGTCGATCTCGCGCGCCGCGACCTCAAGGTGCGCGAGTTCGTGTGCCTGCTCGAGCAGTCCGTCATCGACGTGCTGGCAGTGCACGGCGTGGCCGCCGTGCGCAAGCCCGGCGCGCCCGGAGTCTATGTCGACGGCGCCAAGGTCGCGGCGCTCGGCCTGCGCGTGACGCGCGGCCGCGCCTTCCATGGCCTGGCGCTCAACGTCGACATGGAGCTGGCGCCCTTCGCGGCCATCGATCCCTGCGGCCATCCCGGGCTGCTGGTGACGCGCACACGCGACCTGGGCGTCGCCGCGCCGCCCGCCGCACTGGGCGGCGCACTAGCCGAGCGTATCGCAGTCCTGATGGAGCAAAGCCATGCGTGAGCCGGGCACCAAGTTGAAGGGCGAGGAGAAGACCGCCAACACCCTCGAGAAGTATGCGATCAAGGTGGTGCCGCGCGAGGCGCTGAAGAAGCCGGACTGGATACGGGTGAAGGCCCCGGGCCCGAATTCGCGCTTCACCGAGATCAAGCAGATCCTGCGCGAGCAGAAGCTGCACACGGTGTGCGAGGAAGCCTCCTGTCCGAACATCGGCGAGTGCTTCGGCAAGGGCACCGCGACCTTCATGATCCTCGGCGACATCTGCACGCGCCGTTGCCCGTTCTGCGACGTGGGGCACGGCCGCCCGCTGCCGCCCGATGGCGAGGAGCCGCGCCACCTGGGTGAGACCATCGCGCGCCTGAAGTTGAACTACGTGGTGATCACCAGCGTCGATCGCGACGACCTGAAGGACGGCGGCGCGGGCCATTTCGTCGAGTGCATACGCGCCGTGCGCGCGGCCTCGCCGCACACCACCATCGAGGTGCTGGTACCGGATTTCCGCGGCCGGCTGGACCGGGCGCTCGAGATCCTTGCCGCGGCTCCGCCCGACGTGATGAACCACAATCTGGAGACCGTGCCGCGCCTGTACGGTCAGGCCCGACCGGGCGGCGACTACGCGCATTCGCTGAAGCTGCTGCAGGAATTCAAGCGGCTCTATCCGGCGGTGCCGACCAAGTCCGGGCTGATGGTGGGCCTGGGCGAGAGTGACGAGGAGATCCTTGCCGTGATGCGCGACCTGCGCGCCCACCAGGTCGACATGCTCACCGTGGGCCAGTACCTGGCGCCCTCGGCGCATCACCTGCCGGTGGAGCGCTACGTGCATCCGGAGGTGTTTTCCATGTTCGAGCGCGAGGCGCGGGCGATGGGTTTTTCGCACGCCGCAGTGGGCGCCATGGTGCGCTCGTCCTACCACGCCGACCAGCAGGCGCATGCCGCGGGGGTCGGCGGCTGAGGCCGTGCAGACGGCGTACCCCCCAGGCACGATGAACAACTGCCCGGCGCTCAGCCGGCGCAGACCGAGATGACAGACACCACCACCACACCCCGGCAGTTCCTGACCCTGCAAGAAATCGTCACCACGGCGCGCGCCAGACTTGCGCCCGGACCCTGGGCCTACCTGACCGGCGCCACCGAGACCGAGACCACCCAGCTGCGCAACCGGCAGGCGCTGGACAGCCTGGCGTTCCGGCCGCGCGTGCTGAACGACGTCAGCAAGGTATCAGCGCGCGCGCCCTTCATGGGCCGCGACATGCGCCTGCCGGTGATGCTCGCCCCGGTGGGCGGGCTGGAATCCTTCGCCGAGGGCGGCTCGGCGGCGGCGGCGCGCGGCGCGGCGCAGTTCGGCGTGCCGATGATGCTGTCCTCGGTGTGCCAGCCGGGACTCGAGCCGACCGCGGCGGCGGCCGATGCGCTGCGCGTGTTCCAGCTCTACGTGCGCGGTGACGGTCTGTGGGTGGACGACTGGGTGCGGCGTGCGAAAGAGCACGGCTACGGCGCGTTCTGCCTGACGGTGGACAGCGCGTATTACAGCCGGCGCGAGCGCGACCTGCTCGGTGGCTTCGCCAAGCCCTGGCGGCCAACCGATACCACGGGCCTGCTCAAGCAGGCGGCGCTGAGCTGGGACGACGTGAAGCGCTACAAGGATCGCCACGACTTGCCGCTGGTCCTCAAGGGGATCGCCACCGGCGAGGATGCCGAGCTCGCCGTGCAGCACGGCGTCGAGGTGGTGTACGTGTCCAACCACGGCGGACGCCAGCTCGACCATGGCCTGGGCAGCATTGCGGTGCTGCCCGAAGTGGTGGCGGCCGTGAAGGGGCGCGCGCAGGTGTGGGTGGACGGCGGTTTCATGCGCGGCACCGACGTGGTCAAGGCGATCGCACTCGGCGCGCAGACCGTGGGCCTGGGGCGCCTGGCCTGTCTGGGCCTGGCGGCGGCTGGGCCGGCCGGCCTGGTCCGCACGCTGGAACTGCTCGAGGAGGAGATCCTGATCAGCCTGGCCCTGCTGGGGGTGCGATCCTGCGCCGAACTCACGCCGCGCCACCTCGCCGTCGCGCCACCGGTGCGCATGCCCGAGGCGCTGGGCGCATTTCCGCTGCTCGGCGAGTATCCGGGAGTCTGATCACCCCTGTTTTGCCGAATTCGGCAATTCAACTGACAGGAAACCCCGTGATGGAGGGAGTTTCGAGAAACGAAAGTTGAACTTTGTGCCGCGCCGCGAGGCGCGGCGGCAGGCCGGCTTTCAGGCCGGCTCGGCGAGCGCCTTTTCGAGCAGGGCGTGGAACTCCTCGACCTTCGGCTCGCCCAGGTAGGTCTTGATCACGCGGCCCTTCTTGTCGAGCAGGTAGGTGGTCGGCGTGACGCGCACGTTGCCGAACTGCCGGGCGATGCTGCCGTCGGTGTCGATGGCGACCTTGAAGGGCAACTGGCGCTGTCTGGCGAACTCGGCCACCTGGTTGGGATGGTCGTAGCTCATGGCCACGGCGATGGTCTCGTAGCCGCGCGGCGCGAACTTCCTGTAGGTGTCGGAGAGCATCGGCATCTCGTGCACACAGGTCACGCAGGAGGTGGCCCAGAAGTTCACCAGCACCACCTTGCCGCGCAGGTCCGAAGTGGCCAGCCTGTCGCCGGCCAGCGTGACGAATCGCACCTCGGGTGCGGTCTCCTGGCGCGTGAATGCGTAGCCCGCAGCCGCGGCGATTGCCAGTGCTGCGCTTGCGAGGATAAGCTTGGCCGAGGATTTCATGAACTGGGGCACCTGATGAAGACGCGCATTTTGGCTGTGTTCGCCGGACTTGTCATGGCGGGATTCGTCGTCCTGCCGGCATGGGCGGGACTGGAAACCATCAGCAACCGGGACGCCGTCTCGGGTTTGAGGGAGGCGCTGGTCAAAGGTTCCCAGGTCGCGGTCGACGCGCTGGGCCGCCAGGACGGGTTTTCGGCAACGGCAAGGTCAGGATCCCGCTGCCGGAGTCGGCGCAGAAGGTGGAAAAGCTGATGCGCAGCTTCGGCATGGCCAGGCAGGCCGACGAACTGATCCTGACCGTCAACCGGGCGGCTGAGGCCGCGGTGCCCGAGGCCAGGGCGCTGCTGGTCGACGCCGTGAAGAAGATGAGCGTGGAGGATGCCAAGGGCATCCTGAGCGGTGGCCAGGACTCGGCCACCCAGTACTTCAAGCGCACCACCTCCGAGCAGTTGCGCGCGAAGTTCCTGCCGGTGGTCAAGAAGGCCACGGCCAGGGTGAAGCTTGCCGAGAAGTACAACGAATACGCCGAGAAAGGCGCCAGGTTCGGCGTGATCCGCAAGGAGGACGCCAACCTGGACAATTACGTGACGCAGAAAGCGCTGGACGGCTTGTTCTTGATGGTCGCCGAGGAGGAGGCCAGGATCCGGCAGAACCCGGCCGCGGCGGCCAGCAATATCCTGAAGAAGGTGTTCGGTGCGCTCAAATGAGGCCGCCGGACGGGATGCCGGTATGATGCGCGGAATATCGTTGCAGACTTGAGGAGGAAGACTTGGCCAAACCCAACTATCAGTTCGAAAAGCGCCAGCGTGACCTGGCAAAGAAGAAGAAGAAGGAAGAGAAGCTCATGAAGAAGCAGCAGGCGAAGGCCACCGAGGGCGGCGAACCGGGTGCCGAGCCCCAGCCCGCAGACGACAAGCCGGCCGCGGAGTAGCGGCGCCGGATCGGCAGCCTGAGCGGGGCAAAGCCCGGCGCGAAAAAGCGTTCTCCCGGCTGCGCACTCACCGGGAGTTCGCGCCCCGCGTCCTCAGTGCGCCTTGTCCCAGTTGTCCCCGACGCCGATCTCGACGATCAGCGGCACGTCCAGGGAACCGACCTCCTGCATCAGGCGCGGCAGCTCTCCGCGCACCGCGTCGAGTTCGCCGTCCGGCACTTCCAGCACCAGTTCGTCGTGCACCTGCATGACCAGCTTGGTGGCATACCCGCCGTTCACCAGCCAGTCGTGTACGCGCACCATGGCCAGCTTGATCAGGTCGGCCGCGGTGCCTTGCATGGGCGCGTTGATCGCCGCCCGCTCCGCCGCCTGGCGGCGCTGCGGGCCGCCGCTTCTGATCTCGGGCAGCCACAGGCGGCGGCCGAACACGGTTTCCACGTAGCCGCGTTCGCGCGCCAGCTCGCGCGTCTCCTGCATGTAGCGCGCGACGCCCGGATAGCGCGAGAAATAGCTGTCGATGTAAGCCTGCGCGGTGGCGCGCTCTATGCCCAGGTTCTGCGCCAGACCGAAGGCCGACATGCCGTAGATCAGGCCGAAGTTGATTGCCTTGGCGGCGCGTCGCTCGTCCGCCGTCACCTCCGCCAGCTGGCGGCCGAACACCTCGGCCGCCGTGGCACGGTGCACGTCGTGGCCATGCTCGAAAGCGTGGCGCAGGCCGACATCGTGCGAGAGGTGCGCCATGATGCGCAGCTCGATCTGCGAATAGTCCGCGCTCAGCATCTTCCAGCCCGGCGGCACCACGAAGGCCTCGCGTATGCGCCGGCCCTGAGGGGTGCGGATGGGGATGTTCTGCAGGTTGGGCTCGTTGGAGGACAGCCGTCCGGTCACCGCCACCGCCTGCGAATAGGTGGTGTGGACGCGGCCGGTGCGCGCGTTCACCATGCGCGGCAGCTTGTCCGTGTAAGTCGACTTCAGCTTGGCGATGCTGCGGTACTCGAGCAGCAGCTTGGGCAACGGATAGTCGGCGGCCAGTTCGGCCAGCACGTCCTCGTCGGTGGAGGGCTGCCCGCCCGGGGTCTTCTTCCTGACCGGCAGGCACTGCTGCACGAACAGGATCTCCTGGATCTGCTTGGGCGAGTTCAGGTTGAAGGGCTGGCCGGCGGCGGCATATGCCTTCTGCTCGAGGTCGAGCATTTCCCTGCCCAGTTCGTTGCTCTGCGCCTCGAGGCGGGCCAGATCCAGCAGCACGCCGTGCCGCTCCATGGCCAGCAGCACCGGCATGACCGGCATTTCGATCTTTTCGTAGACCAGCTGCAGCTTCGCGTCCCCGGCAATCTTCGGGTGCAGTACCTCGTGGACCGCCAGGGTGCAATCGGCGTCCTCGGCCGAATACTCGGTGGCACGCTGCACGTCGACTTCGGCGAACGAGATGCGCGAAGCGCCCTTGCCGGTGACATCGTCGTAGGACAGCGTGCTCCAGCCCAGGTGGCGACGCGCGAGCGTTTCGAGATCGTGCCGCTCGTGGACTTCGTAGACGTAGGACTCGAGCAGCGTGTCGTGTGCGATGCCGGCCAGCCGTACACCGTGATTGGCGAGGATGTGCGCATCGAATTTGAGGTTCTGGCCGACTTTCAGGCGTTGCGCCGACTCCAGCCAGGGACGGAAGATCTCCAGTGCGCGCACCACGCCGACCTGCGCCGGCGCGCCGGCGTAGGCGTGCGCGACCGGCACGTACCAGGCGTGCACACCGAAGGCGAAGGACAGGCCGACCAGGTTGGCCGTCATCGGCTCCAGTCCGTCGGTCTCGGTGTCGAAGCCGACCAGCGCGGTGTGCGCCGAGGTGGCGAGTTCCGCGGCAAGCGCCCGCAGCTCGTCCTCGGTGATCGCCATGCGATAGCTGCGCTTGTCGCGCGGCTCAAGGCGCCACGGCGCCGGGCTCTGCGCCCTGCGGCGCAAAGCGCCGCTCGGCAGCTGCGCGCGCCGACGTGCTGTCGCCGGCTTGCGCGCCGCCGTCCAGTTCCTTCAGCCAGCTGCGAAAGCCGTAGCGCGCATAGAGTTCGCGCAGACGCGCGGCGTCGCTGCCGTCCTGGTGCAGGTCGGCCAGGCTGACGGGCAGCACGCAGTCGCGCTTGACTGTCAGCAGCCAGCGCGCCTTGGGCAGCCAGTCCAGCGCCTTGCGCAGGTTCTCGCCGACCGCGCCGCCGATCTCGGCGGCGTGCGCAACGACCGCATCCAGCGAGCCGTACTGCGAAATCCACTTCAGCGCGGTTTTCGGTCCGACCTTGGCCACGCCCGGCACGTTGTCGACGGCGTCGCCGACCAGCGTCAGATAGTCGACGATCAACTCGGGCGGCACGCCGAACTTCTGCTTCACGCCCTCGATGTCGAGCACCTCGTTCGACATGGTGTTGACCAGGGTCACGCTGTCATTGACCAGCTGCGCCAGGTCCTTGTCGCCGGTCGAGATGACGCAGCGCATCCCCGCTGTGCGCGCCTGTTCGGCCAGCGTGGCGATCACGTCGTCGGCTTCCACGCCCTCGACGGCCAGCACCGGCCAGCCCATGGCCGCGACGATCTCGTGGATGGGCACGATCTGCGACACCAGATCCTCCGGCATCGGCGCGCGCTGCGCCTTGTATTCGGCATAGGCCTCGTCGCGGAAGGTCTTGCCCTTGGCGTCGAACACGCAGGCACGCGCCTGCGCCTTGTGGTCGGCCGACAGCCGCCGTAGCATGTTCACGACGCCGTAGATCGCCCCGGTGTGTTCGCCGGCCGGGTTGCGCAGCTCCGGCATGGCATGGAAGGCGCGGTACAGATAGGACGAGCCGTCGACGAGCAACAGCGTCGCGGGCCCGGCGGCGGGAGTTTCTTCTTTTGGGTGTGCGGACACGATGAGTGATGTAGACAAGCTTCCGAAGCAGATTGATCCCGGTACGGGCACCCACTCGCGCGAAGCCTGGCGGCTGTTCGGAATTATGGCAGAGTTCGTCGAAGCGACCGAAAGGCTGGGCAGGATCCGACCCGCCGTGTCGATGTTCGGCAGCGCGCGTGTCGCGCCGGATTCGCCCTACTGGAAGATGGCCGAGACCACGGCGCGCCTGTTGTCCGACGCCGGATTCTCGGTGGTCACCGGCGGCGGCCCGGGCGTGATGGGCGCGGCGAACAAGGGCGCCTATTTCGGGCGCTCGCCGGCGGTAGGCCTGAACATCGAACTGCCTCACGAGCAGGAGCCGAACGACTTCCAGGACATCAGCGTGGGTTTTCGGCATTTCTTCGCGCGCAAGGTGATGTTCGTGAAGTTCTCCTGCGCCCACGTGGTGCTGCCCGGCGGATTCGGCACCCTGGACGAGATGTTCGAGACGCTGGTCATGGTGCAGACCGGCAAGATCGCCCGCATGCCCATCATCCTGATGCACTCCCCGTACTGGCGCGGCCTGCTGGACTGGATCCGCGAGCGGGTGGCCGCCGAGGCCATGGTCAGCCCGGCGGAACTCGACCTGCTGCAGGTCATCGACGAACCGCAGGCGGTGGTGGACGCCATCTTCGCGCACTACGAGAAGCGCGGCTTCGAGCCCCTGCCGGCCGAGCGCGACGTGCTGGTGAACCTCTAGGCGCGCCGTCGCGCTGCATTGGAGCCGCTCGGCGATCTGCTAGAATTCCAACTCGACACGATCATGCGCAAACTACTCATTTCCCTGTTGCTGGCCGCCGCGCTACCGGCGCTCGCCCAGACTCCTCCGCGGCTCGAGCCGCTGCCGGCGCCGCCGCCGCCCCCGCCCGGCATGACGGACGAGGACGGCCCGCGCGTGAACATCCCCGTGCAGCGCGAGGACAAAGTCGAGGAAGTGCGCCAGAACGGCCGCGTGGTGATGATGAAGGTCACGCCGCCGAACGGCATCCCGTATTACCTGGTGGACACCACCGGCAACGGCAACTGGATGCGCCGCGAGGGGCTCGATCCGGGAATCAGCGTGCCGATGTGGACCATCAAGACCTTCGACTGATCGCTTGTCGGTCTTCACCCCGGTTTCCCGCGAACAGCTCGCGGCCTGGCTGAGGAACTATTCGGTGGGCGCACCCGCCGAACTGCTGCCCATCGCCGAGGGCATAGAGAACACCAACTACTTCGTCTCCACCGCGCAGGGCCGCTACGTCCTCACGCTGTTCGAGAAGCTGACGGCGCACGAACTGCCTTTCTACCTGAACCTGATGGCGCACCTGGCGCGCCATGGCATCCCCTGCCCCGCACCGGTGGCCAGCCTCGAGGATCGCTACCTCGGAGAGCTGAACGGCAAGCCCGCCGCCCTGGTCTCGCGCCTGCCGGGCAAGTCCATCGTCAGCCCCGGTGTCGGGGAATGCGCCCAGCTCGGCGCGCTGCTGGCCCGCATGCACCTGGCCGGGCGCTCCTTCGACGGCCACCTGGAGAACCCGCGCGGGCCCAAATGGTGGCGCGAGACGGCCCCGCAGGTGCGACCCTTCCTGGACGCTGAGCGCCAGGCCCTGCTCGATGCGGAACTCGCCTTTCAGTCCGCACACCGTTACGCCGATTTGCCGCGCGGACCGGTGCACGGCGACCTGTTCCGCGACAATGCCCTGTTCCACGAGGGCCGGCTGTCGGGCGTCATCGACTTCTATTTCGCCGGCGTGGACGCGCTGCTGTTCGACGTCGCGGTGTGCATCAACGACTGGTGCCTGGTCGATCACGCGGCCGATCGCAGCCTGGAGGCGCGGCGCAGCGCCGCCTTCCTGTCCGCTTATGCCGACGTGCGCCGGTTCACGCGCGAGGAGGTGCAGGCCTGGCCGGCCATGCTGCGCGCCGGCGCGCTGCGCTTCTGGCTTTCGCGCCTGTACGACTTCCACCTGCCGCGTCCGGGCGAGCTGGTGCATGCCCACGATCCGGAGCATTTCCGCGACATCCTCGCGCTGCGCGCGCAGACCGGCGCCGACCTGCCCGGCCTGGACGGGAACGCGGCGTGAGTACGTACCCATGCAAGCGCAGCTGATCGAGCCCGGTCGCGGCTGGCGCTGGCTGGCGCGCGGCTGGCAGCTGTTCCGCGTCGCCCCGGTGATGTGGCTGGCACTGGTGTTCGCCTACTACATGCTGATGACCGCCGTGAGCCTGTTGCCCGTGGTCGGCGTGGTGCTGGCGATGGTGCTGGTGCCCGGACTGTCGGTGGGTTTCATGGCCGCGGCGCGCGCCGCCGAGCGCGGCCAGCCGTTCGAGCTATCGCTGCTGTTCTCCGGCCTGCGCGCGGCGCGCGCGGCGCAGCTCACGCTGGGCGGCATCTATTTCACCAGCATCGTGCTGCTGCTGGCGGCGACCGCGCTGGCCGACGGCGGGGCACTGGCGCGCTGGTTCCTGACCGGCGAGCGGCCGGCGGTGGAGATGCTGCAGTCTGAGGATTTCCTGTCGGCGCTGGGCCTCGCCTCGTTGCTGTATATGCCGGTGATGATGATGTTCTGGTTCGCGCCCGTGCTGGCGGCATGGAACGGCATGTCGGCCGGCAAGGCCCTGTTCTTCTCGTTTTTCGCCTGCCTGCTGAACTGGCGCGCCTTCGTCGCGTATGGCGTGGCGGCCACGCTGGTGCTGTTCGTGGTGCCGTTCACGGCACTGCTCGGCCTGATGCTGGCTTCGGGCGGGGCATTGCGTCCTGCGGTGTTCAGCGTGTTGTTCCCCTTCGTGCTGGCCATGATGCCGACCCTGTTCGCGAGTTTCTATGCCAGCTATCGCGACATCTTCCCGGAACCGCCGCCGGCCGAATCGCCGCCCCCGTCCCGCAACGAGTAGCCCTGCTGCAGCAGGGGTTGTGCGCCGCATCATGAGCGGAGCGCTGCGGTAGAATCCGCTTCCCCTTCCCCTATCCAGCGGGCGGCGCGAGCATGCAGCGGCTGCGCGAAATTCCGTACAACTACACTTCGTTCTCCGATCGCGAGATCGTGTTGCGCCTGCTCGGCGCCGAGGGCTGGGAGCTGATCTCCGAGCTGCGCGCCGAACGCCGCACCGGCCGCTCGGCGCGCATGCTCTACGAAGTGCTGGGCGAGATCTGGGTGGTGCAGCGCAATCCCTACCTGGAAGATGACCTGCTCGAGCACCGCAAGCGGCGCGAGCAGGTGATATCCGGAATGCGCCGCCGGCTGGCGGAGATCGAGCAGCGCCGCGGCGACAGCGACAGCGAGAAAGTGCGCAGCCTGTTGGCCCGATCGCGCGCCGCGGTGGCGCGTTTCGACGCTGATTTCGAGGCCACCCGCGACCTGCGCAGGAAGACGCTGCGCGCGCTCGCGCGGGTGACGCGCAAGGACAACGTCGCCTTCGACGGATTCGCGCGCGTATCGCATGTTACCGACGCCACCGACTGGCGCGTCGAGTATCCCTTCGTGGTGGTTACCCCGGACACCGAGGAGGAGGTGCAGCCCATCGTGCGCGAGCTGATCCGCCTCGGCCTGAGCATCATCCCGCGCGGCGGCGGCACCGGCTACACCGGAGGCGCGGTGCCGCTCACGCGCCGCTCTGCGGTGGTCAATACCGAGAAGCTGGAATCGCTCTCGGCGGTCGAGGACAGCGAGTTGCCGGGTCTGCCGCTGGGCAAGGTGGTGCCGACGCTGCGCTGCGGCGCCGGGGTGGTCACGCGCCGCGTGATGGACGCGGCCGAGAACGCCGGCCTGGTGTTCGCCGTCGACCCGACCTCGGCCGACGCCTCGTGCATAGGCGGCAACGTGGCCATGAACGCCGGCGGCAAGAAGGCCGTGCTGTGGGGCACGGCGATCGACAATCTCGCCTCCTGGCGCATGGTGACCCCGGACGCCGAATGGCTCGACGTCGAGCGTGTCGGCCACAATCTGGGCAAGATTCACGACGCGGACACGGCGGTGTTCCGGCTGCGCCGCTACGCGGCCGACGGCAGGAAGCTGCTGTCGGAGACGAGCATCGAGATTCCCGGCGCCTCGTTCCGCAAGGCGGGTCTGGGCAAGGACGTCACCGACAAGTTTCTCTCCGGACTGCCGGGCATACAGAAGGAAGGCACGGACGGCATCATCACCTCCGCGCGTTTCATCCTGCACCGCATGCCCTCGCACGTGCGCACGGTGTGCCTGGAGTTCTTCGGTTCGGCGCACCAGGCCGTGCCGGCCATCGTCGAGATCAAGGACCACCTCGATGCCCACGCCAGTGTGATGCTCGCCGGACTCGAGCACCTCGACGAGCGCTACCTGCGCGCGGTCGGCTACGCGACCAAGGCGCGCCGCAACCAGCGGCCCAAGATGGTGCTGATCGGCGACATCGTCGGCGACAACGTGGACGAGGTGGCCAGCGTCGCCTCTGCGGTGGTGCGCATGGCCAATGCGCGCGGCGGCGAGGGTTTCGTCGCGGTCTCGGCCGAGACGCGCAAGCGCTTCTGGCTGGACCGCGCGCGCACCGCCGCCATCGCCAAGCACACCAACGCCTTCAAGGTGAACGAGGACGTGGTGATCCCGCTGCCGCGCCTGGCCGAGTATTCCGACGGCATCGAGCGCATCAACATCGAGCTTTCGATCACCAACAAGCTGGAGCTGCTGGACGCGCTGTCGGGCTACTTCTCCGCCGAACTGCCGCTGGTGCAGGGCGACGTGCATCTGGACGCGGCCGAGGTGCTGGGCGATCGTCCGCGCCGGGCCCGCGAGGCGATCGCCGGCGTGCGCGCGCGCTGGCAGTGGCTGCTGGACAACCTCGATGCGCCGGTCGAGGCGATCGATGCCGACTTCGCCGGCGGCGCGACGGCGCGCGATGCGATGGCGGTCGAGCATGCCAGCGTGTTCTCGGCCGTCCAGGCGCACGCGCTGCGCGTGTCCTGGAAGCTCGAATTGCGCGAGGAACTGCATCGCATCTTCAGCGGCCTGGCGTTCCAGCCGCATCGTCGAGGGCGCCGAGGCCATGCACAAGCAGGTGCTGCGCGGCCGCGTGTTCGTCGCCCTGCACATGCACGCCGGCGACGGCAACGTGCACACCAACATTCCGGTCAACTCAGACGACTACCTGATGCTGCAGCGTGCCAACCAGGCGGTGGCGCGCATCATGAAGCTGGCCAAATCCCTGGGCGGGGTGATTTCGGGCGAGCACGGCATAGGCATCACCAAGCTCGAGTACCTCGAGGCCGGCGAGATGGAGGCCTTCCGCGCCTACAAGCAGAAGGTCGATCCCGAGGGCCGCTTCAACGCCGGCAAGCTGCTGGCCGGGGCGACGCTGGAGAACGCCTACACGCCGAGCTTCTCCCTGCTGGGCGCCGAATCGCTGATTCTCGAGCAGTCGGATCTGGGCCGCATCAACGACTCGATCAAGGACTGCCTGCGCTGCGGCAAGTGCAAGCCGGTGTGCGCCACGCATGTGCCGCGCGCCAACCTGATGTACTCGCCGAGGAACAAGATCCTCGCCGCCTCGCTGCTGACCGAGGCCTTCCTGTACGAGGAGCAGACGCGCCGCGGCGTGTCGTTCGCGCACTACGACGAGTTCGGCGATGTCGCCGACCACTGCACCGTGTGTCACAAGTGCGAGAGTCCCTGTCCGGTCGACATCGATTTCGGCGACGTGTCGGTGGCCATGCGCAACCTCCTTCGCCGCCAGGGCAAGCGTCGCTTCAACCCGGGCACCGCCGCTTCGATGCTGTTCCTGAACGCCACCGATCCGCGCAGCATCAAGCTGATCCGCACCGCCATGATCGGCTGGGGCTACAAGCTGCAGCGTTTCGCCCATGGGCTGGCCCGGAGCCTCGGTCTGGCGCGCGCGCAGACCGCCCGCCCGCCGGCCACCACCGGCCGCCCGGCGCTGCGCGCGCAGGTGATGCACTTCGTCAACAAGCCCATGCCGGGCAAGCTGCCCAAGCGCACTGCGCGCGCGCTGCTCGACATCGAAGACGCCAAGATCGTGCCTATCGTGCGCGACCCGGCCAAGGTCGGCGAGGATTCCGATGCGGTGTTCTACTTCCCGGGCTGCGGCTCCGAGCGGCTGTTCTCGCAGGTGGGTCTCGCCACCCAGGCCATGCTCTACGAGATCGGCACGCAATGCGTGCTGCCGCCGGGCTACCTGTGCTGCGGCTATCCGCAGACCGCGGCCGGCGAGGCCGAGAAGGGCGAGCGCATCATCACGCAGAACCGCGTGCTGTTCCACCGCCTGGCCACCACGCTGAACTACCTCGACATCAAAACCGTGATCGTGTCCTGCGGCACCTGCATGGATCAGCTCGAGAAGTACGAGTTCGAGAAAATCTTCCCCGGCTGCCGTCTGCTCGACATCCACGAGTACCTGCTCGAGAAGGGCGTGAAGCTCGAAGCCGCGACCGGCGTGCGTTACATGTACCACGATCCCTGCCATACGCCGATGAAGACGCACCAGCCCATGAAGGTGGTGAACGACCTGATGGGCGGTGACGTGACCCTGTCGGATCGCTGCTGCGGTGAATCGGGCACGCTGGCCGTCACGCGTCCCGACGTTTCCACCCAGGTGCGCTTTCGCAAACAGGAGGAGCTGGCGCGCGGCATGGACACGATCCGGGCCGGCGCACGCGGCGCTGCGCCGCACACCGGCGAAGTCAAGGTGCTGACCTCCTGCCCTTCATGTTTGCAAGGTTTGACGCGCTTCTCGGATGACACCGGCGCCGATGCCGACTATATTGTGGTCGAAATGGCCCGCCACCTCCTCGGCCCCGACTGGCTGCCGGAGTTCGTGCAGAAGGCCAACAACGGCGGAATCGAACGGGTTCTGCTCTAGGCAGTACGGGTTGCCACACCCGGGGGAGGCGTGGCCCGGGCCTCACTCCGGGTCTCAACGAGGCAGCGACGCCCAGGCGTCGGGCCGCGAGCACGGAACCGCGCCAGGATGCGTTGCGAACTCTGCGGGCAGGACGGCGGGGCGGTGCTCTGGCGCGACGATTTTTGCCGGGTCGTGAACGTGGCAGACAATGCCGACTATCCGGCGTTCTGCCGTGTCATCCTGAACCGGCACGTGCGCGAGATGAGTGACCTGCCCCCGGACGAGCGCCGCCGACTGATGGATATCGTATTCGCCACCGAAACCGCGCTGCGCGACGTGCTGCAGCCGGACAAGATCAACCTTGCGAGTCTCGGCAACCAGGTGCCGCATCTGCACTGGCACGTTATTCCGCGCGGGACCGGCGATCGCCATTTTCCCGATCCCGTCTGGGCCCAGCCCGGGCGCGAGTCCGGGGAGGCGGTCCGGCGCAGCGCGTCCGCCGGGCAACTCGCTCTCGCGCTGCGTGCGCGCATCGAGGCAATGACCCATGAGTGATTTCACCGCTTTCACGGCCTACGCGGAGTCGGCACTGCCGGCGCTGTCGGCCACCGCGGCACCCGAGTTCGTCGACGCCGCCACCTGCAAGGCCTGGCTGGAGAATGTGCCGCTGGCCAACGTGAGCGAGTCGCGCCGCCAGCTGCTGCTGCAGCTCGAGGAGTTCAACGCCTTCCCGTGCAAGGCGGCGACGCGGCTGCAGGTGCTCGAGACGCTGCGCGAAGCGGTCGCCTTCGTGCAGCTGGAGCTCGCCAAGCGCTTCTCGAATCGCGCCATGCCCATGGCGGAGGCCGAAAGCCGCGTATTCGACGACACCATAGAACTCTGGGATCAGATGCGGCTGGGCTATCTGCACTGCCTGGCCGCAGCCGTGGCCGGCGAGTTCGGCATGCGCGCCGTTGCAGCGCAGGTCGCGCAGCGCGCGCTCGCCTACGCGGGCTTGTCGATGTTCCACCACTACCGGGCCTACCGGCAGGTGCCGCGCTCCCTCTGGCGTTCGCTGCACGTGGTGTTTCGCTGCGCCGAGTCGCTCGACGTCACCGAAGAGCCGGTCACCGATTACCTGAACCGCGACGTGCAGGAGGCCAGTGCGCGCATCCAGTACGTGCGCGCCCTGCTGATGGGCATGGCCAACCCGAACGAACTCTCGCAGCGCCAGCTCACCTTCGTGGCCTATCTGCTCGAACGCTGGGCCGAGAAGGCCGACATCTCGGCGCAGCCGGTGGCCGGCGAGGGCATGCCGCCGCTGGTCGTCGACCTGACCGGAGAAAAGCCGCCCGAGCGCCTGTCGGGCGAGGCCGACGAGAAGATCGGCGAGCCGCGCTTCATCGATACCCAGCGGCTGGCCAAGAGCCTGCGCAATCGCATCGGCCTGCTCAGGAAAGGCGAGTCGCCGGCCAAGCTCGCCCTCGGCGAGGATTGCGTGCAGCCTTCCTGCGAGCAGCTGCTGGTGTGCCTGTACCGTCAGTGGTGCCAGCCGAGGCCGGCGCGCGGCGCCGAGCGCAAGCGCGTTTCCGACGTGGCCATGGTGGTGAACGATGTCGCGGCAATCCACTACTACGTGAGCGGCAAGGTGTTCCGCCAGCCGGGCCAGCAGCGCGAGCTGACCAAGAAGCAACGCGAGGAGATCGCCACCTTCGGGCGCATCAGCACGCGTGACGAGGACGACCACAGTGTCGCGCAAGGGTTCCTGCTCGAGCACTGGAGCATTGAGGACGAGAGCGTTTCGGGCCTGCGCATGTTGCGTCGCGCGGGCGACCCGGGCAAGCGCTTCGCCCATGGTCAGCTGGTCGGCGTGCGCACCGGCGATGCCAGGAACTTCATGCTCGCCCAGGTGCGCTGGCTGATGCAGGGCGAAGAAGGCGGCCTGCACGCGGGCCTGCGCCTGCTCCCGGGGCTGCCCGCGGCAATCGCCGTACGGCCGTACGGGCTGAACGCCATGAACGAAGTCTATGTGCCGGCGTTGACGCTCACCGAAGTGGTCGCCCTGCAATCGCCGCCGACGCTGGTGCTTCCTTCAGGCTGGTACAAACCCAAACGCGTGATCGAAGTCTTCCTGCAACAGCCGCTGCGCGTGCGCCTGATGGAGCTGAGCGAGCGCGGCACCGACTGCCTCGATGCCTATCCCGCTGTCCTCGACGCTGAAAACGCCGGCGCCGTCGCGCAGCGTCCAGCCGATGCGCACGCTGCCGCCCTCTGGCGTGTAGCGCACGGCGTTCGTCACCAGGTTGGAAAGGGCGCTGGTCAACTCTCCGGCGCCGGCGAGGATGCTCGCATCGGCTTCGACGTTGCAGCTCACCGTGTGGCGGCCACCCGACAGAAGGCGCGCCTCCTCGGCCAGCTTCTCGAGCAGCGGACGCACCGGAATGGCCTGTTCGTCGGCCGGACTGGCGGAAGATTCCAGTGAGGACAGGGTCAGCAGATCCTCGATCAACTGGCGCATGCGCTGCGACTGCTCGGCCATCAGGCCGAGGTAACGGCGACGCTGCGCCTCGCCGAGCTGCATCTCGGGGTCGGCGAGGGTTTCGACGAAGCCGGACAGCACGGTGATCGGGGTTTTCAGCTCGTGCGAGACGTTGGCGACGAAGTCGCGCCGCATGGTGTCGAGCTTTTCCTCACCGGTAATGTCGCGTGCCAGCAGCAGCTTGCGGTCGTCGCCGAAGGGGACCACGCGCATCGCCAGCACGGCGGCCTCGCTGCGCGCGTTGCGCAGCACCAGCGGCTCCTCGTAGGCGCCGGCCTCCAGATGGCGGACGAAATCCGGATGTCGCAGCAGGTTGGTGACCGCCTGCCCGGCATCGCGCAATCCGTCGATGCCCAGATAGAGCTCGGCCGTCGGGTTGGCCCATTCGATGCGATTCTCGGCGTCGAGAATCACCACCCCGTCGGGCAGTGCGCGGCCGGCGTCGCGGAAACGTTCCAGCGCGACGGCGACCTGCCGGTCTTCGGCATCGCGTATCTTCAGCCAGCGGTGCAGGTCGGCCAGCACGATTTCCCAGGATCCGCTGCCGGGCGGCAGCGTCGCGCTGCGCGGCGCACGCGCCCAGCGCGCCAATGCGGCCAGATTGCGCGCATTGTGCAGGGCCAGCAGCGCATAGCCGCCGGCCAGCACGCCCAGCGCCCAGCCGCCGCCGGCCAGCGCCCAGGTTGCGAGGGCGGCCAGTCCGAGCAGCACACTCTTGCCGGCAAAACCGGCCCAGACCGGATTCAAGCCACGATACTCCGCGCGGGGAAACGCGCGGATTGTCTCACGCAGGCCGTCAGGCGGTCGGGTTGGCGCTGAAGCGGTAACCCGAGCCGCGCACCGTCTCGATCAGACGGTCGTGGCCGGTCGGTTCCAGCGACTTGCGCAACCTGCGGATGTGCACGTCCACGGTGCGCTCCTCGATGTACACGTGGTCGCCCCACACCTGGTCGAGCAACTGGGTGCGCGAATGCACCCGCTCGGCGTGCGTCATCATGAAATGCAGCAGGCGGAACTCGGTGGGCCCGAGTTCGAGCGGCGACTTGTCGCCGAACACACGGTGGGTGGACGGGTCGAGGCGCAGCCCGCCGATCTCTACCGGGTCGTCGGTCATCTGCGGCGCGCGCCGGCGCAGCACGGCCTTGATGCGCGCCTGGAGCTCGCGCACCGAGAAGGGTTTGGTGACGTAGTCGTCGGCGCCGGCCTCCAGGCCCTGCACCTTGTCGTGCTCCTCGGAGCGGGCCGTCAGCAGGATGATGGGGATGCCGCGCGTGCGTTCGTCACCGCGCAACTGCTTGGCCAGAGCCACGCCGGACATGCCGGGCAGCATCCAGTCGATCAGCATCAGGTCAGGCAGCGCGTTGCGCACGATGCCCAGCGCGGCTTCGGCGTCGCGCGCACGGATCACGTGATGGCCGGCGTGCTCGAGGTTGACGGCGATCAGTTCCTGGATCGCCGGCTCGTCCTCCACGACCAGGATGTTCACGGCCATGGCGTGCGCCGCTTGCAGGTCTGGGGAAGGCTGTGGATGCGGGTGTGGTGGGGGGGGCGGATGGCTTTCATTGCGGCAATTTTAAGAAGCTTTCATTACCATATTGTTGCAATCGGCAAATCCGCGGCCATGTATGATTCCGCCTCCGCGGAGCCCCCATGAGCGATACCCCAGTCCCCATCGAAATCAAGTTGCACCAGAAATCGCGCCTGCTGGAACTGGCCTTTTCCGATGGTGCGCATTACACCCTGCCCTACGAGTTCCTGCGCGTCCACTCGCCTTCGGCCGAAGTGCGCGGCCACGGCCCCGGCCAGGAGGTGCTGCAGACCGGCAAGCGTGAGGTCGGCATCACCAGCCTCTAGCCGGTCGGCTCCTACGCCGTGCAGCCCACCTTCAGCGACGGGCACGCCACCGGCATTTACGCGTGGGATTACCTGCGCCACCTGGGCGAGAACCAGCAGAAGCTGTGGGACGAGTACCTGCAGAAGCTTGCCGATGCGGGCGCAAGCAGGGATCAGGAGCAAGGGCTTACATCCCTCATGCCCCTTTCCGGTAAAGGGGGATGTGCTTGAGTCGGGAAACCGATTTCGGCTTCCAGAAGGTTGCCGAGGAGGCCAAGGCAGGCAAGGTACGCGAGGTTTTCGACCGCGTCGCCGGCCGCTACGACCTCATGAACGACTTGATGTCGCTGGGCCTGCACCGCGCCTGGAAGGCCTTTGCCATCGCCCTTTCGCAGGTGCGACCGGGCGATCGCGTGCTGGATGTGGCCGCCGGCAGCGGCGACCTGTCGCGCGCGTTTGCGCGTCGCGTCGGACCTTCCGGCCAGGTCTGGGCCACCGACATCAACCGCAGCATGCTGGCGGTCGGCCGCGATCGACTGCTCGACCAGGGCGCGGTGTGCCCGGCCGTGCAGTGCGACGCCGAGCATTTGCCTTTTCCGGACGGCGCCTTCGACTGCGTCAGCGTGGCCTTCGGCCTGCGCAACATGACCCACAAGGACGCCGCGCTGGCCGAGATGTCGCGTGTCCTGCGTCCGGGTGGGCGACTGCTGGTGCTGGAATTCTCGAAAGTCTGGAAGCCGCTGGAAAAGCCCTACGATCTGTACTCGTTCAAGGTTCTGCCCTGGCTGGGCGAGCGCGTGGCGCAGGACGGCGAGGCCTATCGCTACCTGGCCGAATCGATCCGCATGCATCCGGACCAGGAGACATTGCGCAACATGATGGAACGCGCAGGGCTGGAGCGTGTCGAATATTTCAACCTCACTGCGGGCGTGGTCGCGTTGCACCGTGGTTACCGCCTCTAGTTTTCGCGGCGGACGTTTCGGGCGGTGATGCAAATCAGCCACAGCTTGGCGCGGTTTGCGGTCGGCAGGGGTTTTTCCCCTACTCAAGCGCGGATGCGCGCGGTAGGATGAAGAGACAATAAGAAAGCACGAAAGAAGCACAGTCGTTCAACCAACCAAGGACGGGACAGATGAAGCGCATCATGATGAGCCTGACGGCCCTGTTGCTGGGCGCCGGACTCCTGATCGGCGAAGCCGAGGCCAAGAAGCTGGGCGGGGGGAAATCCTTCGGCGCCCAGCGCAACGTCACGGCACCCCCGGCGTCGACACCGCCGGCGCGCCAGGCGCAACAGGCCGCGCCTGCGCAGTCGCCGGCCGCACAACCGGCCTCCGGACTGTCCAAGTGGGCGCCGATGCTCGGCGGCCTGGCCATCGGCGGCATGCTCGGCGCCTTGTTCGCCGGCCAGGGTTTCGGCGGTGCGCTCGGCAGCATCCTGATGATCGCCCTGCTCGCCTTCGCGGCCGTCGTGCTGGTGCGCATGTTCATACGCAGCCGCCAGCCCGCCGCCGCCGCGCTGGGCGCCGGTTCCATGCAGCGCGCGCAGCCCATGCAGTATCAGGGCCTGGGCAACGAGACGGTCGCCGCACCGCCGCCCTCGCAGGCCGCGGGCTTCGACGCCCAGCCGGCACCCGCACCCACCAACGTACCGGCCGGCTTCGACGTCGCAGGCTTCGTGCGTCAGGCCAAGCTCTCCTACATCCGCCTGCAGGGTGCCAACGACGCCGGCAACCTGGACGAGATCCGCGATTTCACCACCCCCGAGATGTTCGCCACGTTGAAGGCCGACATCGAAGAGCGCGCCGGTTCGCGGCAGACCACGGACGTGGTCACGCTGAACGCCGACCTGCTCGAAGTGGTGACCGAGGGCGATCGCCACTGGGCCAGCGTGCGCTTTGCCGGCATGGTCAGCGAGGCCCCCGGCCAGGCACCGGTCGGTTTCGAGGAAATCTGGAACCTGTCCAAGCCCGTCGACGGCTCGAGCGGCTGGGTGCTGTCGGGCATCCAGCAGATGCACTGAACTTGTCGCGCCCGCCACCGCAGCGGCGCGCAGTACCTGCGATAATCCGAAGGCCACCGTGAGGTGGCCTTCGTTTTTTCGACGACCCATGATCGAATCCGGCCTGGCTGCTTCCCTGAACCACCTGCTCGCGCGCGAAGCCTGGGCGCGCGACAAGCTCGCGCCCTATGCCGGCGAGATCGTCGAGTTGCGCTTTGCACCGCTGCCGCCGCTGCGCCTGGCCATCGCCGAGGGCGGCCTGACCGCGCGCGCCGAACCCGGCCAGCCGGCCACCCTTACGCTGTCGGCGCGCCCGGAGCTGCTCGGCGCCCTGCTGCGCGGCGCCGGCGCCGGCGAGGGCCGCGGCGAGGAACACCTGATGCGCGCGGTCGACATCGTCGGCAACGCGCGCCTGGCCAGCGAGATCCTCGCCCTGCTGCGCCACCTGCGCTGGGACGCCGAGGAAGACCTGTCGCGCGTGTTCGGCGACGTGGTCGCGCATCGCATGGTCGGCGCCGCGCGCGGCCTGGCCGCCTGGCAACGCGAAGCCGCGTTGCGACTGAGCGATAGCGTGGCGGTGTGGGCCATCGAGGAACGGCGCTTCCTGGTGGCGCGGCCGGAGTTCGAGAGCTTCGCGAGCGACGTGGCCGGCCTGCGCGACGACCTTGCGCGCTTCGAGCAGCGCCTCGCGCGGCTGCAGGGCTGAGCAGGCGCATGGGCCGACTGCTGCGTCTGCTGCGCATCTTCTCGGTGGCCCGGCGTTTCGGCCTGCACGAGTTCATTCCGCACGCTCGCGTGCGCCGGCTGCTCGGTCTGTTCGCCGTGCGCACCGATGCGCCGCGCGGCGCGCGCCTGCGCATGGCGCTGGAAAGACTGGGGCCGATCTTCGTCAAGTTCGGCCAGGTGCTGTCGACCCGCCGCGACCTGCTGCCGCTGGACGTGGCCGACGAACTGGCCAGGCTGCAGGATCGCGTGCCGCCGTTCGATTCCGCGCTGGCGATGGCGGAGGTCGAGCGCGCCCTGGGCAAGCCGATCGCCGAGGCCTTCACCGCCTTCGACCCGCAGCCGGTGGCCAGCGCCTCGATCGCGCAGGTGCATTTCGCCACCTTGCGCGAGGACGGCGGAGAAGGGCGCGAGGTGGCGGTCAAGGTGCTGCGGCCCGGCGTCGAGGCGGCGATCGCGCGCGACGTCGCATTGCTGGAAACCGCCGCCCAGCTGGTCGACCTTCTGTGGCGCGACGGCCGGCGGCTCAAGCCGCGCGAGGTGGTGGCCGAGTTCGCCAAGCACCTGGAAGACGAGCTCGACCTGATGCGCGAGGCCGCCAGCGCCAGCCAGCTGCGGCGCAATTTTCTCGCTTCGCAACTCCTCCTGGTGCCCGAGATCCACTGGGACTGGTGCTCGCAGCGCGTGATGGTCATGCAGCGCATGCACGGCACGCCGGTGTCGCAGATCGAAGTCCTGCGCGAGGCCGGCGTGGACATCCCCGCCCTGGCGCGTGCCGGCGTGGAGATCTTCTTCACGCAGGTGTTCCGCGACGGCTTCTTCCATGCCGACATGCACCCGGGCAACATCTTCGTTGCCACCGAGGGCGAACTGCGCGGCCGCTGGATCGCGCTCGACTTCGGCATCATGGGCACGCTGACCGAGGTCGACAAGAATTACCTGGCGCAGAACTTCCTCGCCTTCTTCAACCGCGACTACACGCGCGTGGCGCAGGCCCATCTCGATGCCGGCTGGGTGCCGCCCGAGACCCGCGTCGACGAATTCGAGGCGGCGATCCGCGCGGTGTGCGAGCCGATCTTCGCCAAGCCGCTGCGCGAGATCTACTTCGGGCGCCTGCTGCTGCGCCTGTTCCAGACCTCGCGCCGCTTCAATGTCGAAATCCAGCCGCAGCTGGTGCTGCTGCAGAAGACCCTGCTGAACATCGAGGGCCTGGGACGCCAGCTGGATCCGGAGCTCGATCTGTGGAAGACCGCCAAGCCCTACCTGGAACGCTGGATGGGCGAACAGATCGGCTGGCGCGGACTGGTGCGCAACCTGAAGCGCGAGGCGCCCTACTGGGCCGCCACCCTGCCGCAATTGCCGCGGCTCCTGCACCGCATTGCCGCCACCGAACACCCCGAGAAGCTCGAGCGTGCGCTCACCGCCCTGCACGCACAGGGCGCGCTGCGCAACCGCCTGCTGGCCGCGCTGGTCGCGGTATTCGGCCTGTGGGTCGCCGTGCAGGTGGTGGCGGTGGTCCGGCTGCTCTAGCGTGGCCCAGGACAGCGCACGACCTGATTTCTGGGACACGCGCTACCGCGGCGCAGTCACGCCGTGGGACGCCGGCGGCGTGCCGCCTGCGCTGGCCGGCTGGGCCGCGCGCGAGGGCGAACGCGGGCGCGTGCTGATCCCCGGCTGCGGCAGCGGCTACGAGGCGCGCCACCTGCACGAACGCGGCTACCAGGTGCTGGCCATCGATTTCAGCCCGGCGGCGGTCGAAGCCGCGCGCCGGACTCGGCGACCTCGCCGGGCTGGTGCACGAGGCCGATTTCTTCTCGTTCGGCGAACCCTCCGGCGCCGCGCCGCGCTTCGACGGCATCTACGAGCGCGCCTTCCTGTGCGCCCTGCCGCGCCGGCTGTGGGCCGACTGGGCGGCGCGCTGCGCGGCCCTGCTGCGTCCCGGCGGCCTGCTGTTCGGCTACTTCTACTTCGACGACAACGCCAAGGGCCCGCCCTTCGGCATCGCACCGGACTCGCTGGACGCGCTGCTCGGCACGGATTTCGTGCGCATCGAGGATGCCGCCGTGGCCGAGCGTGATTCCCTGCCCGTGTTTCGCGGCAAGGAGCGTTGGCAGGTCTGGCAGCGCAAGGGATAATCGGCGCGTTTCCGTTCTCCATCGGGTGCAGCCATCATGCTTGTCGGAGCCGTTCTCGCTTACCTGATCGTCACCATCGCCATCGGCCTGTGGGCCGCGCGTCGGGTACACAACAGCAAGGACTTTCTTGTCGCCGGCCGCAGCCTGCCGCTGTACATGAGCATCGCCACGGTGTTCGCCACCTGGTTCGGCGCCGAGACGGTGCTGTCGGTGTCGGCGACTTTCGCCAAGGACGGCCTGGGCGGCATCGTGGGCGATCCGTTTGGCGCCACCTTCTGTCTGATCTTCGTCGCGGTGTTCTTTGCGCGCGCCTTCTACCGCATGAACCTGCTGACCATCGGCGACTACTACCGCAAGCGCTACGGCAAGCCGGTGGAGGTGGTGACCGGCGCAGCCATCACCATTTCCTATCTCGGCTGGACTTCGGCCCAGCTCACCGCGCTGGGCCTGATCTTCTCGGTCCTTTCGGGCGGGGCGATCTCGCTGAACACCGGCATCATCATCGGCGCAGCCATCGTGCTGTTCTATACGATCTGGGGCGGCATGTGGTCGGTGGCACTGACCGACCTGTTCCAGTCGGTGGTCATCATCATCGGCCTGTGGGCCATCGCCTGGCTGGTGAGCGGCATGGCCGGCGGCACCGGGAAGGTGATCACCGCCGCCATCGAAGCCGGCAAGCTCGAGTTCTGGCCCAAGGGCGGCAGCGCCGAGTGGCTGGCCTTTGCCGCCGCCTGGATGACGCTCGCGCTGGGCTCCATCCCGCAGCAGGACGTATTCCAGCGCGTGACCTCGGCCAAGGACGAGAAGACCGCGGTTCGCGGCACGCTCATCGGCGCGCTGATCTATTTCTGTTTTGCCTTCGTGCCCATCTTCATCGCCTATGCCGCGCTGGTGATCGACCCCGGCATGTCCAAGCTGTTCGAATCCGAGGACGGGCGCGAGATCCAGCGCATCCTGCCCGACCTGATCCTGAACAGGACGCCGCTGTGGGCCCAGGTGGTGTTCTTCGGCGCGCTGCTCTCGGCCATCCTCTCCACCGCCGCCGGCGCCCTGCTGGCACCCGCGGCGCTGGCCACCGAGAACGTCATCCGGCCATTCGCGCCGCGACTGTCCGACAAGCAGTTCCTCGTGCTGGGGCGCGTGGTGCCGGGCACCTTCACGCTGGCCGCGCTGCTGTTCGCGCTGAATTCAGAGAAGACCATGTACGAGATGATCCAGAACGCCTACAAGGTGACGCTGGTGTCGTGCTTCGTGCCGCTGGCGCTGGGCCTGCTGTGGAAGCGGGCCAACTCGGTCGGCGCGATGGTGTCCATCGTGTTTGGCCTGGGCACCTGGCTGGTGGCCGAGGCGGTGGCGGCCGACGCCACCCTGCCGCCGCAGCTCGCCGGCCTGATCGCCTCGCTGTTCGGCATGCTGCTGGGTTCGTACATCCCGCGCGAACAGAAGGCGCATGCGCAGCACGGCGCGCACGGCTCCCACGGCGTGCACGCGCCTCACCACGCCGACGCCGCGCAGCACGAAGCGCGCAAGGGCTGAGCGGCACGCATGCCCAGGGATCGCCCCTCGTCGCTGGCGAGGTTCCTGCTCGTCGCCTATGTGCTGCTGGTGGTTTACGCGACGCTGTACCCGTTCGCGGGCTGGCGCGATGCCGGCGGCTCGGCCTTCGCCTATCTGAGCGCAGCCTGGCCGCGCTACTTCACGCACTTCGATGTCGCGGCCAACGTGCTCGCCTATCTGCCCTACGGCGCGTTGGCCGTGCTCGCCATGCATCCCGTGGCGCGCGGCGGCGTCGCGGTCAGCGCCGCGCTGATCTCCGGCGCCGCGCTGACCGTGCTGCTCGAGGGGGCGCAGAGCTACCTGCCGGCGCGCGTCGCCTCCAACCTGGATGTGCTGTGCAACCTGGCCGGCACGCTGGCCGGCGCGCTGCTGGGCGTGCGCCACGCGGACTGGCTGTTCGACACCGGCCCGCTGCAGCGCCTGCGCGCGGCCTGGGTGCTGCCCGGCGCGCAGGCCGACGCAGGCCTGGTGCTGCTGGGACTGTGGCTGCTCACCCAGCTCGACCCGACCAGCCTGCTGTTCGGCGCGGGTGACCTGCGCGACCTGTTCCAGCATCCCGCGGGCGCGGCCTACGCCGCCGACGTGTTCGTGACCATCGAAGCCTGGACGGCGGCCTGCAACCTGATCGCCGTGGGCCTGGCAGCCTCGGCCATCCTCGCGCCCGGGGTGGCGCGCCGCCTGCCCCTGCTGGCGCTGCTGGCCCTCGCCCTGGCCGTGAAGACCGCGGCATTCGTGATCCTGCGCCAGGCCAACGGTGTGTTCGACTGGCTGACGCCGGGCGCGCTGATCGGTCTGGCGGTGGGCACGCCGCTGCTGCTCGCCGCCGCCGGTTTGCCGCGCGCGCTGCGCCTGGCGCTCGCCGCCCTGCTGCTGATGGGCGCCACGGTGCTGGTCAACCTCGCGCCGCCCAACCCCTACCTGGTCAACATGCTGAAAGTCTGGTCGCAGGGGCACTTCCTGAACTTCAACGGCCTCACGCACCTGCTGTCCTCGGCCTGGCCGTTCGCCGCCATCGTCTACCTGATGTTCCTCGCCGCACGCGGGACGGGGGCGCGGCCGGGTAAAATGCCGCCATGAGCTACTACGAACGGCATGTGTTCTTCTGCTGCAACCAGCGCGAAGGTCCGCGCGAGAGTTGCAACCCGCGCGGCGCCTCCGAACTGCGCGACTACGCCAAGCGGAAGGTCAAGGAACTGGGTCTGGCCGGCGAAGGCAGGGTGCGCATCAACCAGGCCGGTTGCCTGGACCGCTGCGAACTCGGCCCGGTCATGGTCGTCTATCCCGAGGCGGTCTGGTACACCTACGTGGATCGCAGCGACGTCGACGAGATCGTCGAGGAACACCTGCGCCACGGTCGCGTGGTCGAGCGCCTGAAGCTCTGATGCGCCCCGGCACCAGGCGCGAGGCGATCGCCGGCCCGGCCGGTCGCATCGAATGCGCGGTCGATGCGCCCGAAGCGGGGGCGCCGCAGGGCATCGCGCTGGTTGCGCACCCGCACCCGCTGTACGGCGGCACGCTGGAGAACAAGGTGGTGCAGACCCTGGCCAGGGCCTTCAACGAGCTCGGCTACGTTTCGCTGCGCCCGAATTTCCGCGGCGTCGGCGCGAGCGAAGGCCGCTATGACGAAGGGTGCGGCGAACTCGAGGACCTGGCCGCGGTGCTCGACTGGGGGCGCGCGGCCCATCCGGGCGGCGAGCTGGTGCTGGCCGGTTTTTCCTTCGGCGCTTTCGTGCAATCCCACCTGGCGGCCCGACTCGCCGCCGCGGGCACGCCGGCGGCGCGCGTGGTGTTCGTCGGCACCGCGGCGGGCCGCTTCACGGTGGCGCCGGTGCCGGCCGACAGCATCGTGATCCATGGCGAGGTCGACGACACCGTGCCGCTGGCCGCGGTGCTCGACTGGGCGCGCCCGCAGGAGCTGCCGCTGACCGTGCTGCCCGGCGCCGACCACTTCTTCCACGGGCGCCTGCACCTGTTGCGCAGCATCGTGCGCGCGCAGTGGCACCGCCGGTGAACGCCGCCGCGGCCCCGGCCGCCGACCAGGCGGTGCTTGCGGTGCGCGGCCTGCGCAAGCGCTACGGCGGCGCCGAAGTGGTGGCCGGCGTCGACTTCTCGGTGCAGGCCGGCGAATGCTTCGGCCTGCTGGGGCCCAACGGCGCCGGCAAGACCACCACACTGCGCCTGGCGCTGGGCCAGACCGCGCCCGACGCGGGCGAGATCCGGTTGCTCGGCGAACCGGTGCCGGCGCGTGCGCGCGAGGCGCGACTGCGCGTCGGCGTGGTGCCGCAGTTCGACAACCTCGATCCGGATTTCACCGTCGCCGAGAACCTGCTGGTGTACGGCCGCTACTTCGGCATGCGGCACGCCGAGATCCAGGCGCGTATCCCGGCGCTGATGGAATTCGCCGGCCTGGCGGGACGTGAGAACGCGCGCCTGAACGAGCTCTCGGGCGGCATGAAGCGCAGGCTGACCCTGGTGCGCGCGCTGGTGCACGACCCGGACGTGGTGTTCATGGACGAGCCCACCACCGGGCTCGACCCGCAGGCGCGCCACATGATCTGGGAGCGCCTCAAGCGCCTGAAGAACGAGGGCAAGACCCTGGTGCTGACCACCCACTTCATGGAGGAGGCCGAGCGCCTGTGCACGCGCCTGGCCATCATGGACCGGGGCCGCATCATCGCCGAGGGCGCGCCGCGTGCGCTGATCGCCGCGCACATCGAACCGCAGGTGGTCGAGGTGCACGGCCCGGGTGTCGAGGAATGGTCGCAGGGCGCGCGCGCGCATGCCGCGCGCGTCGAACTGGCCGGGGAGACCGCGTTCTGCTACGTGGCCGACGAGACCGCACTGCTCGAATCGCTGCGCGCCCGGCCGCAACTGGTCTACCTGCATCGTCCGGCCAATCTCGAGGACCTGTTCCTCAAGCTGACCGGCCGGGACATGCGGGATTGAGGCCATGAACCTGGTGCAATCCCTGCTCGTCCTGCCGCGCCTGTCGTTGCGCTTCGTGCACGTCTGGCGGCGCAACCTGCTGGTGTGGCGCAAGCTCGCCATCCCCTCGGTGCTCGGCAACCTGGCCGACCCGATGATCGGCCTGTTCGGCCTGGGCTACGGGCTGGGCGCCATGCTGCCCGAGGTGGCCGGCGGCCCGTACATCGGCTTTCTGGCCGCCGGCATGGTGGTGTCGAGCACCATGTACGCTGCCTCCTTCGAGTCCATGTATTCGGCCTTCTCGCGCCTGCAGCACCAGAAGACCTGGGAGGCCATCCTCAACGCACCGCTGACGGTGGACGACGTGGTGCTGGGCGAGATGGTGTGGGCCGCCAGCAAGGCCACGCTGTCGGGCACCGCCATCCTGCTGGTGGCCTCGCTGCTGGGCGTGGTCGGCTCGCCGCTGGCGCTGGCCGCGCTGCCGGTGATCCTGCTGATGGGCCTGGCCTTCGCCGCCATCGGCCTGATCTGGACGGCGATGGCGCCCAGCTACGACTTCTTCATGTACTACTTCACGCTGGTGATGACGCCCATGACCTTCCTGTCCGGCGTGTTCTTCCCCATCGAACAACTGCCCGAGGTGCTGCGCTGGCTGGCGCAGGCGCTGCCGCTGTACCACGGCGTGGCGCTGGTGCGCCCGCTGTTCGCCGGCGAACTGCCCGAGCTGTGGTGGCTGCACCTGGCCGTGCCGCTGGGTTATGCCGTGCTCGGCTCATCTTGCGCTGGCGCTGACGCGCCGGCGCCTGCTCAATGACTCCCTGTCGCACGCAACGAAATGCGAGGACCGCTGAGATGCTCTGGGTCAAGGCGCTGCACATCGTGTTCATGGTCACCTGGTTCGCCGGACTGTTCTACCTGCCGCGGCTGTTCGTCTACCATGCGCAGTCGAGCGACGCGGCGTCCATCGAGCGTTTCAAGGTGATGGAGCGCAAGCTCTACTGGGGGATCATGGCGCCCGGCGCGGTGCTGACCCTGGTGTTCGGTTTCTGGCTGTGGCTGGGCTACGGCATCTCGGGCGGCTGGCTGCACGCCAAACTCGCGCTGGTGGCGGTGCTGCTCGCGTACCATGCGTGGTGCGGCAAGCTGCTGGCCGATTTCAAGCACGACCGCAATGCGAAGAGCCACGTCTGGTTCCGCTGGTTCAACGAGTTTCCCGTCCTGATCCTGTTCGCCGTGGTGATCCTGGTTGTCGTCAAACCCTTCTGAGCGCAGCGAGTCGTTCTTCGCACCCTGCCCGCGCGGCCTCGAGGCCCTGCTAGCCGGGGAGCTGCGCGCGCTGGGCGCGAGCGAGGTCGCCGCGCTGGCCGGCGGGGTGGCCTTCACCGGCAGCTGGGAGACCTGCTACGCGGCGAATTTCCATTCGCGCATCGCCTCGCGCGTGCTCTGGCGGGTGGCCGAGTTCGCCTACGCCAACGAACACGATGTCTATGCCGCCGCGCGCGCCATTCCCTGGGGCGAGTATTTCACCGTCGGGCGCAGCATCCGCGTCAACATGACGGCGATCAAGAGCCCGCTGAAGAGCCTGGACTTCACCACCCTGCGCATCAAGGACGCGGTCTGCGACGTGTTCCGCGATGCGGTGGGCGAACGGCCGAACGTCGAACGCCTGAACCCCGACGTGCGCATCCACGCCTTCCTCGAAGAGAAGAAGGGTGCGCTCTACCTCGACACCTCGGGCGAGCCGCTGTTCAAGCGCGGCTGGCGGCGCGCCGTCGTGGAAGCCCCGCTGCGCGAGAACCTGGCCGCCGGGATCCTGATGCTCAGCGGATGGAAATTCGACGAGCCGCTGCTCGACCCGATGTGCGGCGGCGGCACCCTGCTGATCGAGGCCGCGGCCATGGCGCTCAACGAGCCGCCGGGCGCCGGGCGCGAGTTCGGCTTCGAGAAACTTTCCACACTCGACCTGAAGGCCTGGAACCGCGTGCGCGACGGTCGCCCGCCGCGCAACAAGCTGCGCCCGCAACTGTTCGGCAGTGACATCGAGCAGCGCGCCGTGGAGAGCGCGAAGAAGAACCTGATGGCCGCCGGCTTCTACGACCTGGTCAGGCTGCAGCGCCAGGACATCCTCAGGCTCGAGGCGCCGGCCGCCGCCGGCGTGATGGTGGCCAATCCGCCCTATGGCGAGCGGCTGGCCGACGCCGAGCAGCTGGCCGCCTTCTACCCCGAGCTGGGCCACGCGCTGAAGCGCAACTTCGCCGGCTGGCGCTGCCACTTCTTCACCGCCGACCTGCGCATGGCCAAACTGATCCGCCTCTCGCCGAGCCGCCGCGTGCCGCTCTACAACGGCGCCCTGGAGTGTCGGCTGTTCGAGTTCGGCATTGTTGCCGGATCCAACCGCGGCAATCCCGGGGCGCGCTGAATACTGCCATTTTTTTCAGGAAATCCAGTGCAGTAGCCGCAAACCAGCCTGAATACTGCCACCATGAGAAGGGCCTGGTTCCGCCCTGCGGGCGGCCTCAGCGCTCCCGGCGCACATGCCCCATCAGATCCTGGATTCGTGCGGTGCTGGTCTTGGTGCCGTACCACTCCCAGCGCTCGAGCTCATCGGGGCGGCCAGGGGCGGCGCGCAGCAGCAGCGTCCAGACCCGGTCGTCGGCGGCCTCGATGCGCACGATGCTGATGAACGCGGTCTGGTCCTTCTTCTTCAGGTGCGCGGCGGGTGTGACGATGAACTCTCCGACAAGGCAGGTGCCGGTGGGGCAGGTGATCCAGACTTTGGCCTTCAGCCGGTCCGGTGCGGCGGCGCGGATCTCCACCCGTTTCGTCCAGCCGAGCGGTGAGAGTTTTTCCTCCACGACCCAGCGCCCGACATAGAACCTGAGCGGGCGCGCCCGGTCATCCCCGCCGGCATTGCCCGGCGGCTTGCCGGGCCCGGGCAACTGCACCGCGCGGGGCGCAGGCAGCGGCTTGGGGGGCTGCGTGTCGGTGCCCGGCGCAGTCAGCTGCGCAAACTTCGCCTGCACTTGGGCGCGCAGCGGCGCGAAGCTCGGTGTGGTCGCGGCCGCCACCAGCGCGAGCACGGCCAGCGCGGCGACGATCCAGGCGGCCTGCGCGCTGCTGCCACGCGGGACTTCGCCCGGAGCGGGCGGAAAAGGATCGTCCGGGGAACTGCGGGACGGCGGCCCGATTGGGCTGGTGATGTCGAGAATGACCGGTGCGGACGGGCTCGACTTTGCGTCCGCGCGACGCTTGTCCGCAATCTCCTGCAGCATCCCGCGCAGCTTTTGCAGTGTGCCGCCCTTCAGTCGCGGATCGTTGGGCGGGATCAGCATGGCGGTGTCGGATCAGTTCCCGGTTCCCGACCCGGCCCGTCGCGCTCAGACGATGTCGAGGTGCTCGATGCCCTTGTTCAGGTCGCGGTCCTTCGACTCCTTGCCGTGCAGCTTGATGTTGAGGCGCACTTCGTTGGTCGAGTCGGCGAAGCGCAGCGCATCCTCGTAGCTGATGCGGCCGGCCTCGTACAGGTCGAACAGGGCCTGGTCGAAGGTCTGCATGCCCAGTTCGCGCGACTTCTTCATGATTTCCTTGATGCCGTGGATCTCGCCCTTGAAGATCAGGTCGCTGATCAGCGGCGAGTTCAGCAGCACTTCCACGGCGGCGGCGCGGCCCTTGCCTTCGCGCAGCGGGATCAGGCGCTGCGAGACCACCGCCTTCAGGTTCAGCGACAGGTCCATCAGCAGCTGGTGGCGGCGCGCTTCCGGGAAGAAGTTGATGATCCGGTCCATGGCCTGGTTGGAGTTGTTGGCGTGCAGCGTGCCCAGCGCCAGGTGGCCGGTTTCGGCGAACGCGATGGCGTGCTCCATGACCTCCATCTCGCGGATCTCGCCGATCAGGATCACGTCCGGCGCCTGGCGCAGGGTGTTCTTCAGCGCCACGTGCCAGGAGTCGGTGTCCACGCCGACCTCGCGCTGGGTGATCAGGCAGTTCAGGTGCGGGTGCACGTACTCGACCGGATCCTCGATGGTGATGATGTGGCCGGGCGAGTTCTGGTTGCGGTAGCCGATCATGGCCGCCAGCGAGGTCGACTTGCCCGAGCCGGTGCCGCCGACGAACAGCACCAGGCCGCGCTTGGTCATGATCACGTCCTTCAGCACCGGCGGCAGCTTGAGGTCGTCGAAATCGGGGATCGAGGTGGTGATCACGCGCAGGATGATGCCGACCTTCTGCATCTGGATGAAGGCGTTCACCCGGAAGCGCCCGATGCCGGCCGGGTTGATGGCGAAGTTGCATTCCTTGGTGGCCTCGAACTCGGCGGCCTGCTTGTCGTTCATGATGGCGCGCGCCAGCATGGCCGTGTGCTGCTCGGTGAGCGCCTGCGTGGATACCGGCGTCATCTTGCTGTCGATCTTCATGGCCGGCGGAAAGCCCGCGGTGATGAAAAGGTCCGAACCCTTCTTGGCGAGCAGCGCGCGCAGAAGGTCGTACATGAATTTGGTTGCCTGTTCGCGTTCCATGATTCACCTCACGACGGGTTTTGAAGCAGCCCGCTGGCTGGGGAGGGCAGCGGTTTCCGGGGGTACGGGGGGAGCGGGAGGGCCCCGGCGCGCAGCACCGGAAGGGGCCCGATCCCCCTGTTCCAATCTTTCCTGCGAGCGGGCGTCAGCCCGCGAAATTGTCCTTGTTGGTGGCCTTGCCGCGCGCTTCGGCCAGCGACACGATGTTGCGCTTGACCAGGTCCTGCAGGTTCTGGTCCAGGGTCTGCATGCCGATCTGGCGCGCCGGTCTGAATCGCCGAGTACATCTGCGCGATCTTGTTCTCGCGGATCAGGTTGCGGATGGCCGGGGTGCCGATCATGATCTCGTGCGCCGCGACGCGGCCGCTGCCGTCCTTGGTCTTCAGCAGGGTCTGCGAGATGACCGCGCGCAGCGATTCGGAGATCATCGCGCGCACCATCTCCTTCTCCGCCGCCGGGAACACGTCGACCACGCGGTCGATGGTCTTGGCCGCCGAGGAGGTGTGCAGGGTGCCGAACACCAGGTGGCCGGTTTCCGCGCCGGACAGCGCCAGGCGGATGGTTTCCAGGTCGCGCATCTCGCCGACCAGGATGGCGTCCGGGTCCTCGCGCAGCGCCGAGCGCAGGGCATTGGCGAACGACAGCGTGTGCGGGCCGACCTCGCGCTGGTTGATCAGGCACTTCTTGGGCTCGTGCACGAACTCGATCGGATCCTCGATGGTGAGGATGTGGCCGTAGTCGTTCTCGTTGACGTGGTTGACCATCGCCGCCAGCGTGGTCGACTTGCCCGAGCCGGTCGGCCCGGTGACCAGCACGATGCCGCGCGGGTACTCGGCGATGTCCTTGAAGATCTTCGGGCACTTGAGATCCTCGAGCGAGAGGATCTTGGAGGGAATCGTCCGCATCACCGCGGCGGCGCCGCGCTGCTGCACGAAGGCGTTGACGCGGAAGCGCGCCAGGTTGGGCACCGCGAACGAGAAGTCGCACTCGAGGTTTTCCTCGTAGGCCTTGCGCTGCCCGTCGTTCATGATGTCGTAGATCATCCCGTGCACGTCCTTGTGCTCGAGGGCCGGCACGTTGATGCGGCGCACGTCGCCGTGCACGCGGATCATGGGCGGCAGGCCGGAGGAGAGGTGCAGGTCGGATGCCTTGTTCTTGACGACGAAGGCGAGCAGCTCTGTCAGATCCATTACAATCCCCTCCCGAGGGAAACCTGCGATTCGAAGCGTTCCTGCAGACGCGAAAGTATGGCGGCAATCGACACGAACTTGCAAGCTGTCAGAGGGAGAATCTCGCAGGCCGCCCGCGCGGCGGGGCGCGATCCCGCCGCGGTCATGCTGCTGGCGGTGTCCAAGACGCATCCGGCCGCGGCGATCGCGGCGGCGCATGCCGCTGGACAGCGCGCGTTCGGCGAGAACTACGTGCAGGAAGCCCTGGAGAAAATGGATGCGCTGGCGGGCCTGGGCCTCGAATGGCACATGATCGGCCCGCTACAGAGCAACAAGACGCGTGCGGTGGCCGAGCGCTTCGACTGGGTGCACACCGTGGACCGCGAAAAGATCGCCCAGCGCCTCTCGGCGGGCCGGCCGGCCGGCATGCCGGCGCTGAACGTGCTGGTGCAGGTCAACGTCTCGGGCGAGGCGAGCAAGAGCGGCGTGAGCCCGGCCGAGGCGCCGGCGCTGGCGCGCGCGGTGGCGGCGCTGCCGCGCCTCGCGCTGCGCGGCCTGATGGCCATCCCCGAACCCACCGAAGACGTCGCCGTGCAGCGCGCTTCGCCGCGGTGCGCGCCTGCTTCGAGCAGTTGCGCGCGGCGGGCCTGCCGCTGGACACCTTGTCGATGGGCATGACGCACGACATGGAGGCGGCGATCACCGAGGGGGCGACCATGGTGCGCATCGGCACGGCGATCTTTGGCGCGCGCCAAGCGCGTGCCGAAGATCGCGCGAACTCGGAACAGGGGGGCGCTTGAGCGCCCCCCGTACCCCCCGGGTGCTGCGGACGGGCAGCGCGACGTTCCGCAAGATCCGGTCACTGCGAAACAACAACGGACATTGAAACCATGAAGATCGCATTCCTGGGTGGCGGCAACATGGCGCGCGCGCTGATCGGCGGGCTGCTGGCCAAGGGCTACGCCGCGGCCGACCTGTCGGTGATCGAACCCGTGCCGGCGGCGCGCGATGCGCTGGCGGCGAGCCACGGCGTGCATGTCAGCGCGGCGCCCGACGCCGCGACCTTCGCCGCCGACACCCTGGTGCTGGCGGTCAAGCCGCAGGACATGCGCGCCGCGCTGGCGCCGCTGGCCGGCAGGCTCTCCACGCAGCTGGTGGTCAGCATCGCCGCCGGCATCCGGCTCGCCGACCTGTCGCGCTGGCTGGGCGGCCATGCGCGCCTGGTGCGCGTGATGCCGAACACGCCGGCGCTGATCGGCCAGGGCGTGGCCGGGCTGTACGCGCCGGCCGCGGTGGGCGCCGAGGAACGCGCGCGCGCCGAACGCATCCTCGGCGCGGTCGGCGCCACCGTGTGGGTCGAGGACGAGGCGCTGATCGATCCGGTGACCGCCGTGTCGGGCAGCGGGCCGGCCTACGTGTTCTATTTCATCGAGGCGATGGAGAAGGCCGGCGTGGAGCTCGGCCTCGCCCCGCAGGCCGCGCGCACCCTGGCGATCCAGACCTTCGTCGGCGCGGCGCGGCTGGCGGCCGAGAGCGCCGATCCGCCCGCGGTGCTGCGCGAGCGCGTGACCTCCAAGGGCGGTACCACCGAGGCGGCGCTCAAGGTGTTCGCCGAGGAGGATCTCGGCGAGCGGGTGCAGCGCGCGCTCGACGCGGCCAGCCGGCGCGGCGCCGAGCTCGGCGACCTGCTCGGCAAGGACGGCTGAAGCCATGCTCACGCAGATCCTGCAGTTCCTGATCGACACGCTGTCGGGCTTCTTCGTCTACCTGCTGCTGGCGCGCTTCCATTTCCAGTGGCTGCGCGTGCCGTTCCGCAACCAGCTCGGCCAGTTCCTGATGAGCATCACCAACTGGCTGGTGATGCCGGCGCGCCGCGTGGTGCCCTCGGCCGGCGGCTTCGACCTGGCCACCCTGCTGCTCGCGTTGCTGCTGCAGGCGCTCACGCTGTGGCTGCTGTTCACGTTGGGCGGCGCGCAGTTCGGCGCCAATCCCGGCGCGGCGGTGGCCACGCTGGGCGCGCTGGCCGGGCTCGATCTGCTGCGCTATTCGATCCACATCCTGATCTTTGCGCTGATCGTGCAGGCGGTGCTGTCGTGGACCAATCCCGGCTCGCCGATGATGGGCTGGTTCGACACCGTGGTGCGCCCGTTCCTGCGGCCGATCCGGCGCTTCCTGCCGCCGGTGGCCAATTTCGACCTCTCGCCGCTGGCGCTGCTGGTCGTGCTGCAAGTCATGCTGATCGCGCTGTCCTACGGGCGCGGCATGGTGGCGGGCGCGTTTTGACGCCGGGCGCGCGGCCGCCCGCGCCGGCCGCAGCCTGGTACCGCCGCGATGGCGGGCGCCTGGTGCTGCAGCTGCATGTGCAACCGGGCGCCTCGCGCACCGAGGCGGCCGGCCTGCACGGTGATTGCCTGAAAGTACGTCTGGCCGCGCGCGCCGTGGACGGCGAGGCCAATGCCTGCCTGATCGGGTTTCTCGCCCAGGCGCTGGGCGTGCCGCGGCGCGCGGTGGCCATCGAGGCCGGACTGAGCGCACGCCGCAAGCGCGTCGTCGTCCAGGCGCCGCAGCGCGGACCGGAGGCGCTGTGGACGGATTAGCCGGCGGGCACCGCGCCGCGCCGCGCGGACTGCAGCGCATCGACATCGTGGCGATCGTGCTGGTGCTGGTCCTCGGCCTGTATGCCGACGTGCGCTACGAGCTGCCCGGCCAGCTCGCCGCCAGCTTGGCCGCCTGGCTGATGTTCCTGCGCCTGTTGCAGCGTGCCCCGCCCGAGGAGGGCCGCCTGCTGCTGCTGTGTCTGGTCATCGCCACGGCCGGCGAGCTGTTCCTGTCGCTGGTCTGGGGCCTGTACACCTACCGGCTGGACAACGTGCCGATGTACGTTCCGCCCGGCCACGCGCTGATGCTGGCGCTGGGCTTCGCGCTGGCCCGGCACATGCCCCGCCGCGTGGCGCTGGCCATCATGGCCGCCGCCGCGGCCTATTCGCTGGCCGCCGGCGTGTCGGGCGCGGACAGCTTCGGCCTGATCCTGTGCGCGGTGTTCCTGCTGTGCGCCTGGCGCATGCCGGCGCGCCGCGCGCTGTTCGCCAGCACCTTCGTGCTCTCGCTGGTGCTCGAGCTGTACGGCACCTGGCTGGGCAACTGGTACTGGGCGCCGCAGGTGCCCTGGACCCCGCTCACCACCACCAATCCGCCGCTGGCCGCTGGCGCCTTCTACTGCCTGCTGGATACACTGGTGGTGCTGGCGGCCGCTCGCTGGCCGGTGGCCGCGCCGGCGCTGCGCCCCGCCAACCCCTGAGACCCCCGGAGACCGCAAACATGGACACGCCAGCAACCGATCCCAAGGCCGACAGCCTGAAGACGCTGACCACCGTGGTGTACGCGCTGCAGGCCGCGTCCTTCGTGCTCGGCATCACCGCCATCATCGCCGTGGTGCTCAATTACGTGAAGCGCGACGACGTGCGCGGCACCTGGCTGGAGTCGCATTTCCGCTGGCAGATCCGCACTTTCTGGTTCGGCATGCTGTGGGGCGCGATCGGCGCGGTCCTGATGCTGGTGATCGTCGGCTGGTTCGTGCTGGTCGCCGACGGCATCTGGATCATCTACCGCATCGTCAAGGGCTGGCTGGACCTGTACGACGGCAAGCCGATGTATCGCACCGCCGTAGCCCGGCGCGCGCGCCGGGCCGGCACCGGCTAGGTCTGCACCAGCTTGCGGTGCTTGTGGATGCTCATCAGGATGCCGATGCCGACGAACAGCGTGGCCAGGGCGGTGCCGCCGTAGGAGATGAAGGGCAGCGGCACGCCGACCACCGGCAGGATGCCCGAGACCATGCCCATGTTGACGAAGGCGTAGGTGAAGAAGATCAGCGTGATGGCCGCCGCCAGCAGTCGCGAGAAGAAGGTCGGCGCGTTGGCCGCGATCATCAGCCCGCGGCCGATCAGCAGCGCGTAAAGCACCAGCAGCACCATGTTGCCGAGCAGGCCGAACTCCTCGGAGAACACCGCGAAGATGAAGTCGGTGTGCCGTTCCGGAATGAACTCGAGCTGGGCCTGGGTGCCCTGCAGCCAGCCCTTGCCGGTGATGCCGCCCGAGCCGACGGCGATGGTGGACTGGATGATGTGGTACCCGGCGCCGAGCGGATCCGAACTCGGGTCGAGCAGCGTGAGCACGCGGCGCCGCTGGTAGTCGTGCAGCAGTCCCCAGAGCGGAAACAGCGCGGCGCCGCCCAGCACGCCCAGCCCGGCGATCACCCTCCAGGACAGCCCGGCGAAGAAGATCACGAAGCCGCCCGCGGCGCTGACCAGGATGGCGGTGCCGAGGTCGGGCTGGCGCGCGATCAGCAGCACCGGAATCGCCAGCAGCAGTCCCGAGACCACGAAATCGGTGGCGCGCAGGGTGGACTCGTGGCGATGGAAGTACCAGGCGAGCATCAGCGGCATGGCGATCTTCATCATCTCCGAGGGCTGGATGCGCGTCACGCCGACGTGCAGCCAGCGCCGCGCGCCGTTGACGATGTCGCCGAACAGCGCCACGCCGATCAGCAGCAGCAGGCCCAGGGCGTAGGCGGGCACCGCGAAGCGCATCAGCGTCTGCGGCGGGATCTGCGCCATGACCCACATCGCGGCGAAGCCGACCGCCAGGTTGACCAGCTGTGCGGTCATGCGCGCGGGGTATTCGTAGGCCGCGCTGTACAGCGTCAGCAGGCCGATGCCCACCAGCAGCGAGGCAAGCGCGAGCAGCGGCCCGTCGATGCCGGTGGCGAAGCGGCGCGCGAAGCGGCGCGGCGAGAGCGCGGCCAGCTCCATCAGTCGCCCGCCTCCGCGTCGTCTTCCGGCACCGGCTTCCTGGGCGAATCGGGCACCTTGCCGAGCAGCCAGTAGTCGAGCACGATGCGCGAGATCGGCGCCGCGGCGCGTGCGCCGAAACCGCCGTTCTCGACGATGGTCATCAGCGCGATCTTGGGATTCTCGACCGGCGCGAACACGACGAACAGCGAGTGGTCGCGGTGGCGCTCGGCGATCTTCTTCTCGTCGTACTTCTCGTTCTGCTTCATGCCGATCACCTGCGCGGTACCGGTCTTGCCGCCGCTGGTGTACTGGGCGCTGGCGAAGGAGCGCGCGCCGGTGCCCTCCTTGTTGACCCCGGCCATCGCGTTCTTCACGAACTCGATGTGCTCGGGCTTCAGGCCGAGGTTGCGCACCAGCTGCGGCTCGACGTAGCGCCGCTCGCCGTTGCGCAGGTCATCGACGTGCGAGACCAGCCGCGGCTTGTACATCGCGCCGTTGGCCGCCAGCGTGGCGATGGCCTGCGCGAGCTGCACCGGGGTGTAGGCGTTGTAGCCCTGGCCGATGCCGATCGAGATGGTCTCGCCCGCGTACCACTTCTGCTGCTCGGGCTTGCGAAAGCGCCTTTGCTTCCACTCGGGCGAGGGCAGCACGCCGATCGCCTCGCCGTCCAGGTCGATGCCGGTCTTCTGGCCCAGGCCGAAGCGCTTCATGAACGCCGAGATGGCGTCGATGCCCATGTCGTTGGCCAGCTGGTAGTAGTAGGTGTCGGAGGACACGACGATGGACTTGTACAGGTCGACGCTGCCGTGCCCGCCGGGCTTGGAGTCGCGGAAGCGCCGGCCGCCGAACTCGAAGTAGCCCGGATCGCTGATCGTCGAACGCGGGTTGCGCTTGCCCGATTCGAGCGCGGCCAGCGCCATGAAGGGCTTGAACGTGGAACCCGGCGGGTAGACGCCGGCGATGGCGCGGTTGTTCAGCGGCCGGTCCGGCGAATTGTTCAGCTCGGCCCAGCTCTGCGGGTCGATGCCGTCGACGAACAGGTTGGGGTCGAAGCCCGGCTTGGAGATGAAGGCCAGCACGCTGCCGGTGTCCGGTTCGATGGCCACCAGCGCGCCGCGCCGCTCGCCGAACGCCTGCTCGGCGATCTCCTGCAGCTTGATGTCGATGGTCAGCGTGATGTTGTTGCCGGGCTGAGCCGGGGTGCGCGACAGCGTGCGTATGCCGCGCCCGCCGGCGTCGATCTCTACCTGCTCGAAGCCGGTGGTGCCGTGCAGCTCGCTCTGGTAGCTGCCCTCGACCCCGCTCTTGCCGATGAAGTCGGTGCCGCGGTAGTTGGCCGCGACGTCGAGTTCCTCCAGCCGCTCCTGGTCCTTCTCGTTGATGCGGCCGATGTAGCCGATCACGTGCGAGGCGGTGTCGCCGTAGGGATACTGGCGGAACAGCCGCGCGCGGATCTCGACGCCCGGGAAGCGGTAGCGGTTGGCCGCGAAGCGCGCCACCTCCTCGTCGGAGAGCCGCGTGCGGATCGGCAGGCTCTCGGCGTTGCGCGTCTCGCCGAGCAGCTTCCTGAAGCGGTTGCGGTCCTTGGTCTGGATCTCGACGATCTCGCCGAGCTCGGCGATGGTGTTGTCCAGGTCGCGCACCTTGGCGGGCATGATCTCCAGGGTGTAGGCCGAGTAGTTGCGCGCCAGCACCACGCCGTTGCGGTCGAGGATCAGGCCGCGGTTGGGCGCGATCGGCACCACCGAAATGCGGTTGTCCTCGGCCTTGGTGCGGTAGTAATCGTGCTGCAGGACCTGCAGCCAGGCGAAGCGCACGAACAGGATGGCGAACGCGATCAGCACCGCCGCGCCGGCCACGCCGATGCGCAGCTGGAAGTAATAAAGCTCGCGCTCGTGGTTTTTGAGCTCGGCCAGTCTCATCGGGTCGCGCTCAGATCGGGCGGGTGTCGTCGACTTCGACGGGGCGGCGCTGCGGGGCGAGCAGCACGAAGCTCAGCACCGGCCACAACAGCGCGGCGAGCAGCGGGCCGACCAGCACGGTCCAGCCCGGGAACGCACCGCCCGCCGCCATGCGCACGCCGACGCCGACCAGTTGCACCGAGAGCAACAGCGCGGCGATGTGCATGGCCTGCTGCAGCCAGGGAAACCACAGGATGCGGCGCGACAGCGTGATGGCGAAGAACGCGATCAGCGAATAGGTCAGCGCGTGCTCGCCGAGCAGCACGCCGTTGCCGGTGTCCATCAGCAGGCCCAGCGTCCAGGCCACGCCCAGCCCGACCAGGCGCGGCTGGCGCACGCACCAGAAGGTCAGCGTGAGGGCGACGAAATCGGGCACCAGCGTGAGGTCCTTCCAGGGCAGGAAATTGAGCAGCAGCGCGATCGCGAACGAGATCACGATGGTGCTCACGCGCACCGGCAGCAGGATGTACTGCGGGCGTTCAAAGACCATGGCTGCCCACCTCAGCGGCCATCGGCGGCCTCCTTCCTGCGCTTGACCCGCACCTTGCCCTTGCGCTCGATCTGCGGCACGGCTTCGTCCGGGTAATCCGGCAGCCTGGCGTTCGAGCTGAGTACCAGCAGGTAGCGGTTGCGCTCGACGCCGGCGGCCGGCTGGCAGACGATGCGCGCGAAGGCCGCCGAGGCGTCGCGCTCGACGCGCACCACGCTGGCCACCGGCAGTCCCGGCGGGTAGGTGCCGTCGATGCCCGAGGTCACCAGCCGGTCGCCGTTCTGGATTTCGGCGTTGGCGGCGAGAAAGCGCAACTCAAGCGCGCCGCTGGCGCCGCCGCCGAAGGCCACCGCGCGCAGGCCGTTCCTGACCACCTGCACCGGGATGGCCTGGTCCTTGTCGGTGAGCAGCGTGACCTCCGAAACCATCGGATGCGTGCGCGTCACCTGGCCGACCACGCCGGAATCGTCGATCACCGCCTGCCCGGCGCGCACGCCCTGCGAGGAGCCCTTGTCGACCATCAGTTTGCGCGTGTAGGGGTCGCGGCCGGAGTACAGCACCTCGACCGGCGTGGCCTTGTGCTCGAGCCGTTCGAGGGCGCCGATCAGCCGGCGCAGCTGCGCCAGCTCGGCCGAGGTCGCCTCGTAGCGCTGCGCGTTCTGCGCCGTGACCACCAGCTTGGCGCGCAGCTCGGCGTTTTCCTTCTGCAGCGAGGATTGCGAGGCGAAGAAGCCGATGACGCGTTCGAACAGCTGGCCCGGCGCGGTGGCGATCTGCTGCAGCGGATAGGCGGCGATGCCGATCACGCTGCGTATGGATTCGGCGTACTTGAAGCGCGCGTCGGCCACCAGCAGGGCAACCGACAGCGAAGCGAAGAACGCGAGGCGGACGAGCGGGGCGGGCCCGCGCTTGAAGAACGGCGGGGGCGTGTGCTCCATGCCCCCCTACTCAATCGTTCGTGAAGATGGGACCGAAGTGCTCCATCTTCTCGAGCGCCTTGCCCGAGCCGCGCACCACGCAGGTGAGCGGGTCGTCGGCGACGATGACGGGCAGGCCGGTCTCTTCCATCAGCAGGCGGTCGAGGTCGCGCAGCAGCGCGCCTCCGCCGGTCAGCACCATGCCCTTCTCGGCGATGTCGGCGCCGAGTTCGGGCGGCGTCTGCTCGAGCGCCTGCTTCACCGCCGAGACGATCTGGTTCAGCGGTTCGGTGAGCGCCTCGAGGATCTCGTTCGAGCTGATCGTGAAACTGCGCGGGATGCCCTCGGCGAGGTTGCGGCCCTTCACTTCCATCTCGCGCACTTCGGAGCCGGGGAACGCCGAGCCGATCTCCTTCTTGATCATCTCGGCGGTGGTCTCGCCGATAAGCATGCCGTAGTTGCGGCGGATGTAGTTGATGATCGCCTCGTCGAACTTGTCGCCGCCGACGCGCACCGAACCGGAATACACCATGCCGCCCAGCGAGATCACGCCGACTTCGGTGGTGCCGCCGCCGATGTCGACCACCATCGAGCCGGTGGCCTCCGCAACCGGCAGGTCGGCGCCGATCGCCGCGGCCATCGGCTCCTCGATCAGGTACACCTGGCTGGCGCCGGCGCCGAGCGCGGATTCGCGAATGGCGCGCCGCTCGACCTGGGTCGAGCCGCAGGGCACGCAGATGATGATGCGCGGGGAAGGCGAGAACAGCCGCGAATCGTGCACCTTCTTGATGAACTGCTTGAGCATCTGCTCGGTGACCGTGAAGTCGGCGATCACGCCGTCCTTCATCGGCCGGATGGCGGTGATGTTGCCCGGCGTCTTGCCCAGCATCATCTTGGCTTCCTTGCCGACCGCCTGTATGGTCTTCTTGGCGTTCGGGCCGCCTTCCTGGCGGATGGCGACCACCGAAGGCTCGTCGAGGACGATGCCCTTGCCGCGCACGTAAATGAGCGTGTTCGCGGTGCCCAGATCGATGGCCAGGTCGTTGGAAAAGTAGCTGCGCAGAAAACCGAACATGTGGGTGCCGTTGACCTTGTCCTGAAGTGCCTGAAATGCGGCCTTAACTTCGACAGCTAAGGCTGCGTGATCAAAGGTCTATATGATACCCTAACAGGGCTGCGCAACGTGCCGCAGCCGCCCTTTTTCAGCCTGTTTTCCGTACTGCACCATGTCCCTGACCTCGCCCAGATCCGCCGCGTCGCCGGCCTCGCCCGCATCGCCGTCAGCGAGGAGGAGGCGCGCGCCACCGCCGAGCAGCTGGCCGGCGTGCTCGGCCTGATCGCCGAGATGCAGGCGGTGGACACGACCGGCGTCGAGCCCATGTCGCATGCACTGGACGTGGTGCAGCGGCTGCGCGAGGACGCCGTGACCGAGATCGACCGGCACGCCGAGTTCCAGGCCATCGCCCCGGCCGTCGAGGCCGGGCTCTATCTGGTCCCCAAGGTCATCGAATAGGGCGGCCCCGGGCCCCGCGCCCGGCGCGAGTCCCCCACGCTCCCGACACTCCCAACGTGCTGAACTCCTCCGTCACCGAAATCGCCGCGGCGCTGGCCGAGCGCAAGGTCTCCAGCCTCGAGCTCACGCAGCTGTTCCTCGAGCGCATCGCGCGGCTGAACGGCGAGCTGAACGCCTACATCACCGTCAGCGCGGAGCGTGCGCTGGCCGATGCGCGCGCCGCCGACGCGCGGCTGGCCGCCGGCGAGCGCGGCCCGCTGCTGGGCGTGCCGCTGGCGCACAAGGACATCTTCTGCACGCGCGGCCTGCCGACCACCTGCGGCTCGAAGATGCTGGCCAACTTCGTTTCGCCCTACGACGCGCACGTGATCGAGCGCTTCGCCCGGGCCGGTGCGGTGATGCTGGGCAAGACCAACATGGACGAATTCGCCATGGGCTCGTCCAACGAAACCTCGTATTTCGGCCCGGTGCGCAACCCCTGGAAGACCAGCGCGGTGCCCGGCGGCTCCTCGGGCGGGTCGGCGGCGGCGGTGGCCGCGCGCATGGCGCCGGCGGCGACCGGCACCGACACCGGCGGTTCGATACGCCAGCCCGCCGCGCTGTCCGGCATCTGCGGCCTGAAGCCCACCTACGGGGTGGTGTCGCGCTACGGCATGATCGCCTACGCCTCCTCGCTGGACCAGGGCGGGCCGATGGGTCGCAGCGCGGCGGACCTGGCCGCCCTGCTCAACGTGATGGCCGGACCGGATGTGCGCGACTCGACCAGCCTGGAGCGCCCCGCCGAGGACTACACGCGCGAACTC
The DNA here is from genome assembly GCA_016713125.1 of Betaproteobacteria bacterium. Taxonomy (GTDB): domain Bacteria; phylum Pseudomonadota; class Gammaproteobacteria; order Burkholderiales; family SG8-39; genus SZAS-79. The sequence goes on from JADJPT010000001.1 coordinate 219,771, forward strand.
GGCCGCCCGGTCGAGGGCCTGCGCATCGGCCTGCCGCGCGAATATTTCGGCGCCGGCGTGGATCCCGACGTGGCGGCGCGCGTGCGCGAGGCGGTGCGCTGGTTCGAGGCACGCGGCGCGAAGACGGTCGAGGTCAGCCTGCCCAACACGCGCCTGTCGGTGCCCTGCTATTACGTGCTGGCGCCGGCCGAGGCCTCGTCCAACCTGTCGCGCTTCGACGGCGTGCGCTACGGCCACCGCGCGCAGGACTATGCCGACCTGCGCGAGATGTACGCCAGGAGCCGCGCCGAGGGCTTCGGCGCCGAGGTGAAGCGCCGCATCATGACCGGCACCTACGTGCTGTCCGCACGGTTACTACGACGCCTACTACCTGCAGGCGCAGAAGCTGCGCCGCCTGGTGGCCCGCGATTTCGCCGACGCCTTCGCGCAGTGCGACCTGATCCTCGGGCCCACCACCCCGTCGACCGCGTTCGAGCTGGGCGCCAAGACCGGCGATCCGGTGCAGATGTACCTCAACGACATCTTCACCATCGCGGTGAACCTGGCCGGCCTGCCCGGCCTGTCGATCCCCTGCGGTTTCGACACCGCCGGCCTGCCGGTCGGCCTGCAGATCGTCGGCGACTACTTTTCCGAGGCGCGCATGCTGGCCGCGGCGCACGCCTACCAGCAGGACAGCGACTGGCATGTCCGCGTGCCGACCGGGACGCCGCTGTGAGCGTACGCCTGCGCCTGCTGATCCTGTCGGCCGCCTGCGCCGGCACGCTGCTCGGCTGCGGGAGCGTGCAGGAACCGGCGCGCGAGATCGGCGGCATCACGGGCGGCGAAGCGCCGGCGTCCGCGCCTGCCGCGTCGCGGCCGCCGCAGCCGCGGTCGCCACAGGCGAAGAGCGGCGCGGCGGTGGTCGGCGCGCCCGCCCGGCTCAACATCTCCTCGGTGTGCAACGCGCGCGACGAGGCGGGCTATGCGGGAATCGATCCGCGCAGGTGGCCGACGGTGCGGTGCGCGAGCTGCAGGCAAGGATCGAGGTGCCCAGGCGCGGCTCGTGCAGCTTCCAGCTCGCCGACTTCCGCCAGACGCGCGACGCGCCGCACGTCGAGCTGATGTCGCGCACGGGCGGGACCTGCACCGTGCGCATGTGGGAGCAGCAGGGCCGCCTCACCGTGGCCTTCTCCGACTGCCACGACAAATGCTCGAGCGGCGCTTTCGAACACATCTGGCCGATCCAGCTGCGCGCCGCCGACGGCGCCTGCAGCTGAGGGAGGGGCGCGCCATGCAATGGGAAATCGTCATCGGCCTGGAGACGCATGCGCAGCTGGCCACGCGCAGCAAGATCTTCTCCGGCGCCTCCACCGCGTTCGGCGCCGCGCCCAACACCCAGGCCTCCGCCGTCGACATGGCGCTGCCCGGCGTGCTGCCGGTGCTGAACAAAGCAGCCGTGGAACTGGCGATCCGTTTCGGCCTGGCGATCGGCGCCACCGTGGCGCCGCGCTCGGTGTTCGCGCGCAAGAACTACTTCTACCCCGACCTGCCCAAGGGCTACCAGATCAGCCAGTACGAACTGCCGGTGGTGCAGCACGGCAGCCTGTCGTTCGTGTCGCCCGAGGGCGGCGAGAAGACGGTGCGCATCCTGCGCGCGCACCTCGAGGAGGACGCAGGCAAGTCGCTGCACGAGGATTTTCACGGCATGTCGGGCATCGACCTGAACCGCGCCGGCACGCCGCTGCTCGAGATCGTCACCGAGCCCGACCTGCGCGGTGCGAAGGATGCGGTGGCCTATGCACGCACGCTGCACGCCCTGGTGCGCTGGATAGGCATCTGTGACGGCAACATGCAGGAGGGCTCGTTCCGCTGCGACGCCAACGTCTCGGTGCGCCGCCCGGGCGCGCCGCTGGGCACGCGCTGCGAGATCAAGAACCTCAACTCCTTCCGCTTCATGGAGCAGGCCATCGACTACGAGGTGCGCCGCCAGATCGAGCTGATCGAGGACGGCGGCACGGTGGTGCAGGAAACCCGGCTGTACGACCCCGACCGCGACGAGACGCGCTCGATGCGTTCCAAGGAGGACGCGCAGGACTATCGCTACTTCCCCGACCCCGATCTGCTGCCGCTGCTGATCGCCGCAGCCGACATCGAGCGGGTGCGCGCGACGATGCCCGAGCTGCCGCAGGCCAGACGCGAGCGCTTCCAGAGCGAGTACGGATTGTCTGCCTACGATGCCGATGCTTTGACCGGGGCGCGCGAGAGCGCCGATTACTTCGAGGCCCTGGTGAAGGCCGGCGCGGCCGAGCCCAAGCTGTGCGCCAACTGGCAGACTGGGGAACTGGCTGCGGCGCTCAAGCGCGACGGTCTGGAGATCGCCGCCTGCCCGGTCTCGGCGGCAGCGCTGGGCGGCCTGCTCAGGCGCATCGCCGACGGCACCCTGTCGGGCAAGATGGCCAAGGAAGTGTTCGAGGCGATGTGGGCCGGCGAGGGCGCCGCGGACGCCATCATCGAGGCCCGCGGCCTGAAACAGATTTCCGACTCGGGCGCCATCGAGAAGCTGGTCGACGAGGTGCTGGCCGCCAACGCCAGATCGGTCGAGGAATTCCGCGCCGGCAAGGAGAAGGCCTTCAACTCCCTGGTCGGCCAGGTCATGAAGGCCACCAAGGGCAAGGCCAATCCCGCGCAGGTCAACGAGATCCTCAAGCGCAAACTCGGCGCCTGACCCCGCCAGCCGAACCCCCTCCCGACCTCAACGGAGTAGCCCGGGGGGTACGGGGGGCGCAGCCCCTGCGGGATCGATCCGTCTCCCGATCTCAACAGAACCCCGGGGGGTACGGGGGGCGCAGCCCCCTGTACCTAGTTTTCCAGGGTTCTGACTCACAAGGGCTTCGCCCTTGATGAGTCAGAACTTCATGCCGCGATTCTGCTCCAGCTCGCGCAATTGCCTGCGCTCGCGTTCGAGTTGCTGTTGCTGGCGGTACACGTCCTGCCGCTCCTGCTGCAGTCGCTGGCTCTCGACGCGCTGCAGTTCCGCGGCCTTGCGCCGTTCGGCCAGGGTCTGCGTCTGCTCCTCGCGTTGCATTTCGGAGAGCTTCTCGCGTCGCGCGCGCTCGATCTCGTAGGTGCGCCGCCGGTCCTCGGCCACCGCGCGCGATTCCTCGCTGCGCTGGCGCGAATAGTCGGCACGCTCCTGGCGCTGCCGATCCAGTTCCTCGCGCCGTCTGGCCTCGTCCTCGCGCAGTCTGGTCTCGCGCGCGATGCGCTCGGCCTCGACGCGCTGCGCCTCGACCTTGCGGGCATGGTCGAGCCAGACCCAGGTGCCGCCGGACACCGCGACCAGCAGCGCCGCCGCGGCGACCAGCTTGTGCGTCGCGCTCAGGCCGGCAACGATTTCGCCGGGAGCGCTCGGGGCCGAGGCCCGCGCGCTGGCCGGCCGCGGTCGCGGCTCGTCCATGCCGCTGGCCATGGCGCGGCGCAATTCCTCGCGCAGGCGCTCGTCGTACTGCTTGCGGCGCGCCGGGTCGTACAGGATCTCCAGCCCGTCGCGCAGCATGGCGCGGGTCGCCTGCGCGTCGGGGTCTGCAGACTCGGTCAGGCGCGCGATCCTCGCCGCATACGCCGCCCGGATCACCTCTTCGCTGGCCGCGGGGCTGACTTCGAGCAGCTGATACAAGGATTTTTTGACGGCCATGCGGGGCAGCGTGAATGGGCGCGTTCAGCGTCCGTTGTAGTGGTAGTCGCGTTCCAGCGACGGCGCCGGAACCGCAGGCAGATTCGGGTCGTGACGCCGGACACGTCGGGGCGGAACATCGTCGACGTGGGCGTTGCGCGTGGCTTGTCCGGCCCTGGATTCAAGGATCGCGGTGCGTCTCGGCTGGCGGTGCTCCAGTTCCGCGCGCTGCACGGCCGCGCGCTCGCATCAGCGCGCAGCAGCGCGCCCAGGTATCGCTCGGCACCGGGTTCCGGCGCGACCCGGCGCGGAATGGGGCGGCTGCCCGGCGAAGCGGGCCGGTCGGTGTAGTGCGCCTGGCCGCGCGCATCGGTTTCGCGGAATACCGGGTTCGCCGCCGCCACCGGCCAGGACAGGCAGGCGGCCAGGGTCAGGAGCAGGCCCGGCGCGGACCGGCGCGATGCGCTCGCGCCCGGACTCATTTCTTCGCTGACCCGCCGCCTTTGGTGAGTTCCAGGTAGCGCCGCTTGTCCTCGTCGTACTTGGCGTTGATCACCTCGACCTCCTTCTTCTTGGCCGACAGCAGATCCTGCTGGGCCTTGCGGTCGATGTCGTTGTTCTGGATGTCCTGCATCAGCTTGGCCGGCGGCTTGTTCTTCCCCTGGAAGAACTCGAGTTCCTTCTTCAGCGTGACGCCGCGCTTGTCGATCAGGTCGATCTTGGCCTGGGTCTGCTGGACCGCGACCTCGTTGTCCTTCAGGGCGCGCTGGCGGGCCACCTCGATGTCCTTGTCGCTGCCGTAGGTGGACAGCAGCGCCTTGTTCTTGCGCGCCTCCTCCTTGTCGAGGGCGGCCTTCTCCTTGGCCGCCTTCTGCTCCGCCTCCCTGGCGGCGCGTTGCTCGGCGGTCATCGCCGCATCCTGGCGCTTGACCACCATGCCCTGCTTGTTCATCTGGTCGACGGCCTGCCCCTGGCACTGCGGCGGCAGGGTCTGGCCGACATAGGTCTTGCCGTCCTTGCCGACGCACTTGATGATCTGTGCCTGCGCCAGCGGGGATGCGAGCAGCAGCAATGCCGCGGCGATCGGAAAGGCGATCCTGACTGCGGTCGAAACGGCTGCGCGAAGCATCGTGGTCCCCCGGGTTTCCAAGGTTCGAATTTTGCGCCTTTCGCGCCCCAGGCTCAACCTGCGTGCGCGCCGGCCCGCTGGGGGCGTTTCCGCCTCCGGCGTGCGGGTGCGCGGGCGGCGGGCGGTTCCAGTGCGCTAGAATTCGCACCTTCCCGCCACCTCCCACGCACGGTCCCCCGCCATGGTTTTTCACGACAAGTCGCTGGTCGCCGAGATCACCGCCCGCATGCTGCTCGAGGTCAAGGCGGTGCTGTTCTCGGAGGGCAAGCCCTTCATCTTCACCTCCGGCTGGGCGAGCCCCGTCTACATCGACGGCCGCAAGCTGATCTCCTACCCGCGCATCCGCAGCCAGCTGATGGAGTTCGCCGCCGGCACCATCCTGCGCGACGCGGGCTTCGAGCAGTTCGACACGGTGGCCGGCGGCGAGACCGCCGGCATCCCCTACGCGGCCTGGATGGCCGACCGCCTGGGCCTGCCCATGCAGTACGTGAGGAAGAAGCCCAAGGGTTTCGGCCGCAACGCACAGATCGAGGGCCATATCGACGAGGGCGCGCGCACCCTGCTGGTGGAGGACCTGACCACCGACGGGCGCTCCAAGGTGGTGTTCTGCAAGCAGCTGCGCGACGCCGGCGCGGTGGTCGATCACGTGTACGTGAACTTCTACTACAACATTTTCCCGGAATCGAAGCAGATCATGTCCGACCTCGGCGTGAAGCTGCACTACCTGGCCACCTGGTGGGACGTGCTCGCCCTGGTCAAGAAGGGCGGCTACCTGGAAACCGCGCAGATCGACGAGATCGAGAAGTTCCTCAACGAGCCGGCCAAGTGGTCGGCGGCGCACGGCGGCGTGGCCAGCTTCCCCTCGACCTGAGCGGCGGCGCGATGCGCGTCATCAGCGTCAACGTCAACGGCATACGCTCGGCGGCCAGGAAGGGCTTCTACGCCTGGATGGAGGCGCAGAAGGCCGACTTCGTCTGCATGCAGGAAATCAAGGCGCACGAGGCCGACCTCGACGCTTCCATCGTTTCGCCGGGCGGTTACGCCGCCGCCTTCTCGCTGGCCGAGAAGAAGGGTTACAGCGGCGTGGGGCTGTACAGCCGCCGGCAACCCGACCAGGTGCTGCGCGGCTTCGGCAGCGCCGAGTTCGACGCCGAGGGCCGCTATGTCGAGATGCGCTTCGGCAAGCTCTCCGTGGTGTCGGTGTATTTTCCGTCCGGCGCCAGCTCGCCCGAACGCCAGCAGGCCAAGTTCCGCTTCCTCGGCGAATTCCTGCCGCATCTGGCCAGGCTCAGGCGCGGCGGTCGCGAGATCATGTTGTGCGGCGACTGGAACATCGCGCACAAGGAGATCGACCTCAAGAACTGGAAATCCAACCAGAAGAACTCCGGCTTCCTGCCCGAGGAGCGCGCCTGGATCGGCGGCGTGTTCGAGTCCGGCTGGGTGGACGTGTTCCGCCGCCTCAACACGCAAGCCGAGCAGTACACCTGGTGGTCCAACCGCGGCCAGGCCTGGGCCAAAAACGTCGGTTGGCGCATCGACTATCACGTGGCGACGCCGGATCTGGCCGCAACGGCGACCAGGGAATCGATCTACAAGACCGAACGTTTCTCGGATCACGCGCCGCTCAGCATCGATTACGACATCAAGTTCTGATCCCCTTGTCCTGAGCGGGGCTTTCGATCGCATTTGCGCGAGCCTGCGTATTGCGAATCGCTTCGAAACACCTTATCGTCGGCCGCTCCCCCCGCATGGATGAGCGCGCGCGATGCACAACGCCGATACGCTGGAGCGAACAACTGTCCCGCAGCAGCAGGGGGCGGCACAGCGCATCGTTCACTACCGGGCCTACAAACCGGCACCGTTCACGCTGGAGGATCGCGAGCAGGCCACCATCCTGTTCGGCGGCCTGCAGTGGCGCACCGAGCGCCTGATCCAGGGCGCGATCGAGCGCTTCGGCTACAAGACCGCGGTACTGCCCACGGCCACCCGCGAGGATCTGCTCGCCGGCCGCGAACTGGCCGACATCGGCCAGTGCTGCCCGACCAGCTTCACCACCGGCAACCTGGCCGGATTTCTGAGGAAGGAGTCGCAGCGCCTGGGCGCCGCCGAGGTCAGCAGGCGCTACGTGCACGTCACCGCAGGTTCCTGCGGCTCCTGCCGGTTCGGCCAGTACCACCAGAGCTACGAGCTCGCGCTGCGCAACCTCGACCTGGAATCCTTCCGCCTGTTCCTGCTGCAGCAGAACGCCCTGGACCAGGGCGAGGCCGCGGGCCAGGGGCTGGACCTCAGCCCGCAGCTGATGACCGGGGTGTTCTGGGCGGTGCTGATGGGCGACGTGCTGCAGGACCTCGAGTACCAGATCCGCCCCTACGAGGTGCACGCCGGGGAAACCGAACGCGTGGCCCGGGAGAGCGTGGAGCGCCTGCACGAGGCGCTGCGCAGCGCGCCGCTGCGCGGCGGCAGGAAGAGCGGCGTGCTCTGGTACCTGCTGACCGGGCACTTCACCGCGGCGCTGCGCGAGGTCTACGCGCGCTACGCGGCGATCGAGGTCGACCGCCTGCGCGTCAAGCCGCTGGTGAAGATCACCGGCGAGTTCTACCTGCAGACGGTCGAGGGCGAGCCGAACTACAACATCCACCGCTGGCTCGAAGCCGAGGGCGCCGAGGTCTATCCGGCGGCGATCTCGATCTGGATCGACTACCTGCTGCGGCTCGCGGCGCAGGAAGCCGAGGACCGCATCGGCGTGCGCAGGGGCGCGCGCGTGAAGCGCGCCGGCGCGGCGGCCGTGCAGGGCCTGCTGCGCTGGAACTACGATCGCATGCGCGCCGCGCTCGGCGGGTTGCCGCGCGAGATGCCGCGCCAGGAGGAGTTGCGCGCGTTGGCCGCGCCCTATTACCACAGCCGGCTGAACGGCGGCGAGGGCGACATGCTGGTCGGCAAGGCGCTGTGGGCGCACCGGAAGAAGAAGGCGCACATGACCTGCGAGCTCTCGCCCTATTCCTGCATGCCCAACACCATGAGCGTGGGCGCGATGGCCGCGGCCCTTGGCCGGCACCCGGACGTGCTGTACGCGCCGCTGGAGATCAAGGGCGATGCCGAGGTGCACGCGCTGTCGCGTTGCCAGATGATCCTCACCGAAGCCAAGCGCCGCGCGCAGCGCGAGTTCGAAGAGGCGCTGGAGCGCACCGGCCTCACGCCGGCGTCGGCGCGGGAACGGCTCGCCGGCCATCCGGCCAGGCTGGCCGGCTGCAAGGTGCCGCACGGCGGCGCCGCCGGCACCGCGGCCAATCTGGTGCTGCACCTGGCCGCGACGAATTGAGGCGGCGGGCGAGGCTTGAAGGGTAATGGGGCGATGAAGACCATAGGCATGGACGTCGGGTCGACCACCGTCAAGGCGGTGGTCGCCGACGCCAACGGCGAGGTGCTGTGGCGCGACTACCAGCGCCACCACACGCGTCAGGCCGAGAAGGTGCTCGAATTCCTCGCCCGCATGCAGGCCGAGTGCGGCGTGACGCCGGGCCGCGATCGCGTGCTGTTCACCGGATCGGGTGCCGGGCTGCTGGCGCCGCTGGTCGGCGCCAAGGCGGTGCAGGAGGTGGTGGCGGTGGCTGCCGCCGTCGAGAAGCTGCACCCGCGGGTGCGCTTCGTCTCCGAGCTCGGCGGCGAGGACATGAAGACCGTGTTCTTCTCCCCCGCCGGCGGCCGCATCGGCCAGGTGATCCCGATCCGCGCCGCCGGGACCGCGCCCGCCGCGCCGGCCGACCTCGGCTCGACCAAGCAGGTGTACATGCAGTCGGCCTGCAGCGGCGGCACCGGCACCTTCATCGAGAAGACCGCGCGCAAGCTGGAGATCGAAACCGAACGCCTTGCGCAGATGCCCTACGCCGGCCATACGCTGCACCGGGTGAGCTCCAAGTGCGGCATCTTCGCCGAAGCCGACGCCAATACCCTGGTGAAGTCCGGCGTGCCGGTCGAGGAGATCATCGCCAGCCTGTTCGAGGCCGTGGTCTACCAGAACCTGGCCACCCTGACCAAGGGCAACACCCCGCAGCCCGAAGTGCTGCTGCTGGGCGGACCCAACCTGTTCTTCCGCGGGCTGCAGGAGGCCTGGCGCCACCACCTGAAGGCGCTGTGGGTCGAGCGCAAGGTCGAGCTGCCGGCGGGCGTCGATCCCGACAGCCTGATCCTGGTGCCCGAGGACGCGCTGTACTACGCCTGCTTCGGCTGCATCGAGGTCGGCAAGGCCGAGCAGGCCGACAGCGCCCTGTACCTGGGCAGTGAGCGCCTGCACTGGTGGGTGGAGACCGGCCAGCACGAGCAGAAGGCCAGGGAGGGCGGGCGCGGACTGGCCGGCAGCGAGGACGAGTTCGCCGCGTTCATGCGCCGCTACGCGAGCCCGGTCGCGGCGCCCGCGCGGCCCCGCGCGACGGCCGCCTCGGCCGGGCGCGTCTTCCTGGGTTGCGATTTCGGCAGCACCACCGCCAAGGCCGTGGTGCTCGACGCCGCGCGCGAACTGGTGTTCGACTGCTACGTGCCCTCGCACGGCAACCCGATCGAGGACGCCAAGGGCATCCTGCGCAAGGTGCGCGAGGCCGGTTACACGCGCATCGACGGGCTGGCGCTGACCGGTTACGGCAAGGACCTGTTGAAGGACATCCTCGGCGCCGACAGCGCCGTGGTCGAGACCGTCGCGCACGCCACCGCGGCACTGCACTTCTTTCCCGATGCCGACGTGATCTGCGACGTCGGCGGCGCCGACGTCAAGATCATGATGCTGCGCCAGGGCACGGTGGCCGACTTCCGCCTGAACTCGCAGTGTTCCTCGGGCAACGGCGCCTTCCTGCAGGGCGTGGCCGAACGCTACGACACGCCGCTCGCGGACTATGCCGGGCGCGCCTTCAAGGCGAAATCCATCCCCGCGCTGGCCATGGGTTGCGGCGTGTTCCTGCAGTCCGACATCGTCAACCAGCAGAGGAAGGGCTGGTCGGCCGACGAGATCATGGCCTCGCTGGCGGCGGTGCTGCCGCTGAACGTGTGGGTCTACGCGGGTCAGCTGCAGAACCTCGCCGCGGTCGGCCGCAAGTTCGTGCTGCAGGGCGGCACGCACCGCAACCTGGCGGTGGTCAAGGCGCAGGTCGATTTCATCCGCGACAAGGTGCCCGGCGCGGAGATCATCGTGCATCCCTATCCCGGCGAGGCCGGCGCGATCGGTGCGGCGATGTGCGCGGCCGACGCCTGGCGCGAGGGCCGGCCCTCGCGCTTCCGCGGCTTCGCGACCATCGAGTCGCTGGAATATCGCAGCACGACCAACGAGGACACCACCTGCACCTGGTGCGCGGTCAATTGCCACCGCACCTTCATCGACGTGGCGCTCGAGGGCGCGGCCGGGCGTCCGTGGAGCAAGATCGCGCTGGCACCGGGCTGGAAGCGCGTGATCAGCGGCAACACCTGCCCCAAGGGTCTGCTCGAGGACGCCAACGAGATGCGCGTGGTGAAGACGCAGCTCGAGGAGGTCAAGCGCGTGCATCCGAACCTGGCGCAGCGCGTGCGCGACGACGCCTTCCGCACCCTGCATGCGGCGGCGCCCGCCGTCACCGCCGAGCCCGCGCGCCTGTTGCCCGCCGCCTTCGGCTATTTCGGGCGGCTGGTTCGTCGCGCGTTCCGCTAGGCGGGCGGCGCGGCATGGACACTTCCGCCGCGGGGACGGAGACGCGCATTGCGCACGGCGCGCTGCCGGCGCGCGACAAGCTGCGCCTGGGCATCCCGCGCGTGCTCAACGTCTGGTCCACCCACCAGTTCTGGATCGGCCTGTTCGGCGCCCTGGGCCTGGATGCGCGGCGCATCGTATTCTCCTCGGACACGTCGGACGAGCAGATGCGCGAGTTCGGCAAGGGCCGCGGCACGGTGGACAGCTGCTATCCGGTGAAATGCGTGTCGGCGCACTACGGCGAACTGCTGGCCCTGGACCGCCACCGCAGGATCGACGTGCTGTTCTCGACGATGATCTATTCGGTGCCCTCGTTCCTGCACGGACACGTGGTCGATTCGCTGGCCTGCCCGCGGGTCATGGCGGCACCCGAGAACATCAAGGCCGGCTTCCTGAAGGAAGGCGACGCGTTCGCCGCGCGCGGCGTGCGCTACGTCGCGCCGCTGGTCGCGCTGGGCGAGCCGGACATGGCGGCCCGCCAGCTGCTTGCGGCGCTGGCGGAGTTCCTGCCCGGCGTCACGCGGCGCGAGGTCGAAGCCGCGGTGCGGGCCGGCTATGCCGCGCTGGAGGCCTTCGCCGCCGCGGCACGGCGCCAGAGCCGCGAGATCCTCGAGAACTGCGCGCGGCTGGAGCGTCCCTGCCTGCTGGTGCTGGCGCGGCCGTACCACATGGACCCGGGCATCGGCCATGAGATCGAGGTCGACCTGCAGGCCTACGGCTTTCCGGTGCTGTGGGGACAGTACCTGCCCACCGACCCGGACCTGCTGGGGTGGATGTTCGGCGCCGAGGTGGCCGCCGGGCAGGTGCGCTCGGGGCTGGACATCGCCGACGTCTGGCCGTCCTCGTACAGCGCCAACACCAACGAGATCCTGTGGGCGGCAAAGTTCGCCGCGCGCATGCCCTGGATCGCCGGCGTGATCCGCCTGTCGAGCTACGAGTGCGGCATGGACCAGCCCACCTACACGCCGGTGCAGCAGATCGTCGAGCGCTCCGGCACGCTGTTCTTTTCCTTCCAGGACCTGGATTCGACCAAGCCCGCCGGCGCCGTGCGCATCCGCGTCGAGACCATCGCCCACTATCTCGCACGCGACGCCGCGGGCATCATTGCGCGCAAGCGCGACGCAAGCCCGCCGGACTGCCCGCTGGCCGCGGCGCCGCTGCCCTGACTGCAACCCTGCCCTGAGTACAACCCGTATGGAGATTCGATGTCCCCGGTAGCCGACAACATGCCAGCACACGCCCTGATGAAGCAGAGCGATTTCTTCAGGGGATGCGAGGACAGGGACCTGCTGGCGCTGGCCGGGGCGACGCGTTTCGTCACCTACGCTCCGGACGAGGATATCGTGTGCGAGGGCGAGGACGCCCTCGACGTGTTCGTCGTCGCCTCGGGCGAGGCGGCGGTGTGGAAGGAGGCGGCCACCGCCGGCAAGTTCGAGATCGCCCGGCTCAACCCGGGCGACTCGTTCGGCGAGATGGCCCTGCTCGACCCGGGCAAGCGCTCGGCAACGGTGCGCGCGGTCAGCGAAGTGAAGGTGCTGGCCATCCCCATCGAGAGCATCGTCGCGCTGGCGCAGTCGCGGCCCTCGTTCGTGCACGCGCTGGTCGGCCTGGCGCGCCAGGTGGCCGCGCGCCTGCGCACCTCGAATTCGACCGCGGTCGAGTCGCTGGACCGCGCGCTCAAGGAGGAGCGCACGCGCACCACGATGGGCAAGTTCACCTTCATGCTCATCGTCACCTACTCGCTGTACACCTGGATCCTCGGCACCGCCACGCAGATGAAGGAGATGCTGGGCCGCAGCGAGTTCATCACCGTGCCGGCGGTGATCATCATCACCGGCATCCTGGCCTGGTTCATGCGCACCTCGGGCTATCCGGCGAGCTTCTTCGGCATCAGCCTGCGCGACGCGCGGCGCCACACGCTGGAGGCGCTGGCGTTCACCTTCCCGCTGATGGTGGTGGCGGTACTGCTGAAGATGCTGCTGGTGGCGGTCGTGCCCTCCATGCAGGGCCAGCCCGTCCTGCAGATGTTCGCCGAGCCCGCGCCGGGCGCCGTCTCGGCGGCCTTCAATCCCTGGCTGACGCTGGCCTACGTGGTGTTCGTGCCGTTCCAGGAACTGATCTATCGCGGCTCGCTGCAGGGCGCACTGGCGCACTTCCTCACCGGCAAGTGGCGCAGCTGGCTGGCCATCATCGGTTCGAACATCATCTTCTCGGCCGCGCACCTGTACATCTCGCCGGGGCTGTCGATCACGGCTTTCGTCGCCGGCATCTTCTGGGGCTGGCTGTACGCGCGGCAGAAGACCCTGGTCGGCGTGTCGGTGTCGCACGTCATCCTGGGCTTCTGGGGCTTCGAGGTGGTCGACCTCGGCGTGCTCGAGTAGCCGGCGCGCCGCAGGGCTAGAAGGGCGCCAGCGCCTTCTTTTCGTCGTCCCACATCACGTTGCGCATCGAGGCCAGGCAGTTGCGCCAGCGGCCGACCGTGACCTCGTCCCAGGCGCCCGGCGGCGCCTCGCGGTGGCAGCGTCCCGTGGCGTAGCAGGGCACGCCGGGGTGCAGGTGGTGCACGTGATGGAACTCGATGCCCAGCGTGAACCAGCGCAGCGGGCGCGGCACCCGCACCCAGGTGGAGCCGAGCAGCGCGGCGCGCGCGAAGTCCCAGCGCTCGGTGGTCTCGCGATAGCCGCGGTTGATGCCGTGCTGCAGGTGGAACAGGATCAGGCCGGTGACCATGCCCAGGTACATGGCCCCGGCATGCCAGGCGGAGACCTCCCAGATCAGCCCGGCGTGCAGCGCCAGGCCCGACCAGATCCAGACGTTGCCGGCCAGCAGCGGGTACTCGCCCAGCCATTGCACCAGCGGCAGCAGCGTGAAGAAGGGCAGCGGCGAGCGGCCGATGCGCCACAGCCGGCGCTTCCAGGCCGGCATGGCGTCGTACTCGGCGCGCGTGAACAGGATGGTGTCGGCGATGTCGTGGAAACCGAGGTCGCCGAAGCGCCGGTGGTGGGCGAGGTGGTTCCTGCGCCACAGCGGCACCGGCGTGAGCGTCCAGACCTGCAGCACGGTGGCCAGGCGCTCGTTCCACACGCGACTGCGGAAGAAGGATCGGTGGATGGCGTCGTGATAGATGATGAAGCTGCGCACCGCCACGCCGGCGCCCAGCAGCATGGCCAGCGGCCCCCAGCCGGCGGCGTACAGCCAGAACACGCCGGCCTGCGCCGCGACCGTCGCGGCGAGCACGGCCAGGGCGCGGCGGTCGTCCGCGCCTGCGTAGCGCGCGACGTGTGCGCGCACGGCATCGATCTGGTCGTCGGTCAAGCGGTGCGGCCTGCGCGCGTCAGGGTCCCGGTGGGGTCGGCAGGCCGCCGGGCGGCGGCGCGGCGCGCTGCTTCTGCCGGCGCCGGTCCAGCCACCAGGCCAGCACCGGCAGCATGGCGAAGCCGCCGGGCATGACGAACACCACGATATAGGGCGACAGGCTGCGCAGGCGGTGCAGGTGCACGTGCAGCTCGCGCTTGTCGGCCTCGCTCCAGGCCATCTTGTTGCGCGGTTTCATCAGCAGCGGCATCAGGCCGCTGACCTGCACGCACTCGGCCAGCAGCGCGCGGCGCTCGCGCTCGGCAAGTTCCCAGACGTTGCGAACCACCTTGGGCGGAAACGGCATGGCGCATCCGCGCTCAGAGCGCGCCGCGCCGCGCGGGCGCGGACAGGCGCTCGGCCCAGGCCCGCGCGCTCTTCCAGGTGCGCCACAGCGAGGCCGCCGTGGCCAGCCAGCGCAGCGTCTTGCGTGGCCGCACGATCAGCAGCAGCGCCACGCCGGCGGCGATCCATGCCGGTCGCGCCTTGATGCGCAGGAACAGGGCGTAGCCGCGCTCCATCCATGCGGTGGCCGCTTCCGCGCGCCGCACCAGCACGTGCAGGTCCTCGCGCTGGCGCCCGGCCTGCGAGAGCAGCGCAGCGCGCTTCTCGCGCACCGCGAGCAGGCGTTCGCGGATCACGGCTTGTCGAGGTCCTGCTTGTCCTTGGCGAATTCCCCAAGGGTGACGGAGAGAAACCGCGGCCGCGCGTTCATGCGCGCGCGCACCATCAGCACGCTGAAGCCGCCGGCGGCGAGGTACAGCATCGTCAGCAGGCCGGCGGCCAGCACGCGGTGCGTGTCCCACAGTGCCAGCACGATGAACAGCGAACCGAGCAGCAGCGCGATGGCGAAGAAGAACACCGCGGCCACCGACCATGCCCAGATCTCGCCCAGCCGCAGCAGTTGCTCTTCGAACTCGCTGGCGGCGATGCGCGCGCGAGTTTCCGCGAAGGTGAGCACGGCGCGCAGCGCGGCGCGCACGCCGGTGGGCGCGGCGTGCAGCGGGTCGCCGTCGCCCGGCTGCGTCATGGTTAGCGGCGGCTGATCAGGACGCCGAGCAGGAAACCCACGCCCGCGGCGATGCCCACCGCCTGCCAGGGGTTCTCGTGCACGTAGTCGTCGGTGGCGCGCGCGGCCTGCTTGGTCTTTTCGACCACCGCCGCTTCGACGTCGGCGAGCTTGTGCTTGGCGGTGGCCAGAGAGGCCGCGATGCGCTCGCGCGCCGCGGCGACTTTCTCGCCGGCCTGGCCGGCGGTCGCCTTGAGGAGTTCCTCGGTGTCGGCCACCAGAACCTTCAGGTCGGCGGCGAGTTTTTCCTTCGAGACTTCGGTTTGAACGCTCATGATGGAATTCCGTGTTTCGTGGATTTCGGAGCCGCGCTTGCCGGGCTTCTGGCGTTGCGGTTGATGCGATGCAGAAACGGTTCAAGGCTACCGAGTTTTGACTGGCGAGGCAACCTCCGTCGGGGCATTACAATCCCTCGCAATCCCATGAGAATTTCGCAATTTCTGCTGGTTTTCCGCAGCCGCAAGATCCTGCTGCTCCTGCTGCTCGGTTTCTCCTCCGGCCTGCCGCTGGCGCTCACCGCCGGCACCTTGCAGGCCTGGCTGACGGTCGAGGGCGTGGACCTGAAGACCATCGGCTGGTTCGCCCTGGTCGGCCAGCCCTACACCTACAAGTTCCTGTGGGCGCCGGTCATGGACCGCTGGTCGGCGCCGCTGTTCGGCGCCTGGCTGGGCCGCCGGCGCGGCTGGCTGCTGGCCACCCAGGTGCTGCTGGCGGCCGGCATCGCCGCGATGGGCCTGCTGCCGCCGCGCGAGAGCCCCTGGCTGCTGGCCGCCCTGGCGCTGGCGGTGGCCTTCCTCTCGGCCTCGCAGGACATCGTCTTCGACGCCCTGCGCGCCGACATACTCGAGGCCGAGGAGCGCGGCGCCGGCGCCGCGGTTTCGGTGTTCGGCTATCGCATCGCCATGCTGGTGTCGGGCGGCCTGGCGCTGGTGCTGGCCGACAGCGTGCTGGGCTGGACCGCGACCTACTTTCTGATGGCGGCGCTGATGGCGGTCGGCATGCTGGCGGTCTGGCGGCTGCCCGAACCGCAGAACGGGGCGGCGGCGCCGCGCACGCTGGCCGCGGCGGTGCGCGAGCCCTTCGGCGAGTTCTTCTCGCGTCGCGGAGCGGTGCTGCTGCTGGTGCTGGTGGTGCTCTACAAGCTGGGCGACGCCTTCGCGGGCAGCCTGTCGACCGCGTTCCTGATCCGCGGCGCCGGCTTCTCCGCCACCGACGTGGGCGCCATCAACAAGGGCCTGGGCCTGGTGGCCACCATTTTCGGCGCGCTGGCCGGCGGCGCGCTGATGGCCAGGCTGCGGCTGTGGCGCGCGCTGATGGTGTTCGGCGTGCTGCAGGCGGTGACCAACCTCGGCTTCATGGCGATCGCGGTGGCCGGCAAGAACTACGCTCTGATGGTGGCGGCGATCTTTGCCGAGAACCTGTGCGGCGGCATGGGCACCGCGGCCTTCGTCGCGCTGCTGATGGCCCTGTGCGACAAGCGCTTCTCGGCCACGCAGTTCGCCCTGCTCTCGGCGCTGGCCGCCGTGGGCCGCGTCTACGTCGGTCCGGCGGCCGGGGTGCTGGCCGCGGAGCTGGGCTGGATCGTGTTCTTCTTCATCACCTTCGTGATCGCCCTGCCCGGCGTGCTGATGCTGTGGTGGATGCGTGCGCGCATCGACGCGCTGGACACCTCCGCGGCGTCCGCCGCACCCGGGACCGCGCCCGGGTGATGGCAGTAATTACCCTGGAATACGGCTGCAGGCGTGGGGTTTACTCTAAAAATGGCAGTAATCGCGGGCGCGATTGCAGAGGTGATGGCGGCGGTTCCGCCGGCGCGACCGCTCAGCCCGCCGACATGCGGTACACCGCCAGGCTGCCGCGCAGGTTGGGCAGCACGCCCACCGTCGCGCCTTCGTGCAGCACCACGCGCTCGCGGATGCGCAACCCGATCCGGCGCGCCAGGTTCTCGAAGTCGCTGATCGTGCACAGGTGCACGTTGGGCGTGTCGTACCACTCGTAGGGCAGGCTGCGCGAGACCGGCATGCGGCCGCCGAACGCCACCTGCAGGCGCGCGCTCCAGTGGCCGAAGTTCGGGAAGCTGACGATGGCCTCGCGGCCCACGCGCAACATCTCGCGCAGGATGTCCTCGGTGTGGCGCACCGCCTGCAGGGTCTGCGACAGGATCACGCAGTCGAAAGAGCCGTCGCCGAACAGCGACAGCCCGCTCTCCAGGTTCATCTGCAGCACGTTGACGTCGTTCTTCACGCAGGCCGTCACCTTGGCGTCGTCGATCTCCACGCCGTAGCCGTGCGCGTCGCGCTCCTTCCACAGGTAGGCGAGCAGCGCGCCGTCGCCGCAGCCCAGGTCGAGCACGCGCGCGCGCCGGGCGCGATCCACGGCACGATGGTCGCCAGGTCGGGGCGGCTGGCCAGCAGGATCTTGTCGGCGTCGGTCATGGCGCGATGTTCTCGAAGTAGGCGCGCACCGCCGCCATGTAGCGCGCGTCCTCCATCAGGAAGGCGTCGTGTCCGTGCGGCGCGTCGAGCTCCAGGTAGGACACCACGCGCCGGTTGTCGAGCAGCGCGCGCACGATCTCGCGCGAGCGCGAGGGCGCGAAGCGCCAGTCGGAGGTGAATGAGATCACCAGGAAATTCGCCCGCGCGCGCGCCAGCGCCGCCGACAGGTCGCCGCCGAAGTCGGCCGCCGGGTCGAAGTAGTCGAGCGCCTTGGTGATGCGCAGGTAGGTGTTGGCGTCGAAGTAGCCGGCGAACTTGTCGCCCTGGTAGCGCAGGTAGGACTCGACCTCGAAGTCGATGTCGAAGTCGTAGCCGGGCCGGCCGCGGCGCAGGACGCGGCCGAACTTCTCCATCATCGCGTCGTCGGACAGGTAGGTGATGTGGCCGATCATGCGCGCCAGGCGCAGTCCGCGGCGCGGCAGCACGCCGCGCTCGTAGTAGTGGCCGTCGTGGAAGTCCGGATCGGTGACGATGGCCTGGCGCGCGACCTCGTTGAAGGCGATGTTCTGCGCCGTCAGCGTCGGTGTGGCGGCGATCACCAGCGCATGGCGCACGCGCTCGGGGAAGGACAGCGTCCACTGCAGCGCCTGCATGGCGCCCAGCGACCCGCCCATCACCGCGGCGAAGCGTTCGATGCCCAGGCGGTCGGCCAGGCGCGCCTGCGCGGCCACCCAGTCCTCGACCGTGACCACCGGGAAATCGCCGCCCCAGGGTTTGCCGGTGGCGGGGTTGGTGGTGATCGGGCCGCTGGAGCCGTGGCAGCCGCCCAGGTTGTTCACGCCGATGACGAAGAAGCGCCGCGTGTCGAGCGGCTTGCCGGGGCCGACCATGTTGTCCCACCAGCCGAGGTTGTCCGGCTGCCCGGCGTAGGTGCCGGCCACGTGGTGCGAGGCGTTCAGCGCGTGCGGCACCAGCACGGCGTTGGAGCGCGCCGCGTTCAGTTCACCGTAGGTTTCGTAGGCGAGCTCGAACGAGGCAGGACCGCGCCGCCCTTGAGTGCGAGCGGCGCGTCGAACACGGCTTTCTGCGGGGTGACGGTGCCGACCGAAGCGGACGCGAGCAGCGGTGCGTTCAAGTAAGCGGAGTCCTGAAAAACGAAACCCGTTCAGCTTGCGCGAGAACGGGTTGCCGTCTCTTTAGCGGTATTTATTGCGCGCCCGCAAGCTGAACCTCAAATCGGCGCGTGGATCGTTGCTGAAGTTACCCGGCCCCCCGGCCACTGTCAAGGAAGCCGGTCCGGCACTGCCGCTAGCCGGTGATGCCGATCTGCCAGGGCACGAACTCGTGGTCGCCGAGGTTGAACAGTTCGCTCCTGGTCTTCTCGCCGGAGGCCGTGCGCAGGATCAGTTCGAAGATCTTCTGCCCCATCTGCTGCATGGTGGCGGTGCCGTCGAGGATCTCGCCGCAGTTGATGTCCATGTCCTCTTCGAGCCGTGTATACATGGGCGTGTTGGTGGCCAGCTTGATCGAGGGCGCGGGCTTGCAGCCGAAGGCCGAGCCGCGCCCGGTGGTGAAGCACACCACGTTGGCGCCGCCGGCGATCTGCCCGGTGGCCGAGACCGGGTCGTAGCCCGGCGTGTCCATGAACACGAAGCCCTTCTGCTTCACCAGTTCGGCGTACTTGTAGACCTCCATCAGCCCGGTGCTGCCGCCCTTCATGGCCGAACCCAGCGACTTCTCCAGGATGTTGGCCAGGCCGCCGGCCTGGTTGCCCGGGCTGACCACGCCGTTGATCTGCACGTCGCGGCCCACGGCGTAGACGTCCTTCCACCAGCGGATGCGCTCGATCAGCTTCTCGCCGACCTCGCGCGAGACCGCGCGCCGCGTCAGCGTGTGCTCCACACCGTAGATCTCGGGAGTTTCCGACAGGATCGCCGTGCCGCCGTGGCGCACCAGGATGTCCATGGCCGCGCCCAGCGCCGGATTGGCGGTGATCGAGGAGAAGGAATCCGAACCGCCGCACTGCAGGCCCACGCTGATGTGGCTGGCGCTGCAGGGCACGCGCTTCACGTCGTTGGCCTCGGCCAGCAGCTCCTGCACCGCGGCCACGCCGGCCTCGATGGTCTTCCTCGTGCCGCCGTCTTCCTGCATGACGAAGGTCTTGAGTCGGGTCCCGGCGGTCAGCTTCTCGGCCTGGAACAGGGTGTTGATCTGGTTCCTCTCGCAGCCCAGGCCGACCACCAGCACGGCGGCGAGGTTGGCGTGGCGGATGTAGCCGGCCAGGGTGCGGCGCAGCAGGTCCATCGGTTCGCCCGACAGCTCCATGCCGCAGCCGGTGGAATGCGTGAAGGCGGCCACGCCGTCGATGTTGGGATACTGCGCCAGGCGCTCCGGAGTGAACCAGTCGGCGATGCGGTGCACCACCGTGGCCGAGCAGTTCACCGTCGAGACGATGCCGATGTAGTTGCGCGTGGCGACGCGGCCGTCGGCGCGCACGATGCCCATGAAGCGCGCCTGCCCGTCCTCGGGCAGCACCGGGGTGGGCACGTAGAACTGCGCGTGGGCATAGTCGCGGTCGAACTCGCGGAACTCCATGTTCAGTCGGTGCAGCAGGGTGCCCGGCGCGATGTCGTTGGAGGCGAAACCGATCACCGTGCTGTACTTGAGGATGGGTTCGCCCCTGGCGATGGCGCGCGCGGCCACCTTGTGGCCGGCCGGGATGCGGTTCAGGCAGGTGAGGCCTTCCTCGGCCACCGCGGGCGCCCTGCGGCAGGTCGACACGGGCGACCACCACGTTGTCGCCGGCGTGCAGCCGTATCGTGGTGGTGGCGGGGTTGAGCGCGACGACGTCGTTCATGCGTCCTTCTCCTGGGGTGCGCGCGCCGCGCCCGAGGCGAGCAGCGCGTCGATCTGCGCATCGTCGAAGCCGGCTTCGCGCAGCAGCTCGCGCGTGTGCTGGCCCAGCGTGGGCGCGTGGTGGCGGTACTCAGGTTGCGTCGCGGACCAGTCCGAGGCACCTTGAGCGTGACGATGGGCCCTTCGCTGGGGTGCTCGACCTGCGTGAAATAGCCGATCGCCGCCAGGTGCGGATCGGCGAACACGTCGGCCAGCGAGTTCATCGGCGCGGCCGGGATGTCGTACTGCTCGAAGCCGGCCAGCCATTCGGCCGTGCTGCGCGCGGCCATCTGCTCGCCCAGCCAGGCATAGACGGCGTCGATGTTGGCGATGCGCGCGGTCTGCGAGGAAAAGCGCGCGTCGGCCTCGAACATCTCCGGCTTGCCGATCAGCGTGAAGAAGTTGCGCCACTGCTTGTCGTTGTAGACCAGCACGCAGACCCAGCCGTCGCTGGTGCGATAGGGCTTGCGGTCGCGCGACAGGGCGCGCGCGTAGCCTTCGCCGGGCAGCGCCGGCACGTAGGTGCGGCCCGACAGGTGCTCGCCGAGCAGCGTCTGCAGCATGCTCTCGAACATGGGCACGTCGACGCGCTGGCCGCTGCCGGTCTTCTCGCGCGCGTACAGCGCGGCGCTCACCGCGTTGGCCACGTGCAGGCCGACGGTGCGGTCGGCGTAGGTCGAGGGCACGTAGCGCGGCTCACCGGCGCCGGACTTCTGCATCAGCCAGGGCACGCCGGCGCGCGCCTGGATCAGGTCGTCGTAGGCCGGCCAGGCCGCGTAGGGGCCCTCCTGGCTGTAGCCGAAGGCGCCGACGTAGATGATCCTCGGGTTGACCCGCAGCACGTCCTCGTAGGCCAGTTTCAGGCGCGCCATGGCCGCCGGCCGGATGTTGTAGATCAGCACGTCGGCGGTGCGCGCCAGCGCCAGCGCCGCCGCCAGTCCGTCCGGGTGCTTGAGGTCCAGCACCATGGAGCGCTTGTTGCGGTTGGTGGACAGGAACGCGTGGCCCATGCCGGGATTGCGCATCGGCCCGGCCTGTCGCATCACGTCGCCCTCGGCCGATTCCACCTTGAGCACGTCGGCGCCGTAGTCGGCGAGGATCTGCGTGGCGTAGGGGCCCATCACCACCGAGGTGAGGTCGAGGACGCGCACGCCGGCCAGCGGACCGCTCATCGTTGCTCCCGGTTCATGCGTTGAGTTTCTGCAGGATCTCGCGCGTGCGCCGGGCATCGGTGGAGCGCAGCACGCGCGCCGCGATCGGGCGCGCGTCGGCCAGGCTGGTCTTCAGCACGCGTTCCTTGACCTGCAGCAGCTGCGAAGGGTGCATGGAGAAATTGGTCAGGCCCATGCCCAGCAGCAGGCGCGTGAGCTGCGGGTCGCCCGCCATCTCGCCGCACACGGCCACCGGCACGCCGGCGCGCTGCGCGCGCGCGATGCTCTGGCCGACCAGCTGCAGCACCGCCGGATGCAGCGGGTCGTAGAGGTGGGCCACGGCGTCGTCGGTGCGGTCGATCGCCAGCGTGTACTGGATCAGGTCGTTGGTGCCCAGCGAGAGGAAGTCCAGCCTGCGCATGAACATGGGCAGCGCCAGCGCCGCCGCCGGAATCTCGATCATGCCGCCCACCGGCAGGGCCTTGTCGTAGGGCTGGCCGGCGGCGTCCAGCGCGGCCTTGGCCTGCGCGATCATCGCCAGGGTCTGGTCGATCTCGTGCGCGTGCGCGAGCATGGGGATCAGCAGCCGGATGCGCCCGAAGTGCGAGGCGCGCAGGATGGCGCGCAGCTGCTCCTGGAACATCTTCGGCTCGGCCAGGCAATAGCGGATCGCGCGCAGGCCCAGCGCCGGGTTGGGCATGCTCTGCACCTCGCCCTGCAGCGCCTTGTCAGCGCCGATGTCCAGGGTGCGGATGGTGACCGGCTTGCCGTCCATCGCGCGCCACCTCGCGGTAGGCCTCGAACTGCTCCTCCTCGGAGGGCAGGGTCTTGCGGTTGAGGAACAGGAACTCGGTGCGGAACAGCCCCACCCCCTGGGCGCCGGCCTCGAGCACCGCAGCCATGTCCTGCGGCAGCTCGATATTGGCGAACAGCTCGATCGGCGTGCCGTCCAGCGTGGCCGCCGGCGTGCTCTTCAGGCGCCTGAGCTTTTTCTTTTCGAGGTCGAACTGCGACTGCTTGAGCTGGTACTCGGCGAGCACCGAGGCGTCCGGGTCGACGATCAGCACGCCCTGCAGGCCATCGACGATCAGCAGGTCGTTCTCGCGGATCATCTGGCGCGCGTGGTGCAGGCCGACGATGGCCGGAATGCCCAGGCTGCGCGCCAGGATCGCCGTGTGCGAGGTCACGCCGCCGACATCGGTGACGAAGCCGCCGAAGCGGTGCTGCTTGAACAGGATCATGTCGGCCGGCGACAGGTCGTGCGCCACCACGATCAGCTGCGTTTCGCCGGACAGGTCGGGCGCCACCGTGCCGGGCTTGCCGAGCAGGGCCTTCAGCACGCGCTCGACCACCTGCTGGATGTCGGCCTTGCGTTCCTTGAGGTAGGCGTCGTCGATGGCATCGAACTGCGCCACCAGGCCCTCCATCTGTCGGATCAGCGCCCATTCGGCGTTGCAGCGTTCGTCGCGGATCAGCTTGCGCGGCACCTCGGCCAGCGAGGAGTCGTTGAGGATCATCGCGTGCAGGTCGACGAAGGCGCCGAACTCGGCCGGCGCATCGGCCGGGATCTGACGGCTCAGCTCGACCAGCTCGCCGCGCACCAGGCTCACGGCGGCGTCGAAGCGCGCGATCTCGGCCTCGACCGAGGCGTCGGGGATCTCGTAGTGCGCCACCTCCAGCCGCGCGCTCGACACCAGGTGCGCGTGGCCGATGGTGATGCCGCCGGAAACGCTGTGGCCGTGCAACACGAAGTTCATGGCGCGCGCCCCCGGTCGTGCGGCATGGCGCTACTCGCCCTCGCCGAACTTGTCGGCCACCAGCGCGCGCAGCGCCTCGAGCGCCTGCTCGGCATCCTCGCCTTCGGTCTCCAGGGTGACGACCGAGCCCATGCCGGCGGCCAGCATCATCACGCCCATGATGCTCTTGGCGTTGACCCGCCGGCCGTTGCGCGTCAGCCAGATCTCGCTCTTGAAACGGCTGGCGAGCTGGGTGAGTTTGGCCGAGGCGCGCGCGTGCAGGCCCAGCTTGTTGACGATGGCGAGTTCAGCGCTGGGCACGGCAGGGGTCGCTGTTGATGTGCACCACGCCCTCGGTGCCGCCGGACACGGCCTTGTCGCGCACCGTCGCCAGCGGTGCGGCGCGGTAGGCCAGCGCGCGCACCAGCATGGGCAGCGAGACGCCCGACACGCCCTCGACCCTGCCCTCGGCGAGCAGGCGCGAGGCGATGTTGCAGGGCGTGGCGCCGTAGATGTCGGTCATCACCAGCACGCCGCCGCCGTCGTCGACCGAGTGCAGCAGTTCGCGCGCGCGGATCAGCGCGGCGTCCGGATCGTCCTGCGTGCTGATCGCCATGTGCGCGGCATGCTCCAGCGGCCGTCCGAGCACGTGGCTGGCGGACACCAGCAGGTCTTCGCCGTAGCGCCCGTGGGTGATGAGCAGGATGCCGGCCATGCGGGTCAGGCGCGGGCCTGCGCGGCACGTTCGGCCGCGGCGCGCTCCAGTCCGTCGACGAACAGCGCGGCCACGTCGTAGCCGGTCTGGTCCATGATTTCGCGAAAGCAGGTCGGGCTGGTGACGTTGACCTCGGTCAGCCAGTCGCCGATCACGTCCAGGCCCACCAGCAGCAGGCCGCGCTGCGCGACCAGCGGCGCGATGGTGGCGGCGATCTCGCGATCGCGTTGCGACAGCTCGCGCGCCTCGCCGCGGCCGCCGGCGGCAAGGTTGCCGCGCGCCTCGCCGGCCTTGGGAATGCGCGCCAGCGGATAGGGCACCACCTGACCGCCGATCAGCAGGATGCGCTTGTCGCCTTCGGCGATCTCGGGGATGAAGCGCTGGATCATCAGGCTGCGCGCGCCGCCCTGCAGCATGATCTCGATGATGGCGTTGCGGTTCAGGTCGTCGGCGCGCACGCGGAAGATGTTCTCGCCGCCCATGGTGTCCAGGCGCTTGACCACCGCGTCGCCGTGCTCGTCGATGAAGGCGTGCACCCGCTCGGCGTCGCGCGTCACCAGGGTCGGTGCGTTGAACTGCGGGAACTCGAGGATCGCGATCTTCTCGTTGTGGTCGCGCACCGCCGAGGGCGAGTTGACGATGCAGGCGCCGTCGCGCTCGGCGGCCGACAGCAGCCAGGTGCTGGTCACGTACTCCAGGTCGAAGGGCGGATCCTTGCGCATCACCACCGCATCGAAGGAGGTCAGCGCGCGCTGCGCCTGCTCGTGGCGGCGCAGCCAGTCCTCGTCGTCCTCGGTCAGCGCGATACGTTGCGCTTCGCAGGACACGCTGCCGCGATGGTGTGCGATCGACGTCTGCTCGCAGACCCAGACCTGGTGGCCGCGGCGCTGCGACTCGCGCATCATCGCCACGGTCGAGTCCTTGTAGGCCTTCAGCGTACCCAGCGGATCGATGACGAAGAGGAACTGCATGGGGGTTTGCCGGTCCGGAGATGAAAAGGGGCGGGAGGATCCCGCCCCGCTGCCGCGCTTGTGGGGTCGCCCGCTTACTTCGCGGCGGCGACCATGTACTCGACGGCGGCCTTGATCTCGGCGTCCGTCAGCGCGGCGTTGCCGCCCTTGGGGGGCATGGCGCCCTTGCCGGTCATGACCGTCTTCACCATGGCCTCGGTGCCGGTCTTGATGCGCGGTCCCCAGGCGGCCTTGTCGCCGAACTTGGGCGCGTTGGCCACGCCGCTGGCATGGCAGGCCACGCAGGCGCCCTCGTACACCTTCTTGCCGTCGACCGCGGCGCCCGCGGTCGTGGTTGCGGTTGCGGGGGCCGCAGCGGCGGGCGCCGCGGCGCCCTTGGGCGCGGCCGGTTCCTTCAGCGCGCCGCCGGACTGGTTGGCCATGTAGACCACCGCGCGGGCCAGTTCGTAATCGCTGGCGCCGGCCGCGCCACCCTTGGGCGGCATGGCGCCCTTGCCGGCGAGCAGGGTCTTCAGCATGGCTTCGGCGCCGGTCTTGATGCGCGGCGCCCAGGCGGCCTTGTCGCCGAGCTTGGGCGCGCCGGCCACACCGGCCGCATGACAGGCCAGACAGGCGCTCTTGACCAGTTCCTCGGGGGCGCGCGGACCGGCCGCGGCCGCGCCGCCGGCGCCCAGCTCGACTTTGCCCACCGGTTGTATGCGCGCCGCCACCGCATCGGGTTCGAGCGCGCGCGGATCGGGGGATTTGCCGCCCATCACCAGCGTGATCAGCAGCAGGATGCCGATGATGGGGATCAGGAAGGCCAGCACGACCACCGTAATGAGCTGCTGCGGGGTCTTGATGAAGGAGGAATGCTCGTCGTGTTCTGCGGCTGCGCTCATGCAGGCTTCCTTTGAACTTGGGGTTCGAACGCACCGACCGCGCACGCGGCGCGACCGGGCGGGTCTGGCAAAGCCATGATTTTAGCGCGAAAGTCGGCCGGGAGGAATCGCCCGGCGTGGACGGCGAGGGTGAAAACGGCTATTCTTCGCGCCCGCCCGGACAGCAACATGCCGGACGGGATCGCGGTCGCGGCCTTCCGGCCGCAGGGCGCCCGTAGCTCAGCTGGATAGAGTACTGCCCTCCGAAGGCAGGGGTCGGACGTTCGAATCGTCTCGGGCACGCCAACTTCAGGTCCACATAACAACAAGAAATTCAGGGATTACGCGCGTCGCCGCCCGCCGGCGGCGCATGCACACGGTTGTCAATCGAGGAGCAAGGCAATGATCCGAAACATCCTGCGCGGCGCGGTACTGGCTGCAATCTTCGCTTCGCCGCTGGCGCAAGCCCAGCAGTACCCCAGCAAGGCGGTCAGCATCGTCGTGCCTTTCGCCGCCGGCGGCCCCACCGACACGGTGGCGCGCGTCATGGCACAGGCCATGGCCAAGCCGCTGGGCGGGCAGTTGATCGTCGAGAACCGGCCCGGTGCCGGCGGCACGGTCGCCGCGGAGTACACCGCCAAGGCCAATCCGGACGGCTACACCATACTTCTGCACCATATCGGCATGTCGACGGCGCCTTCGCTGTACCGCACGCTGCGCTTCAGCCCCCTGGAGAGCTTCGAGCACATCGGCCTGATCAACGACGTGCCCATGACCCTGGTGGCCAAGCCCGGCTTTCCGGCCAAGGACTTCAAGGAACTGCTGGCCTACGTGAAGGCCAACAAGTCGAAGGTGTCCTATGCCAACGCCGGCATTGGCTCGGCCTCGCACCTGTGCGGCATGCTGTTCATGAGCGCGATCGAGACCGATCTCACCACCATCCCCTACAAGGGCACCGGTCCGGCCATGAACGACCTGATCGGCGGGCAGGTGGACTTCATGTGCGACCAGACCACCAACACCACGGGCCAGATCCGCGCCGGCAAGGTCAAGGCCTATGGCGTGACCTCGAAGGTGCGCGTGCCCTCGCTGAAGGACATCCCCACCCTGGACGAGCAGGGCCTGAAGGGCTTCGAGGTCGGCGTCTGGCACGCCTTCTACGCGCCCAAGGGCACGCCCAAGCCGGTGGTCGACAAGCTGGTCGCCGCACTGCAGGAATCGCTCAAGGATCCCACCGTGAAGCAGCGCTTCAACGACCTGGGCACCGATCCGATCGCGCAGGACAAGGCCACGCCGGCCGCGCACCGCAACCACCTCAAGGCGGAGATCGAGAAGTGGGCGCCGCTGATCAAGAAGGCGGGCGTGTACGCGGACTGAACGCGTGATCGCCGCACTGAAGGCCGGCAGCCTCGCGCTGTCGGCCTTTTTCTTTTCTGCCGCGTCCGCGGCGGCCGACGAGGCGCTGTGGAAGCGCGTTGCCCAGGGCGGGGTCGCGGTGATGGTGCGGCATGCGCAGACCGTGCCCGGGGTCGGCGACCCGCCGGGCTTTCGCATCGGCGACTGCAGCACGCAGCGCAACCTTTCCGAACAGGGTCGCGCGCAGGCGCGCCGCCTGGGCGTGGCCTTCCAGGCGCGCGGCATCGCGCCGGCGCGGGTGCTGAGTTCGCAATGGTGCCGCTGCATCGACACCGCGACCGAGGCCTTCGGGCGGCAGACGCCGGAACCGGCGCTGAATTCCTTCTTCGACGATCGCGGCAGCGAAGTCGCGCAAAGCGCCGCGACGCGCAAGCTGATCGCCGGCGTGAAGCGCGGCGAAGTGC
Organism: Betaproteobacteria bacterium; assembly: GCA_016713125.1. Taxonomy (GTDB): domain Bacteria; phylum Pseudomonadota; class Gammaproteobacteria; order Burkholderiales; family SG8-39; genus SZAS-79. The sequence continues at coordinate 247,265 of JADJPT010000001.1, forward strand.
TGGTGCTGGTCACGCATCAGGTCAACATCACGGCGCAGGGCGGACAGGGCGTGGGCATGGGCGACCTGATCGTGCTCTCGCGCGACGGCAAACCGCTGGGCCGCCTGCCGGCGCCCTGAAAAGCAAAAGGGGCCGCAGCCCCTTTTTGCATTTGCCTCGGTGTTCCTCCCGTCGCCAACCGGGCGACCGGGGGGGTCTGAGGGGGGCGCAAGCCCCCCTCTCCGAAGCTTGATCGCGTGGCGCGCAGCGCTACGCGCTACGCAACGCCATGCTTCTTGAACCAGGCCAGCATCCGCTTCCAGCCGTCGTCCGCGGCATCCTTGCGGTAGCTCGGGCGGTAATCCGCGTGGAAGGCGTGCGGCATGCCTTCGTAGACGTGGATCATCGACTCCTTCTCCTTGCCGAAGGCCAGCAGGGCGGCGCGCATGCGGTCCACCATGACCTGCGGGATGCCGGCATCGGCGCCGCCGTACAGACCGAGGATCGGCGCCTTCAGCTGGTCGGCGATGTCCAGCGGGGTGTTGGGCTGCGCGGGCGGGGTGGGGTTGAGGCCGCCGTACCAGGCCACGCCGGCCTTGATGCGCTTGGAGTAGGCGCTGTACATCCAAACCATGCGACCGCCGCGGCAGAAGCCGGTGATGCCGATCCTGGCGCCGTTGCCGCGCTTGTGCTTGGCGGCCCAGTCCAGCGTCGCGTCGTTGTCGAGGAAGGCCTGGTCGTCGGTCAGCTTGTTGGCCGAGGCCAGCACCTGCTTGATCTCGGTCATCTTCCAGAGTTCGCCGATGCGCGAGTAGGGTTCGTTGGCGATGGCGAAGTAGCCGGCCTTGGCCAGCCGCCGGCAGGTGTCCTTCACGTACTCGTGCAGGCCCCAGATCTCCGGCACCACCAGCACGATCGGGCGCTTGCCGCCGGCCTTGGGCACGGCGTAATAGGCCGGGAAGGAACCGAACGAGGAGTTGATCTCGATGTCGCCGCCCTCCAGTCCGTCCATCGGCGTCTTGATGGCCTGTGCCATGACCGGCGCGGCGGTGACCGCGAAGCCGGCGGCGATCGCGCCGGCGATGAAGCCGCGGCGGTTGAGCTTCACTTCGGGGACGAAGCTCTGGAAATGCTCGTCATCCAGGGGATTCTGAACTTGGTCTAGCATGATCTCCTCGGGGGCTTGGGTAGGACTGCTCGGGTCGGACAACCGACACGTAGAATACGCTTGCGATCCCAGATTATTCCACCGGAAACCGAATATGAGCGCAACGCCGATCAGCCGCTTCCCCGTCCCCCGCCTGGAGGACATGCCCGAGGACATCCGTACCCGACTGGTCGAGGTGCAGGAGAAATCCGGATTTATCCCCAACGTGTTCACCGTGCTGGCGCACCGGCCGGCCGAGTTTCGCGCCTTCTTCGCCTACCACGACGCGCTGATGGAGAAGGACAGCGGCCTGAGCAAGGCCGAACGCGAGATGATCGTGGTGGCCACCAGCGGCGCCAACGAATGCCAGTACTGCGTGATCGCGCACGGCGCCATCCTGCGCATACGCGCGAAGAACCCGCTGATCGCCGACCAGGTGGCGATCAACTACCGCAAGGCCGACCTCACGCCGCGCCAGCGCGCCATGCTCGACTTCGCCATGCAGGTGGCGCTGGATGCCGCGACGGTCGCCGACGCCGACCTGGAGGAACTGCGCGCACACGGCTTCAGCGACGAGGACATCTGGGACATCGGCGCCATCGCGGCGTTCTTCGCGCTGTCCAACCGCATGGCCAACCTGACCAGCATGCGGCCCAACGACGAGTTCTACCTGATGGGCCGCCTGCCCAAGGCGAAGTAGCCGCGGCGGGCGTCGCCTGGGTCGAGGACCTTCACGCGCCCTGAGCGCCCGGCAATGCTGCCACTTTTTGGCAAAACCCCTCGCCGGGCGCGGTATCCCGGTCGAAATACTGCCATCGGAAGATGGGCGCTGCGGGCTCAGAATCCTTCCAGCACCACCTTGCCGATCGAGGTGCCGCTCTCCACCAGGGCGTGCGCGCGCGCCAGGTTCTGCGCGTTGATCTTCCCGTAGTGCTGGGTCTGGGTGCCGCGCAGCGTGCCGTCGTCGATGCGCGCGGCCACCTCGGCCAGCAGCCGGTGCTGCTCGATCATGTCCGGGGTGTCGAACATCGGGCGCGTGAACATCGCCTCCCAGTGCAGCGACACGCACTTCTGCTTGAGCGGCATGGCGTCGAGCGAGGGCAGTTCGTCGATCAGGCCGAACTTGCCCTGCGGCCGGATCATCTCGATCACGTGCGGGTAGTGCTGCGCGGTCTGCGTCAGGCTGGCGATGTACTCGACCTCGGGAATGCCGACGCGCTTCAGCTCGGCCGGCAGGCCCTTGCGGTAGTCGACCACGTGGTGCGCCCCCAGGTCGGCGCACCATTGCGCGCTCTCGGGCCGCGAGGCGGTGGCGATGACGGTGAGCGCCGTGAGCCGGCGCGCGAACTGGACCAGCATCGAGCCCACGCCGCCCGCCCCGCCGATCACCAGGATCGCCTGTCCGGCGCCGCCCTGGCGCGGCGCGCAGAAGCGGTCGAACAGCAGCTCCCAGGCCGTGATCGAGGTCAGCGGCAGGGCCGCGGCCTGCGCGAAGGACAGGCTCCGCGGCTTGAGCGCGACGATGCGCTCGTCCACGGCGTGCAGTTCGGCGTTGCTGCCGGGCCGGCTGCGGTCGCCCGCGTAGTAGACCTCGTCGCCGGGCTTGAACAGCGTGACCTGCGCGCCGACCGCCTTTACCACCCCGGCGGCGTCGAAGCCCAGCACGCGCGCCTGGCCCGCCGGCGGCGGCGCCTTGGCGCGCTGCTTGGTGTCGACCGGGTTGACCGAGACCGCACGCACCTCGACCAGCAGGTCGCGCGGGCCGGGCACCGGCGCGGGCAGTTCGAGGTCGACCAGGCAGGCGGGATCGGTGACGGGCAGGTTGCGGGTGTAGCCGACGGCTTTCATGTGTGGTGACTCCAGGGTTCTAGATCTTGGTTCGTTCCAGCAGTCCGATCAGCAGCCACAGCACCCAGGCGATGGCCGTCACCAGCACGGCGGCCGGCAGGTGCAGGGTCCAGGTGCGCAGGCGCTTCCTGCGCCGCTGCTTTTCCTCTGCGGCCTGCGCCATCAGCAGGGCGATGCGTTGCGCCGCTTCCGGGGACAGCCCGCCTTCGGTCCGCGCGCCGGCGCCGGGCACCGTGGACTGCGCCGCGGACTGTACTGCGGGCGGTGCTGCGGGCGTGCTGCGGGCGGCGCGATGGCGCGTTCGGCAGGCTGCGCCGCGCCGGCCCGCAGTTCGCGCCGCGCGGCCGCGAGCAGCGCCGCCTCGCGTTCGCCCGGCCCGAGTTTGCGCTCGCGCGCCAAGCGCCGGCGTCCTCAGAGCGCGACCGGCGGACGCTGCCGGCCGATGCCTGTCGCCTGCTCGAACGCATGTGCCATCTGCAGCACGCCGAAGTCGTCGCGATGGCGGCCGACGATCTGCAGGCCCACCGGCAGCGGCGCCGCGTCGCGCGTGAAGCCGGCCGGCACCGAGATGGCCGGATGGCTGGTGATGGTCACGTAATAGCAGCTCTTCATCCAGTCGAGGTAGTTGCCCATCTTCACGCCGGCGATCTGGCGCGGGTAGTCGGTGTCGACCGGGAACGGCGGCAGCTGGTTCACCGGACCGATCAGGAATGCGTAGCGCGACAGGAACTCGCGCATGCGGTGGAACAGCTGGGTGCGCAGGACCTCGGCGCGCCCGTATTGTTCGCCGGTCACGCGCAGGCCCTGCTCGATGTTCCAGATCACCGTGTCCTTGAGCAGGTGGCGCTGCGTCTTCAGCAGCGGCGCATACCTGGCGGCGAACGACACCGCGCGGATGGTCTCGAAGGCCTCGGTGGCGCCGCTGAAGTCCGGGCAGGCGTCCTCGACCACGCAGCCCAGGGACTGCAGCACCTTGCGCTGCGCGTCGATGACTTCGAGCACGCGCGGATCCATCGGCAGGCCGCCGAAGTCGCGCGTGAAGGCCACGCGCAGCTTGCGGAAATCGCGCGCCAGCGGCCGCGCGAACACCCGGCCGGGTTCGTCGATGCTCACCGGCGCGCGCGGGTCCGGGCCGGCCATGGCGGCGAACAGGAAGGCCGCGTCCTCGACCGAGCGCGCCATCGGGCCGAGCACGGATTGCGTGTCCCAGGCGTTGGCGTTGGGCCACGCCGGCACGCGCCCCGGCGTGGGCCGGAAGCCCACCACGTTGCAGTAGTTGCCGGGATTGCGCAGGCTGGCGGCGAGGTCCGAGCCGTCGGCGAAGGGCAGCATGCCGCAGGCCGCGGCCACCGCGCCCCCGCCCGAGGAGCCGCCGCAGGTCTTGCTCAGGTCCCAGGGGTTGCGGGTGGCGCCGAACACGGCGTTGAAGGTTTGCGAGCCGGCGCCGAATTCCGGGGTGTTGGTCTTGCCGATGGTGATCGCGCCGGCGGCGGTCAGCCGTTCGACCAGGGCGTGATCCTGCTCGGGCAGGTGGTCGCGGTACACCGGCGAGCCCCAGGTGGTGCGTATGCCGCGGGTCGGCACCAGGTCCTTGTAGGCGATGGGCAGCCCGGCCAGCGGCGGCAGCGCGGCGCCGGCCTTGCCGCGCGCGCGCGCCAGCCGGGCGTCCAGCGCCCTGGCGGCCCGCAGCCCGCGCTCGGGCAGGAAGGTGACCAGGGCGTTGACCTGCGGGTTGACGCGCTCGATCTGCGCAATGTGCGCGCGCATCACCTCGCTGGCCGAGAGCTTGCCGGTGCGGATCAGGCGGGCCAGTTTCTTGGCCGGCTGGAAGACCAGGTCTTTCATATGCGGTTCCCCGTCACATCAAAACGATGTCGAACTGCTCCTGCGTGTAGCTGGTCTCGACGTGCATCGAGATCGGCTTGCCGATGAAATCCGAGAGCATGGCCACCGAACCGGACTCCTCGTCGAGGAACAGGTCGACCACCGCCTGCGCGGCGACCACGCGGAACTCGCGCGCGTTGAAGGCGCGCGCTTCGCGCAGGATCTCGCGCAGGATCTCGTAGCAGACGGTCTGCGCGGTCTTGAGTTCCCCGCGCCCCGCGCACACCGGGCAGGGCTCGCACAGCACGTGGGCGAGCGACTCGCGCGTCCGCTTCCGGGTCATCTCGACCAGGCCGAGCTGCGTGAAGCCGTTGACGGTCATGCGCGTGCGGTCGCGCGCCAGCGCCTTTCTGAACTCCTCGAGCACGGCCGCGCGGTGTTCCTCGGTGTCCATGTCGATGAAGTCGATGACGATGATGCCGCCGAGGTTGCGCAGGCGCAGCTGGCGGGCGATGGCCTGCGCGGCCTCGAGGTTGGTCTTGAAGATGGTGTCGTCGAGGCTGCGCGTGCCGACGAAGCCGCCGGTGTTGACGTCCACCGTGGTCATCGCCTCGGTCTGGTCGATGATCAGGTAGCCGCCCGATTTGAGCTCGACGCGCCGCGCCAGCGCCTTCTCGATCTCGGCCTCGACGTTGTACAGGTCGAACAGCGGCCGCTCGCCCGTGTAGTGCTCGAGCCGGCCGCGCACCTGCGGCATGTAGGCTTCGGCGAACTGCGCGAGCTTCTGGAAGTTCTCGCGCGAATCGACCACCAGGCGGGCGGTCTCGCCGTGCACCATGTCGCGCAGCACGCGCTGCGCCAGCGACAGGTCCTGGTACAGCGGGGCGGGCGCCGGCGCCGAGAGCGCGCGCTGGCGGATGTCGCGCCACAGGTGGCGCAGGTATTCGACGTCGGCGGCCAGTTCGGCGTCGCAGGCGGTCTCGGCGATGGTGCGCACGATGAAGCCGCCTTTCTCCTCCTCCGGCACGATGCGCTGCAGGCGCTCGCGCAGCGCGATGCGCTCGGCCTCGTCGCCGATGCGCTGCGAGACGCCGATGTGCGGATCCTGCGGCAGGTGCACCAGCATGCGTCCGGCGATCGAGACCTGCGTGGACAGGCGCGCGCCCTTGGTGCCGATCGGATCCTTGACCACCTGCACGGTGATCGGCTGGCCTTCGGCGAGGATCTTCTCGATCGGCTTGGTCGGCGCGCCGCCGGGGCCGCCGCCGTTGCCGTCCTTGCTGCGGTGTTCCCAGATGTCGGCGACGTGCAGGAAGGCCGCGCGGTCCAGGCCGATCTCGACGAACGCCGACTGCATGCCGGGCAGCACGCGCGCCACGCGGCCGCGGTAGATGTTGCCGACCAGGCCGCGGCTGGCCGAGCGCTCGACGAGCAGTTCCTGCACCACGCCGTTCTGCATCACCGCGACGCGGGTTTCCTGCGGCGTCACGTTGATCAGAATCTCTTCATTCATCTCGCAGCATCCGTTCCATCAGTTGCGCGGTCTCGTACAGCGGCAGCCCCATCACCCCGGAGTAGCTGCCGTGCAGTTCGGCGACGAACTGGGCGGCCAGGCCCTGGATGGCGTAGGCGCCGGCCTTGTCGTCGGCCTCGCCCGAATCCAGATACTGCCCGATCTCGCCCTCGTCCAGCGCGCGAAACACCACTTCGCTGACCGAAACCGCGCTCGACCGGCGTTCGCCCAGGCACAACGTGATCGCGGTCAGCACCTGGTGCCGGCTGGCGGAGAGCACGCGCAGCATGCGCGCCGCATCCGGACGATCCGCGGGCTTGGCGAGGATCTGCGCGCCCAGCGCCACCGTGGTGTCGGCGGCCAGCACCGCGCGCTCGGGCAGGCCGCGTGCGCGCATGCGCGCCACGCCGGCCTGCGCCTTGGCCAGGCAGACGCGCTCGACGTAGGCCAGCGGCGCCTCGCCGGGCAGCACCGTCTCGTCGACCTCGGCTTCGCCGGGCAGGGCCAGCAGCAGTTCGTGGCGCACGCCGATCTGCGCCAGCAGTTCGCGGCGGCGCGGGCTCGCCGAGGCCAGGTAGATGCTCGGATGGGTGGCGTGGATCATGGGGCGCGGCAGTGTAGCAGAGGCCCGCCTCGGGACACGGGCCGGCCCACGATCCCTGCACCTGTGCTGGCCTTCAGCGTGAGCGTATGCTCACTCCCGATGGTAGGGATGGCCGCCGAGCAGGCTGGCCGCACGGTACAGCTGTTCGGCCAGCAGCACGCGCGCCAGGGCGTGCGGCAGCGTGAACGCCGACAGGCGCAGGCTGGTCTCGCACTCGCGTTTGAGTCCGCCATCCAGGCCGTCCGGTCCGCCGATCAGGAAGGCGGTGGGCGCACCGGAATCCAGCCAGCCGCGCAGCCGCTCGGCGAACTGCGCCGTGGTCAGGTCCTTGCCGCGCTCATCGAGCGCCACCATGCGCGCGCCGCGCGGCACGGCGGCGCGCAGGCGCTGCGCCTCGGCGGCCATCATCTGCGCGGCGCCGCGGCCCGCGTTGCGCGGCTCGGCCTTCACCGCGTGGAGCGCGGCTTCGCAGGTGCGCGGCAGGCGTTTGAGGTACTCGTCGCAGGCCGCGTCGGACCAGGCGGGCATCCTGCCGCTGACCGCGACGATGTGCAGGCGCAGCACCGGGACTCTCTCGGCAACGCGCCCGGGCGGCGCGTCAGGGGCGCGCGCGCGAGGCGGCGCTCTCGCGCACCGGGGTTTTCTTCAGCCGCACTTCCTTGCCGCCCCAGATCTCCTCGAGGTTGTAATAGGCGCGGATGGTCGGGTGCATGACGTGCACGACAATGTCGCCCAGGTCGACCAGCACCCACTCGCCGGTGTCGGCACCCTCGATGCCGTAGACCTTGCACCCGAGCTTCTTGAGTTCGACCGCGACGTTGTCGGCCAGCGACTTCACCTGGCGCGAGGATTCGCCGGTGGCGATCACCACGCGTTCGAAGATGGGCGACAGCCGCTCGGTGTTGAAAACGACGATGTCGCGGCCCTTGATGTCTTCGAGCGCATCGACCACGGCGCGTTGCTTCTTGCGGATGTCCAGGTCAGTTTCCTTTGGCGTAGAGGCCCTCGCGGGCAATATAGTCGAGGACCGCGTCGGGTAGCAACCCGCGCGGCGTGTCTCCGGCGGCGATGCGCGTGCGTATCGCCGTCGACGAGATGTCCAGCGGAGCCATGTCCACCGGCACGATGGCGCCGGCGGCGCGCGCGCGCCAGGCGCCGTCGGGCGCATCGCGCCGCGCGGCGAACTCGGCGCGCACTGCCGCATCGGCGACCTCGGCGACCGCCCAGCCCGGACGCGTGAACACCGCCAGGTGGGCGAGCGCCAGCAGATCCTTCCAGCGATGCCAGGCGGAGAGGTGAGCGAACTGGTCGGCGCCGATCAGCAATACCAGCGGCGTTGCGGCGCCCAGGCCCCGGCGCGGATCAGCGCGCAGCGCGGCCAGCGTCTCCACCGTGTAGCAGGGCGTGGTCTTGTGCAGTTCATGCGTGTCGACGATCCAGCGCGGCTCGCCGGCCAGCGCGCGCTCGAGCATGGCCTGGCGCTGGGCGGCCGAGGCCAGCGGCGCGGCACGGTGCGGCGGCGTGCCGCCGGGGATCCACAGGATGCGCGCCAGGCCCAGCGCGGCCTGTGCCGTGCGGGCGACGGCCAGGTGGGCGTGATGCACGGGATCGAAACTGCCGCCCAGGATGCCGACCGGCGCGACGGCGCTCATCGCCGGGGATGCGGCATCAGGCGCGCACCTCGCCGTGGCCGAGCACGATGTACTTCTGCGAGGTCAGGCCCTCGAGGCCGACCGGCCCGCGCGCGTGCAGCTTGTCGTTGGAGATGCCGATCTCCGCGCCCAGGCCGTACTCGAAGCCGTCGGCGAAGCGCGTCGAGGCATTGACCATCACCGAGGCCGAATCGACCTCGCGCAGAAAACGGTCGGCGTGCGCCTGGTTGGCGGTGACGATGGCGTCGGTGTGCTTCGAGCCGTAGGTCTCGATGTGGTCGATGGCTTCGTCCAGGCCGCGCACCACGCGCACCGCGACGATGGGCGCCAGGTACTCGGTGCGCCAGTCCTCTTCGCTGGCCGCCCGCATGTCGGGCACCAGGCGGCGCGCGGCGTCGTCGCCGCGCATCTCCACGCCCTTGGCGCGGTAGACCTCGGCGATGCGCGGCAGCACCGCGGGCGCGATGGCCTCGGCCACCAGCAGCGTCTCCATGGTGTTGCAGGTGCCGTAGCGCTGCGTCTTGGCGTTGTCGGCGATCCTCACCGCCATGTCCGGATCGGCCGCGTCGTCGATGTAGACATGGCAGATGCCGTCCAGGTGCTTGATCATCGGGATCTTCGCTTCGCGCATCAGGCGCGCGATCAGCTCCTTGCCGCCGCGCGGCACGATGATGTCGACATACTCGGGCATGGTGATCAGCGCACCGACCGCGGCGCGGTCGGTGGTCTCGACCACCTGCACGGCGGTGTGCGGCAGTCCGGCCTCGGCCAGCCCGGCGGCGATGGCCTGCGCGATGGCACGGTTGGAATGGATGGCCTCCGAGCCGCCGCGCAGGATGCAGGCGTTGCCGGATTTCAGGCACAGCCCGGCCGCGTCGGCGGTCACGTTGGGGCGCGATTCGTAGATGATGCCGATCACGCCGAGCGGCACGCGCATGCGGCCGACCTGGATGCCGGTGGGGCGCTTGCGCACCTCGCTGATCACGCCGATCGGGTCGGGCAGCTCGGCGACCTGCTCGACGCCGCGCGCCATTTTCTCGATGCCGGCGGCATCCAGCGTCAGGCGGTCGACGAAGGCCGCGTCGCGGCCTTCCGCGCGCGCCTTGGCGAGGTCGAGGCGGTTGGCCTCGACCAGGGCGGCGGACTGCGCGCGGATCGCGGCGGCCATGGCGCGCAGCGCGCGATTCTTGGTGGCGGTGTCGGCGCGCGCCATCAGTCGGGCGGCGGCGCGCGCGGCGCGGCCCAGGCCGTGCATGTAGGCGGCGATGCCGGAGTCGGTGAGGTCCTTGTCAGCGTGCATAGGCGGGACGGGGCCGGGCCCCGGTTCGGTTCGCGGGCGCGGCGCCCGTGGTTGCGGGCCGGGTCAGCGCCATGCCCAGGATCAGGAACTCGTCCCAGGGATCGCCCTTGGCGAGGCCCTTGGACACGCGGTCGATCTTCGCGGCGTGCGTCAGCGCCGCCTCGACGGCCGGGCGCGCCAGGCGACGCAGCGCCGTGCGCGTGGCCGCCTCCTTGTTGCGCCACACGCGGTTCTCGCGGAACAACTGCTCCACCTGGCGGCCGGCGGCCACCCCGGTGTGGATGCGCGCCAGGCCGCGCAACTCCTCGGCCAGCGCCCACAGCACGAAGGTGGGGGCTTCGCCCTCGCCACGCAAGCCCTCGAGCACGCGCGCGTAGCGCGCGGTGTCGCCGCTCAGCAGCGCCTCGACCAGGCCCTGCACGTCGTAGCGCGCGACGCTGGTCACCGCGGCCTGCACGTCCTCGAGCTGCAGTTCGCCCTCCGGCAGCAACAGGGCGAGCTTCTGTACTTCCTGGTGCGCGGCGAGCAGGTTGCCCTCGACGCGCTCGGCCAGGAACTGCAGGGTCTCGGGTCCGGCGCGCTGCCTGGCGCGTGCCAGGCGCGCGGCGATCCACTCGGGCAGGCGGGCGCGGTCCATCGGCCAGACCTCGACCACCACGCCGGCGGCCGACAGCGCGAGGAACCACCTGGAATTCTGCCCGGCCTTGTCCAAGCGCGGCAGCGTCACCAGGGTCACGCAGTCGGGGTTCAACACGGCGCAGTAGCGCTCGATGGCCGCTGCGCCTTCGGTGCCGGGTTTGCCGGTGGGCAGGCGCAGTTCGACGATCTTGCGCTCGCCGAACAGCGACTGGCTGGCGCCGGCGTTCAGCAGCTCGCTCCAGTCGAAGTAGCGCTCGGCGATGAACAGCTCGCGTTCGCTGCAGCCGGCCTTGCGTGCGGCGGCGCGTATCGCGTCTGCCGATTCGAGCGCGATCAGCGGCTCGTCGCCGTGGACGACGTACAGGGGCGCGAGGGACTTGGAGAGCTGCGCCTCGAGTTGGTCGGCGCGGACCTGCATGGCGCCTACTGCACCACCGGTTTTGGCGGGGTGGACGCCGACATGCGGCGCAGCAGCTGCTGCACCACGTCGAACTGCATCTCGCGGAAGATGTTGGCTTCCTCGGCCTCTTTTGCCAGCACGTCGGTGTCGCTGTAGGTGAGGTCGCGCGTGAGCTGCACGGTGGTCACCGGCAGGTATTCGCCGCCCTTGCCGTCGTGCACGCGGAAACCGACGCGGTACAGCAGCTGCAGTTCGCGCACCCGTCCGGCGGCCGACAGCGAGAGGATGTTGCGCAGGTAGGTGGTCTCGGTGAACTGGATCTGCGCCTGCGCGTCCTTGGGATCCTCGACCACGCGTGTGCGCGTGCCGGCCTGCACGTTGCGCTTGAGGTCGAGCGGCACGCCGCCGCCGGCCGTGCCGGGGATGTACAGGGTCTCGAACGGCAGGGTGGCGGTGCCGCGCAGCTGGAAGCCGCAGCCGGCCAGCGCGGCGCTCAGCAGGACGGCGATCAGCGGGGCGAAAAAGGGTCGCATGCGCATGGCCTCACACTACCAGATTGATCAGGCGGCCGGGCACCACCACCACCTTCCTGACCGGCTGGCCGGCGACGTACTTCTGGATCTGCGGGCTGGCCAGGGCCAGGGCCTGCAGGGCCTCGCGATCGGCCGACTTGGGCGCGCGCACGTTGCCGCGCGTCTTGCCGGAGATCTGCACCACGTACTCGATCTCGTCCTGCTCCAGCGCGGCCGGGTCGGGTTCGGGCCAGGCGGCGGCCAGCACGTCCTCGCCGAAGCCCAGCTCGCGCCACAGGTGGTGGCACAGGTGCGGCGTGATCGGCGATAGCAGGCGCAGCAGGATGGACAGGCCCTCCTCCTTCACCGGCGAGGCGCCGGCCGGCAGCTTCTCGAGCGCGTTGAGGATCTTCATCGTGCCCGAGGCGACGGTGTTGAACTGCTGGCGCTGCACGTCGTAGTTGGCCTGCTTCAGGATGGTGTGGATCTCGTGGCGCACGGCCTGGGCCGCGGCGTCCGGCCCGGCGGCGTCGGGCGCCGCGCCGTCCGCTTTGCCGCACTGCTGGGCGAAGGCCGCGCCGAAATTCCACACCCGGCGCAGGAAGCGGAACGAGCCGTCCACGCCTTCGTCCGACCACTCCAGCGACTGCGTGGGCGGCGAGGTGAAGATGATGAAGAAGCGCGCGGTGTCGGCGCCGTACTGCTCGATCAGCGCCTGCGGATCCACGCCGTTGTTCTTCGACTTGGACATGGTGCCGATGCCGTCGGCGACCACCGCCTGGCCGTCGGAGACGCGCCTGGCGCTGAGCGGCCGGCCCTTGGCGTCGCGCTCGACGGTCACGTCGGCCGGATTGATCCACTCGCGCCGGCCTTCGGGGCTGTCGTAGTGGTACATCTCGGCCAGCACCATGCCCTGGGTCAGCAGGTTGGTGAACGGCTCGCTGGTCTCCAGCAGGCCTTCGTCGCGCATGGCGCGCGTGAAGAACCGCGAGTACAGCAGGTGCAGGATGGCGTGCTCGATGCCGCCGATGTACTGGTCGACCGGCATCCAGTACCTGGCGCGCTCGTCGAGCATGGTCGCGGCGTTGTCCGGGCAGGCGTAGCGCGCGAAGTACCAGGACGAATCCATGAAGGTGTCCATGGTGTCGGTCTCGCGACGCGCGGGCTTGCCGCACTTCGGGCAGGGCACGTTCAGGAAGTCGGCGCGCCGGTTCAGCGGGTTGCCCGAGCCGTCGGGCACGCAGTCCTGCGGCAGCACCACCGGCAGGTCCTGTTCGGGCACCGGCACCGCGCCGTGTTCGTCGCAATGGATGATGGGGATGGGCGTGCCCCAGTAGCGCTGGCGGCTGATGCCCCAGTCGCGCAGGCGCCAGGTGGTCTTCTTCTCGCCCAGGCCGCGCGCGCCCAGCAGCTCGGCGACCTTGTCGACCGCGCCCTGCAGGTCCAGTCCGTCGAGCTGGCCGGAATTCACGCAGCGGCCGCGCTGCTTGTCGGCGTACCACTCGGCCCAGGCCTCGGTCGAGAAGGTTTCGCCCGCCACGCCCACCACCTGCCTGATCGGGATGCCGTACTTCTTCGCGAAGGCGAAGTCGCGTTCGTCGTGCGCCGGCACGCCCATCACCGCGCCGTCGCCGTAGCTCATCAGCACGTAGTTGCCGACCCACACCTCGATCTTGTCGCCGGTCAGCGGGTGCGTCACGTGCAGCCCGGTGGGCAGGCCTTCCTTTTCCTTCAGCGCCAGCTCGGCCTCGGTGGTGCCGCCCTTGCTTGCATTCCTCGATGAAGGCCGCGAGCTGGGGTTGCCCGCCGCGGCGTGCGTGGCCAGCGGGTGCTCGGGCGCCACGGCGCAGAAGGTCACGCCCATGATGGTGTCGGCGCGCGTGGTGAACACCCACATGCGGCCCTCGCCGATCAGCGCCCCGGAGGCGTCGCGGATGTCGTGCGGGAAGGCGAAGCGCACGCCGGTGCTCTTGCCGATCCAGTTCTCCTGCATCAGGCGCACGCGCTCGGGCCAGCCGGGCAGGTGCTTCTGGACGTGCTCGAGCAGCTCTTCGGCGTACTGCGTGATCTTCAGGTAGTAGCCCGGGATCTCGCGCTTTTCGACCGGCGCGCCGGTGCGCCAGCCGCGACCTTCGATCACCTGCTCGTTGGCGAGCACGGTCTGGTCGATCGGATCCCAGTTCACCACCTGGGTCTTGCGGTAGGCGATGCCCTTGTCGAGCATCTTCAGGAACATCCACTGGTTCCACTTGTAGTACGTGGGGTCGCAGGTGGCGATCTCGCGCTGCCAGTCCAGTGCAAAGCCCAGGCTCTGCAGCTGTTTGCGCATGTAGGCGATGTTGTCGTAGGTCCACTTCGCCGGCGGCACCTTGTTGGCCATCGCGGCGTTCTCGGCCGGCAGGCCGAAGGCGTCCCAGCCCATCGGCTGCAGCACGTTGTAGCCGCGCATCCGGTAGTACCGGGTCAGCACATCGCCGATGGTATAGTTCCTGACATGCCCCATGTGCAGCTTCCCCGAGGGGTAGGGGAACATGGACAGGCAGTAATACTTCGGCCGCGCCGGATCTTCCGTGACGCGAAAAGCGCCGGTGCGATCCCAGTACTCCTGGGCTTCGTGCTCGATGGTTTGTGGAACGTAGCGTTCTTGCATGCCGTGGGGCCGAATGTTCTGTGACCGGGTGTGAAAAAGTTCGCAAAATCAGGGGCGAACTGAAAATTATAGCCGAATCCACCCAGCCGCCCCGAGCGTATAGCTGTGCACACACCGCCACCCGACCCACGGAGCCCGCCATGAAGTCCATGCACACGCTGCTGCTTTGCGCCGCCCTCGCCGCGGCCCAGTCCGCCTTCGCCGCCCCGCCCGCGCCGGCCGCCACCGTCGCCGGCGTGCAGATGCCCGCCTGGGTCGAGCGCGCCGACGGGCGCCGCACGCCGCTCGCGCCGGGCATGGAACTCAAGGCCGGGGAACTGGTGCGCACCGGCGCGCAGTCGCGGCTGCTGCTGAAGATGGCCGAAGGCAGCCTGGTCAAGCTGGGCGAGAACGGCGCGCTGCGGCTCGAGGAACTGAAGGCCGATCAGGGCGGCGTGTTCAGGGCCGCGATGAAGGTCGCCGAGGGCGCCTTCCGCTTCACCACCGATGCGCTGGCCAAGCACCGCCGGCGCGACATCAACGTGCTGGTCTCCAACGTGACGGTGGGCATACGCGGCACCGACCTGTGGGGCAAGTCCGAGGCCAACCGGCAGATCGTCTGCCTGATCGAGGGCCGGATCGAGGTGCGCCCCGAAGGCGAGGGCACCATCAGCATGGGCGAGCCGCTGCAGTTCTACATCCGCGAAGGCGGCAAATCGCTGCCGCTGGCCAGGGTCGAACCCGGGCAGCTGGCGATCTGGGCCGCGGAAACGGAGATCGGCGCGGGCCGCGGCGCGGCGCGCAGCGGCGGACGCTGGAAGGTCACGCTGGCCTCGGTCGACACGCAGGAGGCCGCACTGGCGATCTACGACCGGTTGCGCGACAACGGCTATGCCGCCGAGATCCGCCCGGTCAAGGCCGGCGACAGTCACGTCTACGACGTGCGCATCGCGCAGCTGCCCTCGAAAGCGGAGGCCGAGGCGCTGGCCGGGCAGTTGCAGGGCCGCATGGGGGTCACGCAGACCAAAGTCTCGCTCTGAGCGAGCCGACTTTCGCGTGCACCAGGGGCGGCGCAAGCCGCCCTTTGCATTTGACGACCCGCCGGTGCCGGTGCGGCCAGCACGTACAATGCAGGACTCGTGCGCGCTCTCCTCTGCAGAGCCGGCGCCCCCCCCGCCTGGATTCCATGTCACTGCATCTCGAACACCTCAACCCCGAACAACTCGCCGCCGTCACGCTGCCCGACCAGCACGCCCTGATCCTGGCCGGCGCGGGCAGCGGCAAGACCCGCGTGCTGACCACGCGCATCGCCTGGCTGATCAAGAACGGCATGGCCACGCCGGGAGGCATCCTCGCGGTGACCTTCACCAACAAGGCGGCGCGCGAGATGCTGGTGCGCCTGACCGCCATGCTGCCGGTCAACCCGCGCGGCATGTGGATCGGCACCTTCCACGGCCTGTGCAACCGCATGCTGCGCGCCCACCATCGCGACGCCGGCCTGCCGCAGATCTTCCAGATCCTCGACACCGCCGACCAGCTGGCCGCGGTCAAGCGCGTGGTCAAGGGCCTGAACATGGACGAGGACAAGTTCCCGCCGCGCGAGGTGCAGTGGTACATCAACGCGCGCAAGGAAGAGGGCCTGCGCGCCGGCGACGTGCAGGCGCCGGACGACATGACGCGCCGCTACCTCGAGGCCTACGCGACCTACGACGAGCAGTGCAACCGCGACGGGGTGGTCGACTTCCCCGAACTGCTGCTGCGCAGCTACGAGCTGCTCAACCGCAACGAGATCCTGCGCAACCACTACGCGCAGCGCTTCCGCCACATCCTGGTCGACGAGTTCCAGGACACCAACAAGCTGCAGTACCGCTGGCTGAAGCTGCTGTGCGGCCCCGGCGCGTGCATGTTCGCGGTCGGCGACGACGACCAGTCGATCTACCGCTTCCGCGGCGCCAACGTCGGCAACATGGCCGATTTCGAGCGCGACTTCCAGGTCGGCAAGGTGATCCGCCTGGAGCAGAACTACCGCTCGCACGGCAACATCCTCGACGCGGCCAACGCGCTGATCGCCAACAACGAGAACCGCCTGGGCAAGAACCTGTGGACCGCGGCGGGCAGCGGCGAGCCGCTGCGCGTGTACGAGTCCGAATCCGACCTGGCCGAGGCGCGCTGGATCGTCGACGAGGTGCAGAGCCTGTCGCGCGAGGGCATGCGCTACCAGGACATCGCCATCCTGTACCGCTCCAACGCGCAGTCGCGCGTGATCGAGCACGCGTTGTTCTCGGCCGGCATCGCCTATCGCGTGTACGGCGGCCTGCGCTTCTTCGAGCGCGCCGAGGTCAAACATGCGCTCGCCTACCTGCGCCTGGTCGCCAGCCCCGAGGACGACAACGCCTTCCTGCGGGTGTGCAATTTCCCGCCGCGCGGCATCGGCGCGCGCTCGGTCGAGACGCTGATCGATGCCGCACGTGCGGCGAACTCGCCGCTGTACGCGGCGATCACCTCGCTGTCGGGCAAGTCCGGCACGGCGCTGACCGCGTTCCGCGTGCTGATCGAGGGCCTGCGCGAGGAAACGCGCGGCCTGCCGCTGCCCGAGATGGCCGGCCACGTGATCGCCAGGAGCGGCCTGGTCGAGCATTACCGGACGGAGCGCGAAGGCGCGGACCGCATCGACAACCTGAACGAACTGGTGAACGCCGCGGCGGCCTTCGATCCCGAGGAGGCCGTGATCGACATGGCCACCGGCGAGACCACCGACCCGACGCTGATGGACCCGCTCACCGCCTTCCTCGCGCACGCCGCGCTGGAGGCCGGCGAGCACCAGGCCGGCGAAGGCCAGGATGCGCTGCAGATGATGACCGTGCATTCGGCCAAGGGCCTGGAGTTCCACGCGGTGTTCATCACCGGCATGGAAGAGGGCCTGTTCCCGCACGAGCAGAGCCTGAACGAACGCGACGGCCTGGAGGAGGAACGGCGCCTGGCCTACGTGGCGATCACGCGCGCGCGCCAGCGCCTCTATCTGTCGTTCGCGCAGACCCGCATGCTGCACGGGCAGACGCGCTACAACCTGCCTTCGCGCTTCCTCGACGAGGTTCCGGAGAAGCTCACCAAGTGGCTCACGCCGCGCCATGCCGAGCGGCGCGTGCAGCAGGTCAACGCGGCTTTCGGCGCCTGGGGCGGCGGAGCGCGCGCCGCCGGCGCCGCCGCGGGCCGCGGGCGCAGCAACTATGCGTCGGGCGGCGGGGCTTCAGCGCCCCGCCCAAACCCGCACCGGGCTTCGTCGGCACCGGCAGCCGGGGCGCGGCCGGTGCGGCCGGCGGATTCCGCGTCGGACAGAACGTGCAGCACGCCAAGTTCGGTGCCGGCGTGATCGTCGACGCCGAGGGCTCGGGCAGCGATGCGCGCGTGCAGGTGAACTTCGGTCGCCAGGGTGTGAAGTGGCTGGCCGTGGCGGTGGCCAAGCTCAGTCCGGCCTGAAGCGCACCGCAGTAGTGCGCGCGGCGGCAATCATCGCCGGGCCGACCTGCGGTAAAGTGGCGACCGTTACAAGACGGTCGACCAAGGCCGCGTTCATCATCCAAGGAGACCAGCAATGAAGCGTCGCGATTTCATCGCCGCCGCCGCCGCGTCCGCGGCCGTCGGCCTCACCGCCCCTTTCGCTGCGCGCGCAACTGCGCCAGGACGTGAAGTTCCTGAACGGCTTTCCGCCCGGCGGCACCTCGGATCTGCTGGGCCGCATGCTGGCCGACGCGCTCTCGCCCATCGTCGGCCAGAAGGTGGTGGTCGAGCAGCGCACCGGGGCGAGCGGCTTCATCGCCGCCGAGGCCTGCTCCAAGGCGGCGCCCGACGGCCACACCATCTTTCTCGCGCCGATGGCGCTGATGACGATCTCGCCGCAGATGCCCGGCATGAAGACGCCGATCGATCCGCTCAAGGATCTGACGCCTATTTCCAATGCCGGCGGCATCTACAACATGCTGGTCTCCGGGCAGAACGTGCCGTTCAAGACGGTCCCCGAACTGATCGCCTACGCCAAGAAGAACCCGGGCAAGCTGACCGGTGCCTCCGCCGGCAACGGCACCTCGCAGCACCTGTCGCTGGAGTTCTTCAAGAAGCTGGCCGGCATCTTCATGCTGCATGTGCCCTATCGCGGCGGTGCGCCGGCCGTGCTCGACATCGTCGGCGGGCGCATCGACCTGATGTTCGGCAACATGCCCGAGTTCCTCGGCCAGATCAAAGGCGGCGGCCTGCGCCCGGTGGCCTTCGGCGGCAGCAAGCCCTCGCCGCTGTTCCCCAACCTGCCGCTGATCAGCCAGGTGCTGCCCGAGTTCAAGATCACCAACTGGTTCGGCGTGGTCGGCCCGGCCGGCATGTCGCCGGAGCTGGTCACCTACTGGAACCAGGCGCTGCAGACCGCCATGCGCCAGCCGAAGTTCGTCGAGCTGATGACCAACAACGGCATGGAGATCCTGGCCGGCCCGCAGGAGGAGTTCAAGGCCACCATCGCCGCCGACCACAAGCGCTGGGGCGATCTGATCCGCGCGGCGGGCATCAAGGCGGAATAGGTCCCGGAGCGGATTTCGCAAGATTCATTTTGCGAAGTCCGCGCCTGGCGCGGGTTTGCGGGCAGTTCGTGTATCGGCAAAGATACATTTGCCCCGCCTGCAGCCTATCCGGTGCGGCGCGTGTCCTGGAACAGCTCAGCTGGCCAGGGTGACCAGCGCATAGCGCGCCAGGCGTCCCGCCGCCATCCACAGCATCACCTGCAGCCAGTTCAGCCGCAGCCAGCCGGCGGCGGCGCACAGGGCTTCGCCGACCAGGGGCAGGAAGGCCAGCACGGTGGCGGGCGCGCCGTGGCGGCGCACGCGTTGCAGCACGCGCGGGTCGAGCCCGGCCAGCGTTTTCTCCGGCAGCAGGCGGCCCAGCGCATAGGTGGTCATGCCGCCGGCGGTGTTGCCCAGCGTCGCCACGGCCAGCGCCAGCGCGGTGTGCTCCGGATGCAGCTGCAGGTAGCCCCACAGCACCGCCTCGGAGGGAAACGGCAGCAGGGTGGCGGCCAGGAAGCTGGCGGCGAGCAGGCCGGCCAGGCCGGCTTCGGGTGAGATCAGCGCTTGCAGGGAGGCGAACATCAGGCGCGCAGCGTAGCGCCTTTGCCGGCGCTTTTGTTTGCCGGGCGTCGCTTGCGGTACGCTAGCACCCCTTTCGCCTGACCCGGCCGCACCCATGCCCCGCGATTACCTGCAGAAGATCCTCACCGCCCGCGTCTACGACGTCGCCATCGAATCGCCGCTCGAGCCGGCGCCCAACCTCTCGGCGCGCATCGACAACCGCGTGCTGCTCAAGCGCGAGGACATGCAGCCGGTGTTCTCGTTCAAGCTGCGCGGCGCCTACAACAAGATGTCGCGGCTCACCCCGGCGGAACTCAGGCGCGGCGTGATCGCGGCCTCGGCCGGCAACCACGCGCAGGGCGTGGCGCTGGCCGCGCAGAAGCTGGGCTGCAAGGCGGTGATCGTGATGCCGGTGACCACGCCGCAGATCAAGGTCGACGCGGTGGCGGCGCGCGGCGCCGAGGTGATCCTGACCGGCGATTCGTACAGCGACGCCTACGGGCACGCGCGCAAGCTCGAGAAGGCGAGAAAGCTGGTGTTCGTGCATCCCTACGACGATCCGGACGTGATCGCCGGGCAGGGCACCATCGGCATGGAGATCCTGCGCCAGCACCCGGGCCCGATCGACGCCATCTTCGTCGCGGTCGGCGGCGGCGGCCTGATCTCGGGCATCGCCGCCTACGTGAAGCGGGTGCGGCCCGAAGTGCGCGTGATCGGCGTGCAGCCGGTCGATTCGGACGCCATGACGCGTTCGCTGGCCGCGGGCCGGCGCGTGGTGCTGCCGCACGTCGGCCTGTTCGCCGACGGCGTGGCGGTCAAGCAGGTTGGCGAGGAGACCTTCCGCATCGTGCGAGAACTGGTCGACGAGATGATCTGCGTCGACACCGACGAGATCTGCGCGGCGATCAAGGACGTGTTCGAGGACACGCGTTCCATCCTCGAGCCGGCCGGCGCCCTGGCCATCGCCGGCGCCAAGGCCTACGTCGAGCGCAGCAACGCGCGCGGCCAGACTCTGGTGGCGATCGCCTGCGGCGCCAACACCAACTTCGACCGCCTGCGTTTCGTCGCCGAGCGCGCCGAGGTCGGCGAGCACCGCGAGGCCATCCTGGCGGTGACCATCCCCGAGAAGCCCGGCAGCTTCAAGCGCTTCTGCGCCACGCTGGGCGCGCGCAGCATCACCGAGTTCAACTACCGCATGGCCGACAGCAAGTCTGCGCACGTGTTCGTCGGCGTGCAGGTGGCGGGGCGCGGGGAGAGCGCCAGGCTGGTGCGCACGCTGGCGCGGCAGGGCCTGGAGACCCTCGACCTGTCGGACAACGAGGTCGCCAAGCTGCATGTGCGCCACATGGTCGGCGGGCACGCGCCGCTGGCACGCGACGAACTGCTCTACCGCTTCGAGTTTCCCGAGCGCCCCGGCGCGCTGATGAACTTCCTTTCCAGCATGCGCACCGACTGGAACATCAGCCTGTTCCATTACCGCAACCACGGCGCGGACTACGGCCGCGTGCTGGTCGGCATGCAGGTGCCGAAGAAGGAGATGGCGGCGTTCCGGCGTTTCCTCGACGAACTCGGCTACCCCTGCGTCGACGAGAGCGCCAACCCGGCCTACCGCCTGTTCCTGGGCTGAGCGCTGCGCCAGGCGCTGGCGCTTCAGTCGCGCGGCCCGTAGTAGTCCGGCGCGATCTCGTGCGCCAGACAGGCCGGAGAGCTGTAGCCGGCCGGCGCGGGCGCGATCTTCGGCGCTTCGAGCAGCGCCAGGCCGTCTGTGCCGCGTGCATACACACCGCGTTCGGTGACCACGTAATCCATGGGGATGTCGTGTTCCTGCGGATGGATGCTGGGCAGGCGCGCGCACTCGTAGCCGACGCCGATCGCCACGGTATTCGCCGCCGATCCCGATGCGCGCATCGCCGACAGCGTGCGATCGAAGTAGCCGCCGCCGTAGCCGAGCCGGAAACCCGCCGCGTCGAAACCGTTCATCGGCAGCAGCAGCACCCCGGGGCGCACCGCCGGGCTGTGCGCCGGGTAGGGGATGTCGTAGACGCCGCGCGCCAGCGCCACGCCGGGCGCCCACAGGCGGAACTCCAGCGGCTGCCGCGGCCCCAGCACCACCGGCAGCGCGGTCTGCGCGCCGCGCTCGCGCAGGCGCCGGGCGAGAAAGCGCGCGTCGTATTCGTTGCGGTACGGCCAGCACAGCCCCAGCGTGCCCTGCGCCAGTCCGGGGAAGGCGCGTTCCAGGTGCGCGTCGATGGCCGTGCGCAGCGCCCGCAACTGCGCGGCGTCCAGCGCCAGGCGCGCGGCGACCAGGCGCTCGCGCTCGCGCTTGCGCCAGGCGTTCAGGTCCTTCTCGTCCATGCGGTGCGGGTCCAGGGCCGTTCCTTGATCCAAGTCTAACTTGCGTCGGGAAGGGGCCGGAATTCCGGCCTGCTGTGCTATGCTTTATCCATGATTCATAAGCGATTTTGCGGATTGGCCCGGACATCGGCGCTGGCTGCTGCGCTGGCCGCCGTTGTGCACGCGCCCGGCCTGCACGCGGCGCCCGCACGCGGTGCCGGTGCCGACCAGGCGGTGCTGGCCGCGCAGGCTGCGTTCCGCGCCGGCGATGCGCTCAAGCTCGCGCGCCAGTCTGCCGCCCTCGAGGGCCATGTGCTCAAGCCCTATGCCGAGTACTGGCGTCTAAAGCTGCGCCTGGACGAGATGCCCTCGACCGAGGTGCGCGCCTATCTCGCCGCCTACCCGGGCAGCTACCTGGCCGACCGCCTGCGCGCCGACTGGCTCAGGGAGCTCGGCAAGCGGCGCGAATGGCAGACCTTCGACCTCGAACTCGCGCCGCTGGTGGTGGACGATGCCGACATCCGCTGCCATGCGCTGGCCTCGCGCCTGGCGCGCAAGGACGAGTCGGCATTCGAAGAGGTGGGACAGTACTGGCTGGAGGCGCGCGAGCTGCCCGAGGGCTGCGTGGCCGTGGCCGAGGCGCAGATGGCGCGCGGCAAGCTGGGCACGAACCAGGTCTGGCAGCGCGTGCGCCTGCTGCTCGAAGCCGGGCAGACCGCCGCCGCGCGGCGCGCGATGGGCTGGCTGCCGGCCGGCGAGCAACCCGAAGCCGAGCTGTTCAATCTCGCCGCGACCAATCCTGCGCGCCTGATCGCCAACCCTCCCGCCGACCTGGGTCGGCGTCCCGCACGCGAGATGCTGATCTACGCGCTTTCGCGCCACGCGCGCAGCGACCCGCGCGCGGCGGCCGAGGCGCTCGAAAAGCGCCTCGGCGAACAACTGCCGGCAGCCGAGCGCGCCTATGTCTGGGGCCGGGTCGCCCACGAGGCCGCCAAGCGCCACCTGCCCGAGGCCATGAAATGGTACGAGCAGGCCGGCAACGCCGCGCTGGGCGACGAGGCGCTGGCCTGGAGGGCGCGTGCCGCACTGCGCGCCGGACGCTGGCCGGTGGTGCTCGAGTCGATCGACGCGATGTCGGTGGCCGCGCATGCCGATCCGGCCTGGACGTACTGGTACGGCCGTGGCCTGGCGGCGCAGGGCAAGGCCGAGGGTGCGCGTGCGAATTTCCTGCGCATTTCCGGTCAGCCGAACTTCTACGGCCAGCTCGCCGGCGAGGAACTCGGCCAGCAGGCCGGCCTGCCGGCCACCCTGCATCAGCCCGGCGAGGCCGAAATGCTGAAGGCGCGCGACAACCCGGGCCTGGCGCGCGCCATGGAGCTGTACCGGCTGAACCTGCGCACCGAGGCCACGCGCGAATGGTTCTTCACCATCCGCAGCATGGACGACCAGCAGTTGCTGGCCGCCGCCGAGCTGGCGCGCCGTGCCGGGCTCTACGACCGCGTGATCAACACCGCGGATCGCACCGGCGCGCTGCACAACTTCGGCATGCGCTATCTGGCGCCTTTCCGCGAGGTGTTCCGCGAGTACGCCAGGACCTTCGACATCGAGGAGGCCTGGCTGTTCGGCCTGACGCGCCAGGAGAGCCGCTTCATCGCCAACGCCCGGTCCTCGGCCGGCGCCCAGGGCCTGATGCAGCTGATGCCGGCCACCGCGCGCTGGGTGGCCAGGAAGGCCGGCCTGGCCGACTTCCACCCCGGTCGCGTCACCGACGTGCAGACCAACGTCACGCTGGGCGCGCGTTACCTGAAGATGGTGCTCGACGAACTCGGCCATCCGGTGATGGCCTCCGCCGCGTACAACGCCGGCCCCGGCCGCGCGCGCCGCTGGCGCGACGTCAAGCCGCTCGAGGGCGCGATCTACGCCGAGACCATCCCGTTCAACGAGACCCGCGACTACGTGAAGAAGGTGATGTCCAACACCGTGTACTACTCCATGCTGCTCGACGGCAAGTCGGAGCCGCTGAAGGCGCGGCTGGGCACCGTCCCCGCGAAGGCGTCGGGCGAACGCGTCAACGAAGAACTACCGTAGGCCGAGAACCTCCATGAAACACGTGAACATCCTGGTCCTGGGCGGCACCGGCTTCATCGGCCGCCAGATCGTCGCCCTGCTCGCCGCGCGCGGCGCGCGCGTCACCGTGCCCACCCGCCGGCGCGATCGCGCCCGCCACCTGATCCTGCTGCCCACCGTCGACGTGGTCGAGGCCGACGTGAGCCGGCCCGGCGTGCTCGAGGCGCTGGCCCCGGGCCACGACGCAGTGATCAACCTGGTCGGCGTGCTGCACAGCCGCCCCGCCGATCCGGCCGGACTGGGCGGCGAGCGCTACGGCGAGGATTTCTTCCGCGCCCATGTCGAGCTGCCGCAGCATGTCGTGAATGCCTGCCGCGTCGCCGGCGTGAGGCGCGTGCTGCACATGAGCGCGCTGGGCGCCGCGCAGGATGCGCCCAGCGAATACCTGCGCTCCAAGGGCGTGGGCGAGCGCGCCATGCTGGCCGCCGAAGACCTCGAGGTCACCGCGTTCCGGCCTTCGGTGGTGTTCGGTCCCGGCGATGCCTTCCTGAACACCTTCGCGGCGCTGTCCGCCTGGACGCCGCTGATGGCCGTGGCCTCGCCCGAGGCGCGCTTCCAGCCGGTGTACGTGGGCGACGTGGCGCAGGCCTTCGTGCACGCGCTCGACGATCGCGACGCCATCGGCCGCTGCTACGACCTGGTCGGCCCGCGCGTCCTCACGTTGCGCGAGCTGGTGCGCTATGCCTGCCAGGCCTGCGGTCGCCGCCGTCCGGTGCTGGGCCTGGGGCCGCTGCTGTCCTCGCTGCAGGCGCGCGTGCTGGAGAAGCTGCCCGGTGCGCTGCTCACGCGCGACAATCTGCGCTCCATGCAGGTCGACAACGTGAGCGACGCGCCGCTGCCCTTCGGCCTGCGCGCCACGCCCATGGAGGCCGTGGTGCCCGGCTACCTCGGGCATGTCGCACCGAAGGAGCGATACGGCACGCTGAGGCTGAGAGCGAAGCGGTGAAGCTGGTCATCGGCAACAAGAACTATTCGTCCTGGTCGCTGCGCCCCTGGCTGGCGATGAAGGTCGCGGGCATCGCGTTCGAGGAGGAGCGCATCCCGCTCTACCTGCCGGAATCCAAGGCGCGCATCCTGGCCGTGAACCCGGCGGGCAAGGTGCCCTGCCTGGTGGACGGCGCGCTGCGCGTCTGGGACTCGCTGTCGATCCTCGAGTACCTGGCCGAAACGCATCCGCAGTTGTGGCCCGCGGATCGCGCGGCGCGCGCCCTGGCGCGCTCGGTTTCGGCCGAGATGCACTCGGGTTTCGCGCAATTGCGCACGCACATGAGCATGAACATACGCCGCAGCCTGCCGGGCCGCGGCCGCACGCCGGAGTCCCTGGCCGAGGCCGCGCGCATCATGGCGCTGTGGAGCGACTGTCGCGCGCGCCACGGCGCCGGCGGGCCCTTTCTGTTCGGCGCCTTCAGCAACGCCGATGCGATGTATGCGCCGGTGGTGCTGCGCTTTCGCACCTACGCGGTCGAGCTGCCGCCGGACTGCGACGCCTACGCGCAGGCCGTGCTCGCCCTGCCCGCCATGCGCGAGTGGATCGCCGCGGCCGAGCGGGAAACCGAATCCATCCCGCAGTTCGAGCAGTATCCCTAGAGCGTGGACTACGCCGACGGCTCGTTGTCCGCCGGCTTGCTGATCGCAAGCTGGCTGCCGCTGCTGGTGCTGGCCCTGTGGCTGCCGCCCTGGCGCGTGCTGCCGCGTGCGCGCCTGGGCCTGTGGCTGGCGGCCGGCACGCTGCTGGCGGCGCTATGGATGCTGCGCGCCAGCGTGACGCCGGGGCTGACGCTGCATTTCCTCGGCGCCGCCCTGCTGTACCTGATGTTCGGCGCGCTGCCGGCGATCTGGGGCGTGGCGTTCGCCGCGCTGCTGGTGGCCGGCCTGGGGGTGAGCGGTTTCGAAGGCCTGGCGCTCACGGTGCTGGCCGCCGGCGCGCTGCCGGTGGGTGTGGTGCATGCCATGCGCCTGGGCGCCGAACGCTGGCTGCCGCCCAATCCCTTCGTGTACTTCTTCTTCGTCGCCTTTCTCGGCGGCGCGCTGTCCATGGCCGCCGCCGGCGCCGCCAGCACCCTGCTGCACGCGCTGGCCGGCCACGCCAGCCTGGCGCAACTCGCCTCCGGCTATCTGCCCTACACCCTGCTGCTCGGCTGGGGGGAGGCCTTCCTGACCGGCATGCTGGCCACCATCTTCGTGGTCTACCGGCGCGAATGGATCCTCACCTTCGACGACGCGCGCTGGCTGCGTCGCCGCTGATCATGGGTGCGGCGTGAAGGCCTATGTGGTGGGCGGCGCGGTGCGTGACGCGCTGCTCGGCCTGCCCGACGCCGATCGCGACTGGGTGGTGGTGGGCGCCACGCCCGAGGCGATGACGGCGCAGGGCTACACGCCGGTGGGCCGCGACTTTCCGGTGTTCCTGCACCCGCGCACGCACGAGGAGTACGCGCTGGCGCGTACCGAAAGGAAGAGCGGGCGCGGCTACCGCGGCTTCACGGTCTATGCCGCGCCCGACGTCACGCTGGAAGAAGACCTGCGCAGGCGCGACCTGACCATCAACGCCATGGCGCGCGGCGAGGACGGCACCCTGATCGATCCCTACGGCGGGCAGGACGACCTGCGCGCCGGTCTGCTGCGCCACGTGAGCGAGGCCTTCGCCGAGGACCCGGTGCGCATCCTGCGCGTGGCGCGGTTCGCGGCGCGCTTCCGCTTCACCGTTGCCGAGGAGACCCTGGCGCGCTGATGCAGTCGATGGTGGCCGCCGGCGAGGCGGATTTCCTGGTGGCCGAGCGCGTCTGGCAGGAGTTCGCGCGCGGCCTGACGGAGCGCCACCCCGAGGAAATGATCTACGTGCTCGAGCGCTGCGGGGCGCTGGCGCGCCTGGCGCCCGAGTTGCATGCCGTCTTCGCCGGCGAGGCGCGCGTTGCGGCGCTGCAGGCCCTGGCACGCGCGTCTGCGCCGCACGGCGACCCGGACGGCGGCGACGCCGCGCCGCTGGCGGTGCGCTTCGCCACGCTGGCCTGGTTCGCCGCGCCGGATTCGGCGCAGGACTGCGAACGCGGCCTGGCGGCGCTGTGCGAGCGCCTGCGCGCGCCGCTGGAGGTGCGCGACCTCGCGGTGCTGGTCTGCCGTTGCCGCGCCGGGCTGCGCGCGGCCGCCGGCGCCGATGCCGCGGCGCTGCTCACCTTGCTGAAGCTCGCCGACGCCTTTCGTCGTCGCGAACGCCTGGAGGGTCTGCTGGCCGCGGCCGTCGCCGCGGAGCCCGGACTGGCCGCCGGCGCGGCGCGACTGCGCCTGGCCTGCACCGCTGCGGCCGGCGTCGACGCCGGCGCGGTGGCGCGCGCTGCCGGGGAACCGGCGCGCATCCCCGCGGCGCTGGATGCGGCACGCACCGCGGCGATCGCCGCCGCGGCAGGCTAGACGCGGCGCGTCGGGAAGGTGCGCGGCAAAGGCGCGTGCGGCTAGAAGAAGCGGCCGATCAGCCAGGCGATGAAGCCCAGCAGCAGGGTGCTGGCCAGCGGCAGGAAGATGTCCTTGCCGGCCACCGTGAAGCGCATGTCGCCGGGGATCCGGCCGATGCCCAGCAGACGCGCCAGCGCAGGCATGGCGATCGACAGCACGATCAGCGCGAGCAGGGTGGTGAACAGCCATTTCAGCATGGGCTCAGGATAAACTGCGCGCTCCCCCACAGCAAACGAGCAGAGCGCCTTCATGATCGACCTGTACACCTGGACCACGCCCAACGGCCGCAAGGTCTCCGTGATGCTCGAGGAATGCGGCCTCGCGTACAACACGCATCCGGTGAACATCGGCAAGAACGAGCAGTTCAAGCCGGAGTTCCTGGCCATGAACCCCAACCACCGCATCCCGGTGATCGTCGATTCGCAGGGTCCGGACGGCAAGCCGATCACGCTGTTCGAATCGGGCGCCATCCTCGTCTACCTGGCCGGCAAGACCGGCAGGTTCCTGCCGGCGGCCGACCGCGACAGGTACATCGCGCTGCAGTGGCTGATGTTCCAGATGGGCGGCGTCGGTCCGATGTTCGGCCAGGCCCACCATTTCCTGCGCTCGGCCCCCGAGCAGGTGCCCTACGGCATCAAGCGCTACACGGACGAGGCGCGGCGCCTGTACGGCGTGCTGGAAAAGCGCCTGTCGCAGGCGCCCTTCCTGGCCGGCGAGTACTCGATCGCCGACATCGCCACCTACCCGTGGATCGCGCGCCACGAGTGGCACAAGGTCGACCTGGCCGATTTCCCCGCGGTGAAGCGCTGGTACGACACCATCGGCCGCCGCCCGGCGGTGGTGCGCGGCATGGCGGTGCCCGCGGTGTAGTCTAGCTAGGGTTTCCTTGCGTATCTCGCAAGGAAACCGTTGATGTCCTCGATGCGCAACTGCGGTTCGCCCTTGACCGGTTGCGAGCCGACCACGCGGTTCATCCATTCCATGTTCTTCTGCATGCGCGCCACCACCGCGGGCCATTCGCGCGCGGTGTGGCGCTGCGGATCGGGCAGCACATGGCATTGCTGGCAGGCGAGGCGGAACGGCTCGGCGGCCGGCGTATTCACGGCCGGGATCTTCTTCGCGTCCAGCGGCAGCTGCGCATGACGCTGCAGATAGGCGAGCAGCGCGACGGATTCATCCGCCGCGGGCGCCTGCACGCCGGCCATCATCTCCTGCATCAGCCTGCCCATGTTGCCGCGGCCCTGCATGCGCAGCACCTTGCGCTCGTAGATGCGCGGCCACTTCTGCGCGTCGTGCATGGCCGGGTTGGCGAGGTTGTGGCACTGCACGCAGAACTTCAGCGTGAGCTGCGCCCCGCGCGAGGCGGGCTCGGGCAGCATGGCCGGCGCGTAGCCCGGCGGCAGGATGAGCTCGAGCATGGGGCCGTGCGGGCTGGCGGCCCAGCGCGCGCGGACGCTCTCCAGCTCGTCGGCCGGTGCGGCGGACGCGCTGGCCCGCGGCGGCGAGCAGGACGAGGAAAGCGACGCGCATGGCGGAGGATGATAGCCCAGCCGCCTTGCGCCGCGCCGCCGCGGGACGCGCCCCGCAGTGCGACTCAGAGCGTGTGGCTGCGGTCGCCGCGCGCGTAGCCGGGCAGGGCCGCCGATCCGTCCTTCGCGTCCGCCAGGCCGCGGCCCACGGCCAGCACCTTGAACAGTTCGCCCATCTCGGCCGGCGACAGGAGCTTCTGCGCCGCCGAGGCCAGCGGCACGTAGGCCTTGAGGTCGCGCGGGTCGGTGCGCGCCAGCACCTCGGTGATGCCGGCCTCGATCAGAAAGCCGGCCTGGGTGGCGTAGCCCAGCACCTGCAGGCCGGCGTCCTGCGCGGCCAGCGCGAGCGCGCTGAAGTCGACGTGCGCGGTGATGTCCTGCAGTCCGGGATGGAAGAAGGGGTCGCCGTGCGCGCGATGCCGGTAGTGGCACATCAGCGTGCCGCTGCTGCGCTGCGCGTGGAAGTACTCGCGAGCGGGAAAGCCGTAGTCGATGGCCAGCAACGCGCCGCATTCCAATGATTCGGCCACGCTGCGCATCCAGCCGCGCGCGGCCAGCGCGATCTCGGTGCGGTAGGGCGGCACGATGGCATGCCCGGCGGCCAGCGCGTGCGCGGCCTCGAGCAACTCGCCCTGCGCAGGACGCGCGGCCCACCCCGGCGCACCGTCAGCCCAGCACACGCCACATTCGAGGACACCCTCGGGAGCCCATTCGACGATGCGCACGGGCAGGGCGTCCAGCACCTCGTTGGCCAGCATGGCGCCGCGAAACGCCGCAGGCAGGCGATCGAGCCAGCGTACGCGTTCGGCCAGCCGGGGCGCGCGCCTGGCGATCTCGGCCTTCTGCCGCGCGGCCAGTGCGCCGCTGGGTTCGAGGATGGCGTAGCTGTGCGGCACGGCGTCCAGGCGCGCGAGTTCCGCCAGCAGGTCGCCTGCCAGCGCGCCGGTCCCGGCGCCGAATTCGAGGATGTGCGGCGCGCTGCGCGCCATGATGGCGGCGAGGCTGCGCGCCAGGGTCTGCGCGTACAGCGGACCCAGGCCGGGTGCCGTGACGAAATCGCCTTCGCGGCCGAACTTGGCCGCGCCGCCGGCGTAATAGCCCAGGCCCGGCGCGTACAGCGCCAGTGCCATGTAGCGGTCGAAGCCGATCCAGCCGCCGGCCGCGGCGATCTCGGCGCGCATCTGTTCGAGCAGCGCAGCGCTGGCCGCCAGTGCATCCGCCTCGGGCAGCGGCAGGGCGGGAGCAGGGGCGGCGGGGCGGGGGGGCGGGGACACGGGGCGGGCATCCTCGCGCATTTGGGTAGAATTCGCAATTGAGCCCGGCAGTCGGGCGCAGATTCCGCAGTTTGCGCGCAGTCCCGAAGAGTTTGCCGACGAGTTCGCCGCAGAGGCCGGGATTCGCGGCGCCTGCCCGCGCTCTTCGCTTTTGCACCCACAGGCCGCACTCCATGCCACAGCCGCAAGAAAAAGTAGCCCTGGTCACCGGCGCAGCGCGTCGCGTCGGCGCGGCGATCGCGCGCCGGCTGCACGCGTCCGGGGTCTGCGTGCTGCTGCACCATCGCGGCAGCGCGACCGAGGCCGAACTGCTGGCGGCGGAACTGAACGCGGCGCGCCCCGGCAGCGCGGCCTGCGCGCAGGCCGACCTGCTCGCGCCGGACACGCCGACGAACCTGGTGCGCGCCGCCCTGGAGAACTGGGGGCGCCTGGACCTGCTGGTGAACAATGCGTCGAGCTTCTACCCCACGGCGGTGGGCGGGATCGACGCGCGCGCCTGGGACGACCTGATGGGCACCAACCTGAAAGCCCCGCTGCTGCTCGCGCAGGCCGCCGCGCCGGAGCTGGGCAGACACCGGGGCGCCATCGTCAATATCGTCGACATCCATGCCGAGCGCCCGCTGAAGGGTTACGTGGTGTACACGCTGGCCAAGGCCGGCCTGGTTGCGCTGACCCGTTCGCTGGCCATGGAACTCGCGCCGGACGTGCGCGTGAACGGCGTGGCGCCCGGCGCCATCGCCTGGCCCGAGGACGGCCAGTTCCCGCCCGAGGAGCGCGAGCGCATCGTCGCCGACACCCTGCTGCGCCGCCTCGGTGATTCCAAGCGCCTGCACCGGCAGGTCGGGCAGGCGATCGCCGACTACCAGATGATCGGCGAGGGCGACCGCGTGATGGTCTGCCTGTCGGGCGGCAAGGACAGCTACGGCATGCTGGAGATCCTGCTTTCGCTGCAGGAGAAGGCGCCGGTGGAGTTCGAGTTGATCGCCGTGAACCTCGACCAGAAGCAACCGGGCTTTCCCGAGCATGTGCTGCCCGACTACCTGCGTGCCGCCGGCGTGCCCTTCCGCATCGAGGAGCAGGACACCTACTCGATCGTCAAGCGCGTGATCCCCGAGGGCAAGACGATGTGTTCGCTGTGCTCGCGGCTGCGGCGCGGCGTGCTCTACCGCGTGGCCGCCGAACTGGGCGCCACGCGCATCGCGCTGGGCCACCATCGCGATGACATCCTCGCCACTTTCTTCCTCAACCTGTTCTATGCCGGCAAGCTGAAGGCCATGCCGCCCAAGCTGGTGTCGGACGACGGCAGGCACGTGGTGATCCGCCCGCTCGCCTACGTGGCCGAGAGCGACCTCACCGCCTACGCCGAGTTGAAGCAGTTCCCCATCATCCCCTGCACGCTGTGCGGCTCGCAGGCCAATCTGCAGCGCCAGGTGGTGGGCGGGATGCTGCGCGAATGGGGCCGCCGCCACCCCGGACGCATCGAATCGATCATGCGCGCGCTGTCCGACGCGCGTCCCTCGCACCTGATGGACCGCAGTCTGTTCGATTTCGCCGGACTGGCGCCGACCGGCGTGGCCTGCGAGGACGGCGACACGGCGTTCGATCCGCCGGAGATCGCCACGCACTTCGTCGATCCCGGCGCGGGCGTCGAAGAGGCTTGAGCTGCCGGCAGTGCCGCGCGGGCGCGGCGCATGCATGCGATAGCGCTGTCAGGCATGCGTTTCCGTGATGGAACTTTCGCTGCGGCGCCAAATCTTAAAACTAGAATAAATAAGCTTGCATCCGCCAACCGGCGATGCGGAGCGATGTAATCCCGCATCAATCCGGAGGTTTTTCCCGATGTCCGTTCGTGTTCTGGCGTTCGCTGCGTTCGCGGCCTGCGCCGCGCCGCTCGCTGCGCTCGCGCAGGCCGGCGAAAGCCTGTCGCTGCGCGAGATCCTGCGCTATGTCGAAGCCTCCAACCCGGAGCTGGCCGCCGCCGTGCAGGTGCGCGCCGGCGCGCAGGCCGAAACGATCACCGCGCGCGCCTATCCGAACCCTGAACTGGAAGTCGGCGGCGGGCCCTGGCGTTCGCGCCTGGGTGGCGCGTCCGGCAACGTCAGCAGCATCGGCCTGTCCCAGCCGCTGGAACTGCCGGCGGTGCGCGAGGCGCGCGCCCAGGTGGCCGAGGCCGGCCTGGCTTCGGCCGACGCGCAGGGCGCGGCCGTGCGCCTCGCGGTGGGCTACCAGGCGCGTACCGCGTTCTACGAGATGCTGCGCCGGCAGGAGGATGAACGCCTGGCGCTGGAGACCGTCAAGCTGCTGTCCGAGATCCAGGACAAGGTGCGCGTGCGCGTCTCGGTGGGCGAGGCGCCGCGCTTCGAACTGGTGCGCGCCGAAGCCGAGACCCTGGCAGCGCAGAATTCGGCCACTTCGGCGCGGCTGCGCGTGGAGGAGGCGCGCGGCGTGCTGCGCCGCCTGTCGGGCAATGCGCTGCCGCCGGCGTTCTCCGCCGCCGGCGCGTTGCCCGCGCTGCCCGAGGTGCCGCCGGTGGCCGTGCTCTCGCCGCAGGTGCTGGCTGCGCATCCGTCCCTGCGCGCGCTGGGTTCGGAGCGCGAGCGTGCGCGCTCGCGCCTGGACCAGGAGCGCGCGCAGCGCTACCCGCAGCCGACGCTGAAGCTGGGCGAGACGCGCGACCCCGAGGTGCGGCAGATGATGCTGGGCGTGTCGATCCCTCTGCCCCTGTGGAACCGGCGCGAGGGGCAGATCGCGCAGGCGCAGGCCGGCATCGACCTGGCCGCCGCGCAGATCGAGGCACAGCGCGCGCAACTGCTGCGCGAACTCGATACGGCCTGGGCACGCGTGTCCATCGCGCAGCGCCAGATCGAAACCTTCCAGGCCGGCCTGCTGCGCAGCGCGGAGACCGCGCTGCGCGTGGCCGAAGCCGCCTGGCGCGCCGGCGAGCGCAGCTTCCTCGAAGTGCTCGACGCGCAGCGCACGTTGCGCGCCGTGCGCAGCGACTACACCCAGGTGCGCTTCGACCGCAATGCCGCCTGGCTGGAAATACAGCGACTGATCGCGCGCGACCCGTTCGCGGCCGGCGACTGAACCGGGCACACCCTCCGACCATGCTTCCCCTGACCCCGCAGAGACCCGCTTCCCCCATGAAAACCCCGCTTGCCCTCGCCGCACTGGCCGCCGTCCTGCTCGCAGGCTGCGGCGAGAAGACCCCGCCCGCCGCCGCCCCCAAGGCACAGGCCGACCCGCTGGCCGTGAGCGCGGGCGCAGACCTGAAGGCGCGCCTCGCGCTGGGCACGCCGGCGTTGGCCGAAGTGCGCGAGACCCTGCGCGTGCCGGGGCGCATCGAGGTCGACGAGACGCGCCTGGCGCGCGTCGGCTCGCCGGTCGCCGGCCGCATCTCCGACCTGGCCGCCACGGTGGGCCAGGAGGTGCGCCGCGGCCAGGTGCTGGCGACGCTGAACAGCACCGAGCTGTCGGGCGCGCAGCTGGGCTTCCTGAAGGCGCAGTCGCAGCGCCTGCTGGCCGCGCGCGGCGCGGCGCGCGCCCAGCAACTGCTCGACGCCGACGTGATCGGCACCGCCGAGCTGCAGCGCCGCCAGGGCGAACTGACCCAGGCGCTGGCCGAACTGAACGCCGCGCGCGACCAGTTGAAGGTGCTGGGCATGTCCGAGCCCGCCATCCGCAAGCTCGCCGACAGCGGCACCATCACCTCGCTCACGCAGGTGGTGGCCAGCATCAGCGGCACGGTGATCGAGCGCAAGGTCACCGAGGGCCAGGTGGTGCAGCCGGCCGACAGCGTGTTCCTGGTCGCCGACCTGTCCAGCGTCTGGGTGGTGGCCGACATCCCCGAGCAGAGTTCCGGCATGGTCGCGGTGGGCGAATCGGTGTCCACCGAGATCGCCGCGCTGCCCAACCAGGTGCTGCACGGACGCCTGTCCTTCGTCAGCCCGACGGTCAATCCGGAGACGCGCACGGTGCGCGCGCGCATGGACCTTGCCAATGCCTCGCGCGTGTTCAAGCCGGCCATGCTGGCCACGGTGCTGATCAAGGGCAAGCCGCAGCAGCGCCTGACCGTGCCGGCCGCCGCCGTGGTGCGCGAGGACAACCGCGATTACGTGTTCGTGCAGAACGGCGCCGACTCCTTCCGCCTGCAGGCGGTGATGCTCGGACAGGAGTACGAGGGCAGGCGGGTGGTCAGGGAAGGCCTGGCCGAGAACGCGCGCATCGTCGTCGATGGCGCCTTCCACCTGAACAACGAGCGCAAGCGCCGCGCGCTCGACGGCGGCGCCTGAGCCATGTTCGACAGCCTGGTCCGCGCTGCGATCACGCAGCGCCTGGTGGTGGCGGTGATCGCGCTGTGCGTGCTGGTGTTCGGCCTGAACGCGGCGCGCAAGCTTTCGGTCGACGCCTTTCCCGACGTCACCAACGTGCAGGTGCAGATCGCCACCGAGGCGCCCGGCCGCTCGCCCGAGGAGGTGGAGCGCTTCATCACCGTGCCGGTCGAGGTGGCGATGACCGGACTGCCGGGGCTGACCGAGCTGCGCTCGCTGAACAAGCCCGGCCTGTCGCTGATCACCCTGGTGTTCACCGACAAGACCGACGTGTACTTCGCGCGCCAGCTGGTCATGGAGCGCCTGATCGAGATCGGCGCGCGCCTGCCCCAGGGCGTCACGCCGGTGCTCGGGCCGGTGTCGACCGCGCTGGGCGAGGTCTACCAGTACACGCTGGAGCGGCCCGACGACGGCAGGCGCGAACTCAGCAAGCAGGAACTGACCGAGCGGCGCATCGCGCAGGACTGGCACGTGCGCCCGCTGCTGCGCTCAATCCCCGGGGTGGCCGAGATCAATTCCACCGGCGGCTACGTCAAGCAGTACCAGGTGCTGGTCGAACCCGACCGACTGCGCTACTACAAGGTCAGCATCCACGACGTCTGGGAGGCGCTGGCGCGCAACAACGCCAACGCCGGCGGCGGCGTGCTGCCGCAGCGCGCCGAGCAGTACATGGTGCGCGGCATCGGCCTGGTCAAGGACCTCGACGACATCCGCAACATCGTGCTCAAGGAGGTCGGCGGCACGCCGGTCTACATCCGCGACGTGGCGGAGGTCAGCTTCGGCGAGGAGGTGCGTTTCGGCGCGATGGTCAAGGACGGCTACACCGAGGCGGTGGGCGGCGTGGTGATGATGATCCGCGCCGGCAACGCCAAGGAGGTGGTGAGCCGCGTCAAGGCGCGCGTGGCCGAGATCAACGCCAGGAACATGCTGCCCGGCGGACTGAAGATCGTGCCCTTCTACGACCGCTCCGAACTGGTCGACGCCGCGCTGTGGACGGTCACCAAGGTGCTGATCGAGGGCGTGTTCTTCGTCGTGCTGGTGCTGGTGCTGTTCCTCGGCGACTGGCGCTCCAGCGTGATCGTGGTCGCCACCCTGGTGCTCACGCCGCTGGCCACCTTCATCGTCATGAACCGCTACGGGCTGTCGGCCAACCTGATGTCGCTGGGCGGCCTGGCGATCGCCATCGGCCTGATGGTCGACGGCTCGGTGGTGGTGATCGAGCACGCCTATGCCAAGCTCGGCCAGCGCGCGGGCGAGAGCCGGGCGCGCGTGATCTTCGAGGCCGTGCAGGAGGTGGCCACGCCGGTGATCTTCGGCGTGGGCATCATCATCCTGGTGTTCCTGCCGCTGATGACGCTGGAGGGCATGGAGGGCAAGATGTTCGCGCCGCTGGCCTACACCATCGCCATCGCGCTGGCCATCTCGCTGGTGCTTTCGCTGACGCTCTCGCCGGCGCTGGCCTCCTTCCTGCTGAAAGGCGGTCGCGAGCACGACACCTGGCTGGTGGCCAGGCTCAAGCGCCCCTACCTCGCGCTGCTCGGCCGCGCGCTGGCCAACGAGAAGAAGACCGTCGGCGCGGCGGTGGCGGCCTTCGTGCTGGCGCTGGCCATGCTGCCTTTCCTCGGCACCGCCTTCATCCCGGAGATGAAGGAGGGCTCGATCTCGCCCTCGATGGATCGCGTGCCCAACATCTCGCTCGATGAATCGATACGCATGGAACTCGAGGCGCAGCGCCGCCTGCTCGAGGTGCCCGGCGTCAAGGGTTCGGTGTCGCGCATCGGCCGCGGCGAATCGCCGGCCGACCCGGCCGGGCCGAACGAGGCCGACCCGATCGTCACGCTGAAGGCGCGCGACGAATGGCCCGCGGGCTGGACCCAGGACGACATCGCCGCCGGCATCGTCGACCGGCTGAAGAGCCTGCCCGGGGTGCAGCTGGTGATGGCGCAGCCGATCTCGGACCGCGTCGACGAGATGGTGACCGGGGTGCGCTCCGACGTCGCGGTCAAGCTGTTCGGCGATGACCTCGAGGTGCTGCGCGACAAGGCCAACGAGATCGCGCGCGTGGCCGGCGGCGTGCGCGGCGTGCGCGACATGCGCGTCGAGCGCGTCGGCGGCCAGCAGTACCTGACCGTGGCCATCGACCGCCAGGCCATCGCGCGCCAGGGCTTGAACGTGGCCGACGTGCAGGACGTGATCGAGACCGCCATCGGCGGCAAGGTCGCCACCGAGATCTACGAGGGCGAGCGGCGCTTCCAGGCGGTGGTGCGCCTGCCCGAACGGCTGCGCGACAGCGTGGCCGAGATCCGCGCCATCACGCTGACCGCGCCCAGCGGCGCGCAGGGCGAGCTGGGAAGCCTGGCCGACATCCAGGTGCTCGACGGGCCGGCGCAGATCAGCCGCGAGAGCGCCAAGCGGCGCATCGTGGTCGGCATCAACGTCAAGGACCGCGACCTGGGCGGCTTCGTCGCCGAACTGCGTCAGGTGGTGGGCGAGCGCGTGCAGCTGCCCGAGGGTTACGAGCTGCAATGGGGCGGGCAGTTCCAGAACCTGGAGCGCGCGCTGGGCCACCTGACGGTGATCATCCCGGTGACGGTCGCGGCGATCTTCTTCCTGCTGTTCCTGCTGTTCAACTCGCTGCGCTTCGCCACGCTGATCATCACCGTGCTGCCGTTCGCCTCGATCGGCGGGGTGATCGGGCTGGCGCTGACCGGCGAGTACCTGTCGGTGCCGGCCTCGGTGGGCTTCATCGCACTGTGGGGCATCGCGGTGTTGAACGGCGTGGTGCTGGTGACCTACATACGCAAGCTGCGCGAGGACGGCATGGAGGTCGCCGAGGCGGTGCGCGAAGGCTGCCGGCATCGCTTCCGTCCGGTGATGATGACGGCCACCGTGGCGATGCTGGGCCTGATCCCGTTCCTGTTCGCCGACGGGCCGGGTTCCGAGGTGCAGCGTCCGCTGGCCATCGTGGTGATCGGCGGGCTGATCAGCTCCACGCTGCTCACGCTGGTGGTGCTGCCGGCCTTGTACCGCTTCTTCGAGGAGAGGAGGATAGAGGCATGAAGGAGATCAAGGCGGTCATCCAGCCGCACAAGCTGGCGCGCGTGCGCGGCGCCCTGTTCCACGTGCCCGGCTTCAACGGCATGACGGTGTTCCGCGTCGAGGGCATGAGCCGGCCCGGCGGACCCGGCGACGGCAAGCCCAGCCTCAAGCAGGAGCTGACCGACTACAGCGGCAAGGTGTTCCTGGCCATGGTGGCCGAGGACGAGGCCGTGGACGCCATCGTGCAGGCCATCGCCGAGGCCTCCACCACCGGGCAGAAGGGCGACGGCCTGGTGTGGGTGCTGGACGTGGAACGCGTGCAGCGCATCCGCGACACCAGGCCGTCGCCCTGAGGCGCATCCGCCCATGTCCCTGCGTCTGACGCGTCTTCGCAGCCTGCGCTGGCGGGCCCTGGTCGCGCTGGGACTGGGCGCGCTGATGCTGGCGGCGGGCTGCGCCAGCCTGCGCGGCGACTGGCGCACCGCCAGCCGCGCCCCGGTCGGCCTGGCGCCGAAGCCGGCCGAGGTGCGCGAGGCGGTGGTGCAGG
The DNA here is from genome assembly GCA_016713125.1 of Betaproteobacteria bacterium. Taxonomy (GTDB): domain Bacteria; phylum Pseudomonadota; class Gammaproteobacteria; order Burkholderiales; family SG8-39; genus SZAS-79. The sequence goes on from JADJPT010000001.1 coordinate 285,048, forward strand.
CCTATGCCGCGCGCACGGTGGGCTGGAAGGGCGCCTTCGGCGTGCACAGCTGGGTGGCGGTCAAGGCCGAGAACGCGCAGGACTGGACCGTCTACGAAGTGATCGGCTGGCGGCTGCGCTGGGCCGAGAGCGTGGTGGTGGTGCGCAGCCGCGAGCCCGATGCGCGCTGGTTCGGCGCCGAGCCCGAACTGCTGGCCGACCTGCGCGGCGCGCCGGCCGCCGCGCTGATCCCGCGCATCGAGGCGGCCGCGCGCAGCTATCCCTGGGCCCGCGAGTACACGGTGTGGCCGGGGCCGAACTCCAATACCTTCGTGGCCTGGATCGCGCGCGCCGTGCCCGAACTGGGCGTGGACCTGCCGCCCACGGCCATCGGCAAGGACTACCTTGGCGAGCGCATCGTGGCCACCGCGCCCAGCGGACGCGGCTTCCAGGTCTCGCTGGGCGGGCTGCTGGCGCTGACCGCCAGCCCGGTCGAGGGCCTGGAGATCAACCTGCTCAGCCTGGGCTTCGGCCTCAACCCCTTCGATCCTGCGCTGCGCCTGCCGCTGCTCGGCCGGCTCGGGCCGGAGCGCGGCGCACGCGTGGCGGAGTAAGCGACTTTCCCTGCAGGAGTTGTCGAATTTGACGACAGCATTGCCTTGAGATCGGCTCCTGGAGCCGATCTCGTGAAATGAAAGTTCAACTTTTCCGAGTTTCGCAGTCGCCTGCGGCCGGCCGCCCGGTTTGACGGTAGGATGTGGCGCATACCCACAGGAGGCGGCACCATGGCGGCAGCGGCAGGCGAACAGAACATCATCCGGCTGGACAGGGATTTCCGCTGGCCCGGCGGCAAGCGCGTGGCGGTGATCTTCAACATTGCCTACGAGGCCTGGTCCGACGGACAGGCGCCGGGCATCGGCCCGATGGGCAATGTGCTGAAGCCCGGCTTCTTCGACACCAATGCCCATTCCTGGGCCACCTTCGGTGCGGTGCGCGGCATCCAGCGGCTGCTCGACATCGTCGACCGCCAGGGCGTGAAGGCGAGCGTGATGACCAACGGCGTGCTCGCCGAGCGCTACCCCGCGTCGATCGCCGACATCGTCAAGCGTGGCCACGAACTGATCGCGCACTCCTGGGGCATGGACGTGATCCCGGCCTATTTCAACGAGGCCGACGAGGCGAAGAACATCGAACGCACGCAGCAGGCGCTGTCGAAAGCCGGGGGCGGCGTCTCGCGCGGCTGGATCAGCCCGCGCGGCACCGGCAGCCTGGCCACGCCGCGCCTGCTGGCCGAAGCGGGCTTCCTGCACCACGGCGACTGCAACGACGATGACCGCCCCTACGTCACCGAGGTCGCCGGGCGGCGCATCGTCGGCATCCCGCTCACCATGGACATCAACGACCTGCCGTTCTGCGTCCGCTACGGCCGCTCGCCGGGCGAGCTGATCCAGACCTTCGAGGACACGCTGAAGGCCTACCGCGAGCGCGAGTCGGTGCCGCTGATGCTCGACGTCACCGCGCACACCCATGTGTTCGGCCGTCCTTCAGGGGGCTGGGTGTACGAAGCCATAGTCGAGCGCGTCAAGCGCCACGACGATGTCTGGATCTGCACCCGCATGGAAATGGCCGAGCACGTGCTCGCCTCGGTGAAGTAGGCCGGCGGCGTCGCCGGGCTCTTGAACGCCATGCGCGCACCGGCGCTGCTCGCCGTGCTGTGCGCGGCGGTGATGGCCGCATCCCGGGCCGATGCGCAGGCCGTCGCGCAGGCGTCCTGGCCGGTCAAGCCGGTACGCGTGGTGGTGGCCTTCGCGCCGGGCGGCATCGCCGACGTGGCGGCGCGCCTGGTCGCCTCCAGGCTGTCGGTGTCGCTGGGTCAGCCTTTCGTGGTCGAGAACCGCGCGGGCGGCGGCGGCAACCTCGGCGCGGTGGCGGTGGCGCGCGCCGCGCCCGACGGCTACACGGTGCTCGCGACGACGACCTCGGTGGCGGTCAACCCCAGCCTGTCGCGCAACGCGGGCTACGAACTGGAGAGGGACCTGCTGCCGGTGGTCAATCTCGCCTCCAGTCCCAACCTGATCGTGGTCCATCCGGGCACCGGCGCGCGAAATCTGAAGCAGCTGATCGAAAAGGCGCGCGGCGCGAAGCTCAACTACGGCAGCGCGGGTGCCGGCACCACGCCGCATCTGTCGGCCGAGTACCTGTTCAGGATCCTGGCGAAGGTGGACGTCACCCATGTGCCCTACAAGGGCGCGGGCCCGGCGATCGCCGCCGCGCTTGGCGGCGAAGTGGAGATCGCCAGCATCGCGATGCCGCCGGCCATCGTGCATGTGAAAGCCGGCCGGCTGATCGGCATCGCGGTGACCAGCCGGCAGCGCGTGCCCTCACTGCCGGAGGTGCCCACGGTGGACGAATCGGGCTTCCCGGGCTTCGAGGACTACACCTGGGTCGGCTTGTTCCTGCCCAGGGGCGCGCCGCCGGAGGCGGTGGCGCGGCTCAATGCCGAGACCCGCCGCCTGCTGGCGACGGAAGACATGAAGTCCCGGCTGGCGGCGCTGGGCTTCGAACCTGCCGGCGGCAGCCCGGCGGAGTTCAGCCGCTACGTCGCGGCTGAAGTGCGCAAATGGGCCCGCGTCGTGCGCGACACGGGCGCACGAGCGGACTGAGCCGGCCGGGCTTCAGCTGGTCTTGACGTAGCTGACCTCGAGCTCGACGTTGATCAGCGCCTGGCGCTTCTCGACCTGCACGGCGTGCAGCGCCTTTTCCAGCGCCGGCATCAGGTCCTCGGGACGGCTGACGCGGATGCCGCAGCCGTCGGAGGCCTCGGCCACCTTCTCGAAATGCGGCGAGGGCTCGAGCGTGGCGAAGGGCGGCTGCTGCATCTTCGAGGCGGTGCCGTCCGGGTACATGGCCAGCGTCGAGCGGTGCACCGCGGCCCAGCGCGCGTTGTTGTAGACGATGAACAGCACCGGCAGGCCCATGGCGCGCGCGGTGAAGTGCGCGGCGGTCGGGTTGCCGAACATGTAGGCGCCGTCGCCCACCGTGCAGATCACGGTCTTGTCGCGCGCGGCGAGCTTGGCGCCGATGGCGGCGCCCAGGCCCCAGCCCAGGCCGCCCGCGGGCGCCGAGCCGAAGTAGCGGCCCGGCGTGCGGATCTCCATCTCCTCGAGCACCAGCGGGTACTCGTTGACGAAGATGGCGTCTTCACCGCACTTCTCGTTGATCAGCTTGTTGATGCAGGCCGTCGTGTACTTGGTGGTCAGCATCTTGGGCATGGTGGCGCAGCCGCTGCGCTGCGACTTGCGCAGCGCCTCGCAGGCCTTGGCCGTCGCGTCGTGGCGCGCCTTCAGCGTGGCGGCGGCGGGCGCGCGGTCGGCCAGCGCGCTCAGCGTCGGCGCGACCAGGCCGGTGACGGCCATGTCGGTGCGGAAGCCGCGCAGCGGGTAGCGCGTGAACAGCGGGTCGGCGCCGATGTGCACGACCTTGGCGTCGGCGCGCGGGCCGCCCTGCGAGGGGATCCAGGGCACGTCGCACTCGACCACGATGACCAGGTCGGCCTCCTTCAGCGCGGCATGCGGCTCCCAGCCGGCGTGCAGCGGGTGCTCGGTGGACAGGGCGAGGTAGCGCGGGCGGTAGTGCACCACCGGCATGGCCCAGGCCTCGGCGAAGCGCGTCAGCGCGCGCGCGCCTTCCGGCGTGCGTCCGCCGTTGGCCGTGATCAGCAGCGGGTTCTTCGCCGCGGCCAGCATGCGCGTCAGTTCGTCGAGCGCGGCCGGGTCGGCCGCCGGCGGCGTGGCGTTCACCTGCGTGGTGGTGGCGGAGGTGGCGCGCTTGCCGGTGGGCATGCCCAGGGTCTCGCGCGGCAGCGTCAGGTAGACCGGGCCGGTGGGCTCGCTCTTGGCGATGGCCAGGGCGCGGTCGACCACGGTTTCGATCTGCTCGGGATGGCGCAGTTCGTAGTCCCACTTGACGAACTCGCGCAGCATGCCGCCCTGGTCGAAGTGTTCCTGCGCCCAGTGGATGTAATTGTTGCGCGCGCCGGGCAGGTCGCCGGACTCGGTGATCGGCGTGCGGCCCGCGGTGAACAGCATCGGGATGTTCTGGCGCGAGGCGTTGATGATGCAGTTGATCGAGTTCGCCGTGCCCATGCCCACGTGGACCATCATGGCCTGCGGCCGGCCGGTGATCATGGTGTAGCCGTGCGCCATGGCCACGCCCATGTTCTCGTGCGGCACGATCACCGGCTCGGGCAGCTTGACGCCCTGCGAGCTGGCCTTGGCATAGGCCTCGACGATGGGCGCGAAGTCCGTGCCGCCGTTGGCGAACAGGTAATCCACGCCGCGCGAGGCGAGCAGGGCGAGGTAGGCCTCGGCGGTGGTTTGCGGCTTCACTTCTGGGGCCATTTGCTTGGCGTCGGCGGCTTTCACGGGTTGCTCCTGGTCTTGGACGAGGGTTCTGAGGCTGGATTCGGTGTGCTGCACTGCTGCTTGCGGCGGGCCGGGGTTTTCGCTTGCCAAACACCGGCTTAGGGAAGGCAGCATGCTACCCCCCGGTGCTCCGGGGTCAAGCCTTGTTCCGCTATTGCGGGGGACGGGCGTCGGTCCCGCGGTCTTGAGCCTGATTTGTCAAACTCAGTTTGTCATGTAGAATCCGCGCCCATGAACTGTGCAGAACGACTGGTGGAGATTTTCGGCAGCCAGGCCGAGGCGGCGCGCGCCCTCTCGCTGGACCGTGCGCTGATCAGCCACTGGGTCAAATCCGGCTACGTCCCCGCGCGTTGGGCGATGGAAGTCGAGCGGCTGACCGACGGGCGCATCCTTGCCGTCGAAGTGCTCGACGAGGCCGGCACCAAGAAACCCGTACGCGTGAAATCCAGGCCCGACGATTTCGTCTCGGCCGTTCCTGGGAGTGAGGCCTTGAACAAGTTTGCCCCTTCGAAACGCATCCAGTCCTTCCATCCCCCGCAGCGCACGCTGATGGGCCCCGGCCCGACCGAGATCCACCCGCGCGTGCTGACGACCATGAGCCAGCCGGCGATCGGCTACCTCGACCCGGTGTTCGTCGAGATGATGGAGGAACTGAAGTCGCTCCTGCGCTACGCCTACCAGACCAGGAATGCGCTCACGTTCCCGATCTCGGGGCCGGGCTCGGTGGGCATGGAGTTCTGCTTCGTGAACATGGTCGCCCCCGGCGACAAGGTGGTGGTCTGCCAGAACGGCGTGTTCGGCGGACGCATGCTGGAGAACGTGATCCGCACCGGCGGCGTGCCGGTGCTGGTCGAGGACACCTGGGGCGAGCCGGTCGATCCGCAGAAGCTCGAGGACGCGCTGAAGAAGAACCCGGACGCCAAGATCGTCGCCTTCGTGCACGCCGAGACCTCGACCGGCGCGCAGTCCGACGCCAAGACCCTGGTCGAGATCGCCCACCGGCACGACGCGCTGACCATCGTCGACGCGGTGACCTCGCTGGCCGGCACGCCGGTGCTGGTCGACGAATGGGGCATCGACGCGATCTACTCCGGCAGCCAGAAATGCCTGTCGTGCACGCCGGGCCTGTCGCCGGTGTCGTTCTCCGAGCGCGTGGTCGACCACGTCAAGGCGAGGAAGGACAAGATCCGCAGCTGGTTCATGGACATGAACCTGCTGCTCGGCTACTGGGGCGCGACCACGCGCACCTACCACCACACCGCGCCGACCAACTCGCTGTTCGCGCTGCACGAGGCGCTGCTGCTGATCCGCGAGGAAGGCCTGGAGAACGCCTGGGCGCGCGCGCACCGCCACCACGTGGCGCTGAAGGCCGGCCTGGAGGCCATGGGCATGAAGATGCTGGTCGCCGAGAAGTACCAGCTGCCGCAGATGAACGCGGTGCTGTGCGCCGAGGGCGTCAACGAGGCCGAGGTCAGGAAGCGCCTGCTGTCGGAGTTCGGCATCGAGATCGGCGCCGGCCTGGGACCGCTGGCCGGCAAGATCTGGCGCTTCGGCCTGATGGGCTACTCCTGCCGCCCGGACAACGTCATGCTGTGCCTCTCGGCGCTGGGCTCGGTGCTCTCCGACATGGGGCTGCCGGTGCACGTCGGCGATGCCGAGTCGGCCGCGCACGGCGCCTATGCGCAGATGCACGTGAAGGACGCGCAGCGGAAGAAGAAGGCCGCCTAGAAATCTGCGGCGCAGTCCGCCGCAAGCCTTCGGTGCAAAAAAAAAGCCCCGCATCGCGGGGCTTTTCAATTTCACGACGGCGTCGCCGGGCTAAGCTTCGAGCTTCAGCCGCTGCCAGATCTCGGTGCTGAGCGCAGCCTGATTCAGCGTGTAGAAGTGCAGCCCCGGGGCGCCCGCGGCCAGCAGCTTCTCGCACAGCGCGGAGACCACGTCCAGGCCGAAGGCGCGGATCGACGCGCTGTCGTCCCGGTAGCCCTCGAACTTGATGCGCATCCAGCGCGGGATCTCCGCGCCGCAGGCATCCGAGAAGCGCGCCAGCTGCGAGAAATTGCCGATCGGCATGATGCCCGGCACGATCGGGATGGTGATGCCCGCCGCGCGGCTCTCGTCGACGAAGCGGAAGTACGCATCGGCGTTGTAGAAGTACTGGGTGATCGCGGCGTTGGCGCCGGCGTCGACTTTCTTCCTGAAGTTCTTCACCTCGTCGCCGGCGTTGCGCGTCTGCGGGTGGTACTCGGGATAGCAGCCGACCTCGATGTGGAACCAGTCGCCGGTGGTCTCGCGGATGAAGGCCACCAGCTCGTTGGCGTAGCGCAGCTCGCCGGCCATCGCCACGCCCGAGGGCAGGTCGCCGCGCAGCGCGACGATGTGGCGGATGCCGCTGGCCTTGTACTGCGCGAGGATGGCGGCGATCTCGGCCTTGCTCGAGGCCACGCACGACAGGTGCGGGGCGGCCTGGTGCCCGGCCTTGCGGATCTCGAGCACGGTGTCCAGGGTGCCGGCCTGCGTCGAGCCGCCGGCGCCGAAGGTCACCGAGAAGAAGCGCGGCTTGAGCAGCGCGAGCTGCTGCCAGGTCGCACGCAGCTTGTCCTTCCCCTCCGGTGTCTTGGGGGGGAAGAACTCGAAGCTGAACGTGCGTTGCGCGGAAGAGGTCGCGCTCACCGGCTCAGTACCGGTACGAGTCGGGCTTGTACGGGCCTTCCTTGGGCACGCCGATGTAGCGCGCCTGCACGTCGGACAGTTCGGTGAGCTGCGCATTCAGCTTCTTCAGCTGCAGGCGCGCGACCTTCTCGTCCAGGTGCTTGGGCAGCACGTACACGCCCACCGGGTACTTGGCCGTGTTGCAGAACAGCTCGATCTGCGCGATGGTCTGGTTGGCGAACGAGGAGCTCATCACGTAGGACGGATGGCCCGTGCCGCAGCCCAGGTTCACCAGGCGCCCCTTGGCCAGCATGATGATGCGCTTGCCGTCGGGGAAGATCACGTGGTCGACCTGCGGCTTGATCTCCTCCCACTGGTACTTGGACAGGCCGGCGACGTCGATCTCGTTGTCGAAGTGGCCGATGTTGCAGACGATGGCCTGGTCCTTCATCTTCGCCATGTGGTCGTGCGTGATGACGTGGAAGTTGCCGGTGGCGGTGACGAAGATGTCGGCCTTGTCGGCGGCGTAGTCCATGGTCACCACGCGGTAGCCTTCCATCGCCGCCTGCAGCGCGCAGATCGGGTCGATCTCGGTGACCCAGACCTGCGCCGACAGCGCGCGCAGCGCCTGCGCCGAGCCCTTGCCCACGTCGCCGTAGCCGGCGACCACGGCGACCTTGCCGCGGTCTCCTCCTCGCTGCCCGGGTGGCTGATGGCGGAGGGGTCGCTCTCGGCCTTGGTGCCCAGGTGCAGCAGCAGCGTGGCGTCGCCGCCGTCGTCGAGGATCATGTTGGCCTGCTGCTTGCCGGGCCATTCGAAGATGCGGTGCGTGTAGTCCCAGTAGTCCTCCAGCGTCTCGCCCTTGATGGCGAACACCGGCGTGCCGGTGGCGGCGATGGCGGCGGCGGCGTGGTCCTGCGTCGAGTAGATGTTGCACGAGGCCCAGCGCACTTCGGCGCCGAGCGCCTGCAGCGTCTCGATCAGCACCGCGGTCTGGATCGTCATGTGCAGCGATCCGGTGATGCGGGCGCCGCGCAGCGGCTGCGTCGGCGCGAACTCCTCGCGGATCGCCATCAGGCCGGGCATCTCGGTCTCGGCGATGCGGATTTCCTTGCGGCCCCAGTCGGCCAGCGACAGGTCGGCGACCTTGAAGTCGGCGAAGCCGGCGGGTGCGGATTTTACGGGGGGGGTCTTCATGACGGCGCTCATCTCGCGCTCCTTTCGTTTAAGAAAAAAGTTCGCGAGCGCCGTTGCGGTGGGGACGTCCTCCGAGCCTGGCGGATCGCGGGGTGGACCCGGATTCCGTCGCAACGCTCCTCGGAGAGCCGCGCATTTTACGCGATTCGGGCGGATTGCAGTAGTCCCCCGTCACCGATGTCCTAGTCGGCGGCATGGGAAAGAGCGGCCAGGTCCGGAAAATTCCACTCGGTCGGATCCTCGCGCGCCTCGATGGCGTCCTGGGCCTGCGGACGCGACAGGTCGAGGACCTGCGGCGTGATGCGCGTCCCGGACTTGGTCGAGAAGAACACCCGCACCGCGGGCGTGAGCAGCGAGCCCGCGGACTGGTCGACGATCACCCCCAGGCGCCCGGAGCGCAGCCGCACCAGCGAGCCGATCGGGTAGATGCCCACGCTCTTCACGAAGGACTGGAACACGCGCTCGTCGAAGTGCCCCTTGCTCCATTCGGCCATCTTGCGCAGCGACTGGGACGGGTCCCAGCCCTTCTTGTAGGGGCGGTCCGAGGTGATCGCGTCGTACACGTCGCACACCGCGCCCATCTTCGCGTACAGGCTGATCTCGGCATCCTTCAGGCGGTGCGGGTAGCCGCTGCCGTCGACCTTCTCGTGATGGTGCAGGCACACGTCGAGCGCGCTCTCCGGCACCCCGCTGCCGCGCATCAGCATCTCGTAGCCGGCCTGCGGGTGATAGCGCACCAGCTTGAACTCCGCGTCCTCGAGCTTGCCCGGCTTGTTCAGCACGTGCTCGGGGATGGCGATCTTGCCGACGTCGTGCAGCAGTCCGGCCAGGCCCGCCTCGCGCACCGCCTGTTCGTCCAGTTCGAGCTGGCGCGCCAGCGCGATCATCAGCGCGCACACGGCCACCGAGTGCATGTAGGTGTAGTCGTCGGCGCGCTTGAGGCGCGCCAGGTTGATCAGCGCGCCGGGATTGCGCGCCACCGAACCGGCGATCTCCTCGACCAGCGGGCGCGCGCTGCCGGAGTCGATCGCGCGGCCCAGGCGCGCCTCGCCGAACATCGACACCACGGCGTCGCGCGAACGCGCGCAGATGCGCGCCGCCTGCGCCAGCTCGCGCGCCAGCGGCACCGGCTGGTCGGCCGGCGCAGCGCGCGCGGCGGCGGCGACGAAGCGCTGCTCGAACTCGGCCTCGCTCTCCGGTTCGGTCTGCGGTTCAGTCTGCGTGTCCGCGCCCTTGTCCGCGAGGTCGAGGCCCTTGGCGGTGTCGATCCAGACTTCGCTGATGCCGCTGTCCAGGATGCGCTGCAGGTCCGCCGGGTCCTTGAGCATGAACGAGGTGCGCCAGAACGGATGCTCCATCCAGGAACCGCACAGTTCCTGGATATGCATGCCCGGCACGAGCTGTTCGACGGCGATGCGCTTCAACATGGGCGGCGGGGGGCTTCTGATGGTCGTACCCGCGCAACGTGCGCGAGCCACTCCGAGGATTTCGGCCGTGCCGGGCGCAACTTGAGCTGCCCCGGCCGGCGGCGCCCGAATCCGCCGCCGGGCATGAAACCGCATTGCGCGTGCGCGCTCGCAGCGCTTACCCTAGGCGCCTTCGCAAACGCATCCCGAGGCTTTCCCCATGACCGCAGACCGCCGCACGGCCAACGCCCGCGCACTCGAACGCATACTCTCCGTGGAACCGAAGTGGACCGCCGTGCGCAGCGCGCGCGAGGCCCTGGCGCTGCCCGACCATGTGCTGCTGCACGCCGGCCCGCCGCTGCCCGATCCGCGCACCCCGCCCCCGCCGATGCTGAACGCGGCCGTGCTGGCCTGCCTGTACGAGGGCTGGGCGAAGAGCGAAGCCGAAGCCGGGGCGCTGATCGCCTCCGGCGCGGTCAGGCTCGAGCCGACCTTCCAGCACCGCTGCTCCTCGCCGCTGGTGTCGATGATCTCGGCCCGCACCACGCTGGCGGTGATCGAGTCCGGCGCCGGCCGGGACGTGGTGCGCTGGCACGCCTTCCTCGGCACCGGCGGCGGCGCGCAGATGCGCTTCGGCGCGCGCGACCCGGCCATCATCGACCGGCTGCGCATGCGCGAGCAGCTGTTGCAGCCCGGTTTCGCCACCCTGCTGTCCGAAGGTCCGCTCGACCTGCTGTCGCTGGCGCGCTCGGCGCTCACCGAAGGCGACGACCTGCACAACCGCCTGTCGAGCGCCACCCTGGTCATGCATGCGGCCCTGGCGACGCGCAAGGCCGAGTCGCCCGAGACCAAGGCCGCGCTGGCCATCCTGCTCGAGGCACCGCTGTACTTCCTCAACGTCTGGATGCCGGCCTGTGCGCTGATGCTGGACGCTGCGGCGGGTGTCGCGGGTTCCTCGCTGGTGACCCGGCTGTGCGCCAACGGCCAGCTCACCGGCATACAGCTGGCCGGCCTGCCGGGGCGCTGGTTCACCGCGCCGGCGGCCAACGTCGAAGGCCCGTTCATGAAGGGCCTGACGATTCCCGATCCGCAATTCCCGCCGGCCACCGGCGACAGCGGCATCATCGATGGCTTCGGCCTCGGTGGTCAGGTGCTGCGCCGCGCGCCCACGCTGCTGGCCGCCTTCGAGCCCTGGCTGGGGAAGGACGACGCCGAGCGCGCGCTGGCGCTGGTCGCCGGCCGCCATCCGGTGCTGGGCGTGGAAGTCGGGCTGGACGCGGCCGCGGTCGCGGACACCGGCCGCGCGCCGCTGCTGTCCACCGGCATGGTCGATCCGCTGGGCCGCGGCCTGCTCGGCCGCGGGCTGTGCACGATGCCCGTGGCGCTGTTCAGGGAAGCCGTGGCCGCTCTGGCCTAGTGGCAGCAATTCACCTGGAGCATGGCTCCAGGTGAGGGGTTGCGCCGAAAAGTGGCAGTAATGGCGGCGCCGTCGCGCGCCGCCGCGGCGGCTAGTCCACCTTGGCGCCGCTGGCGCGCACGATCTCGCCCCAGCGCGTGTACTCGCTCTTCAGGAAGGCGCCGAACTCGTCCGTGCTGCCCGGGCGCGGAAAGGCGCCCATGGCGACCAGCTTGCTGGCGAACTCCGGCGTCTTCAGCGCCTGCACCACGTCGGCATTGATGCGCTCGCGCAGTTCGCGCGGCGTGCCGGCCGGGGCCGAGAGCGCCAGCCAGGCCACCGCCTCGAAGCCCGGGTAGCCCTGCTCGGCGATGGTCGGCGTGCCGGCGAAGGCCGGCAGGCGGCTCGCGGTGCCGGCGGCGATCAGGCGCATGCGGCCCGACTGCACGTGCGGTTGCGTGACCGTGATGGTGTCCAGCCCGACCTGCACGTTGCCGGCCATCAGGTCGAGCATGGCCTTGGGGCTGCCCTGGTAGGGCACGTGCACGATGCTGAGCCCGGCGCGCCGCTTGAAGTCCTCCATCAGCAGGTGCGAGAGCGTGCCGTTGCCCGAGGACGAGTGCATGAGCTTGCCGGGGTTGGCCTTCACGTAGGCGATCAGCTCGGGCAGGGTCTGCGCGGGCACCGAAGGGTGTACGCACAGCAGCATGGGCAGGTCGGCGACGCGGCCGATGGGCGCGAGATCCTTGAGCGTGTCGTAGGGCACGGTCTTGTACAGGTGCGGATTCACCACGTAGGAGGCCAGCGCCGAGAGGGTGATCGTCTGGCCGTCCGGCGGCGACTTGGCCAGCAGGCCGAGCACCAGGCTGCCGCCCTGTCCCGGTCGGTTCTCGACGATCACGGTCTGGCCCAGCGAAGTGGTCAGCTTGTCGGCGATCATGCGCGCCACCAGGTCGGTGGCCTGGCCCGGCGGAAAGCCCACCAGGATGCGCATGGTCTTGCCCGAGGGCGATTGCGCGGCTGCGGACGTTGCTGCTAGAGCGGCGCACAGCGCCGCGAGTATGATTTTTTTCATGGTGTCTCCTCCTGCGCACAGCTTACGCCACGCAGACCCCAAAAGAAAAAGCCCGGTTCGCACCAGGCCTTCGACCATCCGGAAAAGCACATCCTGTAAGGGAGGGGGTACGGGGGAACCGCCAGGTTCCCCTGTTCCGAGCTTGCTGCCCCCGCGCAGCGGGGTACGGGGGAACCGCCAGGTTCCCCTGTTCCGAGCCTTCCAGGCGGCGCCCTTACGCCGCCGCTTTCAGCGCCGCTGCTTTATCCGTCGCTTCCCAGGTGAACTCCGGCTCGTCGCGCCCGAAGTGCCCGTAGGCCGCGGTCTTCTCGTAGATCGGGCGCAGCAGGTTGAGCATCTGCACGATGCCTTTCGGCCGCAGGTCGAAGTGCTGCTGCACGAGCTGCGAGAGCTTCTCGTCGGAAATCTTGCCGGTGCCCTGTGTGGTGACCAGCACGCTGGTCGGCTTGGCCACGCCGATCGCGTAGGAAACCTGCACCAGGCACTTCGAGGCCAGGCCGGCCGCGACGATGTTCTTGGCCACGTAGCGCGCCGCATAGGCCGCCGAGCGGTCGACCTTGGAGGGGTCCTTGCCGGAGAACGCGCCGCCGCCGTGCGGCGCAAAGCCGCCGTAGGTGTCGACGATGATCTTGCGGCCGGTCAGGCCGCAGTCGCCCTTGGGTCCGCCGATCTCGAAGGCGCCGGTCGGGTTGACCAGGTATTTGATTTCGCCCTTGATCAGTTCCTTGGGCAGCACGGGCTTGATCACCTGTTCGATGACCGCTTCCTCGATCTGCTTGTGCGTCAGGCCGGGCTGGTGCTGGGTGGAGAGCACCACGGTGTCGATCGCCACCGGCTTGCCGTCGACGTAGCGCATGGTGACCTGCGACTTGGCGTCCGGGCGCAGCCAGGGCAGGCGGCCGTCGCGGCGCAGTTCGGACTGGCGCTCGACCAGGCGGTGCGAGAGATAGATGGGCATGGGCATGAACTGCGGCGTCTCGTCGCAGGCGAAGCCGAACATCAGGCCCTGGTCGCCGGCGCCCTGGTCGAGGTCGAGACCGCTGCCTTCGTTCACGCCCTGGGCGATGTGCTGCGACTGCTCGCCGTAGGCCACGATCACCGTGCAGGTCGAAGTGTCGAAGCCGATGGCCGGATCGGTGTAGCCGATGCGGCGGATCGTGCGGCGCGCCACTTCGTCGAAGTTCACGCGCGCGCCGGTGGTGATTTCACCGGCCAGCACCACCAGGTTGTCCTTGACCAGCGTCTCGGCGGCGACGCGCGAGCGGGGGTCCTGGGCTAGAATCGCGTCCAGCACCGCGTCGGAAATCTGGTCTGCGACTTTGTCGGGATGGCCTTCCGAGACCGACTCGGAGGTAAACAGGAATTCGCTCATCTTTGCTCGCTGCCTGAAGTGGTTACGGGTGGTTGGGGTACGACGGATCGGGCGTGTTGCGTTCCGCCCAAAAAGGGTTGCAAGGATACCAGAGCTTGCCCCCACTTCCCCTCACGAAAGCCTGAGCCCATGCCGCGCCTGCTGATGCGATTCGCCGCCGCGCTGCCGCTGGTCGTGCTGCACGCCTGCGGCACCCTGCTGGGCTGGCTGATGTACCTTGCCTCGGGCCGCTATCGCAGCCACCTGAACGAGAACCTGGCGCTGGCCGGCTACGGCGCGGATGCGTGCGTGCGCCGCCAGGCCATCGCCGCGGCCGGCTGCCTGCTGACCGAGCTGCCCGCGGTCTGGCTGCGCTCGCATGCCGCGGTGTCCGGCATGGTGCGCGCGACTTCCGGCTGGGAACTGGTCGAGGCGGCCCGGGCCGCCGGTCGCGGCATCGTCTTCCTGACCCCGCACCACGGTTGCTTCGAAGTCAGCGCGCAGTACGGCGCCTTCCATTTTCCGATGACCATCCTGTACCGGCCGCCGAAGATGCGCTGGCTGGAGGCCTACATGCTGGAGGGGCGCGAGCGCCCCGGCGTGAAGCTGGCCACGGCCGACCGCAGCGGGGTGCGCGAACTGCTGGCCGGGCTCAAGCGCCACGAGGCCATCGGCATCCTGCCCGACCAGGTGCCCGGCGCGGGCGAGGGCGAGTGGGGCCAGAGTTCTTCGGTCGGCCGGCCTACACCATGACCCTGGCCCCGCGCCTGGCCGCGCGCGAAGGCGCGGTGTGCCTGATCGCCTTCGCGCGCCGCCTGTCCTGGGGGCGCGGCTACGCCTTGTCGATCCGCGCCTACCCGGCGCCGCTGGCGGGTGAGTCGCCGGCGCGCACGCTGAACCGCGCGCTCGAGGACCTGATCCGCGAATGCCCGGGCCAGTACCTGTGGGGCTACAACCGCTACAAGGTGCCGTCCAGTGCGCAGACCGGCGCGCGGACGCCCCCGGCGGGCGACCCGCCCGGGCGGGCGGCGGCTTGAGCCGGGCGATCTTCGCGCTGATGCGCCTGGCGCAGGCGCTGCCGCTGGGACTGCTGGCCGCGCTGGGCAATGCGCTGGGCGCGCTGCTGTACTGGCTGATCCCCGAGCGGCGGCATGCGGTGCGCGTCAACCTGGCACTGTGCTTTCCGCACCTGGACCCGTGCCAACGCGAGCGACTGGCGCGCGCGCATTTCCGCGCCTTCGTGAGGAGCTTCGTCGAGCACGGGCTGTGGTGGTGGGCGCCGCGCGCGCGCATCGAAAAGCTGGTGCGCATCGAGGGCCTCGAGCACCTGCAGGCGCTGCGCGGCCGGCCGGTGATCCTGCTGGCGCCGCACTTCGTCGGCCTCGACGCCGCGCTCACGCGCCTGGGTTGCGAGGCCGACCTGGCGGTGATCTACGCCAGGCAGAAGGACCCGGCCTACGACGCCCTGCTGCTGCGCGGGCGCACGCGCTTCGGCAGGCAGCGCCTGCTGTCGCGCCAGGACGGGGTGCGCGCGGCGCTGGCGGCGATCCGCGAGGGCCTGCCCTTCTACTACCTGCCCGACCTGGACTTCGGCCCGCGCGACGCGATCTTCGTGCCGTTCTTCGGCGTGCCCGCGGCCACCGTCACCGGCGTGTCGCGCATCGCCCGGCTCACCGGCGCCAGCGTATTGCCCTGCGTGGCGCGCATGCTGCCGGGCGGCGCCGGCTACACGGTGACGATCTCGCCGCCCTGGCAGGATTTTCCCACCGCCGACGTGGCCGCCGACACGCGGCGCGTGAATGCCTACATCGAGTCGCAGGTGCTGGGCATGCCCGAGCAGTACTTCTGGCTGCACAAGCGTTTCAAGACGCGCCCGCCCGGCGAGCCTTCGCCGTACGTCTGTAAGCGTGAGCGTGTCGCGGGATCGCGGCGCCGCGCGCCGGTGCGCACGATAGAATCGCCGCCATGTTCCGCAATCCGTCCGACGCCGAGATCCGCACCCTGCTGGCGCGCGTGAAGACCATCGCCGTGGTCGGCGCCTCGGCGCGCCCCGAGCGTCCCAGCCACCGCATTGCGCAGCGCCTGCTCGCCTGGGGCTATCGCATGATCCCGGTGCGCCCGGCGGTCAGCGAGGTGCTGGGCCAGAAGGCCTACGCCAGGCTGGCCGAGGTGCCGGAACCGATCGACCTGGTCGACGTGTTCCGCGCAATCCCGAGGATGCCGGCCCGGTGGTCGACGAATGCATCGCCCTGGGCCTGCCGGCCGTCTGGCTGCAGGAAGGCGTGATCAACGAGGCGGCCGCGCTGCGCGCGCAGGCCGCCGGCCTGCTGGTGGTGATGGACAAGTGCATTTCCACCGAATACAGGAAGCTGATGTGAGACTCGAGTTCACCAAGATGCAGGGCGCCGGCAACGATTTCGTGGTGTTCGACGCCACGCGCCAGCCCTTCGCGCTGGGCGCCGCGCAGCTGAAGAAGCTCGCCGACCGGCATTTCGGCGTCGGCTGCGACCAGGTGCTGGTGGTCGAGAAGGCCACGCGCCCCGACGCCGATTTCCGCTACCGCATCTACAACGCCGACGGCGGCGAGGTCGAGCAGTGCGGCAACGGCGCACGCTGCTTCGTGCGCTTCGTGCACGATCGCGGCCTCACCGACAAGCGCCGCATCCGCGTCGAGACCCTGGCCGGGCCGATCACGCCGCAGCTCGAGGACGACGGCGAGGTGTCGGTGGACATGGGCGCGCCGGTCTTCGAGCCGGCGCGGGTGCCGTTCCTGCCCGCGCCCGGCGACAGCGGGCTGGTGCACACCCTGGAAGTGGCCGGCCGCCGTGTCGAGGTTGCCGTGCTGTCGATGGGCAACCCGCATGCCGTGCAGGTGGTGGCCGACGCCGAAGCCGCGCCGGTGGCCGTGCTGGGGCCGCTGATCGAGGCCCACGCGCAGTTTCCGCGGCGCGTGAATGCCGGCTTCATGCAGGTGGTGGACCGCACCAGCATCGTGCTGCGCGTCTGGGAGCGCGGCGCCGGCGAAACCCTGGCCTGCGGCACCGGGGCCTGCGCCGCCGTGGTGTCGGGCGTCGCCCGCGGCCTGCTCGGGGCCACCGTCGCCGTGCAGACGCACGGCGGGCGTTTGACCATCCATTGGGCGGGCGGCGACAATCCGGTCATCCTGAAAGGTCCTGCGGTTTCCGTATACGAGGGTGCCATTGAACTCTGATGATGATGTAGCGCAGTACCTGAAAAGCAATCCGCGGTTTTTCGACGAGCACCCGGAGCTGCTGGAGACCATCGCCGTGCCGCATCCGCACGACGGGCGCGCGATCCCGCTGGCCGAACGCCAGCTGCTCACGCTGCGCGACAAGGCGCGCGTGCTGGAAGCCAAGCTCGGCGAACTGATCCAGTTCGGCGAGGACAACGACGCCATCAGCGAGAAGGTGCACCGGCTGGCGGTCGCGCTGGCCGGGGCCAAGTATTTCGCCAACGTCGCGCACGCGCTGTACTTCCACCTGCGCGAGGACTTCTCCGTGCCGCACGTGGCGCTGCGCCTGTGGGGCTACGCCATGCTCGAGGGCACGCAGGAGGGCGGTGAGCTCTCCGAGGCGCAGCGCAGCGTCATCGACACCATGGGTACGCCCGTTTACGGGCCGGTCGCCGGCGAGGCGCAGTACGCGCAGCTGATGCCGCTGTTCGGCGAAGCCGCCGAACACGTGCGCTCGATGGCGGCGATTCCGCTGGGCAGCACCAGGACCTTCGGCGTGCTGCTGCTGGGCAGCGAGGACGCGCAGCGCTTCTATCCCGAGATGGGCTCCCTGTTCCTGCGTCGCATCGGCGAACTCTCGGCCGCGGCCTTGTCGGCGCGCCTCTGAGGGGGCGCGCATGGCCTCGCGCCCCCCGGGCAGGCCAGGCGGCAGTGGGGCGCGAGCCGCGCCCGCAAAGTCTGCATCGGCTGCATCGGCCCCTGCGGCCGCAGCGGCCGCAGCCGGTGCGTCGCCCGGGCACCCCGAAGACCGCGCCCTGGTCGAGGCCTACCTCGACACCCTGATCCATCGCCGCCGCCTGGCGGCGAACACCATCACCAACTACACGCGCAACCTCGAACGCCTGCTCGCCCTGCTGGGCGAAACGCGTCTGGCGGCACTGGACGGCGCGCAGGCGCGCCGCCTGGTGGCGCGCCTGCATGCGGGCGGACTCGCGCCGCGCGCGCTGGCCGCGGTGCTCTCGGCCTGGCGCGGCCTGTTCCACTGGCTGGTGCGGCATCGCGGTTACGCGGCCAATCCGGTGCAGGGCGTGCGCGCGCCGCGCGCGCCGCGCAACCTGCCCAAGGCGCTCTCGGTGGAGGCCGCGCAGCGCCTGCTCGAGGTCGAGCCCGACGATGCGCGCCTGCAGGCCGACCCCGAACTGCTGCGCGACCTGGCCATGTTCGAACTGCTGTATTCCTCAGGCCTGCGGCGCGCCGAACTGGCCGGCCTGGACGTGCACGACGGCGCGCTGGACCTCGCCGCCGGCGAGGTGCGCGTGACCGGCAAGGGCGGCCGGACGCGCACGGTGCCGGTGGGTTCGCGGGCGCGCCAGGCGCTGCACGCCTGGCTGCAGGTGCGCGGCCGGCTGGCGCACGCCGAGGAGCGCGCGCTGTTCGTCGGCGCGCGCGGTCGGCGCATCTCGTTCTCCGGCATCGCGCAACGCCTGGCCGCCTGGGCCAGGCGCCAGGGCATGGAGGGCAAGGTGCATCCGCACATGCTGCGCCACTCATTCGCCAGCCACGTGCTGCAGTCCTCGCAGGATCTGCGCGCGGTGCAGGAGATGCTGGGCCACGCCAGCATTGCCGCGACGCAGATTTACACCCATCTCGACTTCCAGGCCCTGGCCAGGGTCTACGACGCCGCGCATCCGCGCGCGCGCAAGAAATGAGCGATACGAAAGACATGCATTCGAAAGACACTGCCACCACGCCGCCGCGCTCGCTGCGCGAGCTCTACGTCGCGTTCACCATGCTGGCCCTGCAGGGCTTCGGCGGCGTGCTGCCGGTGGCGCGCCACGAACTCATCGAGCGCCGCCGCTGGCTGAGCATGGACGAGTTCACCGACATCCTGGCGCGCTGCCAGGCGCTGCCCGGGCCGAACATCGTCAACGTCGGCGTGTGCGTGGGCGCGCGCTGGTTCGGCGCGCGCGGTTCGCTGGTCGCGCTGGCCGGGCTGCTGTCGGTGCCTTTCGTGCTGATCCTCGCGCTGTGCTACCTGTACGCCAGCTTCGGCCAGGCACCGGCGGTGTCGGCCGCGCTGCGCGGCGTGGCGGCGGTGGCCGCCGGGCTGATCATCGGCACGGCGCTGCGCATGACCGCCTCGAAGCGCCTGCGCACCTGGCGCGCGCTGTTCGGCATCGGCGCCTTCGTCGCCGTGGTGTTCCTGCGCTATTCGGTGGTGCCGGTGCTGCTGATCGCCGCGGGCCTGTCGCTGGCCGCCTCGTGGCTCCTGCGGCGCGGCGGGAGGGCGGCATGATGGATCGCCTGTGGATCCTCGCCGTGGACTTTCTCATGCTCTCGCTGCTGACCGTGGGCGGGGCCACCACCATGCTGCCCGAGATGCACCGCAACCTGGTCGAGGTGCAGGGCTGGATGAGCAGCGAGGAGTTCGCGCAGCTGTTCGCGCTGGCGCAGGCCGCGCCGGGGCCCAACGTGCTGGTGATCAGCGTGTTCGGCTGGAAGGCCGCCGGGGTGGCCGGCGCCCTGGTGGCGACGCTGGCGATGATCCTGCCCTCCTGCCTGCTGACCTACTACGCCGACGGCTTCCTGCGCAGCCCGGCCGGCGCGGTGTGGCGCGAAGCCATCGACGATGCGCTGGCGCCGGTGGCCGCCGGACTGCTGGCGGCGGCCGGCGTGCTGTTGGCGCGCGCCGCCGATCCCGGCGCGGTGTCGATCGGCCTGACGGTGGGCGCGGCCCTGCTGTCCTGGCGCACCAGGCTGCATCCGTTGTGGATGATCGCGGTCGGCGCGATCGCCGGCGTGGCGGGGCTGGCATGAGCATGGCCGCCCTGGTGCTCAAGCCCGGGCGCGAGAAATCGCTCAAGCGCCGCCATCCCTGGGTGTT
This sequence comes from Betaproteobacteria bacterium, assembly GCA_016713125.1. Taxonomy (GTDB): domain Bacteria; phylum Pseudomonadota; class Gammaproteobacteria; order Burkholderiales; family SG8-39; genus SZAS-79. The sequence goes on from JADJPT010000001.1 coordinate 304,602, forward strand.
CTCGGGTGCGATCGAGCGCGTGCAGGGCGCGCCGAAGAGCGGCGAGACGGTGCAGGTGCGCGCCGCCGACGGCCAGCCGCTGGCGCTGGCGGCCTGGAGCGAGCATTCGCAGATCCGCGCGCGCGTCTGGAGCTTCGACACCGAGGCACAGGTGAACGTGGCTTTCTTCCGCGCGCGCGTGCAGGCCGCGCTGGCGCTGCGCGAGCGCCTGCCGGCACGCCGGCACACCAACGCGCTGCGCCTGGTGCACGGCGAGTCCGACGGACTGCCGGGGGTGATCGTCGACCGCTACGCCGACGTGCTGGTGGCGCAGTTCCTGGCCGCCGGCGCCGAACGCTGGCGCGAGGCGATCCTCGACGCGCTCTTGGAACTCACCGGCTGCGAGGCGATCTTCGAGCGCTCGGACGCCGACGTGCGCCAGCTCGAAGGCCTGCCCGAGCGCGCCGGCTTCGTGCGCGGCAACAGCGAGGCGAACCGCTGCGCGATCCGCGAGCACGGCCTGAATTTCCGCGTCGACATCGCCGCCGGCCAGAAGACCGGCTTCTTCCTCGACCAGCGCGACAACCGCCAGCGCATCCGCGCGCTGGCCGAGGGGCGCGCGGTGCTCGACTGCTTCTGCTACACCGGCGGCTTCGCGGTGGCCGCGGCGGCCGGCGGCGCGAAGCATGTGCTGGCGCTGGACTCCTCGGGCCCGGCCCTGGCCGTGGCGAGCGAGAACGCGCAGGCCAACGGCATCGCCGCCGAACGCCTGGAATTCCAGGAAGCCGATGTGTTCGCCCACCTGCGCACGCTGCGCAACGCCGGCGCGCAGTACGACATGATCATCCTCGACCCGCCCAAGTTCGCGCCCACCGCGGCGCAGGCCGAGCGCGCCTCGCGCGCCTACAAGGACATCAACCTGCTGGCCTTCAAGATGCTGGCCCCGGGCGGGCTGCTGGCCACCTACTCCTGCTCGGGCGGCGTGCCGGCCGACCTGTTCCAGAAGATCGTCGCCGGTGCGGCGCTCGATGCCGGCGTGTCGGCGAAGATCGTCGACCGTTACACCGCCGCCGCCGACCACCCGGTGGCGCTGGAATTCCCCGAAGGCGATTACCTGAAGGGCCTGCTGGTCTACAGGGCGTGAGTTGTCAAATTTGACGACGCAACTGCCCGGAAACCGGCTTCTGGAGCGGACTTTTCGTTTTAAAAGTTCAACTTTCTCTCCCGAACTCCCCGGGGCTCCACGGGCTCCCCTCCTCGACGAGGAGGGGTGGCGCGAAGCGCCGGGGTGGTCAGGGTTTTCGTCACTCGGCACGCCGCCGGCGGCTGATGTGTCATATGCGATTGTTGTGTGATCGTGGTGATTCCGGCAATCTGCCAGCAAAGTTTTGCCAACATCCTCTCGATCCCCAAGCAGAACTCTTGAAGGCATAAGCATCATGCACGTAGCAGTCCTCGGCGCCGGCCTGGTCGGCGCAGCCTCGGCGCTGGAACTCCTGCGCGACGGGCATCGCGTCACGCTGGTGGATCCGGCCGAGCCGGGCGGCGAGCAGGCGGCGAGCTACGGCAACGCCGGCTGGCTGTCCTCGCACTCCATCATGCCGCCGGCCTCGCCGGGGTGTGGAAGCAGGTGCCGGGGTATCTGGTCGACCCGCTCGGTCCGCTGGCCATCCGCTGGTCGTACCTGGCGCGCGCCACGCCATGGCTGCTGCGCTACCTTTCTTCGGCCAGCACGCCGGACAAGGTGGCGCGCACGGCGGCGGCCTTGCGCACCATGCTGGCCGACGCTCCGGACCTGCACGCCCGGCTGGCGCGCGAGGCCGAGGTCCCGCACCTGGTCGAGAAAGCCGGGCTGCTGCACGCCTACCGCACGCGCGCCGAGTTCGAGGCCGACGCGCTGGGCTGGCGCCTGCGCCGCGAGCAGGGCATCGAACTGGTCGAACTGGACGCCGCCGCGCTGCGCGAGCGCGAGCCGGACCTGCATCCGCGCTACGGTTTTGGCATCTTCGTGCCCGAGGCCGGGCGCTGCGCGGACCCCGGCGCGTACACCGCGGCGCTGGTCGAGGCCGCGCGCGTGCGCGGCGCGGCCTTGCTGCAGGCGCAGGCACGCAGCTTCGCGTTCAGCGCCGGCCGGCTCGCCGCCGTGCTCACCGACGCCGGCCCGCTGGTCTGCGAAGCCGCGGTGATCTGCGCCGGGGCGCGCTCCGGGCCGCTGGCGGCGGCGGCCGGCGACGCGGTACCGCTGGAGACCGAGCGCGGCTATCACGTGACGATCATGGACGCCGCGGCCGGGCCGCGCACCTCGGTGATGGCCATGGACTGCAAGATCATCGTCAATGCCATGCACGGCGGCTTGCGCGCCGCGGGGCAGGTGGAGATCGCCGGACTGGAGGCCGCGCCGAACTGGAAGCGCGCCGAGGTGCTGCGCGAGCTGCTGCTGTCGATGTTCCCGGCGCTGCCGCGCGAACCGCAGTCCGAACGCCAGCGCTACTGGATGGGTCATCGCCCGAGCATGCCCGACGGTCTGCCGTGCATCGGCCATGCCCGCGCCAGCCGCGACATCGTGCACGCGTTCGGCCATGGCCACGTGGGCCTGGGCAGTTCGGCGCGCACCGGCCGGCTGGTGGCGCAGCTGATCGGCGGGCGCGCGCCGGAGATCGCGCTGACGCCTTTCGATCCGCGGCGCTTCTAGCGCCGGGCTACTTCGCGATCCAGGGCGCGCGGCGGTCCACGCACTTCTCCAGCATGTCCATCTCGGCGTCGGTGTGCGTTTCGAAGGCCGCGGGCACGAACAACTGGCCGTCGCGCGGCGTGTTGAGGATCAGCCGCGGATTGTTGTGGCGCGTGGTGGTGACGGTCTCGCGGTCACGCTCGTTGGCGTTGGCCGCCAGCGCCACCGTGCCGTAGCAGGTGCAGAAGTAGGTGCCCTCGCCGCGCGTCTCCAGGTAGACGCCGGTGCCGCGGATGCCCGCGGTCACCGTGGGCGCGATGATGCGCGCGCCGCCGATCGCGCGCTTGCCGAACACCGCGCCCAGCGCGCCGGTCAGCAGGCGCAGGCCGTCGATCAGCAGCGGGTTGCCGGCGTTGGCGTCCAGGCGCAGTTCGCTCCTCTCGCGCAGCATGAAGGCGTCGCGGCCGATGGCGAACACCACAAAGCCGGTGGCGGTGGTCACGACATGGTCGCCGGCCTTGATCTTCGCGCTGTTGTCGATGCGCTGGCCGTTCACGCGCACGTCGCCGCGCAGCTGGTGGATGCCCTCGGCGCGTGCCGGCAGGGGCAGCAGCAGTCCGGCGGCCAGCGCGCCTGCGCCGCAGAGAAATCCGCGCCGGTCGGTTCCGCGCCGTGCGAGGCGGTTGCCGAGATAGGGGCTCGAGTCGTTCATGTCGTCTCCTGTGGTTGCAGCTTGGTCGCCGCAGGCGGTGCGGCCTTACAGCATGCCGCCAACCCGGGCCTGACGCTTGTTGCAACTCAGTTGTAATATGCGCCATGACCCTGCTCTCCATCCTTCTAGCCACCCTGCTCGGCGGCGTGCTCTCCGTGCTGGCCGCCGCCGCCCTGTCGTTCTCCGTGCTGTCGCGCTGGGCGCCGCGCCTGGTGTCGTATGCGGTCGGCGTGCTGCTCGGCGCGGCCTTTCTCGACCTGCTGCCCGAAGCGGTGAACGCGCTCGGTCCCGAGGATGTGCTGGCCACCTGCCTGGCGGGGATCCTCGCCTTCTTCGTCCTGGAGAAGCTGGCGCTGTGGCGGCATGCGCATGCCGAGGCGCCGGACACGGACCCGCGCGAGGCGGCGCATCGCGCGCACGCGCATCACCGGATTCAGCCCGCCGGCCCGATGATCGTGATCGGCGATGCCCTGCACAATTTCGTCGATGGCGTGCTGATCGCCGCGGCCTTTCTCAGCGATCCGGCCATCGGCTGGGCGGTGGCGATCGGCGTGGTCGCGCACGAGATCCCGCAGGAGGTCGGCGATTTCATGGTGTTGCTGGGCGCCGGCTACACGCGCCGCCGGGCGCTGCTGCTGAACGCCCTGTCGGGCGCTGCGGCCGTGCTGGGCGGGGTGATCGGCTACTTCTCGCTGGCCCACGCGGAGCAGGCGGTGCCGTATGCGCTCGCGTTCTCGGCGGCCAGCTTCATCTACATCGCGGTGGCCGACCTGATTCCCGAACTGCACCGGCGCTGGGACCTGAAGGACGCGGCCATGCAGGTGGTCCTGATCGGCGCCGGTGTGGCCACGCTGGAAGCGGTGCACGGCTTCGCCCACTGACCGGCGCAAGGCGGGAAAGCGCAACTCAGTTGCATGAACCCGGGGTGATCCGTAGAATGTCCGGCGTGAACCGCAAATCCGTCGCCGATGCAGAAGAGCGCCTGCGCAGCACGGGCGAGCGCGTGACCGTGCCGCGGGTACGCGTGCTGGAGGCGCTGCTGCAGGCCGGAGGCGCGCTCACCCACCAGGAGATCGAGGTGCTGCTGGGCAGTGCGGCGCTGGATCGCGTCACGCTGTATCGCGTGCTGGACTGGTTGTGCGTCAAGGGTCTCGCGCACCGCATGTCGGGCGGCGATCGCGTCTGGCGATTCTCGGCCATCGACGGGCAGCACGGGCGGCACGCGCATTTCGAGTGCCGACACTGCGGCAAGGTGACCTGCCTGGACAAGCAGTCGACCGACGAGCTGGCGGTGAACGTTCCGCGCGGGTTCAGGTCTGAAGGCATCGAACTCACCGTCAGAGGCCGCTGCGCGCAGTGCGCGTAGCCGGCATCGCACCCCAAGGCCGGCTTGCCGGCACACCGCAGGCGAACAAGGAGCATTCATGCAGCAGGAACAGATGGTCCCCGTCACGATCCTCACCGGCTTCCTCGGCGCCGGCAAGACCACGCTGCTGAACCGCGTGCTGAAGGAGAACCACGGCCAGAAGATCGCCGTGATCGAGAACGAGTTCGGCGAGGTCGGCGTGGACAACGACATCCTCGAGTCCACCGACGAGCAGATCATCGAGATGAACAACGGCTGCATCTGCTGCACGGTGCGCGGCGACCTGATCCGCATCCTCGGCGACCTCAAGGCCAGGCGCAGCAGCGGCACCTTGAAGTTCGACCGCGTGATCATCGAGACCACCGGCATGGCCGACCCGGGCCCGGTGGCGCAGACTTTCTTCACCGACGAGGAGATCGGCGGCTACTACCTGCTCGATTCCATCCTCACACTGGTCGACGCCAAGCACGCCGGGCAGACGCTGGACGAGTTCAAGGAGGCGCAGGAGCAGGTGGGCTTCGCCGACCGCATCCTGATGTCCAAGACCGACCTGGTCAGCGAGGCCGAGGTGAAGACGCTGTCCGAGCGGCTGCGCAAGATGAACCCGCGCGCGCCGATCACACGTGCATTTCGGCGAGGCGCCGATCGCCGAGATCCTCGACATCCGCGGCTTCAACCTGAACGCCATCCTCGAGCTCGACCCCGAGTTCCTCGAAGACATCAGCCACGAGCACCACGACGAGGTGGATTCCTTCGTCTACCGCACCTCCAAGGCTTTCGACGGCGAGAAGCTCGAGCAGTTCCTGGGCGGCATGATCCAGGTCTACGGGCCCGACCTGCTGCGCTACAAGGGCGTGCTGTGGATGAAGGGCAACCCCAACCGCGTGGTGTTCCAGGGCGTGCACATGATGATGGGCGGCGACACCGGCAAGCCCTGGGCGAAGAACGACAAGAAGGAGTCGGTGATGGTGTTCATCGGCAAATCGCTGCCCAAGGATCTTTTCGTGGCCGGCCTGGAGCAATGCCTGGCCGGCGCCAAATAGTCCCCTGAATTCGCGCAGCCCATGATCGAAATTACCGGGCTGGTGCATCGTTACGGGCCGCGGGAGGTGCTGCGGCTGGAGAGTTTTTCCCTCGCCGCCGGCGAGGCCTGCCTGCTGCTCGGCCCCTCGGGCTGCGGCAAGAGCACGCTGCTGAATATCCTGGCCGGGCTGCTGAGGCCCAGCGAAGGCGCGGTGGTGGTGGCCGGCGAGGATCTCGCCGGCCTGCCGGGTGCGGCGCTGGATCGCCATCGCGGCGCACGCCTGGGCATCGTGCCGCAGAAGCTGCACCTGGTCGCCAGCCTCAGCTTGTTCGACAACCTGCGCCTGGCGCAGGCCATGGCCGGGCTGCCGCAGGATGCGGCGCGCATCGCCGAAGTGCTGGCGGGGCTGGGCCTGGCCGAGCATGCCCAGCGCCGCCCGCGCGCGCTCTCGCACGGGCAGGCGCAGCGCGCGGCCGTCGCGCGCGCGGTGGTCAACCGCCCGCAGGTGCTGCTGGCCGACGAGCCGACTTCCAGCCTGGACGACGCCAATGCCGAGGCCGCGCTGGCCTTGCTGCAATCCCAGGCGCACGCCGCGGGCGCCACGCTGGTGATCGCCACCCACGACGCGCGTGCCGCGGCGCGCATCCCGCGCCAGCTGCGGCTGGCCGCCTGAGGGCGCGGCGCGCATGAACCTGCCCTCGATCAGCTTCGCGTACCTGCGCGCACGGCCGCTGTCCACGCTGCTCAACCTTGCGCTGCTCGCGCTGGGCATCGCCACCATCACGCTGCTGCTGCTGGCCACGCGACAGCTCGAGGACCGCATGCAGCGCGATGCGCAGGCCATCGACCTGGTCGCCGGCGCCAAGGGCAGCCCCATGCAACTCATCCTTTCGGCGGTGTTCCACCTCGACGCGCCGACCGGCAACATCCCGCTGGCCGAGGCGCGCGAGCTGGAGAAGCACGCCATGGTGAAGCAGGCCATCCCGCTGGCCCTCGGCGACAGCTACAAGGGCTTTCGCATCGTCGGCACCACGCACGATTACCCGGCACTCTACGAGGCGCGCCTGGCCGCCGGTCGGCTGTGGGGCAAGCCCATGGAAGCGGTGCTGGGCGCGCAGGCCGCGCGCGAGACCAGGCTCGCGACCGGCATGCAGTTCGCCGGCGCGCACGGACTGGACGGCGGCGGCGACGCGCACGAGTCGGCGCCCTACGTGGTGACCGGGGTGCTGGCGCCCACCGGCAGCGTGCTCGACCGCGTGGTGCTGACCTCGGTGGAGTCGGTATGGGCGGTGCACCAGCACGGCGAGCCGGGCGAGGACCCGCAAAAGCTGGTCGAGGCCATGCACGAGGACGAGAAGGAACTCACCGCGCTGCTGATCCGCTATCGCTCGCCGATCGCGGCCGCGGTTCTGCCGCGTTATGTGAACGCCACGCCCGCGCTGCAGGCCGCCTCGCCGGCGCTGGAGAGCGCGCGGCTGTTCCGCATGATAGGCGTGGGCGTGGAGGTGATGCGCGCCTTCGGCCTGGTGCTGGTGATGGCCGCCGGCCTGTCGGTGTTCATCGCGTTGCTGAACGCGCTGCAGGAGCGCCGCTACGACCTGGCCGTGATGCGCATGCTGGGCGCCTCGCCCGGGCGGCTGATGCGCCTGATGGTCTTCGAAGGCCTGCTGCTCGCCGCCGCAGGCGCGCTGCTGGGACTGGCGCTGGGCCACCTGATGGCCGAGCTGCTGGGCGCCGCCCTGCGCGCCGCGCGCCAGCCGGAGATCACCGGCTGGATCTTCGTGCCCGAGGAATTGTGGCTGCTGGCTCTGGCCCTGGGCACGGGACTGGCCGCCGCGCTGTTGCCGGCATGGCGCGCCTCGCGCACCGACGTGGCCGCCGTACTGGCCGAACAATGACCGCCGATCATGATTACCGGGAGAACCGCATGAAATCCGCCATCCTCGCCTGCCTGCTTGCCGCCGCCGTTGCCGTGCCTTCGGCCAGTGCGCAGGGAAAATCCGCCGCAGACGACAGGAAGAAGCAGGAGATCGCCGGCCATCGCGCCATGGCGGCTGCGCACGAGAAGGCCGCGCAATGCCTGGAAGCCGGCAAGGCCGAGAAGGAATGCCACGTGCAACTGGAGAAGGATTGCCGCGGAATCGGCATCGGCAAGCACTGCGGCATGAAGCACAGGCACTGATCGGCTTGACAGCCCGCGTAGAATTCAACGCATGGAGGCACCCATGATCCGCATCGCCATCAGTTGCGCCGTTCTCGCGTTGTGCGCCGGCCCGCTCGCGCACGCCCAGGGCACGGACAAGTTCGGCCAGCACCAGGCGCCGCCGGGCGTGCCGCCCGAGGCGCTCAAGCCGCTGGTCGAGAAGCCCGGGGTGGTGTCCTGGAAGACGCTCGCGCAGGTGGAACTGATCAAGCAGAAGAACCGCTACGTGCCGCAGTTCTCCGACAACGTGAACGCGCTGAACCGCAAGACGGTCAAGGTGCAGGGTTTCATGCTGCCCCTGAGCGTGGGCGACAAGCAGACGCATTTCGTGCTCGCGGCCACGCCGCAGACCTGCAATTTCTGCATGCCCGGCGGGCCCGAGGCCTTCGTCGAGGTGCGGTCGAAGAAACCGGTCAAGTACGGCTTCGAGCCCATCGTCATGAGCGGGCGCATGGAAGTGCTGAAGGAAGACCCGACCGGCGTGTTCTACCGCCTGACCGAGGCTCTGCAGGAATGAACGGGGCATGAGGCGCATCGCGCAGCGCTGGCCGCGGTTTCTGCCGCTGTTGCAGCGCCTGTGTCTGGCCGCCGTGCTGCTGGCGGCCGCGCAGGCCGCGCTGGTGCATCCGTTCTCGCACCTGGGGCACGCGCATGGCGTAGCGCTCGCGCTGCAGGATGGGCAGGCGCCGGCCGATCATGGGAGCCATTCGAACCATTCGAAACATGCGGACCAGGCGGCCGGTCACCCCGAACCGGCGATCCCGGAACACGCCCCGGGCTGCGACACCTGCGCGGCATTGCACGCGCTGGCTTTCCTTGTCGACGCCGCAAAGGCCGGGCCGGACTATGCACGTCTTGCCCAGGCCGCCGCTGTCCGTTTGCCCGCCGCACCGCGCACGGCCGAGCGCCGTGCGCCCTTCGCCTCCCGCGTACCCCCGCTGACCTGAACGACTGATCCGCCGTTGATGCGCGCCGCACGCACATGCGTGCGCGGCGCGCCGTCTCGCCTCTTTCGATTCAGGAGTAGCCCATGTTCCGCATGCATCCGGCGGCTTGCGCCGTCGCCTGCGCGTTCGCGTTTCCCGCGCTCGCGCAGACCCCCGCAGTACCCGTAACCCGGCCCGCGGCCGCGCCGCCCAGCGCCGTCATCGTCACCGCCGACCCGCTGGGTCGCGGTTCGGACCTGCTCGAACTCGTCACTCCGGTGTCGGTGCTCGAAGGCCGCGAGCTCGCACTGCGCCTGCGCTCCACGCTGGGCGACATGCTCTCGGACCTGCCCGGCATGGGCGCCAGCGGCTTCGGGCCGAACGCCAGCCGTCCGGTGATCCGCGGCCTGGAAGGCGACCGCGTGCGCATCCTGCAGAACGGTTCGGCCATGATCGACGCCTCGGCGGCGAGTCCAGACCATGCAGTCGCGGTCGATCCGCTCGGCATCGACCGCGTCGAGGTCGTGCGCGGTGCCGCCACCCTGTTGTATGGCGGCAACGCCATCGGCGGCGTGGTCAACGTCATCGACGGCCGCATTCCGCAGACCGCCGTCAAGGGCGTGCGCGGGGCGGTCGAACCGCGTCTGGGCGGCGCCGACGGGGAACGCAGCCTGGGTGCGCGCCTGGAGGCCGGCGACGGCACGCTCTCCATCCATGCCAGCGCCTATGACCGCGAGACGCAGAACCTGCGCATCAAGGGTTCGCCGATCTCGCGCCGCCTGCAGTCCATGGTCGACCAGGGGCAGGCCACGATCAACGCCGCGCAGCGGGCCGCGCAAGGCACGCTGCCGAACTCGGACCAGCGTTCCAATGGCGGGTCGCTGGGCGGCTCGGTGGTCTGGGACCGCGGTTACCTCGGGCTGTCCTACGGCGGCTTCGCTCTCGCTACGGCACGGTGGGCGAACCCAACGTGCGCATCGACATGGAATCCAGCCGCATCGACAGTGCCGGCGAGATCCGCGAACTCGGCCCGCTGCGCGCGCTGCGCTTCAAGCTCGGCAGCACACGCTACGAGCACAGCGAGATCGACGCCGGCACGGTGGGCACGGTGTTCCGCAGTTCCGGCCACGATGCGCGCGTCGAGCTCCTGCACCGCAACCTCGGCCCGCTCGAAGGGCTGGTTGGCGTGCAGACCGGCACCCAGAACCTGATCGCCGAAGGCACCGAAGCCTTCCTGCCGGGCACGCGCACCACGGGCAACGCGCTGTTCATCTATGAGGAGATGCCGGCCGGGCCGCTGAAGCTGAGTTTCGGCGGGCGCTACGAGGCGAGCAAGGTGCGCGCCGACGCGTTCCTCGCCACCGGCGCCACGGCGGCGACGCGCAGCTTCGGTGCGAGGAGCGGCGCACTGGGCGCGTTGTGGCCCTTTGCGCCGGGCTATGCGCTGGCGCTCAACCTCACGCGCAGCGAACGCGCGCCCACCGCCACCGAGCTGTACGCCGACGGGGTGCACGCAGCCACCAGCGCGTTCGAGCTGGGCGATCGCACCCTGGGCAAGGAGAGCTCGCGCGCCGTGGACTTCGGTCTGCGCAAGACCGCAGGCCGCTTCACCGGCAGCGTGGGGGTGTTCGCGAACCGCTTTCGCAACTACATCTACCTTGCCCCGGCCATCGATGCGGCCACCGGGCAGCAGTTCTACCGCGACGGTGACGACCGCACCCAGCAAAGCTCGGACTCCACGGTGTGGGCCGGATACGGATCCGCGCAGCCGCAGTTCAACTTCGGCGCGGTGCCGGCCAGCTTTCGCGGTTTCGAGTTCGATGCGCGCTGGAAGGCCTGGGATCGCGGCGGCCACGCGCTGGACCTGATCGTGCGCGGCGACCTGACGCGCGCCACCAGCAACGGTCAGCCGCTGCCGCGCATCCCGGCGGCCAAGCTGGTGCTCGGCCTGGACTGGCGCAGCGCGCTGGGCTGGCGCGGCGGCGCGGAACTGATCCGGGTGTCGGCGCAGAACCGCATCCCGAGCTATCCCTCGGTGCTGACCACCAACCTGCCGACCGACGGCTACACGCTGTTGAACGCGAATCTTTCGTATCGCTTCCGCGCCATGGGCGGACATGTCTGGGAGGCCTTCCTGCGTGGAAACAACCTGGGCAACACGGAGGCCCGCAACCATGCCTCGTTCCTGAAGGAGGTCTCGCCGCTGGGCGGGCGCAGCCTGTTGGCCGGCCTGCGGGCGAACTTCTAGCCCCCGGGTTCGCAGGCGCGCGCGTTTTCGGCGGCGCGCGGTTGCGCCGCCGAAGCGCAGCGTGTTACAAAAGCCCGCAGGGGAAGCCCGCGTCACCGGCGCTGGCATGGCACTGCAGACCAGGACGGGCGGGGGCGCGTGGCGTTTTCCATTTTCACGGACAAGCAGGCGGCGGCAGGCGATGCCGGGTCGAAATCCGCCGCCGCGGGCGCGTCCCGGTCCACGCCGGGCGCCGTGCGCGCCGGTCCGGCCTCGTCGATGAACATCGAGGTCGGCGCCGCCGACAGTTCGGTCGCCGAAGAAGCCGCCATCCTGTACGCCAATGGCCAGAGCCGCGAGGCCCGGGCCTGCCTGCGCCGCGCGGTGGAAGGCGGTTCGGGCGAGGAGCTCGTCTGGCTGATGTTGCTCGACCTGCATCAGTTGAGCGAAGAGCGCGCCGCCTTCGACGCGCTGGCCCTGGAATACGTGGTGCGCTTCGAGCGCTCGGCGCCGACCTGGCGCGAAGCCGAGGCCAAGGCGGGCGCCGCCCAGCCCCTGTCCGCCGCGCCGCGTGCCGGCGGGGTGGTGGCCCTGAGCGGCAAGCTGTCGGCGGCCAGCGCCTCCGATCTGGACAAGCTGCGCGCGCTGGACGCCGGGGACCGCAACGCGCGCATCGATTTCGCCCGGCTGGCCGGCGCCGACGCCACCGGCTGCCGCATGCTGCTCGAGGCCTTGCAGGGCCTGCGCGCGCGCGGCGTCGTCGCAGCCCTGAGCGGCGAGGCCACGCTGCTGGCGGGGCTCGCACGCGCCACCCGGCCCGGCGCCAGGCAGACCGATGCCGCGCTGTGGCTGTTGCGCATGGAGATCCTGCAATGGCTGGGCCGCGCCGAGGAGTTCGAGGAGGTGGCGCTGGATTACGCGGTGACCTTCGAGGTTTCGCCGCCCAGTTTCGAGGCGCGCGCCGTGCCGGCCGCCGCGGCCGAGGCCGCGCCGCAGGAGGCGCTGGTCGCGCCGCGCGAGATCGTCGGCGAGGTGGAGGGCTTCGTGCGCGAGCTGGAAGCCTGGGCGGCGACGCGCGACGAGGTGCGCGTCGACCTGGCCGCCACGCGGCGCATCGGCTTCGTCGCCGCCGGCAGCCTGCTGAACGCCGCCACCCGGCTGCACGGCCAGGGCAAGCGTGTGCAGCTGGAACAGGCCAACGCCCTGGTTGCCGTGCTGCTCTAGCTGATGGGCCTGCCGGCGGTGGCCGGCCTGCGCCTGCGTCGCTAGTTCGGCGCCGTCGCCCGCGGGCTTGCAATCGCGGCGCGCCGCCCCCATCTCCCGCTGACCAATCACCGGACCCCCATGGAACAATTCCACGGCACCACCATCCTCTCGGTACGGCGCGGTTCCAGCGTCGCCCTGGGCGGCGACGGCCAGGTCACGCTCGGCCATATCGTCATCAAGGGCGGGGCGCGCAAAGTGCGCCGCCTGTACCACGACCGCATCCTGGCCGGCTTCGCCGGCGGCACCGCGGATGCGTTCACGCTGTTCGAGCGCTTCGAGGCCAAACTCGAAAAGCACCAGGGCAACCTGATGCGTTCGGCCGTCGAACTGGCCAAGGACTGGCGTACCGACCGTATCCTGCGCCGCCTGGAGGCCATGCTGGCGGTGGCCGACCGCGAGCATTCCCTGGTGATCACCGGCAATGGCGACGTGCTCGAACCCGAAGGCGGCATCGTCGCCATCGGCTCGGGCGGTGCCTACGCGCAGGCCGCGGCCCTGGCGCTGGTCGCCAACACCGAACTGCCGGCGCGCGAGGTGGTCGAGCGCTCGCTGGCCATCGCCGCCGACATCTGCATCTACACCAACCACCAGCGCACCATCGAGGTCCTGGAATGAGCATGACGCCGCCGGAGATCGTCCACGAGCTGGACAAGAACATCGTCGGCCAGGACCGCGCCAAGCGCGCGGTGGCCATCGCGCTGCGCAACCGCTGGCGGCGCCAGCAGGTGGACGCCGCGCTGCGCCACGAGATCACGCCGAAGAACATCCTGATGATCGGTCCCACCGGCGTGGGCAAGACCGAGATCGCGCGGCGCCTGGCGCGCCTGGCGGACGCGCCGTTCGTGAAGGTCGAGGCGACCAAGTTCACCGAGGTCGGTTACGTCGGCCGCGACGTGGACGCCATCATCCGCGACCTGGTCGAGATCGCAATCAAGGGCGCGCGCGAGCAGGCCATGCGCGGCGTGAGGATGCGCGCGCAGGACGCGGCCGAGGAGCGCATCCTCGATGCACTGCTGCCGGCACCGCGTCCGGTGGGCTTCCATGCCACGCCGCCCGAGCCGGCCGAGGACAACGCCACGCGGCAGAAATTCAGGAAGAAGCTGCGCGAGGGGGAACTCGACGACAAGGAGATCGAGATCGAAGTCGCGGCCGTCGCGCCGCAGATGGAGATCATGGCGCCGCCCGGCATGGAGGAGCTGACCTCGCAGATCCAGGGCATGTTCCAGAACCTGGGCGGCGGCCGCCGCAAGACCCGCAAGCTGAAGATCCGGGAGGCCATGCAACTGCTGACCGACGAGGAGGCCGCGCGCCTGGTGTCCGACGAGGATCTGAAGAGCAAGGCGCTGGCCAACGTCGAGCAGAACGGCATCGTGTTCCTCGACGAGATCGACAAGATCGCCGCGCGCAGCGAGGTCGGCGGCGCCGACGTCTCGCGCCAGGGCGTGCAGCGCGACCTGCTGCCGCTGGTCGAGGGCACCACGGTGTCGACCAAGTACGGCATGGTGAAGACCGACCACATCCTGTTCATCGCCAGCGGCGCCTTCCACCTGTCCAAGCCCTCGGACCTGATCCCCGAACTGCAGGGACGCTTTCCGATCCGTGTCGAGCTCGATTCGCTCTCGGTGGACGACTTCGAGCGCATCCTGACCAGCACCGACGCCTGCCTGACCGTGCAGTACGCGGCCCTGCTGGCCACCGAGGAGGTGAAGGTCGATTTCCGTCCCGAGGCGATACGCCGGCTTGCGCAGATCGCCTTCGAGGTCAACGAGAGGACGGAGAACATCGGCGCGCGGCGGCTGTACACGGTGCTCGAGAAGCTGCTCGAGGAGATCTCCTTCGAGGCCGGGCGCCATGGCGCGCAGACCGTGGTGATCGACGCGGACTACGTCGACGCGCGCCTGTCGGGGCTGGCCGGGGACGAGGACCTGGCGCGCTACGTCTGTGAGTGTGACGCGGGGGACTTGAAACGCCCCGCCCGCGCCCCATATTCCAGTCACAGGGGAGCGATTCCCCGCACAGACAAGGAGTATGGCAATGGCGAACATTTCCCGTTTCGATCCGTTCGGCGAGCTCGTCGACGACCTGTTCAAGGGTTTCCTGGTGCGCCCCGTCGCCTATGAGGGCGGGCAGGCCGTGGCGCCGCGCGTGAAGGTCGACGTGACCGAGAAGAACGGCGCCTACGTGGTGCATGCCGAGATGCCCGGCACGAAGAAGGACGACATCCAGATCACCATCGACGGCGCGCAGGTCACGCTGTCGGCGGAGATCAAGCGCGAGAAGGACGTCAGCGAGGGCGAGCGCGTGCTGCACTCGGAGCGAGTCTACGGCAAGACCAGCCGCAGCTTCACGCTGCCCCAGGAGATCGACGAGGCCGCCGCGCAGGCGAAGTTCAACGACGGTGTGCTGGAGCTGACGCTGCCCAAGAAAGCCGCCGCGCAGCGCAAGCAGATCGCGATCCAGTAAGCGGGCTGCGCGCCTCCCCCGCGCGACCCAGGGCCGGTGCGAAAGCACCGGCCCCTTTCTTTTTCGGCGTGTAAAATTCGACGCCATGACGACCCCCACCGACCCCACCGACAAGGCGCAGATCCTCGCCGAGGCGCTGCCCTACATCCGGCGCTTCCACGGCAAGACCATCGTCGTCAAGTACGGCGGCAACGCCATGACCGACGACAAGCTCAAGAAGAGCTTCGCGCACGACGTGGTGCTGCTCAAGCTGGTCGGCATGAACCCGGTGGTGGTGCACGGCGGCGGCCCGCAGATCGAGCAGCTGCTGGCGCGCATCGGCAAGAAGGGCGAGTTCGTGCAGGGCATGCGCGTGACCGATGAGGAGACCATGGACATGGTCGAGATGGTGCTCGGCGGCGCGGTCAACAAGGACATCGTCACGCTGGTCAACCGCGCCGGCGGCAAGGCCGTCGGCCTCACCGGGCAGGACGGCGCCTTCATCCGCGCGCGCAAGCTGATGATGCCCTCCAAGGACAAGCCCGACCAGTTCATCGACATCGGCCAGGTCGGCGAGATCGAGTCCATCGACCCTTCCGTGATCACTTCGCTGGAGGCCGGCGGCTTCATCCCGGTGGTGGCGCCGATCGGCATCGGCGCCGAGGGCGAGAGCTACAACATCAACGCCGACCTCGTCGCCGGCAAGCTGGCCGAGGTTCTGAATGCGGAAAAACTGGTGCTGCTGACCAACACCCCGGGCGTGCTCGACGAGAACGGCAAGCTGCTCACCGGCATCACGCCGCGCCAGGTCGACGAGATGGTCGAGAGCGGCGTGCTCTCGGGCGGCATGCTGCCGAAGATCTCCTCGGCGCTGGACGCCGCGAGGAGCGGCGTGAGGAGCGTGCACATCATCGACGGCCGCGTGCCGCACGCGCTGCTGCTGGAAGTGCTCACGGATCAGGGCGTCGGCACGCTGATCCGCAACAAGTAAGCGGCGCGGACCGCACGGTGCGCATCGCCCGCCTGCCGGCCTCGCGCCGGGTGTGGATCTTCGATCTCGACAACACCCTGCACGACGCGCGACCGTACTTCTTTCCCGAGATGCACGTGCAGATGAACCGGTGGCTGCGCACCAATCTCGGCCTGGATGACGCCGGCGCCGCGGCGCTGCGCGCCAACTACTGGCGCAAGTACGGCACCACCATGGCCGGGCTGGTGCGCCACCACGGCACCGACCCGCGCAAGTTCATCCTCGAGACGCACCGCTTCGACGACTACGCGCAGCGCGTCACCCACGACAATGCGCTGCGCCATGCGCTCGAACGACTGCCCGGCAAGAAGCTGGTGTTCTCGAATGCGCCGCGGCATTACGTCGAGGCCGTGCTCGGCGCGATCGGCATCCGCCGCTTCTTCTCGGCCGTGTACAGCATCGAGGACACGCGTTTCCGTCCCAAGCCGGCGCTGCACGGCTTTCACGTGCTGATGCGGGCGCACAAGCTCGATCCGCACCGCTGCGCCTTCATCGACGACGCGCTGGAGAACCTGCACTCGGCCAAGCGCCTGGGGCTGGAGACGGTGTGGATCAGCCCGGGCCTGGCACGGCCGCGCTTCGTCGACGCGCGCATTTCCAGCGTGCTGGAACTGCCGCGCCTGGCCTTTCGCAACGTGCACTGAGTCCGGCTGCGGGCCGGCGCGGCCGTTCACGCGGCGAAACAGGCTTTCCTTCCGACCGAGTTACAATCCGGGCACCATGCCGCGCGAAAAAGCGAACGCAAACGGGGCGAACGCCGCCTCGAGATCCCCGAGGCCCTGGCGGCCATGCTGGAGGCTCCGCAGCGCGAGAAGATCACCACCGCCGCGCTGGCCGCGCGCCTGGACGTGTCAGAGGCCGCGCTGTATCGCCACTTCGCCTCGAAGGCGCAGATGTACGAGGGCCTGATCGAATTCATCGAGAACTCGATCTTCTCGCTGGCCAACCGCATCGCCGAGGACGAGAAGGATGCGCGCCGCCAGGCGCCGCGCCTGGTCGAGACCCTGCTCGCTTTCGCCGAGAAGAATCCGGGCATGGTGCGCGTGCTGACCGGCGAGGCCCTGGTCGGCGAGCACGACCGGCTGCAGGCGCGCATGAATCAGTTCTTCGATCGCTTCGAGTCCACGCTCAAGCAGTCGCTCAAGCTCGCCGCGACCCAGGAGGGGGAGAGTGTCGCGGCCGGCGAAGACCCGGCCTCGCACGCGGCCGCGCTGACGCGCTACGCCATCGGCTGCCTGCACGCCTACGCGCGCTCGGGTTTCGCCAGGAAGCCTTCCGAGGTGCTGGCCGCGCACTGGCGATACGTCGGCTAGCCGGCGGGGCCGGCCAGTCGTTCGGTGCCCCGGCTTGCGGCGCGCTAGCCGCGCTGCGCGCACACCGGGCAGGCCGCATCGCGCGGCACCCGCACCGTGCGCCATTCGGCGCGCAGGGCGTCGAACATCGAAAGTCTTCCCGACAGCGTCTCGCCCGCGTCGGCGATCAGCTTGATGGTCTCGGCCGCCTGCAGCGCGCCGATCGCGCCGGTCAGCGGCGAGAGCACGCCCATGATCGAGCAGGCGAGCTCCTCGGCCTGCCCGTCCTCCGGAAACAGGCAGGCGTAGCAGGGCGAGTCGGCGCGGCGCAGGTCGAACACCGCGAGCTGGCCGTCGAAGCGTATCGCCGCGCCCGAGACCAGCGGCCTGGCGTGCCGCACGCAGGCGCGGTTCAGCGCATGGCGGGTGGCGAAGTTGTCGCTGCAATCGAGCACCACGTCGGCCTGCGCGACGAGTTCCTCCAGGCGTTCGCCGCCCAGGCGTTCGGCCAGCGCGACCACTTTCACGTCGGGATTGACCGCGGCCAGCGCCGCCTGCGCCGCGGCGACCTTGGGCCGGCCCACGTCGGCATCGCGGTAGAGGATCTGGCGCTGCAGGTTGGTGGCGTCGACCGCGTCGGCGTCGGCCAGTGTGAGCGTGCCGACGCCGCTGGCCGCCAGGTACATCGCTGCCGGCGAGCCCAGGCCGCCCGCGCCCACGATCAGCGCGTGGCGCGGAGAGCAGCCGCTGCTGGGCCTCGATCCCGATCTCGTCGAGCAGGATGTGGCGGCTGTAGCGCAGCAGCTGCCGGTCGTCCACCGGATCAGTTGCCCTGCGCGTTGTTCGCGACGTTCTTGGGCGGCTGGCCCTTGACCGGTTCGCCCTTCAGGTGGGCAAGCGCCTGCGCCAGCTGGAAGTCGTCCTTGGAGCCGAGCTCGACCGGCGGCTTCTGCTCGGCCGGGGCGGCCGGCGGCTTGGCGCGTGTGGCCGCCTCCTTCCTGGCGGCCTCTTCGGCGGCCTTGTCCTTGTCGTTGGACAGGTGGCGCGTGAGGTCGGCCTCGCGCAGGCGCGCGGCGGGGTTGGCGCCCGGCTCCTCGACGATGATGTCCGGCGTGATGCCCTTGGCCTGGATCGAGCGGCCGCTGGGCGTGTAGTAGCGCGCCGTGGTCAGCTTGATCGCCGTGCTGTTGCCCAGCGGCATGATGGTCTGCACCGAGCCCTTGCCGAAGGTCTGGGTGCCCATCACCACGGCGCGCTTGTGGTCCTGCAGCGCGCCGGCGACGATCTCCGAGGCCGAGGCCGAGCCGCCGTTGACCAGCACCACCATGGGCACGTTCTTCACCGCGGCCGGCAATCCCCTGAGGATGTCGTCACGCGCACCGCGCGCGTAGTCGTCCGGCGAGGCGTAGTACTTGCGCTTGGCGTCCTCGGTGCGACCGTCGGTCGACACCACCAGGGTCTTCTGCGGCAGGAAAGCGGCCGACACCGCGACCGCGCCGTACAGCAGGCCGCCCGGGTCGTTGCGCAGGTCGAGCACCAGGCCCTTCAGCTGGCCGTGCTGCTTGTACAGCTCGCCCACGTGGCGCACCAAGCTCTCGGTGGTGGCTTCCTGGAACTGCGAAACGCGCACCCAGCCGTAACCCGGCTCGACCAGCTTGGACTTCACGCTCTGCACCTTGATGACGGCGCGCGTCAGCGTGATCACCAGCGGCCGCGCCTCGCCCTTGCGCGAGATGGTCAGCGTGATCTTGGTCTTGGGTTTGCCCCGCATCCGCTTGACCGCGTCGTTCAGGGGCATGCCCTTCGCCGGCGTCTCGTCGATCTTGATGATCAGGTCGCCGGGCTTGACGCCGGCGCGGAAGGCGCCGGCGTGTCCTCGATGGGCGAGACCACCTTCACGAAGCCGTCTTCCATGCCGACCTCGATCCCCAGCCCGCCGAACTCGCCCTGGGTGCCGACCTGCAGCTCCCTGAACGCTTCGGCGTCGAGGTAGGCCGAGTGCGGGTCGAGACCGGTCAGCATGCCGCTGATCGCCTCGTTGATCAGCTTCTTGTCCTCGACGGGCTCGACGTAGAACGCCTTGATCGCGCCGAAGACGTCGCTGAACTGGCGCAGTTCCTCCACCGGCAGCGGCGTGCGCGCCTCGCGTTGCGCGACGGCCTGGAAATTGAGGCTGACCAGAACGCCGGCAACCACGCCGGCCATCACCAGCCCGATGCTCTTCGCTTTGCTGCCCATAGATCGCTTGCTCCTGGAAGCGTCCCCGGCCCGCGCCGTACCGCCGTACGACTAGCGTTTCGTCCAGCGCAGGGGTCAAATGCCTTTCCGAGATGACGCAATTCAAAGTATAAGCCCGTTTCCGGGTTGCCACCGGTGCTGCCCACGGTGGCGACGGCCTCGCCGCCGGCCACCGCATCGCCCGCCTGCTTCAACAGGGATTCGTTGTTGCCGTAGATCGAAAGGTAGGCTTCGCCGTGGTCCACGATCAGCAGGTTGCCGAAGCCGCGCATCCAGTCCGCGTAGACCACGCGCCCGGCAGCCACGGCTCGCACCGCCTGACCCTCGCCCGCGCGGATGAAGACTCCCTTGGAAGAACTGCCTCCCTCCTGTTGTGGACTGCCGAAGCGCCCAAGTAGTTCCCCGCGCACCGGCAGACTCAGCTTGCCGCGCAGAAGCGAGAACGGGCCGGCCGGTGAGTCGTGGCCGCCGGGCTCGCCGACCCCCTCCACGGGCGTGCCGCGCCGGCGCGGGGGGGCGGGCCTGGCGGCGTAGCCGGCGCCCGGCCGGGCGGTGAGCAGCCTGGCGATCTCCTCGACCACGCGGGCGAGCCGGGTTTCGTCGGCCTGCAGGCTGCGCATCTCCCTGCGACTGTTGCGGATATCGCCGGCCAGGCGCTCGAGCAGGGTCTTGCGCGCGCGCGACTCGGAGACGATCTTCTCGCGCTCGCGCCGCGCCCCGGCCTGCAGGGTTTCGATCTGCGCCTTTTGTTCGCGCGTCGCCGCCGACAGGCGTTCCAGTTCGGCCACGTCGGCGCGGAAGGCGGAGATCAGTCGGGCCGCGGCGCGCGAGAGCTGCGAGAGGTAGTACAGGCGCCGTGCAGCCTCGTTGGGGTCGTCGCCCGAGAGCGCGATGCGCAGCGCATCGGGCGGGCCGGCCGCGTAACGCGCGGCCAGCATGCGGCCCAGCGCCGCCTGCTGGCGCTCCAGCGCTTCGGCCAGGCTGCGGCGGCGAGTCTCGGCGTCGCGCAACGCCTCCTGGGCCGCGCGGCCGGCGGCCTCCAGGGCGCGCAGTTCGCGGTTGGCGTCGGAAATGGCGCGCTCGCTGTCGCGCAGCGCGTCGCGCGCCTCGCGGCGCGTCGACTCCTTGCTGTCGAGTTCCCCGCGCAGCGCTTCCATGCGTGCGCGCAACTGGGCCAGGTCGCGTTCGCGTGCGGCCTTGGCCTCTTTCGCCTCGACGGGTTCGCTGCGCTGTACGGGTTCGCGCTGCGCGAGCGCGGGTGCGGCGCACAGCGCGGCCGACAGGCCGGCCAGGGCGGCGACGGCGAACGCCGTTCTGCGCATCGCCCGGGCCGGCATGCGGATCAGGCTTTCGCCTTCCCTTGGCTGGAGACGGCGGCGATGCGTCTGGCCACCTCGTCTGCGTCGCCCAGGTAGTAGTGGCGCAGCGGCTTCAGGTCGGCGTCCAGCTCGTAGACCAGCGGGATCGCGGTGGGGATGTTCAGGCCGACGATGTCGGCGTCCGACACCCCGTCCAGATACTTGATCAGCGCACGCAGCGAGTTGCCGTGCGCGGCCACCAGCACGCGGCGACCGGCGCGCAGCGAGGGTGCGATGGCGGACTCCCAGTAAGGCAGCACGCGCGCCACGGTGTCCTTCAGGCATTCGGTCAGCGGCAACTCGGCCGGGGCGAGGCCGGCGTAGCGCGGGTCGCCGCCCGGAAAGCGCGGGTCGTCGCGCTCCAGCGCGGGCGGCGGGGTGTCGTAGCTGCGCCGCCAGACCAGCACCTGGGGCTCGCCGAACTTGGCCGCGGTCTCGGCCTTGTTCAGGCCCTGCAGCGCGCCGTAATGGCGCTCGTTCAGCCGCCAGCTGTGCGTGACGGGGAGCCACATGCGGTCCATCTCTTCGAGGGACAGCCACAGCGTCTTGATGGCCCGGCGCAGCACCGAAGTGTAGGCGAGGTCGAAGTCGTAGCCTTCGGCCTTCAGCAGCCGGCCGGCGGCGCGCGCTTCCTCGACGCCACGGGCCGAGAGGTCGACGTCGGTCCAGCCGGTGAAACGGTTCTCGCGATTCCAGTCGGATTCGCCGTGGCGCAGCAGCACGAAGTGTACATGTCCGGGTATGCGGTGGGGGTGGGAAATGGTCACGGAAACCGCCCCGTATTCTATAATAAGGGTCCCGCAAAGCCTCCCTCGAGCCCCCGTGAATCCCGTCATTCGTGCAGAACCTGCTCCTGATCGGCGTGGCCTTCGTTTCCGGGCGGCTGCTGCTGTGGCCGATGGCGGCCGGCAGCCCGCCGGCCCGGCGGTGGACAACACCAAAGCCACCCTGCTGATCAACCGCGAGGACGCGCTGGTGCTCGACGTGCGCGGCCCGCCGAGTTTACCGACGGCCACCTCGCCGAGAGCCGACAACATCCCGCTGGCGCAGCTCGAGGTCGCGCCTCGGCAAGCTGCCCGCCAGGTCAAGCCGGTGATCGTGGTCTGCAACAGCGGCCAGAACCTGGCGCCCAAGGCCGGCGCCCTGCTGCGCGCGCAGGGCTTCGCCAACGTCCACACCCTGGCCGGCGGCTACCAGGCGTGGCTTTCCGGCGGCATGCCGGTCGAGAAGAAGTAGGCCCGCCATGGCCCGCGTGCTGATGTACTGCACCGCCACCTGCCCGTACTGCATCGCGGCCGAGGAGCTGCTGGTGCAGAAGGGCGTGAAGAACCTGGAGAAGGTGCGCGTCGACCTGGAGCCGGCGCGCCGCGCCGAAATGAGCGTAAAGAGCGGCGGCCGGCGCACCGTGCCGCAGATCTGGGTCGGCGACACCCATGTCGGCGGCTGCGACGACCTGCACGCGCTGGACCGCGCCGGCGGCCTGGACCCGCTGCTGGCCGCGGGCTGAGCCGCGCGGGCCGCGTTACGGCGGCGCGCGACATTCCACCACCCAACCGAGCAACCGAGAAGAATCCATGAGCGAAGAGCAGCAGGCCAGTTTCAACATCGAGAAGATCTACGTGAAGGATCTGTCCCTGGAGATCCCCAACGCGCCGCAGGTGTTCCTGCAGGCCGATACGCCGCAGCTCGACGTGCAGGTGCACAACGAGGCGCAGCAGTTCGCCGATTCGCTGTTCGAGGTGGTGGTGACGGTGACGGTCACCGCCAAGGCCGGCGACAAGACGCTGTTCCTGGCCGAGGCCGCGCAGGCCGGCATCTTCACCGTGCGCGGCGTGCCCGCCGAGGAACTCGACCCGTTGCTCGGCATCGGCTGCCCGACCATCCTCTACCCCTACGTGCGCGAGGCGATCTCTGACCTGGTCACGCGCGGCGGATTCCCGCCCGTGCTCCTCTCGCCGGTGTCCTTCGAGGCCCTGTACATGCAGCGCAGGCAGGCCGAGCAGGGCAACGGCGGCGACGGGCCGCGAATCGAAATCGCGAGCTGACAGCGCCGGAGGCACGCCGATGACGAAGCACTGCCTGCTGATTGCGGCGCTTGCTTTCGGCGCCGCCGCCAATGCCGCCGAGTTCCGTTCGGTGGGGGAGGGGGCGGCGGTGATGTACGACGCGCCCTCCAAGGCTGCGACGCCGCTGTTCGTCGCTTCGCGCCTGTACCCGCTGGAGGTGATCGTCAACCTCGAAGCCTGGGTGAAGGTGCGCGATCACACCGGCACCCTGTCCTGGGTGGAGAAGAAGTCGCTTTCCGAGCGGCGCATGCTGATCGTCACGGCACCGATGGTCGAGGCGCGCGCGCGCGCCGAGGAGTCCGCCCCGGTGTCCTTCCAGGCCACGCAGAACGTGGCGCTCGAACTGGTCGAGATCGCGCAGGGCGGCTGGGTGCGCGTGCGCCACGCCGACGGCGCCAGCGGCTACCTGCGCAGCAACCAGGTCTGGGGCCTGTAAGCCGGCCATGAAGATCGCGGTGCTCGGCGCCGGCGCCTGGGGCACCGCGCTCGCCATCAGCCTGGCACCGCGCCACGACGCGACCCTGTGGGCGCGCGATGCGCGGCAGGCGGCCGCGCTCGCCGCGGAACGCCGCAATGCGCGCTACCTGCCCGGCATCGAACTGCCCGCGCGCCTCGCGGTCAGCGCCGACCTCGGCGCCGCGCTCGCCGGCTGCGAACTCGCCGTGCTGGCCATGACCGTGGCCGGGCTGCGCGGCCTGGCGACCCAGGTGCGCGCACTGGCGCCTGCGCTGCCCTTGGTCTGGCTGTGCAAGGGGTTCGAGGAAGGCAGCGGCCTGCTGCCGCACCAGGTGATCGAAGCCGTGTATGCGGGGGCGCCGCAGGGCGGTGCTGCGCCACCCTGCGGCGCACCGGCCTACGGCGCACTCTCCGGCCCCTCGTTCGCACAGGAGGTCGCGCAGGGCCTGCCCTGTGCGCTGACCCTTGCCGCGCGTGACCTGGATTTCGCGCGCGACACGGCCTCGGCCCTGCACGGCGGGCGCCTGCGCGTGTACTACACGGGCGATCTGGTCGGCGTGGAGATCGGCGGTGCGGTGAAGAACGTGCTGGCCATCGCGGTGGGCATTTCGGACGGCTTGGGTCTGGGACAGAACGCGCGCGCCGCGCTGGTGACGCGCGGCCTGGTCGAACTGCAGCGACTGGGCGCGGCGATGGGCGCGCAGCCGGAAACGGTGATGGGCCTGACCGGCGCCGGCGACCTGATCCTCACCGCCACCGGCGACCTGTCGCGCAACCGGCGCGTCGGCCTGGAGCTCGCGCAGGGCAGGACCCTAGAGGCCATCCTCGGCGGTCTGGGCCACGTGGCCGAGGGCGTGCGCTCGGCGCGCGAAGTGGCCAAGCTGGCCGAGGCGCATGGCGTCGAGATGCCGATCTGCCGTGCCGTGGGAGCCGTGCTCGCCGGCAAGCTCACCGCGCAGGCGGGCCTGGAAGCGCTGCTGTCGCGCGATCCGCGCGCAGAGTAGTATTTGCCGATTCCGGCAAGTCAATTGACCTAAACACCGCTCCAGGAGCGGGTTTCGTGAAATAAAGTTCAACTTTACTGGTGGCGGCGCAGCCTCCGGTGATCAGGCTTTCCACCGCACGAATCCGAAATCCGGCGTTGCCGCAGTTGATCCCTCAGCCGGCAGCCCCCGCAAACCCCAGCTGCCTCCATGCCTCATACACCGTCACCGCCACCGCATTCGACAGATTCAGGCTGCGGTTTCCGGGCCGCATCGGCACCCGCAGGCGGCGCTCTTGCGGAAACTCCGCGACGATTTCCTCCGGCAGTCCGCGCGTCTCGCAGCCGAACACGAACACGTCCTCGTCGACATACGCCGTTTCGGTGTGGTGCGTGCCGCCTTTGGTGGTGAGCGCGTACATGCGGCGCGCGCCGAGCGCCGCCTTGCAGTCCGGCCAGTCCTTGTGCACCTGCATCTGCGCGTACTCGTGGTAGTCGAGGCCGGCGCGGCGCAGCTGGGCGTCATCCAGGCTGAACCCCAGCGGTTCGACCAGGTGCAGTTGCGCGCCGGTGTTGGCGGCCAGGCGTATGACGTTGCCGGTGTTGGGCGGGATCTCGGGGTGGACGAGCACGATGTGCAGCATGGCTTGCGGCCTTTCACTCAGTGCGAGGGTTCGGGGGTGCGCGCGACCACCCAGTTGACCACGCGCACGGCGCCGGCGGCCTTCAGTGTGGCGGCGAGTTCGGCGAGCGTGGCGCCACTGGTCATGACGTCGTCGACCACCGCCACGCGCAGGCCCCGCACGGGGGCTGTGCAGGCGAAGGCGCCGCGCAGGTTGCGGCGGCGCGCGGCGAGTTCGAGCCCGGATTGCGGCGGCGTGTCGCGCAGGCGCTCGCAGGCGGCGGGTTCCAGCCTGACGTTGAGTCCGGCACAGGCGAGGCGGGCGATCTCCAGCGCGTGGTTGTAACCGCGTTCGGTCAGGCGCGCACGGTGCAGGGGCACGGGCAGGGCGAGGTCGACGTCGGCCGCCGCGCTGCCGGCCAGGCGCGCGGCGAGTTCCGCCCCGAACAGGTGCGCGAGCGCGAGCTCGCCGCGGAACTTCAGCGATTGCAGCAGCACATCGGCAGGGAAATCGTAGACGTACACCGCGCAGGTGGCGTCATAGGGCGGTGATTCGGCCACGCAGCGCCCGCATTGCGCACCGGGCGGCGTGCCGGCGGCCAGCGGCAGGGCGCAGCGCGCGCAACAGCTCGCCGGCAGGCGCTAGCAGTTCGGCATGGCGGGGGGGCGCACAGCAGGCCGTCCCCGCTCGCGCCGCGGCACAGGCGGCAGCGCCCGCCGAACAGGCGTGCGGCCAGGGTGTCGAATGCCCGGGGAATGCTGCGACCGATTCGCATGGCGAAAGATTATGCGCGCGGCGCGCCGCGACCGGCCTGCCGGGCCGCGCCTCGGTTGACGCTCGCGCATGGCGCCGCGCAGAATCGCCCCCTTTGCCCGCGCCCGACACGGCGACATTACGAGGAAACGAACCATGTGGACCATCGCCAAGCTCTCCGCCGATCTCGCCGCGGGGCGCACCACGAGCCGCAAGCTGGTCGAGGAGGCGCTGGCGCGCATCGCCGATCCGGCCGGCGAGGGTGCGCGTGCCTTCATCAAGGTCTACGCCGACACGGCGCGTGCCGAGGCCGACCTCTCCGACAAGCTGCGCGCCGCGGGCACGTTGCGCTCGGCGGTCGAGGGCATACCGATTGCCGTGAAGGACCTCTACGACGTGGCCGGCGACGTCACGCGCGCGGGCTCGAAGGCGCTGGCCGACGCGCCGCCGGCGAAAGCCGACGCGCCGGCCGTGGCGCGGCTGCGCGGCGCCGGCGCGATCATCGTCGGGCGCAACAACATGGTGGAGTTCGCGTTCGGTGGCGTGGGTCTGAACCCGCATTACGGATCGCCGAAGAATACCTGGGACCGCAAGACCGGACGCGTATCGGGCGGCTCGTCCTCGGGCGGCGGCGTGTCGGTGGCCGACGGCATGGTGGCGATGGCCCTGGGCTCGGACACGCGGCTCGATCCGCCTGCCTTCGGCCCTGTGCGGGGTGACGGGCTACAAGCCCACCGCCAGCCGCATCCCGCGCGACGGCGCCTTCCCGCTGTCCTATACCCTGGATTCGGTCGGCCCGCTGGCGAACTCGGTGGATTGCTGCGCGACCTGGGATGCCATCCTCGCCGCCGAGACGGTGCGGGCCCTGCCCGTGCTGCCGCTGCGCGGCCTGCGCCTGATGGTGCCCAGGTGCAGCCTGTTCGACGATCTGGACAGCGAAGTCGCGGCGGCCTTCGAACGCGCCGTGGCGGCGCTCTCCAAGGCCGGCGCACTGGTCACCGAAGTCGACGCGCCCCTGTTCACCAGGGCACAGGAACTGTTCAAGGGCGGCGGCTTCGCCGGACCCGAGGCCTTGCAGATCCATCGCGCGCTGCTGGAGAAGAAATCCGCGTCGTACGACCCGCGCGTGTCCAAGCGCATCGTGCTGGGCAAGGACTTCACGGCCGCCGACTACATACAGCTGGGCTTCGACCGTGCGGCCCTGCTGCGCGATGCTGCGGCGCTGTGCACGCCCTACGACGCCATGCTCTACCCGACCGCGGCTGCGGTCGCGCCGAGCCTCGCCGAGGCTGACAAGAGCGACGACGATTATTTCCGCATCAACATGCGCCTGCTGCGCAACACCGGCCTGGGCAACATTCTCGACGGTTGCGGCATCAGCCTGCCCTGCCAGGCGCCGGGCGAGCCGCCCGTGGGCCTCTCGGTGGCCGGTCTGGCCGGACAGGACCGCCACGTGCTGGCGGTGTCGCGCGCGATCGAAGCGGGTCTCGCCGCGATCACGCAGAGGGGCTGAACGCTGGCCGCCGCCGGCCAGCGCGGGCTGTCCCCGGACGCGGCGCTGGATGCGCGCCTGGCGCGGCGCCGCTTCGCGCGCGCCGCGGCCACGTATGCCGAGGCCGCGCGACTGGAGCAGGAGGTCGGCGCGCGCATGCTCGAACGGCTCGATTACGTGAAGCTCGCGCCGCGACTTATCGTCGATGCAGGCAGCGGGCCTGCGCGCGAGGCGCAGGCGCTGCGGCAACGCTACCCCGGCGCGCGTCTGCTGGCCGTGGACCATGCGCTACCGATGCTGCGCGAGGCTCGGCCATCGGGTTTGGGCGCCCGGGTAAGCCGGCTGCTGGGCCGCGCCGGCGTACAGCCGCTGTGCGCGGACCTGCAGGCGTTGCCGCTGGCCGCGGGCTGTGCGCAACTGCTGTGGTCGAACATGGCCCTGCACTGGATGCGCGAGCCGCGCGCCGCGCTGGCCGAGTTCCATCGCGTGCTGGCGCCCGGCGGACTGCTGATGTTCAGCACGCTTGGGCCGGACACCCTGAAGGAACTGCGAGCGGCGTTCGCTTCGGTCGACGGCTACGCGCACGTGAACAGCTTCGTCGACATGCACGACCTGGGCGACCAGCTCGGCGCGGCCGGTTTCACGGCGCCGGTGATGGACGCGGAGACCATCACGCTGACCTATGCCGACGTTGCCGGCCTGATGCGCGACCTGCGCGGCAGCGGACAGGCCAATTGCCTGGCGGGCCGTGTGCGCACACTGTACGGGCCGCGGCGTTGGGCGCGCATGTGCGAAACACTGGCCGGCTTCGTGCGCGAGGGCCGCCTGCCGGCCACGGCCGAGGTGGTCTACGGCCATGCCTGGCGCGAGGCGCCGCGCCAGAGTGCCGACGGTCGTGCCATCGTGAATTGTGATACCTTAGCGCGGCTTTTTCCGGAGCAATCCGCGATAGCGCGCCCAGCATGGACTATCCCCGTCAGGAGCTCGCGTTCAGGAGTCAGGCCGAAGGATTCGACCTGCTCCTCAAGCGCAACTGCTCGATTTCTCCTGCGGGACTGGCCCTGGCCTACGCCGTGATCGCGTTTGTGACGGTGCTGATCGCGACGGTTTTCGCGATGCTGGGCGCCTGGCTGGTGGTGCCGTTCGCCGGGCTGGAGTTGGTGTTGCTGGGTATCGCATTTGCAGTGAACGGCCGCCATGCCGCGGACTACGAGCGCATCGCGCTCGGCGCCGGCGGGCTGACGGTGGAAGTATGCGTATCGGATACGGTGCGCCGCCACGAGTTCGATCCTGCTCGGGCGAGCGTGAAGCTGGATTGGGAAGGACGCAGCGCCCGCGTGGTGCTGCAGTCCGCGGGCTGCAAGCTCGAGATCGGCCGCCACCTGCACCAGCAGGCGCGGCGCGAACTGGCAGGCGAGCTGGGCGCAAGGTTACGGAACTTGGGAATCTGAGAGGGTGAGCATGCAACAGAAGTCGGCGGTAAAGCCCGGGACGGCGGCACTTCGCTACTGGGCGCTGGCGGCGGGGGTGTTCGCCCTCGCAGCAGCGGGCGGCGCGCATGCGCTGGAATGGAACCTGCAGGTTCCGGTGACCAAGATCGCCGAGGACGTTCACACCCTGCACGAGTACGTGATGCTGCTCTCGGTGGTGATCTTCATCGGCGTGTTCGGGGTGATGTTCTATTCGGTGTTCGCTCACCGCAAGTCGAAGGGCGCCAAACCGGCCAACTTCCACGAGAACACCACGGTCGAGGTGATCTGGACCGTGATCCCGCTGCTGCTGCTGATCCTGATCGTGTGGCCCGCCACCAAGGTCGTGATCGCGCAGAAGGACACCACCAACTCCGACCTGACCATCAAGGTCACCGGCATGCAGTGGAAGTGGGGCTACGACTACATCAAGGGCGAAGGCGAGGGCATCACCTTCGTCTCGCAGCTGGCAACGCCGCGCGATCAGATCGACGGCACGGCCGCCAAGGGCGAGAACTACCTGCTCGAAGTCGACAAGGAAATGGTCGTGCCGGTCGGCAAGAAGGTGCGCATCCTGACCACCGCCGCCGACGTGATCCACGCCTGGTGGATCCCGGCGTTCGGCGCCAAGCAGGACGCCATTCCCGGTTTCATCCGTGACACGCACTTCAAGGCCGAGAAAACCGGCGTCTACCGCGGTCAGTGCACCGAACTGTGCGGCAAGGACCACGGCTTCATGCCCATCGTCGTGCGTGTGGTCAGCGCCGAGGATTACACCAAGTGGGTGGGCGAGCAGGCAAAACTGGCCGCCGCCAACGCCGACGACCCGACCAAGACCTACACTCTTGACGAGTTGAAGGCTCGCGGCGAGAAGCTGTACGCCTCCAACTGCGTGGCCTGCCATCAGGCCACCGGCAAGGGCGCGCCGCCGGCCTTCCCGGCGCTGGACGGATCCAAGCTGGTCAACGGACCGAAAAATGACCAGATCGCCCTGGTGCTGAACGGCAAACCGGGCACCGCCATGGCCGCCTTCGGCAAGCAGCTCAACGACACCGAGCTCGCGGCCGTCCTCACCTACACGCGCAACACCTGGGGCAACAAGGCCGGCGAAGTTCAGCCCGCCGAAGTCAAGTCCCTGCGCAAGTAATCGAACAGAACGAGATCCGGAGAAGCCCATGAGCGCTGTCCTCGACACCCACGGTCACGACGACCACCACCATCACGCCCCCAGCGGCATGATGCGCTGGATCAGCACGACCAACCACAAGGACATCGGCACGATGTACCTGTGGTTCAGCTTCGCGATGTTCATGGTCGGTGGCGTGATGGCCCTGGTCATCCGCGCCGAGCTGTTCCAGCCCGGCCTGCAGGTCGTGAATCCCGAGTTCTTCAACTCGATGACCACCATGCACGGCCTGATCATGGTGTTCGGCGCGATCATGCCCGCCTTCGTCGGCTTCGCGAACTGGCTGATCCCGATGCAGATCGGCGCGCCCGACATGGCGTTCGCGCGCATGAACAACTGGTCGTTCTGGATCCTGCCGTTCGCCGGTTCGCTGCTGATCATCTCCTTCTTCGTGCCCGGCGGCGCGCCCGGCGTGGGCTGGACGATGTACGCGCCGCTGACCTCGCAGATGGGCATGGGCATGGACCTGACCATCTTCGCGGTGCACCTGCTGGGCATGTCCTCGATCATGGGTTCGATCAACATCGTGACCACGGTGCTGAACATGCGCGCCCCGGGCATGACGCTGATGAAGATGCCGCTGTTCTGCTGGACCTGGCTGATCACCGCGTACCTGCTGATCGCCTCGATGCCGGTTCTCGCCGGCGCCGTGACCATGACGCTGACCGACCGCCATTTCGGCACCTCGTTCTTCAACGCGGCCGGCGGCGGCGATCCGGTGCTCTACCAGCACATCTTCTGGTTCTTCGGCCACCCCGAGGTGTACATCATCATCCTGCCGGCCTTCGGCGTGATCTCGCAGATCATCCCGGCCTTCTCGAGGAAGCCTCTGTTCGGCTACGCATCGATGGTGTACGCCACGGCCTCGATCGCGATCCTCTCGTTCATCGTCTGGGCGCACCACATGTACACGGTCGGCATGCCGGTCACCGGCCAGCTGTTCTTCATGTACGCCACGACGCTGATCGCGGTGCCGACGGCGGCCAAGATCTTCAACTGGCTGGCCACCATGTGGCGCGGCTCGCTGACCTTCGAGACGCCGATGCTGTTCGCGCTCGGCTTCCTGTTCCTGTTCACGATGGGCGGCTTCTCGGGCCTGGTGCTGTCGATGGCGGCGGTCGACATCCAGCTGCACGACACCTACTACGTGGTGGCGCACTTCCACTACGTGATGGTGGCCGGCGCCCTGTTCACGGCCTTCGCCGGCATCTACTTCTGGTTCCCCAAGTGGACCGGCAAGATGTATGACGAGACGCTGGGCAAGTGGCACTTCTGGCTGTCGATGATCTTCTTCAACATCACGTTCTTCGTGCAGCACTTCTCGGGCCTGGCCGGCATGCCGCGGCGCATCCCCGATTATCCGCTGATGTTCGAGACCTGGAACAAGATCAGCTCGATCGGCTCGTTCGGCTTCGGCCTGTCGCAGCTGCTGTTCCTGTACATCATCGTCAAGGCGATACGGAGCGGCGAGAAGGCCCCGGACAAGCCCTGGGAAGGTGCCGATTCGCTCGAGTGGACGCACCTGCCGACGCCGGCACCGTACCATTCGTTCGAGACCCCGCCGGTCGTCAAGTGACCGGCACGGGCAACGTTGTGGCACTCTCGAAGAACGCCCGTACCGGGCTGATCCTCGCTTCGGTGGCGCTCGTGTTCTTCCTTGGCATCGTCGCAAAATACTGGCTGCTCAGATGAGTGCCGCGAATCCGACGCTCGCCGAGCAGGAAGAAACCCGTGGCGACAACCGAAGGCTGTTCGTCAAGTTGTCGATCATCGCCATGCTGATGTTCGGCTTCGGCTACGCGCTGGTGCCGTTCTACGACAAGATGTGCGCGGCGCTGGGCATCAACAGCCTGGTGCCGGTGGCGAAGAAGTCGGCGGAAAACACGCAGGTCGACTATTCGCGCACCATCACCATCGAGCTCGATGCCAACTCGCACAAGCTGCCGTGGCGCTTCAGGCCGCTGCAGAACCATGTGCAGGTGCACCCGGGCCAGTTGATGACCATCGAGTACGAGATCGTCAACGTGCGCAACGAGCCGGTGACCGGCCAGGCGGTGCCCAGCTACGGACCGCAGCTGGCGGGCCAGTTCTTCAGCAAGCTGGACTGCTTCTGCTTCACCAAACAGACGCTGGCGCCCAATGAGACGCGGCGCATGCCGGTGGTGTTCCTGATCGACCCGAAGCTGCCGGCCGACGTGAACACCATCACGCTGTCGTACACGTTCTTCGAGGTCGCCGGAATGGGCGGCAAGTCGTGAGCGCAGCCCAGGACCAGGCCGCGGCGCCGCGCCGCGCCTCGACGCTGGAGGTGGCCAAGGCGGTGCTGTGGTCGTTTCTCGGCGTCAGGAAGCGCAAGGACTACGATCGGGATTCCGTCTCCATCAGCCCGCTGCAGATCGTCATTGCGGGCATCGTCGGTGGCGTGCTGTTCGTGCTCGGGCTGGTGATGCTGGTGCGGCTGGTGGTCGCTGGTTGAGGCGGGCGGCAGGCAACGGATAACAGGAATCAGGAAACTAGGGGAAACCAAGATGGCGCAACATCAGACCGCACACGGCGCGACGCCGGCGTACTTCATCCCGCAGCCCGCGCCCTGGCCCATCATCGGGTCGGTCGGGCTGTTCAGCATGGCGCTGGGCGCCGTGTTCATTTTCAACGCCATCGCCGCCGGCTGGCCGCTGCTGGCGCTGGGCGCGATGGTCATTCTTTACATGATGTTCCGCTGGTTCGGCGACGTGATCCGCGAGTCGGAGGGCAATCTGTACTCGAAGCGGGTGGACATGTCCTTCCGCTGGAGCATGAGCTGGTTCATCTTTTCCGAGGTGATGTTCTTCGCGGCATTTTTCGGCGCGCTGTTCTGGACCCGCGTGGTGTCGGTGCCGGATCTGGGCAGCCTGCTGCACGCCGAGACCTTGTGGCCAGGCTTCAAGGCCGAGTGGCCCAGCGCCGGCCCCGGCGCGACCGAAAAGTTCACGCAGATGGGCGCCTGGGGCCTGCCGGCCCTGAACACCTTCCTGCTGCTGTCCTCGGGAGTGACCATCACGGTTGCGCACTGGGCGCTCAAGGAGCAGAAGCGCGGCTTGCTCAATCTGTTCATGTTCTTCACCGTCGCGCTGGGAGCAATCTTCCTCGTCTGCCAGGTGATCGAGTACGGCCACGGCTATTCGGACCTGAACCTCAAGCTCACCACCGGTGTGTACGGCTCGACTTTCTACATGCTGACCGGCTTCCACGGCTTCCACGTGACCATAGGCACGATCATGCTGATCGTGATCCTGGCGCGCTGCCTGGCCGGCCATTTCAAGCCCGATCAACATTTCGCATTTGAGGCCGTAGCCTGGTACTGGCACTTCGTCGACGTTGTCTGGCTCGGTCTGTTCGTCTTCGTCTACTGGCTCTGAGCGCACGAGCCGGCACGGCACAGGAAAGACAGGAGGAGGGTACCCGCGCGGGCCGCAGAGTCCGCGACGGGGGATCCCGCAGAGTGATTGGATGCCGCCCGAGTGCGGCATTTTTTTTGCTGTCGGGGCTTTTTTCTCAGCCCGGGCGGCCGGGAATGAAACCGAACCAGTAACTGGCCATCAAAAGAAGGAACAGGCCGAGCGACAGTCCAACACGCACGGCCAGTGCCTTGACCGCGCGTTTCGAGCCGGGCTCGTCGCGCATCACGAAATACAGCCCGGAGAACAGGCTGGCGAGGATCAGCACCAGCACCAGGACGATCACGTAACGCATTTGAAGAGTTTAACGGTTTAACGGACAGGATGTGTCGCAGCCATCGATGGCAATCAGTCTTGCAGGCTATACGCTTCGCCCGCGCTGGTGGGCGCTGTTACTGGCGCTCGGCTTCGCCGCAGCGACCGTTTCGCTGGGCAACTGGCAGAGCGGCCGCGCGCTGGAAAAGCAGGCGCTTGCCGATCGCTCGCGCGAGGGCGAGCGATCGGCTGCCCTGCGCCTCGGGCCGGAACCGGTGTCCGCCGTCCCGCTCGCGCAGCGTCGACTGGTTGCGCGCGGCGAGTTCGTGCCCGAGCGCACGGTGCTGCTCGATTACAAGATCCACCGAGGCAGGCTGGGCTATTACGTTGTGACGCCGTTGCGCATCGAGGGCAGCGCCATGCACGTGCTGGTGAACCGTGGCTGGGTCGCGGCCGGCGCGCGTCGTGAGGATCTGCCGGAAGTGAGGACGCCGATGGGCACGCTGAGCATTGAGGGCGTTGCGCAGCTGCGGGCCGAGCGCGCACTGGATGCGGGCGGCGGCACGCCCTCCGGTCGCGTATGGCAGAACCTTTCGTTCGACGCCTATCGCGCCTGGTCGGGCCTGCAGATCCAGCCGCTGCTGATCGAGCAGCGCTCGGTTGCGGACGACGGACTGGCACGTGACTGGCCGGAGCCGGATTTCGGCATAGACAAGCATCGCAGCTACGCCATGCAGTGGTACCTGATGGCTGCGTTTTCCATCCTTCTATTCATCGTTCTGAGTGTGCGCCGTGATCGACCTGCTGCCCCGTGACCCCGTCAAGCGCGGACGCGCCAAACTGCTGCTGCTCGCGGCATTCTTCGCATTGCCCGTGTTCGGCGGCTATGCCGCCTACTTCTTCGATCTTGCGCCGGGTGCGCACTCCAACTACGGCGAGCTGATCGCGCCGCGCAGTCTGCCCGCGACGCCGCTGGAGGGCGCTGACGGCAAGACCTTTCGCTTCGCCGACCTGCGCGGCAAGTGGGTGATGGTGCAGATTGACGCCGGCGCCTGCGACCCCCGCTGCGAAAAGAAGCTTTACTACATGCGCCAGATCCGCACTGCGCAGGGCAAGGACACGCCGCGCCTGGAGCGCGTCTGGCTGCTCAGCGATGCGCAGGCGCCGGCGGCGCCGCTGCTTGCAGCGATCGCCGGTACGCACGTTGCCCGGCTGGGCGCCAGCCGCATGGCGGCAGAGTTTCCGGTCGCCGGTGAAAACGGCAATCCGGCCGATCACATCTATCTGATCGACCCGTTGGGCAATCTCATGATGCGTTTTCCGCGCGATGCCGATCCCTCGCGGATGATCAAGGACCTGCAGCGCCTGCTGAAGTATTCGCGCATAGGATGAGCATGTACAGGAAACTCGTATGGGCCAGCGCCCTGCTGACCCTGGTGGTGGTGGTGGTGGGCGCCTACGTGCGCCTGTCCGATGCGGGGCTGGGTTGCCCGGATTGGCCGGGCTGTTACGGCAAGCTGACGCCCGCGCATGCCAGGGAGCACATCGAGCAGGCGGTTGAGGCACAGGGCGGCGGGCATGGTCCGGTGTCCCTGCCCAAGGCCTGGAAGGAGATGGGGCATCGATATCTGGCCGGGGTACTGGGCTTGATGATCCTCGCGATCGCGGTGCTGGCCTGGGTGCGGCGCGGCGCAGCCGGCTCGCCTTGGCTGCCCAGCGCCATCGTGCTGGTGGTGCTGGTGCAGGCTACGCTCGGCAAATGGACCGTGACCATGCTGCTGAAGCCTGCCATCGTCACGGCGCACCTGATCGGCGGCATGACGACGCTCGCGTTGCTGGTGTGGCTGTCGATGCGGCAATTGCGTCTGCAACCGGCTGCAGCGGGCGCGCTGCCGGCGCTGCGCAAGCCGGCAGCGCTGGGACTGGTCGTGCTCTGCGCGCAGATCGTGCTGGGCGGCTGGGTGAGCACCAACTACGCTGCCCTGGCCTGTCCGGACCTGCCGCTGTGCCGCGGTGCCGCGCTCCCGCCCATGGATTTCGCCAACGCCTTCCATGTGCTGCGCGAACTCGGCCAGACGCCGGAGGGCGCGTTGCTTTCGAACGAGGCGCTCACCGCCATCCACTGGACGCATCGCATGTTCGCGCTGCTGGTGGTCGCCGTGCTCGGCCACCTGGGCGGCAGGCTGATGCGCAGCGGCGTGCTGCGCGGGGCCGGAGGGTTGCTGCTGGGTTTGCTGGCGGCGCAGTTCTGCATCGGCCTTGCCAATGTCGCGTTCAGCCTGCCGCTTTGGCTGGCCGCCTTGCACAACGCCGGAGCCGCACTGCTGTTGAGCCTGATGGTCGTGATAAACTACGTTGTGTTTCGCGGACTTACGTTGAGTTCGTCGAGTTCGATAAGTTCAACCGGCCCCGCGAATTCTGCCGTCGCCGACCATATCTCGCGTTGAAGCCCTGACCGTGTCCCAGCAGATCCTGAGCGCCGATCCGTCCCGCAGTTTTCTTTCGCGCCTGCGCGTGCGCACGGCTTCGTTCTATGCGCTGACCAAGCCGCGCGTGGTCTCGCTGATCGTGTTCACCGCCGTCATCGGCATGTTCCTTGCGACGCCGGGTATGGTTCCGCCGCAGATCCTGCTGGCCGGAACATTGGGCATCGCTCTGGTGGCGGGTGCCGCCGCCGCCTTCAATTGCCTGGTGGAGCAGAAGATCGATGCGCTGATGCAGCGCACGAGCTGGCGGCCGCTGCCCAGTGGCGAACTCACCCCCCTGCAGACCCTGGTGTTCGCCGGCGTGGTTGGCGGTCTGGGGCTGTGGATCCTGTACGCCTGGGTCAATCCGCTGACCATGTGGCTGACCATGGCGACTTTCGTCGGCTACGCGGTGATCTATACCGTGCTGCTCAAGCCTGCCACGCCGCAGAACATTGTCATCGGCGGTGCTTCGGGGGCCATGCCGCCAGTGCTGGGCTGGGCTGCGGTGACCGGCGATGTCACGATCGAGGCGATGATGCTGTTCCTGATCATCTACACCTGGACGCCGCCGCACTTCTGGGCGCTGGCGCTGTATCGCACAGAGGAGTACGCCAAGGCCGGACTGCCCATGCTGCCGGTCACGCACGGCCAGGAGTTCACGCGCCTGCACGTGCTGCTCTATACCTTCATCCTGTTCGCCGCTTCCCTGCTGCCCTTCGTGATCCGCATGAACGGCTGGCTCTACCTGGCCGCAGCGGTGGTGCTGGGCGGCATCTTCATCGCTTACGCGATCCGCATCTACGTCGCCTACAGTGATGCGCTGGCGCGCCGCACCTTCCGCTACTCGATCCTGTACCTGGCCCTGCTGTTCGCGGCGCTGCTGGTCGACCATTACCTTGTGGCCTAGGATTCCCGCCCTGCTCGCGGCGCTGTGCGTCGCGGCGCTGCTGGGCGCCTGCGATGGCGGTGGCCCGAAGTTCAGGAACGTCGACATCACGGGTGCCGACTACGCCAAGGACTTCGCGCTGACCGACCATAACGGCAAGGCGCGGACGCTGGCCGATTTCCGCGGCAAGGCGGTGGTGGTATTCTTCGGTTTCACGCGCTGTCCAGACGTCTGCCCGACGACCATGGTGGAACTCAAGCAGGTGATGGCTAAGCTGGGGGCGGATGCCGACCGCGTGCAGGTGCTGTTCGTGACTCTCGACCCGGAGCGCGACACCCCGGCGGTGCTGTCCCAGTACGTGCCGGCCTTCGATCCGCGCTTCCTCGGCATGTACACCGATCCTGCGAGCACGCTGAAGACCGCCAAGGATTTCAAGGTTTACTTCGAGAAGCGCGCGGGTTCCAGCCCGCAGGACTACACCTTGGACCACACTGCGGCGAGCTTCGTCTACGACCCTTCCGGCCGCCTGCGCCTGTACGTGAAGCACGACCAGCTCGCCACCCTGGCAGAGGATCTGCGCACGCTGCTGGCCGGCAGTTAGCCGCGCCGCAGGCGGA
Source organism: Betaproteobacteria bacterium (assembly GCA_016713125.1). Classification (GTDB taxonomy): domain Bacteria; phylum Pseudomonadota; class Gammaproteobacteria; order Burkholderiales; family SG8-39; genus SZAS-79. Next base: position 342,026 of record JADJPT010000001.1, read on the forward strand.
AAAGAAAACGGCCGCTATTTGCGGCCGTTTCTCTCCAGGCAGGGGCGCGGCGCACCTGCCGTTGCGAGGCTCAGGCCGAGGCGGCCATGGCCTGCTTCATCTTCTCCAGCGCCTTGGCCTCGATCTGGCGTATGCGCTCGGCCGAAACCTTGAACTCCGCGGCCAGGTCGTGCAGGGTCAGCGGATCCTTTTCGCGTAGCCAGCGGGTCTCGATGATCCGGCGGCTGCGTTCGTCGAGCTGCTCCAGGGCGCGCGCCAGGCTGGCGCTGCGCAGCCGTTCGGATTCCTCGACCTCGAGGAGGTGCGAAGGCTCGGCCTCGCCATCCGCGGCCAGGTAGTTCACGGGCGCGTAGGCATCCTCGTCGTCGGAATCGGACTCGAAAGCAACTTCCGAGCCTGCCAGCCGCATCTCCATCTCGGCGACTTCCTCGGGCTTGACCTTGAGTTCGCGCGCGACCCGGCCGATGTCTTCCCCGCTCATCGGGGCGAGCCCGGATTTGAGCGAACGCAGATTGAAGAACAGCTTGCGCTGCGCCTTGGTGGTGGCGACCTTCACCATGCGCCAGTTGCGCAGCACGTATTCGTGGATCTCGGCGCGGATCCAGTGCAGCGCAAACGAGACCAGACGCACGCCGCGATCGGGGTCGAAGCGCTTCACGGCCTTCATCAGGCCGATGTTGCCTTCCTGGATCAGGTCGGCGTGCGGCAGGCCGTAGCCCAGGTAGCCGCGCGCCACGGAAACGACCAGGCGCAGGTGGGAAACGACCAGCTGCTTGGCGGCTTCGAGGTCCTGAGCGTCACGGAATCGGCGCGCGTAGCGCTGCTCCTCTTCGAGGCTGAGCAGAGGGAAACGGTTCACCGTCTGGATATAGCTGTCCAGACTTCCGGTCGCCATCGGCACCGGCACGGGCAGAGTCATCTCGGCGTGCATATCGCGGTCCTCCTTGGAGAGAAATTCTAGCACTCGAAGCATTGGAGTGCTAATGCCCGTCCGGAGTTCCCCGGAAGCTGAGAGAGAGTCCTTTTATCGAGGCTCTATTTCAAGTAAGTATCTGCTTACTGACAAATATGCGCCCAACCAGCCGAGCAAGCCGGCGAAGGCCGCTACGGCCAGGGCGTCGCCGAGGGGCAGAAAAGCCAGCTCGAAGCTGGAGCCATAACTCTGGGCCAGCGTGCGCACGCCGCGGTTCAGCAGCACCAGACTGCCGGCCAGGATGGCCAGGCTGGTCAGGCCCCCGGCCAGGCCCTGCAGGGCGCCCAAGTAGTAGAAAGGCCGGCGTATGTAGGCGTCGGTGGCGCCGAGCAGTTTGCAGACTTCGATCTCCTCGCGCTGGGTCAGAATCTGCAGCCGTATGGTATTGAAGGTCACGGCCACCAGGCCGGCGGCCAGCAGGGCCGCCAGCACGGCAAGCCCCAGGCGCCCGATCGCCATCATGGCCGCCAGGCGCCGGGCCCAGGCCGAGTCCACCTGCACCTGGCCAACGCCGGGCAGTTTGCCCAGTTCCGCGGCCAGGGTCTCGAGCGCCTCGGGAGGGATCGGCCCCAGTCTCACCACCCAGGCATCCGGCAGCGGGTTCTGGTTGAGGGCGGCCAGGGATTCGGCCAGTCCCTCGGTGCGGCGCAGGTCCTTGAGGGCCTCTTCTCTGGACACGAAACGCAACGCGGCCACGCCCGGAGCCGACTTCAGGCGGCGCTCTATCGCCTCGCGTTCCGCGGGCTTGGCCAGCGGGTCGAGAAACACGCTCATCTGCGGTTCCAGCGAGAAGCGCTGCGCCACCGACTGCAGGTTCATCACCAGGGTATAGCCGCCGGCAGGCAGCGCCAGGGCGATGCCCATGGCCAGCACGTTCAACAGGTTGCTGGCGCGCTGCGCCGCCAGCTTGCGCAGCGCGGCGCGCAGCGCCTGGGTGTGCTGGCTGATCCAGACTCTCATGCGTCCCTGCTCATTGCGTCGCGCCGTCGGGCGCCCCGCTGTCGGCCGCCAGGCGGCCCTGCTCCAGGCGCAGCACGCGCCGGCCCAGCCGTTCGACCAGAGCGGCGTCGTGCGAGGCGATCAGCACAGTCACGCCGACCTGCTGGAAGTCCAGGAACAGGGCGACGATGGCAGCGGCCGACTCGGCGTCCAGATTGGCGGTCGGCTCGTCGGCCAGCAGGATGGCCGGCCGGTTGGCCACGGCGCGTGCGATGGCCACGCGTTGCTGCTCGCCGCCGGAGAGCTGCACCGGGTTGGCCTTCTCGCGCGCCAGCATGCCGACCTTGTCCAGCGCGGCGCGCGCGCGGCGCGCCGCTTCGCGCGGCGCGTAGCCCGAGAAGGCCAGCGGCAGCATCACGTTGTCGATCACGCTGCGGTCATACAGCAGTTTCTGGTCCTGAAAAATCAGCCCGAGGTTGCGGCGCAGGTAGGGTAGCGCCGTGCGCTTGATCGCAGAAACGTTCTGCCCGTTGACCAGCACCGAGCCGGCCGAGGGGCGCTCGATCGCGGGGATCAGCCGGAACAACGTCGATTTGCCGGCACCGGAATGGCCGGTCAGGAATACCAGTTCGCCATCACCTATCGTGAACGTCACCCCGCGCAGCGCATCCTGGCCTCCGGGATAGCGCTTGGAGACGCCCGAGAAGCTAATCAATGAGCGCCTCGACGAAGTCGCGCGCCACGAACGGCCGCAGGTCGTCTATGCCTTCGCCTACGCCTATGAAGCGCAGTGACAGCGGCCGCGCACCGGGGCGCCTGGCGCGCGCCAGCGCGATGGCCGCGACGACACCGCCCCTGGCGGTGCCGTCCAGCTTGGTGAGCACCAGGCCGGTTACGCCCACCGCCTCGTCGAAGGCCTGTACCTGGCTGAGCGCGTTCTGGCCGGTGTTGGCGTCCAGCACCAGCAGCACCTCGTGCGGCGCCTCGGGCATCACCTTGGCGATCACGCGCTTGACCTTGCGGATTTCCTCCATGAGGTGCAGCTGGGTGGGCAGCCGACCGGCCGTGTCCGCCAGCACCACGTCGACGCCGCGCGCCTGCGCCGCACTGACGGCATCGAAGATCACCGCGCCCGGGTCGCCGGATTGCTGCGAGACCACCGTCACGCCGTTTCGCTCGCCCCATTCGATCAGCTGTTCGCGCGCCGCGGCGCGAAAGGTGTCGCCGGCGGCCAGCAGCACGCTCTTGCCCTGCAGCTGGAAATGGCGCGCGAGCTTGCCGATCGAGGTGGTCTTGCCGGAGCCGTTCACCCCGGCCACCATGATCACAAAGGGCTTTGCGCGATCGGCTTTCAGGGGGGTCTCGAGCGGCGCAACGATGTTGAGCAGTTCTTCCTTCAGCAGAACCTTCAGCGCGGCCGCTTCGGTGACGCCTTCCTTCCTTACGCGCGCTCGCAGCGCGGCAAGCAGCCGGGTGGTGGCCTCGACGCCGCAGTCGGCCGTCAGCAGGGCGGCTTCGAGTTCCTCGTAGAGCGCCTCGTCGATCCTGCCGCGCTGGAACAGCCCGGAAAGGCTGCCACCGATCGCTTCGCGTGTGCGTGCGAGGCCTGCCTTGAGGCGCGAGGCCCAGGTGGATTTCTCGTTGGATGATGACTTGGCCAGACCGAACATGGGCGCCTGCGGCGGGGAAAGCCGCTAAGATCGGAGTTGCATTTTAGCAAACGAGAGCGGCCTCACTTGCCTTCCGTCAATGATCAGCGAAGTTCCGGCCGTGTGCGCATCATAGGCGGGCAATGGAGAAAAAGCGTGCTGCGTTTTCCCGCCCGCCCGGATCTGCGACCCACCCCCGACCGTGTCCGCGAAACCCTGTTCAACTGGCTGGGCCAGGATCTGGGCGGCATGGCCTGCCTGGATCTGTACGCGGGCAGCGGCGCGCTGGGCTTCGAGGCCGCCTCGCGCGGCGCGGCGCGCGTGGTTCTGGTCGAGGCCGACCGCGGCGCGGTTCAGGCGTTGCGCGAGAACGCCGAACGGCTGAATGCCGGCATGCTGGAGATCGTCGCGGGCGACGCGCTGGCCCTGGCTGGGGCGCGCCGAGCGTGCGAACGAGCGCTTCGACGTGGTTTTCCTCGACCCCCCCTTCAGGCAGAATGCCCATCCCGACCTGCTGGCGCGGCTGCCGCGCGTGCTAAAACCGGGCGCGCGCGTGCACGTGGAGGCGCCGGCGCCGGTGGAGGCCGCGGACGCCTGGCGAGAACTCAAGCGCGCGCGCGCCGGACAGGTCAGCCATCAACTGCTGGAGTGGCGCGCTGATCGGAGCGGTCTACCCGGGGACGTTTGATCCCCTGACGCGCGGACACGAGGACCTCGTGCGCCGTGCGGCCATGCTGTTCGGCACGGTGATCGTCGGCGTGGCCGACAGTCGCGCCAAGCGGCCGTTCTTCACCATGACCGAACGCGTGGACATCGCGCGCGAAGTGCTCAAGGACCTGCCCAACGTCAAGGTGGTGGGCTTTTCCGGCCTCCTGATCAATTTCATCCACGAGCATCACGCCCGCGTGATCCTGCGCGGCCTGCGCGCGGTGTCGGATTTCGAGTACGAATTCCAGCTCGCCGGCATGAACCGCAACCTCTACCCCGACGTCGAGACGGTGTTCCTGACGCCTTCGGAACAGCACATGTTCATCTCGGCCACCCTGGTGCGAGAGATCGCCACGCTGGGCGGGGATGTCTCCAAGTTCGTGCATCCTCTGGTGCGCGACAAGCTGCGCGAGAAGGTGCTGGCCCTGGGCGGTTCCTAGGCGCCGCGCCGGCCGCCCTATTTCTGGCAGCCCACGCAGTAGAAAGTCGAGCGCTGACCCATTACGGCGCGGCGTATGGTGCCGTCGCAGCGCCTGCAGCGCTCGCCCTCGCGGTCGTAGGCCCAGTAGTTCTGCTGGAAGTAGCCCGAACTGCCGTCACTGCCGACGAAGTCGCGCAAGGTGGAGCCACCCGCGCGTATTGCCGCCTCAAGCGTCTTTTTCACCGCGTCGACCAGCAGGCGGCAGCGCGCGAGCGAGAGCTTCGAGGCACGTGTGCGCGGGTGGATGGCGGCCAGGAACAGGCTTTCGCTCGCGTAGATGTTGCCTACGCCCACCACCTTGCTGGCGTCCATCAGGAAGGGCTTGATCGCGATGCGGTGACCGCGCGTGAGGGCATGCAGGTGTTCCGCGGTAAAAGCCGCCGAAAGCGGTTCCACGCCCAGCCTGGCGAGCAGCGCATGCGTTTCGGGCGGTGCCTGGGTCCACAGCACGGCGCCGAAGCGGCGTGGGTCGCGCAGGCGCAGCAGCGTGTCGCCGAACACCAGGTCGAAATGATCGTGCTTTCCGGGCGGGGTATCAGCGGCCAGGATGCGCAGGCTGCCCGACATGCCCAGGTGCAGGATCAGATGGCCGTCGCCGCAGTCGAGCAGGAGGTACTTGGCGCGTCGGGACACGGCGCGCACCGTACGCCCTGCAAGCCTGCCGACAGCCGCGGTTACGGGCCAGCGCAGCCGCGGATTGCGCACGCGCACGGCCGTGATGCGCCTGCCCAGCAGATGGGGGGCGATGCCGCGGCGCGTGGTCTCTACTTCCGGGAGTTCGGGCATGGGCTGCTCAGTCCGCCGGTGGCTGGCAAGCCGGTAGAGCGCAACCTTCCCAGCCTGACGCTCACCGAGCCGATCCTCTACGAACTGCTGATCGCCGAGATCGCCGCGCAGCGCGGCAGCGTCGGACTGGCCGCGCAGGCCTACGCGGATCTGGCGCGAAAGACCCGCGATCCGCGCATTGCGCGTCGCGCGACCGAGCTCGCCGGCTTTGCGCGCCTGCCCAACCTCGCGCTCGAATCGGCCAAGGTCTGGAATGAAACCGAACCGGCATCGATCCAGGCGCTGCAGACCGTCACCGGGCTGCTGATAGGCGCGCGTCGCGTGGCCGAGGCCGAGCCCTACCTGGACAAGCTGCTGCGCGCCAGCAGCACCTCGCTGGCCGACGGCTTCCTGCAGTTGAATCGCGTGCTGGCCTCGAACAGCGACCGCGCCGCCAATCTCGAGGTGGTGCGCAAGCTCGCCGCGCGGCATGTCGAGTTGCCGCAGGCGCGCTTCGCTGTCGCGCAGGCGGCCGCGGTGGCTGGGGATGAGTCATTGGCTCTGGCAGAGATTCGCAAGGCCGCCGAGCTCAAGCCGGACTGGGAGGCGCCGGCGCTGTTCGAGGCGCAGGTTCTCCAGCGCAGATCGCCGGCCGAGGCGCAGGCGCGCCTGGCCGGATTCCTCGACAAGTATCCGCAGGCGCGTGACGTGCGCCTGAGTTACGCACGGCTGTTGCTGCTCGACAGGAAACCGGTCGAATCGCGCGCGCAACTGCAGACCCTGGTCTCCGCCCATCCGGGGAGCGCCGATGTCCACTATTCCGCCGGGCTGCTCGCGGCACAGGCCAAGGACTACGACGCGGCCGAAGGCTGGATGAAGCGCGCACTCGAGCTGGGCATGCGCGAGCCGAACGGCGTGCGTTACACGCTTGGCCAGATCGCGGAGGAGCGCAAAGACACGCAGGGCGCCCTGCAATGGTATGGACAGGTGCAGAGCGGCGACCAGTACCTGCCGGCGCGCATGCGTTACGCGAACATCCTCGCCAAACAGGGCAAGCTCGAAGAGGCGCGCTCCTTCCTGCGCGCCAGCAATGCCGGCGGCCAGCAGCAGGTGCAGCTGCTGATCGGCGAGGCGCAGTTGCTGCGCGAGGCCAACCTGCATGCCGAGGCGTTCAAGCTGCTCGGCCAGGCGCTGGAGGAGCAACCCGACCAGCCTGAACTGCTGTACGACCATGCGCTGACCGCCGAGAAGCTCGACCGTTTCGACATCCTCGAGGCGAACCTGCAGAAGCTGATCAAGGCGCGGCCCGATCACGCCCACGCGCACAATGCGCTGGGCTATTCGCTGGCCGATCGCAACCTCAGGCTGGACGAGGCCAAGAAGCTGATCGAGCGTGCGCTCGAGCTCTCTCCAGACGATTCGTTCATTGTCGACAGTCTGGGCTGGGTGTATTTCCGCATGGGCGACAACGCCAAGGCGCTCGAATACCTGCGTCGCGCCTACGAGGCGCGGCCCGATGGAGAGATAGGCGCGCACCTGGGCGAGGTGCTCTGGGCGGCCGGCGAGCGCGCCGAAGCCGAGCGCGTCTGGCAGGAGGCGCTGAAGAATCATCCCGAGAACGAAACGCTGCAGAAAACCATCAAGCGCCTTAAGCCGTGATTCGCCGTAGCGCTGCCGCGCTGCTCGCCATTCTGGCCCTGACCGCCTGTGCGGAGTTGCAGCGCCTGATGCCGGCCGAGCAGCTCGAGTTCGAACTCGCTGGGCGCATCGCGGCCCGTTACCGGGACGAGGCCGCCACCGGCAATATCGCCTGGCGGCATGCCGCGCAGGACGACGAAATGTTGATCACTTCTCCGGTGGGCTCGACCATCGCTCGACTGGTGCGCGATCAGGACGGCGTGGTCCTCGCCGCGGCAGATGGCGTCGAGCACCGGGCCGCCGACGCCGAAGCCCTGACCGAACGCATCCTGGGCTTTCGGCTGCCCCTCAACGGCCTGGCTGACTGGGTGCGCGGACGCGCGGCCGCCGGGGAGCCGGCGGTGCAGAGGCGCGACGCGGCCGGACGCCTGCAGACTCTGGAGCAGGGGGGCTGGACCATCGAGTACCAGGCATGGCGCGAGGACGGCCTGCCGGTGCGACTGCGACTGGTCTATCCGGGCATCGAACTGCGCCTCGCCATCCACGAGTGGAAAGCGGTGCGATGAGCGTTGTCGCGTCCGTGCCGGAGGCCATGCGCTGGTACCCCGCCCCGGCCAAGCTCAACCTGTTCCTGCACGTGCTTGGCCGGCGTGCCGATGGATATCACCTGCTGCAGACGGTATTCCGTCTGGTCGACCTGCTCGATGAAGTCGGAATCGCGGTGCGCGACAATGGGGAGATCCGCCGGCTGGATGCCACCCCCGGGGTCTCGATGGCCGAAGACCTGTGCCTGCGTGCGGCGCGGCTGCTGCGTGAGCATGCGCTGGCGCAGGGTCGGGCCGGGGCGGCCGCGCTGGGGGCCGACCTGTGCCTGCGCAAGCGCATCCCCATAGGCGGGGGACTGGGCGGCGGCTCCTCGGATGCCGCAACCGTGCTGCTGGTACTGAACCGGCTTTGGGGGCTGGGTCTGGGGCGGGAGGCCCTGATGGCCCTGGGCCTGCAATTGGGGGCCGATGTGCCGGTCTTCGTGCTGGGCAGCAATGCCCTGGGAGAAGGGGTGGGCGAGCGCTTGACGCCGCTTGCGCTGGATCCAGCCTGGTACCTTATTCTGATTCCGCAAGTCTCGGTATCGACAAAGGAAATCTTCTCGTCACCCGCGTTGACACGGGATACGAAACCGCTCAAAATGCTGCCCTTTTTGCCGCTTCTGGGCCGCAACGACCTGCAGTCGGTCGCAACGGGCCTTTACCCGCAGATCGGCGAGCACCTGGATTGGCTGTTGCAGTGCGGAAATGCCCGCCTCGTACGCATGACAGGTTCCGGCGCATGCGTGTTCGCAGAGTTCGCAACGGAAGCGGAGGCGCGAGCCGCCGCGGCGCTGCTTCCCGCGCACATGCGGGGTGTGGTGGCCCGGGGGCTCGAGCGGCATCCGCTGCTGGATCCGGAAGTGCAGGGCTGAAGAGTTACGAGTTTTTGGGGAGTCGCCAAGCTGGTTAAGGCACCGGATTTTGATTCCGGCATGCGAAGGTTCGAATCCTTCCTCCCCAGCCAGACATGTATCCGGCCGCCGCAGAATTGCGGCGGCCAGGTCTCTGAGCAGTAGCGGGCGCAGGTTGCAGGCGCCGCCGCAGAGGGCGAGTTGAATGGCAAATCTGGCACCCACGCGTGCGCTTGACCGCCTGATGGTGTTCACCGGCAACGCCAACCCGCGCCTGGCGCAGGATGTGGTCAAGCACCTGAACATTGGCCTGGGTCGCGCGGTCGTCGGCCGGTTCTCGGACGGCGAGGTGATGGTCGAACTGCTCGAGAACGTGCGCGGCAAGGACGTCTTCGTCCTGCAGTCGACCTGCCAGCCGACCAACGACAGCCTGATGGAACTGATGGTGATGGTCGACGCGCTCAAGCGTTCCTCGGCCGCACGGGTGACCGCAGCCATTCCGTACTTCGGCTATTCGCGCCAGGATCGCCGTCCGCGTTCGGCGCGCGTGGCGATCAGCGCCAAGGTGGTGGCCAACATGCTGGCTGCGGTGGGCGTGGCGCGCGTGCTGACCATGGATCTGCACGCCGACCAGATTCAGGGATTCTTCGATATCCCGGTGGACAACATTTACGCCGCGCCGGTGCTGCTGGGCGACGTATGGAAGCAGCGTTACGAGGACGTGGTCGTGGTGTCGCCGGACGTGGGCGGGGTGGTGCGGGCGCGGGCGCTGGCCAAGCGCCTGGAGTCTGACCTCGCGATCATCGACAAGCGCCGCCCCAAGGCCAACGTGTCGGAGGTGATGAACATCATCGGCGAGGTCGAGGGGCGCACCTGCGTGATCATGGACGACATGGTCGACACGGCCGGAACGCTGTGCAAGGCCGCGCAGGTGCTGAAGGAGCAGGGCGCGAAGAAGGTGGTGGCGTACTGCACCCATCCGGTGCTGTCGGGCGGGGCCGTGGAGCGCATCGCGGCTTCGGAGATCGACGAGCTGGTGGTGACGGACACGATCCCGCTGCGCGACGATGCGCGCGCGGTCGGCAAGATACGGCAGTTGTCGGTGGCGGGCCTGCTCGCCGAGACGATCCTGCGCATATTCAACGAGGATTCGGTGAGTTCGCTGTTCATAGAGTGAGCGGCGGGTGAAACGGAAGGGTTTTTGCAACGCGTGAGCCTGGTCGCGGGCCGCGCAAACTTTGGAGCAGTCATGAAGATCGAAATCAGCGCGAACAAGCGCGAGTTGCAGGGAACGGGTGCGAGCCGCCGCCTGCGCAATGCCGGGAAGGTCCCCGGCATCGTGTACGGTGGAGACGCAGAACCCCAGACTATCGAGCTCAACCACAAGGAGCTCGCGCAGAACCTGTCGCGCGAGGCATTCCACGCGTCAATCCTGACGCTGGACATCGACGGCAAGAAGGAAGCCGTGCTGCTGCGCGCTTTCAACATGCACCCGTACAAGCTGCAGGTTCAGCACATCGACTTCCAGCGCGTGTCGAAGGACAAGAAGATCCACATGAAGGTGCCGCTGCACTTCGTCGGCGCCGAGCACGCCGATGCGGTCAAGTTCCAGGGCGCCATCGTCAGCCACGTGATGAACGACCTGGAGATCTCCTGCCTGCCGGACGATCTGCCTTCGTACATCGAGGTCGACATGTCCAAGGCGGCGATCGGCCAGTCCGTGCACGTCAAGGATCTGACCCTGCCCAAGGGCGTGGAGGCCGTGCTGCATCGCGCCGACAACCCGGTGGTCGCCACGGTGACCCTGCCGGCCGCAGCGGTCGAGGAAGAGACCGCCGCCGCGCCTTCGGCCGCCGACGTGCCTGCCAGCAAGCAGGCCGAGCCGGCCAAGGACGACAAGGCTGCCGACAAGGGCGGCGACAAGAAGAAGTGACGAGGAGAGGGGGAGCGGATCGCTTCCCCTCGGCTCCCCGCACTCCGGGGCTTAATCTCTCAGAGGCGGCGCGCCATCCAGCGTGGCCGCCTTTTTCATGCCCAACATCCGTCTCATCGTCGGGCTCGGCAATCCGGGCAAGGAACACGAGGGCGATCGCCACAACGCGGGCTATTGGCTCGTCGAGCGGCTCGCCGGCGCGCGCCGGGTCGCTCTGCGCAAGGAAGCCCGCTACCACGGCATCGCCGGTCGCGACGAGGCCTCGGGCGGCTGGCTGCTGATGCCGACCACCTACATGAACCTGTCTGGCAAGTCGGTCGGCGCACTGGCCGGATTCTTCAAGATCGCGCCCGCCGAGATTCTGGTGGTGCACGACGAACTCGACTTTCCGCCCGGCACGGCCAAGCTGAAGCTCGGCGGCGGTTCGGGCGGCCACAACGGACTGAAGGACATCAGCGCGCAACTCGGTACCCACGATTACTGGCGTCTGCGCCTGGGCATCGGCCATCCGGGCGACCGCGACCTGGTGGCCGACTACGTGCTCGGCAAGCCGCGCAAGGAGGATCGCGAGGCAATCGAGGACGCCATCGACCGCGCGCTCGCCGTGCTGCCGCTGGCCATGGACGGCGACATTGCCGGCGCCATGCACAAGCTGCACAGCAAGCCCAAGGCGCCGGTCGCGCCGCCGGCACCGGCCAAACCCCCGGCGGCCTGAGGCCGCAGCCAGAACCACACAGCAAGGACCCAGCATGGCCACAATGCGGCATCGTCGGACTTCCCAACGTAGGCAAGTCGACGCTCTTCAATGCGCTCACCAAAGCCGGCATCGCTGCCGAGAACTACCCGTTCTGCACCATCGAGCCCAACGTCGGCATCGTCGAGGTGCCCGACCCGCGCCTGGCCAGCTCGCCGAGATCGTGCAGCCGCAGAAGGTGCTGCCGGCCGCGGTGGAGTTCGTCGACATCGCCGGCCTGGTGGCCGGGGCTTCCAAGGGCGAAGGCCTGGGCAACCAGTTCCTGGCCAACATCCGTGAGACCGATGCCATTGCGCACGTGGTGCGCTGCTTCGAGGATCCGAATGTGGTGCACGTGGCCGGCAAGGTCGACCCGATCTCCGACATCGAGACCATCAACACCGAGCTCGCCCTGGCCGACCTGCAGACGGTCGACAAGCAGCTCGCCAAGTACGCCAAGGTCGCCAAGTCCGGCGGCGACAAGGAGGCGCAGCGCCTGGTGGCCGTGCTTGAGAAGGCGCAGGCGGCGCTGAACGAGGCGCGGCCAGCGCGTTCGCTGGACTGGTCCAAGGAGGAGCTGGCCGTCATCAAGCCGATGTTCCTGCTGACCATGAAGCCGACCATGTACGTGGCCAACGTGGCCGAGCATGGCTTCAAGGACAACCCGCTGCTGGCGCGCGTCGAGGAGTACGCGGCGAAGGAAGGCGCACCAATGGTCGCCATCTGCGCCGCCATGGAGGCGCAGATCGCCGACCTGTCCGACGAGGACAAGGAAATGTTCCTCGCCGACATGGGCATGGACGAGCCCGGCCTGAACCGCGTGATCCGCAGCGGCTATGCGCTGCTGGGGCTGCAGACCTATTTCACCGCCGGGGTCAAGGAGGTGCGCGCCTGGACCATCAAGGTTGGCGCATCGGCGCCGCAGGCGGCGGCCGCCATCCATACCGACTTCGAACGCGGCTTCATCCGCGCCGAGGTCATCGCCTATGCCGATTTCATCGCCTGCAAAGGCGAGCACGGCGCCAAGGAGGCGGGCAAGATGCGCGTCGAAGGCAAGGAGTACATCGTGCAGGACGGCGACGTCATGCACTTTCGCTTCAACGTCTGATAGTCCGCTCCCGTACTGCGCCCGGACGGAGCCGCGCATGAAGCTGCAGATGAACAGGAATTCGATCTTCGCGGTGCTGATGCGCTCGCCGTGGTGGATCAGCGGCGGACTGTCCGTGCTGCTGTTCACCTCGGCCCGGCTGTTGTTGCCGACCGAATACGCCCCGTACGCTTTCTTCTTCGCGCTGCCTTTCGCCCTGATCTCCCTGCACACCGGCTGGCGCCAGTTGCGCGCGCCCAGCGAGGCTTCGATCGCGCAGGCACTGCAGGCGCTGCGCGCCATGTCCTGGGCCGAGTTCTCCGCCGCCGTCGAGGCGTACTTCAGCAACCAGGGCTACGGCGTGGAGCGCATATCCGTGCCGGGCGCCGATCTCCGGTTGAGCAAGGGCGGGCGCACTTCGCTGGTGGCCTGCAAGCGCTGGAAAGCCGCGCGCACCGGCCTGGAACCGCTGCGCGAGCTGGACGCGGCGCGACGGTCCGGGGAAGCGCACGAGGGCATCTATATCGCCATCGGCGAGCTCAGCGAAGGCGCTGCCGCCTTTGTCGCGGCAAACAAGGTCCGGCTGCTGGCGCCCGAAGAACTGGCGAAGCTGGCGCGCGCAACGCGCGCCTGAGCGACGCTCAGCGTCCCGGCCGGCCTGCCGCGGGCACCGCGACGCCGGGCTCCGCCGTCATCGTCCTGCCCAGTTCGACGAGGCTCTTCTGGCTCACCTGGATCAGGCCGCGCCGCGGACGGTCGAGATCGAGGATCACGAACACCAGGACGACGATCAGCGCGACCATGACATAGGTCACGAACGAGGCGCGATGCCCGGCTACGCCGGCCGAGTAGCCGACGATCGCGCCAGTCATCAGAAAGGTGGCGTACAGGAGCAGCAGCACCAGTTCCGGGACATGGCGATCCAGCGCCGCTTCGCGGCTGCCCATGGCGTCGATCATCTCGTTCAGGGATTGCACGAACAGGCCCGTGCTGACCGGATTCGGGGCCAGCTCGGCGGCCTGCAGCGCCAGCGACCAGAGCGCCGCCTGTGTATGGTTCGCCTTGGCGGTAAGCATCTCCCGGGCTTCCCGTTCGGCGAGGTTCGTGCCACTGGCGGCGATACGCTGATCGGCATACACGCGCAACAGCTTCTGCACTTCGCCGCGCACCGGGGCGGTAGCAGCTGTGCGCGCAGCCACGTGGTGCCGATGGCGTTTGCCTCGGCCACCACCGCTGCGCTGCGCGTGTCGAAGCGCGTCAGCGAGAGCGAAAGGGTGAAGCCCAGCAGAAGTGCGAGCAGGCCGAGCAGGGCGGCGGCGATGGAGTTGACGTGCGTCTTGAAAGCCTCGTCCACAGACCGCTGCCGCTTGCGGCCGATGCGGTACCCGGCCTCGATGGCAATCGCCATCGAGAGAAAAAGCGCGAGGGCGATCGCCGCGCTGTTGATGCCGTAGAAGAATTCGCTCATAGGATGGCCGGGGCAGGCGGGGTACGCGGCGGCCGTGCGCGGCGGCCGCTAGAAGTCGAAGTGGGCCGCATTATGCCCGGACGGGGGATAAACTTGCGACCATGGAGACCAAGCATGGAGTCGGCCCCAGCTGCGGACCCGCGACACAGGCGGACCTGCCGCAACTGGTGGAACTGCTCGGCATCCTGTTCGCACAGGAGGCCGATTTCTCACCGGATGCGGACAAGCAGCTGCGCGGCCTCCAATCCATACTCGCCGATCCGTCGGTGGGCAGCATCCACGTTCTGCGTGAAGGCAAGCGCGTGCTCGGCATGCTGGTATTGCTGCACACCGTGAGCACCGCCGAGGGCGGTCGCGTGGCCTGGCTCGAGGATCTGGTACTGCGCCCCGAATGTCGCGGCCGCGGGCTGGGACGCGCCCTGCTGCGCCACGCGGTGCAGGTGGCGCGTGGCGAGGGCCTGCTGCGCCTCACGCTGCTGACGGACGCGGACAACGCGCGCGCGCAGGCGCTCTACGCATCGGAGGGCTTCGCCGGCTCCGCGATGCGCCCGATGCGCCTGATGCTCGGCTAGCCGGCCTTTTTCATCGGGCAGGTGTTCACGCCGATGATGGAGTACAGCGGGCAGAAATTGAACAGGCCTGTGAACAATGGCACCAGGCCGACCAGCGCCCAGTAGCGGGCATTGCCTTCGAGGACGAAGAACAGGCCCAGAACGATGAGACCTGCTGCGATGCGCAGGATCTTGTCGATACCGCCTACGTTGGATTTCATGTCTGACTCCAGTCTGGTTGTGTGATGGGAGCATCATGCGCCGGGCGGCGCGCCGCGTCTGTAACCGCGGTCACATGGGAACGGAATGCGGGGACCGGATGGCAGGGGCGGGCCTGCGCCGGGTCAATCGGTGGCGATGCGCCGCAGACCGGCCGGATCGAGGATCTCGACCCGTTCCCGACCCAGGCCGACCAGTCCGTCCTCGGCGAAGTGCTTGAGCAGGCGGGTGACGATTTCGCGCACGCTGCCCAGTTCCTCGGCCAGCTGCTGGTGGGTGGCGTGCACTTCGCGTCCCTTGCCCAGCAACAGGGCCGCGAGGCGCTGGTCCAGGCGCCGGAAGGCCACGGCTTCCACCAGTTCCATCAGCTCGGTTATGCGCTCGGCGAACAGCGCGAAGATGTACTCGCGGAACGGCGGATGGGTGTCGACCAGGTGGAAGAACGCCGGCTGCGGTACGGCCAGCAGCAGGGCATCCTGCTCCACGGTGCCTCGCGCCGAGTAGTCGTGGCGGCCCAGCAGGCAGGATGAGGTCAGCACGCAGGCTTCGCTGGGCAGCACGCGGTAGAGCAGAAGTTCGCGCCCGCTGGCCGAGGCCTTGGCGACGCGGATCGATCCCTCCAGCAGCATCGGGAAGGCCTGGCAGGGTGTGTGGTCGTCGAACATGCGCGTGCCGGCCGGCACACGCAGGGTCTGGCAGCGATCCACGAACTCGCGCAGCTTCAGTTCCGGCAGCGAGCCCAGTGTCGGATACAGGGAAGTCAGGCGCGCGGAAAGTTGTGCGGGCGGTAGATCGGGCAGGCTCGCTTCGGGCATTTTCAGGTCGCTGCGGGCCGGCGGGCCGCGAAGATCTTGCGCAGTGTCGCGCCGAAAGGCAGCACCTCGGCGCCTTCGAGCATGCCGTGCTTCACCATCTCGCGATGCAGTTCGGGCAGCCTGTAGTGCGGAACCGATGCGTACAGGTGGTGCTCGATGTGGTAATTCACGCGGTGCGGGAACAGCAGCCATTCGACCAGCGGGTGGCACAGGTTGGTGCGCGCCGCAGTCAGCGGCGAGGAGAAATCCGTGGCGGCGCCGTGTTCGGCGATCGCGCGCAGCCGGAGCAGGGCCTGCACCACGGTGAGCAGAGGCAGGACCCACAGCACCAGGTACTCGAGCAGCCAGCCGCTCCAGGCGGCCAGGGCCAGGGCCAGCGCATGGAAGGCGATCACCACCCGGCGGTCGGCGCGCGCTTCGGCGCGCAGGCGTTCCGAAGTGTCGTTCAGCGGCCGCAACGCGACATTGGTCTCGGTGTTCAGCGCCGGCGCGCCGAAGAAATAGGCATAGGTCTTCCAGGCCGTGAAGCCGCACAGGTCCTTGAGCAGCTTCCTCGCCAGGTAGGCCGCGCCGCGCGGATAGCCGCCGTGCAGCGCGGTGTCGGGATCGGCCGGACCGTACAGGTTGTTGTGGTGCAGGCGGTGCACCACGCGATAGGTGCGCATGGACAGGCCCTGCACCATGGCGCAGGCGCGCCCGGCGAGATCGTTCCAGGCGCGCGACTCGAACAGTCGGTAGTGGGCCGCGTCGTGCGCCAGCACGAACAGAGCGTGCTGTCGCGTGCCGATCAGCAGCAGGCAGGGAATCACCACCGCGGTCGTCCACCAGTGCAGCGCGATCGCCGCGAGCAGGGTGATGGCCAGCGCCTCCTGCATGAGAGACCAGGCTGACTGCCAGGCCGACTGGGCGGACAGGCGCCGCACGAGCTCCGCAGGCAGGGCCTTGCGATAGTCGTCCTTGAACTCCTCGCCGCGCACCGGATCGCTCATCCACCAATCTTACCGCGGGCGCCGGGGGCGGCTATCATCGCTCCGCATGGATCAGGCGCCAGACATCGTCACGCTGGGCGAACCGCTCGCCGAGTTCAGCCAGTTGCCCGCGCGCGCCGCGGATGCGGAGCACTACCTGTTCGGCTTTGGCGGCGACACCTCCAATCTGGCCGTTGCCGCGGCGCGCCAGGGCGCGCGCGTCGCGTATCTGACCCGGGTCGGTGCGGATCCCTTCGGACGCCGATTCCTCGACCTGTGGGCGCGCGAAGGCGTGGACTGCGCCCATGTCGCCATCGACGCCGGCGCGTCCACCGGCGCGTACTTCGTCACTCACGGCGCGAGCGGCCACGAGTTCAGCTACCTGCGCGCCGGTTCGGCGGCCAGCCGGCTCGCGCCCGACCAATTGCCGCTGGACCTGATCCGCAGTGCGAAATTCGTGCACAGCTCGGCGATCACCCAGGCGATCAGCGAAACTGCGCGCGCAAGCGTGCTGGCGGCCTTCGAGACCGCGCGCGTCGCCGGCGTGCAGGTCGCCTACGACCCCAACCTGAGGCTGCGCCTGTGGCCGCTGGCGCAGGCCCGCGCGGTGATCGCGGCGACGCTGCCTCTGGCCGACGTGTTCCTGCCCAGCCTCGACGATGCGCGACTGCTCTCCGCCCGCGAGGCGCCTGCCGAGGTGCTGGCCTGGTGCATGGCTCACGGCGCGCGCCGCGTGGCGCTCAAGCTCGGCGCGGAGGGCGTGCTGGCGACTGACGGCACACAGACGCGAGCCCTGTCCGGCCATCGCGTCGCGGCATGCGACGGCACCGGCGCCGGTGACTGCTTCGGCGGGGCGCTGCTGGCGCGCCTGTCGGCCGGCGAGGATTGGTGGGGGGCGCTGGCCTATGCCAATGCCGCGGCTGCACTGAGCACCACGGGCTGGGGTGCGGTGGCGCCGATTCCCCGCCCGGCGGAGGTGCGCAAGCTGCTCGGGTAGCATGCGGGCTTCGCGTCCGGGCGAATCTCCCGGCGACAGGACCGGGACAGACATGGACAAGCAGGGCATCGTGGCGCGCATCGTGGATTGCGGGCTGGTTGCAGTGGTGCGAGCCGAGAACGCCGAGCAGGCGATGGGGATCGCCGACGCCTGCGCGGAAGGCGGCGCGGCGGCGATCGAGATCACCTTCACGGTACCCGGTGCGCTGGGTGTGATCGAGGCGCTGGCCAGGCGCTACGCCAGGGGCGAGATCCTGATTGGCGCCGGCACGGTGCTGGACAGCGAGACCGCGCGCGCGGCGCTGCTCTCGGGGGCGCAGTACGTGGTGAGCCCGCATTTCGACGCCGGGATCGTCGAGCTCTGCCATCGCTATCGAGCCCCGGTGATGCCCGGCACCATGTCGGTGACCGAGATCGTGCGCGCGCTCGAGGCGGGCGCGGACATGATCAAGGTGTTTCCCGGGGACGTGCTCGGTCCGCAGTTCCTGCGCGCCGTGCGCGGACCGCTGCCGCATGCACCGCTGGCGCCTTCGGGCGGCGTGACCTACGAGAACATCCCGGACTGGATAGACGCGGGCGCCGTCGCCCTGTCGGTGGGGCGCCCGCTGATGGCGGGAATCGCGCCGGGCGACGGCAAGGCATTGGCCGCGCGCACGCGGCAATTCATCGAACGCATACGCGAAGCGAGGGCAGGGATATGAACGGCAGTCAGCAGGGCCGGGTCGTGCTGGTCACGGGCGGCACGGGCGGCATAGGCTCGGGCATCGCGGCGGCGTTCGCCGATGCCGGGGCACGGGTGGTGGTCACCGGGCTGACGCAGGCCGAGTGCGCTGCGGCGGACCGCGCGCATGCCGGCCGCGACATCCGTGCCACAGTCCTGGATGTGACCGACGCAGCGGCGGTGGCGGCGTTCGCGCGCACGCTGCCGCAGCTCGATGCGCTGGTCACCTGCGCAGGCATGATCCTGCGCCGCGACGAATACGACCTGGCCAACTTCGAGAAGGTGATCGCGGTCAACCTGACCGGCACCATGCGGCTGTGCCAGGCCCTGAGGCCGCAATTGGCGGCTGGAAAGGGCGCGGTGGTGAACGTGGGCTCGATGTACAGCTTCTTCGGCGCCGGCCATGCCCCGGCCTACGGCGCGTCCAAGGGCGGCGTGGTGCAGCTCACCAAGGCCCTGGCGCGCGAGTATGCGACCGAGGGCATACGCGTGAACGCCATAGCGCCGGGCTGGATACGTACGCCGCTCACCCAGCCCATCGTCGACGACCCGACGCGCTCCAGACCCATCGTCGACCGCACGCCGCTGGGCCGCTGGGGGGAGCCGGCCGACCTCGCCGGACCGGTGCTGTTCCTGTGTTCGCCGGCCGCTGCATTCGTGACCGGTGTGGTGCTGCCGGTGGACGGCGGGTACCTGCTCACGGGCTGAACGAACATTGCCGCTTGAGGCAATGATCGCCGGTTGCGCGGCGTTGACTTGCGTCAAACCCCGCGCGGCACGCGCGCGTTAGGCTGCCAGATGTCCTGTCGTCACCCTTCGCTGTGCGAGGCCTTGCGCGCGGGCCGGTTTGCCGCGCTCGCCGTGCTGGCCGCCCTGCTGCTGAACGGCTGCTATTACGCCTACGAAACGCGCACCGTCGGTCAGCGTTCGTTGCTCAATGCCAACCATACCGTGACCTCGGAGGTCATGGACGAGCAGCAGATCGTCGCCGGCGGGACGGTCGAGCACAGGACGGTGCAGGTATTCAGCGAGACGCTGAACGGCAAGCTGGTCGGCCGTCGCGTGTTCCTGAACGGTCAGCCGGTGGAGAGCGCTTCGGCTTCCAAGTACAACCAGCTGACGCACAGCTACGAACGCGTCAACTTCACCTCCTTCGGCACGGACGCCACGTCGGCCTACGAGGCCTCGCGCCCCGAGAACTGGCTGGAGAAGGGCTACGGTCAGCAGCAGCCCGAGGTTCGCCAGCTCGACAGGCCGCTGCCCATGGAGCGCGCCCCGGCGCTGGAGCCCGCGCCGCGCCCGGCGACCGGGCCGGTGGTGCCGCCGCCCGACACGCGTCGACTGGACGTGCCGACCTATCCGGGCGGCGGCGGCTACAAGCCACCATGAGACGCGCCATGCATCCTCCGGTCGCCCGGGGTCGGCACACCGCCTGCTTTGCGATGCTGGTGGCGGCGCTGCTGCCCGCCGCCTGGGCGTTTGCGCAGTCTGACGGCCGGCCGGTCCCGCCCCCGGCCGTGCAGCCGGCACCGCAGATGGCGGCGCAACTCGCCCCCTCACCCGCGCCGGCTGCCGTTGCCGCGCTGCGCTACGGCAGCGGCAGCTGGCGCTTCGTGTTCATGCTGCGCCCGGCCGAAGGCAACCAGGTGGCGGTGCACGCCGCCGAGATCCGCGGCATCCTGCGCAGCGTCGCCCTGCCTGAGTTCACGGCACTGAAATGGTACGTGCTGGAAGCCGCTTCGCGCGGCGCACGCTCGCGCGCGGCGTCCGGTCAGTCGCTCGCCACCGCATCCCTGCTGACCGAGCCGCGTGGCCGCGCCGGCAACGCCGATCTGGATTTCTCGCCCCTGCATGCGCCGCAGGCGCAGCCGCGCGAGGTACGCGAGGTGGTGGGTGCGTGGGGACGCCTGTTTCTGGGCGGCATGCCGGTGCTGCAGCCCGGCGCGCCCGCGCCGGGTGCACCCCTGCTCGATTTCGCTCCCTGGGTCGCCGGGGCGCTCGCGGCGGTTGCCGCACCCGAGTTCGCGGTCCTCAGCATGCCGGTGGCGAAGACCGTTCAGGTGTCCGCGTCGGCTGCGCGCAGCATGGTGTCCGGCGTGGTCGAAGGCGAGGCCCGCGTGAGCGTGGCCGGCGTGGCGTGGCCGCTGCGCGTGGACGGCCGTGTGAACATCGATGCCGCCAGCGGCATGCCGCTGTTTGCGAGTCTGCGCATCACCGGCCGCGCGCCGGATGGCAGCGCAATCGATCTCAGCCTGCTGCAGCAACTCTCCCCGCTCGGCGATCCCTGATCGCCGGGCGGTTCAAGGCGGCGTTCAGGACTTCTTGGCGGCGGCCAGCACCGAGCGCCATTTCCTGGTCTCGCTGACGATGTAGGCGCGGAACTCCTCGGGCGTGCTGTTGATGTTCGGCGAGGCCATGGCGGCGATGCGTCTGGCCATCTCCGGCTCGCGCAGGGCGGCCACGGTTTCGGCATGCAGCTTGGCGACGACTTCGGCCGGGATTCCGGCCGGGGCCACCAGCCCATACCAGCCGCCGGCTTCGAAATCGGGCAGGCCGGACTCGGCCATGGTCGGCACGTCGGGCAGCAGGGGCGCGCGCTGCTTGCTGGTCACCGCCAGCGCGCGCAGCTTGCCGCCATTGATGTGCGACAGCACGATCAGCGGATTCTCGATGGTGAACTGCATCTCGCCGGACATGATCGACATCACCGCCGCCGGGCTGCCGTTGAAGTGCACGGGCGAGGCCGGAAAGCCGGCGCGCTGGCGGAAGGCTTCCTGCGCGAGCAACTGCGGCGAGCCTACGCCCGGCGTGGGGTAGAGCACGTCCTGCGTGGATTTCTTCAGCGATTCCACCAGGCCCTTGACGTCCTTGTGCGGCGAGTTGGCCGGCACCACCAGCACCAGCGGTGTCATCGCCATCAGCGAGATCGGGATCAGGTCGGTGAGCGGGTCGTAGCCGAGGTTGGCTTCGGTGATCGGGCTGACCGCCAGCGGCCCGCTGCTGCCGAGCAGCAGCGTGTAGGGGTCGCCCTTGGCGCGCGCGGCCAGGCCGGTGGCCAGGTTGGCGCCGGCGCCAGGCCGGTTCTCGACCACGAATGGCTGGCCCATGGACTTCTGCAGGCGCTCGGCGAGCAGGCGCGCCAGCGTGTCGACGATGCCGCCGGGCTGGAAGCCCACCAGGATGCGCACGCGCTTGCTTGGATAGACGTCCTGCGCGAAACCGGCCGGCGAGGCGGCGAGGGCGGCGGCGGACGCTGCGGCAACCAGCAGCGCGCGGCGATTGGGCGAATGCAGGGAATCGGACATTATTGGGGCTCCAGGACGAAGGTCAGGGTGGTGTGCCGGGTGATGATGCCGCCGCGGTTGCCCGGCTCGATGGTGCCGTAGCGCTGCGCGTAGGCGGGCGGCAGTTCGCGTGCGCCGGCGGGTGCCAGCCACAGGCGCAGCAGGTGGCGGCGCTTCTCGGGTTCGGGCCAGTCCTCGAAGTCGGTCCGGCTGTGCAGCATCTGGTGGTTGTGCACGAACTGCATGTCGCCCGGCCGGAACTCCATCGTCAGGTTGAGCTCCGGATCGTTGGACAGGGCATCCAGCATGTCGAGCGCCGCGTGCTCCGCGGCCGTGAGTCTGCGCGCCTGCGGGAAATTCTGCTGCGCCGAGCGGATGTACTGGCCGGCATAGATGGTCGACAGCTCGCCCTTGTGCCAGTTGAACACCGGCAATTCGAACCAGGGCAGCATGCCCGGCGGAACTTCGCCGCGCCGGTCGGTGGGCATGGGATTGAACAACAGCCGCCACAGGTCCGGACGGCGGCGCAGCATCTCGTCGTGCAGCGTGACCGAGCTCACCAGCCGGCTCTCGCCGCCGGACCTGGCGGTCTTCAGGCACAGCAGGCCGACGATGTCGCAGGAATCGGTGTGGTACTCGAGCTCGCGGTTGGTCTGGTAGTAGCGCGTGGTCGGCTTCCTGATGTCCAGGCCCAGGTCGCGGACGTGGCCGAGCAGGTGGCCCTTGGCGTTCTGCGAGCGAAAGCTGCCCAGGTGGGCGCCGATGCCCAGGTAGGCCACCGCGGCCTCGGCGGTGCTGTAGCGCCCGACCGGAAAGCCGCGCAGCAGCACGAAGCCGCAGCCGTGCAGCACCTGCTCCAGGACGGTGGAGAGCGTCTTGGCCAGCGTGGGCAGGCGGAAGCTGGTCGGCGAGATGTCGCCCATTTCGCGGCCGGCGGCGAAGTGCTCGCGGACCGCGACGTCGATCTCCTCGAGTTCGTCCGGCGTGAAGCTGCGCAGCCAGGTGCGGTTGCGGTCGATCTCCGGCCCCTTCCAGGCGGCCGGGCCGCCGATCGGTCCGGGCGGCAGGGGCGTAGCGGGAACTTCCGGGACTGCGGACATGGTCTCCTCCTGTGGCAGGGCGTGGTCGATGCGCCGCCGAATCGTGAACGATGCGCCGCATGTGTCTGCGGCTTGGCGAACCACGATACAGCAAGGCGCATGCTGCACAGCCGCGAAGCCTGCGATGTTTCGCAGGCGGGGCACAGCGGTGCCGGCGCGGACCTAGATCGGTTCGAGCGACTTGTGCGGGGCGGCGGGCAGTTCGACGCCGATCGCATCGCCGGCGCGCACTTCGCCGTCGGCGAGCACCACGGCGAGCACGCCGGCCTTGCGCACCAGGCCGCCCTGCGCATCGCGCGCCAGCACCGCCTGCATCAGGCCGGGGCGGAAGGCTTCGAGCTGATGGCAAGGGTTGCGCAGGCCGGTGAGCGCAATGACGGCCTGCCCGCCCAGGTGCAGGCGGGCGCCTTCCGGCAATCCGAGCAGGTCCAGCCCGCGCGTGGTGATGTTCTCGCCGATCTGTCCCGGTGCCAGCTCGAAACCCAGCGCACGCAGCTCCTCGAACAGCTCGCTGTGGATCAGATGCACCTGGCGCAGGTTGGGCGGCACGGGTTGGCGTGCCCGGCGCGAACGATGCTGCATCTCTTCGCCGGCATGCGCGTCGCCCTCCACGCCGCGCCCGGCCAGCAGGCGTATGCATTCCACCGGCGGCTTGCCGAATGCGTGGGTCGGGTTGCGGCCCACCGAGACGACCCGTCCTTCAGCGGGAAAGTTCAACTTTCATTTCCGGAAACCCGCATCTGGAGCGGGTTTCCTGTCAATTGAGTTGTCAATCTTGACGACAACGACGGGTGTCCGGGTCGAGTTCAGCCGAAGGTGCCCGGATAGGCGCCGCCGTCCATCAGCAGGTTCTGTCCGGTGATGAAGCCGGCCTGCGCGCTGCACAGGAAGGCGCAGGCGTCGCCGAACTCCTCGATGGTGCCGAAGCGGCCGGACGGGTTGGCGGCCGCACGCGCGGTGCGCAGCTCGGCCGCGGTCTTGCCGCTCTTCCTGGCGTTGTAGTCGAAGTTGGCCTGCAGGCGGTCGGTTTCGAACGGGCCGGGCAGCAGGGCATTGATGGTGACGTTGTGCCTGACCGTGGTGCGCGCCAGTCCGGCGACGAAGCCGGTCAGGCCGGTGCGCGCGCCGTTCGACAGACCGAGTTCCGGGATCGGCATCTTCACCGCGCCCGAGGTGATGTTGACGATGCGGCCGAACCGGCGGGCGATCATCGGATCGACCACCGCGCGGATCAGCAGGATGGGCGTGACCATGTTGCCCTCGAGCGCCTTGATCCAGGTGTCGCGATCCCACTCCCGGAAATCGCCCGGCGGCGGGCCGCCGGCGTTGTTGACCAGGATGTCGGGCGAGGGGCAGGCGGCCAGCGCCGCGGCGCGGCCCTCCGGCGAGGTGATGTCGCCGGCCACCGTGCTCACCGTCACGCCGTGGGTCTTGCGGATCTCCGCGGCCGTGGCCTCCAGGGCCTCCCTGCCGCGCGCCGTGATCACCAGGTTCACGCCTTCGCGTGCCAGGGACATCGCGCAACCCTTGCCCAGGCCCTTGCTGCCGGCCGTCACCAGCGCGGTCTTGCCGCGCAATCCGAGTTCCATGCCTGTTCTCCTTTCGTTTGCGTTCGTGTCGGTGAAATGTGGAAGGTCGGGGATGCAAATCCCTGGCCGCCGCGGCCGGCCCTCAGGCCAGGCCCTGGGACTGCAGGTACTCCTCGTAGTTGCCGCGGAAATCGACGATGCCCTCGGGCTTCATGTCGATGATGCGCGTGGCCAGCGAGGACACGAACTCGCGGTCGTGCGAGACGAAGACCAGCGTGCCGTTGTACTTTTCCAGCGCGGTGTTCAGGGATTCGATCGACTCCATGTCGAGGTGGTTGGTCGGCTCGTCCATCAGCAGCACGTTGGGGTGCGTCAGCATCAGCTTGCCGAAGATCAGCCGCTGTTCCTCGCCGCCCGACACGACCTTCACCGACTTGCCGACCTCGTCGCCCGAGAACAGCAGGCGGCCCAGCGTGCTGCGCACGATCTGGTCGTCCTCGCCGGCCTCTTTCCAGCGTCCCATCCATTCGGTCAGGCTGTCCTCGTCGGGGAAATCGGCGGCATGCTCCTGGGCGCAGTATCCCGGGCGCGCCTTGTCGGTCCACTTTACGGTGCCGAAGTCCGGCGCGAGGTCGCCCCACATGCAGCGCAGCAGCGTGGTCTTGCCGATGCCGTTGGGGCCGATGATGGCGACCTTCTCGCCGGCGTCGATGACGATCTCGAAGTTACTGAACAGGGGCTTGTCGTAGCCCTTGGCGAGTTTCTCGATGGTCAGTGCCTGGCGATGGATCTTCTCCTTCTCGTCGAAGTCGAAGCGTATGAAGGGGTACTGGCGCGAGGAAGGCTTGACGTCCTCCACCTTGATCTTCTCGATCAGCTTCTGGCGCGAGGTGGCCTGGCGGGCCTTGGACTTGTTGGCGGAGAAGCGCCGCACGAACTCCTGCAGGTCGGCGATGCGCTCCTTGGCCTTGGTGTTGGCCGCCGAGAGCTGCGCGCGCGCCTGCGTGGAGGCCAGCATGTAGTCGTCGTAGCTGCCCGGGTAGATGCGGATCGCACCGTAGTCCAGATCGGCCATGTGCGTGCACACGCTGTTCAGGAAGTGACGGTCGTGCGAGATGATGATCATGGTGCTCTGCCGTTCCTCCAGCACGTCCTCCAGCCAGCGGATCGCATTGATGTCCAGGTTGTTGGTCGGTTCGTCGAGCAGCAGGATGTCGGGGTCGGCGAACAGGGCCTGCGCCAGCAGCACGCGCAGCTTCCAGCCCGGCGCCACCGCGCTCATCGGTCCGTTGTGCTGCGCTTCGGGGATGCCGACGCCGGCCAGCAGGCTGGCGGCGCGCGCCTCCGCGTCGTAGCCGCCGTATTCGGCGAACTTCGCTTCCAGCTCGGCCGCGCGCATGTAGTCGTCCTCGCTGGCCTTCTCGTTCGCGTAGATCGCGTCGCGCTCGGCCGCGGCCTTCCACATCGCCTCGTGGCCCTGCAGCACCACGTCGAGCACGCGCACGTCCTCGTAGGCGAACTGGTCCTGGCGCAGCCGGCCGATGCGTTCGCCCGGGTCGATGGACACGTTGCCGGCCGAGGGCTCAAGTTCGCCGCCGAGGATCTTCATGAACGTGGATTTGCCGCTGCCGTTGGCGCCGATCAGGCCGTAGCGGTTGCCGCCGCCGAACTTGACGGAGACGTTCTCGAACAGCGGCTTGGCGCCGAACTGCATGGTGATTCCGGAGGTGGTGATCATGTTGCCTTCTGCTTGCTTGACTGCGTAGTTTGGAAAGGGTTCAGGCGGCCCTGGGCTTGAGCGACACCAGCAGCACGCCGGCCACGACCAGCACGCCGCCCAGAGCCTGCAGCACGGTGAGCGGCTCTTCCAGGCCGATGGCGCCGGCCAGCACGGTCACCACCGGGCTGAGCGCACCGATCATGGCGAAATGGTTGGCGCCGATGCGACGCAGCGCCTCGGCCACCATGAACACGGGCAGGATGGTGGCGAACACCACCAGCAGCAGCACGTAGAACCAGGCCTTGGGCGGCAGATCCAGCGCCGATACGGGTTCGAGCACCAGGAACTGCAGCACGGCCGGCACGGTCGCCACCATCATGGTCCAGGCCGTGAAGCGCATCGACCCTATGCGTCGCGTGAGCTCTCCGCCGGCCACCAGATATACCGCATAGCATAGCGCGTTGGCCAGGCAGAACAGCACGCCGAACACGAACAGACGTCCTTCGCTGCCCGTCGAGAGCTGGTTGGACACCACCAGCGCGATGCCCGCATAGCTCATGACCAGGGCACCGATCTCGCGTCTTGTCGGCGATTTGTGCAGGAAAACGAAGGTCAGCGCCAGCACCATGGTCGGGTAGAGGAAGTTGATCAGCCGGCCGACGCCTGCGCCCACATACTGCAGAGCGAGAAAATCGAGAAAGCTCGCGCCGGAGTAGCCGACGAAGCCGAGCAACGCGATGCCCGCCCATTCGCGTCCGGTGATCGAGGCCGGCCGCACGCCGGAGGCGCCGCCGCGCGCCAGCCACCAGGCGATGGCGGCGAACACCGGCAGCGACACCGTCATGCGCAGGAACAGCAGGGTCACGGGCGTGATGGCGTGCTCGCCATAGCACAGCTTGATCAGGATGGGCCGGAACGAAAAGCCGATCACGCCGCCCAGGGCCAGGATCAGGCCCCAGGCGCGGTAGGACGCGGAGTTCAACGTGCTCGCGCCGCTTCCCCCCGCCGAGGATGGAGCCCAGCACGCCGCGCAGCACGGAGCGGCCGAGTTCCGAGCCGATCGCGCGCGCGGCGCTGGTCGCCGCGGCTTCCACGATGCCCTTGGACTGTCTGCCGCCGCGCGGTCCGGTGCGGCCGAACAGCAGGTCGGAAAGCATGCCTCCCGCCCCGCCGTCCTGCGCGGGTGCCTGGCCGGGCGCGGGGGAGCCTTGCGGTACGGCGGGCCCCGGCCCGCCGCCCTGGCGCTCGCCGGCGCGGCCCTTGATCTTCTCGTAGGCCGATTCGCGGTCCACCTGCTTCCTCGTAATGGCCGTAGAGGCCCGAGGATTCGATGGCCTTCCTGCGCTCGGCGGCGTCCAGCGGGCCGAGCTGGCTGCCCGGGGGCACGACGAAAGCGCGCTCGGTCACGCCGGGGCGGCCCTTCTCGTCGAGCAGCGAAACCAGCGCCTCGCCCACGCCGAGCTCGGTGATCACCTGCTCGATCTTCAGCCTGGGGTTGGGGCGCATGGTCTCGGCGGCGGACTTCACGGCTTTCTGGTCGCGGGGCGTGAAGGCGCGCAGCGCATGCTGCACGCGGTTGCCCAGCTGGCCGAGCACCGATTCCGGGATGTCCAGCGGGTTCTGCGTCACGAAATACACGCCCACGCCCTTGGAGCGGATCAGCCGCACCACCTGTTCGATCTTCTCCAACAGCGGTTTGGGCGCCTCGTCGAACAGCAGGTGGGCCTCGTCGAAGAAGAACACCAGCTTGGGCTTCTCCACGTCGCCGACTTCGGGCAGCTGTTCGAACAGTTCGGCCAGCAGCCACAGCAGGAAAGTCGAGTACAGCTTGGGCGAGTTCATCAGCTTGTCGGCGGCCAGGATGTTGACCACCCCTTGCCGCCTTCGACCTGCATCAGGTCGGCGATGTCGAGCATGGGCTCGCCGAAGAACTTGTCCGCTCCCTGGCTTTCCATCGCCAGCAGGCCGCGTTGAATCGCGCCGATCGAGGCCGCGGAGATATTGCCGTACTCGGTCTGAAACTGCGCGGCGTTGTCGCCGACGAACTGCAGCATGGCGCGCAGGTCCTTGGTGTCCAGGATCAGCAGGCCGTTGTCGTCGGCGATCTTGAACACCAGGTTCAGCACGCCTGCCTGGGTGTCGTTCAGCGACAGCAGGCGCGCCAACAGCAGCGGCCCCATGTCGGAGACCGTGGCGCGCACCGGGTGGCCGGAGGCGCCGAACACGTCCCAGAACACCACCGGACAACCCGCGTAGGCGAGGTCGATGCCCAGCGCCTTGACGCGCTCGGCGACCTTGGCGTTGCCGCCGCCGGGTTTGGCCAGTCCGGACAGGTCGCCCTTCACGTCGGCCATGAACACCGGCACGCCGATGGCGGAGAAGTCCTGCGCCAGGCTTTGCAGGGTCACGGTCTTGCCCGTGCCGGTGGCGCCGGTGATCAATCCATGGCGGTTGGCGAGGGCCGGCAGCAGCTCGAGGCTGGCCGTGTCGTTCTTTGCGATCAGCAGGGGGCGTGTCATGGCGTAAAATTATACGTTCTCTTCCTTACAGCTCTACGCAATCCATGGCCGGACACAGCAAATGGGCGAACATCCAGCACCGCAAGGGTCGCCAGGACGCCAAGCGGGGCAAGGTCTTCACGCGCCTGATCAAGGAGATCACGGTGGCCGCGCGGCTGGGGGGCGGCGACGCCGCGTCCAACCCGCGGCTGCGGCTGGCGCTGGACAAGGCGCGCGAGGCCAACATGCCCAAGGACACCACGCAGAACGCCATCGCGCGCGGCACCGGCACGCTCGAGGGCGTGGCCTACGAGGAAATCCGCTACGAGGGTTACGGCATAGGCGGGGCGGCCATCATCGTCGACTGCATGACCGACAATCGCACGCGCACGGTGGCCGAGGTGCGCCACGCGTTCGCCAAGAACGGCGGCAACCTGGGCACCGACGGTTCGGTGGTCTTCATGTTCAAGCATTGCGGCCAGTTCCTGTTCGCGCCCGGCGCCTCCGAGGAAAAGGTCATGGAGGCCGCGCTCGAGGCCGGCGCGGAGGACGTGATCTCGCACGAGGACGGATCCATCGAGGTGGTGTGCGCGCCGGCCGACTTCAGTCAGGTGCAGGCCGGGCTGGAGAAGGCCGGGCTCAAGCCCGAAGTCGCCGAGATCACCATGAAGCCGGGCACGGAAACGGAACTGAGCGGCGACGACGCCGTCAGGATGCGCAAGCTCCTCGACGCGTTCGAGAACCTGGACGACGTCCAGGAGGTCTACACCACGGCCGTACTGGACGAAGCGTGAGCGGGGTGAGCGCCAGGTGAGCGATGGCGCGCTGCGCATACTCGGCATCGACCCGGGGTTGAAGGTCACCGGCTTCGGCGTGATCGACAAGCGCGGCGCGAAACTGCACTACGTCACCAGTGGCTGCATCAAGAGCGGCGCGGGCGAGCTGCCCGAGCGCATCAAGGTGCTGCTCGACGGCCTGAACGAGGTGATCGCGGCCAACCGGCCCGGGCAGGCGGTGATCGAAAAGGTGTTCGTCAACGTGAATCCGCAGGCCACCCTGGGCCTGGGCCAGGCGCGCGGCGCGGCGATCTGCGCGGCGGTGCTCGCCGGGCTGCCGGTCGCCGAGTACACTGCCCTGCAGGTCAAGCAGGCCGTGGTCGGCTATGGAAAGGCGAAGAAGGAACAGGTGCAGATGATGGTCAGACGCTTGCTGTCGCTGCCGGGAGACCCGAGCACCGACGCCGCCGACGCGCTGGCCTGCGCGATCTGCCACGCGCACGGCGGCCTGGGCATGGGCGCGCTGTCCACCGAGGGCCTGCAGATGCGTACCGGCCGGCTGGTGCCGACCGGTGCACGGGTCGGGAGGCGGCGGTGATCGGCCGCATCGCCGGCACGCTGCTCGCCAAGAACCCGCCGCAGGTGCTGGTCGAAGCCGGCGGCGTGGGCTACGACATCGACGTGCCCATGAGCACCTTCTACAACCTGCCGGCCACAGGCGAGAATACCGCGCTGCTGACCCACCTGGTGGTGCGCGAGGACGCGCACGTGCTGTACGGTTTCGCCACCGAAGCTGAACGCGCGGCCTTCCGGCAGCTGATCCGCATCTCGGGCGTGGGCGCGCGCACCGCGCTGTCGGTTCTCTCCGGCATGTCGGTGAACGACCTCGCCCAGGCGGTGGCCACGCAGGACGCCGCGCGGCTCACCAAGGTGCCCGGCATCGGCAAGAAGACCGCCGAACGCCTGTTGCTGGAGCTGAAGGGCAAGCTGGCCGACGTGCTGCCCGGCGCCGGCGGCGCGAGCGGCGCCGCGTCCGGCGGCGGCAACGACGTCCTTAACGCGTTGTTGGCGCTGGGCTACAGCGAGAAGGAAGCCCTGCTGGCGATCAAGGCTCTGCCGGCCGACCTGCCGGTGGCCGACGGCATACGCGCGGCGTTGAAGTCGCTGGCCAGGGCCTAGCCCGGAAATCGCCATGGCCATCGAGACCGACCGCCTGATCTCCGCCGCGCCCGCCTCGGTGCAGGAAGAGCAGATCGAGCGCGCGCTGCGTCCGCAGAAGCTCGCCGAGTACGTCGGACAGAAGAAGGTGCGCGAGCAGCTGGAGATCTTCATCGAGGCGGCGCGCGGCAGGAAGGAGGCGCTGGACCACGTGCTGCTGTTCGGCCCGCCGGGCCTGGGCAAGACCACGCTGGCGCACATCATTTCGCGCGAGATGGGCGTGGGCCTGCGCCAGACCTCGGGTCCGGTGCTGGAGCGTCCGGGCGACCTGGCCGCGCTGCTCACCAACCTCGAGCCCAACGACGTGCTGTTCATCGACGAAATCCACCGCCTCTCGCCGGTGGTCGAGGAGATCCTCTATCCGGCGCTCGAGGACTACCAGATCGACATCATGATCGGCGAGGGGCCCGCGGCGCGTTCGATCAAGCTCGACCTGCCGCCGTTCACGCTGGTCGGCGCAACCACGCGCGCCGGCATGCTCACCAATCCGTTGCGCGACCGTTTCGGCATCGTCGCCCGACTGGAGTTCTACAACGAGGCGGAACTCGCCTCCATCGTGCGCCGCTCCGCTCACCTGCTGGGCGTGGAACTTGCCGAGGACGGCGCCACCGAGGTCGCGCGCCGCTCGCGCGGCACGCCGCGCATCGCCAACCGCCTGCTGCGCCGTGTGCGCGACTACGCGCAGGTCAAGGCCGACGGCGTGGTGACGCGCAAGGTCGCCGACGCCGCGCTGGTGATGCTGGACGTCGATCCGCTGGGTTTCGACGTGATGGACAGGAAGCTGCTGCTGGCGGTGATCGAGCGCTTCGGCGGCGGGCCGGTAGGCGTGGAGAACCTGGCCGCGGCCATCGGCGAGGAGCGCGACACCATCGAAGACGTGCTCGAGCCCTACCTGATCCAGCAGGGTTACCTGCAGCGCACGCCGCGCGGGCGCACGGCCACGCTGGCCGCGTATCGCCATTTCGGCGTGGTCGCACCGTCCACCACGCAGAACGACCTGCTCGCGCAGGCCGAGGCGCGCGGTGCGGCCGGAGACCCGGGCTGAGCGCAGCGCGCATGGGCGCCGCCGCGCGCCCCTTCCGCCTCCCGGTGCGCGTCTACTACCAGGACACGGACGCCGGGGGCGTGGTGTTCCACGCCCAGTACCTGGCCTTCTTCGAGCGCGCGCGCACCGAGTTGCTGAATTCCCTGGGCTTCGACCTGGCGCAGCTGGCCGACGAGGGCCGTATACTGTTTCTGGTGCACGAGGCGTGCCTGCGCTATCGCCGCCCTGCGCGCCTGAACGACCTGCTCAAGGTCAGCGCCGAGGTGGCGAAGCTGGGCCACGCGAGCCTGGTATTCCACCAGCGCGTGGAACGCGCGGGCGAGTTGCTGGTCGAAGGCGAGGTGACGCTGGCGCTGGCCGACCGCGAGCGGCTGCGGCCGGCGCGCATGCCGGCGGAACTGAAACGATTGCTGCAAGCATAGAAAAACGAGAACCCGACGACGATGAACGTGACCCAGGACCTAGAAATCTGGACGCTGGTCTCCAACGCCAGCCTGGTGGTGAAGTTCGTGATGCTGTTGCTGCTGGGCGTGTCGTTCATGAGCTGGCTGTTCATCTTCCGCAAGATGTTCGCCATCCGCCGCGCGCGCAGCCAGACCGAGACCTTCGAGCGCGAATTCTGGGGCGGCAACGACCTGAACGCGCTGTACCAGGGCGCGGTGAACAATCGCCATACCATCGGCAGCCTGGAGCGCATCTTCGAGTCCGGATTCCGCGAGTTCGCCAAGCTGCGCGGCCAGCGCGGCACCGATCCGAGCACCATGGTCGACGGCGCGCGCCGCGCCATGCGCGCCACCTACCAGCGCGAGATGGACATGCTCGAGAGCCATCTGGCGTTCCTTGCCTCGGTCGGTTCGGTCAGTCCCTATGTGGGCCTGTTCGGCACCGTGTGGGGCAGCATGCACGCCTTCAGGAGCCTGGCGAACGTGCAGCAGGCCACGCTCGCGCAGGTCGCTCCCGGCATCGCCGAAGCGCTGATCGCCACGGCGATCGGACTGTTCGCGGCGATCCCCGCGGTGGTGGCCTACAACCGCTTCTCCCACGACATCGACCGGCTGGCGATCCGCTTCGAGAGTTTCATGGAGGAGTTCTCGAACATCCTGCAGCGACAGACCGTCCGGCAATGATGCATCAGCCCCGCTTCCCAACCCGAACCTGAACCGGTCCGTGCCTTTACATCGAAAACGCGCGCCGATGAGCGAGATCAACGTCGTGCCCTACATCGACGTGATGCTGGTGCTGCTGGTGATCTTCATGGTGACCGCACCGCTGGTGACCCCGGGGGTGGTGGACCTGCCTTCGGTCGGCAAGTCCTCGCAGGCTCCGGCCACGCCTCTGGAGGTGATCATCAAGGAAGACCTGAGCGTGGTGGTACGCGACCGCGATGCCAAGGGCGCGGTGCAGGAGGAGCGGCGCATCGCCAAGGGCGAACTCGCGGCCATCGTCAAGGCCAAGCAGGCCCGCAATCCGGACCAGCCGGTGGTGATCTCGGCCGACAAGAGCGTGCGCTACGAGGCGGTGCTCAACGTCATGGACGAGCTGCAGAAGCAGGCGGTCAAGCGGGTCGGCCTGTCGGTGAAGCCGGCGCAGTAGGGGTGCGATGACGGCCGCGGCGATCCACCTGCATTTCGACCGTGAGCAGCAGGGCTGGCTCGCTTCGGTACTGCTGGCGGCCGCCATCCACCTGCTGCTGTTCGCGGTGCTGTTCTTCGGCGTGCGCTGGCAGTCGCGGGCTCCCGACACGATCTCGGTCGAGTTGTGGGTGCCGCCGGCACAGGTGGCCGAGCGCGTCGAGCCGCGTCCCGAGCCCAGGCCGGAGCCACCGGTCGTGGCGCCGCCGAAACCCGAACCGCCTGCGCCCAAGCCGGAGCCCAGGGTCGAGTTGCCCAAGCCCGACATCGCCGTCAAGGACAAGCCCAAACCCAAGCCCAAGCCGGAGGTCAAGCCCAAACCCGAGCCGGCCAAACCCGCACCTGTCGTGAAGCCCCGACAGGAGGACGTGCGCAAGAAATTCAGCGAGGAACTTGCGCGCGAGCAGAGCGCTCTAAAGGCCGATCAGGAGCGCAAGGCCCTGCAGGACATGCTGGCGCGCGATGCCGCTTCGGCGCAGCAGAAGGCGCTGGCCGGGTATACGGACAAAATACGCGGCAAGATCAAGGGCAACATCGTGCTGCCGCAGGACATCAAGGGCAACCCTGAGGCGGTCTTCGAGGTCGTGCAATTGCCTACTGGGCAGGTATTGAACGTGAAACTGAAGAAATCCAGCGGGCATCGCGGCTACGACGAGGCGGTGGAACGCGCGATCCTCAAATCGGATCCGTTGCCCAAGCCCGACAGTCCGAATCAGTTCCAGCGTACGCTGGAACTGAAGTTCAAGCCGCAGGAATGATGCGAGATGGCGGACTCCCTCCGCTATAATCGACGCTTCGATAGACAAGCAAGGATCACAAGCTTGTTCAAGCCTCGTCTGTCCCTCTTCGCGCTGGCGCTGTTCCTGTTCTGCAGCGGCGCGCTCGCGCAACTGTCCATCGAGATCACCGGTGGCGGCGGCAATCGCATCCCCATCGCCGTGCTGCCCTTCACGGGAGAAGGCGCGGTGCCGCCCGGCATCTCCGGGATCGTGCGCGCCGACCTCGAGCGCAGCGGCCTGTTCCGCGCCATCGAAGCGCCGGCCGGCACGCCCGCCTCGACCGAAACCAGCAATGTGAACTTCCCGGAGTGGCGCTCGCGCCTGGCCGACGCGCTGGTGCAGGGCAGTGTCGCAGTCATGCCCGACGGTCGTTTCGAGGTGCGCTTCCGGCTCTACGACGTGGTCAAGCAGCAGGCGCTGGGCGGCGTGGCCTACACGCTGACCAAGAACCAGGTGCGCGCCACCGCGCATCGCATCTCCGATTACGTGTACGAGAAGCTGACCGGGGAACGCGGCGTGTTCAGCACGCGCATCGCTTACGTGGTCAAGCGCGGCCCGCGCTACGAGCTGCAGATCGCCGACGCCGACGGCGGCGGCGAGGAGACCGCGCTGGCTTCGTTCGAGCCCATCATTTCGCCGGCCTGGTCGCCGGACGGGCGGCGCCTGGCCTACGTCTCCTTCGAGAGCAAGAAGCCGGTGGTGTATGTGCACTCGCTGCAGACCGGGCAGCGGCAGGTGGCGGCCAATTTCAAGGGATCCAATTCGGCGCCAGCCTGGGCACCGGACGGCTCGCGGCTGGTGGTCTCTCTGTCGCGCGAGGGCGGTTCGCAGCTTTACTCCGTGAGTCCGGACGGCAGCGGCGTGCGCCGGCTGACCAGCAGCTCCTCGATCGACACCGAGCCGGTGTTCTCGCGTGACGGGCAGTTCGTGTACTTCACCTCGGACCGCGGCGGCAGCCCGCAGATCTATCGCATGCCCGCCAATGGCGGCGAGGCGCAGCGCGTGACCTTCGACGGTACCTATAACGTGTCGCCGCGCGTTTCGCCGGACGGCAAGAGCCTGGCCTATATCGCGCGCAACGGCGGCAAGTATCAGGTGGCGCTGCTTGACCTGGGATCCCGCCAGGTGCAGATCCTGACCGACAGCGACAAGGACGAATCGCCGAGTTTTTCGCCCAATGGACGCATGATCCTGCTGGCCACCGTGGTCGGCGGACGTGGCGTGCTGTCGGCGGTTTCGGCGGACGGGCGCGTGAAGCAGCGGCTCACCACCTCTGGCGGCGACGTACGGGAACCAGCCTGGGGCCCGTTCATCAAGGAATAAAAGGGAGGACTGCGATGCGTACGATCTGGAGAGGAATCCTGGCAGCGGGCGCCACGGTGCTGGTGGTGGGCTGTTCGAGCACACCGACGGCCGAACAGGAGGCTGCGGCGGTAGAGGACCGCAAGCCGGATGCGACCACGGCCAAACCGGGCGCGGATACCCAGCCGATCGGGCAAAAGCCGGTCACCGGCGTTGACCTCACGTCGAAAAAGCCCGCCACCGGGTTCGCCGTGCTGAAGGACCCCAACAACATCCTGTCCAAACGCTCGGTCTACTTCGACTACGACAGCTTCACGGTCAAGGACGAGTTCAAGTCCCTGGTCGAGGCCCACGCGCGCTTCCTTCGCGACAACCCGACGGCGAAGATGCTGATCCAGGGCAACACCGACGAGCGCGGCAGCCGCGAGTACAACCTGGCACTGGGCCAGAAGCGCGCCGATGCGCTGCGCAAGATGCTCACGCTGCTGGGCGCCAAGGACGAGCAGATCGAGGCCGTCAGCCTGGGCGAGGAGAAGCCCAAGTCGCAGGGCGCCGATGAGCAGTCCTACGCGCAGAATCGCCGCGACGACATGCTGTACTCCGGCGAGTTCTGATGCGGGGCTTGCGAACAATGCCGCGGGCGCGTGCTTTCCGCCTTGCCGCGTTGTGCGCGGTTGCGCTGCTCGCCTTCGCGCCGGGCGCGCAGGCCGGGATGTTCGACGACGAGGAGGCGCGCGCGCGCATCGAGCAGCTCAGGAAGCAGTACGAGGCCAATCGCACGGTGATCGACGAGCGCCTGGGCAGGATCGAGGCCGAGGTGCGTGACCGGCGGGCGCTGGTGGACCTGGCCAACCAGATCGAGGGCCTGAAGGGTGACATCGCGCGCATGCGCGGCCAGGTCGAGGTGCTGCTGAACCAGGCGGAAACCGCCGACAAGCGCCAGAAGGACCTCTACCTCGACATAGACACGCGCCTGCGCAAACTCGAGCAGGCGCGCGAGCAGGCGGCCGTCGGCGACAAGCCCGCGGCGCCGCCCGCCGAAGTGGCGGCGGCCGAAACCAAGGCCTATGAGGCGGCGCTGAACCAGTTCAAGCTCGGCAACTATCCGCTGGCCATTTCGGCCTTCCAGGGTTTCATGGTGACCTACCCGTCCAGTCCGCTGGCACCTTCCGCGCAGTACTGGATAGGCAACGCCCACTATGCGCAGCGCGACTACAAGAACTCGATCGCCGCGCAGCAGAAGGTGCTTTCAGGCTGGCCGGACAACGCCAAGGCGCCGGACGCGCTGCTTAACATCGCCACGTCCCAGGAAGCCATGGGCGACCGGCGCGGCGCGCAGAAGACGCTGGAAGGGTTGCTGACGCGCTTTCCCGGCAGCCCAGCCGCGGCCTCGGCCAAGCAGAGACTGCAGAAGAGGTGAGCATCCCGGCCTGCGGCGAGGCGCCGAAGGCGGTGGTGCTGCTTTCGGGCGGGCTCGATTCCGCCACCACCCTGGCCTGGGCGCTGCGCGAGGGCTACACCTGCCATTGCCTGTCGGTCGACTACGGGCAGCGCCATCGCGCAGAACTCTCGGCAGCCAGCGTTCTGGCCGGACAACTGGGCGCCACGTCGCACAAGGTCGTGCGCCTGGACCTTTCGGTGTTCGGCGGTTCGGCACTGACCGACGCGAGCGTCGCGGTCCCCACCGACGGCGTAAAGGCCGGCATCCCCGTGACTTACGTGCCGGCGCGCAACACCATCCTGCTGTCGCTGGCCTTGGGCTGGGCGGAGGTGCTCGGCGCGCAGCACATCTTCGTCGGCGCCAACGCAGTCGACTACTCGGGCTATCCGGACTGCCGGCCGGAATACCTGCGTGCCTTCGGGGCCATGGCCAACCTCGCCACCAAGGCCGCGATCGAGGGTCGGCGCATCGAGGTGCTCGGGCCTCTGGTGTCGCTGTCCAAGGCCGAGATCGTCAAACTGGCGATCGAGCTCGGCGTCGAGCCCGCGCAAACCGTGACCTGCTACCAGCCGGACGCCGAAGGCCGCGCCTGCGGCGTCTGCGACGCCTGCCGAATTCGACGGGCCGGCTTCGAGGCGGCCGGACTGACGGACAGCACGCGTTACCGCTAAGCTTGCGCGCATGAACGAGCTTACGCCCGCGCAACTCGTGCCCTATGTCCTGAGCGGCGCGTTCCTGCTTTCCTTCGTGTTCGGCGCGGTCGGCAACAAGACCAGCTTCTGCACCATGGGTGCGGTCGCCGACTGGGTGAACATGGGTGATACCGGGCGCATGCGCATGTGGGTGTTGGCCATCGCCGTGGCCATACTCGGCGCCAATGCCTTGCATCTGACGGGCCTGGTCGATCTGTCCAAGTCCATCTACCAGAGCAGGAATTTCACCTGGCTGTCGTATCTGGCCGGCGGCTTCGCCTTCGGTGCGGGCATGACGCTCGCCTCGGGCTGCGGCTCCAAGACGCTGATCCGCATCGGTGGCGGCAACCTGAAGTCGCTGGTGGTGTTCCTGGTGATCGGCATCTCGGCCTACATGACGCTGCGCGGCCTGTTCGGCGCATTTCGCGCCGGCGTGCTCGATGCAGCGGCCGTGACGCTGGCGAGCGGGCAGGACCTTCCCTCGCTGCTGGCCGGGCCCCTGGGGCTGCCCAAGTCCGGCCTTGTCCCTGGCCTGGCGCTGCTGATCGCCGTGCCGCTGCTGGCCTGGGTGTTCGCCAGCCGCGATTTCCGCTGCAATCCGGATTACCTGCTGGGCGGCGTGGTGACCGGCCTGGTGGCCGTGGGCGCATGGTATGTGAGTGGCCATGTCGGCCATGTCGCCGAGCATCCAGACACGCTGGAGGAGGCATTCGTGGCCACCAGCAGCGGTCGCATGGAGGCTTTCAGTTTTGTGGCCCCGCTGGCCTACACGCTCGAGTACCTGATGCTGTGGACGGACAAGTCGCGCACGATCACCTTCGGCATCGCTTCGGTGGCCGGCGTGATCGCCGGTTCGGCCGCATACGCGCTGGCGGCCGGGAAGTTCCGCTGGGAGGGCTTTCGCGACGCCGAGGATACGGCGAACCACCTGGTCGGCGGCGTGCTGATGGGTTTTGGCGGCGTCACGGCGCTGGGTTGCACCATAGGCCAGGGCCTGTCCGGGCTTTCCACCCTGGCGCTGGGCTCGCTGCTGGCCTTTGCGGCCATGGTGGCAGGCTCGGTCTGCGCTCTGAAGTACCAGTATTGGCGGCTGATGCGGGAGGAGTAACGGCGAACCCCGGAGACGCAAGCCGGCCCTTGCCGTTCGGTTTCGTTGACGCGGCCCGCGCCAGAAAGTAGAATCCGGCCTCTTTTTTGGGTCGTTAGCTCAGCTGGTAGAGCAGCGGACTTTTAATCCGTTGGTCGGCGGTTCGAATCCGCCACGGCCTACCAAATTCGAAGGGCCTAGCAGTGATGCTAGGCCCTTTTTTTATCGACGCGCGCATGGAGGCGGTTGGCAATGGACATGACGGCCGATGAGGTGAAGCAGTTCTGGCGGGACTATTGCCAGCGCAGGAAAATCGACGCGCAGATCGTCGCGCGCGGCGAGGCCAAGATCGCGGAAGATCCGGATTTCTGGGCCGACCAGACCATGCAGGACCTGCTGGATCTGCTGAACGGCAAACAGCCCTGAGGCGGGTCTGAGCGTAACCGGGCCAGCGGAAGTCCTGCGGGCTTCGCGCCGCAATGTCCGGACGCAGCGGGTAAACTGCACGGACGTTCCCGGGCCAGTGCAGTGAAGATACCCCTACTCGTTCCCGACCTGCCCGCCGCAGAAGACCTGCTGCCGTATCTGCGCCGCATCGACGCCTCGCGCTGGTACACCAACTTCGGTCCCCTGGTGCGCGAACTGGAGGCGGGAATCGCGGCACGCGCCTGCGCAGTCGGTCGGCCCGCACAGCATGCCGTCAGCGTGAGCAATGCAAGCCTGGGCCTGGAGGTCGCCCTGCTTGCGCTGGGCCTGCCGCCGGGC
Source organism: Betaproteobacteria bacterium (assembly GCA_016713125.1). Taxonomy (GTDB): domain Bacteria; phylum Pseudomonadota; class Gammaproteobacteria; order Burkholderiales; family SG8-39; genus SZAS-79. The sequence continues at coordinate 380,975 of JADJPT010000001.1, forward strand.
AGCCGCGTACTGATGCCGGCCCTGACTTTCGTGGCCACGGCGACCGCCGCCCTGCGCGCAGGTCACGTGCCGGTGTTCTGCGACGTGGATCCCGAGACCTGGCTGCTGACGCCGGAGATTGCCGCGCGCGCGATTGCGCAGGAGCGCGTCGACTCCGTGATGCCGGTGTCCACCTACGGCTGCCCTTGCGATGCGCCCGCCTGGGACGCCTTCGCACGGGCGAGCGGCCTGCCGGTGGTGATAGACGCCGCGGGTGCCTACGGCAACCAGGCTTGCGGCGCACGCACCGTCACGGTATTCAGCCTGCACGCCACCAAGTCGCTGGCCGCCGCCGAGGGCGGGATGGTCCTGTCCGCCGACGCCGAGTACGCCGCACGCGTGCGCCATCTCAGCAACTTCGGCATCGATCTGTCCGCGGTGGACGCGCAAACGGCCGGTTCCACCGGGCTGGTCAGCCGGGAAGGGACCAATGCCAAGCTCTCCGAATACCACGCGGCGATCGGCCTGGCGGCCCTCGCGCGCTGGGACGCGTCCTCGCAGCGTCGCATTGCCCTGCATCGCGACTACCTGGCCGGACTGGGGCGGCGTTGCCCGCAGGCGCGCACCCAGCAGCGCGATGCGGCAGGGGTGTACTCCATTTTTCCGGTGCGGCTGCCCGACTCGCACAAGGCCGCGGACGCATTCCGCGTGCTCGGCCAGCAGGGCATAGGCACGCGTCGCTGGTATTGTCCGCCGCTGAATCAGCATCCGGCCTTCGCCTCGTTGCCGGTGGCCGGCGGACTCGATGTCTGCGCCACGCTGGGCGAGCAACTGATCGCGCTGCCGTTCCATGCCCTGCTTTCGGCTGATGACATGCATGCCGTGATCGACGCACTGGCCGGCTTTCTCGACGCCTGAGGGTGGCGCTCTTGAAGGCCGGGTGCGGCCGCCTGCGCTAGACTCTGCGTCGTGACCGAAGCCCAGCAGAAAATCGTCGCCCCCACCGTGACCGTCGAGAACGTGCATCTCGAGGCCTTCGAGACGCTGGTGTACTCGCGTCGGCACGAGGAGGCGGGTCGCGAACTGCTGCGCATACTCAAGCGCCTGAAGGTCGGCGGCGAGTTCGCGGGCCATCCCACCCACGAAGGCGCGCGTCTGCGGCTGTACACGCGGCTGGCTTCCGCGATCACCGCGCTGTTGGCGGATCCGCAGTTCCAGCTCTCGCAGGAGGGGTTCGACCTGCTGGCGGTCGAGCACGCCACGTTCAGCGCGGTTTTCCAGGCCAGCGCATTCGGCAACGCCGACCACCTGTTGCGCCAGTTCGGCGTGCCCGACGAGGGGGATCCGAACAAGCTGCATTTCAGCAGCCCGCAGACCATCGTCAAACTGCTGTTGGCCTACTCGCTGGATTCGGAGCTGGAGCTCGATTTCGAGAACATATTCCGCGCCGCGCCGCGCCTGGCCCTGCCGGCGTTCCTCGGCATGCTCGCCAACATCGTCGTGCTCTCGCCGGAGGCGCACAGACGCCGCGAGAAGCTGCTCACGCTGGGCCCGCTGTTCGAGCAGGTCGAGCTGGGCGAGCACATGCTCGCCGCGGTGTCGGATGCCTACATGTACTGCAGCTACGCCACCGCCGAGAGCAAGCACGAGATCAAGCGTTCGTTCAACAAGATGATGCGGCGATTGATCGAGAAGCAGATCGAGATCCCGGCCATGCCCGCCGAGCGCAGGATCAGCGAGAGGCCCACCATCCTGGTCCCCATCGAGTGGTTCACCTCCCTGCACGCGATGTATCGCTGCTACGCGCCTTCGATACGCCAGCTGCGCGAGAAGTTCAGGCTGGTGATGATAGGCCGCTCCTCGGAGATGGATGCGATCTCCAAGCAGTTGTTCGACGAAGTCATCGAAATCGATGCCGGCAACGTCTCGCTGGCCGATATCGTCGGCCATATTCGCAGGGTCGCGCCGGACATCATCTACTACCCGAGCCTGGGCATGGCCACCTGGTGGGTGGCGCTGTCCACGGTGCGGCTCGCGCCGATACAGGTCATGACGCTGGGGCACCCGGCAACATCGAACTCGCCGGAGATCGATTACGTGCTCGTCACAGAGACGATGCCCGTGGATCCGGGCTGTTTCAGTGAAACGGTGTTTCTGATCTCCGGTGACCTGGCGATGGTCAATCGCGACGATGCGGTCTTTCCGGAACCGGAGCTCCGGCCATCGCCCGCCTTGCTGCGTATCGCCGTTCCGTCGATGGCGTGCAAGCTCAACGCATCATTCATGGCTTCTTGCCGCGCGATCGCGGCCAGGTCGGAGCGTGCCCTGGAGTTCCACTTCTTCCCGAATATGGTGGGCATGACCTGGTTTCAGATCCGCCGCGAAATCGCCAAGTGGTTGCCCAACAGCGTCGTGCATCCGCGCAGCGACTACAACAGCTACCTGCAGAATCTGCGCAATTGCGACATTCATCTCTCGACGTTCCCGTTCGGCGGAACGAACAGCAACGTGGATTCGATGCGTCTCGGACTGCCGATGGTGACGCTGGAAGGACTCGAGGTCCATAGCCAGACCGATTCAGGCATGATGCGCTCGGTCGGCGTTCCCGATTGGCTCATCACCTATCACCCGAGCGAGTTCGAGCGGGCGGCCCTGCGTTTGATCGGCAGTGATGCCGAGCGTGTCGCCATCGCTGAGCGCCTGCTGGAGACGGACATCGAAGGCGTGTTCAAGGACCGCCCGGACAGCCAGTACAGCCGGGATTTCGCTGCCGCGGTATGGAACCTCTATGCCCGGCACGAGGAAATACAGCGCAGCGCGGTGCGCTACTGGACGGTCGCGGACAGGTTGGCGGCGGGGCGGCCGGAAGCAACGCCTGCAGCGCTCCTCACACCATGAACACCGGGGCGGGCGGGGGATGCTGATAGGGCTGTACGGATCCGGCGGGTTCGGGCGCGAAGTGATGCCGATTCTTGACAGGCAGGCGCCCGGTCGTGAACTGGTGTTCATCGACGACCTGAACCCGGCGGCGACCGTCAACGGCTTTCGCGTCATGCGCTACGCCGAATTCCTGGCTCACCCTGCGCACGAGAAGTTCTTCAATGTGGCCATCGCCACTTCGACCGAGCGCCGACGGCTCGCCGAGAAATGCGTCGCCGATGGCATCCGACCGCTGCAAGTGCGTGCCGGTGAGAGCATCTGTTACGAACCCAACAGCATCGCCGAAGGGGCGATCTTTTGCGCGCATACCACGGTGACGGCCAACGCGACCATCGGGCGATACTTTCACGCGAATATCTATTCTTACGTTGCACACGACTGCGTGATTGGCGATTTCGTCACCTTGCCCCCGCGGTTAGATGCAACGGCTGGGTGATCGTCGAGGACGAGCCTGCGGGGAACAGGCGCCGTGATACGCAACGGCAGCGCAGAAGCGCCCATCATCATTGGAAAGGGGCGGTTGTCGGCATGGGGGCTGTGGTCACCAAGAGCGTTCCGGCCGGTGCCACGGTGGTGGGCAATCCGGCGCGACCCTTGCCGGTTCGCGGGAGTTGACATGCATCTGCGCGCGGTTTTCTTCATCTTTCTGGCGGCGGCGTCTTCTTTAGGGCAGGCCGCCCTGCCTGCTTTCGCCGTTCGCGACGGGCTGCCCACGCTGGCCCCCATTCTCGCCCCGGTCACGCCGGCGGTGGTCAACATCGCGGTGGTCACGCGTTCGCCCGAAGAGAACAACCCGCTGGCGCGCGACCCGTTCTTCCGCCGCTTCTTCGGCCTGCGCGCTCCGGAGCCGCAGGTCTCGGCCGGTTCGGGCGTGATCGTCGACGCGAAGAACGGATACGTCCTGACCAACCACCATGTGGTCAAGGACGCGACGGCGGTGTTCGTGGTGCTCAAGGACAACCGGCGCTTCCAGGCCAGACTGATCGGCAGCGATGCGGGTACCGACATCGCGCTGCTCGCCATCCCTCCGGAGGATCTGGTCGAGGCGCGCTTCGGCGACTCCGACAACCTGCAGGTGGGCGATTTCGTGCTGGCGATCGGCAATCCCTTCGGCATCGGGCAGACGGTGACCTCGGGCATCGTCTCGGCGCTCGGGCGCACCGGTCTGCTGCCCGAAGGCTTCGAGGATTTCATCCAGACCGACGCCTCCATCAACCCGGGCAACTCGGGCGGTGCGCTGATCAACCTGAAAGGCGAGCTGGTCGGCATCAATACCGCCATCATCGGTCCGGCGGGGCGGCAACGTCGGGATAGGTTTCGCCGTGCCCTCGTCGATCGCCCGCGCGGTCATGGCGCAACTGATCCGCTACGGCGAGGTCGCTGGCCAATGCGGAGCGCGCTGCCGGTGCCGTCAAGGAGCCGGTGATCTATGTCGCGCGGGTCGAACCGGGCAGCAATGCGTTCAGGCTGGGCCTGCGCGGCGGCGACGTGATCATCGGCGTGAACCGCCGGCGCGTGGGCACGGTGGCCGAACTAGCCGCCGCGCTGCGCGGCACGGAGCGGGCGGCGCTCAACCTGCTGCGCGGCGACGTGCTGCCTGACCACACCGGTGCGCTGACGCCCGGTCGTGCGGGCTACTCGCGCACGCGCGCGAGCTTCATGACCTCGGGCACCCTGCGCAGGGCGCGCATCACGCGTGCCAGGTGCGCCCGATTGCCCACCTCCAGCACGAACAGCATGGTCGTGTAGAGCGAACGATCCTCGTCCATCGTGATCGAGTCGATGTTCGAGCCCGCGTCGGCGATCTCGGAGGCGACCTTGGCAAGCACGCCGCGCTGGTTGGTCACCGTGGCCTTGATCGAGGCCTGGAACAGCTTGCCGGTGTGCGGATCCCACTCAACGTCGATCCACTGGTCGGGTTCGTTCCTGCGCGAGCGCTCGATCTGGCGGCAGTCGGTGGCGTGCACGACCAGGCCCTGGCCCTTCTTGATCGAGCCGACGATGGCATCGCCGGGGATCGGCCGGCAGCACGAGGCCAGCTGCACCGCCATGCCCTCGGTGCCGCGGATCACCACGCCGCCGGGTACCTTTGCCGGAGGCGCGCGCATCCTCCTTGGCCGACTCGGTCACGCGCAGCAGGCGCCGCGCGACCACTGCCGGCAGGCGCTTGCCCAGGCCGATGTCGGCCAGCACCTCGTTCCTGGAGCGCGCGCCGCTGTCGCGCACCACGCGCTCCCAGCTCGGTTCGTCGAGCGAGGACAGCGAGACGCCCAGCGCGGCGAGCGCCTGGTCGAGCAGGCGCTCGCCGAGCATGGCCGACTCCTCATACTGCATGGTCTTAAGGAAGTGGCGGATGTTCGAGCGTGCCTTGCCGGTGCGCACGTACTGCAGCCAGGCCGGATTGGGCTTTGCGTGGCTGGCAGTGATGATCTCGACGCGGTCACCGTTGCGCAGCTCGGAGCGCAGCGGCACAAGCTCGGCGTTGACCTTGGCGGCGACGCAGCGGTTGCCGATGTCGGTGTGCACCGTGTAGGCGAAATCGACGGCGGTCGCGCCGCGCGGCAGCGAGAGGATGCGTCCCTTGGGCGTGAACACGTAGACCTCGTCGGGGAACAGGTCGACCTTGATGTGTTCGAGGAACTCGGCCGAATCGCCCGACTGGTTCTGGATCTCGAGCAGCGACTGCAGCCACTTGTGCGTCTGCTTCTGCAGGTCGGACAGCGTGGCGGTGTCGTCCTTGTACATCCAGTGCGAGGCCACCCCGCTCTCGGCCAGGTGGTGCATGTGCTCGGTGCGGATCTGGATTTCCATCGGCGTGCCGAACGGGCCGATCAGCGTGGTGTGCAGGGACTGGTAGCCGTTGGCCTTGGGGATGGCGATGTAATCCTTGAACTTGCCCGGCACCGGCTTGTACAGGCCGTGCAGCGCGCCCAGCGCCAGGTAGCAGCCGGACACCTCGCGCACGATGACGCGAAAACCGTAGATGTCGTGCACCTCGGAAAACGACAGGTGCTTCTCGGTCATCTTCTTGTAGGTGCTGTACACGTGCTTCTCGCGGCCCGTGACGCCGGCCTCGACGCCGGCTTCGGCCAGTCTGGCCTTGAGCGCCTCGAGCGCCTTGCCGATCACCTCGCGACGGTTGCCGCGCGCGGCCTTGGTGGCCTTGGACAGCACGCGGTAGCGCAGCGGATAGACGTGCTGGAAGGACAGCTCCTGCAGTTCCTGGTACAGCGCATTCAGGCCGAGTCGGTTGGCGATCGGCGCATAGATCTCCATGGTTTCGCGCGCCACCCGGCGGCGCTTGGCGGGCGACACCGCGCCCAGGGTGCGCATGTTGTGCAGCCGGTCGGCGAGCTTGATCAGGATCACGCGCACGTCGCGCGCCATCGCCAGCAGCATCTTGCGGAAATTCTCGGCCTGCGCGTCCTCGGCAGACTGGAACTCGATCTTGTCCAGCTTGGACAGGCCGTCGACCAGTTCGGCGACCGGTTTGCCGAAGGTGTCGGAGATCTCGTCCTTGGTGACGGAGGTGTCCTCCATCACGTCGTGCAGCAGGGCGGCGGTGAGCGCCTGGCTGTCCAGGCGCCAGCCAGCCAGGATCTCGGTGACCGCCAGCGGGTGCGAGATGTAGGGTTCGCCGGACTGCCGGGTCTGGCCGGCGTGCGCGGCTTCGGAGAACCGGTAGGCCTCGCCGAGCTTGGCGAGATCGGCTGCCTTCAGGTAGGCGAACAGACTCTCGTTGAGCGCGGAGACGGCTGCCATGGTTGCGAGCCTGGGCCTGTGTGGGAGGGGTGCTGCGGCGGCCGGGTCCCCCTGCGCTCCTTGCCCGGCCTCGCGCGTGAAGTGCTTGCCTGCGTCAGGCCAGCGGCGTGGGCGCCGGCGCCATTGCGGCAGGCGCCGCAGCCGGGACGGGATTGCGCCTGAGGACCTCGACGCCGACCTTGCCGCTGGCGATCTCGCGCAGCGCGATCACCGTGGGCTTGTCCTTGTTGGGCTCGACCAGCGGCGAGCCGCCGGTGCCGATCTGGCGCGCGCGGTAGGTGGCCGCCAGCGTCAGCTGGAAGCGGTTGGGAATGCGTTTGAGGCAATCGTCGACGGTGATGCGAGCCATGGTCAGTTCCCGAGAGTGAAGAGTTCCGGATGCCGCGCGAGTTGCCGGGCTGTGCCCAGCCGCGCGGCGCGGATGATTGCGAGGAGGTCGCGCTGCGCCTCTTCGAAGTCCTTGTTAATTATAGCATAATCGAACTCGGGCGCGTGGCTGATCTCGTCGCGCGCGGCGGCCATGCGGCGGCGTATCGTTTCGTCCGAATCCTGGCCGCGCGTGCGCATGCGGCGTTCCAGTTCGGCGATCGAGGGCGGCAGGATGAACACGCCCACCGCGGCCGGATACAGGGTGCGCACCTGCTGTGCGCCCTGCCAGTCGATCTCCAGCAGCAGGTCGTGCTCGCGACCCAGTTCCTCGTCGATCGCCTTCTGCGAGGTGCCGTAGCGAAAACCGTGCACCAGCGCGGATTCCAGGAACTCGGCGCGCTCGAGCATGGCGACGAAGGTGGCGTCGTCGACGAAGTTGTACTCGCGCCCGTTCTGCTCGCCCGGACGCGGCGCCCGCGTGGTGTAGGAGATCGACAGGCGCAGCAGGGGGTCGGCCCGCAGGGCCGAGGCGATCAGCGAGGATTTGCCCGCGCCCGAGGGCGCCGTGACGATGATCAGGTTGCCGCTCATCGTTGCCTCCGCCTCATCACTCTATGTTCTGGACCTGTTCGCGCATCTGCTCGATCAGCAGCTTCAGCTCGAGCGCGCAGTCGGATATCGCCTGCGAGGCGGCCTTGGAAGCCAGGGTGTTGGCCTCGCGGTTGAGCTCCTGCATCAGGAAGTCGAGTCGCTTGCCGGCGGCGCCGCCCTTGGCCAGCACACGCTCGACCTCGTCGAGGTGGGTCTTGAGCCGCTGCAATTCCTCATCGACGTCGATCTTCATGCCGAATACCGCGATCTCCTGGCGCAGGCGCTCGTCGTCGGCCGAGCCCAAGGCGTCGCGCAGGCGCTGCGCGAGCTTCTCCTGGTAGGCAGCCATGGCTTCGGGGACCTTCGGCCCCACCTCGGCGACGCGCTCGCGCATGCTCGCGACGCGCTCGCGGATCACGCCGGCGAGCTTGGCGCCCTCGCGGGCGCGCGCGGCGCCGAGTTCCTCGAGCGCGCGCCCCGCCAGGCCGGTGGCGGCGCTGCGCAGTTCGTCTTCGGAGACGCGACCCTCGGCCAGCACCCCGGGCCAGCGCAGCACGTCGGCGGTGCGCAGCGGCGTGGCGTCCGGAAAGGCCTCGCGCACCTGGGCGGCGAGCAGGCGCAGGTCGGCGAGCGCCTGTGCGTTGAGCGCCTGGGCGCGCGGCCCGGCGGCCGCCGTCGAGAAGGACAGGCGGCAATCGACCTTGCCGCGCGACAGCCGGGCCGAGATCGCCTCGCGCAGCACGGGCTCGAGCGTGCGCAGCTCGTCGGGCACGCGGAACTGTATGTCGAGGTAGCGCGAGTTGACCGTGCGCAACTCGATGCCGAGCGCGCCGCCGGTGAGCTCCGCGGCGACGACGGCGTATCCGGTCATGCTATTGATCATCGCGGTAGCGTCGAAGCGTCAAGGTGGTCATTGCGGCCAATGTGGACTGCAAGGTCTGAAGAGGGAAACGGCGCCTCCGGCGCGTGCGGCCGGAAATGCGGGGGTGTCAGGCGCGTATCATAGCAGTCTGCCGGCCGCACTCTCGTCGCCCACTCCACTCTCGATGCCGACGCAAGCCAACCAGCCGCTGCCGGAGGGTTTCAAGCTCGACTACAGCATATTGCGCGTCCTTTCGTCCGGCGGGTTCTCGTTCGTCTATCTCGCCCACGACCAGAACGACATCCCGGTCGCCATCAAGGAGTACCTGCCGTCCTCGCTCGCGCTGCGTACCGGCAGCGGACCCTCGCCGGCGGTGCCGGACGAGAACCTGCCGATCTTCCGCTACGGCATGAAATGCTTCTTCGAGGAGGGGCGCGCGCTGGCGCGGCTGTCGCACCCCAATGTGGTGCGTGTGCTGAATTTCTTCCGTGCCAACGACACCGTCTACATGGTGATGCGCTACGAGCGCGGCCGCACGCTGCAGGAACACATACAGGCGCACCGCGGCAGCCTGCGCGAATCCTGGATACGCCAGACCTTCGCCAACCTGCTCAATGGCCTGCGCGAAGTGCATTCCAACAAGCTGCTGCACCTGGACATCAAGCCCGGCAACATCTACATACGCAACGACGGCACGGCGCTGCTGATCGACTTCGGCGCCGCGCGCCAGACCCTGACCGAGGAGGGCACGCGCCTGCCGCCCATGTACACGCCGGGCTTCGCCTCGCCCGAGCACTACGCGGCGCACCGCAACGACCTCGGGCCGTGGAGCGACATCTACTCGGTCGGCGCATCGCTGTACGCCTGCCTGGCCGCCGCCGCGCCGCAGCCCGCCGACCAGCGTCTGGCGCATGATCGCTTCCAGCCGGCGCGCAAGGCCTGGAGCGGCAAGTATTCCAACGAACTGCTGGACACCATAGACTGGTGCCTGCGCCTGGATCACCTGGAGCGGCCGCAGAGCGTGTTCGCGCTGCAGAAGGCGCTGCTGGGCGAGAAAAAGCCGGGCCACACAGGCGAGGGGCCGCTCGCCGACCGGCTGGGCGCCCGCCTGAAGGGCGCGTTCGCGCGCTTCTCGAAGCGCGACGGCGAGGAGGGCGGAAGCGCATGAAGTTCTCGATCTTCCAGGACAGTCGAGTCGGCGCGCGCCCCTACAACCAGGACCGCATCGGCTATTGGTACACGCGCGACGCGCTGTTGATGCTGGTGGCCGACGGCATGGGCGGCCACCTGCTCGGGGAGGTCGCCGCGCAGATCGCGCTCGACCAGCTGGCCGGCGACTTCCAGCGCGAAGCCCGGCCGCGCCTGGCCGATCCGGACGGATTTCTGTTCAACGGCGTGAGCCGCGTGCAGAACGCCATCCTGCGCTATGCGCGCGACAACAACCTGCCGGACACGCCGCGCACCACCCTGGTGGTCTGCGTGGTGCAGGACGGCCACGCCTGGTGGACGCACATCGGCGACTCGCGGCTGTACCTGGTGCGGCGCGGGCGCATCGTCGCGCGCACCAAGGACCACACCCGCGTGCAGCAACTGGTCGACCAGGGCCGCATCCGCGAGGAGGCGGTGAGTTCCCACCCGGAACGCAACCGCCTGCTGCAGGCGCTGGGCGGGGTGCAGGCGCCGAGCATCGAGCCCACCGCCAGCGCGCGGCTGGCCAGGGATGACATCCTGCTGCTGTGTTCGGACGGATTCTGGGGGCCGCTCACGCAACGCCAGTTCCTCGGCAGTCTGCTGTCGCGCGACCTCATGCAGGCGGTGCCGGAGTTGATGACGCTGGCCGAATCGCGTGCCGGCCCCGAGTGCGATAATGTTTCCGTGGTGGCCATGAACTGGGGCGAAGACGAGGTTTCCAGCCCTGACACGCTGTCGCCCGCCACCGTGCCGTTCCACGACATGCCCACCGACGTGCAGGACTTCACCGCCACCGACCCGGAGTTCGGTCGCCAGCACATGTCCGACGAGGACATCGAGCGGGCGATCGCAGAAATCCGGGATGCCCTGAAAAAACACCACCCGCCGAGAACATGAGACCGAGCAAACGACACCCCGATCAGTTGCGCGCAGTGACCCTGGAGCGCGGCTACACCAAGCATGCCGAGGGTTCGGTGCTGGTCGCCTTCGGCGATACGCGCGTGCTGTGCACCGCCAGCGTCGAGGACAAGGTGCCCGGCTTCCTGAAGGGCAAGGGGCAGGGCTGGGTCACCGCCGAGTACGGCATGCTGCCGCGCGCCACCAATACGCGCGGTGATCGTGAGGCCGCACGCGGCAAGCAGTCCGGGCGCACGCAGGAGATCCAGCGCCTGATCGGCCGCTCGATGCGCGCCGTGGTCGACCTCGGGCGCCTGGGCGAACGCACCGTGCAGATCGACTGCGACGTGCTGCAGGCCGACGGCGGCACGCGCACCGCGGCCATCACCGGGGCCTTCGTCGCCGTGCACGACGCGCTGAACTGGATGAAGGCGCGCGGCATGATCGCCGAGCTGCCGCTCAGGGATTTCGTCGCCGCCGTCTCGGTGGGTGTCTATCAGGGCACGCCGGTGCTCGATCTCGACTATGCCGAGGACTCCAACTGCGACACCGACATGAACGTCGTGATGACCGGCGACGGGCGCTTCGTCGAGGTGCAGGGCACGGCCGAAGGCGAGGCTTTTACGCGATCCGAGATGGACGCGTTGCTGGCGCTGGCCGCGCAAGGCATCGCTGAACTGGTGGCCGCGCAGAAGAAGGCGCTGGGACTCTGACCGGCCGGATCCGCCGCGCCGCATTTCCCGCACCGATCGCATGAACGCGCGCCGCGCCGACTTCCGCAAGCTGGTGATCGCCTCCGGCAATCCGGGCAAGCTGGCCGAGTTGCGCGCCCTGCTCGCGCCCCTGTCGATCGAGGTGGTGACCCAGGGTGAGCTCGGCATCGCCGACGCCGAGGAGCCGCACCTCACTTTCCTCGAGAATGCGCTGGCCAAGGCGCGGCACGCCAGCCGCGCCAGCGGCCTGCCGGCGCTGGCCGACGACTCGGGCATCATCGCCGCGGCGCTGGCCGGGGAGCCCGGCGTGAACTCCGCCTACTACGCAGGCGTCGAAGGCGACCGCGCCACGCGCGACGCGCGCAACAACGCCAGGCTGGTGCGTGAACTGTCCGGCTGCGCCGACCGGCGCGCACACTATGTCTGCGTCATGGTGCTGCTGCGCGCGCATGACGATCCGCAGCCGCTGGTGGCCGAAGGCGTGTGGCACGGCACGGTACTCGAGGCGCCGCGCGGCGGTAACGGCTTCGGCTACGACGCGCATTTCCTCCTGCCGGAGCGCGGTCTGACGGCCGCCGAGCTCGCGCCGGCCGACAAGAACCGCATCAGCCATCGGGCGCTGGCGCTGGCGCGGCTGCTCGAGCGCCTGCGCGAGGCCGACCCGGAGCGCCTGCGCGAGGCCGGTGCCGCGCAGCCGCCCGCCGCGGACTGAGCCGGGCGGCACCGTGCCCGCCGAGATCCGCATCCCGCTGCATGCGCTGAAGCGCCCCTCCGCGCAGGCCGCGGACGGACTGCGCCTGGCGGCGCTGCCGCCGCTCTCGCTGTACGTGCACCTGCCCTGGTGCGTGCGCAAATGCCCATACTGCGATTTCAATTCGCACGAGAGCAGCGCCGAGCTGCCGGAGGAGGCGTACTGCGCGGCGCTGATCGCCGATCTCGAGCAGGCCCTGCCCTCGATCTGGGGCCGGCGCGTGCAGACGGTGTTCTTCGGCGGCGGCACGCCCAGCCTGTTCTCGGCATCCTCCATAGACCGCCTGCTGGCCGCATTTCGCGCCCGGCTGAACCTGGCGGCCGACGCGGAGATCACCCTGGAGGCCAATCCCGGCACGTTCGAGGCGCAGAAATTCCGCGACTTTCGCGCCGCAGGCGTGAACCGCCTGTCGATCGGCGTGCAGAGCCTGAACGATGCGCACCTCCTGGCGCTGGGGCGCATCCATGACGCCGACGAGGCGCGACGCGCGATAGACATCGCGCAGACGAACTTCGACAACGTCAACCTCGACCTGATGTACGCGCTGCCTGGCCAGAGCGCCGAACAGGCGCGCAACGACCTGCGCGAGGCCATCGCCTTCGGCACCAGCCACCTCTCGGCCTACCAGCTCACCGTGGAGCCCAACACGGTGTTCTACAGTCGCCCGCCGGAACTGCCGGAGCACGACGCCGCCGCGGCCATGCAGGAGGCCGCCGAGGAGATGCTCGCCGCCGCCGGCTACGAGCACTACGAGACCTCGGCCTTCGCGCGGCCCGGCCGGCGCTGCCGGCACAACCTGAACTACTGGCAGTTCGGCGACTACCTGGGCCTGGGCGCGGGCGCGCACGGCAAGCTGAGCTTTCCCGACCGCATCGAGCGCCACGCGCGCGCCAGGCAGCCGCGCGAGTACATGGCGCTGGCGCGCGAGGGTCGTTCCATCGTCGAGCAGCGCACGCTCACGCGCGAGGACCTGCCTTTCGAGTTCATGCTCAACGCGCTGCGCCTGAACGGCGGGGTTCCACTGGCGCTGTTCGGTGAACGCACCGGATTGGACGCTGCGGTGCTCGAGCCGGCGCTGGCGCGCGCCGCGGCGCAGGGACTGCTCGAGCACGACTGGCAGAACCTGCGCCCCACCTTGCGCGGGCAACGCTTCCTGAACGAGCTGGTGCAGCTGTTCCTGCCCTGAAAGTCAAAGTTTTGAACAGAGAAACCCAGCATCCATGCGGGTTACAAGGCAGTTCCTGTATCGACAAAGATACATTCCCGTCCCGGCACGCCGGGCCTTGCGCGAGGCCCGGGCCTCAGGCGCGGCGCAGGAACAGCAGGTCGTGGACGGCGTGGCCCAGCTTCAGCCCGCGCTGCTCGAACTTGGTCAGCGGCCGCCAGGCCGGGCGCGGCGCGTAGCCGTCCGCGCTTCCGGAGGCATTGTCCAGCGCGGGTTCGGCGCGCAGCACCTCGAGCATGTGCTCGGCGTAGGGCGGCCAGTCGGTGGCCAGGTGCAGGTAGCCGCCGGGCGCGAGGCGGCTCGCCGCCAGGGCGACGAAGGCGGTCTGCACCAGGCGGCGCTTGTGGTGGCGCTTCTTGGGCCAGGGATCGGCGAAATAGATGTGCATGCCGGCCAGCGAGCCCGGCGCGATCATGTGCTCCAGCACTTCCACCGCGTCGTGGCGGACGACGCGCAGGTTGGCCAGCTTGCCTTCGGCGATGCGCTTGAGCAGGGCGCCCACGCCGGGCAGGTGCACTTCCACCGCCAGGAAATCGGTGCCCGGCTGCGCCGCGGCGATCGCCGCCGTCGTCTCGCCCATGCCCGAGCCGATCTCCAGCACCAGCGGGGCGTGGCGGCCGTAGACCGCGGCCGGGTCCAGGGGCTGCGCCACGTACGGCAGGCCGTAGACCGGGTACAGGGTGTCGACCGCGCGATGCTGCGCCTCGGACATGCGCCCCTGGCGCAGCACATAGCTGCGCACCGGGCGCGGACGTTCGGGCGTGTCCAGGGGGCTTCGGGGCAGCGGGGGCCGGGCGCCGGAAGCCGGAACGCTTCGCGTGCTCAGGCGGCGCCGGGCTGGCCGGTGATCAGGCCGGCGGCAGGCGAAGAGGGGGCGGCCGAATAGAGCTTCTTCGGCATGCGGCCGGCGAGAAAAGCCTCGCGACCCGCTTCCACGCCCTTCTTCATGGCCTGGGCCATCAGTACCGGATTCTTCGCGCCGGCGATCGCGGTGTTCATCAGCACGCCGTCGCAGCCCAGTTCCATGGCGATGGCGGCGTCGGAAGCGGTGCCCACGCCGGCGTCCACCAGCACCGGCACCTGCACGCGCTCTATCACCAGCTGCAGGTTCCAGGGGTTGAGGATGCCCATGCCCGAACCGATCAGCGAGGCGAGCGGCATCACCGCCACGCAGCCGATGTCTTCGAGCATCCTGGCCTGGATCGGATCGTCCGAGCAGTAGACCATGACCTGGAAGCCTTCCTTCACCAGCGTGCGTGCCGCGGCAAGGGTTTCGGGCATGTTCGGGTACAGCGACTGCGGGTCGCCCAGCACCTCGAGCTTGACCAGCGCGTGGCCGTCCAGCAGCTCGCGCGCCAGGCGCAGCGTGCGCACCGCGTCCTCGGCCGTGTAGCAGCCGGCGGTGTTGGGCAGATAGGTGAACTGCGAGGGCGGCACGGCGTCGAGCAGCGAGGGCTCGCCGGCATTCTGGCCGATGTTGGTGCGGCGGATCGCCACCGCCACGATCTGGCAGCCCGAGGCGTCCAGTGCGGCGCGCGTTTCGGCGAAGTCGCGGTACTTGCCGGTGCCCACCAGCAGGCGCGAGCTGTAGTTCTTCCCGGCGATGACGAGTTGGTCTTGCATGCGTTCAGCCTCCGCCGACGGCGATGACGATTTCGAGCCGGTCGCCGTCGGCCAACAACGTCGCGGGGTGCGCGCTCTTCGGCACGATCTCACCGTTGCGCTCGACGGCGATCTTGCGGCCGGCGAGGCTGAGGCGCGAGACCAGCTCGCTCACGGGGAGCGGCTGCTCGAAGCTATGCGGATTGCCATTGACGACGATCTGGATCATTCGGGACCTGCGGGGTCTGCGCGAACCTCGCACAGTGGGAATAATTCTACACCGGGCAGACCCGGCCCACACGCGCGCAGGCGCCGCGGGGTGCAGCGCCCGACGGTCTCGCAGCAGGGCTGTTGCCGCGGCGCGTGCGTCCCTTAGAATGAGGCATGGGTAGAAAGCTGCCGGCAGCCGGGGCGCACGTCATGGATCGTGCGGAGCGCATCGAAGGCGACGCGAACGCCGGGAATTCGCACGCCAGGCAGGGCGCGGACGCAGAGCTGGTTGCGGCGCAGAACGACGTGCGCGACATGCAGCGTGCGGTGATCGCGCTGCGCAGCGAACTCGAGCTGGTGCAGGCCGGCCGCGACGCCGCCGTGCAGGTCGCCGTGGCCGAAGCGAACCAGGAAGTCGCGCAGCTCAAGGCGGCGGTCGCCGAGTTGCGCAACGAGCTGGAGCGATCCCACGCCTTGCGCGAGCAGGAGGTGCAACAGGCATCGGCCGTCAGCCAGGACGAGATCGCGCAGCTGAAGGCGACCGCCTCCGCCCTGCGCGAGCAACTCGAGCTGTCGGGGTTCATGCGCGAGCGCGACCTGCAGACCGCGCAGGAGGGCGCGCAGGACGAGATCGCGCAACTGCACAGGACCATATCCGCCATGCGCGACGAGATGGAGCAGCTCAGACAATCACAATCACGATCCGCAACCCAGGGCGAGCGCCGATGAGCGAGCAGAGCGCACACGAAGACAAGGCGCAGCCAGCCACCGCCACCGCAAAATCGGCTGCCAGACCCGCTGCAAAGCGGGCCGCGAAGCCCGCCGCCGGGAGCGCGGTCGCCGACAGGCGCGCCGGCGAGGCGGCTGCGCAGAAGCGCCGGCTGCGCGAGGCCGAGCTGCTGCTCGAGGTGTCCCGGCGCATGTCGGCCACCGACTCGCTCGACGAGGTGCTCACGGTGCTGCTCGACACCACCTCGAACGAGCTGGACGCCGAGCGCGGCACACTGTTCCTGAACGATCCGGACACCAACGAACTGTATTCGCGCGTCGCGCAGGGGCCGTTCCGCCGCGAGATCCGCATCCTGAACACCAGCGGCATCGCCGGATACGTGTTCACCACCGGCGCCGGACTGATCGTGCACGACGCCTATGCCGACCCGCGATTCAACCGCAGCGTGGACGAGCGCACCGGTTTCGTGACGCGCAACATCCTGTGCGCGCCGATCAAGTCGGCCAAGGGACACATGGTCGGCGTGGCGCAGCTGCTGAACAAGAGGAAGGGCCGCTTCACGCCGGCCGACCTGGCCCTGCTCGAGGCGATGGCCAGCCAGGGCGCCGTCGCGCTGCAGAGCGCGCAGGTGGTCGAGCGCGTCGAGCGCGTCAGGAAGCAGGAGCTCGAGTTCGTCAACATCGTCTCGGAGATGACCTCCGACATCAAGCTCGGCTCGCTGCTGCAGAAGGTGATGGGCGAGGCGACGCGCATGCTGAACGCCGAGCGTTCCACGCTGTTCCTCAACGACGAGAAGAGCAACGAACTGTGGTCCGAGGTCGGCCAGGGCCTGGAGTCGATGCGCATCCACCTGCCCAACCACCTGGGCATCGCCGGCGCGGTGTTCACCTCCGGCAAGACCATCAACATCCCCTACGCCTACGCCGACCTGCGCTTCAACCCGGCCTTCGACAAGAAGACCAACTATTTCACGCGCTCCATCCTGTGCGTGCCGGTGGTCAACAAGAACGGCAAGACCATCGGCGTCACGCAGGTGCTGAACAAGCGCGGCGGGCCGTTCACGCACGAGGACGAGGCGCGGCTGCGCGCGTTCACGGCGCAGGTGTCGATCGCACTGGAGAACGCCAAGCTGTTCGCCGACGTGCAGGCGATGAAGAACTACAACGACGCAATGCTCGAATCGATGTCGAACGGGCTGATCACGCTGGACGCGCAGGACCGCATCGCGACCTGCAACGCCGCAGGCCTGCGCATCCTGCACGCCGAAGCCAAGGATGTCCTGCACGTGCCGGCCGCCGAGTATTTCGGCGCGGCCAACGCCTGGGTGATCGACAAGCTGGCCACGGTGCGCGACACCGGCGAACACCAGATCAGCATGGATGCCCCGCTGCAGGTCGGCGGCGACACGCTGTCGGTCAACTTCACCGTGCAGCCGCTGCATAACGTCGACCAGCAGCGCATCGGCTCGATGATCGTGATCGAGGACATCAGCTCGGAAAAGCGCATGAAGTCCACCATGTCGCGCTACATGGATCCGGGCATCGCCGACCGCCTGGTGGCGGCCGGCGCCGACCTGCTCGGCGGGCAGGATGTCGAGGCCACCGTGCTGTTTTCCGACATCCGCGGCTTCACCACCCTGACCGAGCAGCTCGGTGCGCAGGGCACGGTCGGCTTCCTGAACGAGTACTTCACGCTGATGGTCGACTGCATACAGCGCGAAGAGGGCATGCTAGACAAGTTCATCGGCGACGCGGTGATGGCTGCGTTCGGCATTCCGGTCGGCCACGAGGACGACGCCGACCGCGCCATGCGCGCCTCGATCTCGATGATCAACACCCTGCGCCAGTGGAACGTGCAGCGCGCGGCCGAGGGCAAGCTGCCGGTCGACATCGGCGTGGGCCTGAACACCGACCGGGTGGTTTCGGGAAACATCGGCTCGAAGAAGCGCATGGACTACACCATCATCGGCGACGGCGTGAACCTGGCCTCGCGCCTGGAGTCGGCGTGCAAGCAGTATGGCGCGCATATCCTGATCAGCGAGTTCACCTTCCACAAGCTGAAGGGCACCTACCGCACGCGCGAGATCGACCTGGCGGTGGTCAAGGGCAAGACCAGGCCGGTGGCCATCTACGAGGTGCTCGATTACCACGACGAAACGAGCTTTCCGCAGATCGTCGACGCGCTGGGCCTGTACAAGGACGCGCTGGCCAAGTACCGCGCGCGCCGCTGGGACGATGCCGCGCGCCTGTTCGAAGAGGTGCTGGCGCTCAATCCGAAGGACAAGCCCAGCAAACTCTACGTCGAGCGCAGCCGCTACATGAAGGAGCATCCCCCCGGCGAGGACTGGACCGGGGAGTGGGTGCTGGAGAGCAAGTAGGCCGCCATGCCCGCCTGCCGCGCGCGGTTCAGGACCGGGTGATCACCGCGCAGGCCAGTCTGGGGCCGGCGTTGCCGGTGGGCTGGGTCTTGTAGTCGTCCGGGTCGCGATGCACGATCAGTCCGCGACCGACGATGTTGGCGGCGCCGCTGCCCACCGCGATGCTGGTCGATTCGAAGCTGAAGCTCACCGTGCCGCCGGCGTCGGCCCTCAGGCTGGGCAGGTCTCCGACATGGTGCTCACCGCGGCCGTGCGCGCCGTGCGGCTTGCCGCCCGGGTTGAAGTGCCCGCCGGTGCTCATGCCGTCGCCGCTGGAACAATCGCCCTTCTCGTGCACGTGAAAACCGTGCTCGGCATTCGGTTTCAGGCCGGTGATCCTGCCGGACACCACGACCTTGTCGCCGCTCTGCGCGAAGCGGACCTGGCCGGCGGTCGCGTTGCCGCGGGTGGGCGACAGCTGCGCCGTGGCCTGCGGGCCGGTGCTCATGGTGGCGCAACCGGAGACCAGGGCCAGCGAGGCGCAGGTGAAAGCGGAGAGCAGTTTCATGCCGGTACCTCCAGAGTGTCGGGCGACACGCCAAGGTTAGCAGCTATCCCGGCAGCTGTGCCGCGCGCCAATTTGTGAACGCCTGCGAAAGCGTCGTAAAATCTTTCGCGTCGCGGGTGTCGTCTAATGGCAAGACAACAGCTTCCCAAGCTGTGAACGTGGGTTCGATTCCCATCACCCGCTCCAATCCCGCCGGCATCGGAGAACCTTCATGCGCAAGCGCTGGGCAGTCTGTGCCGCACTGGCCGCGATGGCCCTGGCCTGCAACGTTCAGGCCCAGGAAGTCTCCGGCACGCTCAAGAAGATCCGCGACAGCGGCGCGATCATGCTCGGACTGCAGACCGAATCGGTGCCGTTCGCCTACCGGGATCCCGACGGCAAGATCATCGGCTATTCGGTCGAACTGTGCCAGCGCATCGCCGACGGCCTCAAGACGCAGCTCGGCCTGGCCGCGCTGGAGGTGAAGTCGCGGCCGCTGGTCTCCGCGGCGCGCGTCCCGCTGCTGACCGGCAACGCCGTCGACCTGGTGTGCGGTTCGATGAGCCATACGCTCGAGCGCGAAGCCCAGGTCTCGTTTACCTACAGCCACTTCTTCTCCCGGGTGCGCGCGGTGGTGCGCAAGGACTCCGCGGCCAGGACCCTCAAGGATCTCGCCGGCGAACGCGTGGTGCTGGCCACCGGCACCACCGCAGTGCGCCTGATCCACATCTACGAGAAGAACAACGAGGTGAAGTTCGACAAGCAGTACGCCGGCAATTTCTCGCAGGCTTTCTCCGCGCTGCAGGAAGGCAAGGCGGCGGCCTTCGTGATGGACGACATCCTGATCTCGGGCCTGATCGCGCAGAACCGCGCGCAGAACAGCTACCGGATACTCGAGGAATCCCTGCACGAGGAACCCTATGCCATCGCGATGCGCAGGGATCCGGCCTTCAAGCAGGCGGTGGACGGGATCCTGGCCGGGCTGATGAAGAACGGGGAAGTGGAGAAGCTCTATTCCCGGTGGTTCACGTCGACGATCCCGCCCGGCCTGAACCTGCAGGTGCCGGCCTCGGCCGCGCTGCTTGCGGCCTTCGCCAATCCGACCGACAAGGGCGTAAAGGAACCATGATCCCGATCGACACCCGTTCCTTCACCTCGGCGATGCGGCGCGCCGCGACGCCGGTCTCGGTGGTCACCACCGACGGTCCCGGCGGTCGCTACGGCGTGACCGTGAGCTCGATCTGCACGGCTTCGGCGGAACCCCCGCAGGTGCTGGTCTGCGTGCACCTGGGCGGGCCGACGCCGGCCGCGCTGCGCGCCAACAAGTGCTTCGCGGTCAACATCCTCGACAGCCGCCACCGGCATGTGGCCGATTCCTTCGCCGGTCGCATCGAGCGCTGGCGCGCCGACCGTTTCGCCTGCGACGCCTGGACTTCGATCACCACCGGTGCGCCGGTGCTGGAAGACGGCCTGCTGGTGCTCGATTGCGTGCTGGGCCAGGAACTGGTGGTGTCCACGCACGCGGTGTTCGTCGGCACCGTGGTCGGGCTGCAGTCGCGCGAAGGCGCGCCCCTGCTTTACTCCGACCAGGCCTACCGCACGCTGGAGAGCCCGGATCGCATCTCCATGGAGAACCTGCAGCTATGAAGCTTCCCGGACCATGACCTTTTCCATCATCGCGCGTTGCCGCGAAAGCGGGCGCTTCGGCGTCGCCGTGACCTCCTCCTCGATCTGCGTGGCCAGCCGCTGCGGACGCTGGGCGCGCGCCGGGGTGGGTGCCGTCGCCACGCAGAACATCACCGACCCGGCCCTCGGCCAGCTCGGCCTGGACCTGCTGGCCGAGGGCTATGGTGCGGAAGCGGTGCTGCGCTCGCTGGTGGCCGCGCGCCCGCACGCCGAGTTCCGCCAGCTCGCGGTGGTCGACGCGCAGGGCGGCACGGCCAGCTACTCGGGCGCGCAATCCCTGGGCCTGTACCGCGAGCAGAACGGCGCCGATTGTGTCGCCTGCGGCAACCTGCTGGCCAACGAGGGCATCCCGCGCGCCATGGTCGATGCCTTCGAGCAGAGCGCCGGCCAGCATCTGGCCGAACGGCTGCTGCGTGCCCTGGAGGCCGGGCTGGCGGCGGGCGGCGAGACCGCGCCGGTGCGTTCGGCCGGGGTCTATGTGGTCGACCGCTACGTCTGGCCGGTGCTCGACCTGCGCGTGGACTGGCACGACGCGCCGATCCCCGAACTGCGGCGCGTGTACGCCGAATACTTCCCGCAGATGAACGACTACATCCAGCGCGCGGTCGATCCGACCCAGGCGCCAGGCTACAAGTGATGGCGCGCGCCGCCAGACCGGCGCCGCCCGCCGCCAAGCCAGCCGTCAAAGCCGCCGCTTCGCGCGCGGCGCGCAAGGCGGTCTGGTTCCTGAACGGCCCGAACGCCAACCTGTACGGCCTCACCGCGCAGGGCACCTACGGCGCCGACACCTACGACACCCTGAAGCGCCGCTGCGAGGCCGAGGCGCAGCGCCTGAGCCTGGCGCTGAGTTTCCGGCAGAGCAATGCCGAGGGAGAACTGATCGACTGGGTGCAGGAGGCCATGGGCAAGGCCGATGGCCTGATCGTCAACGGCGCCGGCCTGACCTACACCTCGATCGCCCTGCTCGACGCGCTGCTCGCCTTCCAGGGACCGATCGTCGAGGTGCACATGAGCAACATCTACCGGCGCGAGGCGTTCCGGCACCACTCGTACATTTCCAGGGCCGCCACCGGCATCGTCGCCGGGCTCGGCGCGGATGGATACGAGCTGGCGATCGCTGCGATGCGCCGGCTGCTCGACCGTCCCGGATCGCGGAGCTGAACCACCGATGGCGTTGCTGTTCTACAGCCAGTACGACGATCCCGCCGACTGGAAGAAGCACCTGTGCGCGGCCCTGCCCGGCCTCGATTTCCGCGTCTGGCCCGAGTCCGGCGATCCCGGCGAGATCGAGGCCGCCCTGGTCTGGAAGCCGCCGGCCGGCGAACTGCGCAGGTTTCCCAACCTCAGGCTGATCGTCAACCTGGGCGCCGGCGTCGATTCCATCGTCAAGGACGCGACCCTGCCCGCCGGTGTGCCGATCGCGCGCATCGTCGATCCGGAGATGGGCCGCATGATGTCGCAGTTCGTGCTGGCCGCGGTGCTGCGCCACTACCGCGAATTCGTCTCCTTCGCGCGCGCCCAGCGCGAGCGCCGCTGGCACTACATCCACCCGCGCGAAGCCGCCGAGTGCAGCGTCGGCGTGATGGGCCTGGGCAGCCTGGGCGGCGCGGCGGCCACGGAGCTGGCGCGCCAGGGCTTTCGCGTGCGCGGCTGGTCGCGCAGCGCCAGGCAACTGGCGGACGTCGAAACGTTTCACGGCGAGGCCGGTCTGGCGCCTTTCCTGCGCCAGACCGAGATCCTGGTCGTCATGCTGCCGCTGACGCCGGAGACCGAGAACCTGGTCGACGCGCGACTGCTGGCGATGCTGCCGCGCGGCGCAAAGTTCGTGAACGTGGGCCGCGGCCGGCTGGTCGACGAGGATGCGCTGATCGCCGCGCTGAGGAGCGGCCAGATTGCCGAGGCCACGCTGGACGTGATGCGTGTCGAGCCGCTGCCGGCCGAGTCCCCGCTGTGGGACATGGAGCAGGTGCTGATCACCCCGCACCTGGCCTCGGTGGGCATCCCGCGCACGGCCGCCCTGCAGGTGGCCGAGAGCATCCGCCGCGTGCGCGCCGGCCAGCCGCCGCTGAACACGGTCGACCCGCAGCGCGGCTACTGAGTCCGCGGCGTGCCGGCCGCTACTTGCGCCGCGCCGCGCGCCTGCCGGGCGGCGCCTGCATCAGTTTCGGCCAGGTTTCGGCAAAATGGCGGCGCGCGAAGTCCGTGAACACCGCCACCGAGGGGCGGGTGACCAGGCGCCTGAGGCGCAGGCTCACCACGTAGACCTTGGGCAGTTCCTCGGCGAAGGGCACCGCCACCACCTTGTGGCCGTCGTAGGTCCAGGGCATGCGCGGAATGGCGTTCAGGATGCCGAATCCCAGGCCGCGCGCGGCCAGCGCACGCACCATCTCGTAGGAGCGCGTACGGTAGGCGATGCGCGGCTCTATGCCGGCCGAGCGGAACAGCGAGCGAAAGTAGTCGCGCGTGTGCGGCAGGTCGAGCAGGATCATGGGCTCCTCGGCGAGCTCCTCGAGGCGCAGGCTGCGGCGCCGGGCCAGCGGATGATCCTCGGCGAGGATGGCGCGCGGCGGCATCTCGGCCAGCACCTCGGCCTCGAAATCGTCCGACAGCCCGTAGGCATAGGTGAAGGCCACCTCGCAGCGCCCGGCGGTGAGCAGGTTCAGCACTTCGGCCTGATTGGCCTCCTCGACCTGCACGTCGATGCCGGGGTGGCGGGCCGAGAACTCGGCGAGCAGCCCCGGCAGCAGGAAGGGCGCCAGGGTGATGAAGCAGGCGGCGCTGACTTCGCCGCTCTGCGCATCGCCCATGCTGCCGGCGAACTGCTCGACCTCGCGGGCGTGGGCGAGCAGCCCGCGGGCGTGGGCCAGGAAGCGTTCGCCGGCCGCCGTCATCGACAGGCCGCGCGCATGGTGGCGCACGAACAGTTGCACGCCCAGGTCGGCCTCGAGCTGGGCGATGGCCGCCGAGATCGAGGGCTGCGAGACACGCACTTCGCCGGCGGCGGCCGTCACGCTGCCCGCGTCGGCGGCGGCGACGAAATAGCGCAGGGCGCGCAGGGACAGCTGCATAGGGACATCCTATCCAAAAGACATACAAAAAGTATTTTATCCGATGCTGCGCCGCGGCTACCTTACGTCTCTGCCTATGCATTTCGCCTGCCTCGCTATCGTGCGACGGGCTTTCCCACACTCGGAGTCACAGCATGCTGCGCACCGGCGAGCAATACCGCGAAGGCCTGAAGGACGGCCGTGAAATCTGGATCGACGGCGAGCGGGTCAAGGACCCGACCACGCATCCGGCGTTCAAGCCCATCGTCGACGCCAAGGCGCGGATGTACGACATCCAGTTCGACAAGCAGTACGACGCCAACCTGTTCTCCTATGCCGACGGCGCCGACCGCAACCCGGTGCTGCTCAAGCGCCCGACCGTCCAGCAGGACTGGTGGGACAAGTGGAATGCCATCGACGCCTACTTCAAGGACATCAAGGGCGTGGTGACGCGCGTCGGCGACGAGACCATCGGCGAGATGTGGTCGCTGTTCGACGGCCGCGACGTGCTGAACAAGATCGACCCGCGCTTCGCCGCCAACATCGACAACCACATCGAGCGGGTGCTGCGCGAGGATCTGTTCCACGTCTCCGCCAACACCGACCCCAAGGGCGACCGTTCGGTGCGCCCGCAGGACCAGGACCCGGACATGATGGTCCACGTGGTCAAGGAGACCGACAAGGGCATCATCATCCGCGGCGCCAAATACGAGACCGCCGCCGCCTACGCCGACCAGGCCTTCCTGAAGCCCACCGTGGGCGCCTGGTCCGACGAGAAGCTCTCGGACTACGCCGTGGGCTGCATCGTCAAGATGGGCGCGCCCGGCGTGAAGCACATCTGCCGCTCGGGCTTCGCCGGACGCGGCTCCAAGGAAGACTACCCGCTGTCCAACCAGTTCGACGAGGTCGACACCCTGATGGTGCTCGACGACGTGCTGATTCCCTGGGAGGACGTGTTCTTCCACCGCTACACCGAGGGCGCGCGCTTCATCCGCTCGACCCTGCACCGCTACTCGGCCTTCCCCTACGTGCTGCGCGTGCTGTACACGGCCGACATGATGATCGGCGCGGCGATGTGGAACTGCAAGCAGACCGGCCTGGACAAGATGCAGTCGGTGAAGGAGAAGCTGGCCGACATGGTGGCCTACCGCGAAGGCATACGCGCCCACCTGGCGGCCTCGATCGCGCTGGCCGAGAAGAGCCCCGGTGGCCTGCTGATGCCCAACCAGTCGCTGCTCTACGCCGGGCGCATCCACGCCTGCTCCAACCTGCCGCAGGTCATGCACATCGCCCGCGAACTGTGCGGCGGCCAGCTGTGCGTGACGCCCAACGAGGCCGCCTTCCGCAACGAGGGCACCAAGGGCTGGCTGGAGAAGTTCTACTCGCTGAACCAGAACTGGCAGTCCGACGACCGCAGGAAGCTGCTGGCCTTCGCGCGCGACCTGCTGAACTCCGACTACGCCGGCCACCGCCTGACCTTCGTGCAGTTCGCGCAGGCGCCGCACTTCAACCACCTGGCCGCGCTGTACGGCTCGTTCGACTTCTCCGGACCGCTGGACCTGGTGAAGAAGTGCGCCGACCTGTCCGACCGCGTCGACGCCAAGGTCAGCCCCGCGGCGCCCGTGCGCTCCGCCGCCTGAGCCGGGCGGAGCGGCGGACATGCGCGAGGCCGTGAGCCTGCAGAGGCTGGAGGGACCCGAGGTCTGGTCGGGCGCGCAGATGCAGCCGCGCAGCGACTGGATTCACGTGCTGGACGCCGGTGAAGTCGCGGAAGTGCTGGCCGCGGTCGAGGGTGTGCGCCGCTCCGGCATCGACTGGCTGGACCTCGACAAGGAGGACTTTCCGCTGCCGTGCATGGCCGCGCGGCTGGCGCGCGTGGCGCAGCAGCTCGAACGCGGCTGCGGCATCGCCGTGGTGCGCGGCATCCCGCACGAGGCACTGGGCCAGGCGGGCATGCGCATCGCCATGTGGGGCATCGGCCTGCACCTGGGCACCGCGGTGTCGCAGAGCAAGTACGGCGAACTGCTGGCCGAGGTGCGCGACTACGGCGAAGTCATGGGCCAGGCGACCTCGCGCGGCTACCGCGCGGCCGGCTCGCTGCGCTTTCACACCGACCGTTGCGACGTGGTGGCGCTGCTGTGCGTGCGCCAGTGCCGCGAGGGCGGCGAGAGCCTGACGGTCAGCACGCCGCACATCCACAACGTGCTGCTGGAGCGCGACCCCGAAGCGCTGGCGCTGCTTTACCAGGACTGGTTCCACAGCCGCCAGGGCGAGGGCCAGCCGCACGAGCAGCCCTGGTACCGCAACCCGATCTTCGCGCAGCACCTGGGCCGCTTCACCAGCCAGTACTCGCGCGCCTACGTGGAGACCGCCAGCAAGTTTCCCGGGTTGCCGCCGGTGACCGAGCGCCAGTGGGCGGCGCTGGACCTGCTGGCCGACACCGCGCACGCCGAATGCTTCACCTCGCGCATGCAGCCCGGCGATCTGCAGCTGCTGAACAACCACGTGACCTGGCACGCGCGCACCGCGGTGACCGATTGGGACGAGCCGGCGGACAAGCGCATGCTGTACCGGCTGTGGCTGTCGATGCCCGAGAGCCGCGAGCTGCCCGAGGACTTCGCCGAGCTGTGGGGCCCGACCGGCGCCGGTGCGGTGCGCGGCGGCGTGGTCGCCGGCGCCGGCTATCGCACGGTGGCCGAGTTGCGCGCGCTGCGCGCGCAGGGCCGCACGCCGGCGCATGCCGGCTGGCCGCTGGCTTCGCTGGCGGCCTGAACATCCCGACCCCCTTCGCCGGGCGCCTGGCCCGTCGCTTGCTCACGTCTTCCTTCGAGAGAAAGGCAACATGACCCATACCCGCATACGGAAATTCAACACGCGCAATGTCTGGAAGGGCCAGGACATCTCCAACGACCTTTGCATGGTGGTGCGCGCCGGCAACATGGTGTTCGTGCGCGGCCAGACCGGCATGGACCTGAACGGCAGGATCCACGGCATCAACGACCCGGCGGCGCAGACCGAGAACGCGATGCGCTGCCTGAAGACCCTGCTCGAGGAGGCGGGCTCCGAGCTGGGCGACATCTGCAAGATCGTGATCTACGTGACCGATCGCGCCTACCGCGAGGCGGTGTACCGCGTGGTCGGCAAGTGGCTTAAGGGCGTCTACCCGGTCTCCACCGGCATCATCGTGCAGGGCCTGGCGCGTCCGGAACTGCTGATGGAGATCGACGTCTTCGCGGTGGTGCCGGAGGGTCGCGCGGCCAGGGCGAAGAAAGCCGCCGGCAAGCCGGCTGCGAAAGGATCCAGGGCAGCGCCGGCAAACAAGGCGGGGAAGCGCAAACCGCGTTAGTTTCCGTCGACGCCGGACGCGGCGCGCTGCGCGATCGCACGTGCGCGCCGCACCCGGCCCGCAGGCGCGGCTTCGCCTGCCTTACAATGCCGCCATGGCCGTAACCTTCGATGGCAAGCTGGTCGTCGCGATCTCTTCCCGCGCGCTGTTCGACTTCGAGGAGGAGAACCGCCTGTTCGAGCGCGACGGCGACGCCGCCTACATGCGCCTGCAGCTCGAGCGGCTGGAGCTCGCCGCAAAGCACGGCGTGGCCTTCCCGCTGGTGCAGAAGCTGCTCGCCTTCAACACCGAGGACGCGCACCGCGTCGAGGTCGTGATCCTGTCGAAGAACGACCCGGTGTCCGGCCTGCGCGTGTTCCGCTCGGCCAAGGGCGCCGGCCTGCAGCTTGAGCGCGGCGTATTCACGCGCGGGCGCAATGCCTACCACTACCTCGAGGCGCTGAAGGCCAACCTGTTCCTGTCGGCCAATGAGGAGGACGTGCGCGGCGCGCTGCAGGCGGGGTTTCCCGCGGCGCGTGTCTATCCGGAATCGGCCAGCGCCGCGCAAAATCATGCCGACGAGGTGCGCATCGCCTTCGACGGCGATGCCGTGCTGTTTTCCGACGAAGCCGAGGAGGTGTTCCGGCGCGACGGCCTGGACGCCTTCCAGCGCCATGAAAGCGAGCACGCGCTGCGGCCGCTGCCGCCCGGCCCGTTCAAACCCCTGCTCGAGGCCCTGCACCGGCTGCAGACCGCCGGCGCCGCGGTGCCGATGCGCATACGCACCGCGCTGGTCACCGCGCGCAGCGCCCCGGCGCACGAGCGCGCGGTGCGCACGCTGATGCAGTGGAACGTGGGCGTCGACGAGGCGATGTTCCTCGGCGGGCTGGAGAAGGGCCCGATCCTCGCCGCCTTCAGCCCGGACTTCTACTTCGACGACCAGCGCGGGCACGTGGAGTCGGCGAAGAAGCACGTCGCCACCGGCCATGTGCCGTTCGGCGTCGCCAATCGCAAGCTCGGCTGAGCGCGCGGCCTGCCATGCATCCGGTACGAATGTTCGGCCATCATTCTTGATCCCAAGCCAGGAAGCCTCATGAAAGCCATCAAATACCTGCTGTTCGCCCTGGGCGGCGTCGTGTTGCTCGTCGTGCTCGGTCTGGCGATCGCCGTCGGCGTGGTCGACGGGGAGTTCGTCAAGCAGCGCGCCGAGCGCCAGATGAAGGAGCAGTTCCGGCGCACGCTGACGATAGAAGGCACGCCCAGGCTGTCGCTGTTCCCGGTGCTGGCCCTGGAGCTGGGCAAGACCCGCCTCTCGGAGCCCGCCAGCGACAAGGAGTTCCTGTCGCTGGATTCGGCCAGGGTCGCGGTCCGGGTGATGCCGCTGCTCTCGCGCAGCATCGAGGTCGACGCGCTTGCGCTCGCCGGGCTGAAGGTGAACCTGGTGCGCGCCAGGGATGGCGCCATGAATATCGACGACCTGGCCGGCAGGAAGGGCAAGGACAAGGCGGAGGGCGGCGGCGATGCGCCACACGGCAAGCCGCCCGCGGTGCGCGTCGCCGCGGCCAGCATCGAGCGCGCGCAGATCGCCTATCGCGACGAGGCCAGCGGGCAGACGGTCAGCGTGGCCGACATCAACCTGAAGACCGGTGCGCTCGCCGACGCGACGCCCACCCCGGTGTCGTTCTCGGCGCACGTGAAGGGCGCACGGCCGACGCTGGACGTGAAGCTGAACCTGGGCGGACAACTGCGGGTGAATCTCGACAAGGAGGCCTTCGAGGTGGCCGGCCTGGTGTTCGAGGCCAAGGGCGTGGTCGATCGCGACACCCTGGCGGTGAATTTTTCCGCGCCGCAGGTCAGCGTGAGGCCGGGCAAGGCTTCCGGCTCGGCGGTCACCGGCACGCTCGTGCTGAAGGGGCCGCAGCGCAACGTGAATGCCCGGCTCAACGTGTCGGCCGTCGAAGGTTCGGCCGAGGCGCTTGCCATCCCGGCGCTGACGCTGGACATCGACGCGGTGGTCGAGGGCAACGGCATGAAGGGCCGCATCGAAACGCCGATCAAGGCCAGCCTGTCCCGGCAGACCTGGGAACTGCCCAGGCTGGTGGCGAATCTGAGCTTCTCCGGGCCGGCGATTCCGCAGAAGAGCGTCACCTTGCCGATCCGCGCGGCGCTGAAGGCGGATCTGGACAAGCAGTCGGCCTCGGCCGAAGTGTCGACCAGGTTCGACGAATCCAGCATCGAGGCGAAGTTCACGGCGGCCAGGCTGAAGCCGCTGAACGCCAGCTTCGACCTGGCCATCGACAAGCTGAACCTCGATCGTTACATCGCGCAGAAGCCGGCGGCGCCGGCCAGGGGCGACGAGAAGATCGACCTGTCCGCGCTCAAGGGCCCGACGCTGGCCGGCCGGGTGCAGGCCGGCGTGCTGCAGGTCAAGGGCGTGAAGCTCGAGAAGCTGCAGGCGCAGATCAAGCTGGCGGGCGGCAGGCTCGAGGTTGCGCCGTACACGGCCAGCCTGTACGGCGGCACGCTGGCCGGCAGCCTGACGGTGGACGCCAACACCGGCCGCTTCCAGGTCAAGGACACGCTCACCAACGTGGCCATCGGCCCGCTGCTGCGCGACGCGGCCAGGAAGGACATGCTGGATGGTCGCGGCAACGTGAACCTGGACGTGTCGACCAGCGGCAACACGGTCGCGGGATTGAAGCGCAAGCTCGAAGGCAGCGCGCGGGTGGACCTCAAGGACGGCGCGATCCGCGGCATCAACCTGGCCGACAGCCTGCGCAACGTGAAGGCGACGCTGGGTTCGAAATCCGCGCAGACGGCGGGCGACAGCGCCAAGAAGACCGATTTCTCGGAGATGGGGGCGAGCTTCGCGATCCGCGAAGGCGTGGCGAGGAACGACGACCTGAAGGCGGCCTCGCCGTTCCTGCGCCTGACCGGCGCGGGACAGTTCGACATCGGCAATTCGACCATCGACTACACCGCGCGGGCCACGCTGGCGGCCACCTCCAAGGGCCAGGGCGGGGCGGCCGACGTGGCCGGCATCACGGTGCCGGTGAAGCTGGGCGGCACCTTCGATGCGCCGACCTGGAACATCGATTACACGGCACTGCTGGGCGCACTGGGCAGCGGTGCGGGCAAGCTCGGTGGCGTGGTCGGCGGCGCACTGGGCAATGCGGCGGGCGGCGCCGCGGGCGCGACCGGTTCTGCGGCCGGACAGGTGAAGGACAAGCTCAAGGGATTGTTCGGGCGCTGAGGCGGCGCGCCGCAGGCGGCAGACCCGGCCGCGAAGCCGGCCGCAGATTCGGCCCGAGCCTCAGTCCGGCAGCCGGCCTTCCTGCACCGCATGACAGGCTGCCAGGCCGGCGCCCGCCGTGAGCAGCACGGGCTGTTCGCTGCGGCAGCGTGCGTCGGCGTGCGGGCAGCGCGGATGGAAGGCGCAGCCGCCCGGCGGCGCAAGCGGGTTGGGCACTTCGCCGCCCACCGGCGTGCGCGCCCTGCCGCTCATTTCCAGGTCGGGAATCGCATCGATCAGCAGGCGCGTGTAGGGATGGCGGGGTTGCGCGAACAGCTGCTTCGCCGCACCGACTTCGACCAGCCTGCCCATATACATCACGCCCACGCGGGTGGCGACGTGCGCGACCACCGCCAGGTCGTGCGAGATGAACAGGTAGGTCAGGCCCAGGCGCTGCTGCAGGTCTTTCATGAGGTTGAGGATCTGCGCCTGTACCGACACGTCGAGCGCGGAGGTGGGCTCGTCGCACACCAGAAACTCCGGCTGCGTGGCCAGCGCCCGCGCGATCGAGATGCGCTGGCGCTGACCGCCCGAGAACTCGTGTGGGACTTCCGCCGTCTTCTGCCGCCAGGCCCACCGGCGCAGCAGCTCGGCGACGCGCGCGGCGAGCGCGCGGGCGCGGGCGCCCGCCGTGCGCGACCAGCGGCTCGCCGACGATGTCGCGCACGCGCCAGCGCGGGTTCAGGCTGGCGTAGGGATCCTGGAAGATCATCTGCATGCGCCGCCGCAGGGGCGCGGACGCGGCCTGTGCCAGGTCGGCGCCGGCGAACAGGATGCGGCCGCGCGAGGGCGGGTACAGGCCGACGATCAGCCGCGCGACCGTCGACTTGCCGCAGCCGGATTCGCCGACCAGGGCCAGCGTCTCGCCGCGGAGGATGGAGAAGGACACGCCGTCCACGGCGCGCAGCAGGCGCCGCGGCTCGCCCTCGAGCACGCGGTTCAGCCAGGGCCTGGAGACATCGAAGCTGCGCGCCAGATCCTGCACCTCGAGCAGCGGCGTGCGGCTGTCGGCATCGAGATCGGCATCGGCGCCGATTGCGGCGGGATCAGCGCGCATCGGGGCCTGCGTCGTCGTGTTCGCGGCCGCCGATCTCGTCGTACAGCCAGCAGGCCGCCAGACCTGCGCCGGCCGGCATCGGCGCCGGCCGCTGCAGCGTGCAGCGCGCCAGGCGGCGCTCGCAGCGCGGGTTGAAGGCGCAGCCCGGTGGGATGGCGTTCAGCCTGGGCATCGCGCCGTCGATCTGCACCAGGCGCTCCGGCGTACTGCCCAGCCTGGGGATGGAGCCCATCAGTCCGACCGTGTAGGGATGGCGGGGCGCGTGGATCACCTCGCGCACCGGGCCGAGCTCGGCCAGCCGCCCGGCGTACATCACCGCGACGCGGTCCGCGGTCTCGGCGATCACGCCCATGTCGTGCGTGATCAGCATCACCGCGGTGCCGTGTTCGCGCGCCAGGCGCTTCAACAGCGCGATGATCTGCGCCTGGATCGACACGTCGAGCGCGGTGGTCGGTTCGTCGGCGATGATCAGGCGCGGCTGCGCGGCCAGGGCCAGGGCGATCACGACGCGCTGGCGCATGCCGCCGGAGAACTGGTGCGGATAGTGGCCCATGCGCGCCTCGGGCGCCGGGATGCCGGTTTCGGCCAGCAGTTCGACGGCGCGCGCGTGCGCCTGGCGCGCATCCAGGTCCAGGTGCGCGAGCACGGTCTCGACCAGTTGCTCGCCCACCGTGAACAGCGGGTTCAGCGAAGTCAGCGGGTCCTGGAAGATCGCGCCGATGCGCTTGCCACGCACGGCGGCGCATGGCCTGCGGCGGCAGGTTGTCGATGCGCTCGCCCTCCAGGCGGATCTCGCCGGCGGCGATGCGCCCCGGCGGTTCGAGCAGGCCGATGATGGCCATGCCGGTCAGCGACTTGCCGGCGCCGGATTCGCCGACCACGCCCAGCACCTCGCCCGGGGCGATCGCGAAGGACAGGTCGTCGACCGCCACCAGGGTGCCGCGCCGCGTCGGAAACTCGACGCGCAGATTGCGCACTTCGAGCAGCGGGGGGCTCAGTGCTGCCATGGACAGGTGGCAGCAATTCGACTGGTAATCCGCCACAGGCTTCGAGTATTGAAAAAAAGTGGCAGTAATTTCACGCTTTTTCCTCAGCGCAGCCTGGGGTTCAGCGCATCGCGCAGCCAGTCGCCCAGCAGGTTCACCGACAGCACCAGCACGATCAGCGCAGCGCCCGGAAACACCGTGATCCACCACTCGCCGGAGAGCATGAAGTCGTTGCCGACGGGATCAGCGTGCCCAGCGAGGGCTTGGTGGGGCGGCACGCCGACGCCGAGGAAGGACAGCGTGGCTTCGGTGATGATGGCCAGCGCCAGGTGGATGGTGGCGATCACCAGCACCGGGCCCATGACGTTGGGCAGCACGTGGCGGAACATGATCGACGCCTGGCTGCGGCCGATCACGCGCGCGGCCTGCACGTACTCCTTCTGGCGCTCCACCAGGGTGCTGCCGCGCACGGTGCGCGCGAAGTCCACCCACTTCGACAGGCCGATGGCGACGATCAGCACATAGACGGCGATCGAGTCGTGCGTCTCGCGCGGCAGCACGATGCGCGCCACGCCGTCGATCAGCAAGGCGATCAGGATGGCCGGAAACGAGAGCTGTATGTCGGCCACGCGCATGATGAAGGCGTCCAGTCGTCCGCCGGCGTAGCCGGCGACCAGACCCAGGCCCACCCCCATGGCCATCGATAGCAGCACCGAGGCCACGCCCACCGCGAGCGAGATGCGCGCCCCGTACAGGATGGTGGAGAGCAGGTCGCGGCCCTGGTCGTCGGTGCCGAGCAGGTACTTCGCCTGGCCTTTCTCGGTCCACGCCGGTGGCGTGAAGCCGTCGGAGAGGTTGAGCGCGGCGCTGTCGAAGGGGTTGGTCGGCGCCAGCCAGGGCGCGAACAGCGCGCCGCCCACACACAGCAGGGTGAGCAGCGCGGCCAGCATCGCCACCGGCGATTGCCGGAAGCTCCAGGCCAGGTCGCTGTCCCAGGCGCGGCGCGCCCGGGCGATCAAATGCGAACCCCCGGTGCGGCGCACCGGCGCGCCATGTGTGCCATGCCGCCGGCCGGACTTACTGGACGCGCGCGAAACGCGCCTCGGGCCGGTCATCGGCCTTGTGCAGCGTGGACACGTTCTTCTTCATGGCCCAGGGGCGCAACTGGTGGTGCAGGGGCACGTAGTAGTGGTTGTCGCGCGTCATGACCAGCGCGTCGCGCAGCATCGCGTCGCGCTTCTTCACGTCGGTCTCGGTCTTCATGGCGTCGATCAGCGCGTCGAGCCTGGGGTCCGAGACGCGGCCCAGGCTGCTGCCGTCGGCACCGGTGGTCTTGGTGCGCAGCAGCGAGGACTGCAGGCTGTACAGGCCGTCGAAGGTGGACACGCTCCCAGCCGAGCATGTAGGCGCTGTGGTCGAATTTCTGGATCTTGGCGATGAAGCTGGCCATCGGCTGGGCGGTGAGCTTGACCTTGAGCCCGATGCGGCCCCACATGCCGACCAGCGCCTGGCAGACCTCCTCGTCGTTCACGTAGCGGTTGTTCGGGCAGTCCAGTCCGAACTCGAAGCCGTTCGGGTAGCCGGCCTCGGCCAGCAGCTTCTTTGCGCCCTCGATGTTGGCCGGCGCCACCTTGTCGAGCTCGGCGGTATGCCCGTGCACGCCCGGGGCGATCATCAGCGCGGCCGGAATCGACAGGCCGCGCATGGTCACGCGCTTGATGGTCTCGCGGTCGACCGCCATGTTCAGCGCCTGGCGCACGCGCAGGTCCTTGAACGGGTTCCTGCCCTTGACGTTGGAGTAGAGCAGCTCGGGGCTGTGCTGGTCCAGGCCGATGAAGATGGTGCGCACCTCGTGGCCGTCGAGCACCTTGAGCCTGGGGTCGCTGCGCAGCCGCTGCACGTCCTGGGTCGGCAGGTCGGTGACCAGGTCGACGTCGCCGGAAAGCAGCGCCGAGACGCGCGTGGCGTCGGCCTTGATCGGCGTGTAGATCACCTCGGTGACGTTGCCCGGCAGCTTGTCCCACCAGGCCGGGTTGGCCACCATCACCACGCGCTTGTCGGGTTCCCAGGTCTTGATGATGTAGGGGCCGGTGCCGTTGGCGTTGCGCGAGGCGTAGGTTTCCTCGCGCGCCTTGTAGTCCTGGATGCTCTCGGATTTGTTCTTCGCCGACCAGGCGCGGCTCATGATGCGGAAGTCGATCAGGTTGCGGCATCATGCACCGGGTTGGGGCCGAAGAGGATCAGGTCGATGGTGCGGTCGTCGATCTTCTTCACCTCCTTCACGCCGTTCACGTAGATCTGTCATGGTGCCCTGCGGCTGCAGGATGCGGCCGTAGGAAAACAGCACGTCGTCGGCGGTGAACGGCGAGCCGTCGTGGAACTTGACGCCTTTGCGGAGGCTGAAGCGCACCTGCGTGGGCGAGACCTGCTGCCAGGCGGTGGCCAGCGCCGGCTCGACCTTGAAGTCCTTGTCGTAGCGCACCAGGCCCTCGTAGGTGTGCTGCATGATGCCGTTGGTGGTGGCGTGGTTCTGCGAGTGCGGGTCGAGGGTCAGGATATCGTTCTGCGCGCCCCATTTGAGCGTCGCGGCATGGGCCGGGGCGTGCACGCCGGGCAGGACGCCCAGCGCGAGGGTCAGGATGGCGGCGGTCAGCAGGCGTGCGGATCTCATCGGTGTCTCCCTCTTCGGCGTCACTTGATCGGCAGTGCTTCCTCGACCAGCGCGGCCAGGTAGCCGGCGCCCATCGGGATCACGTCGTCGTTGAAATCGTAGTTGGGGTTGTGCAGGAAGCAGTTCATCGGCCCGCCGCCCTGGCCCAGCCAGACGTAGGCGCCCGGCCGCGCCTGCAGCATGAAGGAGAAATCCTCGCCGCCCATGGTCGGGTCTTCGCTGGTGTGCACGTTGCCCTTGCCGAAGATCTTCTCGCCGACGCGCGCGGCGAAGGCGGCCTCGCGCTCGGTGTTGACGGTGGCCGGGTAGCCGCGCCGGTAGTCGATCTTCGCGCTGCCGCCCATCGACTCGGCGATGCCGGTGACGATCTCGCGCACGCGGCGTTCGGCCAGTTCGCGCGTCTCGGGCCGGAAGCTGCGCACGGTGCCGACCAGCTCGACGGCGTCGGGGATCACGTTGAAGGCGCCGATCTGGCTGGTGGCCATCGAACACACGCTGACCACCACCGCGTCGGTGGGGCTGACGTTGCGGCTGGCGATGCTCTGCAGCGCGGTGATGATCTGCGCGGTGACCACCACCGGGTCGACCGTCAGGTGCGGCATGGCGCCATGGCCGCCTCGCCCGCTCACGGTGATCACGATCTCGTCGGTGGCGGCCATCATCGGGCCGGGACGCACCGCGATCGTGCCAGGCGGCAGGCCGGGCCAGTTGTGCAGGGCGTAGATCTCGTCGGCCGGGAAGCGCTCGAACAGGCCTTCCTCGACCATCACCTTGCCGCCGCCGCCGCCTTCCTCCGCGGGCTGGAAGATCAGGTAGGCCGTGCCGTCGAAATTGCGCGTCTGCGCCAGATAGCGCGCCGCGCCCAGCAGCATGGTGGTGTGGCCGTCGTGGCCGCAGGCGTGCATGCAGCCGGCGTGCACGGACTTGTAGGGCAGCTTGCCGTTCTCGTGCATGGGCAGGCAGTCCATGTCGGCGCGCAGGCCCACGCCGCGGCCGCTGGCGGTCTTGCGCCCGGTGATCACGCCGACCACGCCGGTGGTGGCGATGCCGCGATGCACCTCGACGCCGAAGGATTCCAGCGTCCTGGCGACCAGCTCGGAGGTGCGCGCCTCCTTGAAGCCGAGTTCGGGGTGGGCGTGGATGTCGCGGCGGATGGCGGTGAGTTCGGCATGGAAGGGTCGGATGTGCTCGACCGGGGTGTCGATCTTGTGCGGCGCGTTCATGCGGATCTCCTCAGTTTGCGGCGGCGGCGCGGTCGAAGCGCAGGCGCGGGTCCACGGCGTAGTACAGCAGGTCGACGACGAGGTTGATGACGACGAAAAACAGCGCGATCAGGCACAGGTAGGCGGCCATCACGGGGATGTCGGCGACGGTCACCGCCTGGATGAACAGCAGGCCCATGCCCGGCCACTGGAACACCGTTTCGGTGATGATGGCGAAGGCGATGATGGCGCCCAGCTGCAGGCCGGCGATGGTGATCACCGGCACCAGCGTGTTCTTCAGCGCATGGCGGAAATGCACCGAGCGATCGGACAGGCCGCGCGCGCGCGCGAACCTGATGTAGTCGGTGCGCAGCACCTCGAGCATCTCGGAGCGCACCAGGCGCATGATCAGCGTCATCTGGAACAGGCCCAGCGTGATCGCCGGCAGGATCAGCGACTTCAGGCCGGAGGCGGTCAGCAGGCCGGTGCTCCACCAGCCCAGCGCCACGGTGTCGCCGCGGCCGAACGAGGGCAGCCAGCCGAGCAGCACGGCGAACACCAGGATCAGCAGGATGCCGATCAGGAAGGTCGGCAGCGACACGCCGATCAGCGACACGGCGAGGAACAGTTGCGCCAGCCAGGTGTTGCGCCGCAGGGCGGTGTACACGCCCATCGGGATGCCCACGGCGAGCGCCAGCAGCGCGGCGACCAGGGACAGCTCAAGCGTGGCCGGCAGGCGCTCGAGGAACAGCGTGGACACCGGTCGCACCTGGCGCAGGCTGAGGCCGAAGTCGCCCTGCAGCGCGCGCGCGACGAAATTCGCGTACTGCACCCAGAACGGCTGGTCCAGGCCGAGCAGCCGGGTCACGCGTTCGCGGTCCTCGGGCGTGGCGTCCTGGCCGAGCATGAACAGCACCGGGTCGCCGACGAAGGTGAACAGCGAGAAGGCGATCAGCCCCACCGCCAGCATGACGAGGACGGCCTGTGCGAGACGGCGGAGGACGAATGCGGCCATGGGGACGGGATGCTCCGGAGAGGCTGCCCGGGGATCGGTTCATGGTGCCGAATTCAACCGGTGCAGTCAAACCCTCGCGGGCCTGACGCGCGCGCCGGCCTTGCCCCCCGTAGAATGCCGCGGTGCCCGATTCCCGTCCCGCAGATCCGGATTTCGCCCGCCAGCTGCTGGTCTGGCAGAAGCAGCACGGCCGCCACGATCTGCCCTGGCAGGGCACGCGTGACCCGTACCGCATCTGGGTCTCGGAGATCATGCTGCAGCAGACTCAGGTCACTGCGGTGATCCCCTACTACCAGCGCTTCATGGCGCGCTTTCCCGATGTGCGCGCACTGGCGGCGGCGGGCGAGGACGAGGTGCTGCGCCACTGGAGCGGTCTGGGCTACTACGCCCGCGCGCGCAACCTGCATCGCGCCGCGCGCATCGTCGCCGAGGCCGGCGGCGGGCGCTTTCCGCGCAGCGCGCAGGGGCTGGCCGAGCTGCCCGGCATCGGACGCTCGACCGCCGCGGCGATCGCCGCCTTCGCCTGGGGCGAACGTGTCGCGATCCTCGACGGCAACGTCAAGCGCGTGCTGGCGCGACGCTTCGGCGTCGAAGGGTTCCCCGGCGCCGGCCCGGTGGAGGCCGGGCTGTGGGCGCTGGCCGAAAGCCTGCTGCCGGAACGCGGCGTCGAGGCCTACACGCAGGGGCTGATGGACCTCGGTGCCACGCTGTGCACGCGCGGCAAGCCCGATTGCGGGCGCTGCCCGCTGCGCGAGGACTGTGTGGCGCTGAACACCGGTCGCGTCGCAGAGCTGCCCGCAGCGCGGCCGAAGAAGGCCTATCCGACGCGCGAGGCGACCTGGCTGGTGCTGCTGCACGCCGGCGAGGTGCTGCTCGAGCGCCGGCCGCCGACCGGATTGTGGGGCGGACTGTGGGTGTTTCCCGAGCCGGCCGGCGCCGACATCGCCGCCTGTGCCGAACGACTGGGCTGCGAGCTGGGCGCGCAGCGCGAGCTGGCGCGTTTCGCGCACGGCTTCACGCATTTCCGCCTCGATGTGCGACCGGTGCTGTGCGAGGTGCGCAGCCGCGCGGCGCGCGCCGAAGCCGGCGGTGGGCGCATCTGGATGCCGCTCGCGCAGGCCGCCGAGGCGGCCCTGCCGACCCCGGTCAAGGCCCTGCTGCTGGCCCTGAAAGTCTGACTTTCATTTTGCGAGATCCGCTCCTGGAGCGGCGTTCCGGTCAATTCGTGTATCGGTAAAGATACACTGCCGAGCCAGGCTGGAGGCTGCGTGCGGGTCTCAGGCGCCCGTGAGCCTGTGCTGGACGAGGAATTTGTGCAGGATCTCGATGCGTTGCACGGCGTCGTCCAGTTCGAGCAGCTTCTGCTTGGCGGCAGTGGGCACCGGCAGGATCTCGGTCAGGCGCGCGCCCACCCAGGCGCTGGACTCGAAGCGCAGCGGTGCGGCGACCAGGCTTTCGCCGTGCTCGTCGAGCACCGCGCGCAGCAGGCGCGCGCACGCGAGGTAGGCCGGGGGCAGCGCGGCGTCGGTCTCCGTCGCCAGCAGTTCGACGCGCGCGCGTGTCAGCCCAGCCGCGGTGACGTGCGAGGCGAGGATGCGAAAGCGCGCGCCGCCGCGCGCCTTGACCTGCAGCATGCCGAGTTGCTGCATGTCCCAGTCGACGATTCGCGCCAGGCAGCCCACGGCTTCGGGGATCGCGGGCGCGCCGACTTCGCTGCCGCTGCGGATCAGGCAGATGCCGAACGGGCGCTCCTGCTTCAGGCAGTCCTTGGCCATGTCCATGTAGCGCTGCTCGAAGATGCGCAGCGGCAGCAGGCCATCGGGAAACAGTACGGTGGCGAGCGGGAAGATCGCCAGGTCTTCGATGATTCCGGCGTCCGCCCCGCTCATGCGCCGTGCGTCGCGGCGAGGTCTTCGCCGGACAGCCCGCGATGCCGCACCAGTACGGTCCAGCGCGGGCCGAAGTGCGCAGCCAGTCGCTCGACCAGGTACACCGAGCGGTGCCGGCCCCCGGTGCAGCCCACGGCCACGGTCACGTGGTTGCGGTTGTCGCGCACCATGTCGGGCAGCCAGCGCTCTAGGAAGCCGCTGACGTCCTCGAACAGCCGCTGCACCGCGTCCTGGCGCTGCAGGTACTCGGCGACCGGCGCATCGCGTCCGGTCAGGGGTCGCAGCACGGGGTCGTAGTGCGGGTTGGGCAGCATGCGCGCATCGATGACCCAGTCGGCGTCGATCGGGATGCCGGCCTTGAAGCCGAAGGACTCGAACAGCAGCAGCACCGAGCCGGTGTCCACGCCGAGCAGGTCCTTCAGCCAGTTGCGCAGCGCCTGCGGCAGCAGTTCGCTGGTGTCGATGCGGTGGCCGAGATTCGAGACATGCTCGAGCATCTCGCGCTCGCGCGCGATCGCCTCGGCGATGGTCAGGCCCAGCGCCGACAGCGGGTGCCGGCGCCGCGTCTCCGAGAAGCGCCGCAGCAGCGCCTCACGGCTGGCCTCGAGGAACAGCAGCCTGCATTCGATGCCCGTCGACTTGAGCTGCGCCAGCGCCTCGGGCAGCGCGGCCAGCGCCGCGCTGCGCGCGTCGATGCTGACTGCGACGCGTGCGTGGCCCGCCTCCGAAAGGTAGCGCACCACCTCGGTGAGCAGGGTGGCGGGCAGGTTGTCGACGCAGTAGTAGCCCGCGTCTTCGAGCACGCCGAGCGCGATGCTCTTGCCCGAGCCGGACAGCCCGCTGACCAGGACCAGTTGCATCGCGATCGGCCGCAGGGCTCAGCCCTTGAGGCACTCGCTCATGAACTTCTTGCGCTCGTCGCCCTTGAGCTTCTTCTCGCCGGCATCCTTGTTGCAGGTCGTCATCTTGTTCTGCTGCGAGGCCTTCTTGGTCTTCAGGCACTCGCTCATGAACTTCTTGCGCTCGTCGCCCTTGAGGTTCTTCTCGCCGGCGTCCTTGTTGCAGGTCGCCATCCTGCTCTGCTGCTCGGTGGGCTTCTTGTCGTCGGCGGCGCGGACGGTGGCGGCGGACAGTGCGAACGCGGCCAGTGCGGCGAAAGCCAGGATCTGCTTGGTCATGGTGCTGCTCCTCTCGGATGGGTTGGCGGGCCGGCGCCTTGTCCGGCACCGGAAGGATGATAACGCCGGCGTCTGCGCGGCCGTTGACCGGCGCACGCCGCGGACCTCAGTCTTCGTCTTTTTCGATGGCGGCGCGTTGGCGGGCGAGGAACTCCGCGGTGCTGTCGATGCCGCGCAACTGCAGGATGTGGTTGCGCACGGCCGCCTCGAGCAGCACCGCCAGGTTGCGCCCGGCGGCGACCGGGATCACCACCTTGCGCACCGTCAGGCCGAGGATGTCCTCGGACTGGTCGGCCAGCGGCAGTCGTTCTACGTCGATGCCGCCGGCTGCCGGTTTGGCCAGGTGCACGATCAGCTTGAGGCGCATCTTGGGCCGCACCGCGGTCTCGCCGAAGATGGTGCGCACGTTCAGCAGGCCCAGGCCGCGCACCTCGATGAAATCCTTGAGCATCGGCGGGCAGCGCCCCTCGAGCGTCTTGATCGCGATGCGCGAAATCTCCACCACGTCGTCGGCGACCAGGCCGTGGCCGCGGCTGATGAGCTCCAGTCCGAGTTCGCTCTTGCCCACGCCGGACTCGCCGGTGATCAGCACGCCCAGGCCGAGCACGTCCATCAGCACGCCATGCCGCGTGGTCGAGTCGGCAAGGGCCTTGGCCAGATAGCGCGACAGGGCCTCGATCACGCGCGGCGCGGCGAGCGGTGTGGCGAACAGCGGCGTGTGGCCGGCGTGCGCGGCCGCCAGCACCTCGGCCGGCGCGGCGACGCCGTCGGCGACGATCACCACGGCGGGCGGACCGGCGAACAGCTTGGCGACGAAATCGGTGCGCGCCTCCGGCGCGAAGGCCGAGAACATCGAGGCCTTGTAGGCGCCTAGCACCTGGATGCTGTTCGGATGCGTGAGGTTGAGGTGGCCGATCAGTGCCGCGGAGGCCGCGGCCTCGCGCTTTACCGCCGCGCTGCCGTCCTGGCCCGCGATCCAGGCCAGTTGCAGCGCCGCGCGGTTGTCGTCATGCAGCCGCGTGACGTTGACCTGCAGCATCCGGTTGCCATGAGGAAATGAGCTGGTGCAGGGCCGCGGCATCGGCGGCGGCGGTCATCGCCTCGCGCAGCGGACGGTCGCTGAACATCTGCGCAAGTTCGGAAAGGATCTGCAGGTGCTTCTCGGTCGCCTGCTCGGGCACCAGCAGCGCGAACACCAGGCAGACCGGCTTGCCGTCCGGAGCGTCGAAGGCGACCGGTTCGGACAGGCGTATGAAGGCGCCCAGCGCGTCCTTCAGGCCCTTGATGCGGCCGTGCGGGATCGCCACGCCCTGACCCAATCCTGTGGAGCCCAGGCGCTCGCGCGCGAACAGGCTCTCGAACACCAGGCTGCGGGCGATGCCGTGGTTGTTCTCGAACAGCAGGCCAACCTGCTCGAACAGGCGCTTCTTGCTCGAGACGGGCAGGTCGACGGCGACGTTGGCGGGGGGGAGGAGTTTGGCGACGAGGTTCATGCGGACGTGTCCGGCGGCCGCTTTTCCCTACCGGGGGCAAAACGGCGGCGGATTATACCCCAGGCTTTGTCGCGCTGCGGCAAAGCCCGGGACGGGCGGGCAACGGGCCGGGAGGGGGGCTGCGTTTCCGCGTCGAATTACTCCGGGGCTTCTTCGACGTTGCGATGCTTGAGGGTGTCGTGCGAGCGGGCCGCGGATTTGTCCTTGTGCTTGAGCACCTGGCGATCCAGCTTGTCGACCAGCAGGTCGATGGCCGCGTACAGGTCGCCGTCCACGCATTCGGCGTGGATGTCGCGGCCGCGCACGTGCAGCGTCACCTCGGCCTTCTGCTTGAGCTTTTCCACCGAGAGGATGACATGGGCGTCGATCACGTGGTCGAAGTGACGTTTGACGCGCTCGAGCTTGCTGCTCACGTAACTGCGAATCGCCGGGGTGACTTCGAGGTGATGGCCGCTGACGTTCAGGTTCATGGCTCCTCCGTGGTGGGCGATGCTGGTTGGACGACTACAGGCTTTTGCGCAGATTGACCGGGGGGATGTGCAGGGATTCGCGATATTTGGCGATGGTGCGCCTCGCCACCACGATACCCTGTTGGCCGAGAATTTGCGAGATGCGCGAATCGGACAAAGGGGACTTGGTGTCTTCGGCGGCCACCAGTTGCTTGATCAGCGCACGGATCGCGGTGGCCGAGGCCGAACCCCCGGTGTCGGTGGACACGTGGCTGCCGAAGAAGTACTTGAGTTCGTAGGTGCCGCGCGGTGTGGCCATGTACTTCTGCGTGGTGACGCGCGAGATGGTGCTTTCGTGCAGCCCCAGGGTTTCCGCAATCTCGCGCAGCACCATCGGGCGCATCGCCACCTCGCCGTGCTCGAAGAAATGGCGCTGGCGGTCGACGATGGCCTGTGAAACGCGCAGGATGGTGTCGAAACGCTGCTGCACGTTCTTGATCAGCCAGCGCGCCTCCTGCAGCTGGCCGGACATGGATCCGCCGCTGCGCTGTCCGGCGAGCAGTTCCGCGTACAGGCGGTTGATGCGCAGGCGGGGCATGGCGTCCTGGTTGAGGCTGGTGCGCCACACGCCCTTGACCTTGCGCACCACCACGTCGGGCACCACGTAGCGCGTCTCCAGCGTGGCGAACGCGGAGCCGGGGTGCGGGTTGAGGCTCTGGATCAGGTGCTGTGCGGCGCGCAGGGCGTCGTCGTCCGCGCCGGTGGCGT
The DNA here is from genome assembly GCA_016713125.1 of Betaproteobacteria bacterium. Lineage (GTDB taxonomy): Bacteria > Pseudomonadota > Gammaproteobacteria > Burkholderiales > SG8-39 > SZAS-79. The sequence continues at coordinate 423,758 of JADJPT010000001.1, forward strand.
TCTTCAGGCGCGTGTAGTCGCGCTGTGCCAGCGAGTCCAGGTGCGACGAGACGATGGTCATCGCCAGCCTGGCGGCCGGGCTCTCGGTGCCGGCGTCGCCGCAACGGCTGCGGATCTGCAGCATCAGGCACTCGGCCGGATTGCGCGCGCCGACCCCGGCGGGATCCATGTTCTGCAGGTGCCGCAGCGCGATGGCGAACTCGTCGGTGTCGACGCCGGCCTCTTCGGGCAGCAGGGCGGCGATCTCCTCGAGGCTCTGCGTCAGATAGCCGTCGTCGTCCAGGGCGTCGATCAGCATGCCGACCAGGGCGCGATCGCGCTGGTCGAGGTTGGTGAGCGTGAGCTGTTCGTTCAGGTGGTCGCGCAACGTCGTGGTGTCTGGCGCCACGAACATGCGGTCGGAATCCTTGTCGTCGCTGCTGCCGCTGCGCGGCGAAGCGGAGAAATCCGGCTGCCAGTCGTCGGCCGGGCCGCGCTCGGCTTCGCCGGCATCGCCGCTTGCGGCGGGTTGCTCGGGGGTCGCCGAGGGGGCGTCCTGGCCGGAGAATGCGGCGGGGCCGCCGCCTTCGTCGATGTCCTCGCGCTCGAGGATCGGATTCTCCATCAGAATCTTTTCGATCTCCTGATTCAGCTCGACCGTCGACAACTGCAGCAGCCGGATCGACTGCTGCAACTGTGGCGTCAGCGTGAGGTGCTGAGAGAGCCGGAACTGGAGGGTCGGCTTCATCGGGGAGCGATCGAAAAACGAGCCGGCTGGGGCTGCAAGATGCGGGAGGCGGCGAAAACGCGGAACTACATGCGGAAATTCTCGCCTAGCTAAACCCGGCGAACATTTTCATTATAAACAATTTCGTCCGGATGGCCGGATGCGAGAACCGCGCCGTCGTTCATGATGTAGGCGCTGTCGCAGATGCCCAGCGTCTCGCGCACGTTGTGGTCGGTGATCAGCACGCCGATCGAACGCTCCTTGAGGAAGCGGATGATCCTCTGGATGTCGAGCACGGCGATGGGATCGACGCCGGCGAAAGGTTCGTCGAGGAGGATGAAGGCCGGGCGGGTGGCCAGCGCGCGGGCGATCTCGAGGCGCCGGCGCTCGCCGCCCGAGAGGGCCAGGGCGGGGTGCTTGCGCAGGTGGCCGATGTTCAGGTCGGCGAGCAGTTCGGAGAGGCGCTCGGCGATCTCGGCCGGTGCAAGGTTCTGCAGCTCTAGCACGGCCTTCACGTTCTACTCGACGGTCAGGCCGCGGAACACCGAGTTCTCCTGCGGCAGGTAGGAAATGCCCAGTCGCGCACGCCGGTGAATCGGCAGGTGTGTCAGATCGCGGCCGTCGAGATGTATGCGCCCGGCGTCGGCGGCCACCAGTCCGACCATCATGTAGAAGCAGGTGGTCTTGCCGGCCCCGTTGGGCCCCAGCAGGCCGACCACCTGGCCGCTGGACACCTCCAGCGACACGTCCTGCACCACGGTGCGAGACTTGTAGCGCTTGCGCAGGTTCTCCGCCGAAAGTACGCTCATCGTCTCGTCCGGCGCACGCCTACTTCCTGGGCGCCGCAGACGGGGCGGAGGGTGCTGCGGGCACAGCAGGTGCTGCCGCGGGCGAGGTCCCGGGCACGGCGTCCTCGGGCTTGTTCTTGGGCTGAATCACGGCGCGCACCCTGCCCTGCGGATTGGCGCTGGTGACGGCGCTCTTGCCCGAAGTCACGGTGAAGAACTCCGAACGCGTGTCGACATCGATGATGTCTCCGCGCACCTCGTCCTTGTCGCGTATCAGCACGGCGCGTTCGCGCAACTCCACCTTCTCGGCCTTGTCGTCGATCTCGATGCGCATGCCTTCGCCCTCGATCCATTCTTCCTTGCCCTCGCGCTTCTGGCGGAACTTCGCCGGCGCGCCGGTGGCCGTGGATATCTGAAATCCGTCGACGTCCTGGCGCACGATGATGCGGTCGGCGACGATGCGTATGGTCCCCTTGGTGAGGACCACGTTGCCCTCGAAGATGCTCATGCGGCGGGCGTCGTCCGAGCTCATGCGGTTGGCTTCGATCTGCGTGGGCTTGTCCTTGTCGGCCTTCTCGGCCAGTGCCGCAGCGGGCAGCAGGATAAGGGCCAATGCCGCAGCGCGCAGGGCGTTCGGCCGTCCGGATCGGGTGTGGGCTGGAGTCAATTCTTCCTCGGTTCGAAGGTTCCGCGCACGCGCTCGCGCAGGTACATCTGTCTTGTGTCGCTGTTGTACTCCAGACCGCGCCCGGTCAGGGTGCGGCCTTCCTCGCGCATCGCGACTTCGCGATCCGAGCGGATCAGCGAGCGTTCGCGCACCACGTGCAGAAAGCTCGAGGTCATGCGCATTTCCGGCTGCTCGGGCGAGGCGTCCCGCACCAGCAGCACGTTGTCGTACAGGAAGGCGTCCTCGCCGTCCTGGCTGAGCGCGCCGCGGTCCGAGGTCAGTGTCATGCGCGGCCGATCCGGCTTGGTCTGCACCAGGCGCGGGGCCAGAAGCTCTGTCGAGTCGTCGTCAGGGAAGTGCACCATGCGGCGTCCGGCCAGCGTCGACTCGGCCAGTCCCTGCGCGCTGAAATTTACGATGGTGAAGTTCTCGACGATGTAATCGGGATCGTGACGGCGCAGCGCGGGGTGCTGGTCCTCGTCGAGCACCGCGCGCTGCAGCCAGAACGTGAGCAGGGCCAGCGCCAGCATCAGCAGCATCGGAAACATTCGGGTGGCGGCCAGGCGCATGGGCGGACCTCAGGCCAGGTAGGGCGCGAGCGCCGCATCGAGTTTGCCCTGGGCGCGCAGCACCAGCTCGCACACCTCGCGCGCGGCGCCTGCGCCTGCCGGTCGGGTGGCGACGTAATGGGCGTGGCTGCGCACGATGTCGGCAGCCTCGTGCGGTGCCGCTGCGAAACCGCTGCGACGCATCGCCGGCAGGTCGATGACGTCGTCACCCATGTAGCCGCACTGCGCAGGCTCGACGCCGAGCGCGCGCGCGAGTTCGATCAGGGCGGTACCCTTGTCCTGCACGCCCTGCAGCACGTGGGCTATGCCGAGGTTGCGCGCGCGATGGGCGACCACTCCGGAGCTGCGGCCGGTGAGGATCGCGGTCCGGACGCCGCTGCCCATCAGCATCTTGATGCCGTGTCCGTCGAGGGTGCAGAAGGCCTTCAGTTCCTCGCCGGCGTCGTTGTAGTACAGGCGGCCGTCGGTCAGTACGCCGTCGACGTCGAACACCATCAGTTGCACGGCCCGGGCGCGATCGAGCGCGGCGTCCATCAGACCACCTTGGCGCGGAACAGGTCGTGCATGTTCAGCGCGCCGACCAATGCGCCATCTGCGTCGACCACCAGCAGTTGATTGACCCGATGGCGCTCCATCAGTTCCACCGCCTCGACGGCGAGCGCATGCGGCGAGATGGTGCGCGGTGCGGCGGTCATCAGGCCGGCGACGGGCGCGCTGCGCAGGTCGGGAAGGCGGTCGAGTGCGCGCCGCAGATCGCCGTCGGTGAAGATGCCCACCAGCAGGCCGGCGGCGTCCAGCACCGCGGTCATGCCCAGCGCCTTGCGCGTGATCTCCATGACCGCTTCGGAGAGCGTGGCGCTGGCCGGCACGCTGGGCACGGCCGTACCCGAGCGCATGACGTCGGCGACGTGCGTGAGCAGGCGCCTGCCCAGCGTGCCGCCGGGATGCGAGCGGGCGAAATCGTCGGCGGAGAAGCCGCGCGCGTCGAGCAAGGCCACCGCAAGCGCATCGCCCAGGGCCAGCGCCGCCGTGGTGCTCGCCGTGGGCGCCAGATTCAGCGGGCAGGCTTCCTGTGCGACGCCGGCATCCAGATGCACGTCGGCCCGCGCGCCAGCGAAGATTGCGCGTCCCCGGTGATGGCGATCAGCTTGGCGCCCTGGCGCTTGAGCAGCGGCACGATGGACAGCAACTCGCCGGATTCGCCCGAGTGCGAAATGCCGACCAGCACATCTTCCGGCCTGACCATGCCGAGGTCGCCGTGGCTGGCCTCGGCCGGATGGACGAAGAACGCGGCGGTACCCGTGCTGGCCATCGTCGAGGCGATCTTGCGCGCGATATGCCCGGATTTGCCGATTCCGCTGACGACCACTCGTCCGGTGCAGGCCAGAATCAGCTGCACGGCGTCAAGAAATCGGTCGTCGACGCGCTCGATCAGCGCGCGCACGGCGTCTGCCTCGATCTCCAGCACCCGGCGCGCGAGTGCCAGCGACCCGCTGCTGGCGGGGGACTCGAAAGAGCCGTGGCCGGACTTGGGAGCAGCGCTTATCATAGTCGGCAAGTATATCCGAAGGCCTTCATTTCCCCTCGCATGGAAGCCGCCAACGTCTCTCTGCAGCCGGTGCTCGTGCTCCTCGCGTGCGCGGTGTTCGCCGTGGTCGCGTTCCGCAGTCTGCAGTTGCCGCCGATGCTGGGCTATCTGGTCACCGGCGTGGCGCTGGGCCCGCATGCGCTGGGGCTGATCCCGGACACCAGCGAGACTCGCCACCTGGCCGAGTTCGGCGTGGTGTTCCTGATGTTTTCCATCGGCTTGGAGTTCAGTCTGCCGCGGCTGCGGGTGATGCGGCGCTTGGTCTTCGGTCTGGGTCTGGCCCAGGTGCTTGGCACCGGGGCGCTGGGCATGGCGGCCGGGCTGGCGCTGGGGGCCACCTGGCAGGCGAGCTTCGTGTTCGGCGGGGCGGTGGCGATGTCGTCCACGGCCATCGTCTCCAAGCTGCTTGCCGAGCGACTCGAGCTGGACACGCCGCACGGCCGCGAGATCATCGGTGTGCTGCTGTTCCAGGACCTGGCCGTGGTGCCGCTGCTGATCCTGATCCCGGCGCTGGGGCGGCCGCCCGGAGAGATGGGCGTCGCGGTGGGACTGGCCCTGCTGAAGGCGGCGGTCGTGCTCGGCGTGCTGCTCCTGCTGGGCCCGCGACTGATGCGCGGCTGGTTCCACTTGGTGGCGCGAAGGCGCTCCACGGAACTGTTCGTTCTCAACGTCATGTTCATCACGCTGGGGCTCGCTTACCTGACCTCGCTCGCCGGGTTGTCGCTCGCGCTGGGCGCTTTCCTGGCCGGCATGCTGATTTCTGAAACCGAATACCGCTACCAGGTCGAAGAGGACATCAAGCCGTTCCGAGACATCCTGCTCGGCCTGTTTTTCGTCACTGTGGGCATGATGCTGGACGTCAGCGTCGTGGCGCAGAACTGGTGGCTGGTGCTGGTCGCAATGCTGCTCATCGTCGGCCTGAAGTTCGGGTTGATCGCCCTGCTGTCGCGGCTGCTCGGCGCCCGCCCGGGTACGGCGCTGCGCACTGCGCTTTCGCTGGCGCAGGCCGGCGAGTTCGGCTTCGTCGTGCTGGCGCATGCGGGGGCGTTCGGCTTCGTTTCCGAGGATGCGCTGCAGTCGGTGCTGGCGGCGATGATCCTTTCCATGCTTGCCAGCCCGTTCCTGATTTCGGCCAGCGACCGGATCGTGCTGCGTCTTTCGGCGTCCGAGTGGATGATGCGTTCCCTGGACCTGCACCGCATAGCGGTTCAGTCCATCGAGACCGACAAGCACGTGGTGATCCTCGGTTACGGCCGCAACGGGCAGCGACTGGCGCGTCTGCTCGATGCCGAGGGGGTGCGCTACATCGCGCTGGATCTGGATCCCGAGCGGGTGCGCGATGCGGCGCTGGCGGGTGACACGGTGGTGTTCGCCGATTGCTCCCGCCGCGAGGCGCTGGTCGCCGCCGGCATATCGCGCGCGGCGGCGGTGGTGGTGACATTCGCCGATGCGTCGGCGGCGGTGCGCGTCCTGTCCAATATCCATGCGCTGAATCCCGCGGTACCCGTGATCGTTCGCGCGCGCGACGAGGCCGAGATCGAGCGCCTGCACGCTGCCGGAGCCTCGGAGGTCGTACCCGAGGCTCTGGAGTCGGGGCTGATGCTTGCTTCGCACACGCTGGTGTGGATAGGCATACCGCTCTCCCGCGTGATGCGCAGATTGCGCACTGTGCGCGACGAGCACTACGGCTTGTTGCGTGGCCTGTTTCACGGCGCCAGCGAAGATTCCGATGCGGTGGAGGGTACGCAGCCTCGCCTGCATTCGGTCACGCTGACAACGGGGGCCTGGGCGGCGGGACGCAAGCTTGGCGATCTCGGATTTGCCGAAATCGGCGTGCAGGTCAAGGCGTTGCGCAGGTTGGGTGAAGGCAAACTCGCACCCGTGCCCGACTTGCGCCTGGAGCCGAACGACGTGGTGGTGTTGCTGGGCGTGCCGGAACTGCTGGCTGCCGCGGAGATCCGGTTGTTGCAGGGCTGAGCGCCGCGATCGGAAGCGTCCGATGCGATGCAGAAATGAAAAAGCCGGCTCTGGGCCGGCTTTTTCAGGGCTGGGAAACGCTTACAGCGAACGGCAGAGCGTGTAGATGTTGGTGCCCGTTTCCGCGTATTCGGTGGTGGCCGAGGCGGCGTTGATGGCCGGGTTCGGCGCGGTCTGCGCCTGGCCGCGTACCGTGCCGGTGCCGATCAGGCCGTCGTCCATCTGCGTATCGATGGCGATCGCCACCTTGTCCGGGATGTTCGCCGAGCAGATGATCAGTCCCGCGAAGCCGCCCAAGGCCGTGGCCGGGGTGGCGGCGCCGTCGCCGGTCTGCACGCCCATCCTGCCAGTGAAGGCGTTGGTCGGGTTGTCCACGCCGTTGCCGGCCACGAAACCGGCGCGGCGCAGGTGATCCCACCAGCTGCAGGCCTCGACGCCCACGGCGCATGCCGCACCGGCGTTGTTGTAGGTGCCTGCAACGATGCCGTTGCCGTCCCCGGCCGTCGCGGCCGTGGGGGCGGTCCAGCGCGTGGCTGCGTTGCGGTCGTCACCCGGGATGGCACGGTAACGATCCTGATAGCCGTGGTAAGCCGCCGAAATGCCGGAGAAGTCCGCCATGGCGTTCTTGATCTTGGCCTGGATGATCATTTCCTGGCCCTTCAGGATGCCGCCCAGCAGCAGCCCGATGATGACCAGCACGATCGCGATCTCGACCAATGTGAAACCCTGCTGCGTTTTCTTCATGTCCTGGCTCCTGGTTTTGCACGGAAAGGCATGAGCCCTGTCGCAAGTCTCATGCCAGCCGATTCTGTGTATTAAATCACGAAAAACAGTGAAAAACTCTCAGGGGAGTGACGAAATTCCGTCATTTTCGTCGGAATTCCAACAGTCTTTTACTTTTTGTCTGACGCTGCATTCGGTGCCGTGTGCCGATTTCCGGCCGCCTCCTGCATCTGGAGCAGTCGTTGTTCGAGGAATTTTCGTTCCGCAGGATCCTCGATCTTGCCGCTCGCCAGCAGCCCGCCGAGCATGATCTTCGCGGCTTCCAACTCGTTCATGTCTTCGAGGATGAAGATTTCCATCTGCCGGGCCCACAGCGGGATGCTTGCGGAGCGGGTCATGCGCTCCACGGCTTGCGCGTAGCGCCGGGCCAGAGGGAGATCGTTGAGGCGGTGTTTGGCGACCAGAGCGGCATGCGCCATCCAGGGCCAGCGGGTCTCGGGGTCGGCGAGGAACTGCCGGTGTATGAATTCAAGCATGCGTCGTTGACGAGCCTCGTCGGGCACTTCGGCGTAGATCCTGGCCGCTGAGAACAATGGGTACTGACTGCGGGGATCGAGCGCCAGAAGGGCATCGAGCCATTCGATGAGCCGGCCGTAGTCGAGTTCTCGATAGGCGATGCGATTGCCGGCGTGAAAATCGAACGACTGCAGGTAGAGCATGCCCAGGCGCGCCGCCGTTTCGGGCTCTCCCAGCGCGGCCAGTCGCAGGACTTTCTCTCGCGGAGCGGCGGGCAGGTCGCTGGCCGCCGGCGGATCCGGACGTTGTCCGGCTTTCCAGCCGATCTGCAGTGCCAGACTGACGGCGAGCGTTGCGAGGACCCAGACAGGAACACCGACGAGCGGGCGATGCGCATGCATCAGAGATTGCGTCTGTAGAGGTCGAACAGTCCCGCCGCAGTGGTCAGGCCGCCGTAGAGCAGCAGAGAGGCGAGCACGCGCACGAACTCCCCGGCGTCAGGCGGCGCATAGAGCAACCAAGCGGTTCGCGTGGCAGCGTCCAGCGCAGGCAGCAGAAGCGCCACCCCGTCGACCGCCCAGGACGCGAGGCGCTGCATGATTCCGGTATCGTCTGACAAAGGGCCGCGCGAGATCGTCTGTATCGTGCCCATCAGACGCGCGAGCAGGTACAGGCCTGCGGTCGCGGCCAGCGCGGGAACGACCTGCCCCAGGCCTATGACGAAAAACAGGCTGAGGCCGGCAACCAAAGTGGTCTCGAGGGCGAGGGAGACGAACCAGGCGGCGACGCCTTGCGGAGAGGCCCAAAGCAGCAGTGCCAGCGAGAACACGGCGGCGATCGCCGTTCCGCATGCCGCGAAACCGGCCAGCTTCCCCAGGTAGTACTCGGTGCTGGAGATCGGCAAGGAAAGCAGCAGTTCGGTTCCCTTGTCGGCGGTCTCCCGCACGATGCTGGTAACCACGAACATGGCCGTCAGGAAGATCGCGCAGAGGCGGAAATAGGCGGCCAGCACGCCGGCCTGCAGGGCGGCACTTTCGGTCAGCGCGAGCTGGGATACGAATCCGGCGAGACCGATGCCGGCGGCGAGGGCGGCCAGGACCAGCCACGGAAGCCCCGTGCGGCGCGCCTCGAGGAGCACGAATCGTGCGAGCGTCAGAGCGGCGGGCATCGCACCTGCACCCAATGTAAGATGCTCCCCGCCACGGCATCGCCCGGTTTTCCCATCGCCGCAAGACTAGACGCGGCACGTGAAGGATGCAAGCCGAGACTCAACCCGCTGCGACCTCGAATCGTCTCGCCCTGTTCGCGCTCGGCGTTTCGCAGCGCTATTGGCGGTTCGTCGTGGTTGCGATGCTCGTGCTGCTGCACGTTGTCGCGTTGCGCGGCGTAGCCGACGTGTGGGCGAGGCCGTTGTTGCTGGCGCATCTGGGCCTGCTGCTGATCTGGCAGCCGTTTCTGCGCGGGGAGCACCAGGTGTCCGCGACTCAGGTCTCGCTGATCGGCCTGGGCGCGGCCGCGGTCGTTCTCTGGCTCAGTCCGTGGCTGCTGGTGTTCTGGGTGTGCGTGCTCGCGGGTCTGGTCGGCGGCAAGGTGTTCATGCACCAGGCGCCGTGGCAGAGGCGCTACTACCTGTTGGTGGTGCTGTACCTCATCGCGTTGCTTGCGATCGTGATCCTTCCGGATATCGCACCCAGTCGGGAGATCTCGGCCGAGGTACGGACTGCGGCCGAATACGGCCTGCCTGCGCTCTTCGTCGCACTGATCCTGATTCCCGCCGAGCCCGACCCGCCCGAGGCGCCGCAGGTGATCGACTTCTTCTACAGCATCTTCCTGATGCTGGTGCTGGGCGTGGTGATCCTGGGCAGCTTCACTTTCATGACGCTGGGGCGCATGAGCTACCTGGAGGCGCTGACGTACACGGTGTTTCTGATTTCCGGCACCATGTTCGCGATCGGTCTGGCCTGGAATCCACGCACCGGATTCGCCGGCCTGAACGTCTTCTTCTCGCGCTATCTGTTCTCGATCGGCCTGCCGTTGGAAAAGTGGTTGTACTTTCTGGCGGAGCTTTCCCAGGTGGAGTCGCGGCCGGAGCGTTTCCTGGCAGAGGGCGTCTCCGGGCTGGTGCGCCTGCCCTGGGTCAGCGGCGCGAAGTGGGGAACGGCGGCCGGCAAGGGCGAGCATGGTCGCATGACGGCATTTCCGGTGGACTTCGTGAACGACGAAGTTGCACTCACCATCTACTCGATGCACAAGACCAGCCCGGCCCTGCACTGGCATCTGCATCTGCTCGGACAGCTGCTGGCCGAGTTCTACGTGGCCAAGCTGCGTGAACGAAAACTGCAGGAACAGAGCTACGTGCAGGCTGTCCACGAGACCGGGGCGCGTGTCACTCACGACGTCAAGAACCTGCTGCAATCCCTGAACGTGATTGTGTCGATGGCGACCAGTTCACCGGGACGCGAGTACTCGGCGGAGTTGCGGGCGCTGATCAATCGCCAGCTGCCGGTGATTGCACAGCGCCTGTCGGCGACCCTGGACAAACTGCAGAGACCACAGTCACAAAGCGACGAGGCGACTTCCGTCCAGGATTGGTGGGAACGTCTGCAGCGCGAGTACTCGCCCCGAGGCGTGGAGTTCGAGGCGAACGGATTGCGTCCCGGGCTGGAGATTCCCCGTTCGTTGGCCGACAGCGTTGCCGACAATCTCCTGCAGAACGCGCTGGGCAAGCGGCAGACCGACCCGTCGGTGGAGATCCGCTGCACGCTGAGTTGCGAACGCGATTTTCATTTCAGTGTCTGCGATTCAGGCGCTGTCGTGCCAGCCGAGATGGAGGGTTCGATCCTGCGCGCGCCGGTGCGCTCGCGTTCAGGGCTGGGCATCGGTCTTTACCAGGCGGCACGGCAGGCAGAGAGCTGCGGCTACATGCTCGAGCTGGAGAGCAATGTCCAAGGCCAGGTGCGGTTTGCGCTCAGTGGACCCGTGGCGCGCCCGGAGGGCGCCTCGCGCGACTAGGGCAGGATGCCGGCGGACACGAGTCGACCGTACAGGGCTGGCGCGGTGATCCAGGCGAACTGGTCGTCGAAGGCGCCGCTGGAGGAATCGGCAGGCGTGGGTGTGCGGCTTACAAAGGTCGCGTTGTTATCCAGATTGGCGAGCTCGTCGGCGCTGGTGGGCGTCACGTTGCCGTTCTTCCCGGTCGAGAACACTATCGCGGCAATCGAGGTGCTGCTGTCCACCACATAGGTTGCGGTTCCGGAACACGCGCTTGCCGAGATGCCCGTCGCGGTCGAACAGATCTTCAGGGTCGTGGGCAGCGTGGCGAGGCCATTCGAGCGGAGTGTGGTGGCGTTGGTGAAATGCGGGCTGGAGCCGCTCGACACGATGTAGCGGATCCGGTTGTTCCAGGCATCCACGGCAATGCCGGTGCTGTCGGCGCCGCCCAACCCCAGAGTCCGGGCGGGCAGGAAGCCTGAAGTGTAGTTGGTGCAGGCTCCGCCGCCGACGGGTGCCTCGAGGCCGTCGTTGGTGCCCGTCGGCGTGATGGCCGGACAGGGCAGGCGACCATTGGCGATTGCGTAGGACAGCAGCGCCTCACGCGCCTCCTCCAGCCTGCGTCGGGTCTCCTCGGCGTTGCGCAACTCGATCTGCGCGGTCAGCGTGAACATCATGCCCACCATCAGCAGGCCGACGATGAACAGCACCACGGCCATTTCGACCAGGGTGAAGCCGCGGATCGGACGAATCATGATCTGCGCTCGCTCAGGGGTTCTGGCTCACGACCACGATGCGGTCGTTGAAAGCGCTGGAGTAGCGGCCTTTGGCGAAGCTCAGGTCACCGTCGAAATTGCTGATGCCGCTGGCGGTGTCACATTCCAGATATGAGTTGGCGCTGCCGGCAGGGCGCGTCTGAGCGGAGGATGCGCAGGAAGCGCCCGCAGCGGCGCCGCTGAGCGGTCGGCCGGCGAGCACCAACAGGGCGCGCTGCTTGTTGGCTGGCGTGAGGTTGGCGACCTGCATGCAGGTGGGTGTACCCGAATCGGTGCACGAGCGCGTCGTCACGTTGGCCGAGAAGTTCGGGCTGTAGGCGTAATACGTCAGGGTGTGCCAGTCGTTTGCCGTAAACCAGCCGACACCGGCGTCCGAGGAGTTCAGCACGTAATGGTCCGCGAGCACGCTGGTGATCGGGACGGTGACCGCACGCCTGCGACAGGAGACGTTGAAGAAGCCAAGAAACGTGCAGGTTGCGGCTGTGCCGCTGCCGGCGTCACCGTCCAGCGAAATGAGGGCCGAACCGTCGGTATTGAAGCTGCCGGTTGCGCCGGTACCCGTAAGTCCGGTGAATGCGCCGTCGGAATCCAGCGTCCTGAGGGCCATCGCAACATTCTGAGCTGTTGCGCGAACTTCCACATTCATCGATCCGCTCGCCGTATAGAACACACAGGTGACGTTCGTCGTGGTGGCGGAGCAGCTGGGATCGACGGGAGCGCGTGTGGAGGTGCTGGTCGTATACAAGGATGCGCCGCTGTTGCGCGAGACGGTGGGTGCGGGCGAAGTCTTCCAGCTCACGAAGGTGGCGTCGCAGGCTGCACCGCTGCAGCCAGTGGAACGCACAAGTGGCAGTAGTCCCTGCGTGGTGCCGGCTGTGCCCTTGTAGTCGGCGGCGGACGGATCCGCAAACGGAGCCGCATAAGGGAACAGGGGGTTGCTCGCGGTTCCCCATCCCGATGCCGTATAGATGCCCTGCAGAACCGGCGCAATGTCGGTTTCGATGCGCTTGGCCACAACGGCCTCCAGCGCGGGCATGAGCTCTGCGGAGGTTATGGAGATGAGCTGATCGTTGAACACCGGATTGGCGGTATTGCCGGTGACTTCGCTGACGAAACTGGCATCTACAGGATTGCTCGCGTTCTGGCACTCGAGGTAGTCGCGATAATCCGGTGTCGAGGCAAAGGTGGCGTCGCGCCGTTGGGTGCGTGCGGTGCATCCAGCCGCCTGCTGGGCCGAATTGGGCGTCAGACTGATTGCGGCTCCTGGAGCGATGATCAGCGCCACCGCGTGGTTCGACACGCCGTTCAGGGCAAGCTGACCCGAGGAATTGCTGTTGATCTTGAGCGTCGCGGAATCGCCGTTGAAGCCGGCCGAAAGCACATACCAGAGCGGCTCGCCCGCGGCGTCGCGAGGCTGCTCGATACCCAGCGTCTTCCAGGGCAGGCGGCCGATATAGGGGAGCGTGTCGCAATTGGATGCCGAGGTGCCGGCGTTGGTTGCGCTGCCGGCGTTGGCCGGGTCTTCCGGGCAGGGGAAGCGGCCCGGGTTCTTGTAATAGGGCGAGCCGGTGTTGGAGGTCGCTGCGCTGGTAATGACGAAGGCGAGCAGCGCCGCCTTGGCCTGTGCAAGTACCTGGGCGTTTTGCGCCTGCAACGCCGGAGCGGATCGTGAGCTCGCATTCTTCACTGCTGAGACCATCATCCAAGACGTGGCGAGAACCACGATGGTCATCAGGAAAATGAGGGCGACACCGCGCTGCGAGCGACGGTCACGCGGCACAGTCCTCATTGCGGTGGTCGTTTCGGCCGGGTGATGCGCACAGCCCCCCCCTGGAGGGCGTCGCGAACTTCGCCGGTGGCCCGATCAAAGGATTGGCCTACCTTAAGATCGACCTGGGTCTCCGATTCGCCGATGCCGATTGTCACCCGGCTGGCATCGTTGCGTCGCGGATGAACCTGGACCCCTTCGGGCTGCGAGCCCTCGGTCATTGCTTCGCCGTTGATCCAGACAGTCGACTTGCCGTTGCTGCGCGAAACGAAGCCGTTGACGTTGGTCAGCGGCGACTCGATTGCCGTCGTCGCGGGTTTGTCCGGGATGCGAGCCCTGCGACGGGCATCCAGGGCGTTGCGCTGCTCGGGGGCGAAGAACAGCCGTCCCAGTTCCTCCGCTTGCAGCGGTGCGCACGGTGCGCATGCAAACGTGGCGACCAGCAGCACAGGCAACTTCCTCACAGCTTCGCCCCCCGGTCCATGATGGTGATCAGATCGATCAGACAGTCGGCGCGCAGTCGGGGCGCCAGCGTCGTTCCAGGCTGCGCTGCGGCACCGGTGCCGGTTCGCGACAGGCTGCAGCGGCGCACGGACACGTAGGCGTTGCCCGCTTCACGCAGGTCTGCGAGGAACGCTAGCAGATCGCCCTCGTGCAGGAGGGCCAGCTCGACCTTCATCGAACTGGAGTTTAGGTCGACGTTTCCGGATTTTCCTGGTGCGGAGTGGAGCAGCCTTTGCGGTTCGATCCGGTAGCGAAGATCGAGCAGTTCGCGGCTGGTGCGTATGCGCTGGATGGAGTCTATCCATTCCAGACGGCGCTCGGCACCGAGGACGCGCGTCTCTGCCAGACGTCGATAAATTTCGATCTTTTCACGTACCTCGCGCTCTTCCTCGCTGATCCTCGCGAGCTTCTCCCGACTCTGATTCCGTTCGGTGCGAGCGGCGAGGACGGCGGAGTTGGCGCGCAACACCTGTTGTTCCGAGTACCAGATCAGCGCGGCGCCGGCCCCGAGTGCCAGGGTCGCGAGGATCAGAGGCAGGGCAAGCTTGCGCAACTCTGCGGACGAGAGCCTCATTTCTCGAGCCTGCGCGCCAATGTAATGCCGAAGCGAGGCACGTCGCCGCCCTGATTGTCGCCAATGTCGCCAGACAGCGTGCCTTCGGGCGTAATGTCGAAGGGCAGTTGGGTTTGCACAACCTGATAGGCTGGATCGGCGGCAAGGGCGTTGGCGAAGCGCTGCACCTGAGCCGTGATCGCGCGGTAGTCGGAGCGCTGCGCCGCGGTGACGCGTCCCGAGATGTCGAGAAAAAGGGATGCATCCGTCGCGGTTGCCGGCTTCGCAACGGCTCCCGGTGCGGGAGTCGCCGGAGTGGTTCCCGGGGTGGGCTTGATCGGCACCGGCCGGTCGATGCGCCAGACCAGCCCATCCAGCTCAATCTGTGGGAATTGTTCCAGCGCCTTGGAAAGGTGGACGAAGGCAGGTTCTGGAGACGCGGTCCGCGCGGCTATCTTCTGGAACTCGCCGACCGTAACCTTCAGATTGTCAGTGCTTGTTTGGGTGACTGGGAACGCGGATGTGATGCGTTCGTACTCGCGGGTCGCGGTACGCGCCTGCTGGACCTGCTGATTGACCTGCTCGCGTAGCGTCATGACATCCAGCCACTTGGCGCCAGAATAGATTGCGCAGGCGGCGAATCCTGCGGCGCCGGCGAAGACGATCCCGCGCTGCAGTTGCCAAAGCAGATACGTGCGCCTGTCTTCGCTGCGGGCGAATTGTGCCTCGGGCGTCTTCTTGACGGTGAGGTGCAGGTACAACTGCTCCGCGTTCGCTCCCTCGGCCTGCTTCAGTCCGATGGCACGTGCCGCTTCGGTCAGGTCGATGGTGCGGAACGTCAAGCGGCCGTCGGAACTCAGGGCGTTTTCGAACGCCGGCTGCTGCCCTGGCGGGGTGATGATGATGGCCGTGATCGGTGGTCCTTCACGGGGCAGCACGCGCAGACTGCCGAGGTACTGATACAGCCTGAGCGTCTCGGAGCGAACGAACGCAGAGAGCGCCTCCGGCCCCATCTCGACTGTACGCTCGAGCCGCGAGAAGCGAAGTTGCCCGTCCTCCACATAGCTCTGTCGCAAGCCGGAGCTGTTCAGCGAAACGAGAAAAATGCGGTTCGAACGTGTACCCAGTTTTGCGCTCAGTTTTGCTGCGAGGGCGGGGGCGAGAAAAGGCGCTGAATAGACTCCCGCAAGCCGAGCGCCGGCTTCGGACAGCGCATCCAGCCAAGGGGAAAACTGCTGAGTGTTGGTGAACGATGCAAGCAGGACGCGCTCGTTGCGGCGTTCACCGGCGACCGCGCCGAGCGAATTTGTCGCGGCCAGCCGGGTGTCCCGATAACGCTGCGCGAGGCGGCGATGTATCACGGCCTCGCGATCGGAGCCGCGCAGCCAGGGTATGGTTTCTTCGTGGAAGTCCTCTCCGGCCAGATCGGCCAGGACGTAGTACCTGCTGGTGCCGGTGGACTTCGCGAACGCGGAGAAATCGCCCAGGTCGGTCGCGTCCGCAGGAAAGCTGGCCTCGAGCTCGATGCGGCTGCCGCGCCACCGGTATACCCGGTGGTCCTGAGAGGTGAAGTAGAGAAGGCGAATGTCGGACATGGAAGTATCAGAACTTCATCTTGCTGATCGTGTCGTACACAGGGCCGAGCACTGACACCATCACCCAGCCCAGGATCGCGCCGAGCACGACCGTCAATGCTGGTTCGATCATTGCTTGCAGCTTTCCGATCGACTCGCGCACCTCGCGGTTGTAGAAGTAGCTTACGTTCAGTAGGGCGGTGTCCAGGCCACCGGTCTGCTCACCGACCTTGAGCATGCGGATCACCAGAGGCGGAAACAGGCCCACGTCCTGGAAAGCCAGCGTCATGTTCTTGCCTTCGGCGATCTGCTGGCCGGCAATGCGCAGGGCACGTTCAAGCGGCAGATTGCCTATCGTCTCCTCGGAACTGCGAATGGTGTCCAGCACCGTGATGCCGGACGCGTACATCATGGCGAAGCTGGCGGTGAATCTCGAAATGATGATCTTGCGCAGAATCGGGCCGATCACCGGCAGTTCCAGCTTGTAACGATCGAGCGCGAATGCCACCGCCGGATTGGTTCTGGCGGCAAAGCGCAGACCGAAGAAAATCGCGGGCGGCGTGACGAGAATCAGCCACCAGAAGTTGACGCAGAAATTCGAGACATGGATCAGGATCACAGTCTGCAGAGGCAGTTCCTGGCCCATGTTGCGTATGAACCCGACCATCTGCGGGACCAGATAGATCATCAGGAAGAATGTGACCAGCATCACCGTGCCACCGACGAACGCGGGATACATCAGCAGCTTCTTGGTCTGCGCTGCAAGTTCGTCTTCCCATTTGATGGACTCGGTCAGGCTCTTGAGCACCTCGGAGAGGCGACCGGTCTGCTCGCCGGAGCGAATCAGGGATACGAACACTTTGCTGAACACCTCTGGAAAATCGGCAAGCGCCTGCGACAGGCTGCGACCCCCTTCGATCATTTCGATCATGCCGCCTACGACTTCGCGGAAGCGCGGATTCTCGACGCTGTCGCGCAGGTCCGCCAGACCTTCGACGATCGGCACGCCTGCGGTCGACAGTTGCTCGAGATGGAAGCAGAAATTGATGAGGTCCTGTCGGCTGACTTTGGCTCCGCCTATCACGCGGCTTATCTGACGCGTAGGCGCGCCGGATACCAGATCCAGCCCCATGCGAGACAGGCGCTGCTCGAGATCGAAAACGTTGACCGCATCGACGCGTCCGAGAACGGATTTCCCCTGCGCGTCGATGGCCTTGTAGGTGTACAGAGGCATGGCCGGCGATCTTCCTTCCTCTGTGCGCAGTCCGGCCGTCAGGCCATACGGTCGGTGACGTCGACCACGCGAGTGAGTTCGTCGATGCTGGTCACGCCGGCGCGCACCAGCCGTACGCCGTCCTCAGCCAGCGTGCGGAACCCGCTGGCCTTCGCAGCCGTGAGTATTTCACGAGTCGTGGCGCGACGCGCGATCAGTTCGTCCGTCCCGCCATCGATCTTGAGGATCTCGAGTATCCCCTGGCGACCCTTGTACCCCTGATAGTCGCATTGTTCGCAACCGACTGAACGGTAAAGGGTCGCTGGTTCGGTCGGGCTGAGTCCGAGCAGGCGGCGCTCGCGCACGTCCGGGTCATAGGCCTGTCTGCAGGTGCGGCACAACTTGCGCACCAGGCGCTGGGCGATGATGCCGATCATGTTTCCGGCCATGATGTCCGGCACGATGCCAATGTCGAGGAGACGCGGGATCGCGCCTACGGCGGAGTTCGTGTGCAGCGTCGAATAGACCTGATGACCGGTCATGGCGGCGCGAAACGCCATCTCTGCCGTGTCTTCATCGCGGATCTCGCCGACCAGGATGGCATCCGGATCCTGACGCATCAGAGCGCGGATACCGTTGGCGAAGTCCAGTTTTGCCGACTCAGCCACGGAAGTCTGGCGTATCAGCGTCATCGGGTACTCGACAGGATCCTCCAGCGTCATGATGTTGATGCCGTCGGAGTTGATGTGATTCAGGATCGAGTACAGCGTGGTGGTCTTGCCGCTGCCGGTCGGTCCGGTGACGAGAATGATTCCTTCCGGCCTGGCGATCATCCTGCGGAGCAGGTCTAGCTGAAGTTCGTCCAGACCGAGCTTTTCGAGGGGCACGATGCCCTTCTGGCGGTCCAGAATGCGCAGGACCAGGTTCTCGCCGTGCGTGGTCGGCAGGCTGGAAACGCGGAAATCCACCACCCTGCCAGCCATGGTCGCCGAAATGCGGCCGTCTTGCGGGGCGCGCGTTTCCGCGATGTTCATCTTCGACATGACCTTCAAGCGCACTGCCATCGCGGGCCAGTAGGTCTTGTGCAGGGAGCGGATTTGCCGGAGCACGCCGTCGATGCGGTAACGGATGCGCAGGAAGTTCTGCTCGGGTTCGAAGTGTATGTCCGAAGCGCCGCGCTCCACGGCGTCCGCGAGCAGCGCGGAGATTAGCCGAACGACGGGCTGGCTGTACTCATCGCCGTCGGACATGGTCGCATAGTCGACCTCGCCGGTCTCGATCTCGCGAAGGATGCCGTCGATCGAGAACTCATGGCCGTAGTACTGCTCGATCGCCCGGTCTACCTCGGAGTCCCCCGCCAGCCGCAGCTCGATCTCGAGCTCGCCCTTGAGATGGGCGCGCAACTGATCGATGGCGACAATGTTGTTCGGGTCGGACAGCGCAACGATGAATTTTTTTGCCTGACGGTCCAGTGCGACAGGGAAGATCCGGTAGCGGCGAGCCATGTCCCGGGGCACCATCTTGAGCGCTGACGGGTCAACGATGATGTGCGCAAGATCGACCGGTTGCAGGCCGAGCTTCTCGGAGAGCGCGTCGCGCAACGTCGCTTCGGAGACGAAGCCGAGTTGCACCAGCAGTCTGCCGACCGGCAGATGGGACTTCATCTGCTCGAGCAGGGCGATGCGCAACTGATCCTCGGTCAGGATGCCCTGATCGATGAGGATCTGTCCGATGTGGCGCTTGGCTTGGGGATTGGTGGGCGAATTCATGCTCTCACCATGATACCCCGCCTGCCGGCGGGAAAAAACGTCAGAGTCTGTCAGCGAGAAAGTTCCTGCACGCGATTGCGTGCAAGAGACTGGTCGAAGCTGCCGGAGCGTTGCTGCGCAAGGGCAAGTGCCCGTCGATAGTATTCGAGCGCAAGCTTGCGCTGCCGCAACTGATCCAGGCTGACGGCCAGGTTGTAGGCGAAATCAGCGTTTTCAGGGTCGGCGGAATAGGCCTTGAAATAGGACTGCTGCGCTTCCGCCCATCGGCCTTGCTGGGAATACTGGTTTCCGAGCGTAAAGTGTAGAACGTGCGAATCGGGGTCGTTCGCCAAGAGGCTCTTGACCCGGGATTCGATCTGCACCGGTTCAACCATCTGCCCCCGCAATGCAAGCAGGCCCGCCTGTGCATGTGCGTCCCTGGGATCGGCGTCCAGCAGCCTTTGATACAAGGCCTCCGCACGCTCCAGCCTGCGGCTGCGTACTTCGACGGCAGCCATGCCAAGCAAGGCGTCTCGATTGGCAGGCTCCTCTCGCAGGGCATCCTCGTATGCGGCTCTTGCAGCCGGCAGGTTGCCTTCGTTGTAGGCCCTCCAAGCCGCTTCGAGCCTGGGATTGACCTGCATGGCTGGGCGCGACACGCTTACTTTGGAAGGATCTGCGGGCGCGCGGGCGGCGGCTTGCGTACGGGCATCCCCGGTCGCGCCGCCGCCGCGGCGGGGCGCGACGGTGGCAGGGGCGAGTGGAGGAGTGCCTGCCGCAGGCTTGGCCGCAGCCAGGACGGACGTAGTGGCGGGCCCGGTGGTTGCGGCTGGTGCGCTCGGCGATGTAGAGGTCGTGGAGGCAGCGACCGGCTTGCTGGCCAGCCCGGGAACCTGCGGCGCCACGCTTTCCTGCGCCGCGGCGGGCGGCTTCGCATCGCTGGCTGAAGCCTGCGGCGGCGCGGCCGCCACCGGCTCGCCCGGGGGCTTGGGGGGATTGGGGTTCACCAAGGCGGGTGGGGGGCGCAACTGGTACCAGAAATACACCACTGTCCCAAGCGCGAACGCCCCTAGCAGGGCCATCGTAATGTAAAAGGGCAGCTTGGGATTTGGCTCTTTGAACTTCGCTTCAAAGACGTTTTTCGCTGCAGCACGCTCCTCGGGATTGACCGTGGCGGTCGACTTCGGGCGGGCGAGCGCCGGCTTGCGGGTAGCCGGTGCGCTATCCTCGGGGCCGTCCTTGCCTTGTGCCGCCGAGTGCCGCGGATCGCGGCTTGCTTCGCTCTCTCGCGTCGGTGTGGCGAAATCCTCGGAACTGATCTCCATCGGACGAGTGATGTCCGGAAGTTCGTTGCGTGTCATAACCGGCTTGTCGTCGGCGGCTGGCGGCGGCCGATC
This sequence comes from Betaproteobacteria bacterium, assembly GCA_016713125.1. GTDB lineage: Bacteria > Pseudomonadota > Gammaproteobacteria > Burkholderiales > SG8-39 > SZAS-79. The sequence continues at coordinate 443,816 of JADJPT010000001.1, forward strand.
ATCATCGGCAAGCTGCAACTCGCCCGAACTAGCCGAGCCAGTACGCCGAGCCGCCTCTTCCTTGGCCTTTTCGGCTTTCTTCAGCGCTTCGAGCAGAAGGCTCATGAGTTCTTAGCGCTCCGGGCGCTCGCCATAGGCCTCCACCTTGCCCGGATTGGGGCGGCGCAGGAAATCGGCGTCAGGCAGGAGGTCGCGGAAACGTCGGTAGTCACCATCGATGCTCGGGTCGCGGATGACTGTCGGTCGGAGGAAAATCACAAGCTCAGTCTTGCGCACTGAATCCTGGCGCTGTCTGAACAACTCTCCAAGGCCGGGGACCCTGTTTATGCCGGGAATGCCGTCTTCAGTATTTCGAGCATCGTCCTGGATCAGGCCGCCGAGCACGGCGGTCTGACCGCTTTGTACGCGCAGCAATGACTCCATCTCGCGGGTTTGCGTTTCCGGGACCAGATTCGGCACTGCGCCAAGGCTGGGATTGGGGTCAGACACGTAGCGCACCAGCCGGGAAATCGTCGGGCGAAGGTTGAGCAGTACCGTGTCAGTGTCGCTGATCTGCGGAACAACACTCATTAGGAAACCGATCGGAACGGTCCGAGCGGTCGTGGTGAAGGTCGTCGTCGCAGGCGCATTCGCGGACGCCACGGTGTTCGCTGTAACCTCGAAATAGACCACGTTGTCGGCTACACGCAAGGTCGCCATGTGGTTGTTCAGGACCGTCATCTTGGGGCTGGAAAGGACTTTCACATCGCCGAAAGACTCGAGAAGCCGCAATGCCGCCGTGAAATTGAAACCGCCAAGCGCGTAACCCGCGATGAATGCGTTGGAACTGATCGCTGCCGGAGTGTTGACGCTGGATTGCTGGAACTGGAATCCGGTGCCTCCGGGACTGCGCATTCGAGACCAGTCTATGCCGCGCTGGTAATTGTTGTTGAGCAATACCTCGACGATGGTCGCCTCGATCAGTACCTGACGCTTTGCACTCGCCATGACCTGGTCGAGGAAGGCCTGGATACGTTCATGCTGGCGCGAGGTGGCGCGTATGGATAGCACCCCGGCTTCCGGATTGGGAATCACCGACGCGGCCTCGCGAAATTCGCTGCCCTGCGCAGACGTCTGTGGGCTGGTTGGCGTCGTCGCGGGCTGCACTGCCGCGGCACCGGAAGCCGAGGGCTGCGTCGCCGCCGGGGTGGGCGGGGGGGGTGCCAAGGCAGTGGTGGTTTGCACCACCCTGTCGGTTTCGCGCAGGATGTCCTTGATGTTGTTTATCAGCGTTTCCCAGAACCGATTGTTGGAGGTGCTGGTGATGGTCGATGTAGAGTTGGTGCCGCTGCCCGGGGCGCCGCCGCCTGCTGCGCCGCCACCCGCAACCTGGGTAGACAGAGAAACGAGACTGCGGCTGTCGCGCGCTATGTTCACGTAGTCGATGCGGTAATTGCGAAGATGTGGCGTATCACGCATCACCATAAGGTTAGGCCCGTCCATCTCGTAGCGCATATCGACCTGCTTGGAAATACGGTTCAGCAGTTGCGGCAGAGTCTGGTCGATGGCGTTCAGGGTGACGTTGCCGGTGACTCCCGGGTGCACATCAACGTTCAGCTTCGCGTCGCGCGCGAGGGCGAACAAAAGCTCCTGCACCCGCACGTTGTTGACGACCACGCTATAGGTTTCGGGCTTGGCCACGGCTCTGGGCTTGGGCAGCACAGGCGCAATTTGCACCGCAGGAGGAATCTCCCCCTCGGTGCTGGGCTGCTCTTCCGAGCGGATGTGGCCGGTCGCTGGTTTTGGCGGTTGCATGCCGCAACCTGCCAGGACGAAGGCCAAGGATGCTGCCAGGACTTTGCGGCTGGAACCCATTGTGCGGACTAATCCCCCTAATCCAAGCATAACACAGTCAAAGCATTAGGAAGTCAAGCTAAACAGCTGTGAGCATTCGGTTTTTGCCCGCCAGGGACTCTCAGATATCGTTCCGCAACTCCTCGAAGCTGCGTGGATCGAGACCGAATGCCTGCCGGTACTTGGCGGGCAGGCCCTCGGCGGCCTGTACGGCCGCTGCCCGGTCCGGGAATACGCCGAAAGTCACCCTGACGCGATTCTTGTTTCCCTTGGCGAGCGGGAACACCAGGATCTGCTCCATGGGGACCAGAGCCCGGGCGCGCACCAGGAAACGTTCGATTCGGGCGGGGTCGGTATTGGCCGTCGAGAATAGTTCGATGCTGAAACTCTGGTCCGGCGCGCGGTTGGCCCGATCCAGGGTCTCGGTGAGCCGTTGCTCGAGCAAGGGATTGCCGCCGGTGACGAAGGCGGAGAACCGTCGCTCCGCGTCGGCGGCCAGCTTGTGGACCGGCACCGGAGCCGGGTTCGGGTTGGCGGATTGTTCGGGCGACGTCCCTCGGGTTTCGGCGGCGGGCGTGGCAGGGGCTCCTGCGTTCGCCGGCACGGGGGCGGGGTCCTGGGCCATCGGGGCGGCGGTACTGTGCACAGGAGTCTGCTCCGGACCCTTGACGGACGAAGGTGACGAGACGGCAAGCGGCGCCGTCTCTCGAGGCTCTTCCAGGATCCTTTGCACGCCATAGCCGGCGGCCAGTCCCAGCGCCAGAATCAGCAGCGCACCGCCTGCCAGGGCGCGCTTCGAATACTTGGTGCGCGCACGCAGACGGCCGAAATCGGAGTCTCTGATGGCGGTGCGAACCTGCTTTCCGGTGACTGAGTGGGACGCGTCGGCAAACGCTGCCAGCAGGGCCTTGTCGGCCAGTATATTGACCCTGCGCGTCAGGCCGCTCGATGCCTTGGCGATCGCAGTGGCGGCGCGTGGGCTGAACACGTCAGGCCCCCGGTAACCTGCCGCGCGCATCCTGAACGAGAGATAGCGCGCGACTTCGTCTCCTGCAAGCGGGCGCATGCGAAAGCTGTGCGTAATGCGATCCTTCAACTGTCGCATGGAGGGCTTGTCCAGCGTTTCGTCGAGCTCGGGTTGGCCGAACAGCACGATCTGCAGAAGCTTGTGCCGGTTGGATTCTAGATTGGACAGCAGCCGCACCTGCTCGAGCGTGTCGTCCGGCATGGCGTGAGCCTCGTCGATCAGCACGACCACCCGGCGCCCTTCGGCGTACAGGCGAATGAGATGCTCCTGCAGTTCGCGCAAGGCAACAGACATACGCTCGTTGGAGAAGCTCAGGTCCAGATCGTCTGCGATGGCGCGCAGGATCTCCTCACGCGGAAGCGACGGATTGGCCAGATAGATCATTGCCACATGCTCGGGCAGGCGTTCCATGAGTACACGGCAAAGCATGGTCTTGCCGCTGCCGACTTCTCCGGACACCCGAACGATGCCCTCGTCGTGCAGGATTGCGTAGACGAGTGCTGCCAGCGTCGCGCCACGGTCCGCTTCTTCAAAGAAGAAATCGGTATGCGGCGTGATCCTGAATGGGGGTTCGTGCAGACCGAAGTGATCTAGATAGAGCATCGCCGTACCGGGTTGTTCATTTTGGGTCTGCGTCCATGCGGCTGTACAACGTCGTCCGGTTGATGCTCAGCAGCTTTGCCGCCTGGCTCACGTTGCCTTTGGTGACTCTGAGCGCGGCTTCGATGTAGCTTCGCTCCCAGGACTTGAGCATCGCGTCAAGGTCGAGGCGCTTTTCCTTCTCGATATGACGCATGGCCTGCTCGACTGCGTTCCCGCCCGCAACCGACAGACCCAGTTGCGCCGACTTCGCGTCCGCCTCGCGATCGGTAACGTCGAACTCCGGCTCGAGCTCTGCACGAGAAAGGCGCTGACCAGCGTACTTTGTCGTCAAGCGGATCGCAATATTCCGCAACTCTCGGACGTTGCCCGGAAACGGGTACTCGATCCATCGCGCACCGGCCGCCTCGTCGAGCTCGAATGGCTGAACGTTAGCCTGCGCTGCGTAAAGTCTGCGAAAGTGATCCAAAAGGAATACTTTATCCTCGTCCATGTCCCGCAGAGGGGGGACGGTGAGGGTGAATACAGACAGACGGTGGTACAGATCCGCCCGAAACGAGCCCTTGCGCACCTCCTGCCGCAGGTCACGATTGGTGGCGGCCACGACCCGCGCACGGGAGTGGCGCAGCTGTGTTTCTCCAACACGCTGATATTCGCCGTTCTCCAGGACGCGCAGCAGCTTGGCCTGCAGTTCCAGGGGAAGTTCGCCGATTTCGTCCAGAAACAGGGTTCCATCCTGGGCATCTTCGAAATAACCGGATTTGTTCGCGGCGGCTCCGGTGAACGCCCCCTTGACGAACCCGAACAGCGTCGGCTCGACAAGTGTGGGGGCGATGGCGGCACAGTTCAGGGCGAAGTAGGGCTTGGAGGACCGTATCGAGAGACGGTGCAGGCCGATTGCGGCGAGTTCCTTGCCGGTGCCCGATTCGCCCTCGATCAGTACCGGAAAGGGCGAGTCCGCATACTGCGCGAGTTGGGTTCTCAGTCTCTGGCTTGCCGGGCTTTTGCCGATCAGCACATCGCCGTCGGCGGGGCTGCCCGCAATCTCGGCCGTGCGAAACGCGAGCTCCTTTTCAAGTATCCGTTTGATAGTCGTAGGGTCGCAGGGCTTGGCGATGAATTCGGCCGCGCCCAAAGCCCTGGCGTGCCGTGCATGTGCGGCATCGTTCTGGCCGGAAAGCACGAATATGCGCATGGCCGTAAAGTGCGCGAGCAGGTCGCCGATCAGTGCAAAGCCTTCCTCGGGTGTGTGTGGCGACGGCGGCAGGCCGAGGTCGACCAGGGCCAGTTGCGGCGGCGAGGGCAGTTGCCTGAGCAACTCGATGGCATGGCGGCGAGACTCACAGGTATAGACCTCGAAATCCGGCCCCAGCGCAAATGCCAGGGTGTCGGTGATGAGAGGATCGTCGTCGACGATCAGCAAATCGGGCTTATGCCTGTCGGACCGCGTTTTGAGGTCAGTCTGCATTGATGCAACGCATGAAAGCGCGTTCGAGATTGCTTTCTCCGTGCCTCGCACACAGATCTCCCGGGGCGCCGAAAAAGCGGATCCGGCCGGTATCGAGCACCGCGAGCGAGGAGCACAGTTCCTCGACATCGGCCAGCACATGCGAGGTAAAGAAAAGAGTATGGCCTTCCTTTTGGTGAAGTCGGGTCAAAACCGATTTCACCGCGATACGGCTGGCAGGATCCAACCCGCTCATGGGCTCGTCCAGGATGTAGAGCGCGCGCTTGGCCAGAAAACATCCGGCCAGCCCCAGCTTCTGCGTCATCCCTTTGGACAGTTGCCGAACCGGACGGTCGAGCACGTCCCTGTCCAGCCGCAATTCGTCAAGCATGCGCAAGGCGGCGTCGGTGTCGAGGAGATCTCCCGAAAGACCGTGCATGAACTCCAGGAACTCTCTGCCGCGAAGATAGTGCGGCGGCGAGAACCGTTCGGGGACGTAGGCCAGTCCGGAACGCGCGGCCGGTAGCGCGTGGTCGCGACCGAAGACGTGGATCGTGCCGCCGTCCGGGGCGCAGAAATCCAGAAGACACTTGATCAAGGTGGTCTTGCTGGCGTCGTTGATGCCCACCAATCCGACTGCGGCCCCGACGTCGACGCACAGGTCGACGCCGCACAGCACCGGTCGTCCGGCGTAGCTCTTGGTGAGTTTGGTAAAGCGGATCGCGCTGGGATTATCGATCATGCCGCTAATATAGGGGAAAGCGGGTTTCCACGCAGGTTCGAACCTGTCGCGGTTCCGCGGACCCGGCGGTCGAGTAAAATCCCGCCTCTCGCACTTGCAAAGCCCGGTTCAGGTGGATACCAACATCGTAGAAATCGACAATTTGTCTTTCGCTTACGACAAGCGGCCGATTCTGCACTGCATCAACATGCGCATTTCTCGTGGCAAGGTGGTGGCGATCATGGGCAGTTCGGGATGCGGCAAGACGACGCTGCTGCGGGTGATCGGGGGTGCGGTTCGGCCGACCGCGGGTTCGACGCGCGTAATGGGCAAGGACACGTCCAAGCTGGATCGGGCCGGGTTATTCGAGATTCGGCGCCGTATGGGAATGCTGTTCCAGTTTGGGGCACTTTTCACCGATATGTCGGTATTCGAGAATGTCGCCTTTCCCATGCGCGAGCATGCCCGGCTCCCCGAAGGCATGATTCGCGATCTGGTGATGATGAAGCTCGACGCAGTGGGCCTGCGCGGTGTTGCGCAACTGATGCCTTCGGCGCTGTCCGGGGGCATGGCCAGACGCGTGGCGCTGGCGCGCGCGGTCGCATTGGACCCGACATTGATCATGTATGACGAGCCGTTCGCGGGCCTGGACCCGATTTCCCTCGGTGTTATCGCGCGGTTGATACGACGCCTGAACGATTCATTGGGTGCTACCTCCATCATAGTCACTCACGACGTTCAGGAATCGCTCCACATGGTTGACTACGTCTACTTCGTGTCCGAAGGCCGCATAATCGCCGAAGGCTCGCCCGACGAGGTGCGCGGATCGCGGGTTCCCTACGTCAAACAGTTCGTGAACGGCGAGCCCGACGGGCCGGTGCCATTTCATTTTCCGGCAATGGATTTCATGGCCGACCTCGCGGGGGGGCAGTCATGAATGGGCTGCTGGACGCGCTGGCCAAGCTTGGGAGGTCGGCCATCGACCGTATCTGGCGACTGGGATTCGCCTGCCGTTTCTTCCTTTACATGTTTTTGCATTCCGGCACCGCTTTCCGGCGTTTCCGCCTGACCATCAGGGAAATCTATTTCGCCGGTGTTCTGTCGCTCATCATCATCCTGGTTTCCGGGCTGTTCGTGGGCATGGTGCTGGGCTTGCAGGGTTACGACACCCTGCAGCGCTACGGCTCCTCGGAGGCCCTGGGTGTGCTGGTGGCGCTGTCCCTGGTTCGTGAGTTGGGGCCGGTGGTGGCGGGTTTGCTGTTTGCGAGCCGGGCCGGCAGCGCCATCACTGCGGAGATCGGTCTCATGAAGGCCACGGAGCAGATATCCGCCATGGAAATGATGGCGGTTGACCCGATTTCTCGGGTGGTCGCCCCCCGATTCTGGGCCGGGGTCCTGTCCATGCCTCTGCTGGCGGCACTTTTCTCCGCCATGGGAATCTTCGGCGGGTATCTGGTCGGGGTGCAGTTGATCGGCGTCGACGAAGGCGCATTCTGGTCGCAGATGCAGGCTGCCGTGGATATTCGTGAAGACGTGCTGAACGGGGTAATCAAGAGCGTCGTGTTTGGCGTCGCTGTTACCTGGATTGCAGTGTTTGAAGGCTATGATGCTCCCCCTACGGCGGAGGGGGTATCGGGGGCGACTACCCGCACCGTAGTGACGTCTTCGCTCGCCATACTCGCGCTGGATTTTGTGCTTACTGCGCTCATGTTTACCGGAGGAAACGCCAAATGAACCGCTCCACTATCGATCTATGGGTCGGTCTTTTCGTCGCCATGGGGTTGGGCGCCCTGCTTTTCCTGGCCCTGAAGGTCGGCAATCTGGCCTCTTTTTCGACCTCCGAGTCGTATCAGGTTCAGGCCAAATTTGCTAACATCGGCGGCTTGAAGGTCCGGGCTCCGATCAAGAGCGCTGGGGTTGTGGTCGGCAGAGTTTCGGAGATCCGGTTCGACAACGAGAGTTACGAGGCGCTGGTTGTTCTCAATGTCGATGCCAAGTTCCAGTTTCCGAGAGATACATCCGCCAAGATTCTCACCTCGGGGCTGCTCGGTGAGCAGTACATCGGGCTGGAGGCGGGCGGCGATGCAAAAATGCTCAAGACCGGCGACAATATGAAGTTGACCCAGTCGGCGGTCGTACTCGAGAACCTCATTAGCCAGTTCATGTTCAGCAAAGCGCAGGAAGGCAAGGAATCCAAGTGAGCTTTACGATCTCGAAAAAATCAGTTCCCGGAATTCGCGGCGCTCTCGCTGCGCTGTGCCTTCTGCTCGCCTCAGGCTGCGCTACGACCAGTGGGGATGCGCGCGATCCGTTCGAAGGCTTCAACCGTGCGATGTACGGTTTCAACGAGAGCCTCGATGAAGCGGTGGTCAAGCCGGTAGCCACTGCTTACAAGGAGTCGCTGCCGGAGATCGTGCAGATCGGCGTTCGAAATTTCTTCTCCAACCTCGAGGACATCTTCATCGGGGTGAACAATCTGCTGCAGGGCAAGCCGGTGGAGGCAGCGAGCGATTGGACGCGCGTCGCATTGAACACAGTATTTGGCGGAGTCGGTCTGCTGGATTGGGCGAGTGAAATCGGCCTGGAGAAGCACAACGAGGATTTCGGTCAGACCTTCGGGCGCTGGGGCGTGGGTGACGGTCCGTATCTTGTGTGGCCTGTTCTGGGTTCCAGCACCTTGCGCGACACCGCAGGCCGAATCATCGACATTCGGGTCGATCCGCTGCGCAATCACAAGCCAATTGCGACCCGCAACGTACTGATCCTCACGAATGGCATAAGCCGTCGTGCGTATCTGCTCGATGCCAGTCGCCTTCTCGAAGAGGCGGCCTTGGACAAGTACGTATTCCAGCGCGACGCTCATCTGCAGCGCCGACGCAGTCTAATTCATGACGGATCGCCGCCTCGCGAGAGCGCCTCCGGCAGGCCGTTCAGCGCCGATGCTGGTGTAAGCCCCGTTCCAGCAAGCAGCGATAGTGACGTCGGCCAACCGCGTGCCGCCTTGCCGCCCGCATTGGCGACATCGGTTCGCGGAGAGTGAGGATCGTGCTTTCGTCTTTCAGTCGTCTGTTTCGCATGCTGGCCGTTGGCGCGTTATCGGCCTTGGCCTCTGCCGCATTCGCCCAGCAGGACACGCCTCCTGATGTTCTGGTGAAGAATGTGACCCTTGAGGTCATCGACATCATCGCCAAAGACAAGGAGATCCAAGCTGGCAATCAGCGAAAGGTCGTCGACCTCATCGAGGCAAAGGTGTTGCCGCACTTCAACTTCACATCGATGACCCGGCTGGCGGTCGCCACAAATTGGGAGAAAGCGACGCCGGAGCAGAAGAAGCGCCTGGTGGAAGAGTTCAAGACCCTTCTGGTCAGGACGTACTCCAGCGCGTTGTCTGCATACGGTGATCAGCGCTTCGATTTCCGCCCCTTGCGCATGAAGCCCACAGACACCGATGTGACGGTTCAGGTGCGCATCATTCAGAAGGGCGCCGAGCCGGTCAACCTCGACTATGACATGGAGAAGGCGCCGTCCGGATGGAAGGCTTATGACGTTCGCATAGGCGGGGTAAGTCTGGTTGCCAACTATCGCACGGAGTTCGCCAACGAGGTTCGCACCATCGGCATCGATGGATTGATCAAGAGCCTGGCTTCGAAGAACAAAGGACAGGCTGCCCGCGCGGAGAAGAAGTGATACGCAGGGACGGAAGCCGCATGTTCGTGGTGGGCCCCGCAACCTTGCAGAATATTTCCGGAGTGCTGGAGGACGGCGCGGCACTGGTTCGCGACGGCGTGACCGCAGTCGACCTTTCCGAAGTCACCGAATTGGATTCTTCACTCCTGGCCGCTGCGCTGGCCTGGTTGAGGCAGGCGAAGGAATCAGGTCACACCCTCGAACTGGCCCACGTTCCGGACAGCCTGCTTACGCTTGCCGGCCTGTACGGGGTTGGCGATCTGCTCGGCTTGGGCGCAGCGCCCGGTCACTAGAACAAACCCCAGTCGCGCCGTCATGCCCGCCTGATCGGGCAGACCAGCCATGTCAAACGCCATATGTATCCGGGAAGTCCGCAAGCGCTATGCCACGTTGCAAGCGCTTGACGGCGTTTCCCTGGATATTGAGGCTGGTGAGATCTTCGGACTACTGGGGCCGAACGGCGCAGGCAAGACCACGCTGATCAGCATCATCGCCGGGTTGGCGCGCGCAGATTCCGGGTCGGTGCAGGTGATGGGGGCGGATGTGGTCTCCGATTACCGCAACGCCCGACGCATGCTCGGCGTAGTGCCTCAGGAACTCGTCTTTGACCCGTTCTTCACTGTGCGCGAGGCGCTGGAAATTCAGTCCGGCTATTTCGGCATGCGCGACAATCGCGCATGGATAGAGGAGATCCTCCACCACTTGGACCTGTCTGCCAAAGCGGACGTGAACATGCGGGCGTTGTCCGGCGGCATGAAGCGCCGGGTGCTGGTCGCGCAGGCGCTGGTGCACAAGCCACCGGTCATCGTGCTCGACGAGCCGACTGCCGGGGTGGATGTGGAACTGCGACAGGGTCTTTGGGCTTTCGTGCAACGTCTGAACAGGGATGGGCACACCATTGTTCTGACCACGCACTATCTCGAGGAAGCAGAAATGCTCTGCAATCGCATCGGCATGCTCAAGGCAGGTCGAATTGTTGCACTGGATTCCACGAGGAATCTTCTCGAGAACTTCTCGGGGCTTACGCTCAGACTGCGACTGGACAGGGACGCCACTGGTCCTGCTGCCGGCTTTCCGAAGGCCGAGGTCGACGGTGAGCGAATGGTGCTCAACCTTAGCGGTTTTGCCGAGATCGAGAGCGTCCTGACCCGCCTGCGCGAGACTGGAGCGGTCATTCGGGAGTTCGATCTCCAGCCCCCGGACCTCGAGGACGTATTCGTGCGCGTGATGGCAGGGCACTGATGACCAGTTTTCGCACCCTGCTCTACAAGGAGCTGTTGCGCTTCTGGAAAGTCGGGTTCCAGACGGTCGCGGCCCCCATCATGACGGCATTGCTGTATCTGCTGATTTTCTCCCATGCTCTGGGCGACCATGTCCAAGTCTACGAGGGCGTGCCCTACGAAGCCTTTCTGGTCCCGGGCCTGGTCATGATGAGCGTACTGCAGAACGCGTTCGCCAACAGTTCATCCAGCCTGATCCAGTCCAAGGTTACCGGCAACATCATCTTCGTCCTGTTGCCTCCAATCTCCTACATCGAATTCTTTGTCGCCTACGTACTGGCATCGGTCTGCCGGGGGTTGATCGTGGGTTGCGGCGTTCTCGCCGTGACTTGGTGGTTCGTCGACCTGCCCATTCGCTATCCGCTCTGGGTGCTTGCGTTCGCAGTGATGGGAGCCGCGATACTCGGTGCACTCGGCGTGGTGGCCGGCATCTGGGCGGACAAATTCGATCAGCTGGCGGCGTTCCAGAACTTCGTGATACTTCCGCTGACTTTCCTTTCCGGCGTCTTCTACTCGATACATACGCTGCCGCAGTTCTGGCAGGCCTTGTCCCGCCTCAATCCGTTCTTCTACATGATCGATGGTTTCCGCTATGGTTACTTTGGCGCGTCCGACGTAGCTCCGGCCGCCAGTCTGGCCGTAGTGGCAGGCACACTCATTTCGCTTTCTGCGTTCACGCTCTGGCTGCTCAAGGCAGGGTATAAACTTCGGCACTGAGACTATGGTCACTCCAGAATCCATACGGCAAGGCATCGTTGCAGGCCTGCAATGCGAACACATTGAGGTGCGTGGCGACGGCCAGCATTTCGAGGCGGTTGTGGTGTGTGCGGCTTTCACCGGGAGAAGCCGGGTGCAGCGCCACCAACTCGTCTATGGAGCGTTGGGTGACAGGATGCGCGAAGAGATTCATGCGCTTTCCATGCGCACCCTGACGCCGGAGGAATGGCGGGCGACTGAATGAGCAAGCTTCGCATCAACGGCGGCCGTCCGCTGGATGGCGCCGCACAAATTTCCGGCGCCAAGAATTCAGCGTTGCCCATCATGTGTGCGGCGCTGCTTTCCGCGCGACCACTGACACTGGGCAACGTGCCGCATCTCATGGACGTCGCGACGATGTCCAAGCTTCTTACCCAAATGGGACTGGGTGCAGAACGCGCCGCCAACGGTGACATGATCCTCGACGGGGCACGGATCGTCGACCCGGTTGCACCCTATGAACTGGTGCGCACCATGCGTGCCTCCATCCTCGTGCTTGGGCCCCTGCTTGCACGCTGCGGACGTGCCAAGGTTTCGCTGCCGGGCGGATGCGCGATCGGGCAGCGTCCTGTGGATCAGCATCTGAAGGGATTGACGGCGATGGGGGCATCCATCTCGGTCGAGCATGGCTACATCCATGCTCATGCCGACCGCTTGCGCGGGACGAGAATCGTCATGGATGTGGTGACGGTGACCGGGACGGAGAATCTGATGATGGCGGCGGCGCTTGCGCAGGGGAAGACGATCCTTGAGAACGCGGCGCGCGAACCGGAAGTCACCGACCTTGCGCGCTGCCTGATCGCCATGGGCGCCAGGATCGAGGGCGCGGGCAGCGATGTGATCCGTATCGAAGGTGTGCCGGAACTGGGCGGGGCGCGCCATTCCGTGATGCCCGACCGTATCGAGACCGGCACCTATCTGGCCGCTGCGGCGGCAACCGGAGGGCGCGTGCGTCTGACGGGAGTCGACTGCGACACGCTTGACGCCACGCTGGACAAGCTGCGCGAGTCGGGGGCGCGGGTAGAACGTGGTAGCGACTGGGTGAGCCTCGAAATGAATGGTCGCCCGCGAGCAGTCAGTCTGCGCACGGCACCGTATCCGGCATTCGCCACAGACATGCAGGCACAGTTCATGGCTCTCGACACGGTCGCCGACGGTACCGGCATCATCACCGAGACCATTTTCGAGAACCGATTCATGCATGCTCTCGAACTGCAACGTCTGGGCGCCGACATCACGATCCAGGGGAATACGGCGATCGTGAAGGGGGTTGAGCGCCTCCAGGGCGCGGCGGTCATGGCGACCGACCTGCGCGCCTCGGCGAGCTTGGTGATCGCCGGACTGGTCGCCGAGGGTCAGACGGTGATCGATCGTATATACCACCTCGACCGCGGATACGAGTCGCTGGAGCGCAAGCTGGCCGGGCTGGGCGCAAAGATCGACCGGCTGCCCTAGCCGCTTGGGGTAGAATTACGCCCCTTTATCACTCGGAAATTGGCGAAGAATCAAGCCCGTGCGGGCGCTCTCCGCCTACAGTATCGATGACTGCGGCGCTCTCAATCGCGCTCTCCAAAGGCCGGATTTTTGACGAAACCGCGCCTTTGCTCGCCCGGGCCGGGATTGTTCCCAGCGAGAACCCGGAGACTTCGCGAAAGCTCATGATCGGCACCAACCGACCGGACATGCAACTGATCATCGTGCGTGCCTCGGATACGCCGACCTACGTCCAGCACGGCGCGGCCGATCTCGGTATCGCCGGACGCGATGTGCTCTACGAGCATGGCGGCGATGGCCTCTATCAACCGGTGGACCTCGGTATCGCCACCTGCCGGATGATGGTTGCGGTGCGCAAGGGCTTCGACTATGCGGGTGCAGTCCAGCGCGGCGCGCGCTTGCGCGTGGCCACCAAGTACGTGCGCACCGCCAGGGAGCACTTCGCCCAGAAGGGCGTGCATATCGACCTGATCCGGCTGTACGGCTCCATGGAGCTGGCGCCAATCGTCGGCCTGGCCGACGCGATCGTCGACTTGGTAAGTTCCGGCGGCACGCTCAAGGCGAACAATCTGGTCGCAGTCGAGGAAGTCATGCCGGTGTCGGCGCGGCTGATCGTCAATCAGGCCTCGCTCAAGATGAAGCGCGCTCTCATCCATCCGGTCATCGAGGCGTTCAAGGCGGCGGCCGGGGGGCGGCGGTGAACATCCGCCGCCTGTCCACGCGCATGGCCGATTTCGATGCGCAGATCGACGCATTGACGCGCTACGATGCGGCGCAGGACGATGCCATCGCGGCGCGCGCGGCGGACATCGTGCGTGATGTGAGGTGCAGTGGCGATGCCGCAGTACTCGAATACACCCGCCGCTTCGATGCGGTGGATGCCCGGTCGATGGCGGACCTCGAAGTTGGACGCGCGGCCATGGATGTTGCGTTGGCCGAGCTTCCCGCCGAGCAATTGCAGGCGTTGCGGGCTGCCGCGACGCGCATCCGCAGCTTCCACGAGCGCCAGCTGGCCGAATCGTGGCAGTTCACGGAGGCCGACGGCACGGTCCTGGGACAGCGCATCACGCCGTTGGATCGTGTCGGGCTGTATGTGCCCGGCGGGAAGGCCGCCTATCCTTCCTCGGTGCTGATGAATGCGATACCGGCAAAGGTTGCGGGCGTTTCAGAGCTGATCATGGTCAATCCCGCTCCGGGCGGTGAACGCAATCCGCTGGTGCTCGCCGCCGCGGCGCTATCCGGGGTGGACCGCGTAATTTCTATAGGCGGGGCGCAGGCCGTTGCCGCGCTCGCTTACGGGACGCAAGCCGTGCCACGTGTCGACAAGATCGTCGGTCCAGGCAACGCCTACGTGGCTGCCGCCAAGCGGCAGGTGTTCGGCACGGTTGGCATCGATATGATCGCCGGACCTTCGGAGATCCTGATCCTGTGCGATGGCGGGACCCCGTCTGACTGGATCGCCATGGATCTGTTCTCGCAGGCCGAGCACGACGAACTGGCGCAGTCGATACTGCTTTGCCCGGATGCCGCTTACCTGGACGAAGTCGAGGCCAGCATCTCACGCCTGCTCCCGCAGATGCCAAGGGCCGCGGTTATCTCAGCCTCACTCGCCGGACGCGGCGCCCTGATCCTGACCCGGGATCTGGACGAGGCCTGCCAGATCGCCAATCGCATCGCACCCGAACACCTGGAGCTCTCGGTGCGGAACCCTGACGAGTATCTGCCCAAGCTACGGCATGCCGGGGCGATCTTTCTCGGGCAGTACAGTTCCGAGTCCCTCGGCGATTACTGCGCCGGGCCGAACCATGTACTCCCCACCTCGGGCACCGCGCGCTTTTCCTCGCCCCTCGGCGTCTACGATTTTCAAAAGCGCACCAGCATCATCGGCGTGTCGCGCACTGCGGCCACGGTGTTGGGGCGCATCGCCGTAACCCTGGCGAACGGGGAGGGCCTGTCTGCCCACGCCCGCTCAGCCGAATACCGCATGGAGTGACGCGTGCCGCTGACGCCTGAACAACTCGTCCGACCGGAGATCCTCGCGCTGAAGGCGTATCACGTCTCCGACGCCGAGGGAATGGTGAAGCTCGATGCCATGGAGAATCCGTACCGGCTGCCTGCCGAGCTGCGCGAAGGCCTAGCGGCAGCGTTGGCCGCGGCCGAAATCAATCGGTATCCGGAGCCCACCGGACGGCGCCTGCGCGAGTTGCTCGCACGCACTATGGACGTGCCCGCGGGTATGGACCTGCTGCTCGGCAACGGTTCGGATGACCTGATCCAGATGGTCACATTCACGCTAGCCCGGCCCGGCGCCACCGTCATGTACGTCGAACCCACGTTCGTGATGTACCGCATGAACGCGATATTCTCGGGAATGAAGGCGGTCGGCGTGCCTTCGCGCGAGGACTTCTCCCTGGACCGCGAGGCCTTCATCACGGCGGTGCGCGAGCACAAGCCTGCGCTGGTGTTCATTGCCTACCCGAACA
The DNA here is from genome assembly GCA_016713125.1 of Betaproteobacteria bacterium. GTDB lineage: Bacteria > Pseudomonadota > Gammaproteobacteria > Burkholderiales > SG8-39 > SZAS-79. The sequence continues at coordinate 459,144 of JADJPT010000001.1, forward strand.
ATCCTACCGGCGTCCTGTTCGACGCTGAGGACGTGGCAGCGATAATCCGGGCCACGGACGGCGTGGTGGTTCTCGACGAGGCGTACCACGTCTTCGCACAGAAGAGCTTCATGTCGCGCCTGCCGGAGTTTCCCAACCTGGTGGTCATGCGCACGGTATCGAAGCTCGGGCTGGCCGGCATCCGGCTCGGCTATCTGGCGGCGCGACCCGAGTGGGTAGCCGAATTCAATAAGGTGCGCCAGGCCTACAACGTCAGCGTGCTTACCCAGACGGCGGCGATGTACGTGCTCGGCAAGCTGGACGTGCTCGAGGCCCAAGCCGAGATCATCCGTGGCGAGCGTCGGACCGTCCGCGAGGGTCTGGCCGCACTGCCGGGCGTGACCGTCTACCCGTCGGCAGCCAATTTCTTCCTGACGCGCGTGCCCGATGCCAATCGCGCCTTCGAGGGCTTGAAATCGCGCGGTGTGCTGGTGCGCAATTTCCACGGCGCGCATCCGCTGATGCAAAACTGCCTGCGAATCACCGTGGGTACGCCGGAGGAGAACCGCAAGCTGCTTTCCGTGCTGCGAGATGTACTGTGAGGTCTGCCATGCGTACTGCTGAAATTGCCCGCAACACGAAGGAAACCCAGATTCGCGTGAGGGTGAATCTCGACGGAAGCGGCGAGGCCAGGTTCTCCACCGGTCTGCCGTTCCTTGAGCATATGCTCGACCAAGTGGCCCGCCACGGCCTCATCGATCTCGACATCGAGGCCAAGGGTGATCTGCATATCGACGCCCACCATACCGTCGAGGATATTGGCATCACTCTGGGGCAGGCCTTTGCCAGGGCGATCGGCGACAAGACCGGTGTACGTCGCTACGGCCATGCCTACGTGCCCCTGGACGAGGCCCTGTCGCGCTGAGTTCTTTCAGGGTTTCGTCAATCACGCGCTGGTCACGCTGCATATCGACAATCTGCGCGGCGACAACGCCCATCATCAGTGCGAAACCGTGTTCAAGGCCTTCGCACGCGCGTTGCGCATGGCGGCCGAGCCCGATCCGCGCGCGGCCGGCGCCATTCCGTCCACCAAAGGCAGCCTCTAGCCGGCCCGGTACATGGATATCGCCGTCGTCGATTACGGGATGGGCAATCTGCGCTCGGTGTCCAAGGCGCTTGAGCATGTGGCGCCGCATGCCAGTGTGTGTGTCACCGATCGCCCTGCGGATGTGCTGGCCGCCGGGCGGGTCGTCGTGCCGGGCCAGGGTGCCATGCCGGATTGCATGCGCGAACTGCACGCCAGAGGCCTCGCCGAAGCCGTTGTCGAGGCTTCCAGATCCAAGCCGTTCCTGGGCATCTGCATCGGCTTGCAGATGCTTTTCGAATGCAGCGAAGAGGGAAACGTGGCGGGATTGGGGGTTCTGTCGGGTACAGTGCGGCGATTCCCGTCCGGCAGGTTGGACGCGTCCGGCGCACGACTGAAGGTGCCGCATATGGGCTGGAACGAGGTACAGCAGGCCGGTTCGCACCCGTTGTGGGCCGGTATCGCCCAGGCAAGCCGTTTTTATTTCGTGCACAGCTACTATGCCGACGCGGAGGCCGTGGCGAGTGGCCGCTGCACCTACGGCCTGCCCTTTACCGCCGCGATTGCGCGGGATAACATCTTTGCCGTACAGTTTCACCCGGAAAAGAGTCAGGCCGCAGGATTGCAGTTGCTGCGGAATTTCGTGAGCTGGCATCCCTGATCGTTCGCGCGTAGAGCGTCCACCGCAATCGAGCGTACACGGCAAGCCCATTTCTTTCCGGTTCGGTTCGACTCCAGCACTTCCACCAGCCAGCCCCCATAGTCACTGCCAGCCCATGTTGATCATTCCCGCCATCGACCTCAAGGACGGGCGCTGCGTGCGCCTCAAGCAAGGCGACATGGACACGGCCACGGTGTTTTCCGAGGATCCCGTCGCCATGGCGCGCCATTGGGCAGCGGAAGGCGCTCGCCGCCTGCACATCGTCGATCTCAACGGAGCAGTGGCGGGCAAGCCGAAGAACGAGAAGGTCATCCGCGACATGATCGCGGCTGTCGGCGACACGTTGCCGATCCAGTTGGGCGGCGGCATCCGCGACCTTGACACGATAGAGAGCTACCTGGATGCCGGCGTGGCTTACGTGATCATAGGCACCGCGGCGGTCAAGAATCCCGGTTTCCTGCACGATGCCTGCTATGCGTTTCCCGGCCACATCATCGTCGGCCTGGACGCCAAGGATGGCAAGGTCGCCGTGGAGGGCTGGTCGAAAATGACCGGCCACGACGTCGTCGACCTCGGACGCAAGTTCGAGGACTACGGCGTGGAGGCGTTGATTTACACCGACATAGGTCGCGACGGCATGCTCTCCGGGGTCAACATAGAGGCAACGCGCAAGCTGGCGCAGTCGATCAAGATTCCGATCATCGCTTCCGGCGGATTGGGCAGCTTGAAGGATGTGCAGGCCGTCTGCGAACTGGTCCCCGACGGCATCGTCGGCGCGATCGCCGGCCGGGCCCTTTACGAGAACAAGTTCGACTTCAAGAAGGCGCAAAGCGCCGCCGACAAAGCCGTCGGCAAGGCCTAGTCGTGGGGCTGGCCAAACGCGTGATCCCCTGCCTCGATGTCACGGCGGGCCGGGTCGTCAAGGGCGTGAACTTCGTCAGCCTGCGCGACGCGGGCGATCCGGTCGAAATCGCCGCGCGCTATGACGACCAGGGCGCCGACGAGCTCACATTCCTCGACATCACGGCCAGCTCGGACGATCGTGACATCATCCTGCACGTGATCGAGGCGGTCGCTTCCAGGGTATTCATTCCGCTCACCGTTGGTGGTGGCGTGCGCAAAGTCGAGGATGTGCGCAGGTTGCTGAATGCCGGGGCGGACAAGGTTTCCATCAACACCGCCGCCGTGCAGAACCCGGCGCTGGTCAGCGAGGCGTCGGGAAAGGTCGGCAACCAGTGCATCGTGGTCGCCATCGACGCCAAGCGCGGTGCGCAGGGCTGGGAGGTCTACACCCACGGCGGGCGCAATGCGACCGGCCTCGACGCGATCGACTGGGCGCGGCGCATGGAGGCGGCCGGTGCAGGCGAGATCCTGCTCACCAGCATGGACAGGGACGGCACGCGCGACGGTTTCGATATCGGACTGACGCGCGCGGTAAGCGACGCGGTCGGAATTCCGGTGGTTGCCTCGGGCGGCGTCGGTACGCTGGAGCATCTGGCGCAGGGCGTGCTTGAGGGCGGGGCCGACGCCGTGCTGGCAGCCTCCATCTTTCACTTCGGCGAACACACGGTGCGTGCCGCCAAGCGGTACATGCACAGTCGGGGTATAGAGGTGCGGCTTTGAGCGATCTGCCTTCGCTGGGCGAATGGGATGGCCAGCTGCGCTGGAATGCGGACGGCCTGGTGCCGGTGGTCACGCAGGATCTGGCCAGTGGCCGCGTGCTGACGCTGGCCTGGATGAATCGTGAGGCGTTGCGCGAAACCTTCAGGCGCGGACAGGCTGTCTACTGGTCGCGTTCGCGCGGCAAGCTCTGGCACAAGGGTGAGGAATCGGGTCACGTGCAGCGCGTGGTGGAGATCCGCCTGGACTGCGACGCGGATGCCGTACTGCTGCGCGTCGAGCAGGTGGGCGGGATCGCCTGCCATACAGGTCGGGAAAGCTGCTTTTACAGAAAGCTCGAGGGTGGCCGCTGGGTCAGCACCGACCCGGTGCTGAAGGATCCCAAATTGATCTACGGAAAAACATGAAACCCGGTGTCTACGAAACCCTGGAACGCATCGCGCGAATGATCGAGGAACGCAAGGGCTCCGATCCGGAATCCTCGTACGTGGCGCGCCTGTTCGCCAAGGGCGAGGACGCGATACTCAAGAAGATCGGCGAGGAAGCGACCGAGACGGTCATCGCCGCCAAGTCCGGCGATCGTTTGCAGACCGTGCGCGAGACCGCCGACCTGTGGTTTCATTGCCTGGTGATGCTGTCGCACAAGGGGCTGGGCCCGGAGGACGTCCTGCAGGAACTGCACCGCCGCGAAGGCATCTCCGGTATCGACGAGAAGGCCGCGCGCAAGGACAAGCTGCGCGGGGACGAGTGACGCCATGCATGACTGCATCTTCTGCAAGATCGTACGCAAGGAAATTCCCGCCAGGATTCTCTACGAGGATGAGGACATTCTGGCGTTCCACGACATCCGGCCCGTTCGGCCGGTGCATTTCCTGATCATCCCGAAAGCGCACGTCGCCACGCTGTACGAGGCGAACATGGATCACCACCGCGCTCTGGGGCGCATGTTGGCAATGTCCGGGGAACTGGCTCGCCAGGCGGGTGCGACGGACGGCTTCCGCGCCATCATCAACTGCGGTCGGGTGGGGCATCAGGAGGTGTATCATGTTCACATGCATGTCATCGGCGGGCCAGAGCCCGTTGGACCGATGATCGTGCGCACACCGTAACGGAGGTATTCATGGGCTCCTTTAGCATCTGGCACTGGCTGATCGTTCTGGTGATCGTCATGCTGATTTTCGGCACCAAGAAACTGCGCAATATGGGCGCTGACCTGGGCGGCGCGGTGCGCGGCTTCAAGGACGGCATGCGCGAGGGCGGAGAGAAGGCCGCCGACGGTGCTGCGCCGCAGGTTGGAGGCAAGACGGTCGAAGGCCAGGTAACCGGCAAGACCGAGTCCAAGGCCTGAGTTTCCGGGCTTTTCCCGATCAGGGCGTCCCGGGCGGACGCCCTTTCTGTCTCTAGGCTTCATGTTCGATATCGGATTCTCCGAACTGTTCGTGATCGGCGTCGTCGCCCTGATCGTGATCGGACCGGAAAAACTGCCGCGCGTCGCGCGCACCGCCGGGCACCTGATCGGGCGCCTGCAGCGTTACGTTTCGGACGTGAAGGCGGACATCAATCGCGAGGTCGAACTGGACGAGCTGCGCAAGATGCGCGATTCAGTCCAGGAGGCGGCGAGCAGCATTGAAACCTCAGTGAGTTCCGGGCTGTCGCAAACCGAGCAGGATCTGAACGCCGCACTGGAAGGCGGCGGGGCAACACCGCCCGCCGGGGATCAGGTCTTGCCGACCGTCGGCGATGTGGCGGAAAGCTCGGCGGCCGCAACCTCGGCGCCGCCTGTCACCGAAGGCAAGCCGGCGACCCCCGCATGAAACCGGCATTTGCATGAGCACCCCGGACACCTTCATTTCGCACCTGATAGAGCTGCGCCAGCGCCTGATGCGCGCTCTGCTGGCCGTGCTGGCGGTTTTTGTCTGCCTGTTCATGTGGCCGGGCGCGGGAGCGATCTACGACATCCTGGCCATGCCGCTACTGCAGGCACTTCCCCAGGGAACCAAGATGATCGCCACTGGCGTGATCACTCCGTTCATGGTGCCGATGAAGGTCACCGCCCTTGCGGCCTTCATGATCGCATTGCCTTACGTGCTGTTCCAGGTGTGGGCCTTCGTTGCACCGGGCCTGTATGACCACGAAAAGAAGCTTGCACTGCCGGTCGTGATCGGCAGCACGGTGCTTTTCCTGCTGGGGGTGGCGTTCTGCTACTTCTTCGTGTTCGGCAAGGTTTTCACGTTCATCAACGAGTTCGCGCCTAAAAGCATCACCCCGGCGCCGGACATCGAGGCCTACCTGAGCTTCGTGAGTACGATGTTCCTTGCTTTCGGAGTGACCTTCGAGATACCCATCGTGGTCGTGGTGCTGGTCCGATTCGGCATAGTGACGATTGACAAGCTCAAGGAGGCTCGGCCGTATGTGGTCGTCGGCGCCTTCGTCATAGCCGCGGTAGTGACGCCTCCGGACGTGCTGTCACAGTTCATGCTTGCGGTGCCCATGTGCCTGCTGTACGAGTTCGGGCTGATCCTCGCACGCTTCGTCACTCCATCACGCTCCGCAGCCGCCAGCGAGCCAGGCGAGACACCCTCGGCGTAGGCACTTTGCATATCATTTTTGGTATGCAAATTGACTGGAAGTCCTCGCCAGAAGAGGGTTTCCGGGAATAAATCTTCGAGATTCAGCCTGCGCGAGGAACCGGGAATCGCCACTGCCAGGTGCGGCGCGCTTCTGGCGGCTACTGGCGCTCGACCTGCGGCTTGGGCCGCTTGCCGATCGTAATGCCGAGCTCCACTTCTTCCGGCCCGCGGCGGAACTTCATGCGCGCAACGGCACCGGGCGGCAGGCCGGCGATCAGCGTGAGCATGTTTCTGGTGTCGATGACCTGCTTGCCGTCGATCTCGATCAGAATATCCCCGGGTTTGACGCCCGCCTTGTCGGCCGGGCCGCCGCGCAGTACGCCGGCAATCAGTGCTCCACGCGGATCCTTCAGCTTGAAGGACTCAGCCAGCGCCGCGGTGAGCTCCTGCACCTCGACGCCGATCCAGCCACGCGTCATGGTGCCGGTCTTGATGATCTGCTCCATCACCTGCCGGCCAGTGGATACCGGGATCGCGAAGCCTATGCCGATCGAACCACCCGAGCGCGAGAAGATCGCAGTATTGATGCCAACCAGATTGCCTCCCGCGTCGATCAAGGCGCCGCCGGAGTTGCCCGGGTTGATCGCCGCGTCGGTCTGGATGAAATTCTCGAAGGTATTGATGCCCAGCTGTCCGCGGTCGAGCGCGGAAACGATGCCTGACGTGACCGTCTGGCCGACGCCGAAGGGGTTGCCGATCGCCAGCACCACGTCACCGACACGCAGATTTTCCGAGGAACCGAAGGTGATCGCCGGCAGCCCGGTCGCCTCCACGCGCAGCACGGCGAGGTCGCTCTCGGGGTCGCTGCCGACCAGCTTGGCGACCAGCTTCTTGCCGTCGGCCAGCAGCACTTCGATCTCGTCGGCGGCTTCCACGACATGGCTGTTGGTCAGGATGTAGCCGGCGGGGCTGACGATCACCCCGGAACCCAGGCTGGAGGCGCGTTCGGTCGGGTCGTTCGGCTGTTCGCCGAAGAAGCGCCGGAACAGCGGGTCGTTCAGCAGGGGATTGCGCGGGGTGCGCACCTCCTTGCTGGTGAATATGTTGACGACCGAGGGTGCCGCCTTGCGCACCGCATCGTTGTAGGAATTCGGTCGCGGCACGCTAGACGGGGCTTCATTGATTGCCGCCGGCACCGTGAGCACGGCCGTAGGACCACCGGGAAACGGCACGCCTTTCGCAGGTAGCCACTCGGGCTTGAGCGTGGAAATGACGAACAGTGCGGCGAGGCAGAGGGTCGCCGTCTGTGAGAAGACGAGCCACAGTTTGCGCATGTCGGGAATCCTAACATATGCGGCGCTGCAAACGCACGCCGAGCGAGCCGATCGATCCTCTACAATCCGTCCATCATGCACCGTGATGAACTTGTACGTACGCTCGACGCCTTGCTCGAGCCCGCACGCTTCCGCGACTACTGCCCGAACGGACTGCAGGTCGAGGGTCGTCCGGAGGTGCGGCGGATCGTTACGGCGGTGAGCGCGAGCCTTGCATTGCTCGAGGCCGCGCATGCCGATGGCGCGGACGCGGTGCTCGTCCACCACGGCTACTTCTGGCGCGACGAGGACCCGCGCATCGCCGGGATGCGCCGGGCGCGCATCGCCTTTCTTCTGTCGCGGGACATCAACCTCTACGCCTACCACCTGCCGCTGGATGCGCAACCCAAACTCGGCAACAACGCGCAACTGGCCCGCCGTCTGGGCCTGGTTGAAGAAGGGCGCTGCGGCGATCAGAACCTGGTGTGTCACGGCAGGCTCGCCGTCCCGGCGCGGCTGGACGAGTTTGCGCTGGGTGTGGAGCAGGCGCTGGGCCGCGCACCGCTGGTGATCGGTGAACCGTCCCGCGTCCTGGCTCGCGTGGCTTGGTGTACCGGCGGGGCGCAGGGATTTTTCGATCAGGCCGTGCAACTGGGCGTGGACGCCTACCTCACCGGCGAGATCTCGGAGCAGCACGTTCACGCTGCGCGTGAGACCGGGGTGGCCTTCATCGCCGCCGGGCATCACGCCACCGAACGCTACGGGGTGCAGGCGGTGGGCGAGTATCTGGCAACACGGCACGGCCTCGAGCATCGCTACATCGACATCGACAACCCGGTGTAGCAGAGCGGAAATTCCCGCCTATTCAGGCGCTTAGATGTCAAAAGCTGGAGTTTTCCGGCGTCGCTCGGTATAATTCCGGACTTTCCCGATTTCATCTCCTCCCAACGGGGTTCACTCCTATGAGTCAGCAGGACAAAGTCGACAAGACGCGACGCAATCTGGTCGTCGCCACGGGTGTGGCCGGCGGACTGGCTTCGGTCGGTGTCGCCGTGCCGTTCGCGGCCAGCTGGATGCCTTCCGAGCGCGCCAAGGCGGCCGGGGCGCCGGTCGAGGCCGACATCTCCAAGCTAGAGCCCGGCCAGATGATGGTGGTGGAGTGGCGCTCCAAGCCCGTGTGGATCGTCAAGCGCACCAAGGAGCAGCTCGACGGACTCAAGAAAATTGCCGCGCAGACGGCGGACCCGGCTTCTGAGGTCCCGCAGCAACCCGATTACGCGAAGAACGAAACCCGCTCGATCAAGCCGGAACTGCTGGTGGTCGTCGGCATCTGCACGCACTTGGGCTGCTCGCCGACCTCGAAGGGCGGCGACGCCAAGGCCGACATGGGCGCCGACTGGGAAGGCGGCTTCTACTGCCCCTGCCACGGCTCGAAGTTCGACCTCGCCGGCCGTGTCTACAAGGGCGTGCCCGCGCCGACCAACCTCGAAGTTCCGCCCCACACCTACGTGTCCGACACCACGTTGGTGCTCGGCGAAGACAAGAAGGGAGCGTAAGTACATGGCCAGCCCCATCACCGCGCTCGTCGAGTGGTTCGACTCCCGCATGCCGACGGTAGGCGAGGAGTACCGCAAGCACATGTCGGAGTACTACGCTCCGAAGAACTTCAACTTCTGGTACTACTTCGGCGCGCTTTCCATCCTCGTGCTGGTGATCCAGATCGTCTCCGGCATCTTCCTGACCATGAACTACAAGCCGGATGCGGCGCAAGCCTTCGGCTCGGTCGAGTACATCATGCGCGACGTGCCCGGCGGATGGCTGATCCGCTACATCCACTCGACGGGTGCCTCGGCATTCTTCGTCGTGGTCTATCTGCACATGTTCCGCGCGCTGCTGTACGGCTCGTTCAAGAAGCCGCGCGAACTGGTGTGGATCTTCGGCGTGATGATCTATCTGTGCCTGATGGCCGAAGCCTTCATGGGCTACTTGCTGCCTTGGGGGCAGATGTCCTACTGGGGCGCGCAGGTGATCGTCAATCTGTTCGGTGCGGTGCCGCTGATCGGTCCCGACCTGGCGGTCTGGATCCGCGGCGACTACGTGGTGTCCGATGCCACGCTGAACCGGTTCTTCGCTCTGCACGTGATCGCCATCCCGCTGGTGCTGCTCGGCCTGGTGGTGGCGCACATCCTTGCGCTGCATGACGTGGGCTCCAACAACCCCGACGGCATCGAGATCAAGAAGCACAAGGACGCGAACGGCCGGCCGCTGGACGGCATCCCTTTCCATCCCTACTACACGGTCAAGGACATCGCCGGCGCCATCGTGTTTCTGGCGGTGTTCTCCATCGTCGTGTTCTTCATGCCGGAGATGGGCGGCTACTTCCTCGAGTACAACAACTTCGTTCCTGCAGATCCGCTGCAGACGCCGGCACACATTGCGCCAGTCTGGTATTTCACGCCGTATTACTCGATTCTGCGCGCCGTACCGCCGCTGTTCGGCTCGCAGTTTCCCGGGGTGATGGCAATGGGCCTGGCGACGCTGATCCTGTTCTTTCTGCCCTGGCTGGATCGTTCGCCGGTCAAGTCGATCCGCTACCGCGGCGCGTACTACAAGACCGCGCTGAGCCTGTTCATCGTGGCGTTCCTGATCCTTGGCTACCTCGGCGTGGAGCCGACCAACGTCTGGGGCAGGTTCGGCGACTGGTTGGGCGGCGCGGAGCGCGCGACCGTGGTCTCGCGCATCTGCACCGTGATCTATTTCGGGTTCTTCATCCTCATGCCGTGGTACACGGCCAGGGATACCCACAAACCGGAACCCTCCCGGGTGACGGCATGAGCCGGACGAGGACGACGATGAGGAAACTGCTGATTGCAACGCTGCTCGCGCCGGTGCTCGGGCTGTCCGGCGCGACCGCCGTCCAGGCGGCGGGCGCCGAGTACAAGCTTGATCGCGCACCGATAGACGGCAAGGATGTCGTCAGCCTGCAGGCCGGCGCGCGCACTTTCGCGAACTACTGCCTCAACTGCCATGGCGCGCAGTACATGCGCTACAACCGGCTGAAGGACATCGGGCTGACCGAGCAGCAGATCAAGGACAACCTGATGTTCGCCACCGAGAAGATCGGCGACACCATGAAGGTTGCTGCGACGGCCAAGGACGGCAAGCAGTGGTTCGGGGTACAGCCCCCCGACCTGACGGTGATTGCGCGTTCACGCGGTGCCGACTGGCTGTATACCTACCTGCGCACCTTCCATCGTGACCCGAAATCGGCGACGGGCTGGAACAACGCCGTGTTCCCGAACGTCGGCATGCCGCACGTGCTGTGGACCCTGCAGGGCGAGAAGGGTCTCGAAGTGACCAAGGTAAAGGACAAGGCC
>JADJPT010000002.1 GCA_016713125.1 Betaproteobacteria bacterium
GTTCGGCGTCCAGGAGAAGTCGGCCGGGTAGGTGTCGGTGGTCAGGCGCTCCTCGTAGCCGTGCAGCTGGTCGGCGCCGATGAAATGCATCTTGCCGCACAGGATGGTGCGGTAGCCCGCGTCGCGCAGGTAATGCGCCATGGTCGGGATCGAGGACGGGAACTCGGCCGCGTTGTCCCAGGCTTCGATCGAGTGCGGCAGGCGCCCGGCCAGCATCGAGGCGCGCGAGGGCGCGCAGATCGGGAAGTTGCAATAGGCGCTCTCGAACACCACGCCCCCGGCGGCCAGGCGGTCAAGGTGCGGGGTCTTGGCGACCTTGTTGCCATAGGCGGGCAGCGCCGGACCGGCCAGCTGGTCGGCCATGATGAACAGGATGTTGGGACGTTTTGCTTGCATGGGGGGCGATCCTGGACCGGTGTTGTTGCGGGCGTGCTGCGCATGCCGCATTGTTTCGCTATGTCAGAGTCCGCGTCGTGCCGCCGTCGGCACCAGGGCGCGGGTTCGGCGTCGCGATCGAGTCGCCGCCGCAGCATTCCGGCGCGCCGGCGAATCGAACAGGACGAAGAGGGCGCGCGTGGAGATCAGTCCGGCTTGATGTTGGCGGACTTCACCACGCCGCTCCATTTCGCGAGGTCGCGCTTCAGGTAGGCGGCGAACTCCGCCGGCGTGCCGGCCGCCGCCGCGGACATGCCGCTCTTTGCGAGCGTCGCCTTGACGTCTTCCATCGCGAGTACCTTGCCGATCTCGGCCGCCAGTCGCTCGGGCACGGCGGGCGGCGTGCCGCGCGGGGCGAGGAATCCCAGCCACTGGTCGGCTTCGAAGTTCGGCACGCCGGCTTCGGCCATGGTCGGGAGCTCCGCGGCGAATCCGGTGCGCTGCGCGCTGGTGATCGCCAGCGGGCGGACCTTGGCGCCACGCATCTGCGGCAGCGCCACGGCGGCGTTGGCGAAGTGGAAATCCACCCGGCCGGCGATCTGGTCGGCCATGGCCGGCGGCGCGCCCTTGTAGGGCACATGCACGATGTCCAGGTTGAGCATCGACTTCAGCAATTCGCCGGAGAGGTGCGCGGGCGTGCCGTTGCAGGCTGAAGCATAGGTCAGCTTGCCGGGCTTCGAGCGCGCCAGGGCGATCAGTTCCTTCACGCTGGACACGCCCAGGCCCGGATGCACCACGAGTATCGAAGGCGCGTGGCGATCGCGGCGACGGGCACGAAGTCGCGGGTCACATCGAAGGGCAGCTTCTGTTGCAGCGCGGCGTTCATGTTGAGCGCGCTGGTGGTGAGCGCCAGCGTGTAGCCGTCGGCGGGTGACTTGGCAACCAGGTCGGCGCCGATCACGCCGCCTGCGCCGGGTTTGTTCTCGATGACCATGGGCTGGCGCAGTGCGGCCTGCATCTTCTCGCCGACGACGCGTGCCGCCACGTCGACCAGTCCGCCCGGCGGCCAGGGCACGACGACGCGAATCGGTTTGGCGGGGTAGTCCTGGGCGTGCAGTGCAAGCGGAAGGGCGGCGGCCAGGCCGGCGGCCAGTGCGCAGAGCGCGTTGCGGGTTCGTTTCATGGTTTGTCTCCTGTCCTTGGCTTTATGGTTGATTCATTCACGTTGTGGCCGTGATCGTCCGGCGAATCGATGGTGTCGGCGCGCTGCTGGTCGGTCATGACCGGGATGTTGTCGGGCTGCACCCCCAGGGCAGGTCCTTCAGAGGTTGACCGCGAACTCGCGCAGCGCGGCGAGGTCGGGTTCGACGCCCAGCCCGGGCAGCGCGCCGAGGTCGGCGCGTCCGTCGACGACGTCGTTCAGGGTTCCGCAGGTCAGCGAGCGCAGGGGATTGGGGTTGGCGTCGACTTCCAGCATGCCGTCACCGCCCACCGCGGCCAGCAGGTGGCCGGAGGCGAGCAGGCCGATGCCGGCGCCCAGGTAGTGCGGGCAGTAGCGTGCCGCGGCGGCGATGATCTTCCTCGCCACCGGCAGGCAGCCGGTGAATCCGCCCCACTTGGCCATGTCGGGTTGCACCACCCCCAGGCAATGCGCTTCCAGCGCCTCGCCGAAGGCGGTGAATCCTGCCATATTTTCACCAGCCGCAAGCACTGGAGCGGACTTCCGGGCCAATTGCTGCCATTCGCTCCAGGGCCGGTTGGCCCGCAGCGGCTCCTCCAGCCAGGCCAGGCCGAAGTCCGCGAGGGGCTTGACCATCTGCATGGCGGTGGCCAGGTCCCAGGCCTGGTTGGCGTCGACCATCAGCGCGCAGTCGCCGACCGTTTCGCGCAGGGCGCGCAGGTTGGCCAGGTCGCGCTCGGCGCCGAAGCCGATCTTCAGCTTGAAGGCGCGGTAGCCCTCCGCATGGCGCAGCGCGGCGAGCTTCTCCGGCTGCGTGGGGTTCAGGCCGCTGGCGTAGACGGGCAGCGAGGCGCTGTTGCCGCCCAGCAGTTTCCACAGTGGCTGGCCGAGCCTGCGCGCGTGCAGGTCCCAGAGCGCGATGTCGATGCCGGCGATGCATTGCGCGATCGGTCCCGGTTCGGACGACTGGATGGCCAGCACTTCGGTCTGTGCCGTGAGTTCCAGGAAGGCGGCCTCGGGGGAGGCGTAGCTGCGGCCCTGGAGGAGCGGGGCGAACACCGACTGCGCCAGGCGCGCGCGGTGCTCGGCGCCTACGGTTGGGAAGTTGCACCAGATCTCGCCCCAGCCGCTGGCGCCGTCGCGGTCGGTGACGCGCACGAACACCGCGGGCCGGTCGCGCATCAGGCCGAACGAGGTCTGCACCGGCGTGTCGATGGGCGCGCGGTAGACGAAGGTTTCGAGTTTCGCGATGTCGAGCATCAGGGTTTGAGGTCCATTTCGAAGTGGATGTAGTCGCCGCGGTAAGTGACCTCGCCCAGGTACAGCACCGTGCCGTCGGCGGCGGTGCAGACGCGGCGCACTTCGGCCACCGGGGCGTTGACGGCGATGTCCAGATGGCGCGCGACCTCGACATCGGCCGTGGAGATGGCCAGACTCTGCCGTGCGCGGGCGATCTTCACCTTCGGCAGTTCCAGCAGCACCGGCACCACGGTCTCGCGCCTGAAGCGGGCCGGGGCCATGCGGAACACGCGCTCGTCGAGGTAGATGGAGATCACGCAGTAGGCCTCGCCGTCGCGCGAATGCACGCGGCGCATGAAGTGGTAGCGCGGCGCCGGGGTGCCGTCCTCGGCCCGCAGCGCGGGCTGTGCCGAGGCCTCCTCGATCAGCGTCAGCTTGGGCTTGTCGTCGCGGTAGACGTCGGCCAGGTCGTGCAGCGAGGTTTCCAGGCGCAGTTGCCGCTCGCGCCCGGGCAGCGCGGTGACGAAGGTGCCGCGGCCGCGCTGCGGCGAAACCAGGCCTTCGCGCGCCAGCAGGTCGACCGCCTGGCGCACGGTGACGCGCGCCACGCCGAACTCGGCGACCAGCGCCTCGAGCGAGGGCAGGGTCTCGCCCTGTTTCCAGACGCCGCGCGCGATGCGTTGCCGCAGCAGCTCGGCGAGCTGCGCGTAGCGCGGAACGGGGCTGTCGCGAAACAGTGCGTGCATGGCTGGTTTACGGGATTGTGCTAAACGTTCCATTTATAGTACCTTTCGGCGGTCGCGCCTACAACAAGCACGAACAGCGACGCCGATTCCGCAGACAAGGAGCACGTTCTTGCGCCGCACCGCACTGATACTCGCCCCCTGGGTGCTGATGGTGATGATCTGGTATGCCGTCGCGCTCTCGGGCCTGGTGAACGCCTCGCTGATGCCGACCCCGCACCAGGTGGCGGCGCGTTTCTGGGAGCTGGCCAACGGCGGACGCCTGCCGCGCGACATCTGGATGTCCACGCAGCGCGTGTTCCTCGGCGTGGCGCTGGGCATCGCGCTGGCGGTGCCGGTTGGCTTTTTGCTGGGCTGGTACCAGGGGCTGCGCAGCTTCGTCGATCCGGTGATCAACTTCTTCCGCGCCCTGCCGCCGATCGCGCTGATCCCGCTGGTGGTGGTGTACTTCGGCATCGGCGAGCCGGCCAAGGTGATCATCCTGTTCTACGCCTCGTTCTTCGCCGGCGTGATCGTGATGTACGAGGGCATCGCCCAGATCAGCCCGATCTTCGTGCGCGTGGCGCGCACGCTGGGCGCCAGCGACCTGGAGATCTTCCGCAAGGTCATCGTGCCGCTCACCGTGCCGCACATCCTGACCGCGCTGCGCGTCGCCCTGGGGGTGGCCTGGGCCACGCTGGTGGCCTCCGAGCTGATCGCCGCGCAGCAGGGCCTGGGCGCGCTGATCCAGAACGCCGGCTCCTTCTTCCAGCTCGACATCATCTACGTGGGCATCATCTGCATCGGCTTCATCGCGCTGTCCATGGACCTCGCGCTGCGCGCCGCCAGTCGCCGGCTGGTGGCCTGGCAGGACAGGATCGGTTCATGAGCGCCCCGGCCTGCGAGACGCCGCGCATCGTCTTCTACCGCGTTTCGGTCGAGTTCGACACCGCGCACGGCCCGTTGCGCGTGGTCGAGGACGTGTCCTTTTCGGTCCGCGACCGCGAGTTCGTCGCGATCATCGGACCCTCCGGCTGCGGCAAGACCACCATGATGAACATCGTCGCCGGCTTCGTGCAGCCGACCGGCGGCAGCGTCACGCTGGACGGCAGGCCGGTGGGCGGGCCGGGCCCGGAGCGCGGCGTGATCTTCCAGGAGTACGGGGTGTTCCCCTGGCTCACGGTGGAGCAGAACATCGCCTTCGGACTGAACCTCGCCGCCAACCGCCTGCCCGCGGCCGAGAAGGCGCAGATCGTGCAGCGCTACATGGGACTGATGGGTCTGGGCGATTTCGCCAAGGCCTATCCCAAGCACCTGTCCGGCGGCATGCGCCAGCGCCTGGCGATCGCGCGCGCCTACGCCGTGAAGCCGCAGTTCCTGCTGATGGACGAGCCGTTCGGCGCGCTGGATGCGCAGACGCGCTCGAACATGCAGGACCTGCTGCTCGAGGTGCTGGCGGCCGAGGGCAAGACGGTGATGCTGATCACGCATTCGGTCGAGGAGGCCATTTACCTGTCCTCGAAGATCATCGTGGTGACGGCGCGACCTTCGCGCATCCGCGAGGTGATCGATGTGCCGTTCGCCTATCCGCGCGACGAAGGCCTGCATGAGCGCGCCGAGTTCGGCGAACTGCGCTCGCACATCCGCGATCTGGTCATGAAAGAGTACGCAGCGCAACAGAGGCAAACAGCCCGCAACCTTGAGTGAGACGGAGGAGACGAAATGAGCACGCAACAGAAGGGCATCAACCGCAGGAAGTTCCTGAAGGGCGCCGGTGCGGCCACCGGCCTGGCGATCACCGGCTTCCCGGCCATCGCGCAGCAACGCACCAAGCTGCGCGTGGGCTACGTCAACACGCTCGCGGTGAACGGGCAGATCTGGACCGGCATGCACCGCGGCCACTGGGCGAAGGAGAACCTGGAGCTCGAGACCACCATGTTCAGCACCGGGCTGGAACTGTTCAACGCCATGATCGGCGGCAGCCTGACATGCTTTCGACCGGTGCGGTGCTGTCGAACTTTCCGGCGCGCGGCCAGGGCAAGGTGTTCCTGCTGAACAACGTCGAGTTCGCCACGGCGCAACTCTGGGTGCGCGAGGACATGGGCATCAAGTCCTGGGCCGACCTGAAGGGCAAGAAAATCTCGACCACGGCCGGCACCACGGCGCACGTGTTCCTCGACACGGCGCTGCGCGCCAACAACATCGACCCGGCCAAGGACATCGAGCTGGTGAACCAGGGCATGCCGACGGCGGTGACCTCGTTCATCTCGGGCGCCGTTCCTGCGGTGGCGCTGTGGGTGCCGTTCAACATCACGGTGCGGCAGAAGGTCCCGGGCGCGAAGATGCTGGTCGATGCCTCGGCCTACTTTCCGAAGGCCGCGATCGTCGGCGGCTGGGCGGCGCGCAGCGACTATTACGAGAAGAACCGCGAGGTCTGCGCACGCCTGGTGCGCGGCTGGGCCGCTTCGAACGACGATCTGATGAAGAACTCCGCCGAGATCCTGCCGGTGATTCAGAAGAACAACTATCCGCAGGTGCCGCTGGGCGATCTGCAGGAGCAGTTCAAGGCCTCGCGCTACTACTCCTCGGCCGAGTGGCGGAAACTGTATGCCGACGGCACGGCCACGCGCTGGCAGCAGCAGGTGACGGACTTCTTCGTGCGCTTCGGCAACATCGCCAATCCGGTGCCGGCCTCGACCTACTTCGATGCCAAGCTGTACATGGACACGGTGAAGGGCTGAGCGCATGAAAGACGGGCCGGGACTGGGACTACCTCATCGTCGGTGCCGGTTCGGCCGGCTGCGTGCTCGCCAACCGGCTGTCGGCGGCCGGCCATCGCGTGCTGCTGCTGGAGACGGGCGGGTCGGATCGCAATTTCTGGATCCACCTGCCGGTCGGCTACTTCAAGACCATCTACGACGCGCGTTTCTCGCGCCTGTTCGACACCGAGCCGCAGCCGTCCAGCGGCTCGCGCAATATCCTATGGCCGCGTGGCCGCGTGCTGGGCGGTTCCTCGTCGATCAACGGCCTGATCTACATACGCGGCCAGCACGCCGATTACGATGACTGGGCGGCGGCCGGTGCGACCGGCTGGGACTACCGCTCGGTGCTGCCGTATTTCAAGAGCACGGAAAACTACGCCGGCGGGGAGAGCGAGTACCACGGCGCCTCGGGCGAACTGGGCGTCTCGGACCTGCGCAACGACCACCCGTATTGCGCCGCCTGGGTCGAGGCGGGCACGCAGTTCGGCCTGCCGTTCAACGCCGATTTCAATGCCGCCACCGAGTACGGCGTCGGTGCCTACCAGCTGTCGATCAAGGACGGCTGGCGCTCGAGCTCGGCGCGGGCCTTCCTGCGTCCGGCCATGCGCCGCGAGAACCTGGCGGTGCTGACCGGGGCGCATGTCTCGCGTGTGCTTTTCGAAGGGACGCGCGCTGTCGGTGTGGAGTGGCGCGAAGGCGGGACGTTGCGCCAGGCGCGCGCCAGCCGCGAAGTGATCCTGTCGGCGGGCGCCATCCAGTCCCCGCAGATCCTGCAGTTGTCGGGCGTGGGGCCGGCGGCGCTGCTGCGCGAGCACGGCATCGCCGTGGTGGCCGATGCCCCGCAAGTCGGCGAGAACCTGCAGGACCACTACCAAGCGCGCACCATCGTGCGGCTGAAAAAGCCCCTGTCGCTGAATGACGATGTGCGCAACCCTCTCAAGCTTGCGCAGATGGGCCTGCAATGGCTGCTCGCCAACCGCGGTCCGCTGACCGTGGGCGCCGGACAGGTGGGCGGCTTCGCCAAGACCCGGCACGCCGGGGACGGTCGCGCCGACATGCAGTTCAACGTCATGCCCCTGTCGGTGGACAAGCCGGGGGACCCGCTGCACGACTACTCGGGATTCACGGCCTCGGCCTGCCAGTGCCGTCCGCTGTCGCGCGGCCGGCTGCGCATACGGTCGAGCGATCCGCTCGCCGCGCCGCGCATCGAGCCCAACTACCTGGTCGAGGAGCATGACCGCAAGGTGCTGGTTGCCGGCCTGGAGATGTTGCGCGAGATCTACCGTCAGCCGGCATTTCGCGATCTGTGGGACGCCGAAGTGCTGCCCGGCGACGACGGGCTGCTGGAGTTCGCTCGCACCAAGGGCGGCACGGTGTTCCATCCGACCAGCACCTGCCGCATGGGCGGGGATGCCGGCGCGGTGGTCGACCCGCAGCTGCGCGTGCGCGGCGTCGAAGGCCTGCGCGTGATCGACGCTTCGGTCATGCCTTCGGTGATTTCCGCCAACACCAATGCCGCGACCATCATGATCGGGGAAAAAGGAGCGGCACTGCTGCAAGTCTGACGGGCTAGAATGGGCCCATGCAGTTCTTCGACCTGCAAAAGTTTCGTTCCCTCGCGTTCCGGCGCGATCCGGAGCCCGATCATCCCCTGCTGGACGAGGCGGCAGCCCGCATGGTCTTCGCCGACCTGCCGCCGGGCGATGCGCCGGCCGGCCTGGCCGAGGTGACCCATTGGGTCACCACCATGAACCAGACCGAGTCCTTCACCCCCGGGCGCCGCGCCCGCGTGCTGATGGAACTCGACGACCCGGCGCGCGGTCTGTGGCACAGCCTGGGCGATGCCTTCCTCAAGCCTGACGGGCGACCGGCGGTCGGGCGGGACGGAAACATCGCCATCCTGCAGGCCCTGCTCGACAGCGCCACCGAGTTTGCGCATGGCTACGCCTTGTGCCTGGCGGGCGAACCGCCCTCGCGCTGGGTGCAGCGCAACTATGCGCAACTCGCGTTGCGCCGCATGCGCTGGCTGGGACGCCGGCTGATCCTGGCCAACATGCTGCACCTGCCGCTGGTCGACGAACTCTGGGAAGCGGCGCACTGGCTGCTGCACGAGGCCGAGGGCCGGCAGGCCGATCGCACCGTGCTGCCGGTGTTCACGGGCGATACGCACCCCAGTTCCGTGAAGCTCGAATACGTGCGCCTGCTGATGGTCGAGATCGCCAACCCGGACGCCATGCTGGGCCGCGAGGTGGAACTGGTGTATCGCATCACGCAGCGGCTCGCGCCGGCCGCCAAGCTCGAGCCGGAGGCGCTGCCCAACGCGCTCTACGCGGTACCGCCGACTGGTGCGCGGCGACCCGGCCTGGTGCGTCGCCGTAAGAGCTGGCCCGAGGGCACGCTGTATCTGGATACCAGCAACTGCCTGCAGCGCCTGCGCGCGATGATGGAGCGCGACATGGGCGCCGATTCCACCCAGCCGGACACCTTGTTCGGGGATGAATACACCCTGGGCGAGCGTCAGGCGATGCTCGAACGCCTGATGGGATTGTGGGGCCTGGACCCGCCGCAGCGCCGAACGCCGCGCGTGCGCCTGCAGGCTGACGCCCAGGTGCTGGGCGGCCTGCAATCGGTGCTGGCGAACCTGCCGGTGTTCGACCAGGGCGGCTGGACCGGCAGCAAGGCGGAGACGACCGGCAGCCTGCGCATACAACTCGACCACAGCGGCAAGCTGCTGCGGGAGAAGTCCAACGCCGCGGCGATTCGGCGGGCTCCGGCACGCGTCGTGGACGTGAGCGACAGCGGCCTGGGCCTGGCGCTGCGTCGTTCGGATGCGGTCTGGGCCATGCTGGACGTCCTCCTGGCGGTGCGCCTGGACGACAGCGAGGACTGGATCGTCGGCGTGATCCGCCGCATCACCGCCGAGCAGGGGGAACTGCGCCTGGGTGTGCAGGTGCTGGCGCGCAATCCGCAGGTGCTCTGGTACAAGATGGAGAAGGTGGGCAGCAGCCTGTGGGAACTGGAGGCGACGCGCGACCGCGCCTTCCTCGAGCATTTCCAGCGCGGCATCCTGCTGAACAGCGACGGCCAGGGCGTCGATGCCTTGCGCGCCGGCGATCTGCTGGTCGGCCCCGGGCTGGCCAGTCCGGGCGCGCCCCTGGATGTGCCGCTGGCCAAGGCGGTGACGCGCCTGCGGGTTCTCGCCGTGCGTGAAGCCGGCGAGGACTCCATCGCGTGAGCTTCGAGGCCCAGGCCCCGATCCGGCGAAGCCCGCGCCTTAGCCGCAGCCGGGCGAGAGCCAGTCGGCGTAGGCCGCCGGCGTGCCGAACACCCAGGCGCTGCCGATGGCCTGCGGCAGTTGCGCGCTGTACAGGCCGGGCGAAGGTTCGCCGGTCACGCAGCCCAGCGCACGCAATCGAGCGAGCAGGAGTTCCGGCCGGTCGCAGGCGAGGCCGTAGCCGGCCAGGCCCGGTGCTGCGGGGGCATCGCATCCGAACAGGGACTTGCAGGCCGTGTCGCTGCCCACGTAGACCGCGCCGCGCGCGCTGCGCAATTGCACGAAGCCGCGCACCGCGCGCGGCAGCATGCCTGTGTAGCGCGCATAGCGCGCGGCCACAGCCTCGGGATCATCGGCGACCACGAAGGCCGCGTGCAATCCGGTCACGCCGTTGGTGTGCGCCAGGTAGCGGGGCTGCCACAGGCATTCCGGGGTGATCTGCTGCACGAACTGTATGCGGCCTTCCGGCATGGCTTGCGGCGGCACGCGTGCCACGCAGAAGCGGGCGGTGCGCATCTCGCCGCCCTCGAGTTCCACCTCGCGTTGCAGGTTGACCGGCGGCAAGGGCTCGAAGCCGTTGCGCGCCAGTCGCGCATGGTCGCCGGCCGCATCCGGCGTGCCGAAGGCGATCAGGTGCAATCCCGTATGCCGCGCGATCGCCGCGCGTATCTGCGCGGCGATCGGCGTGTCCGCGGTGGGCGTGAGGAACTCCAGGTAGCCGGCGTCCAGCATCACGCAGCGGTTGGCCGAACCGGCCGGAACGCTGCGGCCTTCGGCGTCGCGGTTGCTCTGCTCGGACCAGGGCGTGAGTGCGAAGCCCAGGGCTTCCAGCGTCGCGGCGGCGGCGGCCATGTCCGGGACGAAATGCGCGATGTGGTCGAGAAACAGGACCCCGGGCGGGGGGATCTGGCGTGCGGGTATGTCGGTCATGGTGCGGGTTCGCGGAGCGGCTTGCCTGGAGGGGGGCTAATGTACACAATTACCGCCTTCCCGCGCCGGGCGCGGTGCATTCCCGCCGCCCGTCGCGGCCTTCAGAGAACGATTCCATGAACAAACCCGCAGAGACCCCCGTAACCACCATGACCGGCGGCGAGGCCGTGGTCGAAATGCTCAGGCTGCACGGGGTCGAAACCATTTTCGGCCTGTGCGGCGACACCAGCCTGCCGTTCTACGACGCTCTGGCGCGACTGCCGCACGGCATGCGGCACGTGCTGACGCGCGATGAACGGAGCGCGGCTTACATGGCCGACGGCTATGCGCGGGTGTCGGGCAAGGTCGGCGTCTGCGAGGGCCCCAGCGGCGGCGGCGCGACCTACATCCTGCCCGGGCTGGTCGAGGCCAACGAGTCTTCGGTGCCGGTGCTGGGCATCACCACCGACATCTCGGTGTCGGCGCGCGGCAAGTACACCCTGACCGAACTGGACCAGGGCGCGCTGATGAAGCCGCTGACCAAGTGGAATGCCGTGCTGAACCGCTCGGCCGACATCCCGCGCGTGTTCCGTGCCGCGTTCAACGCCATGACCACGGGCCGGCCCGGCGCGGCGCATATCGCGCTGCCTTTCGACGTGCAGAAGGAACCGGTGGATCGCGAGGAGGTGTGGGGCGATCCCAGCCTGGGACAGTACCCGGCGCGGCGCACGGCGCCCGATCCGTTCTACGTCGACCTGGCCGCCAGGCTGCTGCGCACGGCGAAGAATCCGGTGTTCGTCTGCGGCGGCGGCGTGGTGATCTCCGGCGGGGAGGCCGAACTGATCGAGCTGGCCGAGTGCCTGTCGGCGCCGGTGGCCACCACGATCAGCGGTCAGGGCTCGATTTCCGAGGACCATCCGCTGGCGGTCGGCGTGGTCGGATCGAACGGTGGCACGCCGGAAACCCGCGAACTGGTCAAGCAGGCCGACCTGGTGGTGTTCGTCGGCTGCCGCGCCGGCTCGGTGACCACCGAGCGCTGGCGTTATCCGGCGCCGGGCAAGGTCAAGGTGATCCATATCGACGTCGATCCGGCCGTGGTCGGCGCGATCTATCGCGTCGACGTGCCCCTGGTCGGCGATGCCAAGCTGGCCCTGGCGGCCCTGGCGGGTGAGCTGTCCTCCGGCGCCTCGCCCGTGAAGCGCGCTGGAGGCCAAGGCGGTGGACGCGGCGCGGCGCGAGAAGTTCGCCAAGTTCGAGGCGCTGGCCGCCTCCGACGACAAGCCGATCAAACCCGAGCGCGTGGTCGCCGAGCTGGCCCGCGTGCTCGACCACGACGCCATCGTGGTGGCGGACCCCGGCACGCCTTGCCCGTATTTCTCCGCTTACTTCCCGGTGCGCGGCACCGGGCGGCGCCTGTTCTCGAACCGCGCGCACGGCGCGCTGGGCTACTCGATGTCGGCGGCGGTCGGGGCGCACTTCGGCCGGCCCGGCGTGAAGACCGTGTCGGTGATGGGCGACGGCAGCTTCGGCTTCACGGTCGGCGAACTGGAGACCGTGGTGCGCCACAAGTTGCCGATCACCTTCATCGTGATCTCCAATGCGGTCTACGGCTGGATCAAGGCCGGGCAGAAGACCGGCTTCGACCAGCGCTACTTCTCGGTCGACTTCACGCGCACCGACCATGCCGCGGTGGCCGCGGCCTACGGCGTGAAGAGCTGGAAGGTCGAAGATCCCCGGGAACTGGGCAAGGTCCTGAAGCTTGCGCTGGCGCACCAAGGCCCCACGCTGGTGGACATCCTTTGCCAGCCGCTGCACGAGGCCAAGGCGCCGGTGTCGGAGTGGGTGGCCTGATGTCGCACGGCCACGGGCATGATCACGGGCACGATCACGGACATGCACATGAACACGATGCTCAGGATGAAATCACCTTCCGCGTGCGCGCGCTGGAGCGCCTGCTGGTAGACAAGGGCCTGGTGGATCCGGCCGCGCTGGATGCCGTCATCGAGACCTACGAACATCGAGTGGGTCCGCGCAATGGCGCGCAGGTGGTGGCCAGGGCGTGGACTGAGCCGCAATACCGGCAATGGCTGATGCAGGACGCCACCGCCGCGATCGCCTCGCTGGGCTACACCGGCCGGCAGGGCGAGCACATGATCGCCGTCGAGAACACGCCGCAGGTGCACAACATGGTGGTCTGCACCCTGTGCTCGTGCTACCCGTGGAGCGTACTCGGCCTGCCGCCCATGTGGTACAAGTCCGCGCCGTATCGTTCGCGGGCGGTGTCCGATCCGCGCGGCGTGCTCAAGGAGTTCGGCGTCGAGGTCGATGCCGGCGTCGAGGTGCGGGTGTGGGACTCGACCGCCGAACTGCGCTATCTCGTGATCCCGGAGCGGCCGGCGGGCACCGACGGCTGGAGCGCCGAGCGTCTCGCCGAGCTGGTGACGCGCGATTCGATGATCGGCGTGGCCAGGCTGGCGGTGCCGGCATGAACCGCGTCGATCGCCAGACCGCCGCATGAACGGCACCGATCGCGAGACCGCCGCATGAACGGCGGTCAGGACCTCGGCGGCGTGCAGGGTTTCGGCCCGGTGGTTCCGGAGCCGAACGAGCCCTGGTTCCATGCCGAATGGGAGCGGCGCGCCTTCGCCATCACCCTGGGCTGCGGCTTCCTCGGGCGCTGGAACCTCGACATGTCGCGTTACTACCGCGAGAACCGCTCGCCGGCGGATTACTACAACTCCGGCTATTACGAACTCTGGTTCAAGGCGCTGGAAAGACTGGTCGTCGATCGCGGCCTGGTCAGCGAGGAGGAGTTGCGCAGCGGCAAACCTGCCGGGCCGCGCGATCCCGCCCTGTCGGTACCCGGCCCGCAGCGTGCCTGCGAGTTGCTGGCGCTGGGCTCCAGTGCCCGGGTCGAGGTCGAGGTGCCGGCGCGCTTCGCGGTCGGTGCGCGCGTGCGCGTGAAGAACCTGCATCCCATGGGCCACACGCGCATGCCGCGTTACTGCCGCGGCCATGTCGGGACGGTCGAGATCGACCATGGGGTGTATGTGTTTCCGGACTCGCACGCCATGGACCAGGGCAAGCAGCCCCAGCATTGCTACAACGTGCGCTTCAGCGCCGGGGAATTGTGGGGCCATGCCGGACCCGACACCGTGCGCATCGATCTTTGGGACGACTATCTTGAGCCTGCCTGAGCTGGGTCCGGACCTGCGGCCGATTCCGCGCGACGCCGACGGGCCGGTCTTCAAGGCGCCCTGGGAGGCGCAGGTGTTCGCGCTGGTGGTCCAACTGCACCGGCGCGGCGCCTATACCTGGCCGCAGTGGGCCGCGGCGCTGACCAGCGCCATCGCCCGCGCGCAGGCCGCCGGAGATGCGGACCTGGGCGACACCTATTACCTGCACTGGGTCGCGGCACTCGAAGCGCTGGCGAGCGAGCGCGGGCTGGCCGACGCTGCCACGCTGTCGGCGCTTGCCGCGACCATCGCCGAGGATGCGCGCCACCACCGCGAGATCCAGCTCGCGGGCGGGCATCACCATCACGACCACCACCACTGAGTATTCCATGAGCCAACTGTTCACTCCGATCAAGCTCGGAGGCATCACGCTGTCCAATCGCATCGCCGTCGCACCCATGTGCCAGTACTCGGCCGACGACGGCTGCATGAACGACTGGCACCTCGCTCATCTGTCCAGCCTGGCGATCTCCGGGGCCGGTCTGGTGGTCATCGAGGCGACTGCGGTGACGCGCGACGGACGCATCACGCATGGCTGCACCGGTCTGTACAACGACCGCAACGAGGCGGCGATGCGGCGCGTGGTCGACGCCTGCAGGCGCCTGACACGCAATGCCATCGGCGTGCAGATCGGCCATGCCGGCCGCAAGGCCTCGACCCAGGTGCCCTGGGAGGGGCGCTCCGCGCTCGGCCCTGTGGAGAATCCGTGGCAGACCCTGGCGCCCTCCGCGCTGCCCTATGACGATGGCCCCGAGTGGCACACGCCGCGCGAACTGACGGTGCAGGAAATCGAAGGCCTGGTCGAGGCCTTCGGCGCGGCGACGCGGCGCGCCCTGCGCGTCGGCGTGGACGCCGTCGAACTGCACGCCGCGCACGGCTACCTGCTGCACCAGTTCTTTTCGCCGCTGTCGAACCGCCGCACCGACGCGTACGGCGGGTCCCTGGAGAACCGACTTCGCTTCCCGCTGGCCGCCGCGCGCGCGATGCGCGAAGCCTGGCCGAAGGAGAGGATCCTCGGCGCACGCATTTCGGCGCATGACTGGCTGGAAGGCGGCGCAAGCCTCGACGACACCATCGCCTTTGCGCGCGGCCTGAAGGACCTCGGCTACGACTACCTGTGCGTGTCCAGCGGTGGACTGCGGCTCAAGGCGCGCTACGAGGTGAAGGCCAATTACCAGGTGCCGTTCGCCGCGGCGGTGAAGAAGGCGGTGCCGGGCGTCGCGGTGCGAGCGGTGGGCATGATCGCCGAGCCGCAGCAGGCCGAAGACATCGTCGCCTCCGGCCAGGCCGACCAGGTGGCCTTGGCGCGCGCCTTCCTCGACAACCCGCGCTGGGTCTGGCATGCAGCCGAGAAATTCGGTCTGCCGGCACCGGTCCCGCCGCAATACGAGCGCGCCGCCTACAAGGTGTGGCCGGGCTCGAAGCTGGCCCGGCCCTGACCGCCCGGCGGCGGGCCGCTTCCGCTCAGCCGGTTGCGTAGGCCGCGCGTGGGCCGCGGCGGGGGCTGGGCGGCGGACCGCTGAAGGCGAAGTCCAGTTCCGGGCGGCGTCCGCTGACGATATCGGCGATCGCGCGACCACTGCCGCAGCTATGCGTCCAGCCCAGCGTGCCGTGTCCGGTATTCAGGAACAGGTTGGCATAGCGCGAGCGGCCGATAATCGGCACGTTGGAAGGCGTGGCCGGGCGCAGGCCGGTCCAGAACTCGGCCCGTGACGGGTCGCCGGCGCCCGGAAACAGCTCCAGCGTGCGGCGCAGGATGGCGCGGCAACGCACCTCGTTGATCTCGGTGTTGTAGCCGTTCATTTCCGCGGTTCCCGCGATGCGCAGTCGGTCGCCGAGCCGCGAGAACACCAGCTTGTACTCGTCGTCGGTCAGCGAAACACGGTGGGCGCGCGACTCGTCCATCACGGGCAGGGTGACCGAGTAGCCTTTGGCCGGATAGATGGGCAGACGCACGCCGTGCGGGCGCAGGAGCAGGGGGCTCCACGGTCCCAGGCAGACCAGATAGGCGTCGGCGCGCAGGACTTCCTGGCGCAGATCGGCGTGCTCGACGCATACGCCGGAAATCTCCCCGCCGTCACGCGCCAGGCCGAGGATGCGCGGACCATGCACGAAACGCACGCCGCGGGCGGCGGCGAGCGCGGCCAGGCCCTGGGTGAACTTGTGCGCGTCGCCGGACTCGTCGCTCGGCGTGTAGCTGCCGCCGACCAGCCTGCCGCGGGCCGAGGCGAGGGCCGGTTCGAGCTGCACGCACTGGTCCGGCGTCTTCATGTCGAGCTCGCAGCCGTGTTCGCGCATCACGCGTGCGGGCTCCTGCGCGGCTTCGAACTCGGCTTCGCTGGTGTAGAAATGCATGATGCCGCGCGACAGGTGGTCGTACTGGAGGCCGGTCTCGGCGCGCAGCGCCTGCAGGCTGGCGCGTGAGTACAGTCCCAGACTGACGATCTGCGCGATGTTGTGCCGGGTGCGCGCCGGTGTGCATTCGCGCATGAATGACAGTCCCCACAGCCACTGGTGCAGGTCGGCGCGCATGCGGAACAGCAGCGGGGCGTCCTCCTTCATCAGCCATTTCAGGATCTTCAGAGGAGCGCCGGGATTGGCCCAGGGCTCGGCGTGCGAAACGGAAATCTGCCCGCCGTTGGCGAACGAGGTTTCCAGGCCGGCGGCGGACCGACGCTCCAGCACCGACACTTCATGACCGGCCTTGGCGAGATACCAGGCGGAGGTGACGCCGGTGACGCCGGCGCCGAGTACGAGAACTTTCATCGAGGGCTCCTCGGTTCGTGGGAAGCGAACGAGAAACCGCGGGCGCGAAAAAGGAGCGCACGCGGGTTTCCCGCGCCGCTCCCTCTGTCTTTGGAGGTTGCCCTCTACCTGAGAGATTCAGGCGGCCCGTCGGGCCCGCCCTTGCTCCTTCGGTGAGCGGCTTCGCTGAGACGCGAAACCGCTACTCTCCAGAATCGGCTGTTACCTGTTCCAGTACGTGTGCCTGAGCGGTCATGGGAGATTGCGCCTTCGGCGGCGGCGTCGCGATGCTTGCGTGCCGCACTCTCCTGGAACCCGGGAAGTGTACGACGGCCGCCGCGCGAGAGCAATCCTGCCGCAGACGACCGGGCGTCAGACCGGGTCGCCGAACAGTTCCGCGACAATCGGTGCGCCGAACCGGTACTCATGGTTGCACATCTCGTTGCGGATCACGATCTCGCCCTTTTCGGTGAGGATGGATTCGATCTCGCTCCGTCCGAGGCCGCGCAGCATGTCCTTGACCTTGTTTTCGTCGTAAGGGCAGTGGTACTCGACGGGATGCAGCTTGTAGACGCGCAGCAGTTCCTCGGGGAACACGCGCGT
This sequence comes from Betaproteobacteria bacterium, assembly GCA_016713125.1. GTDB lineage: Bacteria > Pseudomonadota > Gammaproteobacteria > Burkholderiales > SG8-39 > SZAS-79. Next base: position 17,046 of record JADJPT010000002.1, read on the forward strand.
CAGCAGGTCGTACGGACGTGCGCTGCGTGTGTCCGCCAGGCTCAGCGTGGCGGCCAGCATGCTGATGCGGTTCCAGCCATCCGCGTCGCGCTCGTCGGCACGCGGCAGCTTTTCCAGCAGCAGCCCGTACAGGGATTCGCCGTCGGCCTGCAGGCGAAGAAAAGCCGGCAACTGCTCGGACTGCGAGATGTAGTGCCCGAAGATCTCGGTGAGCGTCTCGCCCTCCAGGGGCACGATGCTCTGGTAGATGCCGCCGGTGTCGCTGTCTTCGAGGGCCAGCATCATGCGGCCTGCGCCGATCAGTTCGCGTGCGCTGCCGCGCGGTTCGGCGGCGTGGTGCGCCATGCCGCGGATCTTCAACTCCGAGGTGCAATCCGCCACCAGCAGCGGAACCTGCCCGTCGCCGCGCACCTGCAGGGTGATGCGCTTGCCTCCCTGCTTCTGGCCCGCGCCCAGCAGGACGGCCAGTGCCGTGGTTTCGCCGAGCATCTCGACGATGGACGGCGGATAGGGACGACCGTCGATCATGCCGCGCCAGGATGAGGACAGGCAGACCAGTCGGCCGCGGATGTCGAGTTCCTCGAACAGGAAGGGCTGCGCGTAGTCGGTCCGTGCCTGCGCTTCGGCGCGCGAATCGGAGTTCATGCGGAGCGGCTCACAGACCCAGGTAGGCCTGCCTGACCCGGTCGTCGTGCAGCAGTTTCTCGCCCTCGCCGGACATCACGACCGCGCCGTTCTCCAGCACGTAGGCGTGCGCGGAGATGCGCAACGAGACGGCCACGTTCTGCTCGACCAGCAACACGGTGATGCCGCGCTGGTTCAGCAGGCGGATGATGTGGAACACCTCCTGCACGACCATCGGCGCCAGTCCCAGCGAGGGCTCGTCAAACATGATCAGCTCGGGCTGGCCCATCAGGCAGCGGCCTATGGCAAGCATCTGCTGCTCTCCGCCGCTCATGGTGCCGGCCAGCTGGTCGCTGCGTTCGGCCAGGCGCGGGAACATGGCGTACACCTCGTCCATGGTCTGCCGGGCGCGGCTGCGTGCGCGCGGCAGCATGGCGCCCATCTCCAGGTTCTCGGCCACGGTCAGCGTGGGGAAGATCTGCCGGCCTTCCGCCACCTGGCCGATGCCCAGGTCGCAGGTCTGGTAGGACTCCAGTCCGGTGATGTCCCGGCCCTTGAAGGTGATGCGTCCGCCACGCGGCTTTTCAATGCCGGCGATGGTGCGGATCAGCGAGGACTTGCCGGCACCGTTGGCGCCGACGATGGCGACGATCTGGCCCTCAGCGACCTCGAGCGAGACCGCGGACAGCGCCTGGGCGTCGCCGTAGTAGAGGTCGAGGTTGTCGACCTGGAGGAGGGCGCTCATCGTGCTCAGACCTCGGTCTCTTCGCCCAGGTAACATTCCAGCACCGCCGGGTCGCGCACCACATCCTGCGGCGCGCCGGCGGCGATGATCTCGCCGTGATGCAGCACGACGATGTTCTGTGCCAGCGCCATGACCGCGCGCATCACGTGCTCGATCAGCAGGATGGTCAGTCCGTCGCGACGGTTGAGTTCGCGGAACACTTCGACCATGACGTCGGTTTCGGTCGGCCGCAGGCCGGCCATGACTTCGTCGAGCAGCAGCAGGCGCGGACGCGTGGCCAGGGCGCGGGCGACTTCCAGGCGCTTGCGATCGGGCAGGGTCAGCGAGGCCGCAGGCAGGTCGCGCTTGGGGCCCAGGCCGAGCTTGTCGAGGATCTCGAAGGCGATGCGACGGGCCTCGGCCGCGTGCACGGTGCGGTTGAAGGCGCCCACCATGACATTGTCCAGACCCGACAGGCCGGCAAAGGGTTTGACGATCTGGAAGGTGCGGCCGATGCCGGCGTTGCATATCTGGTCCGGACGCAGCCCGTCGATGCGCCTGCCGGCGAACACGACTTCACCGCTGTCGGGCTTGAACACGCCGGCGATCATGTTGAAGCAGGTGGTCTTGCCGGCGCCGTTTGGTCCGATCAGCGCCACTATGGCGCCCTGGGGCACCTCGAGGCTGGCCCCGGTCACGGCCTTGAGTCCGCGGAATGCCTTGGAGATCCCGCGCACCTCGAGCAGCGCGCTCACTTGCCGCTCCCCTGACCCAAGCCGAGCTTGCGGGCCAGCGTGGGCCAGATGCCGTGCGGCAGGAACATGACCACCAGCAGCAGCACCACACCGTAGAACACCTGTTTGACGCCGGGGATCTCCAGGCCCATGGCGGCCACCAGTTCGGTGATGCCGTCGGCCAGGATGGTCAGCACCGCCGCGCCCAGGATAGGGCCGAACAGGGTGCCGATGCCGCCGATGATGGGGCCGAGGATGATCTCGATGGAGCGGCTGATGTTGAAGATCTGTTCGGGGAACAGGTTGTTGTAATAGAAGGCGAAGAACACCCCGGCCAGGCTGGTCATGGCCGAGGAGATGCCCACCGCCAGCATCTTCCAGCGGAAGGTGTTGATGCCCAGCGCCTGGGCGGCTTCCTCGTTCTCGCGTATCGCCTGCCAGTAGTAGCCGGCGCGGCTCTTCAGCAGCCAGGCGCAGAACACGAAGGCCGCCGCACACATTGCCAGGGCCAGGTAGTAGAACATGGTCGGCGAACCGCGCAGGTTGAGCAGGTCCAGGGTGCCGTGGCTTTCCACCTTCAGGAAGAAGCCGCCCGAGGAGCCGACCCAGTCGAAGTGGTCGAAGCCGATGCGTGTGAACTCGGCGAAGGCGATGGTCAGCAGGGCGAAGTAGGTGCCGCCGATGCCGAAGCGGAAGGCGAGAAAGCCGATCACCAGGCCCATCAGGGTGCAGATCACGACCGCCAGCCAGACGCCGACCCACGGGCTGATCTGGTAGTGCACGAACAATGCCGCCACCGTATAGGCGCCCACGCCCACGTACAGCGAATGGCCCAGCGAAAGCTGGCCGCAGAAGCCCATCATCACGTTCCAGGCCTGACCGGTGTAGGCGAAATACAGGATCAGGATGGCCACCGACAGGATGTAGCTGTTGACCAGCGCCGGCAACGCCAGCAGCAGTGCCAGCAGCGCCAGCAGCAGGCCGATGGCACGCCTGTCGGCGAATAGCGGGGAGGCGGGCGCGCTCAAGATTTCCTGCCCAGCAGTCCCTGCGGACGGAACAGCAGCACCAGGATCAGCAGCGCGAAGCTGACCATGCTCTTGGCCGAAGGCGTGATGAACAGGCCGGCGACGGCTTCGGACACGCCGATCAGCACGCCGCCGAGCAGGGCGCCACCCATCGAGCCCAGACCGCCGACGATCACGATCACGAAGGCGAGCAGGGTGTAGGCCGGACCCAGCACCGGGGTCACGTCGACCAGCAGCACCATCAGGCAGCCGGCCACGGCCACGCAGGCCGAGCCGATGCCGAAGGTCAGGGCGTAGAGGTGCTTGACGTTCAGGCCCACCACCTTGGCGCCCAGGTGGTTGTCCGCACAGGCGCGGATCGCCTTCCCGGGTCGGCTGAACTTGAAGAAGGCGAACAACGCTGCGCTGGTGGCCATGGCGGTCAGCGCGGCATACACGCGTGCCTTGTCGAACAGGATCTTGCCCAGTTCCCAGGATTCGAGCTGGTAATCGACCTGCACGTTGCGCGCGGTGGGTCCGAAGATCATCAGCAGGCCGTTGACCATGATGATGGCGACCGCGACCAGCAGCATGAACTGCGAATGCTCGGGGCGGGTGATGAAGGGATTGATCAGCGTCGACTGTAGGAAATAGCCGAACACGAAGAAGGCCAGCGCTGCAGGGAAGATGGCGAGGAAGGGGTCGAGCTTCCAGGCCGCGAACAGCACCACGGTGGCGTACATGGCGATGGTCATCATTTCGCCGTGCGCGAAGTTGACCACCCGCACCACGCCGAAGATGACCGACAGCCCGAGCGCCATCAGGCCGTAGACAAGCCCCGTGAGGACTCCGGCGATGACGACGTTGAATATCAGATCGATGGGCATGTTGTGCGCAAAGAAAAGGCCGGCGGGAGATGCCCGCCGGCCTCGATTGCTTCGGCCTTACGACTTCTTGACGTAGCCCGGAACGGGGAAGACCGGCTTGGCTTCCGCTGCAGCGACCGGCAGCACCACGGTCGGACGCTGGTTCAGGTTCTGGATGGCCGCCGAACCGATGCCCTCTACCTGGCCCTTGGCGTTGAACTTGATCGGTCCGCCGATCATCATGCGGTTCTTGATGTCGGTCTGGCGGATGGCCTCGGTGAGCTCCTTGGAGTTCGAGGTGCGGGCACGCTTGTAGGCATCGGCGGCGATCATGATCGACTCGAAGGTGAAGCCCACGTTCAGCGCGTGGAACATCAGCTTTTCCTTGGGGAACTGCTTGATCATCTGCGCTTCGATGAGCTTGGTGAGCTCGGCCTTGGGGTTGTACCAGGGCACGTTGGAGATGCAGTGCTCGGACAGCTTGCCCAGCGCGCTGTAGAACTGGTTCTCGTACATGCCGGGGTTGCCCGGCCCGATGATGCCCATCGGGTTCCAGCGCTGCTTGACCATCTCGCGGCGCAGGATGATGGCGTCGTTCAGGCGGCAGACCAGCAGCAGGAAGTCGGCGCCGGTGGCCTTGGCCTTGGCGACCTCGACGGTGAGGTCCTTGGCGGCCGGATCATAGGAGATGGTGTCGACGATCTTGAACGGCAGTTGCGTGAGGCGCGGCATCAGACCGCCCACGCCCTTGGCCATGGCCTGGCCGAAGGTGTCGTTGACGTGCATGAAGACCGCAGTGCGCGGCACCGTGCTGGTGGCCTGGAACAGGTCGCCGATCAGCGCCAGGCCGTTGCGCACCAGGTCGACGGCGGTCGGGAAGTTGCGGAAGGTGTACTTGTAGCCCTGCTCGGTGATCTGCGGGGCGGCGGCGATGTTGATGACGAAGGGCACGCCCTTCTGCTCGGCGACCTGCGCGATGGCGCCGGCGGCGCCGGAATCGAAGGGGCCGACCAGCACCTGCGCGCCTTCCGAGATCAGGCGCTCGGCGCGGCTGCGGGCGGTGTCGACGTTGGTCTCGGTGTCGGCGTTCATCAGTTCGATGTCCACGCCCATCATCTGCTTGATGACGGCCGGCGCGATGTCGGCGCCGAACTGGCAGGACTGGCCGATGAAGGCCTGGGTGCCGGAGCGCGGCAGCAGCACGCCGACCTTGAGTTTCGCGCCCTGCGCCCGGACGATGCCGAACGGTGACAGGCTCGCCAGCGTGCCGGCGGCCGCCAGAGTCTTGTTGAACTGTCTGCGATCCATGTTGCCTCCTTTGTGAACCCCGATATTCTACGCGAGACCGCCCGAACGCCTCCCCAAGGAGGCGTTCACGCAGTCCGGTTCTGCTGCCGGTGTCCGGCGGCCGCCTTGTAGCGGCCGACGATGGATTCGAGCTCTTCTCTGGGAACCACTTCGTTCAGGTTGCTGAAGCCGTCCGGGGCGCGCGCCTCGACCAGGTCCAGAACGGCGTCGATGCCCTGCTGGCGGTTCATGCGCACGATCTCGGCGGTCATCGGCAGGCGCTTGGATTCGTAATCCTGCAGCGCGGCCACCGGGTCCGGGATGCCGGCCAGCGATTCGGCCAGCTGGGCCGCATCGAGAATGGCCTGCGTCGCGCCGTTGGAGCCGATCGGGTACATGGGGTGTGCCGCATCGCCAAGCAGAGAAACCCGGCCGTGGCTCCAGCGCGGCAGCGGGTCGCGGTCGACCATCGGGAATTCGTAGATGCTGGAGGCCGCGCGCATGATGCCCGGCACGTCGAGGAACGGGAAGCGCCAGCCTTCGAAGCGCGGCAGGAATTCGGCAAGCTCGCCCGGCTTGTTCCAGTCTTCGCGGCGCAACAGCTGCTTGCCGTCCTGGCGCAGGTCGGCGATCCAGTTGATCAGCGCTGCGCCGCGCTCGGCATGTCGCCTGGAGATCGGATAGACGACGAACTTCTGGTTGCGATGCCCGGCCTGCACCATGTCCGCGCCGGACAGGAAGGGTTTGCCTTCGGTCACGCCGCGCCACATGGTGACGCCGTTCCAGATCGGCATGCCTTCGTCGGGATAGAAGCGCGCGCGCACCACCGAGTGGATGCCGTCGGCGCCGATGAGCAGGTCGGATTCGTGCGAGGCGGCGGGATTTCCGTCCCGGTCCACGAAGTTTGCGCGCACGCGTCCGAGGCCAGTTCCTCGAAGTTGCCGAGCCGCAGACCGGTGAGGATCCGTTCGCCGCCGAGCGCGCGAGTCGCCGCCTCCAGCAGGATCATCTGCAGTTCGCCGCGATGTATGGAGTATTGCGGATGCGCATAGCCGGCACCCAGGCCGCGCAGGTCGGAGAAGATCTCCTGGCCATGCCGGTTCATGAACACCAGCGCGCGCGTGCGGATGCCTGTGGCGTCCAGGGCCGGTCCGAGGCCGAAGCCGGAAAGCACCCCCACCGCGTGCGGCAGCAGGTTGATGCCCACGCCGAGTGCGCGGATCTGCGGCACCTGCTCGAATACACGCACCTCCACGCCGCGTGCGTGCAGAGCCAGCGCCGCAGCCAGGCCGCCTATGCCCCCGCCGATGATGCTTACCTGCATGCTTCGTCTCCGTCGCGCGGCGGCCCGGGCGGGCGCCGGCTTGTTGTGGAATTGTTATACAGCGTTACAATTTGCCGGTCAACGAGCTCCGCACATGCCCACACGAACTCTCCGTCCCGTCCGAAAATCGCCGCCCGCCGCGCTGCAGCGCGTTCCCGGGCTGAGTTACGCAGCGCTGGACGAGTTCGTCGGCTTCTCGCTCCGGCGGGCGCAGATCGCCTCCTTTGCCGACTTCTACCGCGGTGCAGCAGGCTCGGGACTGACCCCGCCGCGCTTCACCGCGTTGCTGCTGGTCGGCGGCAATCCCGGGTTGCGCCAGACACTGCTGGGGGAGGCGCTGGGGATCGCGCGCTCGGGCGCCATGCTGCTCACTGACTGGCTCGAGGCACGCGGGCTTGTCGAGCGTCGCGCCAGTCCGGACGACGGACGCGCCTGGGGACTGTTCCTGACCGGCAGCGGCAAGCGCGTGCTCGATGCGGTGAAGCGCAGGGTCGGTGCGGAGGATCGCCGGCGCATGCAGCGGCTGAGCCTGCGCGAACGACGCCAGCTGAAGAGCCTGCTGGAACGCATTGCGGACTGAAGCGACGGCATCCGCGACACCGGGTGCCGGTGCGCCGACGCGCCGGTGCGGCTCGGGGCTGCGCTAGACTGCTTCCATGCCCGTGCGTCAGGTGATCCGAGAAGGCCGCGTCCCGGTCATGGTCTTTACCGACGACCTGGCCGCCAACGCACGGCAGCAACTGGTCAACCTTTCCAGACTCGACATCGTCCATTCCCATGTCGCGGCCATGCCGGATGTTCACCTGGGCATCGGCGCGACGGTCGGCGCGGTGATCCCCACGCGCTCGGCCATCATCCCGGCGGCGGTGGGCGTGGACATCGGCTGCGGCATGATCGCCGTCCGCCTCAGTCTGGGCGCCGGCGATCTCGACGAGCGCGCGCTGGGGCGCGTGTTCGACGCCATCTCCCGCGATGTGCCGGTGGGCTTCGAGCAGCATGCCGAGGGCGGCGCGCGCAGCCAGGCGGCGCGCCCGTTCCAGCGCGGCCTGCGCCGCATCCTCGAACGGCATCCCGGCGTGGAGAAGCGCCTGGGCCGGCATTCCGACTGGGTGCGGCAGCTGGGCACGCTGGGCGGCGGCAACCATTTCATCGAACTCTGCCTGGACGAGGCGCAGCGCGTCTGGGTGATGCTGCATTCGGGCAGTCGCGGCATCGGCAACGCCATCGGCACCTACTTCATCGCGCTTGCGCGCCAGGACGCCGAGCGCGTGCAGCGCCGGCTTCCCGATCGCGACCTGGCGTACTTCGACGAGGGTACGCTGCATTTCGGCGACTACGTGCATGCGGTCGGCTGGGCGCAGGACTACGCGCGCGAGAATCGCGCCCAGATGCTGGAACTCGTGCTGGCCGCCCTGCGCCGCCACCTGCCGCCTTTCGAGGCCAGTGTCGAGGCGGTGAACTGCCACCACAATTACGTCGAGCAGGAAATGCATTACGGCGCCCGGGTCTGGCTGACGCGCAAGGGGGCGATCAGCGCGCGGGCCGGGGAACTGGGCATCATCCCGGGCAGCATGGGCACGCGCAGCTACATCGTGCGCGGCCGCGGCAACCCCGAGAGTTTCCACTCCTGCGCGCATGGTGCGGGCCGGCGCATGAGCCGCAACGAGGCGCACAAGCGGTTCTCCATCGACGATCTCGAGTCGCAGACCGTCGGCGTGGTGTGCCGCAAGGATCGCGGCGTGCTCGACGAGATCCCGGGTGCCTACAAGGACATCGACGCGGTGATGTCCGACCAGGAGGACCTGGTGGAGGTCGTGCACACCCTCAAGCAGGTGCTGTGCGTGAAGGGCTGAAGTCCTGTGGTCATCGTCATGGTCATTTCCGGACGGGAAACGATGCTTTGCCGATTCCGGGGCGCGCCTTGGCCATGCCAGCCGATGTAAAATGCCCGTTTTCAGCCATCACGTCCTTCCGGAGCCGCAATGACCTACCTCGTCACCGAAGATTGCATCAAGTGCAAGTACATGGACTGCGTCGAAGTCTGTCCCGTGGACTGCTTTTACGAAGGCGAGAACATGCTCGTCATCAACCCGGACGAGTGCATCGACTGCGGCGTGTGCGAGCCGGAGTGCCCCCGGGGGCAATCCTGCCGGACTCCGATTCAAAGGCCGAGAAGTGGCTGGCACTGAACACCGAGTACTCCGCCAAGTGGCCCAATATCACGCGCAAGGGAACCGCCCCTGCCGACTCGGAAGCGCACAAGGACGAGGCGGGCAAGTTCGAGAAGTACTTCTCCCCCAACCCCGGCAAGGGCGAATAGCCTGCGCCCCGGAGGAGACATGGAACTCAACGCAGAAGAAAAGGCCATGCTTGCCGGCGAACGCGGCGAGGCGGTGAAAAAGGCCATCGAATACCAGATGGAGGTCGGCAATTTCTGGGGCGCCAAGCGCTTCGTGCCGGTCACCAACGTCCACATGATGGGCGACATCGAGGTGATGGGCGACGGCGGGCTGGGCTTTCTCGAGGAGACCGCCAGACTGGGCGCGCGCTGCGTGGTGGGCACCACCACCAACGCGCGCTGCATCGACTTCACGCATTGCAAGCATCTCGGCCAGGACGAGGGCGAGGCGGTCAAGGAGAAGCGCATCATCGCCACGTTGCAGAAGATGAACGTGGTCACCACCGACACCTGCATCAACTACCAGACGGTGTATCAACCCCACCTGGGCGAGCGCGTGGCCTGGGGCGACACCGGCACGGTGATCTACGCCAACTCGGTGTTCGGCGCGCGTTCTAACTTCGAATCCGGGCCCGCCGCCCTGTCCGCAGGTCTCACCGGGCGCACCCCGGCCTATGGATTTCACCTGGACGAGCACCGCAAGGGGACGTTCACGGTCGAGGTGACCGCCAGGCTCGACGACCTCGCCGATTGGGGCGCGGTCGGCAAGCTGGTGGGTGAATCGCACCAGAGCTATTACGCCGTGCCGGTGTTCCATGGCCTGCAGCGCGCGCCTCAGGCCGACGAGCTCAAGCAACTGGGCGCCGCCCTGGCCAGCTACGGCTCGATGGGCATGTTCCACATGGTGGGCGTGACGCCCGAGGCGCCCAGCCTGGAGGCCGCGCTGGGCGGCAACCGGCCGACCGACGCGATGCGCATCGGCGATGCCGAGATCGAAGCCGTCTACCGCGGTTACAAGATGGGCGACGGCGATGCGCGCCTGGTGGTGTTCTCCGGACCGCAGCAGTCGATCTTCGAGATGAAGGCCCTGGCCGAGCTGTTCGACGGCCGCAAGGTAAAGGAAGGCTCCTCGGTGTTCGTCACCACCAACAATGAGGTGCTGTCGCAGTCGAGGAAGCTCGGCTACGCCCAGAAGCTGGAGGCTGCCGGGGTCACCATCCTGGAGGGCGTGTGCTTCTACATCCTGCAGAACCTCTCGCCCATGCGCGTGGCCAACAAGTGGACCAACATGGTGTCGAACTCGGCCAAGATCGTGAACATCATCGGCGCGCATCGCTTCAACACCATTCTGCGTCGCACCGCCGACTGCGTCGAGATCGCCTGCACCGGGGTGCTCAAATGAGCGCGCCGCTGGCCACGCTGCGCGTGCAGCGCGCCTTCGGCCCGGTGGTGGAGGGCGAGGCCGTGGTGTCGGACGAGGGGTTTTCGCCGCGCTACGACCTGGACCGCTGGACCGGACTGATCAGCAAGCCCGGCCACAAGCTCGAAGGCGTCAACATCAAGGACAAGATCTGCTTCTCCCCGACCGCCAAGGGCGGCATCGCCGCGGGCTGGGCCTACTACGACATCAAGTGGAAGAAGATCGCGCCCAAGGCGCTGATCTTCGGCGTGACCAATCCGGTGATGGTGCAGGGCGCGCTGTTCGCCGACATGACCATCACCGAGGGCTGGGAGCCGCACCCGCGCGAGGTGGTCAGAACCGGCGACTGGGTGCGCGTCGATCCGGCGCGCAAACTGATCGAGGTCCTGAAGAGGGCGCCATGAAGACCCCGCTGTACGCGGCGCTTGCCGGCCTGCTTCTCGCGGGGTGTGCCGGGTACAGCGGATCGGACCTGATCGCCGGCAAGTCGACTGCGGCCGAGGTGGTGAAGTCGATGGGTGAGCCGAGCGCGAAGTCGGCGTCGGCCGATGGCAGTGTATGGCTGTATCCGCGCGGACCCGAGGGGCGGCAGACCTACGCAGTGACGCTGGGCAAGGACGGGGTGCTGCGCTCGATCGAGCAGCGCCTGACGCGCGCCAACGTCTACAAGCTCATCGCCGGCACGACGACCTCCGCGCAGGTGCGCGAACTGCTCGGCCCGCCGGGATCGATATCGAGCAATTCGCGGCTGGCACGCGAGGTCTGGGAGTACAAGATGCTCGAGGAGCCGAACCTGATGATCCTGTGGGTGCAGTTCTCCACCGACGGGATCGTGCGCGAAGTCATGTACACGCACGATCCGGAGATGGACAAGAACAGCGGTGCGAGCCTGCCGTGAGCGCAGCACCGGGCGAAGCCGGCACGCTGACAGTCGCTGCGGCGCAGGGGATCCTGGCGGACAATTTCGCCGCCTGGGTGCTGGATCTGGGGCTGAGCGTTGAATCGGTGGCCGCAGGCGGTGCGATCCTGCGTCTGCCGTACTCCGACAGGCTGGTGCGGGTCGGCGGGACGATCTGCGGCCAGGCGTTGATGTCGGCGGCGGACACGGCCATGGTGATCGCGCTGGCCGGCGTGTTCGGGGCGTTCCGGCCGGTAACGACGGTGTCGCAGAACGTCACGTTCATGCGTCCGATCGCCAAAGCCGACGTGCTGATCGAGGCGCAGGTGCTGCGCCAGGGCAGGACTCTGGCGTTCGGCGAGATCGTGCTGCGCGCGGCGGGCGACGAACGTGCGGCTGTACACGCCACCACCACCTACGCAATCTTGCCCGGATAAATTGCCGAAAACGGCAAGCGTTTTGACAGGAAACCGGCCCCAGCAGCGGATTTCCGAAAATGAATGTTGAAGATTATGCCTGCCGGCCGGTGTCCTGCCGGTTGCCGAGCAGATTGCGCAGCTCGGTCTTCAGGACTTTCCCGTAGTTGTTCTTGGGCAGGCTGGCGACGAAGCGGTAGTCCTTCGGGCGCTTGAAGCGGGCGATCTCGGCCAGGCACAGGGCGTCCAGCTCACGCGCATCCGCGTTCGCGCCTGCGCGCACGACCACGAAGGCGACCACCTCCTCGCCCCATTCCGGGTGCGCGCGTCCGACTACCGAGCACTCGGCCACCGCCGGATGGCGCAGCAGCACTTCCTCGACTTCGCGCGGGTAGATGTTGGAGCCACCGGAGATGATCAGGTCCTTGGAGCGGTCGCGCAGGGTCAGGAAGCCCTCGGTATCCAGGCTGCCGAGGTCGCCGGTATGCAGCCAGCCTCCGCGCAGCGTCCGCTCGCCGGCCTGCGGATTGTTCCAGTAGCCGGCCATCACGCAATCGCTGCGCGTCACGATCTCGCCGACCTCGCCGCAGGGCAGTTCGCGGTCGTCGGCATCGAAGACGCGCACTTCGACCCCGGTGCGCGCGTGGCCGCAGGAGGCAAGGCGCTGCAGGTAACGCGGATGCCGGGTGTCGCCGTGCGCGGATTGCGGCAGGCCGGTAATGGTCATCGGGCTTTCACCCTGGCCGTACAGCTGGTACAGGCGGGGTCCGAAGAGCTCGACTGCACGCAGGGCATCGGCCACGTACATGGGCGCGCCGCCATAGACGATGGTCTTCAGGCCGCGCGGCAGTCGCGCATCCGGACTGGCGAGCAGGCGCACGATCATGGTCGGCGCGGCGAAGAACGAGACTCCGGACCAGGCATCCGACAGCGCATAGATCTCGCCCGCCTCGAAACCGCCGCTTTCCGGGATCACGTTGAGCGCGCCGGCGGCGAAATGCGCCAGCCCGTAAAGTCCCGAGCCATGCGATAGCGGGGCGGCGTGCAGGATGGCGTCGCCGGGTCCGAGCCGGTCGATGTCCGAAAAGTAGGCCTGCACCATGAAGAGCAGGTTGCGGTGCGTGAGCACTGCGCCCTTGGGGGTGCCGGTGGTGCCGCTGGTGTAGAACAGCCAGGCGGGATCTTCGGCCTGCACCTCGGCGGGGGCAGGCTCGGCCTCAAGGTGCAGGGCCTCGAATGCCGCAGAACTCACGTCCAGGGTGGCGACGCCTTCCACGGTCCCCAGCGATAAGCAGGCGCGTGCGCCGCAGTCCTGCAGTATCCAGGCCAGTTCGCGCGGATGCAGCTTGGCGTTCACCGGGACGGCGACCAGCCCCGCGTGCCAGATCGCGAACAGGATCTCGTTGTAGGCCGGGTGGTTGGGCATGAAGAGTGCGATGCGATCGCCGGGTGCCATGCCGGGCAGGGCGCGCAAGCCTGCGGACAGGCGCAGCACGCGACGCGCGAGCTGTGCGTAGTTCAGCAGGACGTGTTCGCCCAGGGCCAGCGCCGGAGCCTGCGGCAGGCGGCGAGCGCTGGCAAGCAGAAGATGGACGATGTTCACAGACGGAAGAAGCGTCGGGCGTTGGCGGTGGTTTCGCGCGCGACCTCGTCGGCCGGGCGGCCGAGCGCCCGGGCCACGGTGCCGAGTATGTGCGGCAGGAAGGCCGGTTCGTTGCGCCTGGCCTTGGGCTGCGGACGCATATCGCGCGGCGTGAGGTACGGCGCATCGGTCTCCAGCATCAGCCGGTCTGCGGGGATGCGCTTGATCAGCTCGAGCAGGTGGCGGCCGCGACGTTCGTCGCAGATCCAGCCCGTGATGCCTATGTAGAGCCCGAGTTCCAGGTAAGCCTCGAGCTCGGCTGCCTCGCCCGTGAAGCAGTGGGCGACGGCGGCGGGCAGGTGGCTGCCGCAGGCGCGCAGCAACTCGGCGAAGCGCGGGTGCGCATCCCGCGAGTGCAGGAACAGGGGCATGTCGAGCTCGCAGGCGAGTTCCAGCTGCGCCACGAACCAGCGCTCCTGGTCCGGGTGCGGAGAGTAATTGCGATTGAAATCCAGCCCGCATTCGCCGACGGCGACCACTTCGGGAAGAGCCAGCAGCGCGCGCAGGGCGGTCAGAGTGTCGGCATTGCAGTTACCGGCCTCGTGCGGGTGCACGCCTGCGGTGCTGCGCAGCTGCGGATGTCGCACCGCCAGTTCGCGCGCCTGACGGCTTGCCTCGACGCTGGTGCCGGTGACCATGATCTGCGCCACGCCGGCGCGCCGGGCGCGCGCCAGGACCTCGTCCAGATCGTCGCCGAACGACACATGCGTCAGGTTGGCGCCAATGTCGACGGTCTCGAGGTGGGCGGGATGCGGGGTATGCGGAACGTGGGCGCCATGGGATGCATGGGACCCGTGAGACCCTTGCGTGGACGGCGAATTTTTGTGTGAATGTGTGCTCATACCCGCGTTCGCGAGTATACCGGCGTGCAGTCCGAGGCGGCTCCGCTATCATCTCGCCGATGCTGCAGATCGTTGCACCCCCCCCAGGTTCGGATGCCGCCGCTCAGGTGCGCGTCGCCGGCGTATGGACATACGCCGAGCTGACGCCGCATCGCGACGAGGTCGAACGTCAGCTCGAAGAGCTGCGCCTGCGCTCGCGCCTGCGCTGGGATCTGAGCGGGCTCACCGACATCGACGATGTCGGCGCAGTCTGGCTGGTTCGCGCGTCGCAGGCGGCCGAGTTCGAGAACGTGCCGGAGCCTTTCCGCATGCTCATGGACCAGGCGCGGCGCGGCTACGCAGCCAGCCATGCACCGCACCCGCCGCGCGACTGGATGGAGCCGTTGTTGCGGCTGGGCGGGATCGGGCTGCACATGCTCGGCCATCTGCGCGACGGCATCGCGCTTCTGGGCCAGTTGCTCATAGACGCGGTGCTGCTGGCGCGGCGTCCGCGCGAGATCCCGTTGCTGGAAATGTCGGCCAACGTGTTCCGCTCGGGTGTCAGCGCGCTGCCGGTGACCATGCTGGTGGGCTTCCTGGTCGGCGTGGTGCTGACCTATCTGTCGGCGCTGCAGTTGAAGGATTACGGTGCCGACCTGCTGGTCATCAACATAGTCTCGGTCGGCGTGGTGCGCGAGCTGGGGCCGATGCTGGCCTCCATCATCGCCGCCGGCCGCTCGGGATCGACGATGACGGCTCAGCTCGGCGTCATGCGGGTGACCGAAGAGATCGAGGCCCTGCAGGTGATGGGCATTTCCATCACCAACCGCCTGGTGCTGCCCAAGGTGATCGGCCTGGCGCTGGCCCTGCCGCTGGTTTCGTTCGCCACCGACCTGGCGGCGCTGGCCGGCGGCATGCTGGCGGCGCGCATCACGCTGGGCATACAGTTCGAAGCCTTCGTCGAAGCGCTGCCCAGGGTACTGGACGTTGCGCATTTCTGGGTGGGCATCGGCAAGTCCACGGTGTTCGGTTTCGCGGTGGCGTTCGTCGCCTGCCATTACGGCCTGCGCATTCTGCCCAACACGGAGAGCCTGGGTTCCGGGGTGACGCGCTCGGTGGTGGCGGCGATCACCGCGGTGATCCTGCTCGATGCGATCTTCGCCATTCTGTTGCGCAACGTGCCGGCATGAGCGCGGCGACCACCGACGTCGTCGAGGTCGAGGGCCTGCTGAACACCGTCGGCGGACAGGTCCTGCACCGCGACCTGAACCTCGCCGTGCGGCGGGACGAGGTCATGACGCTGGTCGGCGGTTCGGGCAGCGGCAAGACGCAGCTGCTGCGCGTGATCATCGGCCTGAAGCACCCGGCCGGCGGCAGGGTGCGCGTGTTCGGCACCGACCTGATGCGCGACGGCCACGACCGGATGCGCGCGGCCCGCCAGCGCATGGGCATGCTGTTTCAGAACGGCGCCCTGTTCAGCGCGTTCAACGTCTACGACAACATCGCGTTCCCGCTGCGCGACCGAGGCGGCCTCGACGAGGACACCATACGCAGCATCGTGCATACCAAACTCGAGCAGGTCGAGCTGGAGGCGCAGCACGGCCGCCTGCTGCCGGCCAATCTTTCCGGCGGCATGGTCAAGCGCGTTGCCCTGGCCCGCGCGCTTTCGCTGTCGCCCGAACTGCTGGTCCTGGACGAGCCCACCGCGGGCCTGGATCCGGACCGTTCCGAGTCGTTTGTGCGCCTGATCAAACGCCTGCGCCACCAGCACCAGTTCGCGGTGCTGATGGTCACGCACGACCTGGACACGCTTTATGACCTTTCGGATCGCATCGCGGTGCTGGCAGACCAACATATAATCGACTGCGGGCCGCTCGATCAGGTCAGGCGCAACCCGCATCGCTTCATTCAGAACTTCTTCGGGGGAGACCGCGCACGCCGGGCGTTCGAAGGCGCGGCGGTCGTTTAGCATCTATGGAAAATCGTTCATTCGCCCTGGCCACGGGCCTGTTTCTGCTGGGGTTGATCATCGCCGCGGTCGCGACCGGAGCCTGGCTTTCGGGCAGCCAGAAGTCGCGCACCATGTATCGCGTGGTGTCCACCGGATCGGTGACCGGCCTGAATCCCCAGGGTCAGGTGCGTTATCGAGGCATCAGCGTCGGGCGCGTCTCGCGCATCGAGCTCGATCGCGGCGACCTGCGCCGCATCCTGATCGACGTTGAGGTCGACAGCGATACCCCGATCACACGCAGCACCTACGCTCAACTCGGCCAGGAAGGGATCACCGGCATCGCGTACGTGCACCTGCTCGACGAAGGCAAGGACAAGGCGCCGCGCGAGGCCGGTTCCGACGGGCTGATCGAGATCGTCATGCGCAGCTCCGCCATGGACGACATCTTTGAGGCGGCCTCCGGGGTGGCGAAGGAGGCCAAGGAGATCGCCGCCGCGCTTAACGCACTGCTGACCACCGACAATCGCAGGAACGTGAGCACAACGCTGGCTTCGCTCGAGCGCGCAAGCGCCAATCTCGCGCAGGCCTCCAAGCAGTTGCCGGGTGCGCTGGCGCGCGCCGATCGCGGCCTGCAATCGGTGTTCTCCGAAGAGAATGTGCGTCGCACCAGCGAGGCGCTGGAACGCATGAATCAGGCGGCCAGGGAGCTGCCGCAGATTGCAGGGGAATCGCGCAAGCTGGTCGAGGATGCGCGCCAGCTGGTGGCACAGGCAGTGCGGCTGGCCGGCGAGGCGCAGGGCGCGACCGGCTCGGTGCGTCGCGAGACGCTGCCGCGCGTGAATGCGCTGGCCGAGTCGGTGGAGCGGGGCGCGGAGCGTATCGGCCGCCTGGCGACCGAGCTCGAGCGGCGGCCGGATAGCGTCGTATGGGGGCGGCCCGGTGGCCGACCCGGACCTGGGGAGTCGGGATTCGAATGAAACTTAAACTGATCGTCATGCTGGCTGCCGCCCTGGCTGCGCTTGCCGGGTGCGCCGGCCCCGGCCCCAAGGGGACGCCGCCAGCTCGCAATTTCGACCTCGGCACGTCGGTGCCCGCCAGCCGGTTGACCAACGTGCGTCTGGGCCTGGTACGTGCCGTCGAGCCTTTCGAATCGCTGGACATGATCTACCGGCTCGCCTATCGCGACGGGGCGGAAGTGTCGTCCTACACGGAAAGCCGCTGGGCGGCACCGCCTGCGGTGATGCTGCGTACGCGTCTGGCGCGCGCGACCGAACCGACTTCCGGCGCGCATTGCACGCTGGACATCGAGCTGCTCGAGTTCTCGCAGGTGTTCGACACCAGAGAGACCAGCATGGCGATGATCGAGGTCCGCGCCGTGTTGAGCGACGCAGCCGCGCGCGTCAGCGCACGCTCGCTGCGCGTCACGCAGGAGGGGGCAGGCAACGCCGCATCCGGCGGAGCATCGGCCCTGGTGCGGGCCGCAGATCGATTGATCGCAGATCTGGGTGCCTGGGCCGCACAGCAGGCTGTCTGCCGGCCGTGAGGGCGAAGCGCGACTGAAGCGATTCAGTCGCTTGCGCCCGGCGAGCGCGGACCGACCTGATGGGCCAGACGTCCCAGATGCCGCAAGGCGTCCTCCAGGCGTGTGCTCCAGGGTTCGCCCAGGCTGAGCCGCAGGCAGTTGCGGTAGCGCTGGGTGGCCGAGAACATGGGCCCGGGCGCGATCGAGATTCCGACACTCAATGCGCGCTCGAACAGGCGCAGTGCGTCGTAGCCGACCGGCATCTCGACCCACAGCACGAAGCCGCCGGAGGGACGCGTCAGCTTGGTGCCCTTCGGGAAGCTTTCGGCCACCGTGCGGCGCGCCGACTCGATATGTTGCTCGAAGCGTCGCCGTAGTCCGCGCAGGAACCGGTCGTGGCCGCCGGACTCGATGAGTTCGGCGACGGCCAGTTCCATCAGCTCGTTCTGTCCCCCGCTGGCGACGAACTTGAGCGTGCGTACCCGATCCCGCCAGCGGCCGGGCTCGATCCAGCCGGCCTTGAGGCCCGGGGCCAGGGTCTTGGAGAAGGAACTCACCAGCATGACGTTGTCGGCGCGGTCCCAGGACTTTGCGGCACGCGGGGGCGTCGACTCGCCGTGCAGATCAGCATAGATATGGTCTTCGATCAGCGGAATGTTGCGCGCCGCCAGCATCTCGACCAGGCGGCGCTTGGCTGCATCGGGCATGCTGGCGCCCAGCGGATTGGACACGTTGGGGATGGCTAGAACCGCGCGGATGTCGTGCTCGGACAGCGCGAGTTCCAGGGCCTCCAGGGACAGCCCGTGGCGCGGGTGGGTGGGAATCTCCAGCGCCCGCAGGCCCAGCGTTTCCAGGATCTGCAGAAAGCCATAGTAGGTGGGCGTCTCGACCGCGACCATGTCGCCGGGCTTGGTGACTGCGCGCAGGCCGAGGTTGATCGATTCCATGCAGCCGCCGGTCAGCACCAGGTTGCGGTGGTCGATCCGGCAACCCCAGTCCAGCGCGCGGCGCGCGATCGCGCGCCGCAGTGCATCCGAGCCGGGCGGCTCGCCGTAGCGACCCAGAGCCCGCGTGTGGCGGCGCGCACAGGCTGCAACCGTGCGGCGGATGCGGTCGAGGGGGAACATGTCGGGGTGGGGGCAGGCTGAGCCGAAGGAGATCATCTTCGGGTCGGCGGCGGCGGCCAGCACGGCGCCGGCCAGTGCATTGACTTCGACGGCCAGCGCGAACGGGGCGGGCATGCTGGGGCCGGGATCCGGTTCCAGAATCAGGCTGCGCTGGCTGCGCACATAGAAGCCCGACTGCGGGCGTGCTTCGATGGCGCCGATGTCTTCGAGGCGCTCGTAGGCTTGCAGCACCGTCGACACCGAAACCTGTCGCTGGCGCGAGAGCCGGCGCACCGACGGCATGCGATCGCCCGGCCGCAACGTGCCGGCCTGGATCAGTGCATGCACCTGGTCGGCCAGCTGCCGGTAGAGCGGGGCTGTGTGCTCCATGGTCGAGATCCTCGCGCAGCGACGCCGGACGGGCCATGCACAGTTGCACGGCGCACGACTGAGTACAGTTGTCCAAGAATTGAACTGTAGCCGGTACAGTTTAGCGCGGCTGTGGCTGTCGCGGTCCGCGTCCCGCCCCCAGCATGTGAGGCATGAGACTGAGGCTTGCCTGCGGTGAGGTGCTGCGGCTGGAAGGCGCGCAAGGCTGCGTCGTCGAAGTGGCGCGCGGCCGCCTGTGGATCACGGAGTCGGGCAACCTGCGCGACGTGTTCCTGCTCGCCGGCGAACGCCATCGCATCGCCACGCGAGGGCTGGCTCTGGTCGGCGCGGAAACCCATGCCGGGGACGGATCGGGGGTGCAGATCGTGCTGCACAGGGAAGGGTAGGAAGGGAGGGCAGGCCGGGCGGCGGATCGCCCGGATCGGGCGCTCGTCACCGCAAAGAAAAAGGCCCAGCGCGCTCGCTGGGCCTTCGTCTGTATTGGCTCCCCGACCTGGGCTCGAACCAGGGACCTGCGGATTAACAGTCCGTCGCTCTACCGACTGAGCTATCGGGGAATAGGAAAGCCGGCGATTTTAAACGGTTTTCGGCCGGCGGGCAATCAGGCTTGAGCTACTTGAGCACCTGGGCGACCGAATCCGCCACATAGTCGATATTGCCGGTGTTCAGGGCCGCCACGCAGATGCGGCCGCTGTCGATCGCATAAACGCCGAACTCGTTGCGCAGACGCAGCACCTGCTCCTTCGCAAGCCCGGAATAGGAGAACATGCCGTTCTGGCGCACGACGAAGCTGAAATCCACGCCTGGCACGCGCGCGTGGATCTTTTCCACCAGCAGTTTGCGCATGTCGCGGATGCGGTCGCGCATATGGCCAAGTTCCTTCTCCCAGAGCGTACGCAGATCCGGCGTGGTCAGCACGGTGGCGACGATCTTGCCGCCATGGGTGGGCGGATTGGAGTAGTTGGTGCGCACCAGTCGTTTGATCTGGGAGAGCACTCGGGCGCCTTCCTCGCCGCTGTGCGTGACGATGCTGAGCGCGCCGACGCGCTCGCCGTACAGGGAGAACGATTTCGAGAAGGAATTCGAGACAAACACGGGAATGCCCGCAGCGGCGAACAGCCGTACAGCGGCACCGTCCTCATGCAGGCCCGCACCGAAGCCCTGATAGGCGATGTCGAGAAAAGGCGTGAGATTGCGCGATTTCACGGCAGCAAGCACCTGGACCCATTGCTCGGGCGACAGGTCGACCCCGGTGGGATTGTGGCAGCAGGCGTGCAGTACGACGACGGAGCCGGAAGGCATGCCGTTCAGCGCGGCGAGCATGGCCGGGAAGTCCACGCCACGCGTGGTCGCGTCGTAGTAGGGATAGCTGTTGACCTTGAAGCCGGCATTCTCGAACAGGGCGCGGTGGTTTTCCCAGCTCGGGTCGCTTATCCACACCTCGGCTGCCGGCGAAAGGCGGCGCAGGAAGTCGGCGCCGACCTTCAGGCCGCCGGTGCCGCCAAGGGTCTGAACGGTCACCACGCGCTTTTCCTGCACTACCGGATTGTCGGCGCCGAACACCAGTTGCTGGACGGCCTGATCGTAGGCGGCGAGGCCGTCGATCGGCAGGTAGTTGCGCGGCGAGGCCTGCGCCACCAGCTGCTTCTCGGCCTGCTTGACGCAATCGAGCAGCGGAACTTTTCCGGCTTCATCGGTATATACACCCACCCCGAGATTGACCTTCTTCGGGTTCCTGTCGGCGTTGTATTGCTCGGTCAGGCCGAGGATCGGGTCGCGGGGCGCCATTTCGACGCTGGAGAGCAGGGAGGCGGTCATTGGAACGGTCGGAGCGGGCTGGTGGTGGAAGATGCGCCATTTTACCGGACTGCAGGCCGTCCTAGTCGTGGCTTCTACAGGCGTGGGACAATATCGGTCTTTGCCCTTCGAGCTGCCATGTCCAGCCTACCCGTGAGCGTTCTGCCGGTGAAGGAGGCCCCGCGCTTCCTGATGTATCCCGGCAGTCCGTACCGGTTGCACCAGCCGTTCGCACCCGCGGGCGACCAGCCTGAAGCGATAGAAAAGCTTATCGAAGGCGTTGAGGACGGTCTGGCCTTCCAGACCCTGCTCGGAGTGACGGGGTCGGGCAAGACCTTCACGATGGCCAATGTGATCGCCAGACTGGGCCGTCCGGCCATGGTCCTGGCGCCGAACAAGACGCTGGCCGCGCAGCTTTACTCGGAGATGCGTGAGTTCTTTCCGGAGAATTCCGTCGAGTACTTCGTCTCGTATTACGATTACTATCAACCGGAAGCTTACGTTCCCTCACGCGATCTTTTCATCGAAAAAGATTCCTCGATCAACGAGCACATCGAGCAGATGCGCCTTTCGGCGACGAAATCGCTGCTCGAGCGTCGCGACTGCGTGATCGTCGCCACCGTTTCCGCGATCTACGGTATCGGCGATCCGTCCGAATACCACGGCATGATCCTGCATCTGCGCACCGGCGAAAAGTACTCGCAGCGCGACGATCCAGCGTCTTTCGGCCATGCAGTACGATCGCAACGAGATGGATTTCCGGCGCGGAACCTTTCGCGTGCGTGGTGACGTGATTGACGTTTTTCCGGCGGAGCACGCGGAGCATGCGGTGCGCATCTCGCTGTTCGACGATGAGATCGAGAATCTGCAGATGTTCGATCCACTCACCGGGCGCGTGCTTCACGCACTGACGCGCTTCACGGTGTATCCGTCCAGCCATTACGTGACGCCGCGCGAAACCACTCTGCGTGCCGCCGAGGCGATCAAGCTCGAATTGCGAGAACGCATCGAGTACTTCCAGAAGGCCGTGCGATTGGTCGAGGCTCAGCGTATCGAGCAGCGCACGCGATTCGATCTGGAGATGCTCAACGAGCTGGGCTTCTGCAAGGGCATCGAGAACTATTCGCGCCATCTCTCCGGGCGCAAGGCCGGCGAGCCGCCGCCCACGCTCATCGACTACCTGCCGCAAGATGCGCTGATGTTCATCGACGAGAGCCATGTGACGATAGGCCAGCTCGGCGGCATGTACAAGGGCGACCGTTCGCGCAAGGAAAATCTGGTCAACTACGGATTTCGTCTGCCGTCGGCGCTGGACAACCGCCCCCTGCGTTTCGACGAGTTCGAGAAAATCGTCCGCCAGACCGTGTTCGTGTCGGCGACGCCGGCCAACTACGAGCGCGAGAAGTCGGGGCAGATCGTGGAGCAGGTGGTGCGACCCACCGGTCTGGTGGATCCGCAGATCGAAGTCCGGCCGGCAACCAACCAGGTCGACGATCTGCTGACGGAGATCGGCCTGCGCGTGAAGCAGAACGAGCGCGTGCTGGTGACGACGCTGACCAAGCGGATGGCGGAGGATCTGACCGAGTACCTGCGCGACCATGGTGTCAAGGTGCGTTACCTGCACTCGGAGGTGGATACCGTTGAGCGCGTTGAGATCATTCGCGATCTGAGGTTGGGGGAGTTCGATGTGCTGGTGGGCATCAACCTGCTGCGGGAGGGCCTGGACCTGCCCGAGGTGTCGCTGGTGGCCATTCTGGACGCAGACAAGGAGGGTTTCCTGCGCTCCGAGCGATCACTTATCCAGACCATTGGTCGGGCGGCACGGCACCTGAACGGCAAGGCGATCCTGTACGCCGATGTCATGACGGATTCGATGAAGGCGGCCATCGGCGAGACGGACCGACGGCGCAACAAGCAGATCGAGTTCAATCTGGCGCATGGCATCGAGCCCAAGGGTGTGATCAAGCGCATCAAGGACCTGATCGACGGGGTCTATGACATGGGCGATGCGCAAGCGCAACTCAAGGCTGCGCAGGAGGACGCGCGTTACGAGGCGATGAGCGAGAAGGAACTCGCCCGCGAGATCAAGCGGCTGGAAAAACAGATGCTCGAATTCGCGCGCAACCTGGAGTTCGAGAAAGCCGCGCAGGCGCGCGACCAACTGCACCAGCTGCGTAAGCGCGCCTTCGGCGTGGAGACAGGTTCAGAGTAGCTGCCGGATGCCGGAATCGGCGACGACGGCCGGCGGAGGGATCCGCCGGCCGTCGTTTTGTTCATGGCTCAATTCTTCGTTTCGACCTGCTGCAGCGCTTCGGGAGCGACACGCGCGCGCTCACGGCGCGGGCGTCCGAGCTTTGGCGGAGTCTCCTCGAGTGGAATGCTCCTGGCCTTGGATCGGTCGGTTTCGATCATTACCAGCCCGGCACCTGAGAGCAGGGTGGCGGGATCGACCTTGGGAGTCTCGATCCGGGCAGGTGCAACCGGCTCAGACGCAACCGGCTCAGGCGCAACAGCCTCCGGTCCAGGCTGGACTGAGGCCTCAATCACTTGCGCGGTTGCAGGAGTCGGCGCGGCGCGGGTGCAGGTGTCTGCGCCGGCACCGGTGCGACGGATTCTGCCGCCTCAGTCGGTGCAATCTGCCACGGGCGCAATCGCTGAAACGCGCTCGGGCTGAGTTTCGATCACAGGCGTCACAACCGCAGGCTGCGCATAGGGGGGCGCCGTCTCCGCGACACTTGCCGTGGCGGCCGGTGCTGCGGTCACCACTGACTCCACCTGCTGGCCCGGGGCCACACCAGTTTCTGCCGTAGACACTTGATTCGAGTCCGTCTGCGTCTCACCCGTCACCGACGGTTCGCGAGGACCTCGATCACGGTCGCGACCGCCTCGGCGACCACGACGACTGCGGCGCTCCTCATGCTCCCCATCCTGCTCGGCGCGAGGTTCCCGCTGGGGCTGATCGCCCCGCGGCTCTCCGGCGTGAGCCGGATCGCGCGGCGGACGTCACGCGGCTCACGCGGCTCACGCGGTTCGCGTGCCTCCCGCGGCGGACGCTGCTCGCGCTGCTGCTGATCCATGTCGCGGCGCGCCGACTGACGATCGCCGCTCTGGCGTTCCTGACCGGTGGCTTCCGCCTTGGGGGATTCACGCTGTCCATCCGCACGCGGCTCACGGGGTTCACGTTGCGGACGATCGCCGCGACGTGCGTCGCTGCCCTGGCCACCGCCGCGTCGCGGTTCGCGGCCATCGCGTCCATCGCGACGCTCACCACGCTCACCACGCCCACGCTCGCCACGACCATCGCGTCCATCGCGACGCTGGCCTTGTTCACGGCGCTGGCCGCCCTGACCCTGGCCTTGAGGCTGGACCGGGGGGGTCGCGGGAGAAGCGGTCGTCGCCGGCCCGTCCTCGCGCTTGAACCAACCCAGAATGCGGCCGATGATGCCTGGACGATCAGACTCGACGGCGACTGCGCTGGGGGCGGGATTGCGATCGCGGCCACCATGACGCGGTTCGCGCTCGCGGCGCGGCGCAGGCGCAGGGCGGGCCTCCTCTTTGGGAGGGGCATCGGTCACCATGGGTGCGGGTTGATCCGGAACGATGCCCTTGACCGCCGCTTCCTGACGCGGTTTCGGAGGTTCGGCCGAACCGGCGGCACCGTCCTCTTCCTTGGGTTCCTGAACCATCTCGAAGCTGGCCGGGATGTGATCCATCTCGTTCAACTCGTCGTGGCGAAGGCGCTGGATCGTGTAATGCGGCGTCTCGAGATGGATGTTCGGGATCAGCAGGATGTTGACTTTGAGCCTCGCCTCCAGCTTCTGGACAGCGCAGGCTGAAGACGCTGGCGCGAAAGTTCGAGAAGGCCGAAGCGCGAAATCTTGCCCATCTGCACGCGGGCGCGATCGTGATGCAGCGCTTCGCGCAGCCGGTTCTCCACATCACGCTGGTTGCGCTGCGCTTCCATGTCGATGAAGTCGATCACGATCAGGCCGCCCAGGTCGCGCAGGCGCAACTGGCGGGCGACTTCTTCGGCGGCTTCAAGGTTGGTCCGCAGAGCGGTTTCTCGATGTCGTGCCCTTTGGTGGCACGTGCCGAGTTGACATCAACTGATACGAGGGCTTCGGTGTGGTCGATCACGACCGCTCCACCCGAAGGCAAACTCACCTGACGGGAGAAGGCCGATTCGATCTGATGTTCGATCTGGAACCGCGAGAACAACGGCACGTCGTCGCGATAATGCTTGACCTTGCCCACGTTGCCGGGCATCACGGTCTGCATGAACGCCTGTGCCTGCTCGTAGATCTCCTCGGTGTCGATCAGGATCTCGCCGATGTCGGGCTGGAAGTAGTCGCGGATCGCGCGTATGACCAGGCTCGATTCCAGATAGATCAGGAAAGGCTTGGGTCGGTAGCGTCCGTCTTCGCCGGGCGTGCGGTCGTTGGCCGCGATCTCGATGGCGCCCCATAGCTGCATGAGGTAGCCCATGTCCCACTTGAGTTCCTCGATGGTGCGGCCGATGCCGGCCGTGCGCGCGATCACGCTCATGCCCTGAGGCACATCGAGCTGGTCTATCAACGCACGCAGTTCGTCGCGATCCTCACCCTCTATGCGGCGCGAAACGCCACCGCCGCGGGGGTTGTTGGGCATCAGGACCAGGTAACGACCTGCCAGGCTGATGAAGGTGGTTAGCGCAGCGCCCTTGTTGCCGCGCTCGTCCTTCTCGATCTGGACGATCAGCTCCTGACCTTCCTTCAGCGCGTCCTGAATGCGTGCCTTGCCGGCTTCGGCGTCGGAGCGGAAGTAGCTCTTGGCGACCTCCTTGAAGGGCAGGAACCCGTGGCGCTCCTCGCCGTAGTCGACGAAGGCCGCCTCGAGGCTGGGCTCGATGCGGGTGATGACACCCTTGTAGATATTGCTCTTGCGTTGTTCCCGTGCGGCAGATTCGATGTCGAGGTCGATGAGCTTTTGCCCATCGACGATGGCGACGCGCAGTTCTTCCTGCTGCGTCGCGTTGAAAAGCATGCGCTTCACTTGTTCTTCTCCCAGCGCAGGGAGAGTCCGTGAACCGACGGTCAGCGTTTCGCTAGCTCAATGAGCAATATGCGTATTTCGAAGTGGCGACGAATGGTCGTAAGAACGAAATACCGGCGTTGGCCGGGATCGTGGCGCCCCGCTTTCCATGCAATCGTGCAGGCGGTGCGCGGCGAGGTTCCGTAGATGCAGACTCTCTGTGTGCGCTTTCAATTACTATCGCTACTTGCGGTGAGCGAACAAAACCAACTGCTTCAGGCCCGGCTGCGGCGGACAGGAGGCGGATTCGGTCTCGAACGCGGCGGTTTCGCCGGCCGCTCTGCAGACCGTGCCTCGCAACTCGAAGCAAGCCGCTGGATTATAAGCAAAATGAAAGAGTTAAGTAAAGCTCGGGCGACACAGCTGGAAGTCGGCGAGGCTGGCGAGGGTCAGCGGATAGACAATTTCCTCACCCGGCACCTCAAGGGGGTGCCCAAAAGCCACATTTACCGCGTGCTGCGCAGCGGGGAGGTGCGGGTCAACAGCGCACGCATCAAGCCTGACCACCGCTTGAAGGCGGGCGACCTGGTCCGGGTCCCGCCGGTGCGCGTGGCTCTTCCGGCACCGGTGCGCACGGGGCCCAAGCCCCTGAATCTGCCGGTGGTGATGGAAGATGCAGCCCTGCTGGTGATCGACAAACCCTCCGGGGTGGCCGTGCACGGCGGCAGCGGTGTCTCCTTCGGGGTTATCGAGTCCCTGCGCGCCGAACGTCCCGAAGCTCGCTTTCTGGAGTTGGTGCACCGATTGGACCGTGACACCTCCGGCCTGCTGATGATCGCAAAGCGGCGCGGCGCCCTGGTCGAACTGCATCGAATGATGCGCGAAGGCGAGGTCAGGAAGGACTACATTGCCATCGTGAAGGGACGCTGGAAGGGCGGGGCGCGTACGGTCAAGGCCGCGCTGCACAAGTTCATCACGGCGGCCGGCGAGCGGCGGGTCAGCGCGCAGGCCGATGGCGCGCATGCCGAAACGCGTTTCCGGCCGCTAGCGGTCGGCGACGGCAGCAGCCAGATCGAGGCGCGACTGATGACGGGACGCACCCACCAGATACGCGTCCACGCGGCGCATATCGGCCATCCGATCCTGGGCGACGACAAGTACGGCGATTTCGAGCTGAACCGGAACTGGCGAAAACCGCAGTGAAACGGCTGTTCCTGCACGCCTGGCGCCTTTCATTGGTGCATCCAGTAAGTGGCGAACCATTGCAACTCGAAGCTGCTTTGCCCGACGAGATGCAGGACTATTGCGACAAGTACCTCCATGCCACGAACTGAAACGCGTTACCCGCTGATCGTTTTCGATTGGGACGGCACCCTGATGGATTCCGCAGGCGGAATCGTGACCAGCATCCAGGAGGCCAGCCGCGAGATGGGGCTGGAGGTTCCCACGCGCGAGCGCGCCAGTCATGTCATCGGGCTTGGATTGCACGATTCTCTGCGCATTGCGGTGCCGGATCTGCCGGTTGCCGCCTATCCGGAGTTCGTCGCCCTTTATCGCCGACATTTCCTCGCTCGTGAGCCGGTCATGGAACTCTTTCCCGGCGTGCCGGAATTACTGCGGAATTTACGCTCCAACGGCCTTTGGCTCGCCATTGCCACGGGGAAAAGTCGCAAGGGTCTCGACAGGGCGCTGGATGCTTGCGGACTGGGAGAACTTTTCGTGTCTACGCGCTGCGCAGACGAAAGCAGCCCCAAGCCGCATCCGGCGATGTTGCGTGAGTTGATGTCGGAACTCGGCTACGAGGCCGAACAATTGCTCATGATCGGCGACACGTCTCACGATCTGGAGATGGCAAGCAGCGCTGGAGTCGACGCAGTTGCGGTGACCTACGGCGCCCACCCTGCAGATTCGCTGCGCGCAATGGCGCCTTGCGGGGTGGTCAACAGCGTCAGGGAACTCGAGGCGTGGCTGACAACCCACGCGTGATCTGCAGGTCGACGGATCTCGAAGAGCGCGGCCAGGGTGTGCGCTTCGAAGTTCTGTATCGAGGCGCCGTCGCCGCGGCGTTCGCGGTCCGTGCCGACGGCAAGGCGCACGCCTACCTGAACCGCTGCACACATGTCGCGATGGAACTGGACTGGCAACCGGGCGAGTTCTTCGATGCCGAAAGGCCGCGATTTGATATGCTCGACACATGGTGCCACGTTCTCTGCGGACAGCGGTCGCTGTCTGGGCGGACCCTGTTCGGGCAGGCCCTTGCTGAAGCTGGGCGTGGACGAACGCGATGGTCTGATATTTCTGAAGGAATCCCCACATGGCTGACAGTGACGGAAAGTGGGAGCGCGATGTGCTCGAAAAGCTCGCGTTCTCAGCAATCAAGGAGCAAAGGCGCGCGCGCTTGTGGGGGATCTTCTTCAAGCTGCTCACGTTCGCCTACATCACGGTACTGATCCTGCTGGCCTTCGATTGGAAGAGCAAGTCGGATGCAGTGACGGACGGCAAGCACACCGCACTGGTCGAGGTGAACGGCATCATTGGCCCGGGTACCGATGCCAGCGCCGAGCGCGTGAATGCGGCGCTGCGGGCGGCGTTCAAGGACCCCAATACGCAGGGCGTCGTGGTGCGCGTCAACAGCCCGGGCGGCAGCCCGGTTCAGGCGCAGAACATCTACGATGAGATGCGCAGGCTGCGCGTCAAGTATCCCGCGATACCGCTGCACGTGGTGGTCGAGGACGTGTGCGCCTCCGGCGGGTATTTCGTGGCTGCGGGCGCTGACCGGATTTTTGTCGGCAAGGCCAGCATCGTCGGCTCCATAGGCGTGCGCATGGACGGCTGGGGCGTCACCGGCCTGATGGACAAGCTGGGGGTGGAGCGTCGATTGCTAACGGCAGGCGAGAACAAGGGCTTCCTGGACCCCTTCCTGCCTGTCGACGAACGTCAGAAGGAGCATGCTCAGGCCCTGTTGACGGATATCCATCAGCAGTTCATTGCAGTGGTTCGGGAAGGGCGGGGCAAACGCCTCAAGGAAACCCCGGAAATGTTCAGCGGACTGATCTGGACGGGCCAGAAGAGCGTCGAGCTCGGGCTGGCAGATGGCTTTGGCAGTCTGGAATATGTGGCCCGGGAGGTGATCAAGACCGAGGAAATCGTTGATTACACCCAGAAAGAGAATCTCGCCGAGAAGTTCGCCCGACGCTTCGGTGCAGGGGCCGTGTCGGCACTGCTCGAGACGATGACCCGTTACTCCCCCGCCGGATTGCGCTGATCCGAGGGGGGGGGGCGGAGGGGATCGAGGCCGAATTTCGTCAACAGTTCGCTGACCGCGATCAATGGCAGGCCTATCAGAGCCGTCGGATCCTCACATTCGATGCGTTCCATCAGTACTACGCCCAGTCCTTCCGATTTGGCACTTCCGGCGCAATCGTAAGGTTGCTCCAGGCGCAGGTATCGCTCGATGCGTTCCTCGCTCAATGTCCGGAATGCCACCCTGCAGGGGATCAGGCGGGATTCGAGCTGTCCGGAAGCCGTATCCAGCACGCTGACGGCGGTGTCGAAAACTGCCGTCCGTCCCGAAACGTGGCGGAGTTGTTCGACAGCCGTCGCGTGGTTCCCGGGTTTGTCCAGCCTTCGACCTTCGCAGGAGGCCACTTGGTCCGAGCCGATGATCAGGGTCCCCGGGCGGCGCCCGGATACGGCGAGCGCCTTGGCAGCCGAGAGGCGCAGGGCGGTCTGTACGAAAGTTTCACCCGAGAGGGGACTCTCGTCGGTCTCAGGACGTTCGCACTCGAACGGAATGCGCAACCGCTCGAGCAATTGCCGACGGTAGGCCGAAGTGGAAGCGAGTATGAGGCGTATCTGACGTGACATGACTTTGTTTTGACAAGGTTTTTCTTGGATGATATCATTGACGGTTTATGCATCGCGCTTCGCCGCACCCAATTCACATCGATGGTTTCCGTTTCGCTCAGTCCTGCGGTCGGATCGAGGGGGAAGTGCGGCTGGTGGATCTGCCGCGTCTTCAGGATGTGCTCAGCAGCCCTGCGGGGTCGTTGCGCTACAAATTGGACGGGACGCAAGATGACATGGGCAGGCTTGCGTTGCGCATCAGGGCTGAGGGCAGCTTCGGCCTGACCTGCCAACGTTGCCTGGGACCACTTGAGTTCCCGGTCCGGCTCGACAGTCTGCTGGTTTTGGCGCGCAGCGAGCGGGAGATTGAAAGAGGATCGGACGATCCGGAAGGACCCGATCGACTAGTGGCGAACGAAGCGATGCCGGTGCTTGAAATGCTGGAAGATGAGTTGCTGCTCGCGATCCCTTATGTCCCCAGACACGAGGCGTGCACGAGCGAAGTGGCTGAGCCGGGGGCGTCTGTGCCCTCCGCTTTTCAAGGTTTGCGCGGCCTGCTGGGTGGATCCGGCGGGAGCGCCAAGAGTAAATGAGAGGAGTTTCACCATGGCTGTTCAGCAGAACAAGAAATCCCCTTCCAAGCGCGGCATGCATCGTGCGCACGACTTCCTGACCAATCCGCCGCTCGCGGTGGAACCGACCACCGGTGAAGTGCATCTGCGCCATCACATCAGCCCGACCGGCTTCTATCGCGGCAAGAAAGTCGTCAAGGTCAAGGGCGACTGATAGCGGTCTGCCTGCCGACCATCGCGCCCGTGTGTCGGTGCGTTGGTCTGCCGTCCGGCATGGAAATCACTGTTGCCGTCGATTGCATGGGGGGCGACCACGGCCCCCATGTGACGGTGCCCGCCGCCCTCGAGCTCCAGGCGACCGACCCGTCGGTGCGGTTGGTGTTGGTCGGGCTGCGAGACGCCATCGAACCCGAACTGCGCGCCCGCGGCGCGTCGGAGAGCGCTCGTTTGAGCGTAAGGCATGCGTCCGAGGTCGTAGGCATGGACGAATCGCCTGCTATTGCTCTGCGCTCAAAGAAGGATTCTTCGATGCGCGTCGCCATCGATCTGGTGAAGAGCGGTGAGGCGCATGCCTGCGTCAGCGCCGGCAATACCGGCGCGCTGATGGCGATATCCCGCTTCGTACTGAAAACACTGCCCGGCATCGATCGGCCGGCGATCTGTACCGTGCTGCCGACGATGAAGGGACGCGCCTACGTTCTCGACCTGGGCGCCAACGTCGATTGCACCCCCGAGCATTTGCTACAGTTCGGCATCATGGGAGCAAGCCTGGCTGGTGCTGTCGAGCACCTCGAGCGCCCTAGCGTGGGATTGCTGAACATAGGCTCCGAGGAGATCAAGGGCAACGAAGTGGTCAAGCGCGCCGCAGAATTGTTGCGCGATAGTGGCTTGAACTTTGCGGGCAATGTCGAGGGGGACGATATCTACAAGGGAACCACCGACGTGGTGGTCTGTGATGGATTCGTCGGCAATGTGGCACTGAAGACTTCAGAAGGACTGGCGCAGATGATTTCAGCGTTCCTGCGCGAAGAATTCACGCGCAGCCCGCTCACACGTCTGTGCGCGCTCGCCGCCACGCCGGTGCTCAGCTCCTTCAAGAAGCGCATGGATCACAGGCGATATAATGGCGCCAGCCTGCTCGGGCTTAGGGGGATCGTCGTGAAGAGTCACGGATCGGCTGATGCTTTTGCGTTCGGGCAAGCGCTGCATCGTGCCGTCGAAGAGGTCGGTAACGGGGTATTGCAGCGCATCGCGCAGCGCATGGGGCAGCTGCAAACTCCGACTGAAGGTTGAATGATCTATTCCCGTATTGCCGGTACAGGCAGTTACCTGCCTGCGAGGATCGTCACCAACGACGAACTCGCCTCCCGGCTGGACACCAGCGATCAGTGGGTGCGCGAACGAACCGGGATCGCGCAGCGGCATATCGCAGACGACTCACAGGCTTGCAGTGATCTGGCCCTCGAGGCGAGCCGCCGTGCGATGGAGGCCGCAGGCGTTTCGGCGGCCGAACTCGATCTGATCGTCGTCGCCACTTCGACGCCGGACTTCATCTTTCCGAGCACTGCCTGCATCCTGCAGGCAAAGCTCGGTGCGAAGAACGGCGCGGCGTTCGATATTCAGGCGGTTTGCAGTGGTTTCGTCTATGCGCTGGCGACGGCAGACAAGTTCATTCGCTCCGGGCAATACAGGTGCGCATTGGTAGTCGGATCGGAAGTCTTTTCGCGAATCCTGGACTGGAATGATCGCGGCACCTGCGTTCTGTTCGGCGACGGTGCCGGCGCGGTGGTGTTGCGTGCGGGCGATGCGCCCGGAATACATTCAAGCATACTGCGCGCCGACGGCAGCTACGCGGACATTCTTTCGGTTCCGGGCAATGTGAGCCATGGCAAAATCACAGGCTCACCTTTCCTGCAGATGGTCGGCAACCAGGTCTTCAAGTTCGCCGTGAAAGTGCTCGACGAGGTCGCACGGGAAGCATTGTCCGCGGCCGGTGCGGAAATCTCCGATATCGACTGGTTGATACCTCATCAGGCTAATGTGCGCATACTTGAGGCCACGTCCAAGAAACTGGGAATTCCGGCGGAAAAGGTCGTGCTTACGGTCGACCATCATGGCAACACATCGGCTGCCTCGGTGCCGCTGGCATTGGATGAGTACGTCCGGGCCGGAAAGATCAAACCGGGGCATCGCCTTCTCATGGAAGGGGTGGGCGGAGGTTTTACGTGGGGCGCGGTCTACGCGACCCTGTGACAGGAACTAAGGCGCAATATGAAGCTGGCAATGGTGTTTCCCGGTCAGGGATCGCAATCCGTAGGCATGCTCACGGCCTATGCCGGCCTACCCGGGGTCGAGGGCGTACGCGCGCAGGCCGCTGCGGCGCTGGGAGCCGAGTTTTTGACCTTGCTGGATGAGGGGCCGGGCGAGGCGCTGAACCTGACGGTGAACACGCAGCCCGCCATGGTCACCGCGGGATACGCAGCGTACCGAGCCTGGATCGAACTTGGTGGTCCCGCGCCGGTCGTGGTCGCCGGGCACAGTCTCGGCGAGTACACTGCGCTGGTCGCCTCGGGTGCCCTGAGTTTTGCCGATTGCCTTCCACTGGTGCGTCATCGCGCACAGGCGATGCAGGACGCCGTGCCGGCCGGCCAGGGGGCCATGGCGGCCATCCTAAACCTTGACGACGAAGGCGTTCGCGCAGCGTGCGCCGAGGCGGCCCAGGGGGATGTGGTGCAGGCTGTCAATTTCAACGCACCCGGGCAGGTTGTGATTGCAGGGAGCAAGGATGCCGTGGCGCGCGCCATGGAGGCGTGCAAGGCGCGCGGCGCCAAGCGTGCCCTGCCGCTCCCGGTGAGCGCGCCGTTCCACTCAAGCTTGATGCAACCGGCCGCCGAGAAACTACGTGCCTACCTGAATGGGGTTGCGGTCGCCACACCGCGTGCTGAAGTCCTGAACAATGTCGACGTGCAGGTGCAGACGGCAGCCGAGGACATCAAGGATGCCCTGGTGCGCCAGGCCGCATCGCCGGTTCGTTGGGTGGAAACGATACAACGCATGTCTCAGATGGGCGTCACGCATGTGCTGGAATGCGGCCCCGGAAAGGTGCTTGCCGGATTGACCAAGCGCATCGACGGGAGCCTGCAGGGCTATGCACTGGCCGATCGCGACTCCCTCGAACATGCGTTGGCGGCGATCAGGGGGGCATGATGACGCTGGACGGAAAGATTGCTCTGGTGACGGGGGCTTCGCGCGGCATAGGCAAGGCGATCGCGATGTCGCTGGTCGAAGCAGGTGCTACCGTGATTGGAACGGCGACTTCCGAGGCTGGCGCTCAGGGAATCTCCGGGTTCGTTGCGGCCGCAGGTGGGAAGGGCGCCGGCCGAATTCTCGACGTGCGCGACCCGGCGCAATGCGATTCGATCGTCGAATCGATAGCCACGGAATTCGGTGATATCGCGATCCTGGTGAATAACGCTGCGATCGTGCGCGACAACCTGGCCGTGCGCATGAAAGACGGCGAGTGGGATGAAGTCATCGAAACCAACCTGCGTTCAGTATTCAGGCTTTCGCGCGGTGTGTTGCGCGGGATGATGAAGGCACGCTGGGGTCGAATCATAAATATTACCTCGGTCGTCGGAGCTGCCGGTAATCCGGGGCAGATGAATTACGCCGCCGCAAAGGCCGGCATCGTGGGTATGGGAAAGTCGCTCGCCCGTGAGATCGGCAGCGCCGCAACATCACGGTGAATTGCGTGGCGCCCGGTTTCATCGACACCGACATGACGCGTGCATTGTCCGATGTTCAGCGCAGCGCGCTGCTCGGCCAGATTCCGCTCGGCCGCCTGGGTTCACCGGAAGATATCGCTGCGGCGGTCGCCTTTCTGGCATCGCCCTCTGCGGGATACGTTACAGGCACGGTTCTGCATGTAAACGGTGGCATGTACATGGCTTGAGACCTTGCGAAGCGGATTAGGACGGGTAGCCGCCTTTTGGTAAAATGGAAGTCTTATGCTTGGCCCAAACAGGGAAGGAGATCGAAATGGACAATATCGAACAACGCGTTAAGAAAATCATCGCCGAACAGCTCGGTGTCAACGAGGCGGAAATCAAGAACGAGTCGTCCTTCGTCGATGACCTCGGCGCCGACTCTCTGGATACCGTCGAGCTGGTGATGGCACTGGAAGAGGAGTTCGAGACCGAGATTCCCGACGAAGAAGCCGAGAAGATCACCACCGTGCAGCAGGCGATTGATTTCGTCTCTGCGCGCAAGAAGGCCTGACCCCAAGAACCAGACCCCGGAGCCAGCTTGAGCCGCCGCAGAGTCGTCGTCACCGGCTTGGGCACCGTATGCCCGGTCGGCAATACCGTAGAAGAGGCGTGGGAAACCTCGTTGCCGGCAAGTCCGGCATCGGGCCCATCACGCACTTTGACGCATCCCTGTTCGCCTGCCGAATAGCGGGCGAGGTGAAGGGGTTTGACGTTACCGCCTACCTGTCGGCCAAGGAGGCGCGTCATATGGATTCGTTCATCCACTTCGGCCTTGCCGCCGGAGTGCAGGCGTGGCGCGACTGCGGTCTGACGGTCACCGAGGAGAACGCCGAGCGTATCGGCGTGAACATCGGTTCCGGCATCGGCGGCCTGCCGATGATCGAGGCCACCCACGGCGAACTGACGGCCAAGGGTCCGAGACGCGTATCGCCCTTTTTTGTGCCCGCCTCGATCATCAACATGATATCGGGTCACATGTCCATAATGTTCGGCATGAAGGGGCCGAATATCGCAATGGTCACGGCGTGCACGACTGGATTGCATGCGATCGGTCAGTCGGCTCGCATCATCGAGTACGGCGACGCCGACGTAATGGTTGCCGGTGGTTCCGAGGCGACCATTTCACCCCTGGGCGTGGGCGGCTTTGCGGCGGCCCGGGCCGTGTCGACCCGCAACGACGATCCGGCCACGGCCAGTCGACCCTGGGACAAGGACAGGGACGGATTCGTGCTTGGCGAAGGCTCAGGGGTAATGGTACTGGAGGAGTACGAGCACGCTCGTGCCCGAGGCGCTCGTATTTACTGCGAACTTTCCGGTTTCGGCATGAGCGCGGATGCCTATCACATGACCGCGCCGAACGTGGATGGCCCGCGGCGCTGCATGGTTTCCGCCCTGAAGAACGCGGGGATTGGTGCCGACCAGGTGCAGTACCTGAACGCGCACGGAACCTCCACGCCGCTCGGCGACAAGAACGAGACCGACGCGATCAAGGCGGCATTCGGCGAGCACGCCCACAAGCTGGTGGTCAATTCCACCAAATCGATGACCGGACACCTGCTGGGGGGGGCCGGCGGGATCGAGTCCGTTTTCACGGTTCTGGCGGTGCACAAGCAGATTTCTCCGCCCACGATCAACATATTCAATCAGGATCCGGAGTGCGATCTTGACTACTGCGCCAACACCGCGCGAGACCTCAGGATCGATGTGGCCGTCAAGAACAACTTCGGCTTTGGCGGCACGAACGGCACCCTGGTCTTTACCCGCCTTTGAGCGGCCACGCCAGTCTCAGTCTCAAGCCCCGCGCGCCTCTCTCGCTGTCGTTGATCGTCGGAGCGTTGCATGCGTTCGCCGCCGTGGCGATACTCCTGTCGGTGCCGGCGTCCTGGAGCTGGCTGGCGATGCTGCCGGTACTGGTTTCCAGCGTAGCCATGTTCACTCGTGAGAGGCCCGGTACGTTGGCGTTCGGGGCGGATGGGGCGCTGTGGCTCGAGTTCCCCCGACGGGGGCTGGCGGGTACGGTCGGTGCCCGACGGTACGTGTCCCGCTACCTTGTGATCCTGCCCTGGCGGCACCCGGCCGGGCATTGCCTGCATCTGGTGCTGGTGCCGGATATGTTCGAGCCCGATGCCTTTCGCAGGATCCGGCTGTGGGCCTTGTGGGGGCGGGTCGGGAATGCCGCTCCTGAGCCGGCCGTAGACTTCGGCGCGAACTAAATGCGCGGATACTGGTCTGTGATGATGAGAGATGCCGCGGCGGCGGACGCCGGGCAGGGAGCGCGCACGTGAGCGCCTCCGATCGTGAACTCGACCAGCAGTTGGTCGAGCGGGCGCAGCGGGGAGACAAGCGCGCGTTTGAGTTGCTGGTTCTCAAGTACCAGCGCAAGCTCGCCCGCCTGTTGTCGCGCTTTGTCCGGGACGCGGCGGAAGTGGAGGATGTGACCCAAGAGGCGTTCATCAAGGCGTATCGGGCGCTGCCCAGCTTCAGGGGAGACAGCGCCTTCTACACCTGGCTCTACAGGATAGGCATCAACACTGCGAAGAACTACCTGATGGCACAGGGCCGCCGGGCGCCAACCTCGACCGAAGTCGAGGCGGAGGATGCCGAAGGCCTGGAGGACGGAGAATTGCTGCGGGACATCAATACTCCCGAGAGCATGTTGCTGACCAAGGAGATCGGCGAGACAGTGAACGCAACGATGGACGCCTTGCCCGAGGAGTTGCGCACGGCTATCCAGTTGCGGGAGATCGAAGGCATGAGTTACGAGGATATCGCGAAGATCATGGATTGCCCGATCGGGACAGTTCGCTCCAGGATTTTCCGGGCGCGGGAGGCGATCGCGACGCAGTTGCG
Source organism: Betaproteobacteria bacterium (assembly GCA_016713125.1). Classification (GTDB taxonomy): domain Bacteria; phylum Pseudomonadota; class Gammaproteobacteria; order Burkholderiales; family SG8-39; genus SZAS-79. Next base: position 53,799 of record JADJPT010000002.1, read on the forward strand.
GCCATTGCTCGACACGAGCAAGGACAAGAGGTGGTGAAACCATGAAAGAGAACGTATCGGCGCTGATGGACGGTGAACTCGACGAACGTGAGCTCGCAGAGGCCCTGCGTGCGTTGCATCAGAGCGAGGATGCAGTTGGTGCCTGGCGCGACTATCACCTGATCAGCGATACCCTTCAGGACACCGCGCCCCTGTCGGCCGGATTCTCGGCGCGTTTCGCGGCGCGTCTGTCCGCCGAGCCCACCGTGCTTGCTCCGCAGCGCCCGGCGCGAGTAGCCGAACGCCAACGCTGGATGTCTCTTTCCGCCGCGGCGAGCTTCGCCGCAGTTGCGCTCGTGGGATGGTTGGCATTTGCACCGCAGCAGAACGGCACGGTTGGCGCGCCGGTGGCGCAGGCTCCCGTCGTCGTGCAGACGGTCGCGAACGAGCAGGCTCCGTTGCCGAGTGCGGCCAACGATTACCTGCTGGCCCATCAGGCTTACTCACCGCGCAGCAATCTCCAGGGCGTCGCACCCTATGTGCGCACCGTGTCCGAGAGTGGCCGGCCGCGATGAGGGTTCTGGCCGTCCTGCTGCTGTCGCTGTGCGGAGCCGCCCAGGCGCAGGCTCCGGCACAGGCACACGCGCACGACGCGGCGGGGTGGCTCAAGCGCGTTTACGCCGCCACCCAGAAGCTCAGCTACAGCGGCACCTTCGTCTATCGACAAGGTGATCGCAGCGAAAGCTCACGGGTCACGCGACTGGTCGATGCCAGCGGCGACACCGAGAAGCTGGAATCCCTGGACGGCGAGCCGCGGGAGATCGTGCGCAAGGGCGACGAGGTGAAGTGTTACCTGCCCGACAGCATGACCGTAAAAGTCGACCGGCGCACCGATCGGCGCAGTTTCCCTTCCCTGCTGCCGGCGCAGGTTTCGGGGCTAGCGGAAAACTACACGCTGTCCAAGGGCGAGACGGCGCGCATCGCCGGCTACGATTGCCAAGCCATCGTCCTGACTCCCAAGGACGAACTGCGCTATGGCTACAAGTTGTGGGTCGATGTTGCCACGGCGATGCCCTTGAAGGCGAGGATATTCAACGAGAAAGGCGAAGCCGTGGAGGAATTCACCTTCACGCAATTGACGATCGGTGGCCAGATCGACCGTGAGAAACTCAAGCCGAAACGCTACGCGAAGGCCAAGGAATGGCGCGTTGAGGATGCGGCCGTGGCGCCTGTGAACGTGGCCGAGGCGGGCTGGATACTGAAGCCGGACCTTCCGGGATTCCACAAAGTCGTCGAGGTGCGTCGCAAGTTGCGCGAATCGCGACCGGTGTCGCAGATCGTCTATTCGGACGGACTTGCCGCCGTGTCAGTCTTCATAGAATCGATGGAAGGCCGCAGCGAACCGGTGCGCGCGGGAATGTCCAGCATGGGAGCGATCAATATCTATACCCGCGAGGTGGCCAATCACGTGGTGACCGTCGTGGGCGAGGCGCCTGCGGCCAGCGTGCGCCGGATAGGCAACACGGTGGAATACCGCCGCCCGCAGTAAATAAAGGCTGCAAATGCAGACAAGGATGACCATGTATCGCACGCTCAGGCTGCTGTTGGCTGCAATCGCAATTGCAATCGCCGCTCCGGCATTCGCACAACGTGAACTGCCGGATTTTACCGAACTCGTCGAAAGGCAAGGTCCGGCCGTGGTCAACATCAGCACGACGCAGGCCGTGCGGCGCCAGAACGTGCCGCAGATGCCGCAATTGGACGAAGATGATCCGCTGTACGACTTCTTTCGCCGCTTCGTGCCGCGCCAGCCCGGCCCGGGACAGGGACCCCGCCAGCCCGAAAGCCGCTCGCTGGGCTCCGGGTTCATCATCAGCGCTGACGGCTTCATACTGACCAACGCCCACGTCGTGGACGGGGCCGACGAGATCAACGTGCGCCTCACCGACAAGCGCGAGTTCAAGGCCAAGGTCATCGGCGCCGACAAGCGCACTGACGTGGCGCTGATCAAGATCGAAGCTTCAGGCCTGCCAATGGTGCGCATGGGCGACCCGAACAAGATGCGCGTAGGCGAGTGGGTGCTGGCGATTGGCTCGCCGTTCGGCTTCGAGAATACGGTCACAGCAGGAATCGTCAGCGGCAAGGGACGTTCGCTGCCTCAGGAGAATTTTGTCCCGTTCATCCAGACCGACGTGGCCATCAATCCTGGCAACTCGGGCGGGCCACTGTTCAACATGCGTGGCGAGGTGGTCGGCATCAATTCGCAGATCTACAGTCGCACGGGCGGGTTCATGGGACTGGCATTCGCCATTCCGATCGACGTGGCAATGGATATCCAGAGTCAGTTGCGCGCCAAAGGCAGGGTGTCGCGCGGCCGCATCGGGGTGGTGATCCAGGAGGTGACCAAGGAACTGGCTGATTCCTTCGGACTGCCCAAACCGGCCGGCGCACTGGTCAACCAGGTCGAGCGCGGCAGCCCGGCCGACAAGGCGGGCATCGAGGCGCTGGACATCATCGTGCGCTTCGACGGCAAGCAGATCGAGGCTTCCAGTGATCTGCCGCGCGTGGTCGGCGCGACCCGTCCCGGGGCCCAGGTACCGGTGCAAGTGCTGCGCAAGGGCGCAACCCGCGACCTGACGATCACGGTGGGCGAATTGCAGGAAGATCGCATTGCAGGCCGCGAGGCTCCTCGCGGCACGAAGCCGACTCCGGCGGCGGCCAACCGGTTGGGCATCGTCGTTGCCGAACTGAATGCTGAGCAGAAGCGGGAGCTGAAGCTGCAGCAGGGATTGCTCGTCACCGAGGTCAAGGCCGAGGTGCGCGGCGATATCCGACGCGGCGACGTGTTGCTGACACTGATCCACAAGGGACAGCAGACGGAGCTCAGATCGGTCGAGCAGCTGAACAAGCTGCTTGCCGGCCTGGACAAGGCTGCCACCGTTACTTTGCACCTGCGTCGTGGCGACCGAGCCTCTTTCGTCACCGTCAGTGGCCTGGACTGAGCCGTTGGGGGGCTGAAACTGTGCGGCTGAAGCTCTACGGCCGCACCTATTGCCACCTGTGCACCGACATGCAGGAGGCGCTTCAGGCGCTTGCAGTCGAACTGGGATTCTCGGTCGAGTACCGCGATGTGGACGCTGAACCACTGCTGGAGGAGCGCTACGGAGACCTGGTTCCCGTGCTCGAAGACGAGCGCGGAGAGGAAATCTGCCACTATTTCCTCGATGAAGACGCGCTTCGCCGCCGCCTTGCGGTAAAATAGACGGCTAATCAGGAAGGGTGCCCAGGGCACCCTTTTTTAATGATGCAGACCAGAATCCGCAACTTTTCCATCATCGCGCACATCGATCACGGCAAGTCCACGCTTGCGGATCGGTTCATCCAGTATTGCGGCGGCCTGTCCGATCGCGAGATGGAATCCCAGGTTCTCGATTCGATGGATCTGGAGCGTGAGCGGGGCATCACCATCAAGGCGCAGACCGCTGCGCTCAAATACAAGGCGCGCGATGGTCAGGTCTACGCGCTGAACCTGATCGATACCCCGGGCCACGTGGATTTCTCCTACGAGGTCAGCCGCTCACTGTCCGCCTGCGAAGGTGCGCTACTGGTGGTCGACGCATCTCAGGGTGTGGAGGCGCAGACCGTGGCGAACTGCTACACCGCCATAGAACTCGGCGTCGAGGTGGTCCCGGTGCTGAACAAGATCGACCTGCCTTCGGCCAATCCGGAGCAGGCGATCAGCGAGATCGAGGACGTGATCGGCATCGACGCCAAGGACGCGATCCTGGCCAGCGCCAAGACCGGGCTGGGGGTAGGTGACATCCTCGAGGCGATCATCGAGCGCATCCCGGCGCCCAAGGGCGATCCCGCCGCGCCGCTGAAGGCGCTGATCATCGATTCATGGTTCGACAACTACGTCGGCGTCGTGATGCTGGTTCGCGTCGTCGACGGCGTGCTTCGTCCCAAGGACAAGCTGCTGCTGATGAGCGGGGACACGACCCATCTGTGCGAGCAGGTCGGGGTATTTACACCCAAGTCCCAGGCGCGCGACAGTCTTTCCGCCGGCGAAGTCGGTTTCGTGATCGCCGGCATCAAGGAATTGCGCGCAGCCAAAGTCGGCGATACGGTCACGCACGCCGACAAGCGCGCGGCCGAGGCTCTGCCAGGCTTCAAGGAAGTCAAACCAGCGGTGTTCGCCGGTCTCTATCCGGTGGAGGCCAACCAGTACGAGAACCTGCGCGAGGCTCTGGAGAAGCTGCGTCTGAATGATGCCTCGCTGCATTACGAACCCGAGGTTTCCCAGGCGCTCGGTTTCGGGTTCCGCTGCGGCTTTCTAGGCCTGCTGCACATGGACATCGTGCAGGAGCGGTTGGAGCGCGAGTACGGCATGGAATTGGTGACCACCGCCCCGACCGTGGTGTACGAGGTCGAGCAGCGCGACGGTACGGTGGATCTGGTCCAGAACCCGGCGAAGATGCCCGACCCCTCCAAAATCGTCGAGATCCGCGAGCCGGTGATTTCGGTGACCATCTTCACGCCGCAGGAGTATGTCGGCGCCGTGATCACGCTGTGCACCCAGAAGCGCGGCTCGCAAACCAACATGCAATATACGGCGCGTCACGTGGTTCTGACCTACGATCTGCCGCTCTCCGAGGTCGTTCTGGATTTTTTCGACAAGCTCAAATCTCTCACGCGAGGTTACGGGTCGCTTGATTACGAGTTCAAGGAGTATCGGGCGGCCGACATGGTCAAACTCGACGTCCTGATCAACGGCGACCGAGTCGACGCGCTTTCGGTCATGGTGCATCGCGCGAACGCCACGTACCGTGGTCGAGACCTCGTCAATCGATTGCGTGGTCTGATCCCGCGGCAGATGTTCGATGTCGCCATCCAGGCGGCGCTTGGCGCGCACATCGTCGCGCGGGAGACGGTCAAGGCGCTGCGCAAGAACGTTCTCGCCAAGTGCTACGGCGGCGACATCACACGCAAGAAGAAGCTGCTTGAGAAGCAGAAGGAAGGCAAGAAGCGCATGAAGCAGGTGGGTTCGGTGGAGATCCCCCAGGAGGCATTCCTTGCCGTGCTGCAAATGGACGACAAGTAGTCGATCATGAGTTTCCCCCTATTCCTGCTTTTGCTGCTCGTGCTGACCGGTGTCGTTTGGCTGCTCGACGTGTTGTGGCTGCGCAAGCTGCGCGTCAAGGAAGCCAAGGAGCCGTGGTGGGTGGAGTATTCGGTCAGTTTCTTCCCGGTCATCCTGGTGGTTTTCCTGCTGCGTTCGTTTCTGTTCGAGCCGTTCAAGATACCCTCTGGCTCGATGATCCCGACCCTCCTGATCGGTGACTTCATCCTTGTGAACAAGTTCACCTACGGGATACGCCTGCCGGTGATCAACAAGAAGATCGTCGACATCAACACGCCGCAACGTGGCGACGTGATGGTGTTCCGCTATCCCGAGGACCCATCGCTCGATTACATCAAGCGCGTCATCGGACTTCCCGGAGATCGCATCAGCTACCAGAACAAGCGCCTGTCAATCAACGGCCAGCCGGTGCCGGTCAGGCAAATGGACGATTACCTCTCCCGGGAGCGCATGCAGTTCTCGCGCAGGTTCGAGGAGAGCCTTTCCGGGCGTGCGCATGAAATTCTCGTCGAGGACGACGCTCCCGCCGGCGTGCCGCTGGTGGCCTCGTTCCCGCACTCTGGCAATTGCATCTACAATACGACAGGCCTGACCTGCACAGTTCCCCCGGGGCATTACTTCATGATGGGCGACAACCGGGACAACTCGAGCGATAGCCGGGTCTGGGGTTTCGTACCCGACGAGAACATCGTCGGGAAGGCGTTTTTCATCTGGTTGAACATGAACGAGTTGGGGCGTTTTGGCTCGTTCCGTTAGGAATTCTGCGGGAGGTTCGTCATGCACAATCAACAATCCGGGGTAAGCCTTTCCGGGCTGCTCGTCGTCGCGGTTCTCCTCATCGCCGTGTCCCTGCTTGGACTCAAGCTGGCACCGGCATATATGGAGTTCAGAACCATTCGCAGCACGGTGATCGCCGTGGCGCAGGAGCAGAAAGCGGCCAGTGTGACGGATATCCGCAGGACCTTCGACCGGCGCGCCAACATTGACGGCATAGAGACGATTACGGGCGCCGATCTGGAAGTCACCAAGGAAGGCGGCGAAGTGCAGTTGACCTTCGCGTATCGCAAGGAAGTCCCCTTGTTCGCGAACGTCGGCATCTACATCGAGTTCGCCGGCGGTTCGAAAGAATAGCAGCGGCTCGGCGGTGGCCCGCTCGACGGTTCTCGAGAAGCGCATCGGTTACCGATTCCAGAACGGCGCGTTGCTCACGCAGGCGCTCACGCACCGCAGTTTCGGGTCGCCGCATAACGAACGCCTCGAGTTTCTTGGCGACGGTGTCTTGAATTGCGTGATCGCCGAGGAGCTCTACGGGCGTTTTCCCGACCTTACCGAAGGCCAGCTATCGCGCTTGCGTGCCAATCTGGTGCGCAAAGAATCCCTTTCCGCGTTGGCGCAGTCGCTGGCACTCTCGGATGCCCTGCGTCTGGGCGAGGGTGAACTGGCCAGTGGCGGCAGCCGCCGTCCATCCATCCTGGCCGATGCGCTCGAAGCCGTATACGGCGCTGTGCTGCTGGACGGCGGTTATGCTGCGGCGCGCGATGCGATCAGGCTGACTTATGCGATGGAGCTCGACAAGCTGGATCCAGCCTCGCCGACCAAGGACGCCAAAACCCGCCTCCAGGAGCATCTGCAAGGCAGCAAACGAAAGTTGCCCGAGTATCGTGTAGTCGCAACCGAAGGCCAGGCGCATCGCCAGACATTCCAGGTGGAGTGCATCGTGTCCGATCTGGGAATATCGGCCACTGGCGCCGGCAGTTCCCGTCGCATCGCCGAACAGCGTGCCGCAGAGCAGGTCATGAAGAGGCTGGAATCGTGAGCGAAGAGACGGAGTACCGTTGCGGCACCATAGGCATTGCGGGCCGGCCGAACACCGGCAAGTCCAGCCTGTTGAACAAGCTGATCGGCCAGAAGCTGTCCATCGTTTCGCCCAAGGCGCAGACGACCCGGCACCTGGTGACTGGCATCCTGACGACTGCCGACACCCAGTACGTGTTCGTCGACTCCCCCGGGTTCCAGACTCTGCATCGCAACATCCTGAACCGTGCGCTGAACCGTCGCGCAACCGAGGCGGCGCAGGACGCGGATGTCGTACTGTGGGTCATCGAAGCACCCAAGCTGGTCGACGCCGATCGGGCGCTGCTGGCGCGCGTGCCGAGCGATCGGAAAGTGATCGCGGTGGTCAACAAGATCGACCTGGTCAAGGAGCGTGAGCGCCTGATCCCGTTCCTCGCCAAGGTTGCCGGAGAACGCGATTTCTTCGCGCTGGTGCCGGTCAGCGCGCGCACCGGACGCAATTCCGCCGAACTGCTCAAGGCAATTCGCTCGGCCCTGCCTGTGGCGCCGGCCATTTACCCTGTGGAGCAGCTGACAGATCGAGACGAGCGCTTCTTTGCCGCGGAGCTGATCCGCGAGAAGTTGTTTCGCACCCTGGGCGAGGAACTGCCCTACAGCAGCGAGGTGGTGATCGACAGCTTCAAGGAGGAGGGCACGCTGCGGCGCATCGAAGCCACGATCTGGGTCGACCGCGAGGGCCACAAGCCCATCGTCATCGGCGATAAAGGATCGCGGCTGAAGGCTATCGGGACCGCCGCACGCAAGGACATGGAGCGCCTGTTCGACGGCAAGGTGTTCCTCACGCTGTGGGTGAAGGTCAAGCGCGGCTGGACCGACGATGAGCGGGCGATGCGCACCCTGGGCTATGGCTAACCGGGCATGAGCGGGGCGCGCCGGCGGGCCGACCAGGAGCGTGCCTTCATCCTGCACAGCTACCCCTACAAGGAAACCAGCCTCATCGTCGAGGCATTCTCCCGCCGCCATGGTCGAATTGCGCTGCTGGCGCGCGGCGCCCGCCGCCCGCGATCGGCGCTGCGCGGCGTATTGCACGCTTTTCAGCCGCTGCGACTGTCCTGGTCCGGTTCGGGGGAGCTGAATACCCTGATCGGCGCTGAGTGGCAGGGCGGCCTGCCGTTCATGCAGGGATTCGGCCTGATGTGCGGCTTCTATCTGAACGAGCTGATCCTGAGGCTGCTTCCCCGCGACGATGCCCATGAAGGCCTGTACGACGCGTACTGCGAATGCCTGGAGCGCCTCGGCCGAGGCGAGCCGACTGCGGCCGTGCTGCGCAGCTTCGAAAAGCGCCTGTTGGCCGAACTGGGCTACGCCATGGTGCTCGATCGCGATGCTGCCAGCGGCGCGCCCATCGACCCGACCGGGCAATATCTGTACGATCCCGAGCGCGGGCCGGTCGCGGTGGACGGCACCTACGCCGGTGACCTGGTGGTCAGGGGGCGCACGCTGCTCGACCTGGCAAGCGAGGATTTCACCAGCGGGGAGACTCTGCTGCAGGCACGTGGTCTGATGCGCAATCTGATCAGCCAGCGCCTGCAAGGACAAACCCTGCATACGCGCAACGTGTTATTGGAGTTGCAGGACCTATGATCGAACTCGGTGTCAACGTCGACCATGTCGCCACCGTGCGCCAGGCGCGGCGCACTTACGAACCCGACCCGGTCTGGGCAGCCGTCGAGGCCCACCTGGGCGGCGCGGACGGCATCACGGTTCACCTGCGCGAAGACCGCCGGCACATCCAGGATGAGGACGTCCGGCGCTTGCGTGAGCTGACCCATATCAAACTGAACCTGGAGATGGCGGCAACCGCGGAAATGGTCGAATTTGCACGGCGCATCAGGCCGGAGATGGCCATGCTGGTTCCCGAGGGGCGCCATGAGATCACCACTGAAGGCGGTCTCGACATCCTCGCCCAGGAGAACAGCGTGCGCGAGGCGGTGGCGCGTATCGCCGACGCCGGGATCGTGGTGTCGGTGTTCATCGACGCCGATCCGCGCCAGATCGAGGCCGCGCATCGCGTTGGCGCGCGGGTCTGCGAGGTGCACACGGGACCGTACGCGCATGCCTTCCACTCGCGCGGTCGCGACGCAGAAAGTCCTCCGGTGGTCACCGAGCTGGCCAGGCTCGAGCAGGCGGGCGAGGCAATCCGCGCCCTGGGCATGCGCTTCAATGCGGGGCATGCGCTGAATTACTTCAATGTCGAGCCGGTGGCACGCCTCCAAGGCGTGCGCGAGCTGCACATCGGTCACGCCATCGTCAGCCGCGCCCTGTTCGTGGGCATGCGCGAAGCCGTGCGCGAGATGAAGCGCCTGATGGTGGAGGCCAGATTGGTGCGCGCGGCCGGCGCAGGAACCCTGTGATCTACGGCGTCGGCACCGACCTGATCGAGATTCCGCGCATCGAGGCGGCGCTGCGCAGATTCGGTGCGCGCTTCGCGCAGCGCATCCTGTGTCCGCCCGAGCTGCGCCGTTTCGAGGGCCACAGGCAGCCGGCGGCCTATCTCGCCAAGCGTTTTGCTGCCAAGGAGGCGGTCACCACGGCATTGGGGACGGGCATACATGCACCGGCGAACTGGCACGGCGTATGGGTGGTGAACCTGCGCTCGGGCAAGCCGGCCCTGGAGTTCACCCCGGCCTTGCGCGCCCTGATGGACGCGCGGGGCGTCGGTCACGCGCACCTGTCGCTGACCGACGAGCGTACGCTGGCCAGCGCCACCGTGGTCCTCGAGGCGCATGCATGAGGGAGTTTCGATGAATCTGCCACTGGGCCCCTTCGTTGCCGACATCCAGGGCCTGGCGCTGGACAGCGACGACCGGCGCCGGCTCCTGCATCCGATGACCGGAGGCGTGATCCTGTTTGCGAGGAACTTCGAGTCCGGTGATCAATTGCAGGCTTTGACCGCCGAGATCCGCGCTCTTGCGCAGCCCTGCGTTGCCCATCTGCGTGGATCATGAAGGCGGGCGCGTGCAGCGCTTTCGCACCGACTTCACGGCTGTGCCGCCCATGCGCAGCCTGGGTCGCCTGTGGGATGTTGATCGGGCCGCCGCGGTGCGTGCTGCCGAAAGTGTCGGCGTGGTGATAGCCGCGGAACTGTCCGCGCACGGCGTGGATTTCAGCTTCACGCCGGTGCTGGATCTCGATTACGGCGCCAGTTCGGTGATCGGTGATCGCGCCCTGCACGCGATGCCGGAGGCGGTGGGCGCCCTGGGTGCGGCGATCGTGCGCGGATTGTGGGTCGGCGGCATGCCGGCCGTGGGCAAGCATTTTCCGGGTCATGGGTACGCCACGGCCGATTCCCACGTTGCGATTCCCACCGACGAGCGCGGCATCGAGGAGATCATGGCCCTGGACGTGGCGCCGTACCGGCCGGCGATTGCCGCCGGGCTGGCCGCGGTGATGCCTGCGCATCTGATTTACACACAGGTCGATCCCGATCCGGCCGGCTTCTCCCGTTACTGGCTGCAGGACGTTCTGCGCAGGCAGCTGGGCTTCGACGGGGTGATATTCAGCGATGACCTGAGCATGGAAGGGGCGAGCACCGCGGGTGGGGTGAAGCAGCGCGCGGACGCGGCGTTTGCCGCCGGTTGCGATGCCATCCTGCTGTGCAATTCCCCGCAGGCCAGCGACGAACTGCTGGCGGCCTTCGACGGCGCGGTGCCCGCCGCCCCGCGCATGCCGCGCATGGCGCGCGACCCGGCACGTTCGGTGAGCCTGACGTCGGAGGTCTATCGCGCAGCCTTGCGGGATCTCGCACGTCTGGGCTGAAGCGATCTCAGCCATGAGCGAGCAGAGCACGCCGGCCGAACCGCTCGGACCGCAGGTCGATCCCGCATCGGCGCCAGCCTTCGATGCCAAGGCCTTACTGGCAAGCCTGCCCGGATTGCCCGGCGTGTACCGCATGCTGGGCAGCGCCGGGGAGGTGCTCTACGTGGGCAAGGCGCGCGACCTGAAGAAGCGTGTTTCCAGCTACTTCACGCGCTCGCAGCAGAGCCCGCGCATCGGATTGATGATCGCGCAGATCGCCAACGTCGAGACTACGGTCACGCGCTCGGAGGGCGAGGCGCTGCTGCTCGAAAACAATCTGATCAAGAGTCTGGCGCCGCGCTACAACATCCTGTTCCGCGACGACAAATCCTATCCATATCTGATGATCACCGGGCACCGCTTTCCGCGCATAGGCTTTCATCGCGGCGGGCAGGAGAAGAAACATCGCTATTTCGGACCGTTTCCCCACTCCTATGCGGTTCGTGAAAGCATACAGTTGCTGCAAGGGGGTGTTTCGCCTGCGCACCTGCGAGGACAGCGTTTTCGAGAATCGCTCGCGGCCCTGCCTGCTGCACCAGATCCACCGCTGCTCTGCGCCCTGCACGAAGCTGATCGATGAGTTCCAGTACGCACAGGACGTCAGGAACGCGGAACTGTTCCTGCTTGGTCGCGAGAACGACGTGATTCACACGCTGACCGACAAGATGAACGCCGCCGCCGAGGCCCTGCGCTTCGAAGAGGCGGCGCAGTTCCGCGACCAGGTGCGCGCGCTGTCTCGCGTTCAGGCGCGTCAGTACGTCGAGTCCGCAGCGGGTGTGGATGCGGACGTCGTGGCCTGTCGCATCGACGGCGGCGTGACTTGCGTGAACCTGGTGATGATCCGGGCCGGACGCCATGTCGGCGACCGCAGTTTCTTCCCCCACAACGCCGACCACGCCACGCCTGGCGAAGTGTTGCTTGCGTTCCTGACCCAGCACTACCTTGAACAGCCGATTCCGCCCCTGATACTCACCAACGCAGACCTCGAAGGCGATGCGCTCGAGGAGGCGCTGTCCGAGCAGGCGCAGCGTCCAGTGCGGCTGGTGAGTTCGCCGCAGGGGGAGCGGCGTATGTGGCTGGAGATGGCCGAGAAGAACGCCTTGCTGGCGCTGGCGAATCGCGTGCGCGAGCGTGGCACGCAGGAGGGCCGACTGGTCGCGCTGCGCGAAGCTCTGGGACTGCCGGAGTCCACGCAACGCATCGAATGCTTCGACATCAGCCATACCATGGGCGAGGCGACCGTCGCCTCCTGCGTGGTCTACGATGGCCACGGCATGCAGAAGGGCGAGTACCGGCGCTTCAACATCCGCGACATCACGCCGGGCGACGACTACGCGGCCATGCGCCAGGCCCTGGCGCGCCGCTACGAACGCATCACGGCCGAGGGCGGCAAGATGCCCGACCTGATTCTGATCGACGGCGGCAAGGGGCAGACCGCGATGGCCAAGTCGGCGCTGGTCGAACTAGGGCTGAACGACGTGGCCGTGATCGGGGTGGCCAAGGGCCCCGAGCGCAAACCGGGCCTCGAAGAACTGATCGTCGAGGCGGAAGGCGGGGCGACGGTGAGCCTGCCGCCGCAGCACGCCGGCCTGCACCTGATACAGCAGATCCGTGACGAGGCGCACCGCTTCGCCATCGTCGGCCACCGCGCCAGACGCGGCAAGTCCCGCACGCGCTCGGAGTTGCAGGACATTCCCGGTATCGGAGACCGTCGCCGGCGCGCGCTGCTGGCGCATTTCGGCGGCATCAAGGGCGTGCAATCGGCCGCCATCGACGAGATCGCCAAGGTCGAGGGAATCAGCGACACGATCGCAGAGCGGATCTACCGCCACCTGCACGGCCAGACTCCGGAGTAAAGTTGTGCCTATGCCTACCAACATACCCAACCTGATCACGTGGCTGAGGATCCTGCTTATTCCGCTGATCGTCGGCGTGTTCTACCTGCCCGATTCGTGGCTGTCCATGGAGGGCAAGAACATCACCTCCACGACGATTTTCGTGGTCGCTGCGATCACTGACTGGCTGGACGGCTATCTGGCGCGCGTGTTGAACCAGATGTCGGCATTCGGCGCGTTCCTCGACCCGGTGGCCGACAAGCTGATGGTGGTGGGGGCGCTGATCGTGCTGCTGCACCTCGAGCGGGTCGACCCGCTGGTGGCGCTGATCATCATCGGCCGCGAGATCGCCATTTCGGCGCTGCGCGAATGGATGGCCAAGATGGGGCAGGCCAAGAGCGTCGCGGTCGCTTTCATAGGCAAGCTGAAGACCGTGTTCCAGATGGTGGCGATCCCGCTTCTGCTTTTCCAGGACGACCTGTTCGGCATGCTGAACTGCCAGTGGTTGGGTACCATCCTGATCAATGTGGCTGCCGTTCTGACTGTGATGTCCATGCTGTACTACCTGCGCAAGGCCATGCCCCTGGCGGTGCCGCCGGCCTGAGGCTTTGCCGGGTCCTGTGCCATCGGGTTTGACTAGGGAGCCCTGAGGCCTTAAAATCTTGGCCTCATGATGCGGGAGTAGCTCAGTTGGTAGAGCGCAACCTTGCCAAGGTTGAGGTCGAGAGTTCGAGACTCTTCTCCCGCTCCAGAATCACAAGGGAGGGCCCTGCGGCCCTCCCTTTTCGTCTCAGCCTCAAGTTTGCCCTCCGGCGCGGTAGCAAAGCGGTTATGCAGAGGACTGCAAATCCTTGTAGGCCGGTTCGACTCCGGCCCGCGCCTCCATCCCCTTCCTTGCTGTTATCGTTCGTCTGACTGTCGCAGGCAGGCGGGTGAGCGCCCGGGTGGTGAAACTGGTAGACACAGGGGACTTAAAATCCCCCGGCGCGAGCCGTGCCGGTTCGAGTCCGGCCCTGGGCACCAATTCCTGAAGATTCATTTCGCAAGTTCGGCTCCAGGAGACGAGCTTCAGCCAATTGATATATAAGAAATTGAATATTATCTTGGGTAAAGATTGATGGCGGCGCAGGCGCCGCGTATCGTGCCGCTGGGCGACGCTGCGGTTCTGGTGGAGTTCTCGGAGACACTGGATCTGGCGGTCAACGCCCGCATCCAGCAACTTGCCGCCGCCGTCCGGCTACGCCAGCCGGCGTGGATCCGCGACGTGGTGCCGGCTCTGGGCGGATTGGCCCTGCATTTCGACGCCGAGCGCCTGGCGCCGGGCCTGCTGCCGTTCGCGGCCGCCGAGCAATTGGTCAAGGAGTGCCTGTCGCGCCGCCTGCCCGACCTGGAGAAGCTCTCCCGCACACTCGAGGTCCCGGTGTGCTACGAGGGGGAGGAGTTCGCTCCGGACCTGGCCGAGGTTGCCGAACGCTGCAAGCTCAAGGTCGAGGACGTGGTGAAGCGCCATTGCGCCTCGCCGCACCGCGTGCTGATGGTCGGTTTCGCGCCAGGCCATCCCTATATCGGCGGTCTGGATCCCAGGCTGTCCGTGCCGCGCCGAACCACGCCACGGCCGATCGTGACCGCGGGTTCGGTGGCCATCGCCAACACGCAGTCAGTGGTCTACCCCTGGACGATCTCGGGCGGCTGGAGCGTGATCGGACGTTCGCCGCTGCGCTTCTTCGATCCGCAACGCGATCCGCCGGCGGTTTTCGCTCCCGGGGATCGCGTGAGTTTCGTGGCCATCGGCCGCACCGAGTACGACCGGCTGGCGCGCGATGCGGCACGCGACGCGGGACGGGAGCAGCGCCCATGAGCGTCCGTGTGATGCGCCCCGGGCTGCTCAGCACGGTGCAGGACCTTGGCCGTTTCGGCCTGCAGCATCTGGGCATTGTCGCTTGCGGCGCCATGGACACGCTTTCGCATCGCCTGGCCAACGCACTGGTCGGAAATCCGGACGAGGCGGCCACGCTGGAGTGCACGGTGCTCGGGCCGGAACTGATATTCGGGCGCGATTCGCTGGTCGCGCTGTACGGAGCGGAGTTCTCTGCACGAACCGCCAGCACGCCGTTTCCGCTCAACCGGCCGGTACTGGTGCCGGCGGGAACCACGCTCACGGTCGGCCCTGCCATACGCGGGGCGCGTGCCTATCTGGCCATCGCCGGCGGCTTTCAGGCCCCGCTCGTGCTCGGCAGCCGAAGCACCTACGTACCCGGGCAGTTCGGCGGCCTTCAAGGGCGGGCGCTGAAGGCCGGTGACCAGTTGCCGACGGCGCCCGACCTGGTCGAGCAATCGGCCGCGCGCTTTGCGCGCCTTGGCCGGCGCGGCGGTGGGATCGTGCGTGGGGCCCTGCGCAGCGTGCGCTGGAGCGCGCCCGCACTGAGCCTGCCGGATCGGCGCGGCGCCACACTGCGCGCGTTGGAGGGGCGCCACCATGCGCAGTTCGATGCGGCGTCCAGGGCGGCGTTCTTCGAATCTCCCTGGCGCGTCTCGCCAGATTCGAACCGCATGGGCTATCGACTGCTGGGCCCGAAGCTGGTGCGGGCCCGGCCGGTGGAGATTCTTTCCGAGCCGACCTGTCTGGGTACGGTGCAGGTGCCCAACGACGGCACGCCCATCGTACTGATGGCCGATCATCAGACGACCGGCGGCTATCCGAAAATTGCGGAAATCGCCGGTGCCGACATACCTGAGCTCGCGCAGCTGGCCCCCGGAGGGGAGATCCGTTTCATAAAATGCACGCTGGAGGAGGCCGAGGATGCGCGTCGCGCAGCCAGCGCCCTGACGGCCGCCGTGTGCAGATCCATTGCCTGGGAGTATTGAGACATGAAGCGCATAGACTTGAACTGCGACATGGGCGAGAGTTTCGGCGCCTGGAGGATGGGCGACGACGCCGGCATCATGCCGCTGATCACCTCGGCGAATATCGCCTGCGGCTATCACGCCGGTGACCCGGGAACCATACGCAAAACGGTGCAACTGGCCGTCGAACATGGCGTCGCCATAGGCGCTCATCCGGGGTTTCCCGACTTGCAGGGTTTCGGCCGGCGAGCGATGAAAGTCACGCCGCAGGAACTCTACGACATGATTGTCTACCAGTGCGGCGCAGTCGCGGCCTTCGCGCACGCAGCCGGCGCAAAACTGCACCATGTGAAGTGCCACGGCATGCTCTACAACGTGTCGGCCATGGACGAGGCGCTCTCGGATGCGATCGCGCGGGCAGTCAGGGATCTGGACGGCGGCGTAAAGCTGTATGCCTTGTCGAACTCGAAGATGATGGATGCGGGCAAGCGCCATGGTCTGGAGACCCTGGGCGAGGTGTTCGCAGATCGCAGCTACCAGGACGACGGCACGCTGACGCCCCGCGGCACGCCCGGTGCCATGATCGAGGAGGAGGCGCGCTCGGTCGAGCAGGCATTGCGCATGGTCGAGGAGGGTGTGGTGGTGAGCCAGTCCGGCAAGCGCGTGCCGGTGGCGGCCGGCACTCTTTGCCTGCATGGCGATCAGCCGGGTGCAGTGGCCTTTGCGCGTGCTTTGCGCGGCGCCTTCGAATCCCGCGGCCTGACCTTTGCCAGACCCTGAAGTTGAACTTTAGATTGATGAAATCGGCTCCTGGAGCGGGTTTCCAGTCAATTGCGTCGTCTGAATTGACAACTTTTAGAGTATGGAATGAAGCAGGCCATTGAACGAACGGCGCGCTGGCTGGCCCGGCAGCACCGCACGCGCGCGCCCTTCGCCGCGTTCCCGAACGGCCTCGCACCGACTACGGTGGAACAGGCCTATGCGGTGCAGGAGGCGCTGGTGGCGCACAAGGCCCGGGTCTGCGGTGCGCCCTGCGGCTGGAAGATCGCGCTGTCCAATCCGGCCATGCAGGCCATGGTCGGCCTGCGCGAGCCGGTGGCCGGTCGGCTGTGCACGCGACAGGTGGTGGCGGCTCCGGCGCGGGCGCGGAAGTCCGATTACGGTCGCCTGCTGCTCGAGTTCGAGATCGCCGTGGAACTGGGCGCGGACCTGGTTGCCGGACGCTCGCCGCATACGGCCACCTCGGTGGCCGGAGCCGTGAGTGCATTGCGACCGGCTTTCGAATTGATTGACGACCGGGGTGCCGATTACGCGACGCTCAAGCGCCACGCCTTGCAACTGGTTGCGGACAATGCCTGGAACGAAGGGGTGGTGCTGGGCCCGCGCCTGCACGCGAGGCGCGGCCTCGATCCGGTCGCCATGCGCGGCGCGGTGTTCTTGGATGGCAAGCAGGTGGGCGAGGGCCGGGGCAGCGACCTGATGGGCCATCCTTTCGCCGCCCTGGCCTGGATCGCCAATCACGCCAACCGGCGCGGCCAGGCCTTGCGCGCCGGCGAATGGGCCATCCTCGGCAGCCTGGTGACTTCCAGGTTTCCGGAGCCGGGGCAGACCTGGCGCTTCGAACTCGATGGCTGCGCGCCGATAGAACTGGCGATCGACTGAAGCGCGCCCTGCGGCACCTCAAGCCCTTTCGATCGACTGCCTGAGTTCGAACTTCTGCACCTTGCCCATCGCGTTCTTGGGCAGTGCATCGACGAAGACCACGCGGCGCGGATGCTTGAAGCGCGCCAGCCGATCCTGGAACAGGGCCAGCACACCAGCCTCGTCCAGGGCGGCGCCCGGCTTGGAGCCACGACCGCGCAGGCGGCTTCGCCCCAGCGGGCGTCCTCGATGCCGACCACCGCCGCTTCGGCGATGGCCGGGCAGTCGGCCAGCACGTTCTCGAGTTCGGCAGGATGGATGTTCTCGCCGCCGGAAATGATCAGATCCCGCGAGCGTCCCGCGATCCAAAGGAAGCCGTCGGCGTCCCAGCGGCCCAGGTCGCCGCTGCGGAACCAGCCGTCCGAGTCGAAGGCCGCGGCGCTGGCCCCGGGGTCATTCCAGTAGCGGCGCATCAGGTTGGGGCCACGCACGCGGACCTCGCCGACCTGGCCCACGGACACCGGCCGCTCATCCTCGCCCACGATGCGCACTTCGCAATGCAAGGCCGGCTTGCCGGCGCTGCCGAGCTTGCGGCGGGCGTCGGCTTGCATCAGCACCGTGGCCACCGGCGCGGTTTCCGTCGAGCCGTAGATCTGGCCCACCGGGACTTCGCGCGCGTGGAAGGCGCGGATCAGCGATTCAGGCACCACCATGGAGCCGGTCCACAGCATGCGCAGGCTGGCAAGGTCGGTCGACTGCCAGTCCGGATGGCCGATCACGGCCTGCATGGTCGCCGGCACCAGCAGGGAAAGGGAGGGACGCCGCACGCGCACGTCCTCCAGCCATTGCCCGGGCTCGAAGCGCCGCTGCAGCGTGACGGTGGCACCGGCCAGCAGGGCGGGCAGGGTCTGATTGTTGAGTCCGCCGACGTGGAACATGGGCAGCGGCGAGAGGACATGGTCTTCCTGGCGCAGGTTCTGGGCGTGGATGGCGTTGTAGCCGTTCCACAGCAAGGCCGCCTGGCTCAACACCGCGCCCTTGGGGCGGCCCGTGGTGCCGGAGGTGTAGACGATCAGCGTCTCATCCTCGTCGCCGCCGACCAGGGCGGGTTCCGCCAGCGGAAGCGCATCACCGAAATGCGCCTCGCCGATCAGCAGGTGCTTGCCGGCCGGCAATGCGCGCCCGTGCTCCGCGAACGTTTCCTCGTAACACAGCAGGCAGGGTGTGCAGTCTTCGAGGATGGTGCGGTGCTCGTGTACGGTGAGCCGCCAGTTCAGCGGCACCAGCAGCGCGCCCAGGCGCGCGCAGGCGAACAGCAGTACCAGCATCTCCGGGTGGTTGTAGCCCAGCCAGGCGACGCGTTCACCGCGGTGTACGCCGAGGCCTGCCAGGCCGTGAGTGGCGCGCTCGATGCGCTCCCAGAACGCCGCATAGGACAAGTCCCGGCCGTGGAAGTGCAGGGCGGTCTTGTCCGGCGTCTGCTGCGCCCAGCCCCGGACGATGCGCGACAGATTCATGGCCGCCTCAGTCGTCGCGCTCGCCCGGTTCGTACAGCGCCTCGCGGCCGATGCGATCCAGGCACAGCTCGGCGGTCCAGGGCAGCATAAGGCGCCGCAGCGCGAGTCGCGATACAGGCGCTCCAGAGGCAGGCTCTTGAGCATCGACTGTCCGCCGCAAGTGCGGATGGCCAGCGCGCACAGCGCGTTGGCGTTCTCCATGATGGTGTACTGACTGGCGTAGGCGCGCAGCCGCGCATCCTTGGGCGGATCGACGCGCGCATCCTCCAGCATGCGCAGGAACAGGGCGCGCGTCTGCTCGAGTTTGACCCACATCTCGGCGACGGCGATCTGCTTGGTCGGGTACATGCGCCGCCTTACGGGTGGCATGCCTTCGACCTCGCCGCGCAGGTACTTGACCGTGAACTCCACCGCCGCGATGGCAATGCCCATGTAGGTCGGCGAAAGCGTGGTGAACATATGCGGCCAGCGGCCGGCGGCCTGGAAATACACGCCGCGCGGCATCATCGTGGCGTCATTGGCGACGAATACGTCCTTGAACACCAGGGTGCGCGAAACGGTGCCGCGCATTCCCAGCGGATCCCACTCACCGGTGATGCTCAGACCTTCGGCGTTGCCGGGCACCGCCATGTACAGGGTGTCGCGCATGGACAGCTCGGGCTTGTCCTCGGTGCAAAGCACGCCGTAGTAGTCGGCCGCACCGGACAGCGAGGCGAAGATCTTGCGGCCGTTCAACACCCAGCCGCCGTCCACTTTCCGCGCCGTGGTGCCGAACGGCGCCTTGCCGGCCGCGGCGGCACTGCCCTCCGAGAAGGGTTGCGCGTAGACCGCGCCGTCCTCGACGACGCGGCGGAAATGCAGGCGGCGATGCGTCTCGTGCTCCTGGCGCTGCGCGGGGCTCATATCCAGGTCATCGGCGAGCAGCCCCGGCCACAACGTCGAGCAAGCATGCATATTGAAGGTCAGCGCAGTGGCCCCGCAGTATTTGCCGATCGTTGCCGAAACGATGGCGTAAGTGCGCAGATCCGCGCCGCGCCCGCCATAGGCTTCCGGCACGCACAGCCCGAGCAGGCCGACCCGGCGCAGGTCGGCGTAGTTCTCGAACGGAAAGCTCGCCTCGCGATCGTGGCGTTCGGCGCGTGCTGCGAACGCCGGTCCCAGGGATTCGGCAAGGTCCACCAGCGCCTGTTGGCTGGCGGTAAGCGGGTAGCCTGAGCCGCAGACTGAATAGCGTGCGTCGCTCACAGTGCGTTCCTCTGCAGAAAGCCAAGCAGGGCGGTGTTGAATGCCTCGGGCTGGTCCATGGGTCCCAGATGGCCGCAGCCCGGCAGCACCGCATACTCGGCGCCCGGGATCTTCTGCGACATGCGCTCCATGACAGCGGCTGGTGCCACGTAGTCCTCGCCGCCGGCCAGCACCAGGGTGGGCACGGAGATGGTCGGCAGACCCGCTCGACGGTCGAAGGTGGTGAGCATTGCGACCGCCTTGCGATAGGTTTCGGGCGGCACCCCGGCCATCACGCTGGCAGCCAGCATCAGCCCGGAGGGATCCGAGGCCATTCCATGCATGGTGGGCATCAGCCTGGCGGCGATGTCGGCCATGGTCTTGCCCAGGTCCAGCGGCTGGATGCGCGCTTCGATGAAGCCGCGTGCGAAATCGCTGCTGCTGCCACCGAAGGCGGAACTGGTGAACGTCAGGGCCAGGGCGAGGATCTTCTGCGGGAACTGCGCCCAGGCCTCCTGGGCGATCATGCCGCCCATGCTGTGGCCGACCAGCACGGCGGGCTCTGGCAGGGCGCGCTCAAGGGCACGCGCCACGTTTTCGAAGCTATAGGGCTCGACCGTGGGCGCGCCGCCATAGCCCGGCGCGTCCCAAGCCAGGCAGCGATAGCCACGCGCCTCGAAAAACGGCACCTGGCGATTCCAGGCGGCATGCCCGCCGCCGATGCCGTGCAGGAAGACCAGGGTGGTCATGCGGGATCACCGACCAGGCGGCCGTGCTCGACGACAGTGCGGCCGTCCAGCGCCACCGTACACTGGCGCAACGGCAGGTCGAAGTGGCCCAGCGTGTGGCGGCCGGCGACTTCGTTGGCCCCGGTGGAATAGAGGAAGTTGCCGGCAAAGGCCCGGAGTTCGGTGCCGTTGAAGTCGCGCTTGTCGTACATCGCCATGGCCTCCCAGCGCGCGCGCGGGTTCAGGCCCCAGCCCAGGTGCGAGACGGCATAGGCCTGGCGATCATTCCAGGCGGCGAAATACTCGCGCATCAGTTCGGCATCCAGGCCCGCTCCGTCGATGGCGGTAACGTAGTCGTGCTCGATCTTCATGTGCACCGGGGTTTCGACATAGCGCTTGAAGGTCAGGTTGACGTCGCCCGGCGCCAGTACCAGCGTGCCTTCGACGCTGCCGGCCGCAGGGAAGGCCAGCACCAACCCGCCCGGCCAGTGGGAAAGCGTACCGGGCTTCTCGGTATAGCCCCACACCCCGCCCACGCGCGCACCCTCGGTGCGCACGGTCAGGTGCGTACCGGCCGGGGAGGTGACGGACATGTGTCTGGCGGCCTTGAGCAGCTTCATGCCGGCTCTGACGCGACGTTCGTCGTCAGGGGAGGGCGCCAGTCGCTCGAGGGCCTCCGGATGCTCGTTGGAAACGTAGAGAACCCGCGCTCCGCCCTTCAGGATGGCGGGCAGTTCGGCGGCGTGCATCAGGCCCTCGACTGTGCAGTCGGCCACGAAGCCGCAGGCGGCGAGTGCCGCCACGGCCGGACCGAGATTCTGCAGGACGGCGGAGGCGCCGGTGGACCGCAGCGGAACGGGCGCGGTCTGCCTTGGGGTGGGCAGTACGACATGGAACGGGCGGGCGCCCAGACGCAACAGTGCGAGTTCGGCAAGTTGCACATTCAGCGCGCGCGACTGGGTTTCGGACAGGATTGCGCACGATTCTCCCGCACCGACCTTGCAGCGTGCGAAGACTTCGGCGAACAGGTCGATCCATTTGCCTTCGATACGGTCGGCGATCACGCGGGATGAGTCCTCTATTGTTCGAGGCAGGCGCTACTGTCGTTCAGCCACAACGGCACTTCGCGGATTCTGCAGCAGCGCCAGTTCCTCGTCGGCAAATCCTGCGCGGCGCCGAGCTTCCAGGTTGAAGGGGCCGCGCGGCGTGGGCGCTTTGTACTTCACGGCCAGTTCGGCATAGGCGGCCACCGGGTCATGGGCACGTTGCGTGCAAAGATACCGGTACCAGCGATTGCCGAGCGCCACGTGCCCGATCTCGTCGCGCAGGATGAGGTCGAGAATTTCCGCCGCGCGATGATCTCCCGCGGCGGCAAGCTTGGCGCGGACCGGCGGTGACGCGTCCAGCCCGCGCGCCTCGAGGGTACGCGGGACGAGGGCAAGCCTGGCGAGGAGATCGCCCTGGGTCTTCTCGGCCATCTCCCACAGCGAGTTGTGCGCCGGAAAATCGCCGTATTCGCAGCCCATGGAGCGCAGGTGATCACGGAGCAGCTGGAAATGCAGGGCCTCCTCCTGCGCCACTCCCGTCCATTCGCGGTAGAACTGGTCCGGCAGGCCGGGAAATCGCCAGACAATGTCCAGCGCCAGGTCGATGGCGTTCAGCTCGATATGGGCCAGGGCATGGAGCAGGACGGCCCGTCCCGCAGAAGTGGCGGCCGAACGCTTCTTCAGCTTGGTGTACGGGACCAGGAGCGGCCTGTCCGGTCGACCGGGAATTCGGCCTTCGGCGACCAGATGGTCTCCCGCGCCGACCGGGATCGACAGGTCGATGGCACGCGTCAACGTCGCCTTGGTGTCGGGGTCGGTTTCCAGCAGCGGAGGGATGGCGCGGGCTCGCAGGCTGGCAGCTGAGCTGGATATCGAAGTCATTCGTCGGGATTTTATCCGCTTGCCGGACCACGAGTCGTTCGGCCGGTGCGAGGTCGGTTTGGGTAGAATCAGCCCATGATCGTGTACGACCTCAAATGCGCGCAAGGCCATCGTTTCGAGGGCTGGTTTTCCTCGGCCGATGATTATTCTTCCCAGCGGGATCGAAGTATTCTCAGTTGTCCTGCTTGCGGGGTTGCCGACGTTGAACGCGTACTTTCTGCGCCGCGTCTGAACATGGGAGCGGCGGAGAAGCCGTCCATGCCTGCGGAGTTCAAGGACAAGGATCCGCTGGCGATCGCGCAGATGCTCTATTCACGCATGCTGGACGAGATGCTCAGCAAATCCGAGGATGTGGGTAACCGTTTCCCGGAGGAAGCCCGCAAGATCTACTACGAGGAAGCCGCGGCCAGGGCTATCCGGGGCACGGCCACGCAGGCCGAGCACGACGAATTGGTCGACGAAGGCATCCCGGTGGCGCGATTGCCAGTTCCGCCGGCCGGGAAGCTCAATTAGCGCTGATTGCGGGCTTTTGCGGCCATGGTGCAGATTTCCGGTAAGCGCACAATGTGTATTATGTTAAGTGAAGGTTTGGGTAAAGTATATAAGGATCAATGCCTTACACATATCACTCTACCGCTCCGGCGCGCCGCAACAGCTCCACCATGGGCTTGAGATCCCGTTGCATTGCAATCTTCAACGCGGATTCGCCAGCTTCGGTCTTATGGTTTACGTCAGGGTCTTCGAAAAGCAAAACGCGCGCGGCGTCCAGATGACCGCCGCGGGCGGCCATCATCAGCGGTGTGAATCCATTGGGCGCCTCGGCATTCTTATCAGCCCCCTTGCCCAGCAAGAACTTGATCATCTCTGCTTGTCCGGCGAAGGCCGCGTAATGCAAAGGCGTCCATCCCTCTGGTTTAAGCTCCGCACCGCGATCCACCATCAGGCTGGCAACTTCCACATTCCCGCTGACTGCGGCAATTAGCAACGGGCTGTCGCCATAGCGATTGCGACGCGTCACCGAAGCTTTTCGCTCGAGCAGGAAGCCGATCAGCGGTTTGTGGCCGCCACGTGCAGCGAGCATCAACAGGGAGTTTCCCTCCTGGTCCGTACTTTCCGGGTCCGCGCCGCGCTCAACGAGTTTACGCACCGTCCCAAGATCTCCGTCCAACGCCGATTTGAACAAATCTTCGAGGACCGAAGCTTGAGCGAACGAGCTGGAAGAAAATATTAATAAAACAATTAATTGAAGAGCGTGCTTCATATTTAACATGACCAATAAGACAACCGAACAAATAACTTCAAATGTCGACAATAACTAATTGTTTAAAATGTATGAGTCGACTTTGACGATTGCAACAACCCTGCCAAGAGCGCTTCAATCTTGCGCTTGGCGGATTGTCCGCTTTCGTCAGAGGAGAACTGTACGCCTATCCCTTGTGTCTTGTTGCCCTGTGCGCCCTCAGGGGTGATCCATACGACCTTGCCGGCCACCGGCAGTTTCGCCGGATCGTCAGGTAAGGAAATCAGCATGAACACCTCGTCTCCGAGCCGGCTCGTCCTGTTGGTCGGAATGAACAATCCACCGTGCTTCAACTGCGGTATATAGGCCGCGTAAAGCGCACTTTTCTCCTTTATATTCAGAGAAAGAACGCTGGGACGTGTGGTCTCCGCCGAGCGCGGCGTGGGTTCGCTCATGGCCTTAAACTCGCGGCATGGCGCCGATGATTTCGGCAGCGAACAGCTTAGGGTTCAAAGGGTGTCGCGCGGCCCGGCGAAATTGGCCCGCTTCGCGCGCAAAGCGTAGCCAGTCCCTTGCCGACCGACCACCATTGCCTTGAGAAATCTTGTTGAAATATAAAGACTTTCCTGAAAAGCTCAGTAAAGCTTGATCGCAAGCCCACTTCTGCAGGACTTCCGCCAGCATTTCGATGTCCTCACGGTCAGTCGCATTCCACGCTAGCAGCCCATCCCGGTCGTTGGCACGCAGCAATGCGGTCAACTGTCGTATGCGCCCTCCACGTGTGGAGTCAGCCAGGCTGCGCGCCAGCAACGGCGCACCTCCGGCATACGCAAGCCAGTCTTCCGCGTCCTCGACCTTCTCGCTGCGCAACCAGTCCCGGGTCACACTCGCCATCGGCATGCCGATAGGCAAACTAACGCAACGACTGCGCACCGTTGCCAGAAGCCGTTGTGGTTTATTTGAAATTAATATAAAACAGGCACCTGAGGCTGGTTCCTCAAGTGATTTCAATAGGGCGTTTGCAGAGTTGGAGTTCATATTCTCGGCGGGATGAAACACGGCGACCCGGCGTCGAGCTCGATGCGAACCGATATTCAGAAATCCCGCCAACTCCCTTACCTGTTCGACCTTGATCTCGAAACTGGGCTTTGCAGCCTTCGAGGGGCGGGAGCATCTTCTGCGGGCTCGACGGGGGCAGCCAGCGCTTCCGGTTCGATCTGGCGGTAATCCGGGTGCTGGCAGCCAGGCGAACCAGCGGCAGCCTTCGCAATGGCCGCAGGGACTGGAAACCGTGGCGGTCTCGCACAGGATGAGTTGAGCGAACCGCCGTGCCAGGGCCAGCTTGCCCACGCCCAGCGGTCCATGTATCAGCAAGGCATGGGGTGAGTTCTCCCGCTGGGCGGCCAGCTCAGCCCAGCGAGAGTCTAGCCAGGGATAGGGGCTCATGCCAGTTTGGACACCAGTCCCTGCAGACAGGCCCGTATCGTCTCCAGGGTCTGGGTGGAGTCAATCAGGTGGACACGCTGCGGCTCAGCCTGTGCTGCGGCCACGTAGGCGGCCCGTACCCGCTCGAAGAATGCCCGCCCTTCCCGCTCGAAACGGTCCAGGGCGCGACGGGTTCCGGTCACTCTGGCGTGACTGATTTCGTAGGGGCAGTCGAACACCAGCGTCAGGTCGGGTTTCAGGCCAGGGTGGACAATTTGCGATAGTTGTCCAATCAAGCCGGCATCGACACCTTTCCCGCCCCCTTGGTAGGCAAGGGTCGATTCCGTGAAGCGATCGCAAACCACCCAGGTGCCGGCGTCCAGATCGGGCAGGATGCGTCGGCGCACATGCTCATCGCGCGCTGCAAACATCAGTAGCGTTTCGGTAAGTGGCTCCATCGGCGAGTGAAGCATCAGCTCACGCAGCTTTTCTGCCAATTCCGTTCCGCCGGGTTCGCGCGTGACCGCCACCCGGCGCCCCCCACTGCGCAGCATGTCGGCGAGCCATTCGACGTGGGTAGATTTTCCGGCGCCGTCCACGCCTTCGAGTGTGATGAATTTTCCGCGCATGCGTGATTATCGCTTCAACTGGTACTTTGCGACGGCCCGGTTGTGCTCATCGAGGGTGCGCGAGAACTGGCTGGAACCGTCGCCGCGCGCGACATAGTAAATTGCATCGGTCTTGGCCGGATGCAGGGCTGCCCGCAACGATGCGAGGCCTGGCATGGCAATCGGCGTCGGCGGCAATCCGGCGCGCGTATAGGAGTTGTACGGGCCGTCTTCTTCCAGGTGGCGGCGACGCAGGTTGCCGTCGAAAGCGGCGCCCAGGCCGTAAATAACGGTCGGGTCGGCCTGCAGGCGCATGCCTATGCGCAGACGGTTGCTCAGCGCCCCGGCGACCATTTCCCGATCTGTTGCTCGCCCGGTTTCCTTCTCTATCACCGAGGCCATGATCAGCGCCTGATAAGGGGTGCGATAGGGCAAGCCCGGCTCCCGGGATTCCCACTCTCTTGCCAGATGGCGCTGCTGTGTTCGATAGGCGCGACGCAGGACATCGAAGTCACTGGATCCCTTGGCGAACAGATAGGTGTCCGGAAAAAACAGCCCTTCCGGATGCGCTTCGACGGCGCCCACGCGCCTGAGGAGCTCGGCGTCGTCCATCCCCGCAGAGTCGTGCCTGAGAAACGCATGACCGTCCAGCGCAGCGCGCACCTGGCGGATGTTCCAACCTTCGATCAGCGCCAGTTCGGCTTGAGTCACATCGCCTCTGGAGAGTTTGTCGAGGAGCTCCAGCGGACTCACTGCCGCCTGCAATTCGTAGCTTCCGGCCTTGATCTCCTGGGACCTGCCAAGTGCGCGCACCAGCGCCTCGAAACGCCATCTTCCCAGCGGGATGCCCGCGGCTTCCATCTGCCGTGCCGCCGAGCGCAGGCTGCTGCCAGGTTCGACACGGAACTCCGCGGGCGTGCGTGGCAGGGCGATAGGCGCGAACGCGTACCAGAGGGCGTACCCGGCCAGCACGGCCAGTGCGAAGAACGTCAGCGACAGGGTCTTTCGCAGCAGGGAGAGCATGGGGGCGCACGCGGGAATCTGGATTCAAGGATGCCCCGATATAATAACCGCTGCACGTGTCGCATATCGCGCCAGCGTCTTTCGCCGAACCTATCCCATATGGATTCCCCGCTTTACGCATCGTTGCCAAATCTCGGCATCCTCTCGGTGACCGGGGAGGATGCGCGCGCGTTTCTGCACGCGCAGCTGTCAAACGACATCGAACATTTGCCCGCCGATCGAGCGCGACTGGCGGGCTACTGCTCGGCCAAAGGACGTTTGCTGGCCGAATTCGTCGTGGTGCCCGTCGCCGAGGGCTTCCTGCTGCAGGTATCGAGGGATCTCGTGCCCGGGATGGTGAAGCGGCTCGGGATGTTCGTTTTGCGCGCCAAGGTCAAGATCACCGAGGCCGGAGAGCGCTACATGCCCTATGGCGTTTGGGGCGCGAATGCCGCGGATACCCTCAAGGCTTTGAAGCTGCCCTCACCTGCCACGCCGTTCCAAGTGGCGACTGAGGGAGAGGTCGCAGTGGTGGTGATGGCGGCGGAACGCTTTCTGGTGCTAGGCGACGCTGGCCTGGGTGAGCGACTGAAGACGCGCTGCGCTGCCGGCGATGCCGAGCAATGGCGGCTGGCCGAAGTGCGCGCCGGCTGGCCGCGAATTTCGCTCGCCACTCAGGATGCGTTCGTGCCGCAGATGACCAATCTGGAGTTGATCGGCGGAGTGGATTTCAAGAAGGGCTGCTACCCAGGCCAGGAAATCGTTGCACGCACACAGTATCTCGGCAAGCTCAAGCGCCGCATGTATCGCGGCGAGGTGGATGGCACCGACGTGCCGGTCGCTGGACAGGACGTCTTCATCGGCGAGACCGGCAACGAGTTGCAGGCCATTGGCACGGTGGTCAGCGCCGCGCCGCGGCCGGGAGGCGGATACGAGCTGCTGGCTGTACTGCAGACTTCCGCCATCGACCAGGGTGCATCGGTTCGACTGGGCTCACCTGACGGTCCGCAACTGCGCATCCTGTCCCTTCCCTATCCCCTGCCCGTCGCGTGACCAGCGCATGAACGTCTATGTGTATTACAAGGTCCCGGATGAACGTCGGGAAGCTTTGCGTCCGGTCGCCAGCGCCTTGCTCGATGCGGTACGTTCCACCACCGGCATACAGGGCCGCTGGATGCGCCGCCGTGACGACCCGGCGACCTATATGGAAGTCTACGAGAACGTCGGTAACCTGCCGGCGTTCGAAATCGCACTGGACGCCGCAGTACAGAGCAGCGGCTTCACGACACTGGTCGCGCATCGAGTGACCGAGATCTTTCAGCCCGCCTGAAACCGTGTCTGATACTGATTGCGTGGCAGGCGCACGCAGACTATCCGCTGGTCGTGGCGGCGAACCGCGACGAGTATTACCGGCGCCCCAGCGCAACAGCACAGTTCTGGGAAGACCACCCGCACATACTGGCGGGGCGTGACCTGGAGGGATTCGGCACGTGGATGGGCGTAACGCGCGACAGTCGATTTGCCGCCGTAACCAATTTCAGGGATCCCGATGATCCGCGAGGCAACGGTGCCCGCTCGCGTGGTGAACTGGTCAGCGGTTTTCTTGAAGGCTCGGATAGCGCCCCGGATTACATGGCCGGCGTCGCGCGCGAGCGCGATGCCTACCGAGGCTTCAACCTCCTTGCCGGCGACGGCAGGGAACTCTGGTATTACTCCAACTGCGGTGACCTGCCGCGCCGCCTGCCGCCTGGCGTGTATGGACTGTCCAATCACCTGCTGGACACCGATTGGCCTAAGGTCCGCACCGGGCGCAGCGGACTGCGCACCGTGCTCCACCCGGCTCCTGCTACGGATTCCTTGTTCGCCCTGCTTGCAAGTGCCGAACCTGCACTCGACCATGAACTGCCTGAAACCGGCGTCGGACTGGATCGCGAACGAATGCTGTCCTCAGCGAGGATTGTGTCGGACAGCTATGGAACGCGATGCTCCACCGTACTGCTGGGACATCGCGATGGCGTAATGCAATACGCCGAGCGCACCTGGGGGCCGCTGGGCGCCGACGGCGGAATCGTGAGGCACACCTTTCTCTCCAATTTGACGCAGGCTCAAAGCGACTTGCGCATGTCCTGATGAGGAATGCCGGCTTCGATGTACGTCTCGCCCATCTGCGCGAAGCCGAAAGAAGCGTAGAAGCCCACGGCATGGGTCTGCGCGGATAACACGATTTCGGCATCGCCGCGTCGACGCGCGGCCTCCATCAGGGCCGACAGCAGCGCGGCACCCACACCCTGGCCTCGCCACTCCCGCAGTACAGCCATGCGACCGATATGACCGCAGACCAGGCCGGCGTGCGCAGTCGCAGGCAGCAAGCGTCCGGTGCCGACTGCGTAGCCGTCCGCCGTGCGCGCCAGCGCGTGCAGGCAAACCGGGTCGTGCGCGTCGAGCTCAAGCACGGCCGGCACGTGCTGTTCCTCCACGAAGACACGATAACGTATGGTTGAGGCCTCTCTGCGTGCCGCAGGCCAGTCATGCAGTTCAATATCCGGTTTCATGGTGAAAGTATAATTCGCGCCATGAAAAGCCTTTGGAACGACCAGGAAGCACAGGCATTTGTGGGGCCTCTTGGCCCTCGCGTGTACTCGTCACGCCTGCTTGGCCGCGACAAGTCGCTGGTACTGCATGGTGGCGGCAACACCTCGGTCAAGCTGATGGATCGCAATCTGTTCGGCGAGGACAATGCCGTTCTCTACGTGAAAGGCAGTGGCTGGGATCTCGAATCCATCGAGGTCGAAGGTTTTTCGCCAGTTCTCCTCGATTACGCGCGCAAGCTGTCGACGCTGGCCGCGCTGTCAGACCCGCAGATGGTCAATGAGCTGGCCACCCACACCACCCGGGCAGGAGCGCCGGCGCCGTCTGTTGAAACCATCCTGCACGCGATACTTCCCTACAAGTACGTCGACCATACGCACGCCGATGCGGTGCTGTCCATCACCAATGCGCCCGAAGGGGAAAAGCGCATTCGCGAGATCTACGGCAAGCGAGTCATCGTATTGCCCTACGTGATGCCGGGTTTCGACCTGGCCGCGGTCTGCGCACGCGAATTCCCGCGTCAGGTTGGTCCGGAAACCATAGGCATGGTGCTGATGAACCATGGCATATTCTCTTTCGGCGGCGACGCGCGCGAATCCTACGAGCGCATGATCACGCTGGTCGGCGAGGCCGAGGCGTACCTGGCGGCCAAACAAAGCTGGAATATCCGGTACGTCGCCTCGCCGGTCACACCCGTGACGCGCGAGGAGATAGCGCAACTGCGGCGCGAGATCAGTGCGGCGGCTGGTGCGCCCTTGATCCTTTCAATTCGTGACGAAGAAAAGTTTCTTGCTTTCGCGCAGCATCCGCAGGCTGCCCGCGTCTCGCAGCAGGGGCCTGCCACCCCCGATCACATCATTCGCACCAAGAAGCTCCCCATGCGCGGTCGCGACGTTGCCGCCTATGTGCGCAATTACATCGAATATTTCGATCGCAATGCGCCTCAGGCCGGCAATAGAAGGACCATGCTCGATCCGGCGCCGCGTATGTTGCTGGATGCGTCGCTCGGCTTTGCGGCCGCGGGCCGCAGCGCCAAGGATGCGAGCATCGTCGCAGATATCTACGACCACAGCATAGATGTGTTCATGCGTGCGGAAGGCCTGGGAGGCTGGTCCGCTCTTTCCGAGCGGGACCTGTTCGAGGTCGAATACTGGGATCTCGAGCAGGCCAAGCTGCGCAAGGCTGGCGCTGCACCGATGTTCAGTGGCGAGATCGCCATCGTGACCGGGGCCGCTTCTGGGATAGGCAAGGCTTGCGTCGAGAGCCTGCTCCGACGCGGAGCGTCGGTGGTCGGCCTGGATATCGATCCGCGGATCGAAGGCATCCTGGATCGCATCGACTTCTTCGGCGTGCAATGCGATCTGACGGATGCGAAGGCCGTGGGCACCGCGCTGGATGCGGCAGTGCGGCGCTATGGCGGAGCGGACATGCTGGTGCTCAACGCTGGCCTGTTTCCCGCTTCCGCGCCCATCGCATCCGTTGCAATGGAGTCCTGGCGCACCGCCATGCGCGTGAACGCGGAGGCGCCGATGCTGCTTATGCAGCTTTGCCACCCTTTGCTCGCGCGTGCACCTCGCGGTGGCAGGGTGGTGGTTATCGGTTCGAAGAACGTGCAGGCGCCCGGTCCGGGGGCTGTGGCTTACTCGGCTTCCAAGGCTGCACTGACCCAATTGTCTCGCGTGGCCGCGCTCGAATGGAGCAAGGATGGCATACGCATCAACACTGTGCATCCGAATGCCGTGTACGACACCGCCCTGTGGACCCCTGAATTGCTGGCCGAGCGTGCAGCCGCTTACCGGCTCACGGTCGAGCAGTACAAGTCCAATAATTTGTTGAAGACCGAGGTACTTTCTCGGGATGTTGCGGAGATGGCTGCCGAGATGTGCGGCCCTCTGTTCGCCAAAACCACCGCCTCACAGGTACCTGTGGACGGCGGCAACGAGCGGGTGGTCTGATGAACGTTCAGCCCATACGCTGGACCGGGGAATCGGTTGAGTTTCTCGATCAGCGACTGCTGCCGGAACGTCTCGAGTATGTAACTTGCCGGACGGCAACTGAAGTGGCCGCGGCGGTGCGCGACATGGTGGTGCGTGGCGCGCCGGCCATCGGCTGTGCAGCGGCTTTCGGGCTGGCGCTGGAGGCGCTTCGCGGGCGAGATTTGGCTGCTGCCGAGACGGTACTGGCGGCCAGCCGGCCGACTGCGGTGAATCTGTTCTGGGCGCTGGAGCGCATGCGCGGCCTGCAGGGTGAAGCTGCGATGACCGAAGCCGTGGCGATCTACGATGAGGATCTGGCCGCCAATCGGCGCATGGGTGCGCTGGGGGCGACACTTGTTCCGGACGGCGCACGCATCATGACGCATTGCAATGCCGGTGCGCTGGCCACGGCCGGACATGGCACTGCGCTGGGGGTGATTCGATCGGCTCGCGACGCCGGCAAGCGGGTCTCGGTGATCGCCAACGAGACCCGCCCCTACCTGCAGGGCGCGAGGCTCACGGCATGGGAAATGGTGCAGGAGAAAATTCCTGTCACATTGATCACCGACAGCATGGCCGGTCACCTGATGAGCCGCGGCGAGGTGGATCTGGTGATCGTCGGTGCGGATCGCATCGCGGCCAATGGTGACGCCGCCAACAAGATCGGCACGTACACGCTGGCCGTGCTTGCACAGCGCCATGGACTGCCGTTCTACGTGGCCGCCCCTCTCTCAACTTTCGATGCACGAATCGCGGACGGCAGCGGCATTCCGATCGAGGAGCGACCTGAGGCTGAGGTTACGGGATATCGCGGCATGCGCTGGGCGCCGCAGGGAGTACGCGTACGCAATCCGGCTTTCGACGTCACTCCTGCGGCCCTGATCAGCGCACTCGTTACCGAGAAAGGTGTCGTACATGCACCGGATCGGGATCGTGTGAGCGCCCTGCTCGCGGCCTCCCGCTAGGCGCGCAGGCGCAGCGGGTCCAGGTACCTCTGCCGGTAGATTTCGAACGGCATGGTGTCTGCAGCTTCTATGGCGCGCTGCTCGGCGAAGGATGTCTCGACCTCACGGCTGTACTCGGCCAGCAGCGATTCGGCCAACGGCAATTCGCGCAGCGCATTCCGGTGCTGCAGGGATTGCGCAAGCACGAAGTAGACGTAGGTGCAGTCGTGCTTGCCCTCCATCGAGGCCAGCGCCCGGGCTGAAGGGAGACTTTCGGGATCCTGCAACGCTGCCGTGGCTTTCGACAAGGCCTCGCGATACAAGTCTCCGCCATGTGCACGATCCAGTGCTTCGGCAATGGGTTGACAGGCGAGCACGATCTCCTCGCTCCATTCGCGGAGGCCGACCTCGGCGCCGTTGCGCTCGAGTTGCAATCCGGGCTCCCGACCGCGCGCGGCGGCACGATGCTGGTTGCGCCCCAGCGCGGCAATCTCCTCGGGACTGTCGGGGGGGCTGTCCGAAAGCAGGCAGTGCAAGAGGAAGATATCGAGAAATCGCATGGTCGGCGCCTCTATGCCGACCGGGCAGAACGGATCCAGATCCATGCAACGCACCTCGACATACTCGATGCCTCGCTCGCGCAGCGCGTGCAAGGGCCGCTCCCCCTGCCGTATCGTGCGTTTGGGACGAATCGTGCCGTAGAACTCGTTCTCGATCTGCAGCAGCGTGGTGGCGAGTTGTCGGTACCCATCCAGGCCTTCTTCGCCTGTCGCAGAGGGATCGCGCACACCGATCTTCTCGTATGGCGGATACGGACGCGTGAGTGCGTCCTGCAGCGAAGCGCCGTAGCTCTCCAGGCTGTTGTAACTTACCGCGAGCGAACTCTGTGCGTCGCTTTGATAACCCAGGCGTCCCATGCGCAGCGAGGTGGCACCGGGTCTGTAGAGGGTTCCGGCCTGCAGGGTTTCGAGATCGTGCTGGCGGCCCGCAACGAAACTGGAGCACACGGCAGGCGATGCACCGAAAAGATACAGCAGCAGCCAGGAGTGGCGGCGAAAATTGCGGATCAGGGAAAAGTAGCCTTCGTTAGAGACACCGGGCAGAGAAAAGTTGTAGTGAATGCCTGAAATGGTCTGCATGCGACGACCATACCGATAGCCCAGTCCCATGCGATACACCGTCTTGGCGAGGCCCACATTGGATCGCCCGTAGCGACCGAGGGGAATCGCGTCGTCACCAGGCAAGCCGCACGGCATGCTTGCGCACCAGAGCATCTCTTCGCCGATGTTCCGGTACACGAACTGGTGGATGCGGGTGAGCTCTTCAAGGCATGATTCTGCATCCGCGTGCACCCCGGTGATCAGTTCGAGCTGCGATTCGCTGAAGTCGGTAGTGATGTGCGGATGCGTCAGCGCCGAACCGAGCGAAGCCGGATGCGGCAGGGTCGAGAGCTTGCCGTCAGCGCGGACGCGCAGACTCTCCTTCTCTATGCCGCGACGCATGCCACGCAGAACCTCGGGTGACAGATCCTGCAATCGTTGCTGCAAATTTCTCACTCGAACTCCCGGCTCAGGCGCCGAATCCGTCGGCGACCCGGATATCGACCAGATTTGGTCTGCCGCTGGCAAAGGCCTCGCGAAGGGCCGGTGCGATGTCCTGCGGGTCGTTCACCCTTCGCACCGCCAATCCGAAGGATTGGCCCAGATGCAGGAAATCGATCTCCGGATCGCGCAGATCCATGCCGGTGAACT
The DNA here is from genome assembly GCA_016713125.1 of Betaproteobacteria bacterium. Lineage (GTDB taxonomy): Bacteria > Pseudomonadota > Gammaproteobacteria > Burkholderiales > SG8-39 > SZAS-79. Next base: position 87,822 of record JADJPT010000002.1, read on the forward strand.
TGGCTGTGGAACGCATCGCAACCAGGCGCTCCTTGATGATGCGGTAACTGCGATTGTTGGCGATGATATAGGTGATTGGAAGTTTGTGGTGCGCGGCGGTCCATAGTCCCTGCACCCCGTACATGGTGCTGCCATCACCGACAATCGCGACAACCGGGCGTCCGGGCAACGCGAGACTGATGCCGACGGCGCCCGGGATGCCGAAGCCAAGTCCGCCGCTGGCAAGCCCGAAGAAACATTGCCGATCGCGCAACGGCAGCAGCCGTGGCAGCGCAACGGTGGACGTCAGGGCCTCCTCAACCACGACTGCATCCCGGGGGAGGGTTTCAGTGATGCGCAGCATCAGATACCGCGGATCGATTGGCGCGGTCTCGGCCGCATGCATCGCTTCGATTCTCGCCAGGTCGCGCTGCGCGCTCCAATTGTGCGGCCGGAGTTCGGCGAGACGCAGAGCCGCATTCTCGGCGGCCAGTGGCGTGCGTTTGGCGCGCAGGACCGGCAGCAGCGCCTTTAAGGTCTGCCTGACATCCGCCTGCACCGCCAATTCAGTACGGTAGTTCTTGCCGAGTTCGTGGCTGCGTTCGGAGAGATGCACGACCGGCAGGTGATCCGGCAGCGGCTCCAGGGGACTGTAGACGGACATGCGCAAAAGATCGGCGCCCAGGCAGAACAGCAGGTCATAGGGTTGCAGAGCGGCGCGGACATGGGACTGAGTTCGCGTGAGCGAGCCCATGCAGGCTTCATGTTCGGTGGGGAACTGGGCACTGTAGGGAATGGGCGACTGGTAGACCGCGGCGCCGAGCAACTCGGCGAGCTCCGCGGCTTCGGCAAAAGCGTCGCGCATGGCCAGTTCCTGGCCAGCCAGGATTACAGGTCGCTTTGCCGCCAGGAGACGATCAGCCAGCCGCGAGAGTGTTTCATCGGAAGGACGGTTGGCGGACTCGACGCGCACCGGGCAGCCCATGTCCATGTCGACGGTCTGGTCGAGCACGTCGCCGGGCAGGCTGATGAACACCGGTCCGGTCGGCGGAGTCAGTGCGATCTTTGCCGCACGATGCAGGATGCGCGGCAGGTCTTCGGCGCGCGTCACGTCCACGGCCCATTTGACCAGCGGCTGTGCGATTGGAACCAGGGGGTCATAGAGGAGCGGCTCGAGCAGGCCATGTCCCTGATCCTGCTGGCCTGCGGTCAGTATGACCGGCGAACCGGAAAACTTGGCGTTGTAGAGCGCTCCCATGGCGTTGCCAAGTCCCGGCGCCACGTGCACATTTGCTGCAGAGAGCCTGCCGGAGGCTCGGCTGAATCCGTCGGCCATGGCCATGACAACGGCCTCATGCAATCCGAGGACATACTTCAATTGCGGGAAATCCGGCACGACTTCCATGATGGGAAGTTCCGTGGTTCCCGGATTGCCAAACAGATGGGTGACACCCTCGTCGACCAGCAGTTGCAGAAAGGCGGAGCGTCCGGTGATCCGGGTCATCCCGTTGGTCTCCTTCGGACTTCCATATATATTGTCAAATACAGCAACATAACTGCCTGAAAAGCGCCTGTATATGCGGCTCTTGCCAAATAAATGTTATGAATTCATGCGACGATGTCGACTTCTGTATAGCAGGGTACCAGATCGAACAGCGCGAGGATGTCTGCGTTTCGCATGCGCACGCAGCCGATCGAACCTGGCTTGCCCATCTCCGCGAACTCGTGCGAACCGTGGATGTAGATGTAGCGGCGCATGGTGTCCACCTCGCCGAGCCGATTGACCCCCGGCTCTTGGCCGGACAGCCAAAGGATGCGCGTGAGTATCCAGTCCCGCCCGGGAAATCGCTCATGGAGTTCGCGGCTCCAGACTTCCCCGGTCGGTCTGCGGCGCACGAAGACCGTGCCCTCGGGCTGTCCGGTGCCGATCTTGGCACGCACGACATGCCGACCACGCGGGTGCAATGGCTGCCGCTGATTTCCCCCGGACCGTTTTTCGCTGTAGAAACCGGGTATGCATGCAGCGTGCGCCCGGAATCGTCCAGAACGCTCAGTGTCTGCTCTGACAAGTCGATGCGGATCTTCATGCCGAACTCATCGCCTGGCCGCGAAAAAGGATTTCAGCAGTGCCGCGCTTTCCTCGGCAAGAACGCCGCCCAGCACGCTGGTGTGATGATTGAGCTTGTCATTGGCGAATAGGTTTGCGGCGCTTCCGCAGGCTCCGGTCTTGGGGTCGGCAGCTCCGAACACGACGCGCGCGATGCGTGCGTGCATGATCGCTCCTGCACACATCACGCAAGGCTCGAGCGTCACGTAGAGCGCTGTATCGGGAATGCGGTAGTTGCCAAGGGTCCTGCAGGCGGCGCGTATGGCCTCGGTCTCGGCATGCGAGGTTGCATCGTGACTGCCGATCGGTCGGTTCCAGCCCTCCCCCACGATCTGACCGGCATGCACGACGACCGCTCCCACGGGAACTTCGCCCTGAGTGGCGGCGTGCGCCGCGAGTTCGAGAGCCCTGCGCATGAACTGCTGGTCGGTGTCGTCGGCCATCGTTTGCATTGAATTGTCCTTCGACTGCGCGGTCGACTCATCGAAGAGTGCGTAATGCGTCCTGATAGGACTGCGGTGAAAATCCCAGCAACCTGGTCCTGCCCAGATCAAGCAACGGTCGCTTGATCATGGAAGGATGGGCGAGCATAAGGGTGATCGCCCTATCTTCGTTCAGTTCCCGCTTGTCGGCTTCCGGCAGTTTGCGAAACGTCGTGCCTGCACGGTTCAGCAGGTTTTCCCAACCCATTTCTTGGCACCAGTGCCGAAGACGATCGGGCGCGATCCCCGCAGCCTTGTAGTCGTGGAAAACATACTCGACCTTGCGTTCATCGAGCCAGGCACGGGCCTTCTTGATCGTATCGCAGTTCCTGATGCCGTACATCGTAATGGTCACGAGGCAGTTCCTTGGATTCAATCTGTGCGATGTGCACCCAGGGTTGCGGGATGCATATCCGATATCTTCAGCTTTCGCAGCAACGAGGTCTTCTTGCTCTGGTGAGCACCCATGCGGTTGAGCACATCGCACAGGAATCTCAGGGTTTTGACGATATAGGGGCCCTTGTTCAGCATCACGCACTCGGCGCGACTGCCCATGGCGGCATCGGTGACCTCGGCGCGAGACGGCATGCCCCCCTTGGCCAGAGACTCCAGCACTTGCGTGGCCCAGACAACGGGCATGTGGGCAGCCTCGCACAGCCAGAGTATCTCCTCCTGCACCTCAGCCAGGCGCTCGAAGCCGACTTCGACGCCGAGGTCGCCGCGGGCGACCATGACCGCTACGCCGGGACGTCGCATCGCCGATAGCAGCAGCGCAGGCAGGCGGCTGAACGCCTGGAGCGTTTCTATCTTCAGGACGATGCACAGGTCAGGGACCTTGTGTTTGCGCAATTGCGACAGCAACTCCCTGATGTCCTCGGGACGCTGCACAAACGACATGGCCACCATGTCCGCGTGCCTGGCGACAAACGCCAGATCTTCTTTGTCCTTGGCGGTCAGGGCCGGCAGCTTGAGGTCGGTGTCAGGCAGGTTGATGCCTTTCTCGTCGCGCAGTTTGGCGACGCCGCCTATGGCATGGGTGACACGGACCCGCAGCCTGTCGGGTTCCACCCTGCGGATTACGCCGGAGATGCGACCATCATCGAGGAACACCCGGTGTCCCGGGCGGACGCATCGGAACACCTCGGGGAGTGAGCAGCCGACCACGGCCGGGTCGGTGGTCCTGCCCAGTTCGTCGAGCACGGCCGGACGTCCCAGCACCTCGCCCCGGACAATGTCGAGTACGTCTCCCGCGCGCAACTGTATGGGTTCCGGTAGAGCCGGCATCGCGCCGACGATTGCATGGCCGATTGTTCGCTTGTTACGCTTGAGAACAAGTCGGGTGCGCGGAATGACATACGCCGTTTCGCGTGCTTCACACAGGCAGGCTGCTTCGGTGGTTTCGATGACGGCGAGCACACGATCGCGGCCGCGCGCGTCGACCAGCGTGATCTGATCGCCGATTCTCGCGTTGCTTACCATATCGCCAGCGACCGGAACGACGGTTTCCCCGGGCTCCCCCTCTGTCGGCAGCGTGCTGAAGCGCACGCGCGCAGGGGCGACCATCTGACCGAGTCGATTCTTCTTCGGGCGCCATTTCGCCACGCTTACTCCGGGCTGTATCGGTCCGGTCCGCAGCTTGGGGCCGGCAAGGTCGAAAGACACGAGGCAGCGGCGGTGCAGCGTCTTTTCGGCGGAGCGCAAGTGCCGGATCATCTGCGCCCATGCGGCCGGACCGTCGTGGGCGCAATTGATGCGCATGATGTCCATGCCCTGCAGCACGAGATCCCGTACGTACGAAGGGTCCTGGGCCGCCTCGCTGGGCATGGTAACCATGATGCGCGCCTGGCGGCCGGCACGGGCCGGGCCGAGTATCGCGTCGGTGTGCCGCGCGAGCGAGGCGTTTCCCTCGCCTATGGAGCAAGGAGCCGCGGTGTTTCGCCGATCATTCGGCAGGTCGCCGCCGCACAGCCTATCGAGAAGTTCGAGCACCGCGTCGAGCGAAGCCATGGTGTGCGCTTCGAGACGGCCCAGCGAGCTCAATCCCAGCGTGGCGAGGTCGGCCTGAAGGCTGCGCACGTCGTGCTGCCGCACAGCAAGGTAGTGCAACAGGTTGCGCGCGCTGGTACGGAGTTCCGGCGCGGTATGCCTGAGTACGCCGGCGAACTCCTGCTCGAGCGCCAGTGCATCGGCGCGCAGCCTTTCGACTGCGCGTCTGGCGCGTACCGCCAGCGTTCGTGTCGCAACGTCGGCATTGGTGCCCTGCCGCTTCGTGGCTGGAGATCTGCGGCGTTGCTCTGCAGATGAACCGGATGGCAGACGGCTGGACTTCTTCAGTCCCATGCCGGTTCCAAAGTCAAATTCATCCCTTTAAGCAACATGGCAAAGTTCGCACGCCATGCATCCGGAACGCGACTCCGGGACATTTCTCATATAAGCGATTGTCGTATCTGGAATTTTGTTCGGCAAAAATCATTTTACCGTTAGATTCGTCGACCAACTCACCAGATCGCCGAAAGTGGCTTTCTGCATCGGTAGAGTGATTGTGCAGCATAGGAGCCTGAATTGTCGATCGGATTGATTCTCAAGATGTGTTGGTACCAGCCTTGCATGCGTGATCCCCGCTTGGCCTCATGGCTGCGGCTGGGCTATGGGGCGGGGGAGTCGTGAAAGGGATTGCTTTGCTTGTCCTCGCGATCCTGCTGGTTATGGGAAAGATCCGGGTTTCCAGACAAGGGAACGGAGATTGCGTAGATCAGACGTCCGCTGCTGAAGCTCGCAGACCTCGCGAGGCGTTCAAGGTAGGCCAGGTTGCCGAGTCCGTGTGACCGGCACGTGACCAACAGCGCGAGGGAGGTGGACCCGAAATGCTGAAGACGTTCGGTCACGGGATTCACATCAACCTGAGGCTATTCCAGATCCTGTCAGACGAAGCCTGTGAGCATGCATGCTGCGAGAAGCATGAGAACCGGGCAGCACCTACCTAAGGCGCTGTTGTACGGCGGCCATTGGAGGCAGTCATGGTTCTCTTGTTCCGCTGGCGCTAGCTGAGTGCACCACCGCACAGACTCAGCCCCGCCTCGCTTGCACTCTGTCCATGCTGAACTGGGGATTGAGTGAACTGCGCCCTTGTCCAAACTCCACCCACCACCTTCCCACCGACAATGCATACGACAAGGAACTCCATGAATGAGTCCGTTTCCACCTTCCCGCACCTGAACGAGCCTGCGCCAGATTTCAAGGTGAAGACCACCCATGGGGATCGCACGCTGGCCGACTACAGGGCAAGTGGCTGATCCTTTTCGCACCCGGCCGATTTCACCCCGGTGTACTACCGAGTCCATCGGCTTCGCGAACGCGGCCGACACCTTCAAGAAGATGAACTGCGAGTTGCTCGGCCCGTCAATCGACAGCCTGTTCTCGCACCTCGCCTGGACACGCAACATCCAGGACAAGTTCGGCGTCACCATCCCGTTCCCGATCATCGAGGACATCAAGATGGAGGGCGCCGGTGCCTACGGCATGGTGCACCCCGGAGCCGCCGACACGCAGGCCGTGCGAGCCACATCTTCATCGACCCGGTTGGCATGCTGCGTGCGATGGTGTACTACCCGATGAGCAATGGCCGCTCGATCGACGAGTTCGTGCGCCTGCTGCAAGCCATGCAGACCAGCGATAAGCATAGTGTGGCCACGCCTGAAGGTTGGAAAGCAGGTGGCGATGTAATCGTGCCGCCGCCCAAAACCGCCGAAGCCGCCGACAAGCGCATCGGCGAAGGCTACAAGACGACTGACTGGTACTACTCGACTCGGCCGTTGTGACAGCGAGCGAGTGCACCTTTCAGCGTGAGGTTGATCCCAGTCGGCCCATCACTCCCGCTCGATCAGCAACGAGCTTAGCCTTTGATTTTCATAGCCCTGCCTCTGCCGTGCAGGTATTCCCCGTCAATCTGACAGGAACCTGCATTGGCGACGGATTCCGCTCCGCGGGGCGAAATCTCACCTTTCGAAATCCATCGACGTCAATCGACTCCCGCGACGAGCGCCTTCCCCGTGCCGGATTGCCCGTGCGGATTTTCACGGGTACGATCATTCGTCAGCCAACGGACGGGGGACTGAGATGGCGCGAACGCTACGGTTGCTGGGACTGATCTGCGTGACGTTTCTTGCCGGGATACCTGTCCCCGCGGAGGCATGGACGACGCCTGGCTGGTCGAATCATCGAAAGATCCACGTCCAGGTGGCCAACACTTCCGGCCTGACCGTGTCTGTGACTGCGGACGGCTACCATTGTCAGCGCCACAAGATGGACCCTATCGTGGTGGGTTCCGGAGGGACCGGTCAGACCCAGTTCGAATGGGGATTCGAGGCCGGCGAATGCAGTACGACACCCTTCGCGGTGATTACCGTGGCGCCACAGGGAAGCTCCAAGGTTGCATGCCGTCTCAGCGCGTACGTTGTAATGAAGGGGAGTACCACCTTTGGCAGTACACCCTCACACTGGCGAGTGTTTGGAGATCAATACAATAACTGTACTTGGGGAATCGCCGGCCCCGACGGCAAGATTCCACCGGCACAGGACAACCTGTTCATCACGCTGAAATCGAACGTCACCCTCTTCGATCCCCCCGCAGCGCATGGGAAGTATGCTTACAACCAATGCAAATTCAAGTACGGTTATGCGCCGCAGTGCTCGACGGTTTTCAACAATGACGCCGATGACCCCTGTGTGACTTCGGACTGCCGCACCTGCCCGGACGGATACGACTATGTGTTCTTCTACGGGTGGGCGGGATCCAACCCCACGAACAACAACGGCGGATGTCCTGCCAGGTAGTTAACTTGGCTAGTAGTACAGCAATTCGCGCAATCGCCTACCCAGGGTCCGCGGCTGGTGCGCTTCCAGATCGGGGTCGATCGGGATGTCGTTGGAACGGGTTCCGGCAATGATCTCGTTGCGGCCGACGGCGATCCGAAGCAAGTCGACGTTGTGCGGGCTCTTGAAGATTCGGGAAACCGGGGCATACAGTTTGCGCAGGGCTTCGCCGTGAATTGATGCGTCCGCACCGGGCGTCGAGCCTCGCAGCGTCACCGGCGACAGCCAGGACGGGCCTGGGCGTCAGCAGTATCGGCACGGATTTCGTGTACTCCAGGACGCCGCCCTGATTGAACAGGTACTGGATCAGGGGAGATCCCCGAGCAAGGGTACCGAACTCGACTGGCGCTCGACCTGGCGCTCGCTGAGGCCGCTGAGGATGAGCGTCTCGCCGAACCTCATCGCGACGGCGGTGTTGACCGATTGCTTCGTGGTCTGCAGGGACTGCTGGAAGGTGCCGGTCGCGATCGGGCTGCCGATGTTGATGAAGCTGCGCGTCGCGGCGACGTTCACCATGACGGCCTCGTCCGAAATGAAGGCCGGAGTCACCGCGAGCGACACGCCGATGGTGCGATCTGCGATGCTTCCGCCGAGGGTCCCGGGCAGAGCGAGCGACACTTCTTCGCCGGAGAAGAACGTTGCGGCCTGCCCGTCGGTCGAGACCAGGGTCGGCCGCGCGATGACGTGGGCGTGGTCGATACGATCGTTGGCGATATTCAGCGAATAGATTACGTCCGGGATCGTGATTGCCCTGGTGATGACGCGTTGCACCTGTCCGGTCGGCCCGGCGACCTGGTCCAGCGTCCGGGTATCGGTACGGGTCGAGGACCTGCTGTACTGAAGCGTCAGGGCGTCGAGCAGGTTCAGCCCCGGCGACCGGTATCTATTTCCTCGGTGCGGATCACGACGACGTCGATCTGCACCATCCGCGGCACCTTCGCCCCCGGTGGCAGCTTGGGGACCGGGCGCGGATCCAGCGCGGCAGAACCCGCCTGCGCGAGCTGTGTCGAATCTAGCGACGCGTACGTCATTCGCCAGTCCTCGATTCGACGGGAGATGAGGCGCGTTCCGCCGACGACAGGGCCGGGTCGGACGATTCGAGGGCGCGCTTGGCGGAAGGTCCGTCATTGCTGGCGGCGGCATAAGAGCCTCGGCCCGAACCAGGCCGGCAAGCGTCGGCGACAGGCGTCGCGTCTCCGCCAGTGCGGAACGGGCGGTGGCAAGGTCGCCTGCGTAGTACGACGCGACCGCAAGCCGGTACATTCGCTCTCCGTTCGTGGGGTTGAGCAGCGCGGCGCGCGCAAAGATTTCCCTTGCCTCCGCGTAGCGACGGTCGCGCTGGCGAAGGATGCCCAGGCCGTCAGCAGCCGCCCACAGGCTCGGGTCATACTCGAGTGCCTGCAGGTAGCCGACTTCGGCGAGCTCGGCGGCGCCGCGGTCGCCGTTATCCGCGCCAATCTGGTGGACCCGGGCGAGGAGGAAATGGGCGGTGGCATTGCGGGGGTCGAGCTTGAGCACGGCGGCGAAGTGCAGTCGCGCCTTCTCCGTATCACCGGTATCCAGCAGGCGAAGCCCTTCGTCGATCAGGGCGTTGACGTGGTTCCGCGGCGTGGGTTGGGCGCCGCTCGACAGGCGTGCATCCGGGGTGCCACGCAGTTGTTGCAGCGAGGGGAGCGTCTCGCAGCCGCAAAGCGAAAGGGCGGCCAGGAGGTAAGTGGCCGCGGCCCGTGCGCGGACCGGAAACGTGGCACCGCCGGGCGATGTAGTCGTCGGAAGGAGCTGCACAGGCACACTCACGTGATCGCGGCGTTGACGGCGAGTTGCTCCACTTTGATTGCGCAAGCATCGTTCTTCATGGGCTATCGGGGTCCGCGGCCCTGTCTGAAGGATGTGGCGATGCCATGTGTGTGGCCGTCTGGCGCGTTCGCCACAGCGTCCATGCCGATGATGCCGTCGGATCCCGGCCGGCTATTCACCTGCACAAGCACCGCCAGGGCATTGGCAAGGCTCGCGGCGACGGCACGGCCGGCGAAGTCGGCGCCGTTGCCTGCGGGGAACGGCACCAAAATCTTCACCACGCCCAACGGAAATGCCTGAGCCAGCCCCAGCGCCGGCAGCATAGCGGCGATCAACGCGATTGCGACGCGCTTCATTGAGTCACCTGCGGGTACATTTCGGCGGCCGGCATATTGTCGAAATGGTAGCACTCGGAGACCGGGCGGCCCAGTATCGAGAAGTGGTCCGCAACCGGTGCAAGCGTGTTTGCCTTGTCCCTCTCGCCGTAGCTCCCCGCCCCTGTCCGCCCCGGCAATTGCGCGCCCTCATCCTGGCAGCACAAGGTCTCCGCGGGCGGGCGATCTACGTCAGGACGCGTCGTGTTTCGCTCGCTGGGATAGTGTCATCTGCGGCATATCGAACCGCGCTGGATTCGGACTGAGACATGCGCCGTGCACACGCCTACTCCCACTCAATTATGACCGGCTTCAGTAAGCCGTTGTTTCGCTGTGTGTGCTCGTCATATGGCTGCGCTTTTACCGTCTGATTTACCGTCATTTCGACAGGCATCCCCTCTCGCGGCTTTCACTATCTATCTACATGTATCGAGAACAATCGGCGCTTCCACGATAACTCGCTTTCGAGATGTATCGCGATCTATTGGTCGAAACAACGCACGCTTCCCGTATCGCAGGCACTCACATGATGATCGACGCGGTGTCGGAAGTATAGATGCATCGAATCACCTAACCCTTTGCTACGACGCATCTATTCGCCAGATTTTTTACCGTCACGCCAATCGTAACGAAGAACAAAAGGTCGTTTCACCCCATCGCAACCGCTTCGATGTCAAGCCAGAACCTTCAATCCGTGCTTCTCCACCACAGCCAACAACTTGAGCGCCATGCCGCTCGGTCGCTTCGTGCCGGCCTCCCATTTTTGAACGGTGGACTCGCTGGTGTTCAGATAGCGGGCGAACACTGGTTGACTGACATGCGCCCCCTCGCGGATGCGCTTGATCTGCTTCGGAGGAATCACAGGTGGCGCGATGAGACACGATTCATCAAACTCGCGCATGGTCGCCTTGTCAATGGTTCCAGCGCGATGCAACCCTCGGGCCGCGCTGTGGATCGCCTCGAAAGCGTCGCTCTTGAACTTGGCTTTACTTTTCATCGCATAGCTCCAGTAAGTCACCTTGTTTCAGCACAGCCTGCAACTCGGTGTCCGTCATGCGGCCAAAGGCGTGCGCCAGCTTCCTGAAATCAGCAAGCTCAGCCCCATCGATACTGGCCCGGTCCTTCTTTGCAAACAGATAGGCAAAGATCCAGTGCCGCCCGCCCTTTGCCAGGATGATCGAACGGTGCATGTTCTTGTTCAAACGCTTCTTGAACACACCGCCACCAAGATCGTCAGCCTGCCCCTGCATGACCTCGCGAATCGCCGCGACCAACGCCGGATCACCGATGCGCGACTTCCTCGCCGCCTTGCTGAACCAGGCCGTCTTGAAAGCTCGCGTGGAGGTTTTCTTGACATGGCGAAGTGTAGCACCTGGTCCCACCTGTGTCACGCCAACCTGCAATTTTGGCAAGCCGGTGACGGGCCAGACGTGCAAACTACGCGCAGCGGGGGCTTATCGATCGGTGTGACGGCTTGATTCAGCCGAGACCTCCCGGCAGGAAGATCGAACAGCTTGGCGCGGCATCCCCGCTATGGATTCAATGCGCCGCATGCCCCGCCCGCGCACGATCCGGCACCGTGCCGATCTTCGTCGGCGAGTGTCTCCGGTGCAATGGGCTGCACCAGCAACTGTCCCAGAATGGCACCAAGCGATAGGTCGTCGAGATGGCCGAAGTGCTTCAGCCGCAGCCCTCCCTGACGGTCCAACACCACCAGGCTGGGCGTGCCCTGCAGGTTCCAGGCGGCCATCGTCCTCGGCAACGGTTGGCTCGGGTCGGCCTCGTCGACACCGATCGGGAAGCTCAGACGGTATTCGTGGATGAAGGCCTTCAGGGCCTCGGCTCCCATTACCTCGTGGTGTTCGAACACGGTGTGCAATCCGATCACCGCCAATTGATCCTCCGGAAACGCCTCGCGCAGCCTGACGGCCTGGGGCAGGCCATGGGCCACACAGCCTGGGCAAAGCATCTGGAAGGCGTGAACCACGACCACGCGCCCGCGAAGCGCATCCAGCGTGATCGGTTCCCGCGTGTTGAACCAGCGGCTGGTGCGCAGCGGCGGCATCGGCGAGGTGTGTTGAATCATGTGTGTCCCCATGGCTTGGCAACTGCCCGGCATCAGAGTGGTGCCGGGCATGCCCCTGCTAACGCGATCAGCTCGCGCGACGTAGCTGGACCGCAGGAAAGTCCACCGGCACCGCGAAGGCGATATTCACGTAATTCGTGAACAGGTTCAACGCCACGTGCGCCAGGATCTCGACCACCGCCTCGTCGCTGAAGCCAGCGGCACGCAGGCTCTGAACGTCGGCGTCGCTGACCTGCGCGCGCTCGTTGACCACCTTCAGCGCGAAGCGCAATGCGGCCTGGGTCTTGGGGTCGCTGGCCTCGCCCGCCTGTGCCGCGGCCATCTCCTGGGCGCTCGCTCCGGCCTTCTTGCCCAGCACAGTGTGCGCGGCCAGACAGTACTCGCACGCGTTGCGGTCAGCCACCGCCACGGCAATCTGCTCGCCGAGTTTGGCACCCAACGTGCCGGCGCCGAGAGCACCAAACGAACTCCACATACTCTGGAGCGCGGCGGGCGAGTTGGCGACAGCGCGAAACATGTTGGGTGTGGCGCCGAAGGCGCCGTGAATCTGGTCAAGCAGCGCCTTGCGGTCGGCACTGGTGTTGGCACGGTCGATGAGGGGGATGCGGTTCATGGAGAATGCTCCTGTTTCATGGGTGAGAGGACTGGGCACTGTGCGGCGTGGGCGGGCGGCTTCAGAAGCGGCCGTCACGGACGTAGGGGTAGCTCCACAGGATGCTTTGCATCAGGACGGACTTCACCCAGGCTGCATGCATTTTCTCGACGTCGGCTGCCGACGCACCCTTCTTCGCAAGAAACGGCTTGAGGGTCGTCGTAATGGGGATCGTCAGCGCCGAGAGGTACCGGAAGTTCACCGAAGGGACGCTGTCGGCCTTGTCGGTTTTATTCTTCTTCGGCGAGGTATGACGAAGACCGATCTCGTACTGGTAGTCAAGCCAGGCCTGATCGTAGTTCGCATCGGCGGTATCGAGGATCCATTGGCCAAAGCGCTTGCGCACTGCGCTAAGGTAGGCGCCGTCGGGCGCTCCGGTCTTATTGTTCTTGAAGAACACGACCAGTTCCGGCGTGGATGCCACGAAGCCGTACCAGACATCGAGGATCGCCTCGGTCTGATCAGCCAGAATCGCCTTGCTCATGCGCAGGTAGCGCAAGTCCTCGTCGGAAAGCAGCATGGCCTTCTTCAGCGACTCGAGATCCTGCAGGGTGTAGGGCGCCCTGGCCAGGGACTTCTGACCATAGGTATATCCCGGGATCGAGGTCGCGGCCTGAGCGCTGGCCGCCAAAGGCGTCATCGTCGCCAAGGCGAGGGCACTCGCGGTGAGCAGTTGGAGTGGGTACATGTGGAATCTCCTGTGGTTGGGAAAGAGATGCCAGTATGGGTCGCGTTTGTGTATCATTGGACGCATTTAGTCCATACAACATTGCTTATCGTCCATGACGATCCTTCCGGGCACACCTGCAACCGTCGATCGCCTGTCCGCGCTACTCGAGCGATTTCGTGTGCATGCCCATCTGTTCCACGCCGGCCCTCTGTGTGGGGTCACACGCTTCGATGCGAAGCCGGGGCGTGCGTTTCTTCATGTGCTGCGGCGCGGTGACATGGTGGTCACGCATCAGCCCCGCAGCGGGGCGCCCCGCAAGCTCAAGTTGTCCGAGCCGACGCTGCTGTTCTATCCGCGGCCGCTCGAGCACAACTTCCACAACGCGCCAGCGGACGGCAGTGACTTCGTGTGCGCCACCCTAGACTTCGACGGCGGAACCCGGCACCCACTCGTGCAGGCCTTGCCGCCGCTCCTCGCCCTGAAGATCAGTGCTGTCGAGGGCATTGACCAGACGCTGAATCTGCTCTTTGCAGAGACCGAGCGGGTGCGCTGCGGGCATCGACTGCTCGCCGACCGGCTCTTCGAAGTCCTTCTGCTGCAGATGTTGCGCTGGCTACTGGATCACCCTGCGCAGGGTGGCATTCAGGAAGGACTGCTTCAGGGGCTGGGACAACCCAAGTTGGCTCGCGCACTGACCTGCCTGCATGAGCGACCGGGTGATGCGTGGTCACTGGGCGCCATGGCCGAGGCGGCCGGAATGTCTCGCAGCGCCTTCGCCGCTGAGTTCAAGGCAGCGATCGGGATGCCGCCCGGCGTATACCTGCTGCGTTGGCGTGTATCGATCGCACAGACAATGCTGCGCAATGGGGCATCAGTCAAGCGGATCAGCGACGAGTTGGGCTATGCCAGCCCGGCGGCATTCTCCCGGGCCTTTTCGCAAGTCATGGGCGCGTCTCCCCGGGCATGGCTGAAGGACCAATAGGCCGGGTCAATGCAAGCTCGAAGAAGCCAGATCGATGCTCCGAATGTCGTCCTCACGACGCGGCGACGGATTCAAGGTATGGACGCATGACGTTGGCGACCCGATTAACGACGGCGTAGTGCCAAAGCTCATCCATGGTGAACCTACGGTTACGCCAGCCATCGTGAAGCGCTTCGAGCGCTACGTCGAGACCGATCTTGTTCCGGAACTTGAAGCAATCGGCAACCGTCTTGGCGGCATTGAACACCCGCACTTCTACTCCGTCCGCCACAATCTTGTCGATGCCCTCGATGAGCGATGAACCTGACATACGAATTATCCGAAGCGACGGCGAAGCGATACGAGGGGATACTGTCTGGCGAGGCAGCGCAAGCCACACAGCATGTGGCAGCTGCGTGCCAATATCATGTACGCTAAGCGCCGATACGAGACACACGACTCCGCGCGGTACGCGTATCGCGACTTCGGCAAGCGATCGATTTTCGCTGATCGGTTGATTGGGCAGACTATAGACGCCGCGTCCCACTCGTTCCAGTTTTCCGGCGGATACGAGCCGAGTCAGCACAACAGTTGGCAGGCCTGCCTGGACGACGTCGCGCGCACGCAGCAGCACGTGCTTCTGTGCAACCTGAAGGACGGTGTGTTCGCTGGTTTGGGGGTGGGACATGGGAAGAAGTATGTTGCTAAATCGCATTAGATATCAATAAATACATTGATATCACAACGAACTGCCATCACCCTTGCATGAGTGCGAGGTCTGAAGGGAGAAAAAGCCCGGGTCTCGCGACCGAGCTTGAACCTTCGCAAGGCATTGTATTGATTGGGTGAATCGACGCACCCCAACAGGGTGATACTTCTTAAGTGATACGCGAGAATTATTTTATAACACATTGTTTTATTTATATTTTTTACTCACTCCCACTCGATGGTGGCGGGAGGCTTTGAGGAAATATCGTAGGCGACGCGGTTGATCCCACGCACCTCATTGATGATGCGGCTGGACACCCGGGCGAGCAGGTCGTGCGGCAAAGGAGCCCAATCGGCGGTCATGAAATCACTGGTTTGAACGGCCCGCAGCGCGACCACGTACTCGTAGGTCCGGCCGTCGCCCATTACACCCACGGATCTCACCGGCAGGAACACTGCAAAGGCTTGCGCCGTCTTGTCGTACCAGGAAAGACCGTCTGCATCCTTCGAGCGGCGAAGTTCCTCGATGAAAATCGCATCGGCGCGACGCAGGAGGTCGGCGAACTCCTTCTTCACCTCTCCAAGTATGCGCACACCGAGGCCGGGGCCGGGGAAAGGGTGGCGGTACACCATCTCGTGCGGCAGGCCCAGGGCCACGCCCAGTTCGCGCACCTCGTCCTTGAACAGTTCACGCAGGGGTTCGAGCAGCTGCAGATGCAGGGTGTCAGGAAGGCCGCCGACATTGTGATGCGACTTGATGGTGGTGGCCTTCTTCGTTTTGCCGCCCGCCGACTCGATCACGTCGGGATAGATGGTGCCCTGCGCGAGCCACCTGGCATTGGCAATCTTCGCCGATTCGCGTTGGAACACTTCGACGAACTCTTTGCCGATGATCTTCCGCTTGGCCTCCGGATCCGAGATGCCGGCCAGCTTCCCCATGAATTCCGAGGTGGCATCGACATGAATGACCTTGACACCCAGATGCCGGGAGAAAGTCTCCATCACCTGCTCGGCTTCATTCAGGCGCAGGAGCCCATGGTCGACAAAAACACAGGTGAGTTGCTTGCCGATGGCCTTGTGGATGAGGGCTGCTGCAACTGAAGAATCGACTCCGCCGGAGAGTCCGAGAATGACCTCGTCGCTTCCGACTTGTGCGCGAATCCTTTCCACGGCCTCGGTGACGTAGTCGGGCATGTTCCAGTCTGAGCGGCAGCCGCAGATGTCGTGCACGAAGCGCTGCAGGATGTTCCTGCCTTGCCGGGTATGCGTAACTTCCGGATGGAACTGCACGGCATAGTAGCCTCGCGCCTCGTCGGCCATGCCGGCAATCGGGCAGGAATCGTTCGAAGCCATCAGCTTGAATCCCGGCGGCATGACGGTGACCTTGTCACCGTGGCTCATCCACACCTTCAGCATGCCATGGCCGCCGTCCGTGGCGTAATCCTGGATGCCGTTGAAGAGCCTGGTGTGTCCTCGCGCGCGAACCTCGGCGAAGCCGAACTCGCGCACCTTCCCCGCCTCGACCTTGCCGCCCAGCTGCTGCGCCATGGTCTGCATGCCGTAGCAGATGCCGAGCACCGGTACGCCGAGTTCGAATACCGCATGAGGAGCGCGGTCAGTTGCCTCCTCGTATGCGGACATATGGCTGCCCGACAGTATCACGCCCTTTGCGCCGAAACCGCGCACGAAATCATCGGAGACGTCGCAAGGGTGAATCTCACAGTACACCTTGGCCTCGCGCACGCGACGCGCGATCAGTTGCGTGACCTGTGAACCGAAATCAAGGATCAGGATCTTGGCGTGCATCCCGTCCCTACTCCACCCTGTAGTTCGGCGCTTCCTTGACGATCTGCACGTCGTGAACGTGCGACTCGCGCATGCCGGCGGAAGTGATCTCGACGAACTGCGCCTTGGTGCGCATCTCGTCTATGGTCTCGCAGCCACAGTACCCCATGCTCGCGCGCAGGCCGCCAATCAGCTGGTACAGGATGCTCAGCACACTGCCCTTGTAAGGCACCCGACCTTCGATTCCCTCTGGCACCAGCTTGTCGACGTTGTTGGTCGGATCCTGAAAATAGCGATCTGCGGCGCCGTCCTGCATGGCGCCGAGCGAACCCATGCCACGGTAGGATTTGTACGAGCGCCCCTGGTAAAGAATGGTCTCGCCGGGTGCCTCTTCTGTCCCGGCGAACATGCTTCCCATCATTACCGCAGATGCACCCGCTGCGATGGCCTTGGCCACGTCGCCCGAATAGCGTACGCCGCCATCGGCAATGCAAGGCACGTCCGTCGAAGACAAGGCCTCTCGCACGTTGTCTATCGCCGTGATCTGCGGCACGCCCACACCGGCAACGACGCGGGTGGTGCATATGGAGCCCGGCCCGATGCCGATCTTGACGCCATCCGCGCCGGCGTCCACCAGCGCCTTGGCCCCGGAGGATGTGGCGATATTTCCGCCGATCACCTGCACCGACGGGAAGCGCTTCTTGATCCATTGCACGCGGTCGAGTACACCCTGGGCGTGGCCGTGGGCGGTATCGACCACCAGAACATCCACGCCTGCCTCGACAAGGCGTTCGACGCGCTCGTCAGTTCCTTCGCCCACGCCTACGGCGGCTCCGGCAAGCAGTTTGCCCTGCACGTCCTTGCTCGCGTTGGGGTGTTCGGTGGACTTGAGAATGTCCTTGACGGTGATCAGGCCACGCAGTTCGAATGCCTCGTTGACTACAAGCACTCGCTCGAGACGGTGCTTGTGCAACAGCGCCTTTGCCTCCTCCGGACTGGCATCCTCGCCGACGTAGATCAGCCGCTCCTTGGGAGTCATGATCGAGCGCACCGGGGCATCGAGCTGCGTCTCGAAGCGGTAGTCGCGGTTGGTGACCATGCCGACGACACGGCCTTTTTCGACCACCGGGAATCCCGAGACGCGGTACTGCTGGGTCAGGGCCAGCAGTTGACGTACCGTAATGTCCGGTGCAACCGTGACGGGATCCCGCAGCACGCCTGATTCGAAGCGCTTGACCTTGGCGACCTCGGCAGCCTGTCCTTCTGCGCTGAGATTCTTGTGGATGATCCCTATGCCGCCTTCCTGGGCTATCGCGATGGCGAGGCGCGATTCCGTGACCGTGTCCATCGCAGCCGAAACCAGCGGGATGTTGAGGTCGAGCTTACGAGTCAGGCGGGTGCGGAGTGCTACGTCGCGCGGCAGGACGCGCGAATGGGCGGGCAGCAAAAGTACATCGTCGAAAGTGAGCGCCCGTTGGACGACGCGCATGGAGGCTACCTTTCACGCAAATGCGTATTATACGCGGATGTCGGCGAAATTCAGTCCGGTGCGTTAAGCCTATTGCGCGCCGAAATTGCGCTTCAGGAGACACCATGCACATCAGCAAACCGATCCTTTTATTCGCTTTGGCCGCAGCTTGCGGACTCGCGCAGGCGCAGGCCTACAAGTGGGTCGACAAGGATGGCAAGACTCGCTATGGCGATTTCCCGCCTCCGGGCGTCAAAGCCACGCCCATGAGGGCGCCAACGGGGCCGGCCAGCCCGCCTCCCGCCCCATCCGTCCCGGCCAAGGATGGGGCAGACAAGAACGGTGTGGGATCGAAGGGTGGTGCGGCGCAGGCTGCGCCCAAAGGGCCGCTCACGCCGGCCGAGCAGGCCCAGGCATTCCGCGAGCGCCAGCTTAAGGCGAAAGAGGATGCCGAAAAGGCGGAGAAGCAACGCGCCGAGACCGAGGCACGCAAGCAGAACTGCAGCGCTTCTCAGGAGAGTCTGCGCGTGCTGGAGAGCGGTCGACGCATCTCGAGTGTGAACGCGCAGGGTGAAACGGTATTTCTCGAGGATGCCCAGATTCAGCAGCGCATCGTGGAAGCGCGCAAGGCGGTTACAGAGAACTGCAAGTGATTCAGCGCTGTCGGGCCTGTGCCGCCCGGTCTATGCGCGCGGCCTTCGGATCGACCGTCAACGGGCGATAGACTTCGACCCGATCCCATTCGCGCAGCAGCGTGTCAGGAGGCAGGACGCGTCCGTGTATGCCCAGAGGGGAGTTGCCGTCCAACTCAGGGTATAGATCGAGAATGCCACTCTGACGCAGCGCATCGGCGGCGGTCGCACCCTGCTCCATGGCCAGTTCGACGATGTGCTGTCGTGCCGGCATTGCATAGGCCACTTCAACCCGAATTCGAGCCATGGGCACGGCCGTGAACGGAATCGGCACGGCGAATGAAGGCATCCACCATGGTGTCAGCGATGTACTCGAACAGGGGATCGAGCAATCTCGCGAGGATCGCACTGGAGAATTCATAAGAAAGGGCAAACTCAATTTTCGCAGCACGCGCCTCCAGTGGAATGAAGCGCCAGGTTGCGGAAAACGTCCTGAAAGGCCCCTCCAGCAAGCGCATTTCCATACCCGCATCCGGGGATTTCATGTTCTCCGTGGTGAATGACTGGCGAACTCCCTTCATACCCACTTCCAGGGTTGCGACTGTCCTTCTGTCCGTGCGCTCGCTTACGCGCGCCGAGACACACCAAGGCAGGAACTGTGGATAGGACTCAATCGCCTCCACCAGCGCGTAGATCTCACCAGCGGAATGCTCCACCAGTGCGCTTCGCGTAATGTGCTTCACACAACACCCGCCTGAGCTGGGTCGGCTGCTACAATTCCGCCCCTTCCTCGGTACCAACCATGTCCATCGTCCAGAACCGCAAAGCTTTTCACGATTACTTCGTCGAAGAGCGATTTGAGGCCGGCCTCGTTCTCGAAGGCTGGGAAGTCAAGGCGATTCGGGCCGGGCGCGCACAACTTGGCGAGGCCTACGTGATCGTCAAGAATTCCGCACTCTGGCTGATCGGCGCGCATATCAGCGCCCTCCCCACGGCGTCGACCCACGTGAATCCGGATCCGGTACGTACCCGCAAACTCCTGCTGCACGCCGAGGAAATCAGCAAGCTGATTGGCAAGGTCGAACAGCGAGGGTACACCCTTGTGCCGCTGGATTTGCATTACAAGGGTGGCAGAGTCAAATTGGAAATCGGCTTGGCCAAAGGCAAGCAGTTGCACGACAAGCGAGCGACTGAACGAGACAAGGACTGGCAGCGGGAGAAGCAGCGTTTGCTGCGCACCCGCTGACTGCCTTCAGGACTCGGGCGCCGCTTCTGCCAGCGCAATCCAAGTCGATACAACCGTGTCTGGGTTGAGGGACAGTGAACCTATGCCCTGCTCCATCAGCCAACGTGCGAAGTCCAGGTGATCCGAGGGCCCCTGCCCGCAAATGCCCACGTACTTCCCTTGCCGCTTACATGCGTCGATTGCCAACTTGAACATCACCTTCATTGCCGGATCGCGCTCGTCGAAGGCTCCTGCTACAAGGCCAGAGTCTCTGTCGAGCCCCAAGGTCAGCTGAGTCAGGTCATTTGAGCCGATGGAGAATCCGTCGAAATATTCGAGGAACTCATCCGCGAGGACTGCATTCGATGGAACTTCGCACATCATCACCATGCGCAAGCCGTTCTGACCGCGCTTCAGGCCATTCTCCTCGAGCAGGCGAATGGTCTGACTGCATTCGTCCAGTGTGCGTACGAACGGCACCATCAACTCTACGTTGGTTAGACCCAGTTCGTCGCGCACCTTGCGCATTGCCTGGCACTCCATCTCGAAGCACTCGCGGAAACTCGGTGCAATGTATCGCGAGGCGCCACGGAAACCGAGCATAGGATTTTCCTCGTCTGGCTCGTAGCGCTCTCCGCCAAGCAACTTCTTGTACTCGTTCGACTTGAAATCCGAAAGTCGCACAATCACCGGCTTTGGCCAAAATGCTGCCGCGATGGTCGCGACGCCTTCCACCATCTTTTCCCGGAAGAACGTCTTTGGGTCGGCGTACCCATACGAGGCCTCTTCCACCTTCTCCTTCAGATCCGCAGGCAGATTCGGATACTCGATGCAGGCCCTCGGATGGACGCCGATCAGGTTGTTGATGATGAACTCGAGGCGCGCCAAACCGACGCCGGCATTGGGAATCTGGGAGAAATCGAAGGCGAGTTCGGGATTGCCGATATTCATCGCGATTTTTACGGGGATCTGTGGGAGTTCTCCAGTCTCCTGCGATTGGATTTCGAACTCCAGAAGGCCGTCATAAACATTGCCGGTGTCCCCCTCCGCGCAGGATACGGTGACCGGGCGACCCTCCTGCAGGACCCGCGTGGCATCGCCACACCCCACCACGGCGGGTATGCCGAGTTCTCGCGCAATGATTGCCGCGTGACAGGTTCGACCGCCGCGATTGGTGACGATGGCCGAGGCCAGCTTCATGACAGGCTCCCAATTGGGATCCGTCATGTCGGTGACGAGAACGTCGCCTCTGCGCACGCTTGCCATCTTTGATGCGTCGGAGACGATACGAACGGGGCCGGCACCGATCTTGTGCCCAATGGCGCGTCCGGTGCTGAGTACGGTGCTGCGCGATTTCAGCTGGAAGCATTCTTCTGTGCCGTGCTGCTTGTGCGACTTGACGGTCTCCGGACGGGCTTGCAGAACGTAGAGTTTTCCGTCCACGCCGTCTTTGCCCCATTCAATGTCCATCGGACGTCCGTAGTGCTGCTCGATTGCCACTGCATATCCAGCCAGGTCGAGGACATCCTGATCTGTCAGGGAAAAACGGTGGCGGTCCGAGGCAAGTACTTCAGTGGTGCGCACGGAGCGACCAGCGGACGCGGATTCGGCGAAGACCATCTTCTGCATCTTCGAGCCCAGGGTACGGCGTATCAAAGCCGGACGGCCTTGGCTCAGCATTGGCTTGTGCACGTAGAATTCGTCTGGATTCACAGCGCCTTGCACCACCATTTCACCCAGCCCCCACGCCGAGGTGATGAATACCACATCGCGGAATCCCGATTCTGTATCCAGGGTGAACATCACGCCGCTTGATCCGAGGTCGCTTCGTACCATCTGCTGCACTGCGGCGGACAATGCAACTTCGCCATGCGCGAAGCCCTGGTGCACCCGATACGAGATTGCCCTGTCGTTGTACAGGGACGCGAATACCATGCGGAATCGCCTCGAGTATGTGCTCGATGCCGTGAATGTTCAGGTAGGTTTCCTGCTGCCCCGCAAAGGAGGCGTCCGGGAGGTCTTCGGCTGTTGCGCTGGAACGAACCGCAAATGAGATGTCACCTGAAGAGGATTTAATAAGATCTTGATAATAAGATCTTATATCCCTCTCGATCTCTGCAGGAAAGGGGGCTTTTTCAATCCAGCCGCGAATCTCGGCACCGCAGGCCGCAAGCGCGACCACGTCGTCGGGATTCAGGCTTTCCAGCCGCGTTGCTATGCGCTTGGCCAGACCGCTGTCAGAAAGGAAGGTGCGATAGGCGTCTGCCGTTGTCGCAAATCCTCCTGGCACACGTATTCCCGAAGCGGCAAGCCCGCCTATCATTTCCCCCAATGAGGCATTCTTGCCTCCGACTTTGTCGAGATCCGACATGCGCAGATCGCGCAGCCAGGCGACGTATTTGCTGCCTCCCATTGCTTTCCCTTTGTTGCCCTGCACAGGCAAAGTGCATATTGTATCGACTCAGGTATTGATGCGCAGCACCAATGCCTATTCTCGCCTTCGAACCTCCAATACACCCCTCCCCGCCATGCCCTTCAGACGTACGGTTTTCTTTGTTTCCGATGGAACGGGCATTTCCGCTCAGATGCTTGGTCACAGCCTGCTGACACAGTTCGAGGGCTTCGAATTCAAGGAAGTGACCCTGCCGTTCGTGGACAGCGTAGAGAAGGTTCGCCTGGACTGCATGCCGCGCATTCAGGCCGCGCTGGAGGCCGGAAACGGTATCCCGATCGTGTTCTCGACGCTGGTGAATCCTGAGGCACGTGACCTCATTCGGGGGTCAGGCGCACTACTTTTCGATTTTTTCGAAACTTTCATCGACCCGCTGGAGGCCGGGCTGGGGATGAGATCGAATCACACGATCGGTCGTTCCCATGGGGTCAAGGACACCAAGGGGTATACGAATCGGATAGAAGCTGTGAACTTCGCGATGGCCCACGATGATGGCTCCTCGCACCGTGACCTCGCCGACTCGGACGTGATTCTGATCGGTGTGTCCCGTAGCGGCAAGACTCCAACCAGTCTTTATCTGGCTTTGCAATTCGGCGTCAAGGCAGCGAACTATCCGCTTATTCCCGAGGATTTCAGTCGGAAGGCCCTTCCGGAAATTCTCAAGCATTACAAGAGCAAGCTCTATGGCCTGACAATATCTCCCGAACGATTACGTGAGATTCGTCAAGAGCGGCGTCCGGACAGCCAGTACGCCAAGTTCGAGAATTGCCGCTACGAGGTGGAGCAGGCCGAAATGCTGATGCGCCGGGAGGGTGTTCGCTGGATAAACTCGACGACAAAATCGATCGAGGAGATCTCGACCACCATCTTGCGCGACATCAAGATCGAGCGGCCACTGTACTGATCTGTCGACTGCGCTCGTAGAGGCAGATGGCCGCACATGCGGCTACGTTCAGCGATTCGGTTCCCCCCGGCATGGGGACGGTCACGGCGTGGGTTGCCGCTCTTGCGACTGTCGCCGATACTCCGGCGCCTTCGCTGCCGAAAACCCAGCCTGTCCTGCCTCGCAGATCCAAGGTCGCGGGTGCTGAACCACCTGAGACTGTAGTCCAAAATACCGCTCCACTGAATTCGGCGATTGCCGAGGGCAAGTCGCTCAAGGTACGGACGTCAAGATAGAAATGGCCGCCCATCGCGGCGCGCAGAACCTTGGGTGACCAGGGGTCTGCACACCCCGGACCGAGCACAACGGATGGGTTGCCAAAGGCTGCAGCGCTGCGCAGTATCGCTCCGACGTTCCCTGCATCCTGAATGGCGTCCAGGAAAATGCAGCAACTCGTCGACGACAGGTTCTCGCGAGGCTCAGGTATGCGTATTTCGGCAGCTAGGCCGGTCGGAGTTTCGGTGCCGGAAATCCTGCCGAAGACTTCGTCAGAGAGGATCACCACCTCCGCGCTCGATCTTCCGATCAGGTTGGCCACTTCACTTCGCTTGAATGTGGTTTCACTGACGATCAGGGTCTCAACGACGACTGACCTTTGCAGACAAGTGTCCACCAGATGGACTCCCTCGACCAAGGCACGACCCAGCTTGCGCCGCTCCTTTGGCTCGCCGGCAAGGCGCAACCATGCTTTGACCCGTGTATTGTCGCGAGCCTTGATGACTATCATTTGTTTGGTCGGCCGTGCGCCGCAATTACATCGCGGACAGGCGAGAAACTGGTGCGATAGATTTCGCAGACTCCATGGCGTGCGATTGCCTTCAGATGTGCCGCGGTTGGATATCCCTTGTGCCTGTCCAGTCCATATTCGGGATATCGCTGATGCAGCCGAAGCATCTCCGTGTCGCGACTTGTCTTGGCGAGAATGGAAGCCGCGGAGATGGATGGATGCAGGCGGTCTCCACCGACGATAGTACGCACCGGAATGTCCAGTCTTGGGGGGCGGTTTCCGTCCACCCATGCTTCCGTGGCGGGAATAGACAATCCCTCGACGGCACGTCGCATTGCAAGCAAGGTGGCTTGCAGAATATTCAATGCATCAATTTCTTCGACGCTGGCGAAGGCCACATTCCATGCCATTGCTTCGCGCTGAATTAGTTCAGCGATTTCTGACCTGCGCGCTGCGGACAACTGCTTGGAGTCGCGAAGTCCGGGAATCGGTTTTTCGGCGTCAAGTATCACGGCAGCTGCGTATACAGGGCCGGCAATCGGCCCTCGACCGGCCTCGTCTACACCGCAAATTCTAGCCGGGTCTACGGACATTCGGAGCATCAAGCAGTCGCAGAACTGCTTCCGCAGCCTTTGTGGCATTGTCTTGGCGCAACATCAGGTGCATTTCGCGAAATCGCTCCACCTGCTTTTGCTGACGCGGCGCATCCTTGAGCAGGGCAAGCAGCGCATCTGCCAATGCCTGCGGCGTTGCAGCATCTTGCATGAACTCGTCCACGAGGAACTCGCCGGCTAGCACGTTCGGAAGTCCGACGTATGGCGTGTAGAGCATACGCTTCATGAGTTGCCAGGTCAGAGACGACATCTTGTAGACAATAACCATCGGCGTCTTGTACAGAGCCGTCTCCAGCGTCGCAGTTCCGCTTGCCACCAATGCCAAGTCGGCAGCGGCAAGCGCTTCATGAGAATGGCCAAACAGCAGGGTAAGCGGCAAGTCTGCTGCACTGTTTCTATAAATGGCGTCCTCCATCTGGTCTCGGGTAGCCCTTGAAGCTGTGGGGCACACAAAGTGAACATCCCTAACTCGGCGTGCAGCTTTTTTGCAGCCTGCACGAAAGTATCGGCCATGTAATGGAGTTCTGACTGTCGGCTACCGGGTAGCAGGGCGACGATCAGCCTATCGGAGGGCAGGCGTAACTGCTCCCGTGCAGCGACTTTGTCGACTACGAGTGGAATAGTGTCGGCTACAGGATGACCGACGTAGGTCACTGGAATGCCTGCCTTGCGGTAGATCTCGGTTTCGAACGGAAAGAGTACCAGCACGTGGGATACAGACGCGGCAATCGTTCGTATGCGCCCTCCTCGCCATGCCCAGATCGAAGGTCCCACATAGTGAATTGCCGGAATGCCAGCAGCTTTCAAGCGACGCTCTAATGCGAGATTGAAATCCGGGGCATCCACGCCGATGAACATGTCCGGACGTTCGTCCAGAAATCGTTCCGTCAGGCGTTTACGAATACCCATAATTTCGCGATAGTGCCGCAATACCTCGACGTAGCCTCGAACAGCGAGCTTCTCCATCGGGTACATGCTCTCCAGTCCCTGCCCTGTCATGCGCGGGCCGCCGATACCCGTGTACGCGAGATTGATTCGGCGCATACGGAGCGCGGCGAGGAGATGCCCACCGAGGAGGTCGCCGGATGCCTCTCCTGCAACCATCGCAATGCGTGCTTCGCTCACGTTCTTGCTCAGCGGATGATGCCGCGCGTCGCCCGATTCAGGAACTCGGCGAGCATGCCAACCTCGGGAAACTCGACGGACATGGCTTCCAGTTCGCGCTTTGCTTCCTCAAGAGGCAGCCCGGATCGATACAAAGTGCGGTAAGCACGACGCAAGGCTGCGATCGCTTCAGACGAAAATCCGCGACGCTTCAAGCCTTCGCTGTTGATTCCGTACGGTTGTGCAGTGTTGCCTGCTGACATGACGTAGGGAGGGAGATCTTGTTGCAGAAATGTGCCCATGGCGGTGAAGCTGTGCGCACCAATCTGGACGAACTGGTGCACCAATGTCGTTGCACCGAGTATTGCCCAATCTCCGACTCGCACGTGGCCAGCGATCTGGCAGGCATTGGCGAAAATGGTGTTGCTGCCAATTTGGCAGTCGTGCGCAAAATGTACGTAGGCCATAACCCAATTGTCGTCACCGACGCGAGTCACCCCGGCATCCTGCGTTGTGCCACGATTGATCGTTACGTACTCTCGGATCGTGTTGCGGTCACCGACTTCAACGGATGTCGGCTCCCCTGTGTACTTCTTGTCCTGGGGCGGACCGCCAATGCAGGCAAATTGTGAGATGTGATTGTCGCGACCGATGCGCGTGTGTCCTTCAATGACTGCGTGTGGGCCGATACATGTTCCTTCGCCAATCTCGACGTGCTCGCCGATAATTGCATAGGGACCCACCTCTACGTCTCCGTGCAGCTTAGCCTTCGGATGGATTATCGCTGTAGGATGGACGGGCATCGATCAGATCTCGTGATGCTCAGGATTGGATTTCGGTGCGAACAGTGCACATGATGTTCGCTTCACATACCAGTACGCCATCGACTTTTGCCTGGCAGTCTAGTTTCCATACACTTCGCAGGCTACGTTCGATAGTGACTTCGATTTCCATCTGATCCCCTGGTAATACGGGCTTCTTGAAACGAGCTTTGTCGATTCCAGCGTAGTAATAGACAGAACTGTCATCCGGCGTCCGATCTACAGTCTTGAAGATCAGAATGCCTGCAGCTTGGGCCATGGCCTCAAGTATCAGGACCCCTGGGAAAATAGGCCGCCCGGGAAAATGGCCCGGGAAAAAGGGCTCGTTGATCGTGACGTTCTTGATCGCCAGAATCCTTTTCCCGGACTCCAGTTCCTTAACTCGATCTATCAGCAGGAATGGAAACCTGTGCGGCAGGTGCGCGAGCACGCCATTGATATCCATCTCAGACATTTTTCTTCTCCAATTCCGATAGCCTGCTTTCAAGTTGTCGAATTCTTTCGACATACTCGGAGAGATGGCGTACCAAGACTGCATTCCGGGTCCAGGAGCGGTTGTCGTCGAACGGGAAAAAGCCGCTGTACGTCCCACTCGCTTGGATCGATCGGGTGATGACTGTTGCTGCTGAAACCTCTACGTGATCGGCAATGTGGAGGTGACCAAGGATGATTGCACCAGCTCCGATCGTGCAGTACTTGCCAATGCGTGCACTTCCTACGACTGCAACGCAGCCGGCCATTGCAGTATGGGCGCCGATTCTGCAGTTGTGCCCTATCTGTATCTGGTTATCGAGTTTTACACCGTCTTCGATCACGGTGTCGTCGATGGCGCCGCGATCTACGGTGGTATTTGCACCGATCTCCACGTCGTCACCAAGCACGACTGCGCCGATTTGCGGAATCTTGAGCCACTGCCCTTTGTCATTGGCGAAACCGAAGCCATCTGCACCGATCACCGATCCGGAATGCAGGATTGCTCGGGCGCCAATTCTGCACCCTGAATACACGGTCACTCCGGCATGCAGCACGCAATCGGCACCGATCTGTACTCCCTCGCCTAGATGGCAACCGGGGCCGACCGTGCTTCGTTCACCGATACGGACATTTGCGGCGATGGTCGCGCCTGCCCCTATGCTTGCGCAGGGAGCGATTTCAGCGGATGCATCGATAGCGGTCACATGACGTCCTGCAGCCAGCCTCCGAACTGGATTCAATAGCGTGGACAGACGTGCGAAATATACGTAAGGATCATCCGCGACGATGCACGGAAGTGACGTGTAGCCTGCAGACTCTTCGGCAAGCACGATTGCGCTTGCGCAAGTACTGGCCAGCTTGGATTTATAGCGGGAGTTGGACAGGAAGGCGATCTGACCCTTTTCGGCGCGTTCAAGCGAACCGACTTGGTAGATCTTCACTCCTGGGTCGCCCACCACCTTGCCGCCAAGACAGGAAGCAATTTCTTCGAGCGACATGGGACCAGGCCCGTGAGTTCTCGGGCGCATATTGTCGCGGCGCAATCAGCGCGCCGGAGGCTTGCCCTCGAGCGCCCTGATCACCTTGTCGGTAATGTCGATGCGCGGGCTGGCGTAAACCGCATCTTGGAAGATGATGTCGTACTTCTCCGCTTCTGCAACCTGGCGAATCACCCGGTTCGCCTGTTCTACGACCTGAGCAAGCTCCTCGTTTCGACGCTGATTGAGATCTTCCCGGAACTCGCGTTGCTTGCGTTGGAATTCGCGATTCAGGTCGGCGAAATCCCGTTCCTTGTTACGTCGCTGCGTCTCCGACATTGTCACGCCGTTCTTCTCCAGCTCGTCCTGCATCTTCTTCAGCTGGTCGGCCATCTTCGCCATCTCTTGGTCGCGTTTCTGAAACTCCGCCTCGATCTTCTTCTGGGCGCGTTGCGCAGGAATGGCGTCTCGCAATATGCGTTCCGTGTTGACAAACCCTATCCTGCCATCGGCCTGCGCTCGTGCTGGCGCCCAGACCATCAGACTGAAGGTCGTCGCAATGACGAGGATTACGAATCGTTTTTCACGCTGCATAGTTGGATGTGATCGGGCCTAAAACCCAGTGCCAAAAGTGAATTGTAACCGCTGAATGCGATCTCCGGCTTTGTCATTCAACGGCTGCGCGAACGACAGCTTGAGTGGTCCGAAAGGCGAGTTCCAAGCCAGCGCAATGCCGGCCGAGTAGCGCAAATCGCTCAGGGTCATTTTCTGGCCCTCACCGTATATCTGTCCACCGTCAACAAAGGCCGCCAAGCGCAATGACTTGTCTTGTGTGGCGCCAGGCATCGGGAAAAGCACCTCTGCAGTTCCGACTAGCCGGCGTGTTCCCCCCAGCACGTTGCCCAAGTTGTCTTGTGGCCCTAGGGATGACGCGGTAAAGCCACGCACCGACCCCGGACCACCGCCATAGTAGCTCTTGAAGAACGGGAGTGGCTTATTGCTGTATCCATCGGCGTACCCTATATCTGCATTCAGAAACAGCGTGAAAGTTCTGCTGAGTGGCCGGTAATACTGGTGCTGGTACCCGACCCGATAGTACTGGAGCTTGCCGACAGCAACCTCGGAAGATACACGCTGAACCGTGCCAGCCGTTGGCATGATTACGCTGTCGCGCGTGTCTCGCGCCCAGCCGGCGGTACCGGACACGTAAGAGTAGTCTTTACCGTAGGTATTCACGAACGTCTGGTATGCGACCGGACTGGTCGTGAAAGTGTCAAGGGTTACGCGTTCCGCGTTGATGCCAAAGCTTAGCGAATCCTTTTCGCTGAGCGGATAGCCCCATTTCACGCCGCCGCCTAGCGCATCTGTGCGATACGGACCGACCGTTAGAGATGAGGCGTCGATCTTGCGCTTATAAACGTCGAATCCTCGACTGACCCCATCAACCGTGTAGTACGGATCGAGGTAGGACAACGAATAGACGGAGTTGACTTTACCGCTGGAGACTTGCACCGCGAGGTACTTGCCGCTCCCAAACACGTTCCCCTGCGACACAGAGCCTTGCAGTACAAGTTTGTCGGTCGTGGAGAAGCCCGCTCCAATTAGCATTGCGCCGGTGGGCTTTTCTTCAACAGTGAAATTGACGTCAACCTGATCGTTGGATCCGGCAACCGGGGCAGTCTCAACGTTCACGTCTTTGAAATACGAGGTCCGGTCTACCCGTGTCTTGGATAGCTGGATTTTGGAGGCATCGTAGAACGAGCCTTCGAGCTGGCGCATTTCGCGCCATATCACTTCATCCCGGGTCTTGGTGTTGCCGGCGACGTTGATTCGTCGTACATACACCCTGCGCCCCGGATCGATCAGTACGGTAAAAGCGACTGTGCGCTTATCCTTGTCGATCTGCGGGATTGCATTGGCGTTGGCGAACGCATAGCCGTCGTTCCCAAGTCGATCGGAGATCGCCTTTGTGGATTCAGTGAGCTTCTGTCGAGAAAATACCTCGCCCTGCTTTAGGGATATCAGCTTTGCCAGCTCTGCTTCAGGTACAAGCATCTGACCGCCCAGCTTGACCTCACCTACCGTGTATTTTTCCCCTTCGGTGATGTTCACCGTGATGTAGATGTCCTTTTTGTCGGGCGTAATGGACACCTGGGTCGAATCGATATTGAAGTCAATATATCCGCGATTCTGATAGAAAGAACGCAGGGACTCGAGGTCGCCGGAAAGCCGTTGCCGGGAGTACTGATCGTGCTTGGTATACCAGGTCAACCAACCCGGGGTGCGCAATACGAATTCATCGAGAAGATCTTTCTCCCGGAAGGCGGAGGCGCCAACTATATTTATGCCTCGAATCTTCGCAACGTCACCTTCGGTGACAGAAAAATTCAACCCGACCCGATTGCGTTCCAGGGGAGTTACAGTGGTCTGCACCTCCACCCCATACAGGCCGCGTGAAAGATACTGACGCTTGAGTTCCTGCTCGGCCTGCTCAAGAAGCGCACGATCGAAAATCCGTGATTCGGCCAATCCAAGTTCGCGAAGGCTGCGGCGCAGCCCGGCTGTATCGAATTGCTTGATCCCCGAAAAGTCGATCTGCGCAATCGCAGGTCGCTCCTCAATGAGCACAATTAGCACACCGCTGTCGACTTCAAGCCGTACGTCGCGAAAGAACCCGGTGGCGAAAAGTGCGCGAATTGCCTGCTGCGCCTTCTCGTCAGTCATCGTCTCCCCGACTTTCACGGGGAGATAATTGAATACTGTACCGGGTTCCGTGCGCTGAAGCCCCTCGACCCGAATGTCCTTCACGGTAAAGGGATCGAAAGCGTGTGCCGACAGGCTTAGCAAGAAGCCCGCGATGGTGTAAACGGATAAATGAAATTGCTTCATCAGCTGGAGAACAGGCGGTTGATATCGTTGTAGAAAGCAAAGGCCATCATGACCAGCAGCAGGGCGAAACCGACTCGCTGGCCTAGTTCCATGGCCCGTTCCGACAGCGGACTGCCTTTGATAATTTCCACCGCATAATACATCAAGTGACCGCCGTCCAGCAGAGGAACAGGCAGTAGGTTGAGCACCCCAAGGCTGATGCTGATCAGGCACAGGAAGGTGAGGTATGACACCCAGCCGAGTTGCGCGGACTGGCCGGCGAAGTCGGCTATCGTTACGGGCCCAGAAAGGTGCTTCCAGGACACTTCGCCCATTAGCATCTTTCCGAACATGCGCAGACTGAACAAAGCGATATCACGAGTCTTCAGGGCGGCTTTTCTCAGGCTTTCGAGTGCACCGTGGGACACTCGGATGAATATTCGATCCGCATGACCGGCTGGTACCGCCGGTGCGGCTCCTATCCGGCCTACATGCTCGCCACCAGCTTCGATTGCATCGGGGATGACCTCGATCAGAAGCGTAAGTCCGTCGCGCTCGACTGCAAGTCGCAAAGGCTTCTGAGGAGAGCCTCGTATGGCTTGAACGAGGCTCTCCCAACTGTCTAGGGAACGGGAAGCCGCTTGTGTTATTCGGTCGCCAGGTCGCAAACCCGCGAGCTCCGCGGGACTGCCTGGAACGACCTGACCGATCACCGGATCCAGGCGTGGTCGAAAAAGTCCGAATCCAGTCGTATCCATCAAGTTGCCACCAACATCTTCCGATTGGACTGAACTAAGATCTATCTTCAGGGTGGCGATTCCGCCCAACGCGCCCTCGCCTGCGACCTCGACAGTCAGCGATCGGGACTGCAAAGCAGCCTCGATCAGCCGCCAACGGAACTCCTGCCATGTCTCAATGGGTTCGCCGTCCACACTTCGGATCGTGTCGCCGGCGCGGACTCCGGCGCGAGAAGCAATGCTTTCCGGAGGCGGCTCGGCAACCACGGGCCTGGCTTCAGGAAGCCCATGCATGTACAGGCCTGCGTAAACCATGATTGCAAAGAAAAATTGAACGCCGGGCCTGCAGCCACAATCAGGATTCTCTTCCATACATTTTGACGGTTGAACGCACGATGCGCTTCTTCCAGATCAATTGGCGCCTCACGCTCATCGAGCATTTTTACGTAGCCGCCGAAGGGAATCGCGGCAATTACCCACTCAGTGCCGTCGCGTCCGAAGCGCCTGCGTACCACCGGATGTCCAAATCCGACGGAAAACCGCAAAACCTTGACGCCGCATATGCGCGCAGCCAAGTAATGCCCGTACTCATGCACGACAATGAGTACGCCTAGGGCCGCGATAAAGGCGGCAACGGTGTGCAATAGCATCATGCTGCACGACCCTCAGCGGATTGCACCAGTTTCATGGCAGTCATCCGACCGCGACTGTCCGCTTCGAGAACAGACTCAAGTCCTTCCAGCCTGCCGCTTCCAATGTGATCTAGGCTGTCTGCGATAACTCGCGAAATATCGGGGAAACGCAGTCGTCCGGTCAGGAATGCCTCCACGGCGATCTCGTTCGCTGCATTGAGAACGGCAGGTGCAGTACCACCGATTCTCAGTGCCTCATACGCAAGCGAAAGACAGGGGAATCGGATCAAGTCCGGAGCTTCAAATTGCAAGTGCCCGATAGCAGCAAGATCAAGAGGGGTGGCGCCGGATCTCATGCGTTCGGGGAATGCCAGCGCATGCGCGATCGGCACTCGCATGTCGGGATTGGACAATTGGGCAAGCACGGATCCGTCGACGTATTCGACCATTGAGTGCACGATACTTTGTGGATGGATTAGCACTTGTATCTTGTTCGGCTCCACATCAAACAGCCAGCGCGCTTCGATGACTTCCAGTCCTTTGTTCATCATCGTTGCGGAATCTACCGAGATCTTGCGCCCCATCTTCCAGTTCGGATGGGCGCATGCCTGATCCGGCGTTACTTCGGCTAACTCCTTGATCTGCAAAGTTCGAAAAGGTCCACCAGAAGCGGTCAGCAGAATACGGGATACAGCGCTTAGATCCGCACGCCCGTCAAGTCGACTGGGGAGACACTGAAACACGGCGTTGTGCTCACTGTCGATTGGTAGTAGGCAAGCGGCAGAATCGCGCACCGCGCGCATGAAGACCGGGCCGGCCATCACAAGAGCCTCCTTGTTGGCAAGCAGAATTTGCTTGCCAGCTCTTTGCTGCCTGCAATGTGGGTTCCAGTCCTGCGGCGCCGACAATGGCCGCCATGACGGTATCGCAGTCATCGACAGAATGCAGCAGCGCAGTGGTGCCAAATTGCAGTTCTGTCGTCGAGCCGGCTTCGCGCAGCTTTCGCCGCAACTCTGGTGCATCTTGGACGCCGGAAAGTACGGCAACACGCGGGCGGTGCGCGATGCACAGTTCAAACAGCCGCTCTTCCGAGCGATGTGCAGTTAGAGCATGTACTATGTAACGTTCCGGATGGGCCGTGACGACATCCAGAGTGCTCTTCCCGACCGAGCCGGTAGCCCCAAGTATCGTCAGGGCTTTGGGATTCTTCGCACTCCGCGTAGTGGATTCTGGGATCATCATGACATGCTTAGAAGGTACCCGGATAACAGCGCCGCAAGCGGGAGAGTTGAGGTCACGCTGTCTATCCGGTCGAGGATGCCGCCATGACCGGGAAGCAACTTGCCACTATCCTTAACGTTCGCCTGACGCTTGATCAGGGATTCGAACAGATCCCCCACAATGCTGAGAGCGCAAATTAGGGTGGCAACGCCGAGATACGCCATCCAGCCGATGGATCCGACCACGTCTGCAAGCAATGGCGAGACTAGCGCTGCCAGGCTTGCATAAGCCAGTGACGCAAATGTTGCGCCAATGGCGCCTTCTATAGTCTTCCCGGGACTGATGCTGGGTGCAAGCTTATGCCGACCGTAAGCTTTGCCCGCAAAGTAGGCTGCACTGTCGGCTATCCAGATCAGGCCGAGCATTCCTAGCAAGATTTCTGGCGCCTGAGCATGCACGCTGACTGCAGCTAGTCCGCATGGCACGATGACGAGAAAACCCAACGCAGTGGCAGAAAAACTGCTTCGAATCCGAATTCCCCGAGCAAGCCAAATCGGAGCAACAACAATCCAAAATACACTGGACGCCGCATAGATTGTCGCCACGCTTGAGCGCGTCGCATCGCTTGCCTGAACCCCCCAGACCATGTACGCAAACAAGGCCGCACAAGCGGTGGCGAACAGCGCTCGCGAATTGCGAGTCATGCCTGTGAGTGCGCCCCACTCCGTAGCCGCGATTATTAAAACGCAGCAGATAAGGATCCCGAAATACGCGGTAGGCAGAAGGAAGAGGCATGACAGAAATCCGCCTCAGCATCGCAACCGCGGTTGCGATGCGTGTTCTAAGCATCGATTCCGGATTGCATAAAAGGCGACGCTGCGCGATCCTCGGAAACCACATCGCTTTCTCGTTCGGCCTGCAGTTGCTCGCTGGTTCTTCCAAAACGACGCTCTCGGGCGCGATACCACTCGATGGCCTCGTCAAGAGCGACGGGTCCGAAATCCGGCCAAAGCATGTCGGTAAAGTACAGTTCGGTGTACGCCAACTGCCAGAGCAGGAAATTGCTTACACGTTGTTCGCCACCCGTCCGTATGAATAGATCGGGCTCCGGCGCATAGCTCATGGAAAGGTAAGGTGCCAAGTCTTGCTCTGAGAACGCCTCAGCAGCATCACGTGGGCGTGACGCAATCATCCGCGACATGGCCTGAAGTATGTCCCAGCGCCCGCCGTAATTAGCGGCGATCGAAAGCGTCAACCTAGTATTGGTTGCTGTAAGGGACTCTGCATCCGTGATCAGCGTCTGTATTCGCCGATCAAAGCGAGAAATATCCCCCACTATCCTCAATCGAATGCCGTTTTTGTGAAGCTTCGATACTTCGCTGGTAAGAGCGCCGGTAAACAACTCCATAAGCAGGGCAACTTCTTCGGCCGGCCGCCGCCAATTCTCGGAACTGAAGGCAAACAAGGTGAGATACGCGATACCGCGGTCGACACATGCCTGAACTGCAGCACGAACTGCCTCAACGCCCTTCTTGTGCCCTGCAAATCGAGGCAAATGCTGGCGTTTTGCCCAGCGGCCGTTGCCATCCATGATGATGGCAACATGGCGAGGGACATCTGTCCTGTCGGGAGCCACTTTGGTGGAGCTGACAAATTGCATGGTCGACGTTGTGTCGAGTCAGACAGCTAGAAGTTCCGCTTCCTTCTGCTGCAGAAGTCGGTCAACTTCCGCGATGTGCCGATCGGTCAGCTTTTGAATTTCCTCTTGTGCTCGGCGCTCTTCGTCTTCCGAGACCTCCTTTTTCTTCAGGAGTTCTTTCAGTGAATTGTTCGCATCGCGTCGCTGGTTTCTGACGGCCACTTTGGCGTTCTCCGCCTCGCTACGTACAACTTTGATAAGTTCTTTGCGGCGTTCTTCCGTGAGAGCTGGCATCGGGACGCGGATGGTGTCTCCCGCCGTAGCCGGGTTCAGCCCAAGATCGGATTCGCGGATGGCCTTCTCGATGGCGCTGATAAGCTTCTTCTCCCAGGGGGTGACACCAATGGTACGCGCATCGAGAAGCGTGACATTTGCAACTCCACTCAATGGTGTGGGAGTGCCGTAGTAGTCCACGGCAATGTGATCGAGCAAGCCAGTATGTGCCCTGCCTGTGCGAACCTTGCCCAGATCGACTTTGAGCGATTCGAGCGTTTTCTTCATTTTCTGCTCTGTCGTCTTCTTGAGATCGGCGATCATGCCTTCCTCCTGATTGATTCTGTCAAACGTGCACCAATGTGCCTTCGTCTTCGCCGGCCACAACGCGCTGCAGCGCGCCAGGCTTGAATATACTGAAAACGTTGATCGGAAGCTTCTGGTCGCGACAGAGCGTCAATGCAGTAGCGTCCATTACCTTCAGGTTCTGCTGAATGGCATCGTCGAAAGTGATGCGTGAATAGCGACGTGCGGATGGGTTCTTCTTGGGATCGTCGGTATAGACGCCATCAACCTTGGTGGCTTTCAGCACGATCTCCGCGCCCATTTCACTTCCGCGAAGGGCTGCAGCGGTATCTGTCGTGAAAAATGGATTGCCGGTTCCGGCCGCGAAAATCACTATCTTGCCCTCCTCCAGGTAGCGAATCGCCTTGCCTCGGATATAAGGTTCGACAACCTGTTCTATATTGAGGGCGGATTGGACGCGACTTGCAATTCCTGCATGCCGCATCGCGTCCTGTAAGGCGAGCGCGTTCATTACGGTTGCAAGCATGCCCATGTAATCTGCCGTGGCCCGATCCATTCCAGCTGCGCCGGGTGCTACGCCACGAAAGATATTGCCTCCCCCAATCACGGCACCAATCTCAACGCCCATGCGTGACACGCTGGCAATCTCTTCGACGATATCCTGTATGGTCTGCCGATTGATCCCATAAGGATCATCGCCCATCAGGGCCTCTCCCGAAAGCTTGAGCAGTATTCGTTTGTACTTCGGTGTCACTTTGGGTCCGGTATCTTCTCGTCAGCGAGCAATGCCGGCTTGAGCCAATACTTCGGCGGCAAAATCCGAGGTTTTCTTCTCGATTCCCTCACCAACGACAAAGAACTTGTAGCCAAGCAACTTGGATTTTCGAGCAGTAAGCATCTTCTCGACCGTAAGCTTGTCGTCTTTCACGAATGGCTGACCTAACAACGAAGTTTCGGCAAGAAACTTGTTCAGCCCACCATCCACCATTTTTGAGATGATGTCCGCAGGTTTGCCAGACTCTTTAGCACGCGCTGCGAGAATCTCCTTCTCGCGAGCTACGAGATCCTCTGGAACGTCTTCCTTGCGCATGAACTGCGGCTTGGCGAACGCAATGTGCATTGCCACGTCCTTGGCCGCGTCTTCCGTGCCGTCGACATCCACTATTACGCCGATCTTCGCTCCGTGAAGGTACTGGGTGAGCTTCCCGCCTGCCTGCATGCGATGGAAGCGGCGAATGGAGATATTCTCGCCAATCTTCTGTACGAGCGCCTGCCGGCGTTCTTCGACATTCACGCCACCTATCGAAAGCCTGGACAACCCGTCTACGTCGGATGGATTGTCGCGCGCGACAGCTTCCGCAAGCCCATTTGCAAAACCAAGAAAGTCCTCATTTCGAGCAACAAAATCCGTCTCGCAGTTGACTTCCACCAACGCACCAACTTTCCCATCTGCAGATATGTGGCTGCCCAGAATACCTTCGGCTGCAACTCGGCCTGCGGCCTTACTTGCCTTGGCACCGCTCTTTATGCGCAGCAGTTCCTCGGCTTTCTTGATGTCGCCTGCAGCTTCTTCCAGAGCCTTCTTGCACTCCATCATGCCGAGTCCGGTCATTTCACGCAGTTCCTTGACCAACCCCGCGGTGATTTCTGCCATTCTTTGCTCCTAATTCCTGATTTCAGTTTCAAAAAAAGGGGCAGCCAGCCCCTTTTTCGGTGGATCGGTCTTGACGCGCTCTATGCGCCAGCTTCCTCGTCGACTTCAACAAACTCGTCTCGCGAAGCCGTAACAACTTCCTCGACTGACTGCGAGCGCCCCTCCAGCACGGCATCCGCAACCCCCCGAGCGTAGAGGCGAATTGCACGGCTGGAGTCATCGTTTCCGGGAATCACGTAGTCGATTCCCTCAGGAGAATGGTTGGTATCGACGATTGCAACGACCGGGATGCCAAGCTTGTTGGCCTCGGTGACCGCACCCTTGTGATATCCAACATCAACGATGAATATTGCATCCGGCAAGCTAGTAAGATCCTTGATTCCGCCAAGGCTGCGCTCGAGTTTCTCGAGCTCGCGCTGCATCACCAGAGCTTCTTTCTTCGCCATGCGCTCCAAGGAGCCGTCTTGCGACATCAGTTCCATGTCCTTGAGGCGCTTGATCGACTGCTTGACCGTCTTGAAATTGGTCAGCATGCCTCCTAACCAGCGATGATCCACGAATGGCGCGCCGCAGCGCATTGCCTCCTCGCGAACGATCTCACGGGCCTGTCGCTTGGTTCCTACGAAAAGCAGGTTGCCCTTGTTGGCGGACAACTGACGCACGAACTTCATAGCCCCCTGGTACATGACCAGAGTCTTCTCGAGGTTGATTATGTGAATTTTGTTGCGGTGCCCAAAGATGTATTGCTCCATCTTGGGATTCCAATAGCGAGTCTGATGTCCGAAATGGACCCCCGCTTCAAGCATTTGACGCATAGTCACCGACATTTCGAGCTCCTGTAGGGTTGGGTCTGCCGCAACGACGGTATGAACTCCCCGAATCTGCGGGGCACCCTAATCCGTCGGGCGGGGAATTTGGCTAGGGGCGGCTCCACAAGTGCGATCGCGGAATCCGCTCAAGCCAGCCTAAAATTCTAGCATAATCAGTCACAACGCTCAAGATGCGCTGTACGCCTCCGCAGCCCTGCCGCGCTTGTGGTCGGCCCCGTCTTCAGCGTTGCCCCAGCCAACCGATTACCGTATCCTCCCGCCCTTCCTCTCGTTCCGATGCGACCCTCGAATCATGGCTGTAACCATTAAGAACCCGGAGGAAATTGAAGCCATGCGGATTGCTGGGCGCCTGGCCTCCGAGGTGCTCGATTACGTGACCCCGTTCGTCAAACCCGGAATCACGACCGGCAGACTGAACGACCTATGCCATGCATATATGGTCGACGAACTAGGCGCCATCCCTGCGCCTCTCAATTACGCCCCACCGGGCTACAAACCCTTCCCGAAATCGATCTGCACATCGGTAAACCATCAGGTTTGCCACGGGATCCCGGGAGAGAGGGTGCTCAAGGTCGGTGACATCGTGAATATCGACGTCACCGTCATCAAGGATGGATTCCACGGCGACTCAAGCCGGATGTTCTTGGTGGCCGAGCCCAGTATCCAGGCAAAAAGGCTCTGCGATGTGACGTACGAATGCATGTGGGTCGGTATCGAGAAGATTCGCCCAGGTGCACACCTTGGAGATATAGGCGCAGCGATTCAGGCACATGCCGAAAGTCATGGGTTCACCGTGGTTCGCGAGTTTTGCGGACACGGAATTGGACGCAAGTTCCACGAAGACCCGCAGATACTTCACTATGGGCGCCCCGGAACCGGGATGCAATTAGAACCCGGCATGATTTTCACCGTTGAGCCCATGATCAATGCGGGCAAGGCAGCTATCCGCGAGTTGTCTGATGGTTGGACAATCGTCACAAAAGATCACAGTTTGTCTGCCCAGTGGGAGCACACGGTTCTCGTAACTGCTCAAGGTTACGAGGTACTCACGCGCTCGGCAGGTACACCTCCCCTCCGGCCTTTCTAGCGTAGCAATGTCTATCGAATTGCAGACGGTTCGATCTCCGGTAAACGGGGTACGTGCCGCCCTGCAGGCCGGCAGGCGCAATCTTGAGGTCGAGTTCCTGCGCCACGGGCGTGCGTTACGCCTGCTCCGTGGTCATGCACGCCTGATCGACGATACGCTGAGATCCTTGTGGCGCGGTGTGGGCATGCCGCGTCGAGCAGCGTTGGTTGCGGTAGGGGGATATGGTCGAGCCGAACTGTTCCCTGCCTCCGACATAGACATTCTGGTATTGCTGGATCATGAGCCTCTGCCTCCGGAGCGTGAGTCACTGGAATCCTTCATTGGGTTGCTCTGGGATGTGGGCCTCGAAGTCGGCCACAGTGTGAGAACTATTCAAGCGTGCGTTGATGCCGCCGCGACAGACGTGACGATATTGACCACTCTGATCGAGGCGCGGCATGTATGCGGCAATCGAGATCTGTCCGCGCGGCTCAATCACGCTGTTACACAAGTGCTCGATCCAGTGCATTTTCTGGAAGCGAAGCGATTGGAGCAAGAACATCGGCACGCCAAGCACCATGACACGCCGTTCGCACTTGAACCCAATCTCAAGGAAGGGCCCGGAGGATTGCGGGATCTGCAGACGATTCTTTGGATAGCCAAGGCTGCGGGCATAGGAGAACGCTGGCTCGACTTCGAGTTGCGTGGTTTGATCTCGAGGACCGAGAAACTTGAACTGGTGCGCAACGAAGCGTTGCTCAAAGAGATGCGCATCCGACTTCACTACCTGTCGAGACGAAGAGAGGATCGAATCGTCTTTGACTTCCAGACTGCTCTGGCTGGTCAAATGCGGTGCACCGCGACTGGCTCGCGGCGCGCCAGTGAGGTTCTCATGCAACGCTATTTCCGCGCTGCAAAGGCGGTGACGCAAATAAACACAATATTGTTGCAGAACCTGGCGGCTCGAATATCACCTCAGCCGCAAATGCCATCACGAGATCTAAATGAGCGTTTCGAGGCGCGTGGCGATCTCCTAAGTGCCAAGAGCGATAGCCTGTTCGAAAGAGAGCCTTCGGCAATACTGGAAAGCTTCTTGCTGATGCAGCAACATCAAGAACTTCGGGGGATGTCCGCGTCCACTCCTCGCTCGATTTGGCGGGCGCGACGTCTCATCAATTCGACCTACAGGCGCAATCCGCTGCACAAATTGATCTTCCTGCAAATACTGCAACAACCGCGCGGCATAGTCCACGAGTTCCGAAGAATGAATCAGTATGGAATACTCGGGCGTTACTTGCCGGAGTTCGGTCGCATCGTTGGGCAGATGCAACATGATCTCTTTCACGTCTATACGGTCGATCAGCACATTCTCATGGTGTTGCGCAATCTGCGTAGGTTCACCATGCCTGAACTGGCGCACGAGTTTCCCCTTGCCAGCCAGTTGATGAGCGGATTCGAGCGTCGTTGGCTTCTCTATGTCGCCGCCCTCTACCATGATATCGCCAAAGGTAGGGGCGGAGACCACTCCGACCTTGGTGCCATGGATGTGCGACGTTTCTCCCGTGGTCACGGGTTAGCGGGAGAAGATGCGAATCTTGTCGCCTTCCTTGTCGCACACCATTTGACGATGTCGTCTGTCGCGCAAAAGCAGGATATCTCCGACCCCGATGTGATAAGGGCGTTCGCTAAATCGGTTGGCAGCGAGCGAGCGTTGGTGGCTCTGTATTTGCTCACAGTCGCGGATATCCGCGGGACCAGCCCCAAGGTGTGGAATGCGTGGAAAGCCAATCTGCTCGATACACTATTTCGTGCTTCACGACGAGTTTTGACTG
The DNA here is from genome assembly GCA_016713125.1 of Betaproteobacteria bacterium. Classification (GTDB taxonomy): domain Bacteria; phylum Pseudomonadota; class Gammaproteobacteria; order Burkholderiales; family SG8-39; genus SZAS-79. Next base: position 128,790 of record JADJPT010000002.1, read on the forward strand.
ATGGAGAAATAAGGTTTGATTCGGCTGTCGCCGAAACCCAGTCCGAGGCGATGCGTCTGCTGCGTTTGTATGCACTCGGACAGTGTCAAAGACGAGCTATGGGCGCAACTCGATATCGCCTATTTCCTCAGGCACGATGCCAATGAAGTCGCGTGGCAAACGAGAAATCTGCACTACAGGGTTCGCAGCGATCGACCCGTAGTTCGTGCTCGACTGGCCCCTATCGGTGAGGGCATACAGGTAATGCTGTACACACCGGATCGAAAGGAGTTGTTCGCGCGCATCTGCGGCTACTTCGAGCGGGCAAACTTCAATATCGTTGAGGCGAAAGTTCATACCACTCGTCATGGATACGCGCTAGATACCTTTTTGGTCATGGGTCACGGCAAGACGGCACACTATCGGGACATGATCGGATTGATTGAATCGGAGCTCGCCAGCGAACTTGTATCGGACACGCCGCTGGGAGCTGTGTCACGCGGAAGAATTTCACGGCGCGTACGGCATTTTCCGGTCACACCTGCAGTTGACATTCGTCCGGACGACAAGAATGTGTACTTTGTTCTCTCCGTTGTGGCGAGTGACCGCCCGGGTCTACTTTTTGGTATAGCGCGTGTGCTGGCTCGATACAACGTCAACCTGCACACCGCGAAGATCAACACGCTTGGAGATCGCGCCGAGGACGTCTTTCTGGTGACTGGCGAGTCTCTTTCCAATCAGCGAGTCGTACTGATGCTCGAGCAGGATCTCCTGGAGGAGATGCACGTCTGATCCCTAGTCGTCGGAGACCGATTGTCCAGGAAACAGCTCTTCGATGAAGCCAAAGCGGCTGAAATCACGTATCCGCATCGGGTAGAGAACTCCATCGAGATGGTCGCATTCATGCTGCACTACTCGGGCGTGAAATCCTTCCGCGATCCTGTCGATGTGTTGACCTCGTTCATCAAATCCCGTGTAGCGGACCCGTCGGTATCTCGGCACGACTCCACGCATACCCGGCACGGAGAGGCAGCCTTCCCATCCCTCCTCAACATCGCCTTCCAGCGGGTAGATTTCCGGGTTTACCAGCACTGTGTAGGGAACGTCCTCGGCGTCAGGATATCGCGGGTTATTCTGAACACCGAATATTACGACCCGCAGACCTATTCCTATCTGAGGTGCGGCAAGCCCTGCACCATTCACATGCTGCATCGTGTCGTGCATATCCAGGAGAAGTGCATCTAGTTCAGACGTGTTGAACCTGGTCACCGGGAGGACTGTTCGAGCAGAATCGGGTGCCCCATTCTGAGAACTTCGCGAATCATTGCGACACCATCGCTTCGATGATCCTGCGCACCCTGCGAATCGCGTCGTCCAGCACTGCCTCAATCAATTCAAGCTGGATACCGTTCATACTCCCTCCTCTGCCCGCAGCGTGATTTGCAACTACAGTCACAGCCGCGTAGTCGAGTTCCAGTTCTCGCGCAAGAGATGCCTCAGGCATGCCCGTCATTCCGACCAGATCTGCACCGTCATGTTCGAGCCGATTGATCGCGGCGGCTGTCTCCAGGCGAGGTCCCTGCGTTGTTGCATAGACTCCTCCGTCGAATACTGCCTCACCGCAAGAGTCCGCTGCCAGTAGAAGTCTGGTCCGCAAAGTCTGCGAATAAGGCATCGTGAAGTCGATATGAGTGACTTTGACCCCCGGCCCGTCGAAGAAGGTGTGCGAACGGCCCCAAGTGTAGTCGAGGATCTGATCGGGTATGACGAGGCATCCGGGCCGAAACTCTTCGCGTATTCCGCCTACCGATGCAACAGAAACGATGCCTTCCACGCCCTGGGCGTGCAACGCCCAGACGTTTGCTCGGTAGTTGACGTCGTGCGGCACAATGGTATGCCCGTAGCCATGTCTGGCCAGAAATACGACGTCGCGTCCGCTCAGGCGACCAAACGTCAGCGGACCCGAGGGTTCTCCGTAGGGCGTGCGAACGGCTTGCCGTCGCACATTCTCAAGATTCGCCAGTTGTGAAAGACCGCTGCCGCCTAGAATGGCCAGCATGTTATTGCCCCTTCAACGCGTAGATTTCAGGCAGATTGCGCCAGTATCCTCGCGCATCCATGCCGCAGCCAAAGATAAAGCGATCCGGTACCTGTAGACCTACAAAATCCGCATGTACGGGCTTTGATGTCTGCAGATCCTTGTCGACGAGAACTGCGCAATGAAAAGTCGCAGCGCCAAGCGAAAGCACCCTATCTCGAATTGCCGACATCGTCTGTCCGCCGTCAAGTATGTCGTCGAGAACGAGTACGTTTCGCGCGCGAACGCTTTCAGGAGGTGGCACGCGCCACTGGATACTCCCACCCGACATCTCGCCACCGTAACGTGTAGCGTGGATATAGTCGCAGTGCATTGGAAATCTCAAGCGAGGCAGTATGTGTCCCGCTAGGAAGATACCCCCCCCCATTACCGTCAACACCAGGGGAAACTCCTCGCTCATTCTGGACGTGATCTCGCTTGCCATGCGTCGAATGGTCTCTTGCACCTGATCGGCATCGCACAGCCGATCAGCGCTCTCCAGCATGTGCCAGGCTGTCGAGACGTCAGATTCTTGGCCGTTGTGCACGCAAATACTCCGCAAAGTCCTTTCCAACCTCGGCGTGTTCGAGTCCAAGCTCCACCATGGCTTTCAAATACCCCAACTTCGAGCCGCAGTCGTAACGACGTCCGCTGAATCGGTAGGCGAGTACGCGTTCCTCCGTGAGTAACGCTGAGATCCCGTCTGTGAGCTGTATCTCCCCACCACGGCCGGGCTTGCAGGCCGCCAGATGATGGAAAATACGTTCTGAAAGTACGTACCGACCGATTACGGCGAGTGTCGATGGCGCATCCTCGGGCGCTGGCTTCTCCACGATCGCCTTGACGCGGGTAAGGCCGTCAGGGGTCTCGGGACTTACAATGCCATAGCTGCCCGTCTGCTCCCGTGGGACTTCTTCCACGCCAAGAATTGTGCAGCCCTCGCGACGATGCAATGCAGCCATCTGCGCCATGACCGGCGGTGACGCTGCAACCAGGTCATCGGCGAGAATCACCGCAAACGGTTCGTCGCCGACGACGGGTTGTGCACATAGAACCGCGTGCCCCAAGCCCAGAGGTTCGGATTGGCGGATGTAGATGCATCGACAGCCTCGCGGCAGCACACTTTGCACCAGATCCAGAAGCGCGGGCTTCCCCTTCGCCGCAAGCTCATTCTCGATCTCGTAGGCTTTGTCAAAGTGATCTTCAATAGCCCGCTTGTTGCGCCCTGTGACGAAAATCATATCCGTGATGCCGCCGCCGCCGCCTCCTCTACTGCATACTGAATTAGGGGCTTGTCGACAATGGGCATCATTTCCTTCGGGCTCGCCTTCGTTGCTGGCAAGAATCTACCGCCCATACCGGCTACTGGGAATACCGCTTTGCGCAGGATGCGGGAAATGGCCATTAAAGTCCTTCAATCAATTTGCGAAACTCGGGTTCCGAAAGGACAGTCACACCCAGCTCCCGCGCTTTGGCGAGCTTGCTGCCGGCGTCTTCTCCAGCGACCACGTAGGCGGTTTTCTTCGAAACTGAACTCGATACCTTGTGGCCTTTCGCTTCAATCATGGCACGCGCGTCTTCTCGAGAGAGCGTTGGCATGGTGCCGGTAAGCACGAATATCAGGATGCTCTCTGGCGCCGAAACTGCCAATCCTTTGGACTCACTCCAGCGAACTCCGGAGGACCTGAGCGCTGAAATCACGCCCAGATTGTGGGGTTCACGCAGGAAGCTATGGACCGACGCAGCGACTATCGGGCCGACGTCGCGAACCGCCTGGATCTGCTCCAGGCTGGCGTTCATCAGCGCGTCAAGCGAACCAAAATGCAACGCAAGATCGCGTGCAGTGGCTTCGCCGACATTGCGTATGCCGAGCGCGAAGATGAATCGTGCAAGCGTCGTTTCGCGCGCCTTGGACAAGGCATCAAGAATATTGGAGGCTGATTTCTCTGCCATGCGCTCGAGTCCAGCGAGCGTATGGATGTCAAGTCTAAACAAATCGGCCGGGGTATTGACCAGTCCGCTTTCCACCAGTTGGTCAACAAGCTTCTCTCCTAGACCTTCGATATCCATCGCCCGCCTGCTGGAGAAGTGCAATATCGCTTGTTTGCGCTGCGCCGGACAATAAAGGCCTCCGGAACATCTTGCTACCGCCTCATCTTCAGATCTGAGGACCTGCGAATCGCAAACCGGACACCGCTCCGGCATCATGAACTCGACTGCATCTCCAGGTCTTTGATCCAGGCGAACGGACACGATTTCTGGTATCACGTCACCGGCCCTGCGTACAACCACCGTGTCACCGATTCGAATGTCTTTTCTGCGCAGCTCTGCTTCGTTGTGCAGCGTAGTACTAGTTACCGTGACCCCACCCACGAAAACGGGCTTCAGTCTCGCCACCGGTGTAAGTGCACCCGTGCGACCAACTTGCACCTCTATACCAATGACGACAGTCGACTCTTCCTCGGCAGGATACTTGTGTGCAATCGCAAACCGGGGGGCGTGAGACATGGCCTAACGACCTCTGCCAATCGAGACGATTCACCTTGTAAACCACCCCGTCTATTGCGTATGGAAGCGCAGCGCGGCTCTCTCCGATTCTGGCGTAGTAGTCGAGCAATCCCGAGACGCCTTGTACCACCGCACACTCTTTGGATACGACAAAACCTACTTTCGCAAGAAACTCGAGTGACTCTGCATGCGTAGTCCAGGAACTCGATCCGGCGTCTGCAACGCCATAGGCGAAAAATCGAAGTGGACGAGTTGCAGTAACGCGCGGATCGAGCTGTCTTAGGCTGCCGGCAGCGGCATTTCTTGGGTTCGCGAACTCCTTCTCACCAACCGCGCGCTGATGCTCGTTAAGCTCCTTGAACTCGCGGTATAGCATGACCACTTCACCTCGAACCTCCAGTTCTCTCGGACATACCGACTTGTCCAACGATAGAGGGATCGAATGGATGGTGCGCAGATTCAAAGTCACGTTCTCGCCCATTTCGCCATCGCCACGCGTGGCTCCCTGGACGAGGATACCGTTCAAATACTTCAGGCTGATGGCAAGTCCATCAAACTTGGGCTCCACGGCGTACTCAACCTGCTCCACATCCAGCGACTTTCTCACACGTTCGTCAAACGCCCGTACATCCTGGTCTTCAAACGCGTTGTTCAGAGAAAGCATCGGCAGGCGGTGCGCCACCGATTCGAAATGCTGTGCTGGAGCGCCGCCTACTCGCTGAGTGGGTGAAGCCGGTGTAATCAGTTCCGGGTGTGCAGCCTCCAGATCCTGCAACTGACGATACATTCTGTCGAACTCGGCGTCTGTGATCGAAGGTTGATCAAGGACGTAGTACCGCCGGTTGTGCTCCTCGATCTCCCGACGCAGGGTTTCCGCCTCAGATCGCCAGTTCTCGGTTCCGGTCATTCCTGTAATCAAGAAAACAGTCGCAAAGCCATATCGCTGCCTGGTACGACGCCGGCCGTCTCCAGCGTTGCACGAACTTTGGTAAGTTGTTGCACGATAGACTGCAGGGACTTCTCGTCGATTGTGCGATTGTTGTCGTCGACCAACGATCCACCGAGATCTGAGGCAAGTTGGCGGGCGAAGTTGACCATGAGCTCGAAGCTCATTTGAGTGTCTGGTGCGCGCGGCACGTCCATGCTGATGGTCAGGCAAGGACGTCTGGTTGATTGGCCAGAAGCGGGCATCTCCCCCTCAGACAGAACAAAGATCTCGCGTCCACCTGAATCTCGGAATGAATATCCGCCTTCGATACGCGGGGACATTCCAGCCGAAATAGTTAGCTCGTGCACCCTGACAGGGTCAATCGACTGGTCGTCAGCGGCAACGACGTGAAACGCGACTTCGATATCGGATTCTGCGCAGATTTCGTCAAGTTTGCGGGCGCGCTCCAAGGCTTCGCGCATCTCTGGAGATTGGACGGAAATGCCGAGGCGAGCTGCGAGCGATTCGACAGCCGAACGGAACTCAAGCAACTCGCTCTCGCTAACTACTCCGGATCGGCTGACAAGCTGGAGGGAGGCCTCCAATCTTCGGTATTTTCCGCCTGCCTCGACAGGCGCCAGCGCTGCACCTTCTCCACCCAAAAAACGCAAACGAGCTGCAAAACGATGCTCGGCAGACTGCCAATACTCTTGGAAGATGGATCCGGCGAAGTTCGATTCGCCGACCAGTTCCATGGTGTAGTCAATCGGAGTGGCATATGGGCACTGAGTATTCTCACTGACTGGCACCTGCGACATGCCCTGCTCCGGGGGCTCAATTCTTGAAGGTGCGCCTTCGGGTCTGGCGGGCTTGCGATATATCTCTGCGGCCTCGGTTAGCACATCGATGTGATTGGATTCGAAGGCATGCTTGGCAAAACGGCGCGCACGAGCCTCCTGCCATTTGTTATAGGCGAATACCGCAACAACTACTGCGGCGCCAATAACAAGCAGGCTGAGCTGGAACTCGCTCATGATCCGGATCAGGCGGCTAATTCCTCGCGCATCCGCAACGCCTGGTCGATATCTACCGCAACCACGCGCGACACGCCGGATTCCTGCATGGTCACGCCCACCAGTTGGCTGGCCATTTCCATGGTGATCTTGTTGTGACTGATGTAAAGAAACTGGGTTTGTCCGGACATCTTCTTCACCAGATCGCAGAATCTCTGCGTATTTGAGTCGTCCAGCGGCGCATCCACTTCGTCCAGCAGGCAGAACGGCGCCGGATTGAGCTGGAAGAGGGAAAAGACTAGCGAGATTGCCGTGAGCGCCTTTTCTCCACCAGAGAGAAGGTGAATGCTGCTGTTGCGTTTGCCCGGCGGCTGAGCCATGACCTGCACCCCTGCGTCGAGAATTTCTTCGCCGGTCATTGTCAACTTCGCTTCTCCACCTCCAAACAGCATGGGGAAAAGGGGTGCCGAAATGACGGTTCACGCTCTCGAACGTCTCACGAAGGAGTTCGCGGGTTTCCTTGTCGATGCGACGAATTGCATCCTCAAGGGTCTGAACCGCTTCTTCGAGGTCTGCGGATTGCGCGTCCAGATAGCCTTTGCGTTCGGCGCTGGTTTTCAACTCCTCAAGTGCTGCCAGATTGACCGCACCGAGTTCCGAAATCGCCTGGTTCAATCGCGTGATCTCGCCTTGCAACGCTGAGGGGCGAGGTGCTGACTCTGCTTGAGCAGAAAGTACCGTCTCGTCGGCGTTGGCTTCCATGAGTTGGGAAGCGAACTGCTCATGATTGATGCTGGCGGCCTGCTCCTTCAGGCGCAGCTCCCCGATGCGCTCACGCAACGGGTTGATCTTGCTCTCTGTCTGGAGTCTTTCTTCTTCCGTCTCTCGCAGAGCGGCAGCCGCGGCTTCCACGGTGGCGCGCGCTTCGGAGAGCGTCTTTTCACATCCCATCCTGATCTCGACCGCGGCGTCTAGCCTGCCACGTACCTCGGGAATCGGATCGACTGCCAGTTCCTCGGTCAGCTTCGCGATGTCGAGATCGGCACTGTCAATCTGCTGGTCGACCACTCTCACGGAGCTGTCGATCTCGGCAATCTTGGATACGCATTCACGCTGGGCAAACAGTGCTTCCTGAGCCTCGCGTTCGGCCTGTTGAACTTCGCGACGTTGGTCGGTGAGCGCGGTTTCTGAATACGAGTGTGCCACCTTCGCATCATCGAGCTGCGCCTGAAGTTCCAAAATGCTCGTGCGCACCTGCTCGCCTGAGGCTTCGATTTCGAGACGACGCCCCGCTTCCGCCTCACGCTGAGCAGCGATCTCCGCCAATTCGGCTCCGAGCTTGTCCTGCCTTTCGCGGAACTGGGCAAGCTTCTGCGACAGCATCAGGCTGTCGACTTCGACCTGGTGAGCCTGCTCCTGAATGCTAGCAAGTCCCTCCCGCGCTCCGGCAATCTCTGCGGAGGCCTCGGAAAGTGCCGCTTCTCGAATCGCGAGCAAAGACCGAGCCTCGGAAACCCGGTTCTCAAGAACGTCATTGTCCGCCGCGAGACCCTCGATCTCCCGCTGCCGCGCCAGCATCCCATTGTCTTCCGCGTCCGGAGCATGAAAGCTGACCGAATGCCTGGTGAACTGATGGCCTTGACGATTCACAAGCATGCAACCGGCTGGTAGCGACGCACGTACCTCAATCGAAGGCACGCCGTCAGTTGCATGTATATCGACCAGCCAGTCGGCAAGCGCACCGGCAAGCGCTGGCTCGCTCGCTTCGACCAAATCCAGCAACGGGGTAAACCCCTCCACGCAACGACGTTCGGTGGCTGCACCTTGGGAGTATGTCACTGCCTTCGCAGGAGGGGCGTCGTTCAGCAGAGTTTCGAGCAGCCCGGGCTGGGTCAACTCCAGAGCGTGAAGCTTCTCGCGAAGTATGGCTTCGAAGGCAGTTTCCCAGCCTTGAGAAATACGCAATTTCTCCCATACCCTGGGCAGAGTATCCAGACTGTGGCGTGCAAGCCAAGCGTGGATCTTCCCGTTCTCTTCGATCTTGGACTGTATCTGCCGCAGGGCGTTCAGGCGTGCGGCAAGATTGGCATGCTCCCTCTCCAAAGCAAGCAGTGAAGCTTGCGCTTCGCCCCGTTCAAGTTCCCGTTGCGCCACCAGGCTTTCCAGGGACGCGAAGCGCGAGCGCTCGAATTCGAGCGTCTCGGAAAGTCTGGACGCCTCCTCCGTAAGAACATCAAGTCCTTCAGGGTCGGGAGATTCAAGCGCGGAAAGCTCAGACTGCAGGCGGGCGCCGCGTTCATCCAGCGTCTGCAGGGCCTTGGCGACATGGCCAAGATTGGTCTGCTCGAGCTGATAGCGACTCTCGGCCTGCATCAATTGGCTGCGTGCTTCGTTGAGCCGATCCTGTGCCTGGCGAAAATCCCGCTCAGCCTGCGGCAACCTTGCTGTACGCGCTTCCAGATCGGCGCGCGACGCATCCACGCGCTGATTTGCCCCTCCTTGCCTGCTAGCCCACATGTGCAAAGCCTGGGTGAGCTGCGAGCGCTGCTCACGCCAGGAGCCGAGTTGCGCACGCAACTCCACGTGCCGATTCTCAAGCCTCTGGCGAGACTCCTCCACGTGCCTTAGTTCCGACTCGTGCCTGGCTACCTCGGTGTTCGCGCCGTACAGGGCGGCTTGTGCTGCGTTCATTCCGTCACCGGCGCTATAGTGGGCACTACGCGCCGTTTCTATGCGACTTTCTATCTCACGCAGCCGTGCGGTTTCGGCTTCCAATTCGTTGCTGCTGCGGGCAATGTCCTGCGAGTGGCGTTCACGCTCGGCGGCAGCATCCCGGCGACGCAGAAACCAGAGCAACTGCTGCTTGAGCTGAAGCTCTGCCTGAAACTCGTTGTACCGGCTCGCAACCGCAGCCTGCTTTTCGAGTTTCTCGCTCTGTACGCCGAATTCGGTGCGTATGTCCGTGACCCGCGAAAGATTGTCGCGGGTGTCGGACAATCGGTTCTCGGTCTCGCGCCGCCTTTCCTTGTAACGGGAGATTCCAGCGGCCTCTTCGAGGAAAACGCGAAGTGCCTCCGGTTTGGCCTCGATGACCCGGGAAATCATCCCTTGCTCGATGATCGCATAAGCACGCGGCCCGAGACCTGTACCCAGGAACATGTCCGTGATGTCGCGGCGCCGAACGTGTGTGTTATTGATGTAATAGGACGACTCACCGTCGCGCTGCAGAACTCGCTTTACAGAGACTTCCGCGTACTGCGACCATTGTCCCGCCGCACGACCTAGCGAGTTATCGAACATGAGTTCGACGCTGGCGCGCGCGAGCGGCTTGCGGTTGACTGAGCCGTTGAAGATAACGTCCATCATCGAATCGCCTCGCAGCGCTGAGGCTCTGGTCTCCCCGAGCACCCAGCGTACGGCGTCGATCACGTTCGACTTGCCGCAACCGTTCGGGCCTACGATACCGACCAGCTGGCCAGGTACGTGAATCGAGGTCGGTTCGACGAAGGATTTGAAGCCGGAAAGCTTGAGTTGGGTGAGTCGCACGGAGCCGGATTCGAGTGAGGGATATGGGGGCCGCAGTAGTGCAATTGCTGCGAGGAAATGCCGCGTTGTTCCAGCAGGCTATGATACCATTTTCACAGTTTCGCCAGCCTCTTCGCACTGCCCTTTCCCTATGCGCGCCAGACCCAGCACCCGACTTGAGACCTTTCCCAATCCGGGCGCCGGCAGGGATTTCCGCATTCACATGGAGATTCCCGAGTTCACATGCCTTTGTCCCATGACTGGGCAGCCGGATTTCGCCACACTGATTCTCGATTACGTGCCGGACCGCTGGTGCATAGAACTCAAGTCTTTGAAGCTCTACATCTGGTCTTATCGTGATCAAGGCGCGTATCACGAGGCAGTTACCAACAAGATCCTCGACGACTTGGTGAAGGCTGCTAAGCCGCGCTATATGCGCCTGGCGGCGCGCTTTTATGTGCGTGGCGGAATTTTCACCACTGTTGTGGTCGAGCACAGGAAGCGGGGGTGGCGTCCGGCTCCTCACGTACCGCTGGACTCATTGGGCTCGGCCGATCCGCGTGCAGGTACCTGAAATGGGCATCGTCACCCATGTCCCGCCGGACGTTGTCCCCAGTTTGAATCCCAGGCTTGCACGCCTGCAGCCCTACCCTTTCGAGAAGCTTCGCGCCTTGTTTGACGGAGTGTCGCCTGATCCTCTGTATCAAGCGATCAATCTGTCGATCGGCGAACCAAAGCATCCGACTCCTGCATTGGTCAAGGAGGCGCTGGTAGCGGCGCTCGATGGAGTCGCGGTATATCCAGCCACCGCAGGCCTGCCCGAACTAAGAGAAGCCATCTGCGGCTGGTTGATGCGCCGCTACGGCCTACGGGCGATCGATCCCATGTCCCATGTGCTGCCCGTCAACGGTTCGCGCGAAGCCTTATTCTCCTTCGCGCAAACGATCATCAATGGAGACTCGGGTGACGCTCTCGTAGTATGTCCGAATCCGTTTTACCAGATTTATGAGGGCGCAGCCTTGCTGGCCGGTGCGACGCCGGTTTACCTGAATGCTACTGCTGAATCCGGATTCAAGGTCGATTATGGCGCGCTCGACGAATCTACCTGGCGCAAGGTCCGCCTGGTGTACGCCTGCTCACCGGGGAATCCCAGCGGCGCGGTGATGAACCTTTCCGATTGGAAACGCCTGTTCGAGCTCTCGGACCGCTACGGATTCGTGATTGCGTCGGACGAATGCTATTCGGAACTGTTCTACGGCACGCCGCCGATGGGGGGCTTGCAGGCGGCGGAGTCCCTTGGGCGAAGTGATTTTCGCCGCCTCGTTGTGTTCTCCAGTCTGTCCAAGCGCTCGAACGCGCCTGGAATGCGCTCCGGATTTGTCGCTGGAGACGCTGCCCTGCTGAAGAGCTTTCTGCTTTATCGCACTTATCACGGCGGAGCAATGAGCGTGTCGGTGCAAAAGGCATCCATAGCGGCCTGGAATGACGAGGCACACGTGGTAGAGAATCGCGCCTTGTACGCTGACAAGTTCAACGCTGTGCTGCCCCTGATCGCGGCTCCGCTTGAAACCTGCATGCCGGAAGGCGGGTTTTATCTCTGGATCCGCTGCCCGATCGACGACACCGTATTTTCGCGCGATCTGCTGCGTATGCGTAACGTCACGGTACTGCCTGGCAGCTTTTTGGCCCGGGAGTCCGGCGGGGAAAAATCCCGGCAAGAATTACGTCCGCGTGGCATTGGTTGCGCCGAAGGCGCAATGCGTCGAGGCCATGCAGCGCATCACGCAGTTTTCCAACTCTCTTTGAAGCGAAACCATGCAAGACGCACAGAAAATCATCGATCAGGCGTGGGATGACCGCGCAAACCTCACTCCCTCCTCCGCTCCGAAGATCGTCAAGGACGCCGTAGAGCATGTGATTGCAGGTCTCGACGCAGGGATTCTTCGGGTCTGCGAGAAATCCTCTGGTGCCTGGGTCACACATCAGTGGATCAAGAAGGCTGTGTTGATATCGTTCCGACTCGCCGACAACGCCGTCATGGAAGGCGCAGAAACCCGGTACTACGACAAAGTGCCGAGTAAGTTCTCCTCCTATGATGCCCATACTTTCGCTGCCGGAGGGTTCCGGGTTGTTCCTCCCGCCATGGCGCGACGTGGATCGTACTTGGCAAGGAACGTCGTGCTCATGCCCTCCTACGTCAACATCGGTGCTTACGTGGACGAAGGAACCATGGTCGACACCTGGGCCACCGTCGGCTCATGCGCACAGATCGGCAAGAACGTGCACTTGTCCGGTGGTGTCGGGATAGGGGGGGTGCTTGAGCCCATCCAGGCCAATCCGGTGATCATCGAAGATAACTGCTTTGTCGGTGCCCGCTCCGAGGTGGTCGAAGGTGTGATCGTTGAGGAAAACAGCGTGATCTCCATGGGGGTGTTCCTGGGGCAGAGCACGCGTATTTACGACAGATCCAGCGGCGAGATTCTTTACGGCCGCGTCCCTTCCGGGTCCGTGGTGGTGCCCGGCACCCTGCCTTCAGCCGATGGCAAGTACGGGCTTTACTGCGCGGTAATCGTCAAGAGAGTGGATGCCAAGACTCGGGCGAAAACCAGCCTGAACGATCTTCTGCGCGGTGATTGAACTGATTTTGACCGAATTCTGGGGGCGAACATGTCGGCGATGAAGCGGTTGTTCCAGCTGATGGCGGAGAAGAAGGCTTCGGATATCTTCATTTCGGTCGGTGCTCCGATAAACATCAAGCTGAACGGCAACGCCGTGCCCGTCAACCAGTCGGTGATGACCGCGGATACCGTCAAGACACTGCTTTATGAGGTTCTGAACGAGCGGCAGATCAAGGAGTACGAAGACGAGATGGAGCTGAACACTGCCTTCGCAATAGAAGGTATTGGCAGCTTCCGGATCAGTGCATTCAGGCAGAAGGGAACGCCTGCGGTAGTTGTTCGCTATATTCCGGGAGCAATTCCTCCGCTGGATTCACTCGGCGTACCGGAGGTGCTCAAGGAGGTCATCATGGCCAAGCGCGGCCTGATACTCATGGTGGGTGCCACCGGCTCAGGGAAGTCGACTTCCCTGTCAGCCATGATCGATTATCGAAACGAGCGCAAGTCGGGGCACATACTGACTCTTGAAGATCCCGTCGAGTTCATCTTCCAGAACAAGAAATCCATCGTGAATCAGCGCGAGGTCGGAACGGACACCAAAGCTTTCGGTGTCGCCCTGAAGAACGCGCTTCGCCAAGCCCCGGACTGCATTCTGATTGGCGAGATCCGCGACAAGGACACCATGGGGATGGCGCTGGCGTATGCGCAGTCGGGACACCTGGCTCTGGCAACGCTGCACGCCAACAACAGCTATCACGCGATGAACCGGATCATCAACTTCTATCCGCTGGAGAACCGACCCAGCCTTCTTCTGGATCTATCAGCGGCGCTTCAGTCGATCATTTCACAACGCCTGGTCAAGACCAAGGATGGCGGACGCGCTGCTGCCGTGGAAGTTCTACTCAATACGCGGCACGTGTCCGAGCTGATAGAACGAGGCGAGATCAATGAGATCAAGGACGCTCTCGAGAAAAGCATGTCACCGGGCTCGCAGACTTTCGAACAGGCACTGTTCAATCTCTTCATGGCAGGAAAGATCACCCAAGAGGAGTGCCTGGCGAATGCGGATTCCGCAACCAACATGCTGTGGTTGATCAACCAGGCAACAGCCGGAGAGATCACCGGTCAGACGGCGTCCGAAGAGCCTAAGCAGGACGAGAAAAAGGAATCGCCCCCTGCGCAAGCAGGCGGCGCGTCCTTCAACGACTTCAAGATAGACATGGCAGGATGACCGTTTGAACGCACTCGAACTCACGCAGGATCTGATTCGCCGTCGATCGGTCACACCCGAAGACGGGGGCTGCCAGAAGCTGCTTGCGGAACGCCTGAGCCGTATCGGGTTCGAGTGCGAAGTAATCCGCTGTGGGGACGTGATCAACCTGTGGGCACGACGTGGCCGCGCCAAGCCGCTGCTGTGCTTTGCAGGTCATACCGATGTGGTCCCCACAGGCCCACTTGACCAGTGGGAGTCCGACCCCTTCATGCCCACCATACGCGACGGAAAGCTGTACGGTCGCGGTGCAGCCGACATGAAATCCTCTATCGCAGCGTTCCTGGTTGCGACGGAGACTTTCGTGGCCGAGCGGCCGCAGCATGCAGGTTCGATAGCGTTCCTCATCACCTCGGACGAAGAGGGCCCTTCGGTGAATGGCACGGTGCGTGTTGTCGAAAAGCTCAAGGCGCGTGGCGAAACCATCGATTACTGCATTGTGGGCGAACCCTCTTCGGTGAACGTTCTCGGCGACATGATCAAAAACGGCAGGCGGGGATCATTTTCCGGGAAGCTCACGGTGCGCGGTGTACAGGGACATATCGCCTATCCGCATCTTGTGAAGAACCCCATTCTGCTTCTCGCCCCCGCTTTGGCCGAGCTCGCGGTGGAGAAATGGGACGAAGGTAACGAGTATTTCCCGCCTACCTCGTTCCAGGTTTCGAACGTCCACTCAGGTACCGGCGCGACCAATGTCGTGCCGGGCAGCCTTGAACTCGATTTCAATTTTCGCTACTCGTCGGAAAGCACGGCCGAATCACTGCGTGCTCGGGTCGAGGAAATACTCCGACGTCATGCTCTCGATTTTTCCATCGAATGGAATCTTTCAGGCAAACCGTTTCTGACTCAGCGTGGCGAACTGGTTGCGGCCGTGCAGACTTCCATACGTGAAGTTGCAGGCGTAGAGGCAGAGCTCTCGACCACCGGTGGCACCTCGGACGGTCGCTTCATCGCCGACATCTGCCCGCAAATCGTCGAACTCGGACCGGTCAACGCCAGCATTCATAAGTTAAACGAGCATATTGACCTGGATGCGCTGGAGCGCTTGCCGCGAATCTATCTCGAAGCGATGCGCGCCCTGCTGCCTTGAGGTCGGGTGATGTCATCTACAGCATCAAACCCGCAATCTGTACACCGGGCTTTCAGGGAGTCAGTAAGGAGGCTTTCCGCCCAATCCCTGACGTATGGGCACGGCACGCACAATGCGCGTGACGAAGCTGCCTGGCTCATGTTGCACGCTCTGCGCATTACCCCAGACGAGCTTCAAGCGCACTTCGAGCGGCCCATTGCCGCAGTCGAGCGAAAGCGACTGCTGGCACTGGTAGAGCGTCGCATAAGAGAGCGAATCCCGGCAGCCTACCTCATTCGAGAGGCGTGGCTGGGTGATACACGCTTTTATGTGGACAAGCGTGTAATCGTCCCCCGCTCTTTCATCTATGAGTTGCTGGATGGCGATCTGCAGATGTTGCTGCGTCGCCCGGTACGGCGTGCGCTCGATTTATGCACAGGTTCGGGTTGCCTGGCCATCCTGATAGCGCAGGCGTTTCCTGACGCCAAGATAGACGCAGTCGACCTGTCATCCGGCGCACTGAAGGTGGCCGGCCGGAATGTTGTCATGCACCGCCTGCGCAGCCGTATCCAGTTGATCCACTCTGATCTGTTTGCAGGCGTTTCGCGCCGTCGCTACGACATCATCCTCAGCAATCCTCCGTACGTCGACGCGCCTTCGATGCGCCGACTGCCCGCGGAGTATCGGCATGAGCCGCGCATGGCGCTCGCCGGCGGACGTGACGGTCTCGATCTGGTGCGTCGAATCCTGAATCAATCCCGCGCCCGACTCAATCCCGGCGGGATGCTGGTCTGCGAGATCGGCCACAACCGGCGCGCGCTTGAGCGCGCGTTTCCTAACCTGCCCTTCCTTTGGCTGGAAACGAGTGCCGGAGACGGGATGGTGTTCCTGCTGGAGCGGGAGCAGTTGCCGGCTTGAGGAAAGCCGCGAGGTACTGCGGGAGGATGGGGTGGCCGATGGGACTCGAACCCACAACAGCTGGAATCACAATCCAGGACTCTACCATTGAGCTACGGCCACCACTGACTGCAACTGCGGTCTGCATTTTACTACTTGTTGCCAAAGACGGCTGCAATTGGCCTGCCCGGCGGGACTCGAACCCACGACCCCAGCTTAGAAGGCTGGTGCTCTATCCAGTTGAGCTACGGGCAGCGTGGAGACGGAATCTGGTCGGGGTGGAGAGATTCGAACTCCCGACATCTTGCTCCCAAAGCAAGCGCGCTACCAGGCTGCGCTACACCCCGAAAAGGGCACGAATCATACGCCGTTCTGCGGAGCGCAGCAATGAAAGCGGCGGGGCACAGGGGTTGCTTGCGACGGGGGGGCTTTTCTGCTAAAAAGCCGCTTTCCTTTTTGCCCCACTGGATTCAAATGGCCTTGGAACTGTCTCGGAAGAGCTTCACGCCGTACTCGCCCAAGAAGGGTGAGGAGTACATGAGCGCGAAGCAGCGCACGCACTTCCGCAAGATCCTGGAGCAACTGAAGGCCGAACTGTCCGAAGAGATCGATCGCACGGTTCATACCATGCAGGACGAGGCAACCGTGTTCGCCGACCCCAATGATCGGGCCAGTCAGGAATCGGATATCGCCTTGGAGTTGCGCAACCGCGACCGCGAACGCAAGCTCATCAAGAAGATCGATGAGACCATCGCGCGCATCGACGCCAACGAGTACGGCTACTGTGACAGCTGTGGCGTGGAGATCGGCCTCAAGCGCCTGGAAGCACGCCCTACCGCTACGCTCTGTATTGATTGCAAGACGCTTGACGAGCTCAGGGAAAAGCAGGTCGCCAAGTAAGCAGAGTCCTCTGCAAGAAAAGAAAAGGGGCGCCGTGGCGCCCCTTTTTCATTGCAGCGGCTGGGGTTCTGTCAGCCTTCCTGGGTGGCCGCCGGCGTGGGTGCATTGGCGGCCTTCATCGAGAGGCGCAGACGGCCTTTGTCGTCGGCTTCCAGCACTTTGACCTTAACTGCCTGGCCTTCCTTCAGATGGTCAGATACGGCGTTCACACGCTCATTGCTGATCTGTGAGATGTGCAGCAGGCCGTCGCGTCCCGGTAGAATGCTGACGATGGCGCCGAAGTCGAGCAGACGCAACACCGTGCCATCGTAAATCTTGCCCACTTCAACATCCGCCGTCAGTTCGAGAATCTTCTTCTTGGCAAGCTCGCCGCCATCCGCGCTGGTGGATGCAATGGAGATTGTTCCGTCGTCTTCGATCTCGATGGTGGTGCCGGTCTCTTCCTGCAGACCGCGAATCACCACGCCACCTTTGCCGATCACGTCGCGGATCTTCTCGGGATTGATCTTCAGCTTCACGATGCGCGGAGCAAAGGTGGAGATCTCCATGCGCGAACCTTCCATCGACCGCTTCATGCAGTCTAGGATGTGGATCCGCGCCTCGCGCGCCTGATCGAGAGCCACGCGCATGATTTCCTTGGTGATCGACTCGATCTTGAGATCCATCTGCAGCGCCGTGATGCCGCTGTCCGTGCCGGCAACCTTGAAATCCATATCACCGAGATGATCTTCGTCGCCGAGAATGTCGGTCAGCACCGCAAAGCGGTTGCCTTCCTTGATCAGGCCCATGGCGATCCCCGCCACATGCGCCTTGGTGGGCACACCGGCATCCATCATTGCCAGGCTGCCACCACATACGGAGGCCATCGACGAAGAACCGTTGGATTCAGTGACTTCCGAGACCACGCGCATCGAATACCCGAAGTCCTCGGCACTGGGCAGCACCGCCAGCAGCGCGCGCTTGGCAAGTCGGCCATGGCCAATCTCACGACGTTTGGGCGTACCGACGCGTCCGGTTTCGCCAGTGGCATACGGAGGCATGTTGTAGTGGAGCATGAAGCGGTCGCGGTACTCGCCCATCAGAGCGTCGATGATCTGCTCGTCTCGACCGGTACCCAGCGTGGCGACCACCAGGGCCTGGGTCTCACCGCGCGTGAACAACGCTGATCCGTGAGTGCGCGGCAGAACCCCGGTGCGAATCGTGATCGGACGCACGGTGCGGGTGTCGCGACCATCGATACGAGGTTCGCCGTCAAGAATCTGGCTGCGCACGATCTTGGATTCGAGGTTGAAGAATATGTCTTTGACCTCGTTGGTATCCACGGGGGTGCCGGCGGCCTGCGCTTCTTCGGCGATCTTGGCGATCGCGGCCTTTCGAATCTCGTTCAGACGGGCGTTGCGCACCTGCTTCTGCTTCATCGCGAAGGCTTCGCGCAGGTCCTTTTCCGCCAAATCCGACACGCGGGAAATCAGCGGGTTGTTCTTGGGGGCCGCCTGCCAGTCCCAGGCAGGCTTTCCGGCCACCTCAGCGAGTTCGTGGCAGGCCTGTATGGCTGCCTGCATCTGCTCGTGTCCGTACACCACGGCGCCCAGCATGACATCCTCAGGCAGTTCCATGGCCTCGGATTCGACCATCAGCACGCCTTGCTCCGAACCGGCAACCACGAGGTTCAGCTTGGAGTCCTTGAGTTGCGAAGCAGTCGGATTGAGTACGTACTGGCCGTCGATGTAACCGACGCGCGCCGCTCCAATCGGGCCGTTGAAAGGAATTCCCGACAGGGTCAGGGCCGCCGACACGGCGAGCATCGCCGGAATATCCGGATCGATCTCCGGATTGCAGGACATCACCGTCGCCACGACCTGCACCTCATTGTAGAAACCGTCCGGAAACAGGGGGCGAATCGGCCGGTCGATCAGGCGGCAGGTCAGCGTTTCCTTTTCGGAAGGACGACCCTCGCGTTTGAAGAAGCCGCCCGGGATCTTCCCCCGCCGCGTAAGTCCTCTCCATATAGTCAACGGTCAGGGGGAAAAAATCCTGGCCGGGCTTGGCTTCCTTGGCGGCCACCACGGTGGCCAACACAACCGTATCTTCAATCGTGCAGAGCACCGCGCCATGCGCCTGGCGCGCGATTTCGCCGGTCTCGAGCGTGACCTGGTGGGAACCGTACGTGAACGTCTTCTTGAGGGGGTTCAAAGGAATATTCCTTATTCGAGTAGGGCGGTCGCCGGATCCAGACGCACGCGCTCAGCGCGCGGACGTCTGTGGGGGACGAGCGCTGAAAACAAAAACGCTCACCTTGTGGATGAGCGTTTCCGGAAGATGCATCGGGGTATTACTTGCGCAGGCCGAGCCGTTCGATCACGGCGCGGTACTTGTCCGCATCGGTGCGCTTCAGGTAATCAAGCAGCTTGCGGCGCTGGCTGACCAGCTTGAGCAGGCCACGCCGCGAATGGAAATCCTTCGTGTGCGTCTTGAAATGGTCGGTGAGACCATTGATGCGCTCGGTGATGAGGGCGACCTGGACTTCGGACGAGCCGGTGTCGTTCACCGCCCGCTGGAATTGTTTGACGACTTGCGCTTTTTGCGCGACCTGCAAAGCCATGTTTTCTCCTTGCGAAACCGCGATTCTAGCCGGTTTTCTACCCGAATCGCAAGTTTTTCGATCAATTTCAGCCGCTTGGCGCAGCCTGATTCGCATCTGACAACAAGCGACGCGGAATCAGCATCCCGGCGCCGGCTTCGGCCAGTCCCAGAAAGTTGCCGTCGATCCCGTATACCCGCTGCAATCCCTCGGCTGGCGAAGCCAGCGGGACGGTCTGTCCACACAGGAAGCGTCGCTGCTGGTCCGTGTCCAGATCACAGCGCGGCAGCCCTCCCAGCATCCGGTCAGCCGGGACCAGCAAGGCATCCCTCCCCTCCTCGCCCAACCCCTCCAGCCTGTCCAGGGTCGCCGCTTCGTCGACCTTCAAGGCGCCCGTGGCCGTGCGTCGAAGTTCGGTCAAATGGGCGCCACAGCCCAGTGCGGCACCGATGTCTTCGGCCAACGTTCGGATGTAGGTACCTTTTGTGCAGACCACATCGACAAGAAAAGATTCACTTTCGTATTCAATAACTTCCAGAAGCTTTATATCGATGTGACGGGGTTCTCTCTCGACCGTTTCTCCGCGCCGCGCCAGCACATACAAGGGGGTACCTTCGCGTTTCAGTGCCGAATGCATGGGGGAATCTGCGTTTGCGGCCCGCGGAAGCGCGGAAGGATCGCCTCGACCTCAGCCCGCGAGGTGTCCACGACCCGGCGCTCCAGAACCCTTCCCTCCGCATCCCCGGTGTCCGTCGTCACGCCCAGCTGAATCCGGGCGCGATAACGCTTGTCGGCATCCAGCAGATAGGACGAAAACCGCGTCGCGTCGCCCAGCAGGACAGGCAGCAAGCCCGAGGCCAGAGGATCCAGGGTACCGGCGTGTCCGGCCTTGTCGGCGCGGTAGAGGCGTTTTACCGCCTGCAGCGCGTGATTCGAGGACAAGCCGGTCGGCTTGTCGAAAAGCAGGACGCCGCTGACGCGCCGCCGCGGAGGCCGCGTGGCGATGGTTTCAGCTCTCCGGGTTGTCGGAATTCGCCTGATCGATCAGGCGGGACAGCCGGTCGCCGCGCTCCACCGATTCGTCGTAGGCGAAGTGCAGTTCGGGCGTGGTGAAGATCTTGATGCGCTTGCCGAGCTGCGTGCGCAGGAACCCTGACGCACGCTTCAGCCCAGCCAGGGCGCCCTGAACGTGGGCCGGATCCAGACAGGTGAAATAGACCTTGGCGTGGGTGCAATCGGATGAAACCTCCACCCCGGTAAGGGTGATCATCCCCACCCCGGGATCGCGTAACTCACGATGCAGAATCTCGGAGAGTTCGCGTTGTATCTGGTCACCGACCTTCTGAGCCCGTCCCGAGTTGCGCGCCATGATCCGACCCGAGGGCCGCAGGAGAGCCGGGGCCTGAGCCCCGGTTCCTACAGCGTGCGGGCAACCTCCTGAACTTCGAACACCTCGAACTGATCACCTTCCTTCAGCTCGTTGAAGTTCTTCAGGGACATGCCGCACTCAAACCCGGACTTCACTTCGCGCACGTCGTCCTTGAAGCGCTTGAGCGAGTCTATCTCCCCGGTGTGTATCACCACGGAGTCACGCAATACTCGAACTTGGGCGCTGCGCTTCACGAGCCCCTCGAGCACGTAGCACCCGGCGACCGTACCGATCTTGGAGATGCGGAACACCTGGCGCACGTCGACGAGGCCGAGCACGCTCTCCTTCTGTTCCGGCGCAAGCATGCCCGACAGCGCGGCCTTGATCTCTTCGACAGCGTCGTAAATGATGTTGTAGTAACGGATGTCCACGCCAGAGGATTCGATCAGCTTGCGGGCTGTTGCATCCGCACGCGTATTGAAGCCTATGATCACCGCGCTCGAGGCCAGAGCCAGGTTGACGTCCGATTCCGTGATGCCGCCCACGCCAGCATGCACCACCGTAACCTTGACCTCTTCGTTGGTCAGACGCGACAGTGCATGGACCAATGCTTCCTGCGAGCCCTGCACGTCGGCCTTGACGACCAGCGCCAGCGACTTCTTCTCGCCTTCCGCCATATTCTCGAAAATGCCTTCGAGCTTGGCGGCCTGCTGCTTGGCGAGCTTCACCTCGCGGAACTTGCCCTGACGGAACAACGCGATCTCGCGCGCCTTGCGCTCGTCGGTCAGCACCATCATGTCTTCACCCGCCTGCGGCACCTCGGACAGGCCCTGAATCTCAACCGGGATCGACGGACCTGCAGACTGTATGGCCTTGCCGTTCTCGTCGAGCATCGCACGCACACGACCGTATACCGCGCCGGTCAGCACGATATCCCCGCGTTTGAGCGTACCGGATTGCACCAGCAGCGTGGCGACCGGACCGCGCCCCTTGTCCAGGCGCGCTTCTATGACAACACCCTTCGCCGGCGCATCGACCGGAGACTTGAGTTCCAGCACCTCGGCCTGCAGGAGCACCTGCTCGAGCAGCTCATCGATACCCTGTCCGGTGAGCGCGGATACGGGCACGAAGGGCACCTCTCCGCCGTACTCTTCCGGAATCACGCCATGGCCGACCAACTCCTGCTTCACGCGGTCCGGATTGGCGCCCTGCTTGTCGATCTTGTTCATCGCCACCACGACGGCCACGCCGGCCGCCTTGGCATGGTTGATCGCCTCGATCGTCTGCGGCATGACGCCGTCGTCGGCCGCGACCACGAGAATCACGATATCGGTGGCCTTGGCACCTCGGGCGCGCATGGCCGTAAACGCTTCGTGGCCCGGCGTGTCCAGGAAAGTCACCACGCCGCGTGGCGTTTCGACGTGGTACGCGCCGATGTGCTGGGTGATGCCGCCGGCTTCCCCGGCCGCGACCTTGGCACGGCGTATGTGGTCGAGCAGCGAAGTCTTGCCGTGGTCGACGTGGCCCATCACCGTGACCACAGGCGGTCGCGACAATTGCTCGGCCGGGGCTGCGCCAGGCTGCTCGTCCTCCACCAGGAAGGACTCCGGATCGTCGAGCTTGGCCGCCTTCGCCTTGTGACCCATTTCCTCGACGAGAATGATCGCGGTTTCCTGATCCAGTACCTGGTTGATGGTAACCATGCTGCCCAGCTTCATCAGCACCTTGATCACTTCGGCCGCCTTGACCGACATCTTGTGGGCCAGTTCGCCGACGGTGATCGTTTCGGGTACTGCCACTTCACGCACCACGGGTTCCGAAGGTGCGCTGAACTGCGTCGAATCCGCATCACTGTGCGAAGGCTTGTGGCGACCGCCGCGGGCGTGCCAGCCAGCCACTCCCCCGCCGGTGTCACCGCGCGTCTTGATCATGCGGACGCCGGGCGGAGTCGTCCTTGAGCACCGTCGTGGTCTTGGGCTTCTTGGCCTTGACAGTCGCTTTGGCGGCATCGGCCGCGCTGAGCTTGGGCTTGTGCAGCGTGCCCTCGGCCGCCGGCGGTTTGCTGGCGGCTTCTGCCTGCGCCTTCTCCAGTGCGGCCTGAGCTTCGCGCTCCGCGGCCTTCTGCTCGGAATCGCGCTTCTCGCGCTCCTGCTTCTCGCGCAGTTCACTTGCCTGGATGTCGGCCAGCGCCTGATGACGCCTGGCCTCCTCCTGGCGCAGCGCGACCTCCTTGTGACCCAGCACGGAGGCCGGTGTCGGGCGCATCGGGGCGGGAGCGGGAGCAGGTGCCGGTGCCGGTGCCGGCACCGGGGCTGCCGCCACGGGCGCCGGAGGCGGCGGAGGTTCCGGTACAACGACCGGTGCGACGACAGGCGCGGCAACCACGGGAGGGGCCGGCGCCGGCTCCGGCGCAACGACAGCCTGCGGCGCTTCGGCGGCCGCTTCGAGCGCCGCCTCGTTAGGATCGCGCTTCACGAACACGCGCTTCTTGCGCACCTCGACCTGAATGGTGCGCGCCTTGCCGGAGGCGTCGGATTTCTTGATCTCGCTGGTCTGCTTGCGCGTCAAGGTGATCTTGTTCTTGGGCTCGGAAGTGCCGTGCGAACGGCGCAGATAATCGAGCAGCTTGGACTTGTCCTGCTCGGTAAGCGAGTCTTCGGGGACGGCCTTGCTGACGCCGGCTGCCTTGAGCTGCTCGAGCAGGACCGAAGGCGGAACCTTCAGCTCGCTCGCGAATTGGGCTACGCTTGTTTGTGCCACGTTACGAAGCCTCCTTCTGCGTCCCGGCGCCGTCCTCGGCAAACCAGTGGGCGCGGGCCTTCATGATCAGATCCTTGGCGCGTTCCTCGTCGATGCCGGTCATTTCGGACAGTTCGTCGACGGCCAGATCGGCCAGATCGTCGCGCGTCTTCACCCCACCTTCGGCAAGTTTGGCGGCCAGGTCTGTGTCCATGCCTTCCAGATGCAGCAGGTTCTGGTCCACGCCTTCGACCTTCTCCTCGCTGGCGATCGCCTGCACCAGCAGCGCATTGCGCGAACGGCTACGCAATTCGTTGACCGTGTCCTCGTCGAACGATTCGATCTCGAGCATCTCGTTGATCGGCACGTAGGCGATCTCTTCCAGCGTCGAGAAACCTTCCTGGATCAGGATCTCCGCGACTTCCTCGTCGACATCCAGCTTCTGCATGAAGAGCTCCTTGATGCGACCGCTCTCCTCCTGCTGCTTCTTGTCCGATTCCTCCTGGGTCATCAGGTTCAGCGTCCAGCCGGTGAGTTCCGAGGCCAGGCGCACGTTCTGGCCGCTGCGGCCGATCGCGATCGCGAGGTTCTCCTCGTCCACCACCACATCCATGCTGTGACGTTCTTCGTCAACCATGATCGACGAGACTTCGGCCGGCGCAAGTGCGCCGATCACCAGCTGCGCCGGATCGGCGGACCACAGCACGATGTCGACGCGCTCGCCGGCGAGTTCCTGGGTCACTGCCTGCACACGCGAGCCGCGCATGCCGACGCAGGTGCCGATCGGATCGATGCGCTTGTCGTTGGTGTGCACCGCGATCTTCGCGCGCACGCCCGGGTCGCGGGCGGCGGATTTGATCTCCAGCAGGCCTTCCTCGATCTCCGGAACCTCGAGTTCGAACAGCTTCATGATGAACTGCGGCGCAGTGCGCGACAGGATCAGCTGCGGGCCGCGCGCCGATCGATCGATTTTCATGACCCAGGCGCGAACACGGTCGCCGACGCGCAGGTTTTCCTTGGGGATCATGTGCTCTCGAGGCAGAACCGCCTCGAGGCGGCCGGACTCGACGATCGCGCTGCCGCGCTCCATGCGCTTCACGGTGCCGGTCACCAGTTCGTCGCCGCGCGACAGGAAGTCGTTCAGGATCTGTTCGCGCTCGGCGTCGCGAATGCGCTGCAGCAGCACCTGCTTGGCGGTCTGTGCGCCGATGCGGCGCGGATCGATGGGCTCGAGCGCCTCTTCGATGTAATCGTCTATCTGCGCGTCGGGCTTGCGCTCCTGGGCGGAGTCGACATACAGCATCTGCGCGGGATTGAATTCCAGAGTGTCGTCCGAAACCACTTTCCAGCGACGAAAGGCGTCGAAGCTGCCGGTGTTCCGGTCGATGGTCACCCTGACGTCGGCGTCATCCGGGAACTGCTTTTTCGCGGCGGACGCGAGCGCCATCTCGAGCGCCGAGAAAACGATGTCCTTGCTGACGTTCTTCTCGCGGGCAAGCGCGTCGGCCTGCAGCAGCAACTCTCTTCCGAAACTCATACGATTCCTTTCAAAACTCGGGAACGAGCTTGGCTCGATCCACACCATCCAGAGCCAGCGCCACCGCGGCGCCGTCGACGTCCAGCGTCAGCACGCCGTCCTGCACGCCCTTCAGCGTGCCGGTGTATCGCTTGCGGCCGTCGGCACCCGGCACCCGCATGCGAACTTCGGCTTTCTGTCCCGCAAAGCGGACGAAATCGGCTACTTTGCGCAGCGGCCTGTCCAGACCGGGCGAAGACACCTCGAGACGGTCGTAATCGACACCCTCGACGGCGAACACCCGACTCAGCTGCCGGCTCACCTCGGCGCAATCATCCACCGTGATGCCTTCGGGCCTGTCGATGAAAATGCGCAGGGAACGACCGTGGTTCGACGCCTGAGCGTCCACCAGTTCGTATCCCATGCCCGCGAGGGTGGGTTCGACTATCCCTTCCAAAGGCCCCATGGGCATTCCAACCGACAATCCGCAGCGTGAACCGGTGCACCAGCGCTAACAAGGCTCTGGCCGCGCAAATAAAAAATGGGCGCGAAGCCCATCCACTAAAGCTTTGGAAGTATAACGGATTTTGTCTCTCCGGACAATCTCCGGGGCGGCTCAGGAGCGCTGCGGAGGACTCAGGCCGGCGACTTCATCCGGCTCCAGTTCGCGCCAGCGTCCGGGCTTCAGGTGGGGCGGCAGCGCGATCGAGCCGTAGCGGATGCGGATCAGCCGGCTGACCCGCTTGCCGACCGCCTCCACCACCCGGCGAACCTCCCGGTTACGCCCCTCGCGCAGGGTCACGTGGTACCAGCGATTGGCCCCCTCGCCGCCCGCATCCTCGACCCGGTCGAACGAGGCCTTGCCGTCCTCCAGATTGACCCCGGCGCGCAACTGGCGCATTTCCTCGAGGCTCAGTCCGCCAAGCACGCGCACCGCGTATTCGCGCTCGACTTCGTAGCGCGGGTGCATCAGGCGGTTGGCGAGTTCCCCGTCAGTGGTGAACAGCAGCACCCCGCTGGTATTGAAGTCGAGGCGGCCGATCGACTGCCATTTGCCCCCGCGCAATCTGGGCAGGCTGGCGAACACCGTGGGCCGGCCCTCGGGGTCGTTGCGCGACACCAGTTCTCCCTCGGGCTTGTGGTACAGCAACACGCGTTGCTCGGATTCCTGCCGGCCGAACGCCACCGGCTTGCCGTCCAGGGCGACCTTGTCGCGCAGCGTGGCGCGATCGCCCAGCTTGGCCGGCTTGCCGTTCAGCGTCAGCCGGCCTTCCTCGATCCACTCCTCCACGGCTCGGCGCGAGCCGAACCCGGCCTGCGCCAGCAGTTTCTGCAGGCGCACCGGCTCGGCCGCCGGCGGCGCCGCCGGTGGCCGTGCAATGCCGGGCTCAGACGGCCGGGGCGTCGAGGTCGCCGGATTCGCCCGGCGCGGGCTCGTCTGCGCCTTCGGGCGAGTCGGCGGGCGCAGCGGCGACTTCGGCCGTCGGCTCGAGGTCTTCTGGCTCGGACGGGGCTTGCCCCGTGTCGGCGGTTTGCTGGGTGGGCGCGGGCTCAAGTTGCAGTGTCCTTGCGACTTCCTCGAGCGGCGGCAGTTCCTGCAGGGAGCGCAGGCCCAGGTCGTCGAGGAAAGACTTCGTGGTGGCGTAAAGCGCCGGACGGCCGGGCGCCTCACGATGGCCTACTGCATCGATCCAGCCGCGATTTTCGAGCGACTGGATGATCTGTGCCGAAACGGCGACGCCGCGGATGTCCTCGATGTCGCCGCGTGTGACCGGCTGGCGATAGGCGATGATCGCCAGGGTCTCCATCACCGCACGCGAATAGCGCGGCGGCTTGTCCGGGTTCAGGCGATCGACATAGCCCTGGAACTCGGCGCGGGTCTGAAAGCGCCAGCCGGTGGCCAGGTTGGCGAGTTCGACGGCGCGCGGCGTCCACTCCTCGCGCAGTTCGCCTAGCAGGCGGCGCAGGGTGTCGGCGCCGATCTCCTCGTCGAACAGCCTGCGCAGGTCATGCAGGGAAAGCGGCTCCTGCGAGGCCAGCAGGGCGGCCTCGATGATGCGTTTGGCGTCAGTGGGATTGAGCATTGGCCAATTTTACGTAAATCGGTGCGAAGTTCTCAGCCTGCGAGAGCTCGACCAGGGACTCGCGCGTCAGCTCCAGCAGCGCGATGAAAGTGACCACCAGCAGGGGCACGCCCTGGCCGGCGTCGAACAGTTCGGCGAACTCGACCACCTTGGCATCACCGAGCTTTCTCAGGATGATGCTCATGTGCTCGCGCACCGACAGTTCCTCTCGCGAAACGTGGTGGTGCGCCGAAAGCCTGGCGCGATTGAGCAGCGAGCGCCAGGCGTCGGCGAGATCCTGCGGATTCACGTCGGGCATGCGCTCGATGAACGTCTTTTCGACCCAGACGGCGACCGCCAGCACGTCGCGGCCGAGCTGCGGCAGTTCGTCCAGCTTCTGCGCGGCCTTCTTCATCTGCTCGTACTCGAGCAGACGGCGCACCAGTTCCGCACGCGGATCCTCCTCCTCGACCGCGGTCGAGGGCGGGCGCGGCAGGAGCATGCGCGACTTGATCTCCATCAGCATCGCCGCCATGACCAGGTACTCGGCCGCCAGTTCCAGGTTGGTGGTGCGCATCGCCTCCACGTACTCGAGGTACTGTCGCGTCAGCGGCGCCATGGGGATGTCGAGCACGTCCAGGTTCTGCTTGCGGATCAGGTACAGCAGCAGGTCGAGCGGCCCCTCGAAGTTCTCGAGGAAGATCTCCAGCGCATCCGGCGGGATGTACAGGTCCTGCGGCATGGCGACCATCGGCTCGCCGTAGATGCGCGCAACCGGCTCCTGCACCTCGCCTTCGACCACGGCGTCGCTCATCGGAAGATTCCTCTGGGGATGAAGTCGGGCCACATCAACTCGAGGCGAGGCCCATGGCTTCGCGCACTTCGCGCATGGTCTCGCCGGCCAGCTTGCGCGCTTTCTCGCAACCGTCGGCGATGATGTTCTTCACCAGGGTCGGATCGTCCAGATACGCCTGGGCGCGTTCGCGCATCGGCGCCTGCTCGGCCAGCACGCTCTCGATCACCGGTTGCTTGCACTCCAGGCAGCCGATGCCGGCGCTGGTGCAGCCAGTCTGCACCCACTGCCGCCTGACGTCGTCCGAATACACCTGGTGCAACTGCCAGACCGGACAGTTCTCTGGGTTGCCCGGATCCGTGCGCTTCACGCGTGCCGGGTCGGTCGGCATGGTACGGATCTTCTTCGTCACCGAGTCGGCGTCTTCGCGCAGCGTGACGGTGTTGCCGTAGGACTTCGACATCTTCTGCCCGTCCAGACCGGGCATGCGCGAGGCGGCGGTCAGCAATGCGTCCGGCTCGACCAGGATCTTCTTGCCGCTGCCCTCCAGCCAGCCGAACAGGCGCTCGCGGTCACCGCGCGACAGGTTCTGCTGCTCGTCGAGCAAAGCGCGCGCCGAACCCAGCGCCTCGTCGTCGCCCTGCTCCAGGAACTTGGTGCGCAACTCGTTGAACAGGCGCGCTTTCTTGGAGCCCATTTTCTTGACAGCCGCCTTTGCCTTGTCCTCGAAACCCGCTTCCCGGCCGTACAGGTGATTGAAACGGCGGGCGATCTCGCGGGTGAACTCGACGTGCGGCACCTGATCCTCACCCACCGGCACCATGTTGGCGCGATAGATCAGGATGTCGGCGGATTGCAGCAGCGGATAGCCGAGGAACCCATAGGTCGACAGGTCCTTTTCGGTCAGCTTCTCCTGCTGGTCCTTGTAGGTCGGCACGCGCTCGAGCCAGCCCAGCGGCGTGATCATCGACAGCAGCAGGTGCAGCTCGGCGTGCTCGGGCACCTGCGACTGGATGAACAGCGTCGACTGCGAGGGGTCGATGCCGGCGGCCAGCCAGTCGATCACCATGTCCCAGCTGTTCTTCTCGATCGAGCCGGGTTCGTCGTAGTTGGTGGTCAGCGCATGCCAGTCGGCGACGAAGAACAGGCAGGGATACTCGTTCTGCAGTCGTGCCCAGTTCCTGAGCACGCCGTGATAGTGGCCCAGGTGCAGCGCACCCGTGGGACGCATGCCGGAGAGCACTCGGGGTTCATACATGGTTCGGTCGCCTGCGGATCAGAGTAGGACAAACTGGTGGATCAGCGCCGCCGAAAACACCATCAGGGGTGTCAGCACGGCGTCGAGCACATTGGTGGCCAGCAATATCAGCAGCAGCGGCAGGCCCCAGGGTTCCAGGCGTGCGTACTGCCATGCCATGCGTCCGGGCAGCAGGCTGGCGAGGATGCGCCCGCCGTCCAGGGGCAGGATGGGCAGCAGGTTCAGGAACATGAAGATCAGGTTCACGCGCACGCCGGCTTCGGCCATGCGCCCCATCGGCTCGCTGTACTCGCTCACCGGAAGCAGTACGGCCAGCTTGAGCAGCACGGCCCAACCCAGCGCCATGATCAGATTGGCGCCCGGTCCGGCCGCGGCGACCCAGGCCATGTGTGGCCTGGGTCGCCGCAGCGCGGAGTAGTTCACGGGCACCGGTTTGGCCCAGCCGAACAGGAACTTGCCGCCCGAAACCAGCAGTATCACCAGCGGCACGGCGATGGTTCCCACCAGGTCGATGTGGCGCACCGGATTCAGGCTGACGCGCCCCTGCGCGTAAGCCGTCATGTCGCCGAAATGCCGGGCCACATAGCCATGCGCAGCCTCGTGCAGCGTGATCGCGAACAGCACGGGCAACGAGTAGATGGCAATGGTCTGTATTAGTTGATTGATGTCCATCGCCGCTGGGAGTTAAGCGATCGATTTTAGCAGATGCGGCCGCCCCGCCCTGCCGTCCCGGGCGCCTATTCCAGCTGCAGGCCCAGCGCGTCCAGGGGCCCGCGCCCCTGCCGCAGCACCTGCGCCGAGTCACCGCTCAGGTCGATCACCGTCGTGGGTTCCGAGCCGCAGGGCCCCGCCTCGACGATCAGGTCGAGTTCGTGCTCCAGCCGTTCGCGGATCTGCTCGGCATCCGAAAGGGGCGTCTCGTCCCCCGGCAACTGCAGGGTCGTCGACAGCATGGGCTCGCCGAGCTCGGCCAGCAGCGCGTGGGTGGCGGGATGGTCGGGTACGCGCACGCCGATGGTCTTGCGGCGCGGGTGCATCAGGCGGCGCGGCACTTCCTTGGTGGCGCGCAGGATGAACGTATAGCTGCCCGGCGTGGCCAGCTTGAGCAGGCGGTACTGCACGTTGTCGACCAGCGCATAGCCCGAGATCTCCGACAGGTCGCGGCACATCAGCGTCAGATGATGCTTGTCGTCCACGCCGCGCACGCGGCGCAGCCGCTCCATGGCATCGCGATCGCCGATGTGGCAGCCCAGCGCGTAACACGAGTCGGTCGGGTAGGCGATCAGCCCGCCCTTGCGCACGATGTCGGCGGCCTGCCGCACCAGGCGCGCCTGCGGATGGGTCGGATGCAGGCTGAAGAACTGAGCCATCGTCCGAAGCCCCTACAGGACCCAGTCGCGCCAGACCGGGCGCAGGTGTACGGCCAGCGGCGGCAGGCGGCCGAAATCCGCGCCGCCCTCGTCCGGCGCATGGAAGTCCGAGCCGCGCGAGGCGAGGAAATCGTGCTGCTCAGCCATCGCCGCGTACTGGCGGTACTGGTCCGGCGAATGGCTGCCGGTCACCACCTCGATGGCAACGCCGCCCGCGGCGCGGAACGCCGCCAGCAGCGCGTCCATGGCGCCGGCCGAAAGTCCGTAGCGTCCGGGGTGCGCGAGCACGGCCTGCCCGCCGGCGGCGCAGATCCAGCCCACCGCGTCCTCGAGCCGGGCCCATTCGTGCGGCACGTAACCCGGTTTGCCCGGCACCAGGAAACGCCGGAAGGCCGCCTTGGGTTCGTCGACCACGCCGATCTCGGCCAGGTAGCGCGCGAAATGCGTGCGTCCGACCATGCTGCGGTTCTCGGCGTACTTGAGCGCACCGTCGAAAGTGCCCGGGATGCCGGCACCCTCCAGTTCGGCGGCGATGCGTTGCGCGCGCGCGACCCGTCCGCTCTTGACCGAGGCCAGCCCGTCGAGCAGCGCCGCCGAGGCCGGATCGATGCGCAGGCCCACCACGTGCACCGTGGTGCCGCGCCAGGTCACGGAAATCTCCACGCCGTCGACGAAGGCGATGCCCGCGGCGCGCGCCGCGGCGCGCGCTTCGTCCAGCCCGGACACTTCGTCGTGGTCGGTCAGCGCGAGTACGCGCACGCCCTGGCCGGCCGCGCGGGCGACCACCGCCGCCGGCGCCAGCGCGCCATCCGAGGCCGTGGAATGGCAATGCAGGTCGAAGTCGATCACGGTCGGCACGGCAATGCTCATGTCGCGCCATCCAGCAGGAAATCCTCGATCAGCCGCGCCACGCGCTCGGGCTGATCGTGATGCAGCATGTGCCCCGCCTCCTGCACCGTCTCGTAGCGCAGGGTGCGGTGCGCGGCGCGCCGTTCCGCATAGTCCTCTGGCGTGATGCCGATCTGCCCCAGCGTCTTCGATTCGGCCGCGTCGACCCAAAGCACCGGTGCGGTGATCCGCTCCCAGCAGGCGCGCGCCTCCTCGTAGCGGTAAAGCATGGGGTTGACG
This sequence comes from Betaproteobacteria bacterium, assembly GCA_016713125.1. Lineage (GTDB taxonomy): Bacteria > Pseudomonadota > Gammaproteobacteria > Burkholderiales > SG8-39 > SZAS-79. The sequence continues at coordinate 160,391 of JADJPT010000002.1, forward strand.
ATCTTGTGCGCGGGATCGCTGCGCAGCGCCACGCCGCCGTCCTCGGCCGGCCTGCCCCAGTGCCGGGCGAGGAACTCGGCCCGATCGCGGCGCAGCCGCGGGTTGTTCTTCTGCAGCCGGTCGGCCAGCGCCGCAAAGCTGGCATACGGCTTGAGCGCGGGCTTGTCGCGCAGCTCGTCCAGCCAGCGCGCATAGCGCTGCGGCGCCTGTTCGGACTGCGTGCGCGACATGCCGAAGCCCTCCAGGTTCACGAACTTCGCGATCCGCGCCGGGCGCACGCCCGCGTACAGCGCGCCGACGTTGCCGCCCAGGCTGTGGCCCACCAGGTTGATCGGCGCATCCGGCTGTATGCGATCGAGCACCTGCTCGAGGTCGGCAAGGTAATCGGGAAACCAGTAGCAGTCGGAACGATCCCAGTCGGTCAGGCCGTAGCCGCGCCAGTCCGGTGCATATACGTCCCAGTCGGCGGCCAGCGCGTCGACCAGGAACTGGAACGAGGCCGAGACGTCCATCCAGCCGTGCAGCAGGACCATGCGGCGATCGGCGCGACCCGGCCAGTGGCGCACGTGGTACCGCAGGCCGCGGATGTCGTAGTGGAGGGATTCGCTGGGGCGCATGATGGAACTTCGAGAGGCGCGATGATATCAGGGCTGCATGCGCCGGATGCCGGGCCGGGCAGCTTCAGCGCGCTATCATGGCGGCCCCACCGCAGCCGCAAGATTGTCGAACATGCCCATCTACTCCATCGGCGAACGCCGCGTGCAGCTCCTCGGCGACCACCACTACATCGCCCACGACGCCGTGCTGGTCGGCGACATCGTGCTCGAGGATTGCGTCAACATCTGGTTCGGCGTGAGCATCCGCGCCGACAACGACAGCGTGCTCATCGGCGCCCGGACCAACATCCAGGAAGGCTCGGTGCTGCACGTCGATCCGGATTTTCCCATGCGCCTGGGGCGCAACGTCACGGTCGGCCACAAGGTCATGCTGCACGGCTGCACGGTCGGCGACGGCTCGCTGATCGGCATCAACAGTGTGGTGCTGAACGGCGCGAAGATCGGTGCCGGCACGCTGATCGGCGCCAACAGCCTGATCCCCGAAGGCAAGGAGATCCCGGCCGGCGTGCTGGTGCTCGGCTCGCCCGGCAAGGTGGTGCGCGAACTGACGCCCGAAGAGCAGGCGCGGCTGCTGGAAATCCCGGCCAACTACGTCGAGCGCTCGAAACTGTTCAAGACGCAGATGCGCGAACAGCCGCTGCCCCCGTCCGCCCGCTAGCCGGCGGATGACTTGCCGTTTCCGGCAAGCCGACGACCAGGAACTCCGCTCCAGGAGCCGAGTTCCGGAAAACAAAGTCAAAGATTCTTCGTCGCGGCGCTCACTTCGGCGCCATGCGGATCGCGCCGTCCAGGCGGATGACTTCGCCGTTGAGCATCTCGTTCTCGATGATCGCCCTGGCCAGTTGCGCGTACTCCGGTGCGCGTCCCAGGCGCGAGGGGAACGGCACCATCTTGCCCAGCGCGTCCTGCACTTCCTTGGGCATGCCCAGCAGCATCGGCGTCTCGAAGATGCCCGGCGCGATGGTCATCACGCGGATGCCGTCACGCGACAGGTCGCGCGCGATCGGCAGGGTCATGCCGACCACGCCGCCCTTGGAGGCCGAGTACGCGGCCTGGCCGATCTGCCCGTCGTAGGCCGCCACCGAGGCGGTGTTGATGATCACGCCGCGCTCGCCGGCCGCGTTGGGCTGGCCCTTGGCCATGGCCTCGGCTGCCAGGCGGATCATGTTGAAGGTGCCGATCAGGTTGATGCCGATCACGCGGCGAAGCTTGCCAGCGCGTGCGGGCCGCTCTTGCCGATGGTCTTCTCGCCGATGGCGATGCCGGCGCAGTTGATCAGCACATTGAGCGCGCCGAATTCCTTCACCGCCAGGTCCACCGCGGCCTTGCCGTCGGCTTCCGAGGTCACGTCGGTCTTGATGTAGCGCGCGTTGGCGCCGAGCTCGCTGGCGTAGGCCGACGCGTCCTGCACGTCGGCGATCACCACTTTGGCGCCGTTCCTCGACCGCCATGCGCGCCGTGGCGGCGCCCAGGCCCGAGCCGCCGCCGGTCACGAGAAACACGCTGTTCTTGAGTTGCATGGCGATATCCTTGTCTTTGAAGAGGGCAAGATGCTAAAGGCTGCGGCAGGCCGGGGCAAGCCTGCGAATCGGCGCTTGCATTATCGTGCAGGATCGATGCACCCTCGCCTGCCACGCTGCTCCAACCCGGCCCCAGGATCGCGCACATGCAACCGCACCCCTTTCGCATCGAGAACGGCGGCATCTGGGCGGCGATCCACACGCCGTTCCGGCCCGACCTCAGCCTGGACCTCGAAGGCCTGCGCCGCAACGCCGGCCTGTACGTCGACGCGCTGCACCTGTCCGGCGTGTTCTATTGCGGGCTGATGGGCGAGTACTGGTCGCTCACCCTGCCGGAACGCAAGCTGTTCACCGAGACCCTGGCCGGCGCCGCCGGCGGCCGCCTGGGCCTGGCGCCGAACTGCACCCACCACTCGATCGCCGAGACCATCGAACTGGTGCGCCACGCCCGCGAGCACGGCTGCCACTACGCCGCGCTGATGAACCCGCCCGTGGGCCCGCGCACCGACGAGGCGCTGCACGAATACTTTCGCACCGTATGCGCCGCGACGGACATCGAAGTCATCATCTTCAACACGCCGGCGGCGGGCTACATGCTCAACCCCGCCTGCTCGCGCGCCTGTGCGAGATCCCCAACGTGAAGGGCATCAAGGCGGCCGGCGCGTTGGCCGACCGCGTCGCGGTGCGCGCCAGCTGCGGCGGCAAGGTCGTGGTCAGCGACCCGATGGAGCAGAACTGGCTGGAGAACCTGCTCACGCATCGCCAGACGCTGTTGTTCGCCGATCCCGAGCCTTATCTGTATCAACGCGCCGGGCACCTGCCCATCGCCGATTACCGCGCGCTGTACCTCGCCGGCCGGGTCGACGAGCTGCGTGCCGCGTTCGAGCGCCTCGCGCCGCTGCGCAAGGTCTACAACCGCTGGGTCATGGACCCCATGCTGTCCGGCCGTCCGCCCAACGCCGCGCTGAAAGCCTGGGCCGCTGCCATGGGCTTTGCGGCCGGCCCCACCCGCGCGCCCGTGCAGCCGCTCGGTGCGCAGGACCTGGCGGCATTGCAGGCGGACCTGCGCGCCGCCGGTCTGGGGGCCTGAATCGCGCCGCCGACGGCGAGGCGCGAATGCAAACCAGCATCAGGCGCAAAACAGCGTTTCCTTGAGCCGCCTGCGGCGAGCGGGGATAATCCCGGATTGCCCTCCGACCTTCCATAGATCCCGCGCATGTCCGAATCCAGCAGCATCCGCCTCGCCTTCGGCTTCAGCTTCGCCGACCTCTACGACAACAGTGCGCTGCCCCGCCTCGACGCCGCCTTCCTCGCCTTCGTGCGGGAGATCGACGCCGCCCTGGTCGAGCGGCTCGAAGCCGCGCGCCGCGATCCGTCCGCCCTGGCGCCCAAGGCCGAATCGGAACTGCTGATCGCGCTCGCCCCGCACGTCGAGGATTTCATCGCGCGCCTGTTCGGCATCGAATCCGAACTGCAGGCGCTGGCCGCGCAGCATCACGAACTGGCGCCGCTCTATACGGTGAAGCGCCTGTTCGTGCAACGCCGCGCCGTGAACAAGACCCGACCCGAGGACATCGCCGCCCTGGACCCGGCCGCCGCCGAGGCGCGACTCGCCGCGGCCTTCGGCGTGCCGTTCAGCGAACTGGCCTACGCGCGCGCCGTGACCGAATGGCAGAAGGACGAGGCTGCCAACGCCGCACTGCTCGATCTGGCGGCGCACTATGCGGCCTGGGCCGTGGGCACGCCGCAGGGCAAGGCGAAGCACAAGGCCGGCGTGCTGTTCAAGACGCCGACCAAGCTCGATTTCATGCGCCTGGTGCCGCTGCACACCGACACCGCCGCCGGCTACCCGCAGCACACCCTGGAGGACGCGCACCTGCGCCACCGCGAAGGCTTCGCGCTGACCGACCAGGGCACCGACCTGAACGGCGCCCTGGACCAGGCCAACTACTGCATCTGGTGCCATGAACAGGGCAAGGACTCCTGCTCCAAAGGCCTGCGGGAGAAGGCAGCCAAGGCCGAACCCGGCGTGGTGGCGCCGCCGGCCGCGTTCAAGAAGACCGTGTTCGGCGTGACCATGGCCGGTTGCCCGCTCGAGGAGAAGATCTCCGAGTTCCACATGGTCAAGACGCGCGGCCAGCCGCTGGGCGCGCTGGCCGTGATCACCGTGGACAACGCCATGGTGGCGGCCACCGGCCACCGCATCTGCAACGACTGCATGAAATCCTGCATCTACCAGAAGCAGGAACCGGTCAACATCCCGCAGGCCGAGACGCGCACCGTGAAAGACGTGCTCGAGCTGCCCTGGGGTTTCGAGATCTATTCGCTGCTGACGCGCTGGAACCCGCTGAACCTGCGCCGCCCGGTGCCGCGCGCCGCCAGCGGCAGCGCGTGCTGATCGTCGGCTGGGGCCGGCCGGCTACACCGTGGCCCACCACCTGATGAATGACGGCCACACCGTCGTCGCCATCGACGGGCTGAAGATCGAGCCGCTGCCGGTCGAACTCGGGCGTGGACACGGCGGGCAAGCGCCTCGCCCTTCAAGCCCATCCGCGACGTGAACGAGCTGTACGAATCCCTCGACGAGCGCGTGCTGGCCGGCTTCGGCGGCGTGGCCGAGTACGGCATCACCGTGCGCTGGGACAAGAACTTCCTCAAGCTGGTGCGCCTGCTGCTCGAGCGCCGCAGCCAGTTCGCGCTCTTCGGCGGCGTGCGCTTCGGCGGCACATTGACCGCCGAGGACGCCTTCGCGCCGATCGCCGACGGCGGCCTGGGTTTCGACCACGTGGTGCTGGCCGCGGGTGCCGGACGTCCCACCGTGCTGGAGATCCCCAACGGCTTCGCGCGCGGCGTGCGCGCGGCCTCCGATTTCCTGATGGCCCTGCAGCTCACCGGCGCGGCGCGCGCCGACTCCATCGCCAACCTGCAGATCCGCCTGCCGGTGGTGGTGATCGGCGGCGGCCTGACCGCCATCGACACGGCTACCGAGTCGCTGGCCTACTACGTGGTGCAGGTGGAGAAGTTCCTCGCCCGTTACGAGGCCCTGGCCGCCGAGCGCGGCGAGACCGCCGTGCGCGCGCCCTGGAATCGCGAGGAACTGGTCATCGCCGACGAATTCCTCGGCCACGCCCGCGCCATCCGCGCCGAGCGTGCCGCGGCCGCCGCCGAAGCGCGTACGCCGAACCTGGTCGCGCTGCTCAAATCCTGGGGCGGGGTCACCCTCGCCTACCGCCGCCGGCTGGTCGACAGCCCCTCGTACACGCTGAACCACGAGGAAGTCGAAAAAGCCCTGGAGGAAGGCATCGTGTTCGCCGAGGGCCTCTCACCGACGCGCGTCGAGGTCGACGAGTTCGGCCACGCCAGGGCGCTGGAGCTCGCCGTGCAGACCCTGGGCGAGGACGGCAAGTGGACCGAGGCCGGCCGCACCACCCTGCCCGCGCGCTCGGTGCTGGTGGCCGCGGGCACGCAACCCAACACCGTGCTCGCGCGCGAGGACGCCGATACCTTCAAGCTGGACGGCAAGTACTTTCCAGGCCTGCGACGAGAGCGGCGCGCCGGTGAAGCCCGAGCGTTCGATCTCCAAGCCGCAACGCGCCGAGGTGCTGCTGCACAAGCGCGCCGACGGACGCTTCATCTCCTACTTCGGAGACCTGCACCCCTCCTTCTTCGGCAACGTCGTGAAAGCCATGGGCGGGGCCAAGCAGGGCTATCCGGTGGTCAGCGGCGTGCTGGCCGGCGTGCAGCCCGCCAGCACGCTGTCCGATGCCGGATTCCTCGATCGCCTGAACGCGCAGCTGCGCCCGCGCGTGCACGAGGTGCGCCGCCTGACGCCGACCATCGTCGAAGTCGTGGTGCACGCGCCGCTGGCCGCGCGTCGCTTCGAGCCGGGCCAGTTCTACCGCCTGCAGAACTTCGAGTCGCTGGCACCGCGCGTCGCCGCCACCGGCCGCGGCGATGCCGGCACCGTGCTGGCCATGGAAGGCCTGGCGCTGACCGGGGCCTGGGTGGACAAGGAGCGCGGGCTGCTGTCGACCATCGTGCTGGAGATGGGCGGATCGGCCGATCTGTGCGCCCACCTGAAGCCCGGCGAACCGGTGATCCTCATGGGCCCCACCGGCGCGCCCACCGAGATCCCGGCCGGCGAAACCGTGGTGCTGGTCGGCGGCGGGCTGGGCAACGCCGTGCTGTTCTCCATCGGCCAGGCGCTGCGCGCGGCGGGGTCGAAGGTGGTCTACTTCGCCGGCTACAAGAAGATGATCGACCGCTACAAGGTCGAGGAAATCGAAAAGGCCGCCGACGTGGTGGTCTGGTGCAGCGACGAGGCCCCGGGCTTCGCCGCGACGCGCCCGCAGGACCGCAGCTTCGTCGGCAACATCGTCGAGGCCATGGTGAGCTACGCGGACGGCAGGCTCGGAGAGCAGGCGATCGCCTACGCCGATTGCGACCGCATCATCGCCATCGGCTCCGACCGCATGATGGCCGCGGTGGGCCGCGCGCGCCACGCCGCGCTCAAACCCTTCCTCAAGCCCGCGCACTGCGGCATCGGCTCGATCAACTCGCCGATGCAATGCATGATGAAGGAGATCTGCGCGCAGTGCATCCAGCCGCACGTCGATCCGGCCACCGGCAGGCAGAGCTTCGTGTTCTCCTGCTACAACCAGGACCAGGACCTGGACCGCGTCGATTTCGCCGCGCTGAACCAGCGCCTGGCGCAGAACGCCGTGCAGGAGAAGCTCACGGCGCAGTGGATCGACCGGTGCCTGCGCGGCCTGCGGCTGCGGGCCGCGGCCTGAGCCGCATGGCCTGAGCCCGGGCATGGCCACGCGCCCCGCAGGCAAGACGCCGGCCAGGCCCCGCGCAACGGGCGCGGTGCGCGGGCCGCGCGCGGCGGGCAGGCGCGACGCCGAAGCCACGCGGCGGCGCATCCTCGAGGCCGCCACCGCGGAGTTCGCGCGCGGCGGCTTCGCCGGTGCGCGCGTCGAGCGCATCAGCCGCAGCGCGGCCAGCTTCGACCGCATGCTCTACTACCACTTCGGCAACAAGGCCGAGCTGTTCGGCGCGGTGGTCGAGGAGACCTACCGCAGGCTGTGGCAGGCCGAAGAGGCGCTGGAACTCTCGCAGACCGAACCCGAGCGCGGCATGCGCGAACTGGTGGCCTTCACCTGGCACTACTTCGTCGACCATCCGGAGTTCATCCGCCTGCTGAACAGCGAAAACCTGCAGGGCGGCGCCAACGTGAAGAAATCGCGCGGCATCGCGCGCCTGTCCTCGCCCTTCATCCGCACGCTGACCGACCTGCTGCAGCGCGGCGCCAGGGCCGGCACCTTCCGCCGCGGCCTCGACCCGGTGCTGGTCTACATCACGATCGCCGCGCTGGCGTATTTCTACGCGGCCAACCAGCACACGCTGAGCCATTTCCTGAATCGCGAACTGATGGCACCGCCGAGCAAGCGCTGGCTGGCGCACATCACCGGCGTGGTGCTCGCCTCGCTGCGCCCGCACCCAGGCGGTGCGCGCGCCAAACCCATTGCGCAGACATTGACAAAAGCACCGCGGAAACGGCTTAATCGCCCTTAATTCAGTGAACACTTAACAACGGCAAGCGTACTCCCGCCCCTGTCCCGACTCCTGTCCTGAACCCAGCACCATTACCCACCCGCCACGCCCGGTGTACCTCCGTCCCCAGACCCTGCCCGATGCCCTCGCCGCGCTGAGCGCCCGCGCCCTGGACGTCATCGCCGGCGGCACCGATTACTACCCGGCACGCAGCGGCCGCCAGGACGCCGGCGCGGTGCTCGACATCAGCGCCATCGCCGACCTGCGCGGCATCACCGAAGCCGAAGACCACTGGCGGCTGGGCGCCACCACCACCTGGAGCGAGTTGCTGGCCGCCCGACTGCCGCCGCTGTTTGACGGACTCAGGCTGGCCGCGCGCGAAGTCGGCGGCGTGCAGATCCAGAACAGCGGCACCCTGGCCGGCAACCTGTGCAACGCCTCGCCGGCCGCAGACGGCGTGCCGCCGCTGCTGGCGCTGGACGCCGGGGTTGAGCTCTCCAGCGCCGCCGGCGTGCGCATGGTGCCGCTGGAACAGTTCATCGCCGCGCCGCGCCGCACGCTGCGCCGCGCCGACGAACTGGTCTCGGCGATCCGCATCCCCAGGCCGCGTCCCGGCCTGCAGGCACGCGGACATTTCCTCAAGCTGGGTTCGCGCCGCTATTTGGTGATCTCGATCGCCATGGTCGGCGTGGTGCTGGAAACCGCCGCGGGCGAGGTGCGCAATGCGCGCGTCGCCGTGGGCGCCTGCTCGCCGGTGGCGCAGCGCCTGCACGCGCTGGAGATGGCGCTGATCGGCAAGCCCGCGGACGCCGAACTCGGTGCCTTCGTGCAGCCGGCCCATCTGGAGGCGCTCGCCCCGATCGACGACGTGCGCGCCGACGCGGCCTACCGGCGCGACGCAGCCCTGACCCTGGTGCGCCGCGCGCTCTGCGGGAGGCGGCGGCATGAACAAACCGCGCGCCGAGTTCGCCGCCACCCCGCCGCACGCCGAGCCGCCGGCAGGCTTCGAACTGAACGGCAGGCCGGTGCAGGCGGTGTCGCCGCGCATCGCCCGCCTGGCCGACGTGCTGCGCGACGAACTCGGCCTCACCGGCACCAAGATCGGCTGCAACGCCGGCGACTGCGGCGCCTGCACCGTGCTGCTCGACGGCCGCCAGGTGTGCGCCTGCCTGACCCCGCTGGGCCAGGCCGAGGGGCGCAGCGTGACCACGGTCGAAGGCCTGGCCAGGTCCGGCAAGCTCAACGCGCTGCAGACCGCCTTCCACAAGCACGGCGCGGCGCAATGCGGCATCTGCACGCCGGGCATGCTGATGGCCGCGGCCGACCTGCTGGCGCGCCGCAAGCGCCCCACGGCGGCCGAAGTGCGCGATGCGCTGGGCGGCGTGCTGTGCCGCTGCACCGGCTACCAGAAGATCGTCGAAGCCGTGCTCGACGTCGCGGCGCGACCCAGGCTGGACGCCGCGCCGGCCGTCGGCGCCGCGGTGGGCGCGCGCACCACGAAGGTCGATGGCGCGGCCAAGCTGGACGGCACCGAGCGCTACGGCGCCGACGAGATACCCGCGGATGCGCTGTGGCTGCGCGCGATCCGCTCGCCGCACCATCACGCACGCTTCAGGCTCGGCGATCTGGCCGCCTTCGTGGCGCGCACGCCCGGCCTGCTGCGCGTGCTGAGCGCCAGGGACGTGCCCTCCAACGGCTTCGGCATCTACCCCACCATCAAGGACCAGCCGGTGCTGGCCGATGGCGAGGCGCGCTTTCGCGGCGAAGCCGTGCTGGCCCTGGTCGGCACGCGCGAGGCGGTGGAAGCGTTCGACGCCTTCCAGACCGAAGGCCTGCCCATCGAATACACGCCGCTGCCGGCGATCCTCGGCCTGGACGCGGCCATGGCGCCGGACGCGGCGCGCGTGCTGCCCGACAAGCCCGGCAACCTGCTGCAGGACGGCGGGATGCGCAAGGGCGATGCCGCCGCGGCCTTCGCGCAATGCGCGGCGGTGGCCGAGGGCCATTTCGAGACCGGCTTCGTCGAGCACGCCTACATCGAGCCGGAAGCCGGCTGGGCGGTGCGCCGCGGCGAAGGCGGCGAGGCGCGCCTCGAAGTGCACGTCACCACGCAGACGCCCTACATGGACCGCGATGAACTGGCCATCGTCATGAAGCTGCGCCCGGACCAGGTGCGCATCGTGCCCACCGCCTGCGGCGGCGGCTTCGGCGGCAAGCTCGACATGTCGGTACACCCGCTGATCGGCCTGGCCGCCTGGCTGACCGGCCGCCCGGTGGCCTGCATCTACACGCGCAGCGAGAGCATGGCCTCGACCACCAAGCGCCATCCGTCGCGGGTGCACGCAAAGTTCGGCTGCGATGCGCAGGGCCGCCTGATTGCCTGCGAGGTGGATGCCGATTTCGACACCGGCGCCTACGCCAGCTGGGGCCCCACGGTGGCCACGCGCGTGCCCATCCACGCCAGCGGCCCCTACAAGGTGCCGCACGTGCGCACGCGCGGCCGCGGCTTCTACACGCACTGCCACCCCGCCGGCGCATTCCGCGGCTTCGGCGTGCCGCAGGGCGCCATCGCGCACGAGGCGATGATGGACGAACTGGCCGACAAGCTGGGCATCGATCGCCTGGAGTTCCGCCTGCGCAATGCGCTCAGGGCCGGCGATGCCACGGCCACCGGCCAGGTGCTCGAGCATTCGGCCGGATTGGGCGAATGCCTGGAGGCGCTGCGTCCGCGCTGGGAACAGGCCAAGCGCGACACCGCCGCCTTCAACCGCGGCGCGCGCGCCGACGGCAAGCCGCTGCGCCGCGGCGTGGGCATCGGCTGCATGTGGTACGGGATCGGCAACACCTCGCTGTCAATCCCTCCACCATGCGCATCGGCCTGTCGGCACGCGGCGGGCTCACGCTGTACAACGGCGCCACCGACATCGGCCAGGGTTCCAATACCATCATGACGCAGATCGCCGCCGACGCGCTGGGCCTGCCGATGGGCGATTTCCGCATCGTCATGGGCGACACCGATCGCACCGCCGACGCCGGCAAGACCTCGGCCTCGCGGCAGACCTTCGTCTCCGGCAAGGCGGTCGAGCTGGCCGGCCTGGACCTGCGCCGCAAACTGTTCGCCCTGGCCGGCGCGCCGAAGAACGAGTACCTGGACCGCCGCTATGCGCTGGCGCTGGAAGGCGCCGCGCTGGTGTTCCGCAAGGACGGCATCACGCATCGCGTGCCGCTGGCCGCGCTGCCCGCCGACGCCAACGGCGACGTGCTGCTCGGCGAAGGCACGTTCGACCCGCCCACCCTGCCGCTGGACGAGGACGGCCAGGGCGTGCCGTACGCGAGCTATGCCTTCGCGGCGCAGATCGCCGAGGTCGAGGTCGACCTGGAACTGGGCACCACGCGCGTGCTGGCCATCGTCGCCGCGCACGACGTGGGCCGCGCCATCAACCCGATCCAGGTCGAGGGCCAGATCCAGGGCGGCACGGTGCAGGGCCTGGGCCTGGCGCTGATGGAGGAGTACCTGCCCGGGCGCACCGAGAACCTGCACGACTACCTGATCCCCAGCATCGGCGACGTGCCGCAGATGGACTGCATCCTGGTCGAGGACGCCGAACCGCTGGGCCCCTACGGCGCCAAGGGCGTGGGCGAACCGGGGCTGATCCCCACCGCCCCGGCCATCCTCGGCGCGATCGAGAACGCCACCGGCGTGCGCATGCAGCGCGTGCCCGTGCTGCCGCACCGCCTGCGCCGCGCGCTGCTCGACAAGTAGCCGCCCCCCGACAGCGCCGATAAATACTGCCACTTTTCGACGATACCCCGCGACAGCAGCCATATTCCAGACCAAATACTGCCACCGCCATGAGCAACATCCTCGACACGCGTGACCCCCAGGACGCCCCTGAAGCGAGCGGCCCCGCGGGTGCGGACGTGATCCGCTGCGACGCCTGCCCGGTGCTGTGCCGCATCCGCACCGGCCAGACCGGCGCCTGCGACCGCTACGCCAACGTCGAGGGCCGGCTGGTGCGCAGCGACCCGCTGCTGATCCTGCAACGCGCCGTCGACACCGGCGGCCGGCTGGTGCCCTTCCTGAAGCCCGGCCAGCCCTGGGACGGCAGCATCGTCTCGGCCGCCAACACCTTCGTCACCGGCATCGGCGCCACCACCACCTACCCCGATTACAAGCCGGCGCCCTTCATCGTCGCCTCGCAGGCCGACGGCGTGGACATGGTGACCGTGGTCACCGAAGGCATCTTTTCCTACTGCGGCCTGAAGCTGAAGATCGACACCGACCGCTGGCTGGGGCCCGAGCAGGCCGCCGTGCGCGTCGGCGGCGAGGCGGTGGGCCACGTAACCACCGCGGAGTACGGCTCGCAGATGCTCTCGCTGGGCGGCGTGCACCACCTGACCGGCGGCAGCAAGAAGGAAGGCAACGTCACCTGCGAGACGATGCTCACGCTGGCCAACAAGGGCGAGGTGGAGCTGCAGATCGACGGCGGCGCCAGCGTGCGTGTGCAGGCCGGCCGGCCGCCGGTGGTCAACGGCGAGCACGAGGAGCGCATGCGCGTGGGCTGCGGCTCGGCGACCATCGGCATCTTCGCGCAGCAGTGGCTGGGCCATTGCGACGAAGTCATCGTCGTCGACGACCACATCACCGGCGTGCTGACCGAACACCAGGCCGGCAAATTCCTCGACATGAAGCCGGCCGGCATCCGCGTGCGCGGACGCAAGTCCACGCCGGGCCGCTACTTCAAGGTCGCCGAACCCGGCCTGGGCTGGGGCGGCACCGAGATCACCGACCCGCTGTCGATCATCGACAGGATCGATCCCAAGACCGCGTGGCCAGGCCTGCGCCTGCTGATGGTCTCGACCACCGGCGAGGACGCGGCGTGGTTCGTGCTCGACGAGCAGCTGGTGCCGCGCAAGGCGCCGATGCCCGCACCCGTGCAGCTGGTGGTGGACCGCATCGCCGAGAACTGCGAGCCGGCCCTGAGCACCGTGCTGTTCATGGGCGGCGCCGGCGGATCCCTGCGCGCCGGCGTGACCGAGAACCCGGTGCGCCTGACGCGCTCGGTGAAGGAGGCCATCACGCGCGTGACCTGCGGCGGCGCACCGGTGTACGTCTGGCCCGGCGGCGGCATCACGGTGATGGTCGACGTGCTCGCCATGCCGGAGAATTCCTTCGGCTATGTGCCCACCCCCGCGCTGGTGCTGCCGATCGAATTCACCATGCCCGCCGTGGCCTATGCCGGCATGGGCGGTCACCTGGGCCGGGTGGTGAAGCTCGAGGACGTGCTGCGCAGCACCGAATTCCGCGCCGAAGCCGCGCGCATGGGCAATCCCTGGCCGCTATGAGCGCCGCACCGGCCAGCGGCGGCAGCGCCGCACCCACCCCGGGTTCACCGCTCTCCGCGCTCTGCGCGCGCCTGCCCGACGGCCGGCTGCACCTGCAGCACGGGCCGATCGACTGCATCGTCGAGGCCTGGGGCGAAGCCGGCGAGGTCGAGGCCGCCTACCTGCAGGTCAGCGACGCATTCCAGGATGTGCTGCCCACGCTGGTGGCCGAACTGCCGGTGCTGCGCGCGCCGCTCGGAGCGGCGCATCCGCTGGTGCGCGGCGCGGTGGCACGGCGCATGGTGGCGGCGGCACGCAGGCACCGCGGCGTGTTCCTCACCCCGATGATCGCCGTGGCCGGCGCGGTGGCCGACGAACTGCTGGCCGCACTGCTGCGCGGACGCCAGCTGCACAAGGCCTGCGTGAACGACGGCGGCGACATCGCCCTGCACCTGGAGCAGGATGCCGGCTTCGCGGTCGGCATCGCACTCGACCCCGGCCTGGCCGCGGTCCAGGGGCGCGTGGACATCGCCGCGCGCGACGGCGTGCGCGGCATCGCCACCTCGGGATGGAAGGGCCGCTCGCAATCGCTGGGCATCGCCGACGCGGTCACCGTGCTGGCCGCCAGCGCGGCCGAAGCCGACGCCGCCGCCACGCTGATCGCCAATGCGGTCAACGCCGAGGACCCGGGCATCCGCCGCCTGCCGGCGAGCGCCGTGAAGGAGGATTCCGACCTCGGCGAACTGCCGGTCACCGTCGAGGTGCCGCCGCTGGACGCCGCGACCGTGGCGCAGGCACTGGAACGCGGCCTGGCCGAGGCGCAGCGCATGCGCGCCGCGGGTCTCATCGTCGAGGCCTTTCTGTCACTGCAGGGCGCGCATCGCGCCACCTGCGCAACCCCATCCCCCTTGCCGGCCGGGAGCCAAACATGAATCTGGTCCAAGTACGCGAGTTCCACGTCGAGCTCGACGAGATCCTGCACGAAGGCGGGCCCGCGCCCACCGCACCCCGGCTGCGCGGCGCGATCTGCGCGGTGGTGAAGAACCCCTACGCCGGGCGCTACGTCGAGGACATCATGCCGATGATGGAAGCGCTCAAGCCCCTGGGCCTGGAGATGACGCGCCGCCTGGTCGCGCTGCTCGGCGGCAAGGAGAAGATCGACGCCTACGGCAAGGCCACCATCATCGGCGTGGACGGCGAACTCGAACACGGCGCATGCTGGCACGTGCCCGGCGGCTACGCCATGCGCGAAGTGCTGGGCGGAGCCAGGGCCATCGTGCCCTCGGCCACCAAGGTGGCCGCCGCCGGCGCGCGCGTCGACGTGCCGCTGCACCACCTGAACGCCGCCTACGTGCGCAGCCACTTCGACGCCTTCGAGTTCCGCGTGCCCGACGGTCCGCGCCCCGGCGAGATCGTCTTCATCCTCGGCATGAGCTGTGGGCCGCGCATCCATGCGCGCGCCGGCGGCCTGCAGGCCAAAGACATCAAGGGCGAGGATGGCCAGCGCTAGCGCCCTGCGCCGCACGCTCGGCTGCCTGCTCGGCGCCCTGCTCGCCGCCGTGCTGTGGAGCGGCGCGGCGTCGGCGCAGATCTACGACATGAGCAAGCTGCGGCGCGGCGCAGTGCTCGAGGTGGTCTACCTCGGCACGCCGGACTGCCCGTACTGCCAGCACTGGGAGGCGCGCGCGCGCGGCGAGCTGCTGGCCTCGCCGCTGGCGCAGTCGTTCCGCTTCCACGAGGTGATCGGCCGCACGCTGCGCGAGCCGATCACGGCCGCGCACTATCCCGAGGATCTGCAGTGGCTGGCCAAACTGATGGGGCCGTCGCGCGGCGTGCCGCGCTTCCTGCTGCTGGGCGACCGCACCCTGCTCGCCTCCGTGTACGGCACCAATGCCTACGAAACCCAGTTCCTGCCGGTGCTGCGCGAGGCCGTCGCGCGCCGCAACGCAGGCTCCTGAGCATGCAGTACCATTCGAGCGTCGCTTTGCATCCAACAGAGGGAGAGTTGCCATGAAAATCATGCACAGCCTGATCGCAGCAGCGGTGCTTGCCGCCGCCGCAAGCACCGGCGCGCAAGCGCAGGCCATCAAGATCGGCGAACTGAACAGCTACAAGGTGTTCCCCGCCTTCCTGGATCCGTACAAGAAGGGTTGGGAACTCGCGCTCGAGGAGATCAACAAGTCCGGCGGCGTGCTCGGCCGCAAGCTCGAAGTGGTGTCGCGCGACGACAACGGCAACCCGGGTGACGCGGTGCGCGTGGCCGAAGAGCTGATCGCGCGCGAGAAGGTCAGCGTGCTGATGGGCACCTTCCCCTCGCACGTCGGCCTGGCGGTGTCCAACCTGGCCAACCAGCGCAAGATCGTGTTCGTCGCCGCCGAGCCGCTGACCGACAAGATCGTCTGGGAGAACGGCAGCCGCTACACCTTCCGCCTGCGTCCCTCGACCTACATGCAGACCGCCATGCTGGTGCCCGAGGCGGCCAAGCTGAAGAAGCAGAAGTGGGCCATCGTCTACCCGAACTATGAGTACGGCCAGTCGGCCACCGCCTCGTTCAAGAAGCTGATGACCAAGGCCCAGCCCGGCGTGCAGTTCGTCGGCGAACAGGCCCCGCCGCTGGGCAAGATCGACGCCGGCGCCGTGGTGCAGGCCCTGCTCGACGCCAAGCCCGACGCGATCTTCTCCTCGCTGTTCGGCCCGGACCTGCAGAAGTTCGTGCGCGAAGGCAACACGCGCGGCCTGTTCAAGGGCCGCCCGGTGTTCAACCTGCTGGCCGGCGAGCCCGAGTACCTCGATCCGCTCAAGGACGAGACGCCCGAAGGCTGGGTGGTGACCGGGTATCCGTGGAACGAGATCAAGACCCCCGAGCACCAGAAGTTCCTCGCCGCCTACCAGGCCAGGTTCAAGGACTACCCGCGCCTGGGCTCCGTGGTCGGCTACTCGACCATGTACTCGGTGGCCAACATGATCAAGAAGGCCGGCGCGGTGGACACCGAGAAGATGATCGCCGCCATGAAAGGCCTGGAGATGAGCACGCCGATCGGCCCCATCGTCTATCGCGCGGTGGACCATCAGTCCACCATGGGCGCCTACGTGGGCAAGCTGGCCAAGAAGAACGGCAAGGGCGTGATGGTCGAATGGCGCTTCGCGGACGGCGCGCTGTTCCTGCCGCCGTTCGAGGAGGTTAAAGCCATGCGTAAAGAGTAAGACTGAAAATGTTCGGGGAGTGGGCGAATGGCTGAGCCTTCGTTCCTCCTCGAACGGCAAGTCTTGAACAGGGGGCTCTCGGCGCATGGCGCCTCCGCCCCCAGTACCCCCGGAGTGACATAGGCGCAGGCTGGAACACCTGCGCCGGCAGTCACGACGGTCATGCCAGTCTCTGCCGAACTTTCCCGATGACCGCGTCCGCAATCCTGATCCAATTCCTCAACGGCCTGGCCAGCGCGTCTTCGCTGTTCATGGTCGCGGCGGGACTGTCGCTGATCTTCGGCGTGACGCGCATCGTCAATTTCGCGCACGGCTCGCTGTACATGCTCGGCCTGTACCTGTCCTACAGCCTGTTCGAACTGCTGGGCGGCGGGCCGCTGGGCTTCTGGGGCGGCGTCATCGCCGCCGCGCTGATCGTCGCGGTCTTCGGCGCGCTGGTCGAGGTGCTGCTGTTGCGGCGCATCTACCACGCCCCCGAACTGCTGCAGCTGCTCGCCACCTTCGCGCTGGGACTGATCGTCAAGGATGTCGCGCTCTGGGTCTGGGGTCCCGAGGACCTGCTCGGACCGCGCGCACCCGGCCTGGCCGGCGCGGTGGAAATCGCCGGACGGCGCTTTCCCGAATACGACCTGTTCCTGATCGCCATCGGCCCGCTGGTGCTGGGCGCGCTGTGGCTGCTGCTCACGCGCACGCGCTGGGGCACCCTGGTGCGCGCGGCCACCGAGGATCGCGAGATGGCCGGCGCGCTGGGCGTCAACCAGCGCTGGCTGTTCACCGGCGTGTTCGCGCTGGGTTCGCTGCTGGCCGGCCTGGGCGGCGCGCTGCAGCTGCCGCGCGAACCTGCGCAGCTGTTCCTCGACCTGTCGGTGATCTCGGATGCCTTCGTGGTGGTGGTGGTCGGCGGCCTGGGCTCGATCGGCGGGGCCTTCCTGGCCGCGCTGCTGATCGCCGAGATCAAATCGTTCTGCATCGGCCTGGGCGACGTCACGCTGTTCGGCGCGGTGTTCTCGTTCTCCAAGCTCACGCTGGTGGTGGAGTTCATCGTCATGGCGGTGGTGCTGGTGCTGCGGCCATGGGGCCTGCTCGGCCGCGCGCCCGCGGTGGCGCGCAGTTCGGGCGCGGTCGAACCGCCGCTGGTCCTGCCCTCGCCCAAGCTCAGGCTGGCCGGCCTGGCCATGCTCGCCGCGCTGGTGCTGCTGCCCGCGGTGTTCTCCGGCTACACGCTGATCCTGATGATCGACATCATGATCTTCGCCCTGTTCTCGGTCAGCCTGTTCTTCATCATGGGACCGGGCGGCATGCATTCCTTCGGCCACGCCGCCTACTTCGGCCTGGGCGCCTACGGCGCGGGGCTGCTGGCCCTGAAAGGCGGCGTGCCCATGGAGCTCGCGCTGGCCCTGGGGCCGCTGTGCGCGGCGATCGGCGCGCTGGCCTTCGGCTGGTTCTGCGTGCGACTGTCCGGCGTGTATCTGGCCATGCTGACCCTGGCCTTCTCGCAGATCGCCTGGTCCATCGTGTTCCAGTGGGACGCCTTCACCGGCGGCTCCAACGGCCTGGTGGGCATCTGGCCGGCCGCCTGGCTGGCCTCCAAGGAAGCCTATTACTACCTGGCCCTGTCCGGCTGCGGCCTGGGCGTGTTCGCGCTGTGGCGCATCCTGTATTCGCCGTTCGGCTATGCGCTGCGCGCCGGGCGCGATTCGCCGCTGCGCGCCGATGCCATCGGCATCGACGTGCGCACGCTGCAGTGGGCCGGCTTCACGCTGGCCGGACTCGCCGCGGGGCTGGCCGGCGCGCTGTACGCCTTCTCCAAGGGCTCGATCTCGCCCGAGACCCTCTCGGTGCCGCGCTCGGTCGACGGCCTGGTCATGGTGCTGCTGGGTGGCATCCAGAGCCTCACCGGCCCGGTGTGGGGCGCCATCGTGTTCACCTGGCTGCAGGACGTGGTGGCGCGCGAGATCGATTACTGGCGCGCGGTGCTGGGCGCCATCATCCTGCTGCTGGTGCTGGCCTTCCCCGGCGGGCTGGCCGGTGCCCTGGGTCGGCTGGCCACGCGCCTGTCGGGCGGCAAGGCCGCGCCGGGAGCCGCGACATGAGCCAGGCGATGAATCCGCCGGTGCTGCGCGTGAAGAACCTGTCGAAGGCCTACGGCGGCGTGCAGGCCGTGTCCGACGTGTCCTTCGAAGTCGCCGCCGGCGAGCTGCTGGCCCTGATCGGGCCGAACGGCGCCGGCAAGACCACCTGCTTCAACATGCTGAACGGGCAGATCGCCGCCGATGCCGGCGGGATCGAGTTCGAAGGCCGGCCGGTGCGCGGCCTGAAGCCGCGCGAGATCTGGCGCCTGGGCGTGGGCCGCACCTTCCAGATCACCGCCACCTTCTCTTCGATGACGGTGCGCGAGAACGTGCAGACCGCCCTGCTCTCGCACCACCGGCGCCTGGGTTCGCTGTTCTCCATCGCCACCCGCCAGCACGTCGAGGAGGCCGACGCGCTGCTGGCGCGCGTCGGCATGCGCGAACAGGCCGAACGCGCCTGCGGCGTGCTGGCCTACGGCGACCTGAAGCGCGTCGAACTCGCCGTGGCCCTGGCCAACCGGCCGCGCCTGCTGCTGATGGACGAGCCCACCGCCGGCATGGCGCCGCGCGAGAGGAACGAGCTGATGCAGCTGGCCGCCGAACTGGCGCGCGGCTCGAACATCGCCGTGCTGTTCACCGAGCACGACATGGACGTGGTGTTCTCACGCACGCCGACCGCATCATCGTGCTGGCCGGCGGCGAACTGATCGCCGAGGGCAGACCGGCGAGGTGCGCGCCAATGCGCGCGTGCAGGAAGTCTATCTGGGCAGGGGGTGACCTATGCCCGCTGAAGCCATGCCGCGCGAACCATCGAGCGGCCCGATGCTCTCGGTGCAGGGCCTGAACGCCGCCTACGGCCAGGCGGCACATCCTCTACGACATCGCGCTCGAGGGCGCGCGCCGGCGAGGTGGTGGTGCTGCTGGGACGCAACGGCGCCGGCAAATCGACCACCATGAAATCGCTGATCGGCCTGGTGCGCCCGCTGTCGGGCGAGATCGCCTTCGCCGGCCGGCGCGTCGAGCGCCTACAGCCCTACCAGATCGCGCGCCTGGGCCTGGGCTACGTGCCCGAGGAACGGCGCATCTTCACCGACCTGAACGTGATGGAGAACCTCGAGGTCGGCCGCCAGCCGCCGCGCGAGAACGCGCCGCGCTGGACGCCGGAGCGCCTGTTCGAACTGTTTCCCAACCTGGGCCGCATGCGCGATCGTCCGGGCGGACGCATGTCCGGCGGCGAGCAGCAGATGCTGACCATCGCGCGCACGCTGATGGGCAATCCCTCCGCCATCCTGCTCGACGAGCCCTCTGAGGGGCTGGCGCCGGTGATCGTCGAACAGATGGCCAGGACCATCCTGGAACTGAAGCGCGAAGGCCTGTGCGTGCTGCTCTCCGAGCAGAACCTGCACTTCGCGCAACTGGTGGCCGACCGTGCCTACATCGTCGAGAAGGGCCAGATCCGCTACTCGGGCAGCATGGCCGAGCTGGCCGCCGACGACGCGGTGCGCGAACAATACCTCTCCGTATGAGCGCAACTTGAGCACAGACAACGCAGCCACCTGGATCGCCGGCATCGACGTCGGCGGCACCTTCACCGACCTGATCGCCATCGACGGCGCGAGCGGCGCCGTGCGCCTGGCGAAAGTCCCGACCACCGTGCACAACCAGGCCTTCGGCGTGTTGGCGGCGATCGAGTCGGCCGGCCTCGACCTGGCGCAGCTGGCGCTGATCGTGCACGGCACCACCACCACCACCAACGCCCTGCTGGAACGCAAGCTGGCCAAAACCGGGCTGATCACCACCAGGGGCTTCCGCGACGTGCTGGAACTGGGCCGGCGCACGCGGCCCAAGCCCTACGGCCTGACCGGCCACTTCGAGCCGCTGGTGCCGCGCGAGCTGCGCCTGGAGGCCACCGAGCGCGTCGACGCCGACGGCGAGGTGGTCACGCCGCTGAACGAGGCCGATGTGAAGGCCGCGGTCCTCAAGCTGCGCGAGGCCGGCTGCGAAGCCCTGGTGATCCACTTCCTGCACAGCTACATCAACCCGGCGCACGAGGCGCGTGCCTGGGAGATCGCCCGCGAGCTGTGGCCCAACGCCTACGTGACCGCCGGGCACCGCCTGCTGTCCGAGTACCGCGAGTACGAGCGCGGCGTCACCGCCGCGGTGAACGCCTCGGTGCAGCCGGTGCTCGACCGCTACATCCGGCGCCTCAGCGACGAACTCAAGGCGCGCGGCTTCGACAAGGACCTGCTGGTCATGCAGGGCAACGGCGGCACGGTCTCGGCCGACATCGTCGCCGAGAGCGCGGTCAACACCGTGATGTCGGGTCCGGCCTCGGGCATCATCGCCGCGGCCACCTCCTCGGTGGCCGCCGGCATCCCCAACGTCGTCACCTACGACATGGGCGGCACCTCCACCGACGTGGGCCTGATCAAGGACGGCGTGCCGCAGGTCTCGGCCGAACTCGAGCTCGAGTACGCCCTGCCCATCCACGTGCCGATGGTCGACGTGCACACCATCGGCGCGGGCGGCGGCTCGATCGCCTACCTGTCGGAGTCCGGCATGCTGCAGGTCGGCCCGCGCAGCGCCGGGGCCACGCCGGGCCCGATCTGCTACGGGCGCGGCGGCAGCGAACCCACCATCACCGACGCCAACCTGGTGCTCGGGCGCCTGAACCCGGACAAGCTGCTGGGCGTGGACAACCCGGTGAGCCTCGCGCATGTGCGCCAGTTGTTCGAGGACAGGGTCGGCCGCGCGCTGGGCCTGGACGCCACCGCCACCGCGGCGGCCATCGTGCGCATCGCCAACGACAAGATGGCCGGCGCGATCCGCATGGTCAGCCTGGCCAAGGGCCACGACCCGCGCGACTTCGCGCTGTTCCCGTTCGGCGGCGCGGGCCCGCTGCACGCCGCGGCCCTGGCCCGCGAGCTGGGCATCCCGAAACTGCTGATCCCCATGCGCCCCGGCATCACCAATGCGCTGGGCTGCGCCGCCGCCGACCTGCGCCACGACTACGTGAACACCGTGAACAAGGCCCTGCCCACGCTGGACGAGGCACTGGTCGAGCGCACCCTGGAGGCGCAGATCGCCAAGGGCCGCGCGCTGCTGGCGCGCGAAGGCGTGGCGCTGGAAGGCGAGACCGTGCTGCATTTCGCCGACATGCAGTTCCAGGGCCAGAGCCACATCCTGACCGTGCCGCTGCCGGGCACCCGGGTTTCGCGCGCCGAACTGCAGAAGCGCTTCGACGCGGCCTACTGGGAGCGCTTCGGCGTCGAGCTGCCGGAGATCCGCGCCGTGCTGGTCAACCTGCACACCGCGGTGATCGGCCGGCGCAAGCGCCTGGACCTGGCCGTGCTCGGCCGCGGCGAGCGGCGCCAGCGCCTGGCCGAAGCGCAGACCGGCACGCGCCAGGTCTGGTTCGACGGCGGTTTCGTCGACACGCCGATCTACCGCCGCGAGACCCTGCCGCTGGATGCGAAGTTCACCGGCCCGGCCATCGTCGAGCAGCTCGACTGCACCACGGTGATCGAACCCGGCAACCGCGTGTCGCTCGACGCGCTGGGCAACCTGATCGTGGAGGTCTGAGATGGCGAACATGGGACTGCTGGTGACGATGACCGAACCGCCGCCGCAGATGGAGGAGGAATTCAACGCCTGGTACGACACCGAGCACATCGCCGAACGCCTGGCGATCACCGGCTTCCGCTCGGCGCGCCGCTGGGTGCGCGACTGCAAGCCGGGCAAGGGCAAGTACCTCGCCACCTACGAACTGGACACCCCCGGCGTGCTCGACACCGCCGAGTACAAATCGCACATCGGCGATCACTTCACGCCCTGGAGCCGGCGCTGCCTGGGCAAGGCCGTGGTCTCGCGCCGCTGGGCCACCGAGCAGATCAACCCCGGCAACGGCGGCCCGGACCCGCAGGCGCGCGCCCTGCTGATGGTCGCCGCCAATGTCGACGATGCGCACGAGGACGCCTTCAACCGCTGGTACGACGAGGAGCACCTGCCGCTGCTGGCCAAAGTGCCCGGCGTGCTGCGCGCGCGCCGCTTCCATGCCGGCACCGGCTCGCCGCGCTACCTCGCGCTCTACGAAATGACGGACGCGGCCGCGGTCATGCAGCACGCCGGCTTCAAGGCCGCGCTGGACACCGAACTGAGCAGGCGGATGCTGGCCACCGCCGGCGACTGGGAGATGCACACCTTCCAGGCCTACGACGCGGACGCGCCGGCATGAGCGGCATCGATCCGATCACCCTGGCGGTGATCCAGAACGGGCTGCAGCAGGTCTGCAACGAGATGGACCTGGCGTTCTGTCGCGCGGCCTTCTCGCCGGTGATCTCGGAAGCCATGGACCGCTCGGACGGCATCTACGACGCCGAGGACGGCGCGCTGATCGCGCAGGGCGAACTCGGCCTGCCGGTGTTCGTCGGCACCATGCAGTTCTCCACCGGTGCGGTGATCGAGCGCGTGCGCGCCAACGGCTGGAAGGTCGAGCCCGGCGACGTGTTCATCGTCAACGACCCGTACATGGGTGGCACGCACCTGATGGACGTGAAGTTCGTGAAGCCCTTCTTCCACCAGGGCGAGCTGTACGCCTGGCTGGCCAACACCGGCCACTGGCCCGACACCGGCGGCATGGTGCCCGGCGGCTTCTCGGCCAAGGCCACCGAATCCGAGCAGGAAGGCCTGCGCCTGCCGCCGGTGAAGCTGTACAAGAAGGGCGAGCTGGACCAGGAGATCCTGTCCATCATCCTGTCCAACATCCGCATCGCCGACCAGCGCATCGGTGACATCAAGGCGCAGGCCGCCGCCCTGTCGATCGGCGAAAAGCGCCTCGAAGACCTGCTGCAGCGCTACGGCGGCGGCACGGTCAAGGCGGCGATCAAGGAGCTGCGCGTGCGCGCCGCGCAGCAGATGCGCGCCAGGATCGCCAGCATCCCGGACGGCAGCTACCAGGGCGAGGCGGTGGTCGATTCCGACGGCGTGGTCGACGAGCCGCTGCTGATCCGGATGCGCGTCACCAAGGTCGGCGCCGACCTCGAGTTCGACATGAGCGGCTCCTCGCCCCCCTGCCGCGGGCCGATGAACTCGGTGCTGGCCACCACCAAGTCCTCGATCTACCTGGCCATGAAGCACATCTTTCCCGAGGTGCCGATCAATGCCGGCACCTTCGAGCCGCTCAAGGTGATCGAGCCCGAGGGCACCTTCCTGTACGCGCACTATCCGCGTCCGGTGTCGGGCTGCGCGGCCGAGGTCAGCCAGCGCATCGCCGAGGCGGTGTTCTCGGCGCTGACCCACGCCATCCCCGAGCAGCTGTTCGCCGCGCCGGCCGGCAGTTCTGGCAACCTAGCGGTCGGCGGCAGCGACCCGCTGCGCAAGCGCAACTACGTGATGTACGTGATCTCGGGCGGCGGCTACGGCGGCAGCCCGCATGGCGACGGCATCTCCAACGGCTGCTCGACCATCGGCATCTCCAAGACCCCGCCCATCGAGGTCATGGAGCAGTTCTTCCCGATCCTGTTCGAGGAGTACTCGCTGCACGAGGGCTCGGGCGGCGCGGGCGAACACCGCGGCGGCTTCGGCGTGAACTACGCGATCCGCCTGCTGCGCGGCGCCGCGCGCGCCTCGATGGTCATGGACCACGGCCGCGTCGGCCCGCAGGGCGCGCTGGGCGGCGCCGACGGTGGCGTGAACACGGTGGCCGTGGACCAGTCGGGCAAGGAGTACCGCCCGCTGCATCTGTCCAAGGACCAGGACATCCAGCTCGCCCCGGGCGACGTGATCCGCGTGTCGACGCCGGGCGGCGGCGGCTACGGCGATCCGTTCCGGCGCGATCCCGCCAAGGTGGCGCGCGACGTGATGCGCGGCTACTACACGCGCGAGCAGGCCGAACAGCGCTTTCGCGTCCGGCTGGCCGGCGACGGCACGGTGGATGCTCCCGGCACGGCCAGCCTGCGCGGCGCCTGAACTGCGAAATCCGCCTGCGGCAAGTGCGGTTTTGCGAACCGCACTGCGAAATCGAAGCCGTTTTGCGGCCAGTTCTGATAAACCATGCACTGCAACAAACCCGCGCCGCCAGGCGCGGCAGAACCAATTCGTCCGGAGAATCCCATGAGTGAAGCAGTCAAGTATTCCGTGCGTGACGGCGTGGCCGTCATCGAGATGAACAACCCGCCGGTGAATGGCCTGGGCAGCGTGCTGCGCCCCGGCATCATGGACGGACTGAACAAGGCCGCGGCCGATCCGGCGGTCAAGGCCCTGGTGATCATGGGCACGCTCAAGGCCTTCTCGGGCGGCGCCGACATCCGCGAGTTCAACACGCCCAAGTCGACCATGTCGCCGACCCTGCACGAGATCATCGTCGTGCAGGACGGCTTCCCCAAGCCCATCGTCGCCGCCATCGGCGGCTTCGCGCTGGGCGGCGGACTGGAGCTCGCGCTGGCCTGCCACTACCGCGTGGCCGCACCCAAGACCCAGCTCGGCCTGCCCGAAGTGAAGCTCGGCCTGCTGCCCGGCGCCGGCGGCACGCAGCGCCTGCCGCGCGTGGTCGGTGCCACCGAAGCCCTGAAGATGATGACCACCGGCAACGCGGTCAGCGCCGAGAAAGGCAAGGAACTGGGCCTGATCGAGGAAGTCGTGCAGGGCGACCTGCTGGAGGGCGCCATCGCCTTCGCGAAGAAGCTGGTGGCCGAGGGCAAGGGCCCGCGCCGCGTGCGCGACCTGACGGTCAAGGTCGACGGCGATCCGCAGGCCTTCTTCGCCGCGGCGCGCGCCGACCTGGAGAAGAGCGCGCGCGGCTTCCCGGCCCCGCTGCAGATCCTCGGTTGCGTCGAAGCCGCCGCCACCCTGCCCTTCGACGAGGGCCGCGCGGAGGAACGCCGCCGCTTCCAGATCCTGGTCGAGGGCAGCGAATCGAAGGCGCTGCGCCACATGTTCTTCGCCGAGCGCCAGACCACCAAGATCCCCGACGTCCCGGAAGACACGCCGGTGCGCAAGCTCGACAAGGCCGCGATGATCGGCGCCGGCACCATGGGCGGCGGCATCACCATGAGCTTCGTCAACGCCGGCATCCCGGTGACGCTGGTCGACACCTCGCAGGAGTCGCTGGACAAGGGCCTGGCCACGATCCGCAAGAACTACTCCAACACCGTGTCCAAGGGCCGCCTCAAGCAGGAGGACATGGACAAGCGCATGGCGATGATCACGCCCAGCCTGGACCTGAACGCGGTGAAGGACGCCGACATCGTCATCGAGGCCGTGTTCGAGAAGATGGACATCAAACAGGAACTGTTCGGCAAGCTCGACGCGATCGCCAAGCCGGGCGCCATCCTCGCCACCAACACCTCGACGCTGGACATCAACGTGATCGCCGCCGCCACCAAGCGGCCCGGCGACGTGATCGGCCTGCACTTCTTTTCGCCGGCCAACGTCATGCGCCTGCTGGAAGTGGTGCGCGGCGCGAAGACCGCCAAGGACGTGCTGGCCACCGCCATGGCGCTGGGCAAGAAGCTCAAGAAGGTGCCGGTGGTCTCGGGCGTCTGCGACGGCTTCATCGGCAACCGCATGATGGAGAAGTACGGCATCCAGGCCTGGTACCTGCTCGACGAAGGCGCCACCCCGCAGCAGATCGACGCGGCGATGAAGAAGTTCGGCCTGGCCATGGGCCCCTTCACCATGTACGACATGGCCGGCCTGGATGTGGGCTTCTACGTGCGCAAGCGCCGCGTCGCCGAGCGTCCGGACTACGCCTATTCGCGCATCGTCGACCGCGTCTGCGAGGCGGGCCGCTTCGGCCAGAAGACCGGCAAGGGCTGGTACCGCTACGAAGCCGGCGACCGCACCCCGCGCCCCGACCCCGAGTTCGACAAGATCCTCGCCGACTACCGCAAGGAGATCGGCGTCACGCCGCGGCAGATCTCCGACGAGGAGATCGTCGAGCGCCTGATCTACGCGATGGTCAACGAGGCGGCCAAGATCCTCGAGGAAGGCATCGCGCTGCGCGCCTCGGACATCGACACCGTGTACATGACCGGCTACGGCTTCCCGCACTACCGCGGCGGACCGATGTTCTACGCCGACACCGTCGGCCTGCCCAAGGTGCTGGCCGCGGTGGAGAAGTTCCACCAGGGCTACCAGGGCGGGCAATGGAAGCCGGCGCCGCTGCTGGTGAAGCTGGCCAAGGAAGGCAAGGGCTTCAATGGCTGATCGCCGGCCCGCGCGGCAGGCCTAGGTGAACGCGGGCGCGAGGCGCGCGCTGCACCTCGCCCTGCTGCCGGGCCTGGCCGCGGCGCTGGGCTTCGGCGCCTCGAACGTGCTGGGCAAGCTGGCCCTGCTCAGCGGCACCGATGTGCTGGCGATGGTCAGCTTTCGCGGCTGCGTCGGCGTCGTCTGCGTGTGGGCCTGGCTGCGCCTGTCGCCGCCGGCGCGCACGCACACGCCGCACGAGCGCAACATCGCGCTGGCCCTCGGCCTGCTGTTCGCGGCCAACACCTTCGCGGTGTTCAAGGCCATCGAACACGTGCCGGTGCCGATCGCCGTGCTGGCCTATTTCATCTATCCGCTGCTGACCGGCGTGTTCGGCGCGCTGACCGGCCTGGACCGGCTGGGCTGGCGCGGCGCGCTCACCGCGCTGGCCGCCTTCGCCGGCCTGGCGCTGATGATAGGTGCGCACGCCGGGCAGCTCTCGCCCGTCGGCCTGGGCTGGGCTTTCTTCGGCGCGGCCTGCCGCACCGTGATGCTGCTGCTGCAGCGCGCGGCCCTGCCGCAGGCCGATTCGCGGCTGACCAGCGGCTGGTCGCTGCTGTCCTCGACCGTGGTGCTGGTGCTGCTGTGCCTGTCCACGCAGTCCTGGGGACTGCCGCAGGGCGCCGTCGGCTGGGGCAGTTTCCTCGGCGTGAGCCTGCTGACCACGGTGGCCATCGTCGCCCTATACGCCTCGACCGCGCGCATCGGCCCGTTCCGCACCGCGCTGGTCATGAACCTGGAACCGGTGACCTCGATCCTGCTCAGCGCCCTGGTGCTCGGCGAGTCCATCGGCGGGATGCAATTGCTCGGCGCGGCTGTCATGATCGCCAGCCTGGTGGCCTTCCAGTTCCGTAACAACCCGTGATCACCGATCCCTGGTTCTACCTCGCGGCCGTGCCGGCCATGCTGATCTTCGGCATCTCGAAGTCCGGCTTCGCCGGCAGCTTCGGCATCCTGTCGGTGCCCCTGATGGCCCTGGTGATCCCGCCGGCGCAGGCCGCCGCCATCATGCTGCCCCTGCTGTGCGTGATGGATGCCGGCGCGGTGTGGGCCTACCGCAGGACCTGGGACCGCGCCAACATGCGCATCCTGCTGCCGGCCGGCCTGCTCGGCGTGCTGGCCGGCATGCTGGGCTTTCGCTACATCTCGGCCGACGGCCTGAAGCTGATCCTCGGCTTGATCGCGCTGGGCTTCATCGCCTACCGCTGGCTGCGCCGCGCACAGGTCAGGCCCGCGCCGCGCTCGGCGGCCAAGGGCCTGTTCTGGGGCACGCTGAGCGGGCTCACCAGTTTCATCGCACATTCCGGCGGCCCGCCGGTGAACATCTACCTGCTGCCGCAGCGCCTGGCGCCCGCGCAGCTGATCGGCACCACGGTGATGTTCTTCACGGTGCTCAACCTCGCCAAGCTGCTGCCCTACGCCTGGCTGGGCCTGTTCTCCACCGAGAACATCGCCACCTCGCTGGCGCTGGCGCCGGCCGGACTGCTCGGCGTGGCCATGGGCCTGTGGGTGAGACAGCACGTCAACGAGGTGCTGTTCTACCGGCTGATGTACGGCTTCCTCGGCCTCACCGGTCTGAAGCTGCTGTGGGACGCGGGGCGCGGCTTCCTCGGCTGATTCCTCGGCTGACTTCCCGCGCGTGTATCTTTACCGATACACGAACTGCCCGGAAACCCGCTCCAGGAGCGGACTTTGAACAACGAAAGTTCGAGAATCAGGCCGCCAGCGCCCGCCCCGCCTCGCGCTGCGCACGCAGCGGCACGCTCACGTATTCGGTCCGGCTGGGCACATCGGGTGCGACCTGCATCACCCGCGCGCCGAGGTCCATGATCACCGAGGCCACGGTCTCCACGCAGGCCTCGGGGGCCAGCGCCGGGTCCGCCCGGCGGCAGATCGACAGGTAGCCGTCGGTCTCGTCGCGCAACATGCGCTGCAGGTCTTCAGGCGAGAACCTGCCGGCGTGCGCGCCGGTGAGTTCGAGGATGCGCTCCAGACGCGGCACCGTCGACAGGCTGGGCGCCAGCGATGCCTGGTGCAGCGCGGCCTGCGGCGCGAGGAAGTGGTTGGTATGGCACAAGGCCGCGGTGCTGCCGCGCACCACCTCCAGCCCGCGCGGCGAAAACTCCAGCGCCGCGGTTGCGCCGCGCGCGTCGGCGCACAGCACGTTCGAGGAGCCGCCGAACTGCAGGCCCTGCGCCAGGCGCACCGCGGCCTCGACGTCGGCGCACTTGAGCAGCCCGCGCAGCAGCACGTGCACGGGCACGCCGGGCCGGCTGCCGTCGTCGGTGGAGCGCAGGATGTTCAGGCACACGCCGTAACCGTGGCTGTTCAGGCCGATCTTGGCCAGCATGCCGGCCTCGGTCAGCGTGATGCAATGGCTGCCGTCGGTCTCCGCATAGCGCACCAGCACCAGGGCCGCGCGCTGTGCGCCCAGCCAGTCCCAGTTCTGCGCGAGCAACGTGCTGCCGGTGCTGCTGTGCGCGGGTTGCACGGCCACCGCCGTGCACTCGCCCCAGTCCGGCACGCCGCCGGCCACGTTGGCCGCGGCGATGCGCCGCCAGTCGGCCGAAGGCGAGCCCGGATAGCTCGGCGGCAGGATCTCGGTGCGCGCGTTGAGCGCGAGGATCTCGTTCAGGTTTCGTCCGCTGCCCTCGGCGATGCCCTCGATCTCCTCGAGCGACTCGGCATCGAACGCGCCGATCAGTTCGCGATAGCCCGCGCCCAGGCGCTGCGCCGCGGCCCAGTCGATGCCGCAGTAGGCGAACAGCCGCGCATAGGTGGCGACCGAGCGCTCGATGCGCACACGCGCCGCGCGCCCGTGCATGCGGCCGCGCTCGCGCCGGACCCGTGGTCTCGATGATGGGGAACATGTCGCTTCCTCGCCGGCCTGTTAGTCTTGTCGCAGTTTAACGCCGCACCCGCGCCTGCGCACCCTGCACCCCCAGCCCTCCTTGCCCCCATGCAACCTCCCGCCACCGACCTGACCCGCTACGCCTGGCTGTCGATCGCCGCGGCGCTGGCCACCATCCTGCTGAAGGGCGCGGCCTGGTGGATCACCGGCTCGGTGGGGCTGCTCTCCGATGCGCTGGAATCCTTCGTCAACCTGGCCGCCGCGCTGCTCGCGCTGTGGGCGCTGCAGGTGTCGGCGCAACCGGCCGACGAAGGCCATCCCTACGGGCACGGCAAGGCCGACTATTTCTCCAGCGTGATCGAAGGCGCGCTGATCGTGCTGGCCGCCGTCGGCATCGTCTGGACCGCCGTGCCGCGCCTGCTCGCGCCGCAGCCCATCGAAGCGCTGGGCGCCGGCCTGCTCCTCTCGGTGCTGGCCAGCGCGGTCAACCTGGGCGTGGCCCTGGTGCTGCTGCGCGTGGCGCGCAGCCATCGCTCGATCGTGCTGGAAGCCGATGCCCACCACCTGCTGAGCGACGTGTGGACCTCGGCCGGCGTGATCGTCGGCGTGGCCGCCGCGGCGCTGACCGGCTGGCTGATCCTCGACCCGCTGATCGCCATCGCCGTGGCCGTGAACATCCTGCGCGTCGGCTGGCAGCTGGTGCGCCGCTCGGTCGACGGGCTGATGGACGCCGCCCTGCCGGCCGAAGACCTCGCCGTGGTGACGCGGATCCTCGAAGCCGGCCGCGCACGCGGCGCCGAGTGGCATGCACTGCGCACCCGCCAGGCAGGACGCACGCGCTTCGTCTCGGTGCACATCCTGGTGCCCGGCGCCTGGAGCGTGAGCGCGGGCCACGAACTGCTCGAGGAACTGGAGCGCGAGATCCACGCCGCCCTGCCGGGCAGCGTGGTGTTCACCCACCTGGAACCCATCGAGGCCCCCGCCGCCTACGATGATGCGACTCCCCTGAACTGAAGCCAGGACACAACACATGCAAAAGACCGCCGCCACGCTCGCCGAGCTCGACACCCCCTGCCTGGTGCTGGACGCCGCGCGCATGCGGCGCAACATCGCGCGCCTGAAGGCGCGGCTGGCGCCCTTCGGCGTGCGCCTGCGTCCGCACCTGAAGACGCCCAAGTGCATCGAGGTGGCGCGCGAGCTGATGGAAACTCCGCAGGGTCCGGCCACCGTCTCCACGCTGAAGGAGGCCGAGCAGTTCGCCGCGGCCGGCGTGAAGGACATCCTGTACGCGGTGTGCATCGCCCCGCACAAGCTGGCGCGCGCCGGCCGGCTGCGCGCGGCCGGGGTGGACCTCACACTGGTGGTAGACAGCGTGCCGGCCGCGCAGGCGGTGGCCGCGCATGCGCGCGCCACGCGCGACCGCATTCCGGCGCTGCTCCAGATCGCCTCCGACGGCCATCGTTCGGGCGTGCGCCCGGCCGATGACCTGCTGGTCGAGATCGGCCGCGCGCTGCAGGACGGCGCCGAACTGCGCGGCGTGATGACGCATGCCGGCGCCTCCTACGACCTGCACGGCGCCGCGGCCCTGGCGGAGATCGCCGAACAGGAGCGCCGCGCCGCGGTGAGTTCGGCCGAACGGCTGCGCGCCGCCGGCCTGCCCTGCCCGGTGGTCAGCGTCGGCTCCACGCCCACGGCGCATTTCGCCCGTGATCTTTCCGGGGTCAGCGAAGTGCGCGCCGGGGTGTTCGTGTTCTTCGACCTGGTGCAGGCCGGCATCGGCGTGTGCACGCCGGACGATGTCGCGCTCTCGGTGCTCGCCAGCGTGATCGGCCACCAGAAGGAGAAAGGCTGGATCATCACCGACGCCGGCTGGATGGCGATGTCGCGCGACCGCGGCACCGCGAAGCAGGCCGTGGACCAGGGTTACGGCATGGTCTGCGACGCCGAGGGCCGCCCCTATGCGGACCTGATCGTCGCCGACGCCAACCAGGAGCACGGCGTGCTCGCGCTGCGCCGGGGCAGCCGCGCCGCGCTGCCCGACCTGCCGGTCGGCGCGCTGGTGCGCATCCTGCCCAACCACGCCTGCGCCACCGGCGCCCAGCACGAGCGCTACCACGTGCTCGATGGAGGCAGCAATCCGGTGGCCGAATGGCGGCGGTTCAGCGGCTGGTGAAGGGCAGGTGCCGGTCCAGCAACGCCTGAGGATGCTCGGGCGCGCTCAGGCGCGGAACTCGTCCTTCACGTCCTGCGCCGTATGCAGGGCCACCACCGTGCAGTCGCGCGGGCCCGGCGCGTTGGACTTGTGCCACACGCCCCGCGGCACCAGGTGCCAGCGGTTCTCGAGCACCGCCACGCTGCCCTCGCCATAGCGGTCCACGCGCCAGCCGCCGGAGGTTTCGACGTGCGTCTCCACCGGCCCGTCGAGAACGAACAGGTACTGATCGCTGTTCGGGTGGCGCTCCACTGCCGTGTCGGCGCCGGCGCGGCTCACGGCCACGCGCAGCGTGGCGATGCCTTCGGGCGCCGGCGCGCCGCAGTCGCCCGGCTCCAGGCTCACGAAGGTCGAACGCAGGCCAGGCTCGCGCGCGAGCCTGGCCGCCGCCGCGCGCGGCGCGCAACGCGGCCAGCACGGCCGGCTGCAGCGCCCAGTCGTTCATGCGCGCGATGCGCGGCAGCGAATCGGGCGTGAGGCTGGCGTTGCCATGCGCGCTCATTGCGCGCCCGCCGCGCCCGGGTGCTCCATGATGCTGGGTTCTCTTCCGCCATACGGCTCCCTCGGGTTCTCCTGAATAGTAGTGCGCAGTTTACCGGTGCCGATTCGCGGGTAAGCTAGGCACATGATCACCGCCACGCGCCTGTTCGAAGGCGGGCAGATGCGCGTATTCGATTTCCGCTGCGCCGCCGGCCCCGGGGACCACCCCTATGCCGAGGTGTTCCGCGGCCATTCCGTCGCTTTCGTGCGCCGCGGCAGCTTCGGCTGCCGCACGCGCGGCCGGCAGCACGAGCTGGTGGCCGGGGCGGTGCTGGTCGGCAGCCCGGGCGAGGAATACATGTGCACGCACGAGCACCACCTGTGCGGCGACGAATGCCTGTCCTTCCACCTCTCGCCCGAACTGGCGGAGAGCCTGGGCGGGGATGGCCGGACCTGGCGCGTCGGCGCCCTGCCGCCGCTGCCCGGCCTGATGGTGCTGGGCGAACTCGCGCAGGCGGCCGCCGAGGGCCGCAGCGACGTGGGCGTGGACGAGGCCGGCCTGTGGTTCGCCGCGCGCTTCGTCGAACTGGTGAGCGGACATGCGCACACCCTGCGCGCCGCACCGGCGCGCGACCGGCGGCGCGCGGTCGAAGCCGCGCTCTGGCTGGAGGCGCATGCGGCGCAGCCGCTGGCCCTCGAGGACGCGGCGCGCGAGGCCGGCCTCCAGCCCGTTCCATTTCCTGCGCCTGTTCTCCGGGGTGCTGGGCGTGAGCCCGCACCAGTACCTGGTGCGCGCCCGGCTGCGGCGCGCCGCGCGCCTGCTGGCCAACGAGGAGCGCGCGGTGACCGACATCGCCTATGAAGTCGGCTTCGGCGATCTGTCCAATTTCGTGCGCAGTTTCCGGCGCGCGGCAGGCGTCTCGCCCACCGGCTTTCGCCGCGCGGCGGCCGGGGACCGCAAGATTTTCCAAGACCGGCTGGCCGCCACCGCCTAGCCTGCGCTCCCAACACCGGAGAGTCCCATGTTCGATCACATCGGTTTGCGCGTGCACGACCTCGAGGCCGGCGCACGCTTCTACACGGCCGCACTCGCCCCGCTGGGCTGCGTGCCCGGTTCGCGCGGCGCGGACTACGCGGGCTTCGGCCCGCCGGACGCGCCGGGGCTGTGGCTGCATGCCGCCGGCGTGCCGGCGCGCACCGGCGTGCACGTGTGCTTCCGCGCCGCGAGCCGCGAGGCCGTGGACCGTTTCCACGCAGCCGGCCTGGCCGCCGGCGGCCGCGACAACGGCAAGCCCGGTCCGCGGCCGGATTACGGGCCGACCTACTACGCGGCCTTCGTGCGCGACCCGGACGGCAACAACGTCGAAGCCGTGTGCCTGCGCTGATGGCCACCCCTGCAAAAGGAGATCCTGATCGGCGCCCACCCGGAGGACGTGTGGAGCGCGATCCGCGACGTGGGCGCCCTGCACACCCGCCTGGTGCCCGGACACGTGGCCGATACCGTGATGGAGGGCGAGACGCGCATCGTCCGCTTCGCCGACGGCTCGGTGGTGCGCGAACCCATCCTGTCCGTCGACGACGAGCGCTTCCGGCTGGCCTGGGCCGCGCGCAGCCCCCGGCTGGAGCACTACAACGCCGTCCTGCAGGTGTTCGAGGCGCCGGAAGGCGCCTGCCGCGTGGTCTGGACCAGCGACCTGCTGCCACACGCCCTGGCCGGACCGGTGGGCGCCGTGCAGGACCGCGCCCTGGCATGCATGAAGCGCACCCTGGAGCGCGTTCCTGCGAACTGAGGGCGGAACGCGGCGGGTGGCGCGGGGCGGATTTCGCGCCGCAGGCTGACGAGGGGCGGTTTTCGGGTTACGCTGCCCGCCCCCGCAGTCGATTTCACCGATTCCACACTCCGTCCACACTCCGCGAGACCGCCATGAACTACCCCAACGTACAACTCCACATCGACGGCGCCTGGTGCGCCGCCGCCTCCGGCAACACGCTGCCGATCATGAACCCGGCCACCGGCAAGCAGATCGGCACCCTGGCGCATGCCGAGCGCGCCGACCTGGACCGCGCCCTGGAGGCTGCCGTCAAAGGCTTCGACGTCTGGAAGCGCACCTCGGCCTTCGAGCGCTACAAGATCATGCGCAAGGCCGCCAACCTGCTGCGCGAGCGCCTGGACACGGTCGCCACCTACATGACCATGGAACAGGGCAAGGTGATCGCCGAAGCGAAGATGGAGATCAACGCCGGCGCCGACACCATCGACTGGTTCGCCGAGGAAGCGCGCCGCGCCTATGGCCGCGTGATCCCGGCGCGCGCCGAAGGCGTCTACCAGCTGGTGATCAAGGAGCCGGTGGGCCCGGTCGCCGCCTTCACGCCGTGGAACTTCCCGATCAACCAGATCGTGCGCAAGCTGTCGGCCGCGCTGGCCGCCGGCTGCTCGATCATCGTCAAGGCGCCCGAGGAAACTCCGGCCTCGCCGGCCGAGCTGATCCGCTGCTTCATCGATGCCGGCGTACCCGCCGGCGTGATCGGCCTGGTCTACGGCGTGCCGGCCGAGATCTCCAGCTACCTGATCCCGCACCCGGTGATCCGCAAGATCTCCTTCACCGGCTCGACCGCGGTGGGCAAGCAGCTGGCCTCGCTGGCCGGCCTGCACATGAAGCGCGTGACCATGGAACTGGGCGGCCACGCCCCGGTCATCGTGTTCGACGATGCCGACATCGACGTCGCGGTGAAGACCATGATCGGCGCCAAGTACCGCAACGCCGGCCAGGTCTGCATCTCGCCCACCCGCTTCCTGGTGCAGGAAGGCGTGTACAAGAACTTCGTCGAGAAGTTCGCCGCCGCCGCCAAGTCGCTGAAAGTCGGCGACGGCCTGGACACCAGCAACAACATGGGCTCGCTGGCCAACCCGCGCCGCACCGGTGCCATGGAACTGAACGTCGAGGACGCGCAGAAACACGGCGGCAAGGTGCTGGCCGGCGGCAAGCGCATCGGCAAGGAAGGCAACTTCTTCGAGCCCACGGTGGTCGCCGAACTGCCGAACTCGGCCAAGGCGATGAACGACGAGCCGTTCGGCCCGATGGCCATCATCAATCCGTTCAAGAGCTTCGACGATGCGGTCAAGGAAGCCAACCGCCTGCCTTTCGGCCTGGCAGCCTATGCCTGGACCAAGTCGGCCAAGACGGCCAACGCCATCGCCAGCCAGGTCGAAACCGGCATGATGACCATCAACCATCTGGGCCTGGGCATTCCCGAAGTGCCGTTCGGCGGGGTCAAGGATTCCGGCTACGGTTCGGAAGGCGGCACCGAGGCCATCGAGGCCTACCTGAACCCGAAATTCGTGTCCCAGGCAGGCCTGTAAGCCACAAAAGCCCCTGAATTAGGGGCTTAGCTTGCAGTATTAATGGCTTGTGGTATCTCCTGTCTCAAGCCTTTGACAGGAGAGCCGCATGCTCGCCTCCGGCCTCACCAAGTTCGGTTTCCGCATCCGCACGCGCTCCGGGATGACCGTCGACAACCTGGTCATCCAGGGACGCGACCTCGAGGATGCGCAACGCAAGCTGCGCCAGATGTACATCCACTGCGAGGTGCTGCAGTGCACCGCGCAACGACCGCCCGCGCCGGCCAATGCCTCGAACTTCGAGGAAGTGATCGGCCTGCTGACCAAGTAGCCGGCTTGCTCCCCGTCCGCGGGGTTCGCTCAGACTTCCAGGAAGCCGCAGGCCAGCAATTCCTCCAGCAGGGCCGTGTAGTCCTGCGCGCCGCGGCTGCCGCTCGCATGCGCGTAGACGTCGCGCCCATGCGCCGGGCTCTCGGCCAGGGCCACCGTCTCGGCGATGCGCGTCGCGCAAAGTTCCTCGCCGAAGGCCGCCGACAGCTGCTCGGCGATCTCGTGCGACATGCGCCGCCGCCCGTCGAAGCGCGTCAGCACGTAACGCCGCTCGACGCGGCGCTTGAGCACGTGCTCCAGCGCCTTGAGTGAATTCTGCAGCTGCACCGCGCCGCGCACCGCCAGGTGGTCGGTGGAGATCGGCACCAGCACGCGCTCGGTGGCGAACACGCTGTTCAGCGACAGCACGCCCAGCATCGGCGAGCAGTCGACGATCAGCGGCGCGGCCTGCGCCCCCGGCGCGGTGTGCAGGAAGTAGGCTTCCACGCCCTCGCGCAGGCGGTTCAGGATGTTCGGTCCCTTGCCGAACAGGGCGTCGACCTTGATCAGTTCCGGATGCCCGGGCACCAGCATGCCGCGCCCCGCGCCGGCCAGCGACACGGCGCGCGCCAGTTCGTCCAGGCGCCGGCCCGTGTTGTAGAAGGCGAACAGGCTGTCGTTGCTGTCCGCCGCCGGGGCGAGGATGGCGCTCAGGTGCGCCTGCGGATCGAGGTCGATCAGCAGCGGCGAGAGCCCGCGCGCCGCGAGCGCGGCGCCCAGGTTCAGCGCGGTCGTGGTCTTGCCCACCCCGCCTTTCTGGTTGAAGACGGTCAGGCGTGACTTCATCGCGGCAGCACGGTGCCGATGGCGCGCCGGCGCGCGGTTTCGTACACCAGCTGCGCACCGGCCAGGTCGGCCAGCGCATGCCCCGAGTAGTTGAACATGATGCGTTGCCGGGGATCGCCCCGCCCCGGATGCGCGCCCGAGCACAGTTCGGAGAGTTCGGCCGCATAGGGGCCGGCCCAGGTCATGCGGCCCGCGGCGGTCAGCACGCGCGTCTGCTCGTGCTCGTCGGTGGCCAGCAGGTCGAAGGACGGGATCTTGCCGCGCATCCAGGAGCGCGCCAGGTCGACGGCGCCGACGAACGCGCCGGGCGCCACCCAGTCGGGGTCGAGGAATTCGAGCTTCTCGGTGCCCTCCGGCACCGTGGTGATCACCACGTCCATGCCCTGCACCGCGGCGCGCGGATCGCGCGTGGTGACCGCCTCCAGCCCGGCGGCGCGCGCGGCGCCGGCCAGCTTCTGCGCGCTCTGCTCGGTGCGGCTGCACACCGTCACGCGCTTGAGCCGCGGCAGCACCAGGCGCAGCGCCTCGAGGTGGCTGTGCCCCTGCACGCCCGCGCCGACGAAGCCGATGCTCTCGCTGTCGGCGCGCGCCAGCTTCTGCGCGGCGATCGCGGTCATGGCGGCGGTGCGCTTGGCGGTGATCCAGTACCCGCCCATGATCGCCACCGCCATGCCGCTGGGGATGTCGGAGAGCAGGATCAGGCTGCTGATGCTGGGCCCGGCGGTGCTGCCCGGCGGCACCAGGCCGAACCATTTGACGCAGGTGTAGCCCGAGGAGCGCACGATCGCCGGCTTGGCCTGGAACACGTGGCCCGGACCGAGGGTGATCACCGACTTGGGCGCCGCCGCGCCTTCGCCGCGCGCCTGCGCCGCGAAGGCCGCGGCCACCGCCTCGCGCAGCGCATCCAGCGAGACGCCGACGCGCGCGACGTCGGCCTCGGACAGGTACAGCAGGTGGTTCAGCAGGTTCATGCGTGTCTGTTCCGGTTGGACTGGGGATGGAGCAAGCGCCGGGCCAGGCGCGGGGTCAGCTTCAGGCCGGCCCGACCCAGCTCTCCGACCAGGCCAGCACGCAGCTCGAGGCCGGCTTGCCGAAGCGGTCGCCGAGGAACACCTTGCCGCCGGCCGCCTCGCCGTTCAGGCTCAGCTGCGCGCCGCGCGCCGGCAGGAAGGTGCTGTACACGCCGATCGGCCGGTCCAGCGCGCCGGGCGGCACGGTCAGGATGAAAGGCGCCATCAGGTCCCACCAGGCCATCACGATCTCGCCGTCGTCCGAGACGATGCGCTCCTCCACGGTGGACAGCGAGTTGCCGGTGCGCGCGAACTCGGCGTCGATCACCGGCAGCGACTCGTCGGCGAACGGCTTGTGCAGCAGGGTCTCGATGCGGCGTTGCAGGAAGCGCGCCACGCCGATGTTGTCCGAGTACACGCGCGGTCCCTTGCCGGTCAGCGAGCTCTCGATGAACAGGGCGTGGCCCTGCCCGGCCGGCGCCCACAGCACGCGCCAGTGGCTGACGCGCTCACCGATGGTCTTGCCGCCGTCGTCCGAGAGGCGGATGAAGGAATTCTCCCCGGTCATCACCACCTCGTGCGGGTCCACCATCCTGGGTTCGGCCATGGTCTGCTCCTGTCGGTTGAAAACGGTGCACGCAGGATAGCAGGGCACCGCAAGCGTGCCTCGCGGGCAATTGCGAAACGGGGATTGTGGCGCGTCGCGGCACCTCGCGCGACGAGTCTGCAGTTCGACCTGCCCCGCTACTGGTTCGCGGCGAAGAACTCGAGCATGCGGCGCAGGGAGTCGACGCTGGCCGAATCGTCGTAGGTGTAGAGCATGGTCTCGCCGGTCGCGCTGCGGTACTCGTAGCCCGACTGCTCGGACTTGTCCCAGGCGTGCGTGACGCCGGGATAGACATGCCAGCTCACCGGGCGGCCGGCGGCCTTCATCTTCTCCAGGCGCGGGAAGCAGTACTTCGGCGGCGCCTCGATGTCGCGTTCGCCCATCAGCATCAGCACCGGTCGGTCGCTGTCCTCGGACAGCAGCTCCAGCGCCGGCGATTCCGGCCGGTCCTGGTGCAGGCAGCTGCCGTAGTGTCCGACGCTGGCGCGAAAGCGATGCGGCGACTTGAACGCCGCCGCGCTCTGCGGGCTGGCCAGCAGCGCCGAGGCGTAGGCGCCCAGCGAATAGCCGGCCTGGTAGATGCGCGACTTGTCGACGAAGGCCAGGGTGTGCAGGTGGGCCAGCGCGTCGTAGGCGTCCTTGGCGATCTGCGACGGGAACACCGAGCCGGGCCGCGCACCGCGCGCCTCGAAGCTGTCGGTCAGCAGCACCACGTAGCCGCGCTCGAGCAGCGAGCGCGCATGCCTGCGCATGTGCGGATTGCCGATGCCGCCGTTGGTGTGCATCAGCACCACGGCCGGGAACGGCCCCTCGCCCTCGGGCTTGAACACGCTGTTCGACAGCGAGCTGAAGATGCCCAGCGACTTGGCCTCGGGTTCGAATTTCAGCGGCGGCAGGCCCTGCTGCAGGAAGCGCAGGTCGGCGGCCGTGGTGCCCGGGCCGGCCACGCTATCCTTCGGGCATTGCTCGCGGATGCGCGCCCCGGCGGCCATGCCCGCGCCGAACGGATCGGACATGCGCCCCGAGGCGGCCATGCCCATGACCACGCCGACGATCTGCTTGCGGATGTTGTCCACGCCCGATTTGCACAGTGCGGCGAAATCCGGATTCTTCTGCCTGACCTCGCCGACGATGGCATCGACCGTGGCGGGGTCGGTCTGCGCCCGGGCCGGCGCAGCCAGGAGCGCAGCGAGCGTCAGGCCGGCCAGCAGGCGGAACCACGGACGGGTGATGGAGAACCGGGACCTTGTGCTCATGCGACGTTTCCTCTTCGGGGTACGGCGTGTTCAGGCGGCGGCAGGTGCCGCGTCCAGTTGTCGTGCCAGCAGTTCCAGCGCCGCCGCGGCAAAGGCATGCATGTTGGCGACGCGGTCGTTGCTGCCGGTTTCCAGCGTGATGCAGCTTTCGGCCAGGCCGGCCACCGCGATGCAGCTGTGGCCGGCCGCATCACCATAGCGGTTGCCCTGCGGGCCGGTGGCGCCGGTTTCCGACAGCCCCCAGCTAGCGCGGAAGCGCTGCTGCGCGCTGCGCGCCAGCAGCAGCGCATAGGGTTCGGATGCCGAACGCATGCCGGCCACGGCCTCGTTGGGAATGTCGACCAGAAGGCGCCGCGCGCGCGGCGTGTACACCACCGCGCCGCCGAGGAAATAGGCGGAAGCCCCGGGCACCGCCAGCAGCGCGGCCGACAGCAGGCCGCCGGTCGAGGATTCGGACACCGCCAGGGTCTGGCGGCGTTCCTTGAGCGGGATCGCCACGGCGGCGGCCAGCGCGACCAGGTGATCGAAGGTCGCGATGCCCGGCGACGCGCCCGTGCTGTCGGCGGGACTCAATCCGCGTAGCCGGGCAGCTCGCGGTCCAGCACGCGCATCATGGCCTCGAAGTACAGGCGCTCGCGCTCGATGCGCGTATGCCTGTCGTCGGGCGGCGGTGACTGCACCTGGGCGACGATGGCCTCGGAGAGAATCTCCAGCGGCCTGCCGCTGCCCATCGCCAGCAATTGCGCGCGGCAGACGCGCTCGAGTTTGTACAGGCGCCGGTAGGCCTGGGCCACCGTGTCGCCCACCACCAGCACGCCGTGGTTCTTCATGAACAGCACCTGCTTGGCGCCGATCAGCCTGGCCAGGCGCTCGCCCTCCTCGACGAAGTCGGCCGTGCCCGAGTAGACGTCGTCATAGGCCACGTGGCCGTGGAAGAAGGCCGCGGTCTGGCTGGCCGGCAGCAGGCGGTTGTCCTTCAGCATGTTCAGTGCGACGGCCCAGGTCTGGTGGGTGTGCAGCACCACCCGCGCGCCGGTGATGCGGTGGATGGGCGCGTGTATGCACTGCGCCGAGAGTTCCACCTCACCCTCGCCTTCCAGGGTCTCGCCCTTCTCGTTGAAGACGATCATGTCGCTGGCCTTCGCTTCGGACCAGTGCAGGCCGAAGGGCAGGATCAGGTAACGGTCGTCGTGGCCGGGGACGGTGACCGTGAAATGGTTGTCGATGCCCTCCTCGAGGT
This sequence comes from Betaproteobacteria bacterium, assembly GCA_016713125.1. Taxonomy (GTDB): domain Bacteria; phylum Pseudomonadota; class Gammaproteobacteria; order Burkholderiales; family SG8-39; genus SZAS-79. The sequence goes on from JADJPT010000002.1 coordinate 201,080, forward strand.
CGTCGAGCACCGCGAGCCGGTAGGCGGCGGCGAGATGCACCCTGGCCTGGCGCACCGGATCGGCGTCGCGCGCCGCGGACAGCTTGTGGACGGACATGCGTTACTCCCGGAGCCTTGCCGAAACCGGCAAGCGCATTGACAGGAAACCGGCTCCAGGAGCCGATCTCGCCATTCAATTGTTCAGAATTTCACGGCCCCGCCGGTCTGGACGGGGCCGGGTCGCGACTCAGGCTGCGGCAGGCTTCAGCCGCGGCACTCCTGGCCGATCTTGCCGCCGGCGGCGCCGCCGACCTGCTGCGGATTGCCCTTGATCTTGCCCTCGCCCATCAGCTTCATGACCGCGTCGGTGGACGCCTTGCGGATGGCGTCGGGCCCGCCCTGGCAGAGCTGGCGGAGGTTGGGGTTGGCGGATTTTACGGCGGCGACCACGGCATCGACTTCGGCGGCATCCTGGGCTTGCGCGAGAGGGGCGGCAAAGGCCAGCGCGGCGGCGACTGCAAGAAGCTTTGCGTTCATGTGATTTCCCGTTTTTTTGTTGGAGAGGTGAAGCGACGGGAAGTCTACCAGAGACGCAAAAAATCCAGAATGTGGGGCATGCGCGCTTTCGCGCGCAGCGCCCGACCGCGCCCGCGGGACGCGGGCGGAGACGGGCACGGGAGGCGCTCAGCTCTTGGCGGGAATCAGCCGGTCGGCGCAGGCCTGCGGGACGCCGGAGGTCGGCTCCTTCTCGCCGCGCATGGTGGCGTAGCCGGACTTGGCGACCACCTCGCCGCGCGACCACTGCTCGACTTTCTGCAGATCGGCCAGACGCGCAGCGCCGTCGGCGGCGGCGGTGAAGCGCTCTTTGCAGATGCCGGCGTAGGCGGCGACCACGGCGGTTTCGGCCTGGCGCTTGCCCAGGGTCTCGGCGGCGACCGCCGTCTTCCAGCCCATCGCATCGAAGCCGACCCAGGCGACCAGCACGGCGCCGATGAGCGCGCCCAGGCCGAACGGCTTGGCATCCTTGTGAAGTTTGAAATCCATGACCAACCTTTCGATGGAGGGGAAAGCCCTCCGTGTCTCAGGGTACGCCCATTGCCGGCGCGCAGGCGCCTAATTGCCTCTGCACGATGGGGTACTTGCGACCGGCGCGGCGCGAGCGCAGATCGCCTTGTTGCGCCATTTCGCAGACCCGGCCGTGAACTGCGTTAGCATCCGCGACCCGAGATCGAGGAATCCCCATGAAAAAGCCCCTTTTCTCCGCACGTTTCGCGCTTTCCGCCGCATTTTCCTCGGCACTCTGTGCCGCGCTGCTCGCCTTTCCGGCTGCCGCACAGAATTTCCCCGAGCGGCCGGTGACCATCATCACGCCCTACGCCGCCGGCGGCGGGCTGGATGTGGTGACGCGCGCCGTCGCGCAACGCCTGACCGCGCTGTGGGGCCAGCAGGTCAATGTCGAGAACCGCCCGGGCGCCGGCAGCACCGTCGGCACCACCGCGGCGGCCAAGGCCAGGCCCGACGGCTATACCCTGCTGACCGGCTCCACCCCGCTGGGCGTGGCCCCGGCCGTGTACGCCAACCTGGCCTACGACGTGAAGCGCGACTTCGCGCCGCTGAGCATGATCGGCACCACGCCCGAAGTGCTGGTGGTCAACCCGGCGCTGAACGTGAACAGCGCGGGCGAACTCGCGGCGCTGGCCAAGGGCGGCCGCAAGCTCAACTTCGGTTCCGCCGGTTCGGGCACGCTGGCCCACCTGGCCGCCGCGAGCTTCAACACGCGCGCCGCGCTGGGCGGCACGCACATCCCGTACAAGGGCAGCAACCCGGCGCTGACCGACCTGCTGGGCGGGCAGATCGACTGGCTGTTCGACACGCCCACCGCCGTGCTGCCGCATGTGCGCTCGGGCAAGCTCAAGGCGCTGGCCGTCGCCGCCGCGCAGCGCTCGCCGCAGCTGGCCAACGTGCCCACGCTGGCCGAAGCCGGCTATGCCGACATGGACTTCCGCATCTGGATAGCGCTGCTCGCGCCGGCCGCCACGCCCGAGCCCGTGCTGCGCAGGCTCGAAGCCGGCATCCTCGAGGTGATGAAGAACCCGGAACTGCGCGCGCAACTCACCGCGCAGGGCTGGGACCTGGCCGGCACGACTTCGAAGGAATTCGCCGCCTTCCTCGACAAGGAACTGCCCAAGCTGGCCGCCGCCGCGCGCGGCGCGGGCGTGAAGGTCGACTGAGCCCGCATCGCTAGCCGCGCGCCGCTGCCCGTTGCGCGGGCAGCGCGAGCATGGCCGCGCTAGTGAGCAGCAAGCCCGCGGCCAGCCATAGCGGTCCCTGCAGGCCGGCCGACGCATCCCCCTCACCGCTCACCGCCAGCCCGCTGACGGTGAGCGGGCCGATGATCTGGCCGGCGGCGAAAGACGCGGTCAGCGCAACCATCAGCGCGCGCGCCCCTTCGCCGGCCGTGCGCCGCGCCTCCTGCATGGCCGTCAGCGTGATCACCACGAAGGTGGCGCCCACGCACAGGGCCGAGATCATGATGGCGGCCATGCCGGGTTGGGCGGCGGGCGCAGCAACCCCGAAGGCGAGCAGCAGCGTGCAGGCCAGCCAGACGCGTCGATTGCCGAACACGCGGATCAGCGCGGCGGCGATCAGCGTCGAGACGCCGGCGGCGGCGCCGAACAGCGGCCAGGACCAGCCGAACACCGCCGGATCCGAAACGATCTGCCGCGCCATGGCCGGCACGAAGGTGGCCGGGATGATGTAGCCGAAGCCGTACAGTCCGTACGCCGCGACCAGCAGGATGGCGTTGCGGTCCCAGCGCATGGGCGCTGCGCGCGCCGGCACCATGCCCGCCGCCGAGGCATGCGGCACCGGCGCGAAGCCGGCCCAGGGCAGCAGCGACTGCAGCGCGGCCGCCGCGCCCAGCAGCAGCCAGGTGGTGTCGGAACGCAGGCCCGATTGCATCGCGGCCAGGCAGACCAGGCCCGCGATCGCCATGCCCGCGCCGACTCCCGAGAACAGCAGCCCGCCCAGCGCGGGCCGCCCCATCGCCGCCAGTCGCTCCAGGCAGGCGGCGGAAACGAACACCAGCACCCAGGCGCTGGCCACGCCGGCGGCGAAGCGCAACCCCATCCACAGCGCGAACTGCTCGCCCAACCCCATGCCGGCGGTGAGCAGCGCGATCGCCAGCAGGCCGCCGCGGATCACCTGCGCCGGCTGCGCGCGCAAGGCCAGCGCGGTGAGCGCGCCCACCAGGTAGCCCAGGTAATTGGCCGAGGCCAGCCAGCCGCCCTGCGCCACCGTGAGGCCGGCATCGGCCTGCATCATCGGCAGCATGGGGGTGAAGGCGAAACGACCGATGCCCATGGCCACGGTCAGCGCCAGCATGCCTGCCAGCGCGAATCGCAGTGCGTCCGGGGCGAGGTTCATGCGCGAAGCATAAACCGGGAGCGCGGCGCCCCCGCGCCGCTCAGCGCAGCAGCTGGCCGCAGCCGGGCAACGATTCGCGCACCCCGGCCATGCGCAGCGCATTCCACAGCATGGCCGAGGCGCTGGAAATCACCGGCTTGCCCAGGTCGCGCTCCAGCGCGTCGAGCACGCTGAGCGTGGGCATGCCCACGCCGCTGATGAACACGGCCTGCGCCTTGGGCACGTCGACGCTGCGCGCCAGGCGGTAGGCGCCCTCCGCGGTCTGGTCGTAGATGCTCGTGATGCCTTCGAGGTTCTTCATCGCCACCACCGCCAGGCCGTGCGCCTCGAGGTAGGCCTTGCCCTTGGCGGTGGATTCCGCGTTGTACGGCGCGCACAGCGCGAGTTTCTCGACGTTCAGGTGCGCCAGCGCCGTCAGCACGCTGCCAAAGGCGGTGATGAAGGGCTTGCCGGTCTTCTTGCGCATCTTCGCCACCAGTTCGGCCTCGCCCTGCCTGCCCAGCGTGTAGCTCGATGCGGTGTGCGCCATGACGATCACGTCGGGCTTGACGTGCATCAGCAGCTCGACGTTCTCCTCGAGGTGCGCGATCTGCGAGAGGTTGCGCTCGTCCTGGCCCTGGTGCGAGCCCGGCGTGCCGCTGGCCACCATGCGCGTGAAATGCACCGACACGCCCTGCGGCGCATGCGTGTACATCTCGGGTTCCACCGTGGGGGCGCCCGGAGGCACCAGAAAGCCGATTCTTGCGCGATAACCGATCATGCCTTTGATGCTCCGTGCCGAATGTAGTGCGGGGCGGCATTCTGCGCCCGCGCCGGCGCGGCTACAAGCGGGCTCAGTCCGCGACCGCGCCGCGCGCCAGGCGCGCGCGCTCGCGCACGATGGCGTCGGCCAGGCCCAGCGCGCGCGCCGGGTCGCCGATCGCCTGCAGCCCGTCTTTGCCGACGTAGTGCACGCCGGCCTCGGTGACGATGAAATCCATCGGGATGTCGTGCGGCTGCGGGCGGATGCTGGCGACGCGCGAGATCTCGAAGCCCACGCCGATCGCCAGCGGCCGCGGCTGCAGCGCGGCCAGCGTGCGGTCGAAGAAGCCGCCGCCGTAACCCAGCCGGTAGCCCTGCGCGTCGAAACCGATGGGCGGGATCAGCAGCGCCTGCGGCACCAGCAGCTCGGTGCCCTGCGGCACCGGCAGGTCGTAGACGCCGGAGGCCATCGGCGCGCCCGGCCACCATTCGCGGAACTGCAGCGGCTCGCCCTTGCGCACCACTTCGGGAAGCGCGGCGCGCGCGCCGAAGCGGCGCAGGCGGCGGATCACGAAGCGCGGATCGAATTCGCCCTGGAACGGCCAGTAGAAACCCACGGTCATCCAGGACGGCGCCGGGAAGGCCTCGCTCAGCAACTGCGTGAGCTGCGCGTTCCACTGCCTGCGCTGCGCTTCGGGTACCGCATTGCGGCGCGCCAGCAGCTCGGCGCGCTGCGCCTTGCGCCACGCCTTCAGGTCCGCGTCGTTCGCAACCTTCATGTCCATGCGCTAATATATCACACCATGATACAAAAACGTTCCCGCCGGACCGCCGCCCCCGCCAAAGCGCTGGGCAAACCGGACTACGAGCGCCTGGCGCATTTCCGCTACCAGCTGCGCCGCTTCCTGCGCTTCAGCGAGGACGTCACGCGCGAACACGGCATCACCATGCTGCAGTACGTGCTGTTGCTGCAGATCCGCGGCTATCCCGGCCGCGACTGGGCCACGGTGGGCGAGCTGGCCGAGCGCCTGCAGGCGCAGCACCACGGCGTGGTCTCGCTGGTGTCACGCTGCGAGGGCCTGGGTCTGGTCAGGCGCAGGCCCAGCGCCGAGGACAAGCGGCGCGTCGAGGTGAGTCTGACGCGCAAGGGCGAGCAATGCCTGGCCACGCTGGCCGGGCTGCACCGGCGCGAACTGATCGCCATGCGGGGCGATGCCGCCCTGCCCGGCCTGGCGATGCTGATCGGCGAATAGCAGGAGGCGCGCGGCGAGGAGCGCGCGCTCCTCGCGATGGCCTGCGCTGCGGGCTACCCGGGCTTCTTGAGTTTGGCGAAGGCCAGCGCCATCGCGCCGGCCGGCTTGGGTCCGCTGTCGCGCGGCGCCTGGAACGGGCGCTTGCCGCCGCGCTCGCCGGGTCGCGAACCGCGACCGCCCGCTCGCCGGGTCGCGCGTCACGTTCGCCGCGCGCACCACGTTCACCACGCTCCGGCCGCGGCCCGCGCGCATCCGGCGCGCCCGGCCCGGCGCCGCCGCGACGCGGCGCGGCGCCGGCGGCATCGTCCAGGCGCATGCTCAGGGCGATGCGCTGGCGCTTGAGATCGACCTCCAGCACCTTGACCTTGACGATCTGCCCGGGCTTGACGACCTCGTGCGGGTCCTTCACGAAACGGTTCGACAGCGCCGACACGTGCACCAGGCCATCCTGGTGCACGCCGATGTCGACGAAGGCGCCGAAGGCCGCCACGTTGGTCACCACGCCTTCGAGGATCATGTCCGGCTGCAGGTCGGCGAGCTTCTCCACGCCTTCCTGGAAGGCCGCCATCCTGAACTCCGGGCGCGGGTCGCGGCCGGGCTTCTCCAGCTCGGACAGGATGTCGCGCACGGTGGGCAGGCCGAAGCGCTCGTCGGCGAAATCCGCCGCCGGCAGCGCCTTGATCACCTGCGACTGGCCCATCACCTCGCGGATGCCCTTGCCGATGCGCGCCAGGATCTTCTCCACCACCGGATAGGCCTCGGGGTGCACCGCAGAGCGGTCGAGCGGATTGTCGCCGTCGTTGATGCGCAGGAATCCGGCCGCCTGCTCGAAGGTCTTGTCGCCCAGCCGCGGGATCCTGCGGATCGCGTCGCGGTTGGCGAACGGCCCGTTGGCATCGCGGTACTCGACGATGTTCTTCGCCAGCGTGGTGTTCAGGCCCGAGACGCGCGCCAGCAGCGGCGCCGAGGCGGTGTTCACGTCCACGCCCACGGCGTTCACGCAGTCCTCGACCGTGGCGTCGAGCGAGCGCGCCAGCGCGCGCTGGTTGACGTCGTGCTGGTACTGGCCGACGCCGATCGCCTTGGGGTCGATCTTCACCAGTTCGGCCAGCGGGTCCTGCACGCGCCGCGCGATCGACACCGCGCCGCGCAGGCTGACGTCGAGCTGCGGGAACTCCGCCGCCGCGAAGGCCGAGGCCGAGTACACCGAGGCGCCGGCTTCGCTGACCACGATCTTGACCAGCTTCTGCCCGGGCTTGTGCGCCTGCACCAGCTTGATCAGTTCCGCGGCCAGCTTGTCGGTCTCGCGGCTGGCCGTGCCGTTGCCGATCGAGATCAGTTCGACGCCGTGCTGCACGGCGAGATTGCCGAGCACGGCCAGCGAGCCGTGCCAGTCGTTGCGCGGCTGGTGCGGGTGGATGGTGGCGGTCTCCAGCAGCTTGCCCGTGGCGTCGACCACGGCCACCTTGCAGCCGGTGCGCACGCCGGGGTCCAGGCCCAGCACGGCCTTGGGGCCGGCCGGCGCGGCCAGCAGCAGTTCGTGCAGGTTGCGGCCGAAGATCTTGATCGCCTCGGCCTCGGCGGCCTCGCGCAATTGCATCATCAGGTCGGTGGTGAGGTGCAGATGGGCCTTGACCTTCCAGGTCCAGATGCACACGTCGGCCAGCCACTTGTCGGCCGGACGGCCGCGGTTCTCGATGCCGAAATGCGCGGCGATCATGCCCACGCAGGGGTGCGGCACGGCGGCCTCGAGTTCCGGGCCCAGGCCGATGTGCAGCATCAGCACGCCCAGCGAGCGGCCGCGGAACAGCGCCAGCGCGCGGTGCGAGGGAACACTGCGCAGCGGCTCGCTGTAGGCGTAGTAGTCGCGGAACTTCTCTTCCTCGGCGCCTTCCTTGCCGGCGATCACCGTCGAGCTCAGGTAGCCCTCGCCCTGCAGGCGCGTGCGCAGCCTGGCGAGCAGATCGGCGGTCTCGGCAAAGCGCTCGGCGAGGATGTCGCGAGCCCCGTCCAGCGCGGCCTTGGCGTCGGGCACGTTGATCGCCTCCACGCCTTCGCTCGCCTCCACCACCTTGATGAACTTCACCGCCTCGGCCTGCGGATCCAGCGTCGGATCGGCCAGCAGCGCGTCGGCCAGCGGCTCCAGCCCCGCCTCCCTGGCGATCTGCGCCTTGGTGCGGCGTCTGGGCTTGTACGGCAGGTAGAGGTCCTCGAGCACCTGCTTGGTGGCGCCGGCCTCGATGGCCGCCTTGAGCGCGTCGGTGAGCTTGCCCTGCTCGGCGATCGAAGCGAGGATCGCCGCGCGCCGGTCTTCGAGCTCGCGCAGGTAGACCAGCCGCTCTTCCAGCGTGCGCAGCTGCGTGTCGTCGAGGTTGCCCGTGACCTCCTTGCGGTAGCGGGCGATGAACGGCACCGTGGAACCTTCGTCGAGCAGGCCGACGGCGGCGGCCACCTGGGCGGGCTTCACGCCCAGTTCGGTGGCGATGCCCTGCACGATCTTCAACTGGGTTGCTGCGGGGACTGCGGTTGCGGTGGTGCTCATGCCGGGTTTTTCTCTCCGCCCAGCGCCTGTACGAGGTCGGCCAGCATCAGCGCCAGCTCGCCCGCCATCAGCGCAAAATCGATTTCGAATTGTTCGTCCGCATTCTCCACCTCGGCGTCCGACTCGCGCCGCAGGATGTCGAGGAAGCCGATACGCTTGATCTGCATGTGCTCGGTCAGCACGAAGGAAATCTTTTCGTTCCAGGTCAGGCCCAGCTGCACCACAGTCTTGCCGGCCTCGAGGTGCTCGCGGATCTCCTTGCCCTCGAGGTTGTGGCGCGCCCAGCGCACCGTGGCCTTGGCCGCGTCGGCCGAACGCAGTTCCAGGTCCTGGTCGATGCCGAAGGCGCCCGGCGCCTCGCCGGCCAGCAGCCAGTCGGCCATGCAGGCGGCCGGCGAGCGCTGCGTCTCGACGCGCGTGGCGGTGAGGTCCTCGTCCGCGCGGCGGATGGCCTCCATGAATTCCTCCGCCTTCTTGTCGGCGGCGGCGTTCACGCCCAGCCAGCCGTTGGCGGTGTCGATCCAGCCGTACGTGAGGCGGCGGCGCGACAGCGCGCGCGGCATCAGTTCGGTCAGCACCTGCTCCTTGAGGTCGCGCATCTGCTTGCGGCCCACCGGATGGCCCTGACGGCGCGCGAGGTCCTCGGCGCGATCCTCGGCCTCCTGGCGCACGATGGTCGAAGGCAGCAGTTTCTGCTCGGTGCCCAGCGCCAGCAGCCATTGCCTGTTCTGCTGGTAGAGGAAGATGCCGTCCTCGTGCGGACAGCTCCAGCCGCGACTCTCCATCTGCAGTCCGCCGCAGGGTTGCAGGGGCTGATGGCCGAGCTTGCGCTCGAAATCGTCCGGATCGGCCTGCCAGCCGGCGGGCAGCCGGTAGACGACGAGGTTCTTGAACAGCATGGGGGGATAAAAAGCGGCCGATTATACGGACTCTGCGCGCCCCCGCCCGCGCGCAGACCCGCCTGGTTCGCAGCCCCCGTGACGCGGCTCAGGAAGTGGAGGTGAAGCCTCCGTCGACAGGGATGATCGCCCCGGTGGTCCAGCTCGACTCGTCGGAGGCGAGATACACCGCCAGCTGCACCACGTCGTCCTCGGTGCCGAGCCGGCCGATCGGGTAATTCGCCTCGAGCATCTTCTGCCGCTCCGGCGTGCGCGGAATGCCGAACTTCATCACCGGCTCCAGCGAACCCGGGCAGATCGCGTTGACCCGCACCTGGTGTTTGGCGTAGGCCGCGGCCATCGAGCGCGTCAGTGAGTTCAGGCCGCCCTTGCTCGCCGAGTAGGTGTGGCCGGAGAGCGAACTGCCGAGGATGCCGGCGGTCGAGGAAATGTTGATCACCGATCCGCCGCCAGCCGCGATCAGCGCGGGGATCGCGTGCTTCGAGCACAGGAACACGCCGGTGAGGTTCACCGCCAACATGCGCTGCCAGATCTCCAGCGGCAGGCGCACCACGTCGACGTCGCGCTCGGCCTCGGTCGGGCCGCCGTTGTTGATGCCGGCGTTGTTGTAGAGCACGTTCAGCGAGCCGAAGCGCGCCAGCGCCGCGGCCACCATGGCCTTCACGCTGTCCTCGGAGGTCACGTCCACGCCCATGGCGCAGGCCTGCCCGCCCGCGGCCTCGACTTCGGCCTGCACCGCACGCACGCGCTCTTCGTTGATGTCGGCCAGCGCCACCCGCGCGCCCTGCCGGGCGAAGGTCAGCGCGGCGACGCGCCCCTGCGCGCCGGCGGCGCCGGTGATCAGCGCGGTCTTTCCTTCCAGTCGCCCCATGCTCACTCCTGCGGCTTCACGCCGGAACGCGCAAAAGCCTCGCCCCAGCGCGGCGCATCGCGCCGGAGCATCTCGGCGAACTCGGCCGGCGTGTTTCCCGAGGCGATGATGCCACCCTTCTCGACCAGGTCCTTCTGCGCCTCGGCGGTCTTCAGCAGGCGGTTGATCTCCGCGCTCATGCGCTCCACCACGGCGCGCGGCGTGCCCTTGGGCGCCATGATCCCCGCCCAGCCGGGCAGGTCCAGCGGATAGCCCAGTTCGCCGAAGGTCGGCACCTCCGGGGCCAGCGGCCAGCGCTTGGTGCCGGTCACCGCGAGCACCGTGAGCTTGCCGGCCTGCACCATGGAACCCATGCTGGAGAAGTCGATGTAGCCCGCCGTGGTGCGACCGGCCACCACGTCCAGCGTGGCCGGCGCCGTGCCCTTGTAGGGGATGTGCGACATGTCCAGCTTGGCCGCGCCGTTCAGCATCTCGCCGTAGATGTGCGCGGTGCTGCCGATGCCGAAGGAGGCGAAGCTGGTCTTGCCCGGGTTGGCGCGCACGTGGCGCAGCAGGTCGTCGAGCGTCTTGAAGCCCGAGGCCGGCGGCACCACCAGACCCAGGGTGGTGTAGCCGATCAGCGACACCGGCTCGAAATCGGTCAGCGCGTCGTAGGGCAGCTTGGCGTAGGCGTAGCGGTTGATCAGGCTGATCGAAGCGTTGCTGTAGACGAAGGTGTAGCCGTCGGGGTCCGCGGCCTTGGCCGCGTTCATGCCGACGATGCCCTGGGCGCCGACCTTGTTGTCCATCACGAACTGCTGGCCGAGGACCGGCGAGAGCTTGGCGCCGAGCCAGCGGCCGACGATGTCGGTCTGCCCGCCGGGGGGGTAGGGGATGATCAGCTTGATGGGCTTGGCCGGCCAGGACTGGGCCGCCGCCATGGGGGCGGCCAGGGCGAGCAGCAGTGCGGCAAACAGCGCGCGACGTTTCATCGGCAGTTCTCCTGTGGGTCGGTGCGGTGCGTGACGGCTCGTGACGGTTCGTGACGGCTCAAGCCAGGCTCGCGATAGCGGCGTGCAGCGCCCGGAAGGTCTCGGTGCCGGGTCCGGCGAACACACGGCCCATGTTCAGGTGGTGGCGGCCCGGCTCGACGATGTGCCGCACCGGCTGGCCGCGCGCGCGCAGCGCCTGGTGGTACTCGTGCGTCTGGCGCAGCATCTCCGGGGTCTCGTCCGCGCCGATCGACAGCGTCATCGGCAGCGCGGCATCCGCAGGCAGGTTGTGGCGCGGGCTGGCGCGGGCGACGAGCGCCTCGTCCAGCTGCATGTCCGCGTGGCGACCGTGCCAGCGGTGGGGTTCGAGGTCGTAGACCGAACTGGCCAGCGCCGCCGCGCGGATATGGCGCGCGGTGGGCAGGTGCGCGAGCGCCATGCCCGAGAGCTGCGCGCCCGCCGACATGCCGGCGATGACGATGCGGTTCGGATCGCCGCCGTAACCGGCGACGTGCCGCACCACCCACTGCACGGCCTCGCGCGCCTCCTCGACCATGCGCCACAGCGGCACCTCGGGCAGCAGGCCGTAGCTCGGCAGCACGCACACCACGCCGGCCGCCGACCAGGGCGGCGCAACGAAGGAGTACACCGACTTGTCCAGTGCGCGCCAGCCGCCGCCGTGGATGAACAGCAGCACCGGCGCCAGGCCGCCGCGCGTGAAGGCGCTGCCGGTGGCGGGGAACACGTCGAGCAGCTGGCGCGGCCCGGGGCCGTAGCGCAGGTCGAGCGCGCCGCCCAGGCTGCGGCGCGCCGCCTCGCTCGTCTCGCGGTTCTCCTTGCCGTAGCGCGCCGGGTCGGGCACGGCGATCTGCGGGTTGTACTGCGCGGCGACCTGCTCGCGCGTCATGCCGCGAAACACGATGGCGCCGTCGTCGGCTTCCTGCGGGGCCGCGCTCATCTCAACGCGCCCCGGCCACCGGCTTCAGATCGGCGTCGAGCACCGGGTAGCCGTTGGCGTCGGTCTGCCGGTCCAGGTAATGCACCACGCGGTCGGCGCTGGCGTGGATGCCCAGCAGGCGCATGCGTCGCTCGCCCACGGTGCGAAAGCTGTGCGGGATGTCCGGCGGCAGCACCACGCAGTCGCCTTCGCGCATGCGCAGCGGCTCGGCCTCGCCGCCCTGCAGCCAGACCTCGGTCTCGCCTTCGACCACGAACAGCAGTTCGGTGTACGGATGCGAATGCATGGGCGCCACGTATCCGGGCTCGCTGACCTGGATGCCGGTGCGCACCGGCGTCTCGCCGTCGCCCACCAGCGGCAGGTAATGGGCCAGCGGCCCGTACTCGACGCGCTTCGCGTCGGTTATGCGAACATGTGTTCAGAAATCATGCTGGTGAAAGGAGAGCCATGTCAAGACAGGAACCGCCGGAAGAGGAGTACGTGCAGTCGCTGGCCCGCGGCCTGGCCGTGATCGAAGCCTTCGGGCAGTCGCACGCCGCGCTCACGCTCAGCGAAGTCGCGCGCCGCGCCGAGGTCAGCCGCGCCGCCGCCCGCCGGCTGCTGCACACCCTGGTGCACCTGGGCTATGCGGGTTTCGACGGCAAGACCTTCGAGCTGCGCCCGCGCGTGCTCAACCTGGGCCTGGCCTACATGTCCTCGATGGGGGTGTGGCAGGTGGCGCAGCCCTACCTCGAGGACCTCATGCGCGCGACGCGCGAGTCCTGCTCGGTCGCCGTGCTGGACGGCGCCGACATCGTGCACGTGATCCGCATGCCCGCCGCCGAACGGCTGATGTCGATCGCCGTGAAGGTCGGCGACCGCCTGCCGGCGCACGCCAGCGCCATGGGGCGCGTGCTGCTGGCCGCCCTGCCGCCCGCGGAACTCGAGCGCTACTTCGCGACCACGCGCTTCGCGAAGATCACCGACAAGACCGTCACCGACGCGAAGAAGCTGCGCGCGCTGATCGTCGAAGCCGGCCGCCGCGGATACGCCGAGGTCGACGGCGAACTGGAGATCGGCCTGCACGCCCTGTCGGCGCCGATCCTGGACCGCAACGGCAAGGCGGTGGCCGCGGTGGCGCTGAGCACGCTGTCGGCCAAGGCGCCGCGCAAGGGCGCGGCCGACCCGCTGCTCAAACCCCTGCTCGCCTGCGCGCAGCGCATCGGCCAGGCGCTTGCCGTGCTGCCCGGCACACGCTGAGGCGATTTGCCTGAAACGGCAATCCGGTTGACATGAAACCCGCTCCAGGAGCGGGTTTCACGAAAACAAAGTTGAACTTTCCGGGCTACTTCCCGGCGCTGCGCAGATCGGTCATCGCGCCGTAGACCAGCGCGCCCAACTGCTCGCGGTAGTACTTGCGGATGTCGCCGGGCGCCACGGTGCCCACCACCACCACCAGTCGCTCCTGCGGGTCGGCCCAGAACTGCGTGCCGTAGGCGCCGTTCCAGGAATAGTCGCCCCTGGAGCCCGGCGTGGCGGCCACGCCCGGGTGCATGCGCACGGCCACACCCAGGCCGAAGCTGTAGCCGTCACGGTGCGGCTCCACGGCCGGCACGTTGTTGCGGATGTTCGCCCCCAGGTGGTCGCTGGTCATGGTGGCCACGGTCTTGGGGCTCAGCACGCGCTGGCCGTCGATCGCGCCGCCGTCGAGCAGCATCTGGCCGAAGCGCAGGTAATCGCCGACCGTGGCGAAGGCGCAGGCCCCGCCGCAATCGAACTTCACCGGCTTGTCGAGCAGGTCGATGCGCTGCGCGCGCTTGCTGATCGGGTCCATGGGCAGCGGCCGCGCGATGCGCGCGCTTGGCCTCGGGCACCGCGAAGGCGGTGTCCGGCATCTTCACCTTGTCCCACACCGCGCCCTTCAGGTACTGGCCCAGCCGTTGGCCCGTGACCTTCTCCACCACCAGCCCCAGCACGTCGGTGGAGAAGCCGTACTCCCAGACCGCGCCGGGCTGGTTGGCCAGCGGCGCGGTGGCCAACCTGGCAAGCAGGTCTTCGCCCGTGTACTCGAGCGCCGCGACGGCGGAGCCCGCGGGGTAGAGCTTGTGGATCGGCGTGGCGCCGCGCCCGCCGTAGGGGATGCCCGAGGTGTGGCGCATCAGGTCGTGGATGTAGATAGGCCTGGCCGGCTCGCCCTGCAGTCCGACCTGCATCTTGGCGAAGGCCGGGAAATAGTCGGCGAGCGCGCTCTTCAGCGGCAGGCGGCCCTGCTCGTTCAGCGTCAGCGCGCCCACCGTGGCCATGATCTTGGTCATCGAGGCGAGCTGGAAGATCGCATCGGTGCCCATCGGGATGCCGGCCACCTTGTCGAGCCAGCCGTAGGCCTGGAAATGCACCAGCTTGCCGTCGCGCGCGATGGCCACCACCGCGCCGGGCACGCGCTCGGCGGCGATCTCGCGGTCGAAGAATTCGCCGATGCGTTTGAGGCCGGCCTCACTGAAGCCGGCCTGGGACGGGCTGGCCGCGGGCAGCGGCTGGGCGGCGGCGGCGGCCGAAAACAGCAGGCCGGACAGCAGTGCGGAAATTCCGTGGTTGCGCATCATCGTCTCCTGGGTCTTGTTGTCGTCGCGCGGCGGGCAGGCGCCGCGTGCTGCCGACATCTTAAGCTCAGAAGAACGCGATGGTGCGGATCTCCATGCTCTTGCGCGGCAGCGCGCCCGGCGGCGTGTGCGGGTCGCTGAAGGCGGTGTGCGGGGTGAAGCGCGGGCGGCCGTCGCGCGCCGAGTCGTAGACGGTGAACAGGATGCCCTCCTCGCGACGCATGCGCGGGAAGTACACCCATTCGTGCGCCGGGTTGTAGCGCAGGCGGTAGATCTGCCCGATGCGCCCCGGGTGGTGGCGTTCGGCCACCAGCAGGTCTTCGGGCGCCACGCTGGCGGCGCGCGCCAGAGCCAGCGGGGTGGACTCCAGCGTGTGGTGCGTGGGCCGCCAGAACTGGATGATGGCGAAGCGGCGCTTGAGCAGTTCTTCGGCCTCGTCGGGCAGCAGGATGCGCACTCGCTCCGGGCCCGACCACTCGGTGTAGTCGTTGTGCGCGTTGTGCACCAGTTCGCGCAACTTGTTGGCGTTGCGCTCCTCCTCGTCGCCCGAGCGCAGCGTGTGGTCGAACACCACCACGCGCGCGGCGCCCGTGCGCCGGCGCACCAGCTCGACCATCTCCGGGTAGTAGACCTCCTGCAGCTGCCGCGCATCGAACAGGTCTGTGGCGCGCGTGTGGTGTTCGACCAGCTCGAAGCCGTCCTTCTCCAGCGTGTACCCCGCGCCGCGGCCGTTGCGGATGCGCACGGTGCGATGGTCGTAGGTGCCGGTGTTCAGCCGCACGCCCGGCGCCGGGCTGCCGTTGACCAGCTTCTCGCCGGTGTCGACGGTGTAGGCGATCTCGGCGGTGGTCGACTCGGGCAGTGCGCTCTGCGCGTGCATGCGTGCGATCCCCTCAGGAATAGTTGACGAACACCGGGCTGACCCAGGCCATGTGGCCGTTCTTCTGCCGCACGCGCAGGTAGGTGTAGGCGCGCGCCGCCGGCGTGTCGAGCTGCACGCGGCCCTCGAGGCGGCTCAGGTGGCGCGGCACGATGCGGTGCAGCTGGTAGCTCTCGGCCGGCACCGGGCCGACGTGCATGTTCCGCGATTGCGCGAACAGCTCGGCGATGCCGACCTCCTGCGTGTCGCTGCCCGGCGCGCGCCGCTCGACGCGCAGCGCGGCGCCCGGCGGCGCGCGGAACTCGATCACCACGCTCTGGTTGGCGTTGCCCGCGTAGGCGTGCAGGCGCGAGGTGTACGAGGCGATCGACACCGAGCGTGGCCCGCTCTGCGCGATGCGATGCCGCCGGCGCTCGTCGAAGGGCCCGGAGCTCAGGCAGGGAAAGGCGCGCGTGATCTCGCCGGCCGAGAGCGTGAGCTCGAACACCCAGTCGGTGATGCGGTCCGCGCCCAGCGCGCCCCACGGCCCCCAGCCCCACTCCAGCCGCACCTGCTGCAGCTCGTCCGCGTCGGGGCTCGCTTCGACGCCGGCTTCCGCGGCCGTCGATTCCGGCCACTGCCGGTGCACCACCGCGCCGTTCAGGATCAGTTCAACGCAGTCCAGTTCGTCGCGCCCTTCCACGGCATAGGCGACTTCCAGCCTGCGGCCGGCGCTGATGGTGCTGCCCATCAGCGCGCCTTCGACGCGGAAATCCACCTCGATGCGATCGCCGGTCAGCGCATAGGTGCGCCGCGCGCGGATCGCGGCGAGGATCTCCTCGCGCGTGAGGTCCCTGACCAGCGCGGCCATCAGTCCTTCGCCGTAGGCGCCGGGAAAGCCCGAGTGGTTGTCGCTGGAGCCGACGAAGCCGAAACGCAGTCCACGGTTAAGCGCCGCCTGCACGGTGTTGGAAGTCTGCCGCCCGCCGGGCGAACCCGAAAGGAAAGGATAGGGTCCGCGGTCGTCCTCGGAATTGCCGTGCCAGGAATACACCTCGACCACCGGCGTGCAGTGTTCGTGTTCGTGGAAGGCATCCCAGTTGGCGCCACGCCGGCCCGACGGATAGGCCAGGTGGTGCGGGATCATCAGCGCCGAGCGCTCCATGCAGAAGCGGCGCAGCTCGGCCAGCTGGCTGGTGTAGTACAGCGGCTGGAAATCCTCGGGGAACACCACGCACTGGTCGCCGAAGTGGTTGGAATGCCACTCGAAGCCGAGGAAGGCGCAGAAGCCGGCGTCGCGATTGGCATCGGCGATCACCTGCTGCACATGCGGCCAGGTTTCCTTGAGCCGCTTGAAGCCCTCGACGAAATGCGCGGCGCGCCCGCCGTATTCGCCCAGGTCGTGCCAGCTCGAATGCCCGGTGAAGGCGAAGAAATCGAGGTGTGCGCGCGCGTTGTCCACGCTGCGCTCGATCGAGCCGGTGCCGTAACCATGCGCGTTGTGGTTGTGGATGTCGCCGTACACCAGGCGGAAGTCGTCGTGCTTCATCGCGGTGCAGTTGCGTAATTGGAATGAGGCCGTTTCACTATGGCGAATACCCCGGAGTCTGCTATGGTTTACCTTCAGGCATCAAAACAGAGGCTACCTCAACTTAGCCCATCAACGAGGAGACATGAAATGAAAGTTCGCGCCCTGAAGCTCATCGTGGCCACTGTCGCGGCAGTGCTCGCCGGCAGCGCTGCGGCGCAGTCGTTCCCCAACAAGCCGATCCGCGCGATCGTGCCCTACCCGCCCGGCGGCATCGTCGACATCATGGGCCGCACCATCGCGGAGCGTGTCTCGGCGCAGTCCGGCAACCAGGTCATCATCGAGAACCGCGGCGGCGCCAACGGCATGATCGGCACCGAAGCGGTGCTCACCTCCCCGGCCGACGGCTACACCTGGCTGATCGCTTCGGCCAGCCACATCTCGAACGCCTCGATCTACAAGGGCCAGCTGCGCTGGGACCCGATCGCCGACTTCATGCCGGTCGGCATGTTCGGCAAGTCGTACAACTTCCTGGTGGTGCCCGCCTCCTCGCCGGCCAAGACCGTGGCCGACCTGGTCAAGCTGGTGAAGGCCGAGCCCGGCAAGCACAACTTCGGCAACCCCGGCAACGGCACCCCGCCGCACATCGCCTTCGAACTGTTCAAGCACGCCGCGGGCCTCGACATCCAGGGCATCGGCTACAAGGGCTACGCGCCGCTGCTGCCCGACCTGTTCGCCGGACGCCTGTCGGCCTCCATGCTGGCCGCCGCGCTGACCATCACGCATGCCAAGGCCGGCAGCATCCGCCCGCTGGCGGTGCTGAACGACGATCGCATCAAGGAGTTCCCGGACGTTCCCACGCTGGCCCAGGCCGGTTACGCCGAAGCCCAGCTGATCTCCTGGTTCGGCGTGCTGATCCATCGCAAGACGCCCCCGGACGTGGCCAAGCGCATCACCGAACTGGCCGAGGCCGCCGCCAAGTCGCCCGAGATGCGCGAGCGCATGGAGAAGACCGGCAACCTGCCGGTGTGGATGGGTCCCGCACAGTTCGAGGCGCACATGAAGGCCGAGATGCCGAACTGGGAGCGCATCGTCAAGACGGTGGGCATCAAGCCCTGAGCAGGCAACGGAGGCCGGCGTGAACGCGAGAACCGAAGTACGACGTGAACCGGCCGGCCTGGGCCGGCCGGCGGTCGACCCGGCCGAGTGGACCGGGGCCGACCTGGCGCGCGACACGCGCTGGGTGTACACGCTCGATGCGCAGGACATCGCCGCGCTGCGCGCGATGGTCGCGCCGGTGATGAAGAAGATCGCCGGCGACCCCAACGGCCTGCTGGCCCTGCCGCGCGAAGCCTTCGAGCCCGGCAGCTTCGCGCCGCGCCTGGCCGACATTCGCCACGCGCTGAAGGACGGCCTGGGCGTGGCCCTGCTGCGCCGCCTGCCCATGGAAGAGCTCGATCCGCTGGAGGCCGCGGCGATCTACTGGGGCATCCGCCGGCACCTGGGACCGGCTTGCTCGAACAACCCCGAAGGCGACATGCTCGGGCACGTCACCGACCTCGGCAAATCGATCGACGATCCGATGAGCCGCGGCTACCAGACCCGCGCCACCATGGCCTACCACTGCGACCAGAGCACGCTGGTGGGACTGCTGTGCGTGCGCACGCCGAAATCCGGCGGCATCTCCAAGATCGCCAGCGCGGTGGCCGTGTACAACGAGATGCTGCGCCGCGACCCGGCGGCTGCGGCCCTGCTGAGCGAATCGTTCTGCTGGACCAAGCACGGCGAGATGGACCCGCAGGAACTGCCCTATTACGAAAGCCCGATCTTCAACTTCCTCGACGAGAAGCTGTGCGTGGCCTTCGGACCGACGCACATCAAGAAGGGCCACGAGCTGCCCGGCGTGGCGCCGCTCAGCGCGGCGCAGAAGGCCGCCATCCAGCTGGCGCGCGACATCGCCGAGGAACTGCACTACGAGATGGTGCTCGAGCGCGGCGACATGCAGTTCCTGAACAACCTGGTGGCCATGCACACGCGCACCGAGTACCAGGACTGGCCCGAGCCGCACCGGCGGCGCCTGCTGTGGCGGCTGTGGCTGGTGGCCACCGACATTCGCCCCTCCACGCCCTACATCAAGCAGTGGGGCGTGGGCATCAAGACTTCGGCGACGAAGGAGCGCATC
Source organism: Betaproteobacteria bacterium (assembly GCA_016713125.1). Classification (GTDB taxonomy): domain Bacteria; phylum Pseudomonadota; class Gammaproteobacteria; order Burkholderiales; family SG8-39; genus SZAS-79. The sequence continues at coordinate 219,868 of JADJPT010000002.1, forward strand.
GTGCTCGATGCGGACTACGCCGCCGAAGTTTCGAACTAAGGTCTCGAACTGAACCCGCTGCCTCAATCCACGTAGGGAATGCCCGCGGCGCGGATCAGCGCGGCGAGTTTTTCCTTCTCGCGCGCGATGTGCTGGCCGAATTCGGCCGGCGTCTTGCTCGACACGGCGATGGCGCCCAGGTTCAGCATCTTCTCTCGCACTTCCGGCGCGTTCACCACCTTGCTGATCTCGGCATGCAGCTTGTCGACGATCGCCTTCGGCGTGCCGGCGGGCACCTGTACCCCCTGCCACACGCTGTACACCACGCCCGGATAGGTCTCCGACAGCGTGGGCACGTCCGGCGCGGCCGACACCCGCTCGCCCGAAGTCACCGCCAGCGCGCGCAGGCGCCCGGCCTTCACGTGCGTCAGCGAAGACGGAATCGAATCGAAGAACAGGTCGGTCTCGCCGCCCATCAGGCCGGTGATCGCCGGCGTCGCGCCCTTGTAGGGCACGGCCGTGGCCTGGATGCCCGCGGCCTGCAGGAACAGCGTGGCCGCCAGCTGCGAGCTGCCGCCCGAGCCGTAGGTCGCGTAGTTGAGCTTGCCCGGGTTGGCCTTGGCATAGGCCACCAGGTCGGCCAGCGTCTTGTGCGGCGAATTGGCCGGCGTCACGGCGATGGTCGGTGCCAGCGTGATCTGCGTGACGTGCTCGAAATCCTTGAGCGGGTCGTAGGGCATCTTGCGGTACAGGGCCGGGGCCACCGCGTGCGTGGTGGTCGACACCAGCAGCAGCGTGTAGCCGTCGGGCGCCGACTTGGCGACGAACTCGGTGCCGATGAAGCCGTTGGCGCCCGGCTTGTTCTCGACCACCACCGGCCGGCCCAGGTTCTGCGACAGCCGCTCGCCGACGATGCGCGCGCCGATGTCGGTCACCCCGCCCACCGGCCAGGGCACCACGACACGCACCGCCCTGTTCGGGTAATCCTGCTGGGCGTGAACCACGCCGCCCAGCGTTGCGGACATCGCGAAGACTGCTGCTGCCAATACCAGATTGCGCCGATTCATCGTCTATCTCCCTCAGTTTTGTGATTTCTGCCTGAACAGCGAAAGTCGCAACACCCCTGCACGTTCGATATGCACCCGCGCGGCCTGGTAGGCCGCCTCCTCGTCGCGCGCCGCGATGGCGCGCACGATCTCGACATGTTCGCGCCCGGCTTCGGCCGGACGGCCCGGCACCGTGTAGGTGTTCAGGCCGAGCAGCGCCAGCGAATCGTCGACCGCGTCCAGCGCGCGGCTCAGGTAGCGGTTGTGCGCCGCGGCCTGGATGGCCTGGTGGAAATCCTGGTTCAGGCGCCCGAGTTCGTTGGGTTCGCGCGCCGCGTCCCAGCGGGCGGCGACTTCCTGCAGGCGCTCGATGTCGGCATTGCTCGCCTCGCGCGCCGCGTAGCGCGCCGAGATCGCCTCCATGTCCGCCCAGATCCGGTACAGCTGCCGCATGTCGTCCTCGCTCAGGGTGGTCACCACCAGGCTGTCGCCCCTGCCCTGGGAAAGCACGCCCTGTGCCTGCAACATGCGGAACGCCTCGCGCACCGGCGTGCGGCTCACGCCCAGCCACTCGGCCACGTCGCGCTCGCGCAGGCGCTGGCCGGTGGTCAGCACGCCTTCGCGGATGCCGGCCTTGATCGCCTCGTGCACGAAATCGCCGCGCGAGACCTCGCGCGGCGCCGCCTCCTCGGCCGGCGGCGAGGCGGGGAACGTCGGGAGTGCGGCGAGCTTTTCCATGCGGCCTCCGGTTCGACTGTTCAAGATTCCGACTACTCGACTTCCTGCAACACCGGCGCGGTGTAACCGTACAGGCGCGCGGCTTCGGCGCGCGAGACGTACTCGTACTCGATGTCGCGCTCGACCATGCTGCGGCTGCGCTGCAGCGGATCGCCCAGCCCCGCGCCGCCCGGGATGTGGCAGGCCATCACCCCGCCCGGCGGCACGCTGACGTCGCCGCCGCCCACCTCTTCCTTGCCGTTGATGATCAGCTTGCCGTTGGGGCCGTCCAGGCCGCCCAGCAGGCCGGGCACCGGGAAATGGAAGCGTCCGCCGCGAAAGCCGATCAGCAGCGGGCCGTCCGGCCCCAGTTCGCCGCGCAACACCTCCATCTCGAAGTGCTGGCCCAGACCGCCGCGGAAGCGTCCCGCGCCGGCCGAGTCCGGCCACAGCGCGCGGCACTTCACCAGCACCGGCAGTTCGCTCTCGAGGATCTCCGCCGGCGTGTTGCCGATGTTCACCGGGAAGGTCAGGCACGAAACGCCGTCCTGGTGGGCGCGCGCGCCCAGGCCGCCGTTGGCCGAGTTGAGCGGCGCGAACTGCGTGCCGTCGCGGCGCTTGCCGAAGATGTACTGCGCCCACAGCGGCGTGGACCCCGAGCCGGCGACCACGCGATCGGGCACCGCTTTGGCCATGGCGCTGAAGATCATCTCGGGCAGGAAGTTGCCGATGCTGGTGCGCGCGAACACCGGGGCCGGGAACTTCGCGTTCAGCACGCTGCCCTCTTCGGCGATGATGCGGATCGGCCGCAGCGAACCCTCGTTCAGCTGCACCGGCAGCTGCAGCAGCGCGCCGACTGCGAAGTTGGCGTAGGCGCTGGTGTAGCGCAGCGTGCAGTTCACCGCCGGCCGCACCTGCTGCGAGCTGCCGGTGAAGTCCACCGTCAGGCTGTCGCCGGCCACCGTGACCCTGACCTTGAGCACGATGCGCTCGCCGTCGATGATGTCGATCGGCGCCTCGTGCGTGTAGGCGCCGTCCGGGATGCGCTGGATCTCGGCGCGCGCGATCTCCTCGCTCCGGCGCACGATCTCGTCGGCCAGCGGCTGGAAGTCCGGCCAGCCTCGCTCGGTGCACAGTTCGCGCAGGCGGTCGCAGCCCACGTGGTTGGCCGAGCACTGCGCGCGCAGGTCGCCCAGCACGGTCTCGGCCAGGCGCACGTTGCTGGCGATGAAGCCGAACACGTCCTCGTTGGCCTGGCCGGCGCGGTACAGCTTGCACACCGGGATGCGCAGGCCTTCCTCGTAGTTGTCGCGGCTCAGCGTGGTGGCGCGCCGCCCGCCGATGTCGACGTGGTGCGCCGAACAGGCGGCGAAACCGATCAGCCGGCCGTTCAGGAAGGCCGGCGTGGCGGTGAAGATGTCGTTGTGGTGGCCGCTGCCCTTCCACGGGTCATTGCCGACCAGCACGTCGCCTTCGACCAGGCGTGTGCGGCGGCACCACCTCGAGCATGTGCTGCAGCATCGGCGCCAGGCCGCCGGCGATGCCCGGCGTGCTGTCGGTCGAGCGCAGCAGCAGTCGGCCCTCGGCGTCGAACACGCCGCAGGCGTAGTCGGCCACGTCGCGCACCACGGTGGAGAACGAGGTGCGCACCAGCGCCGCCGCGAGTTCGTCGACGCTGGAAGTCAGGCGGCGCCAGAGCATCTCCAGGCTCACCGCATCGAGTTCGCCGGCGGCCTCGCGGCTGCGCGCCGCGGCCTCTTCGGGCAACTGCACCACCAGGCTGCCGGAGGCGTCGACCGTCAGGCTGGCGCCCGCGCCGACGATGGTGGTGGACTCGGGTTCCTCGACGATGGCCGGGCCGACGATGCGGTGGCCGAGCAGGATGTCGCCGCGCTTGTACACGGCGTGCGGCAGGAACTTGCCGGCGATCGGGCAATAGGCCTCGCGCTGCGTGGACTCGGGCGCCGCCTTGCCGGCCTTGCGCCCCGCGGAGAACTCGTCGGCGAACTGCTTGCCCGGCGCGTAGGCCGTGACGCGCAGGTTCATGATCTCGAGTTCGAGCTCGTCGAACACGCGCCCGTAGAGCAGGAAATACGATTTGTTGAAGGCGGCGCGCAGCGCCTGCGCGAAGTTGCCGTCGCCGGCGCCCAGCATGGCCGGCTCCACCGGCACCGCGATGTCGTAGCCCTGGCCCACGTAGCGCACGTCGGCGGCGCGCTCGAACCACACCGCATCGGGCTGCGTGCCGCGCGGCAGTCCGGCGCGCGCCTCGGCTTCCATCGCCGCATACAGGGTCTCGAGTTCGGCCGCGTCGGCGCGCGCGAGGCGGGTGCGATGGGTCTGCACGGTGTCGAACGAGGCCGGGGCGATCAGCATGCCGAAGGCCGAGGCCACGCCGGCGCGCGGCGGGATGATCAGCGTGCGCGCGCCGATGCGCCGCGCCAGGTCGTAGGCATGCACCGGGCCCGCGCCGCCGAAGGCGACCACCGCGCAGTTGCTCGGGCTCTCGCCCTTCTCGGCCACATAGACCTTGGCCGCGCTGGCCATGTTCTCGTTGACCAGGCTGTGGATGCCCCAGGCCGCCTGCGCCATGCTCAGGCCCAAGACGTTGGCGAGCTTGGTCTCGATGGCCGCCGCCGCTTTGGCGCGGTCCAGCGACATGCGCCCGCCGAGGAAGTACGCCGGGTTCAGGTAGCCGAGCACCACGTCGGCATCGGAAACCGTGGGCTCGGTGCCGCCCTGGCCGTAGCAGACCGGGCCGGGATCGGCCGAGGCGCTCTCCGGGCCGACTTCCATGGTGCCCTTGGCGCTGCCCTTGGCGATGCCGCCGCCGGCGCCGATCTCCGTGAGGTCGACCACCGGGATGCGCACCGGGATGCCGCTGCCGCGCTTGAAGCGGTGCACGCGGTCGACTTCCAGCTGGTTAACGCGCGCGACCTTGCCCTCCACCACCAGGCACATCTTGGCCGTGGTGCCGCCCATGTCGAAGGCCAGCACCTTGTCGTGGCCGGCCAGGCGCGCGTAGTGCGCCGCGCCGATGGCCCCGGCCGCCGGGCCGGACTCGATGATCTGCACCGGAAAGCGGCGCGCCATCTCGGAGGAATTCAATCCACCGCTCGATTGCATGAGCAGCAGTTCGCCCTTGAAACCGATCTGGGCCAGGCGCTGGTCGAGCTTCTGCAGGTATTTCTCCACCACCGGCTTGGCGTAGGCATTGACCACCGAGGTGGTCGAGCGCTCGTATTCCTTGAGTTCGCGCAGCACCTCGTGCGAGAGCGTGACCGGGATGCCCGGCGCGACGCGCGCGGCGATCTCGCCGATGCGCTTCTCATGCGCGGCGTTGGCGAACGAATTCAGCAGGCACACGGCGATCGACTGCGCGCCGCGCTCGAGCAGCAGCCTGAGCGCCTTCTCCACCGAGGCTTCGTCCAGCGGCACCAGCACCTCGCCGGAGGTGTGCACGCGTTCCTCGACTTCCAGGCGCAGCGGGCGCGGCACCAGGGGGTCGGGAAAGGTGATCTGCAGGTCGTTGCCGTCGTAGCGCTTCTCGCGGCCGATTTCGAGCACGTCGCGAAAGCCGCACGTGGTCAGCAGGCCGGTGCGCGCGCCCTTGCGCTCGATCACCGCGTTGATGACCAGGGTGGTGCCGTGCACCAGGGTCAGGGCCTGGGCCAGGGCGCCGGGCGACTGGCGCTCCAGGCCGAGCAGGCCGGTCTCGATCGCCAGCGAGGGGTCGGCAGGCGTGGTCAAGACCTTGTCCACGAAGACTTTTCCGCTTGCCTCGTCGATCATCAGCAGGTCGGTGAAGGTCCCGCCGATGTCGCAGCCTATGCCTATGCCCATGCCTACAGCCTCTTTGGTATACCAAACGAGGAATCAGTATACTTTGGTATACCAAGAATGCCGGATCGGTTCGATTATGCAAACGCCCCAACCCGCCCACGCCAGGTCTACTGGGCCGCCACCACCCGCCACGACCCGCTGTTCCCCCCGCTGAAGGCCGACCTGGACATCGACGTCGCCATCATCGGCGGCGGCTTCACCGGGCTGGCGGCGGCCTGGCACCTGATGAAAGCCGGGCGCCGTTGCGTGGTCCTGGAGGCCAACCAGGTCGGCTGGGGCGCCAGCGGGCGCAACGGCGGCATGGCCGTGCCGCGCTACAAGCTCACCTTCCCGGAACTCGAGCGCAAGTACGGGCGCGACACCGCGCTGCTGATGCACCGCATCGCGCACGAAGGCCTGGACACGCTGGAACGCATCGTCATCGACAGCAAACTGGCCTGCGGCTTCAAGCGCCACGGCCACCTGACGCCGATCCAGAACGCCGTCGACGTGGCGCGCTTCGAGGCCGATGTGCGCTGGCTGGCCGAACACGCCGGCGACGCGGCGCCGCGCATGCTCGATGCCGGCGAGACCGCCGCGCGCCTGGGCACCGGGTTCTACCGCGCCGCCTACTTCGAGCCGCGCGGCGGCGGCATCCACCCGCTGGAGTACTGCCAGGCCCTGGCCGCCGTGCTGGCGGTGCGCGGCATGCACATCCATTGCGCCACCCCGGTGCAGTCCTGGCGCGCCACCGCGGACGAAGTGCTGCTGCAGACGGCGCACGGACGCGTGAAGGCGCGCGAACTGATCATCGCCACCAATGCCTACAGCGACCTCACCGCCTCGGGCAATGCCCTGAAACGCCGCGTGGTGCCGGTGGCCTCGGCCCTGATCGCCACCGCGCCCCTGCCCGAGCCGCTGCGCGCCAGCCTGATGGCCAAAGGCAACCTGGCCACCGACGCCAAGCGCCTGACCAACTACTACCGGCTGATGCCCGACGGGCGCTTCGTGTTCGGCGGGCGCGGCGGCGCCTCGACGCGCGCCGGCGACGGCGTGTACCGCCGGCTGGCGCGCGACATGGCGCACATCTTCCCGGCGCTGGCCGAGGCGCCGATCGAGCACCGCTGGTACGGGCTGGTGGCCGCCACGCTGGATTTCCTGCCGCGCATCGGCAGGCTGGGGCCGCGCGTGGCCTATGCCATGGGCTACAACGGCCGCGGCGTGGCGCTGGCCGCGTTGCTGGGCGGCCGGCTCGCGGGGATGACCATGCAGCAGAACGTGAACCTGGGGCCGATCAGCGAGGGCGCCTTCGCGCCCATCCCCTTCCACGCGCTGCGCGTGCCGGCCAAGCAGGTCGCGATCAGCTGGATGCAGCTGCGCGACAGGCTCGGCCTCTAGGCGCGGCTACAGTTCGCGGATCTCGACCTTGCGGAAGCGGATCGTGCCGCCGGCCGACTGCAGGGCCACCGGCCCGCTCCTGTACTTGCCGTTGATCATGTCCACGGTCTGCACGCCGTTGAGCGTGACGGTCACGCGCTCGCCGCGCGCGACGATCTCGAACAGGTTCCAGCGATTGGCGGTCTTGGGATAAGGCTGTTTGAGCGCGGCGAAGTCGACGATGGCGCCCGAGCCGTAGCTCGGGTCCGGACGCTTGTCCCAGATGTTGACCTCGTAGGCGGTGGCCGCGCCCACCTTGGCCGGGTCGGCGCAGCGGATGAAGATGCCGCTGTTGGCGTTGTCGTCGCCCCAGAACTCGGCGCGGATCTCGAAGTCGGTGTACGACTTGGGCGAGACCAGATAGCCGCCCTTGCCGTTCTGCCCCTGCAGGATGGTCTTGTCGACGATGCTCCAGTTACCCTGGCCGAGCTGCTTCCACTCGATCGGCACGCGCGTGCCGTCGATCAGCGTCACCCACTCGCTGGGCAGGATGCTGGCGCAGCCGGAGAGGGAGGCGCCGGTGAGGGCGAGGGATGAAGCCAGGAAGGTGCGGCGGGTGGTCATTGTTTTCTCCAATAGCTGACGAAAGCTCTTGTGGTGAACTCTTAGAAAGACTCAACGCAATCAATCATCGCATTGGCAGAAACTAAAATCCCTAGTCGATTAGCCTTGCAACCAAACCCTTCAATATTGGGCCAAGCACCCCATTGTCCAGAAAGGCACCTACTTCTTTTCTAAGTTCCTTATTGTCAGCAAAGTTCAATCCTCCTCTTCGACATTCGAAATCGCGTGCCTCTCGATGACGCCAGCCGTTGTAACCTTCCCAAATAGTCTCGTTATAGGATTCCGGCTTAAATCCAGTCTTCATGACGATACCGAATTGAACTTCAAACCCGAAATTCCTATTGAAATTTCTTCAAAGCACGGACGAGGGCATCTTCAGCGAAAGCTCGCTTTAGCTCAGATCTAGAACCTGTCCGGCGTATTGTGTCCAAGACATACTCTGCCTCTTTGAGGTGGAGCATCGGACAATCTGAATATCCTCTCTCCGCGTGAATTGCGAAACTCAATGTCCCATCAAATGAGCAGTTCTTAAACGAAGTATCGCGTCAAAAATGCAATTTCTAAACTCTGCATCTGCCGTACTAGACCGGAACGAACTCGCAGCCCGAGAAATCAAACCGAACACCACCAGCTAGCGCTATTTGGGGAGAATCCCACCGGACGGCAAAACCTCTGCCGCATAAAATTCTGCAAGCCGCGCAACCCGATCCCTCTTGTCGCTTTTGTCCAAAAGATTATTCACAAGATGAAACAGCGCCATCGATGATTGCCGCTGAACTTCAGAGTTCTCTTTATCGAAAATAATATCTCTCGCATGCGCGATAGCCGCGATCTTTGAGCGGTCTTCCATCCGGCGTACCTGATCGGTTAGCCAATCATGTCTGGGTTTTCCTGTCGAATGGATGAGCTTGGCACTTTTCGACCCCGGTCTCCTGGATAGACTCAACCCACTGGTAGAAATCGCGCCACAAAGTACACCTTCAACACGTCGTACCTTGGCGCGAAACGTCCAGCATCTACACGATTTAGAAATACGTGATTCGTAAATCTTGAAATAACTCCAGAATCACTAACTCCGCAAATGACTCCCAAGTAAACCTTAAGTTCATCGATAGAAAAGGTTTCATACTCGCGAAATAGTTCTTCAAACAGCATGAATTGCAATTGCGGCTCGAGGTCGAGAGACTGTCTTCGACTTTCACGTCGACAAATTCCGGTCAATAAATCCTCGAACGGATCGGATACGTATGGATTAACTTCAGCGTCTGAATTTTCATGCACGTACCGAGCAATCAGATCAAGAATAAATGGGATGCCGGAGAATCGCTCCTCGTTCGGGCCATCGCTCTTGAATCCCTCGTAAATTCCCCCGCTTATCTGACTTGATATCCGAAATGCCGTATCACGCTCCGCAGGGTTCTCGAGGCGGTTTGCGAAGTAGCGCTTCCGCTGATCATTGTCAAAACCATTGAGCTTAAACAGTTCGATTCTGGAAAGATCGATCTCATCTTTCACCGAACTCCAGTAGGTTTCTCGCGCGGTGAGCAATATTCTTGCGTGCCCGTCCTCATCCTCAGGCGTCAATAGCTGAATCAGCTCTCCGATCACATCCTTCGGGCGAAAACTTGAGGATTGATTCAGGCATAGCTCGTCAAAGCCATCGAATACAACCACAAATAGTCCTTCACGCACCAAGACTCGAAGTGCCGTTTCGTTCGAAAGAAGCCTGCCTGCATTCTCGAAGCAACTAGATATCGCAAGGTCCCAAAGCGTCTCCAAAGTAATGTTACTTTGCAGCAGATGGCGCCACTGCTCTGACTCAACGAGAATTGAATTGCCGAAGGGTCAAATCGCCGAATTCGGGAGGCCAGTATTCTGATACCGTTGTTTTTCCAACTCCGCCATTTGCTGTCAGTATCGCTATTGGAGAGTTCTTCTCTGTATTGATGCGCCCACCAAACCAAGAAATTAAGAACTTTGTGGCGTCATGCGTAGTTTTCCCAGACTCTTGCTCAACACTCGGGTCAATAAAATACTCTTCCTCTTCGGCCAATGGCTTCCATGAAAACTCCTTGAGAAAGCTATCTAGAAGTAGTTGCTTTGAAGTCCTGCTTTGTTTACCTCTAAAAGCTGAATTGGTTTGATCCAAGTTTCCGCAAGGGGGGGTAACAATCACTTCATACCCGACCTCACCTGTTAGCGCACGCCAATCCGAGAGCGATGCAGGATTCGCCGCCTTTAAGGGGCACTTATGCTTCAAGTATAGGTAGTGTCCTGAGACTGTAGATACAGGAGTCTTATAGTCTGCGCGCCACAAATCCCCGTCTTCGTGCTCTTTAATTAGCTGTGTTGCGCTAGCGCCAAGCGTCAACAAGATCTCTTGAAAATGCTTCACGGGATATCTCCGCCTTAGGTTCAGATATTTGTAAAAGCTCGGCTTCTCTCGTATTCAACTAGATCCATTGGCACATGACCACGTTGCACTAGGCAATCCGCCATATCCCAGATACTCATTGAAAGCTTACAACAGCTACCCATCCCCATCCCCCACCAACGAAAACGGCGCCCAGAACATCGGATGCGCATAGGTGAACCCCGCCGCCCCTACCCCGCCCTGCGGGCTCACGCTGTCCATCAGTTCCAGCATCGTCGCCCTTAGCGCTTCGGCCCGGGTCACCCCGGGCTTCGCCGCCTGCAGCTCGAACAGGCGCGTGGTCAGCAGCCTTGCCGAGACGGTTTCCACCGGCCAGTTGGAGGCCAGCAGGGTTCTTGCGCCGGCGAAGAAGAAGGCGCGGCCCAGGCCGGAGAGGGCTTCGCCGCCTTCGCCGTCGCCCGAAGCGGTGTTGCAGGCCGAGAGCACCACCCAGTCAGCGTCGAGCTTGAGGCCGAGCACCTCTTCCATGGTCAGCAGCCCGTCGCCGCCATCGCCGGTGACTTCGGGCGCGGACAGGGCCAGGGCCGGCTGGGTCAGGCCGTCGAGTTCGCCGGACACCAGGCCGTGCGTGGCGAACACGACGATGCGCCGCGCGTCGAGCTTGCCGGATTTGGCATTGCGCCGCTGGCCGCGGCGCCGAGCAGAACGTCGGCCTGGTCGGCGCCCAGCACACGCGCGATGCTGCGGATCTCCTCGGCGGTGTCCGGCAGGCGCGAGAGCTGCGCCAGGCCCGCCGAGTTGGCCACCGCCACCGCGGGCAGCGCGTGGATGCCGGCCACCGCCGGGTCGGCCTGGCGCGCGAGGATGCTGGAGATCGCCAGGCTGCGCAGGCGCAGGCCGCGCGTGCCCCCGGCGCCTGACGCGCCCGCGTCTCGCGCTGCGCCTGCGTCCCCGCCGGCCGCCATGGCCTTGCTGAACAGCGGATCGCCGAAGCCGACGAAGGCCTTGCGCGCCGCCGAACCCGCGGGCATGCGGCGCAGGGTCAGCAGCGTGGCGACCGAAGGCAGTTGCGTGATCGCGGTCTTGCGGATCAGCCAGGGCGCGGTGCGGTACTCGGCGAACAGCGGCGTGGCCGCGGCGAGCTTCGCCGGCGCGGTGGCCAGCACGGCGAAGGGCAGCTGCGCCAGCGCCTTGTGCGGCACCACCAGCAGGTTGTTGGCGTTGCGCCAGCCGGCCTCGACGGGCGCCAGCAGTTTCGCGTACAGCGCATGCGAGGCCTCGAGGTCGAAGCGCGGAAAGCGCGCCAGCTCGGCCTCGCCCACGTCGAGCGCGCGGCGCAGCCCGGCCACCGTGCGCGCCAGTTCGGCCTCGCCCAGGGCCACCGGCGCGAAGGCCGGCGCACCCTGTTTCGGCACCGCCCAGGCGTAGCTGCGCTCGGCGCCCACGTAGACCGCGAGCAGCGCTTCGCCGGCGCGCAGCGCGGCCTGCACGGCGGCGATGCCCGGCGGGTGCGGGGCAATCAGTTCGGCATAGCTCGGGTAGCGCTGCGCGAGTTCGCGCTTCAGGGCGGCGCGCTCGCCGCGCAGGGTTTCGATGCCGGCGCGCAGTTCGGCCACCACCGCGGGCACCTGGCGCTCGGGCGGCAGGGCGAGCATGCGGTTCAGCAGGTCGGAGAGCGCGCCGAAGCGTTGCTCGGCGTCCTGCTCGCGGCGCGCCAGCGCGGCCAGCGCCGGGTCGTCGGGCGTGGCGCGCGCCGCGCTCTCGGCCAGCGCGCGCTGCACCGCCCCGCCGCGCGCGATGTCGGCGACGCGGAAGGTCTCGGCGGCCACCTCGATGTTGGCCGCGGCCAGCGCCGCCCTGCCTTCGGCCGTGGCCTCGAGCTCGACCAGCAACTGCATGTAGCCTTCGAGGATCCACACCAGGCGCAACTGCCGGCCCACCGCCCCGCCCTGCTCGCCGCCGCCGCGCCGCGCGTCGTCGAGCAGCACCGGCAGCGCGCCGCGGAATTCTTTCAGTGCCGCGTCCTTGCGTCCGGTGGCGGACAGGCCCAGGGCGTAGAAGCCGCGCGCCTGCGCGGTGAAGTATTCCTCGTCGGGCAGGCCCAGGCGCAGGCGGCGGCGATACACGCGCTCCAGCAGGTCCAGCCCGGCCTGCGCCTTGCCGTTGCGCAACATGGCATAGCCCCAGTTCACGTCGCGCCCGCTGACGTCGCCGGACTGGTACTGCTGCGCGTCGGCGGCCAGGCCGCGGTCGCGCGCCTCGTACACGGCGTCGGCCTCGGCCCAGCGGCCCTGCGCGGCCAGCGCCGAACCGAGCAGGCCGCGCGCCAGCGCGAAGTACCAGGACTCCGGCGCCGCCCCGCCCTGCTCGTAGCTGGCGATGGCCGCGCGCGCCAGGGCCTCGGCATCCTTGAAGCGCCCGGCCTCGAACACCGCGCTGCCCAGGTCGGTGATGGCCTGCGCCGATTGCGTGGAGTAGCGCCCGAAGCCCTGCAGCACCTTGAGCAGCGCGCTGCGCGCATGGCCCTCGGCCTCGCCGCTGCGCCCCTGCAGCGCGAGGTTCTTCGACAGCTGCAGCTCGGCGTCGGCCCACAGCTGCAGCATCATCTCGGGCGGCGGCGGCAGCTTGCTGTACTGGCGCAGGTTGGCCATGGCCCGGGCCGCCGCCCCGGAATCGGCCACGCGCTGGCGCCAGACCTTCTCGGCCTCGGCCAGGTGGCCCTGCGCCTGTTCGAGCGCGCCGCGGCCCAGGCCCATCATGGCTTTCCAGTTGGTGCCGGTGAATCCCCAGCTGGGCAGGGTCTGCAGGTGCGCGTAGGCGGCCTCGGCGCGCTGCAGGGCGGCGCGCGAAGCCGGCAGGTTGCCCATTTCGGCATGGATGCGCACCATGGGCGCCAGCCCGACCAGCGCCCAGGCCGGGTCGCCGGCGCCCAGCTGCCCGGCCGCCTCCAGCGCGCGGAACAGGTTGCCGCCGAAGGCCTCGGCCACCATCAGTTCATGAGGATGCGCACGCGCTGGCCCAGGCTGTCGAAGCCCTCGGGCACGGCGCCGTCCCACACGTATTGCAGGGCCAGGTTCAGTTCGGCGATCTGCCGCGCGGTGCGGCCGAGCTGGCCGTAGGCGCGCGCACGGCGGTGGTGGTGGATGCTCAGCTGGTGGCGCTCGCGCGGGTCGGCGGTCTGCGCGTCGACCGCCGGCGGCGAGATGTCCAGCGCCGCCTGCAGGCGGGCGATGGCCGCCGGATCGGGCCGGTACTGGTCGAGCAGCGCGAGGATGTCGTCGACGCTGCGCGGCGGGGCCGCGGGCTGCGTTGCGGGCGCCGGGGCCGGGGCCTGGGCAGGCGCCTGCGCCTGCGCGCCGGCCGCGGGCAGGCCCAGCGCGAGCGCGCACAGCAGCGCCGCGCAGGCGCGCGCAACCCGACCGGACCGCGTAGCTACCGGGGAGAAGTTGTCGGAATTGACGACACCACTACCCGGAAACCCGCGCCAGGAGCGGACTTCGTCAAAGTAAAGTTCAACTTTCCGCATGCCGGCCCGGCCGCCCCTCCCCTGGCGGTTTGCGCTGCAGGTTGCTGCGTTCCGGGCTAGCTTACCAGTGACGCCGGGCGGCGGAGGAGCCCGGCGCGGTGCGGGCGTCAGGCGATGCTGCAGGCCTCGTCGAAGTCCAGGCGCGGCAGGCGCGGCATCACCTTGGCCGGGTCGCCCTTGCCCAGGTTGCACAGCACGTTCGACCTGAAGCGACCGTCCGGGAAGAACTCGGCGTCGACCTTGGCGTTGTCGAATCCGGACATCGGACCGCAGTCGAGCCCGACCGCGCGCGCGGCGAGGATGAAGTAGCCGATCTGCATCGAGGAGTTGCGGAACGCGGTGCGCTCGGCGAAGGCGGCCTTCTCGGGCGGGCGGTGCAGTTCGATGGCCTCGGGCTTGTGCGCGAACATGCGCGGCATGTTCTCCCAGTACCTGGTGTCCCAGGCGAGGATGGCGACCACCGGCGAGGCCAGGGTCTTGTCGCGGTTGCCCGCGCTCAGCGCCGGCTCGAGCTTGGCCTTGGCCGCGGCCGACTTCACGAACACGATGCGCATCGGCTGGGTGTTCTGCGTGGTCGGCGCCCATTTGACGATGTCGTAGAGCTGGCGCAGCTGCGCGTCGCTGACTTCGCCGCCCAGCGCGTTGTGCGAACGTGCGGTGCGGAAGAGGGTGTCGAGGGCCTTGTCGTCGAGCATGGGATGTCCTGAGCGTGTGTAGGGGTATGGAAATTGAAAAGCCGCGCATTGTGCCAGATGCGTGCGCGGCGACCGCGCACCGGCGGCGCGACGCGTTTCGCAGCGCCGCCGGCGCGCCCGTCTAGAATGCCGCCATGAGCAAACACATCGAAGCGAGCGCCCTGGACCTGTCGGCGGTGATCCGCCCCGGCGACGGCGTGATCTGGGGCCAGGCCACGGCCGAACCGCTGACCCCTGACCGAGGCCTTCGTGGCGCAGCGCGCGAAGCTGGGCGGCGTCACCGCCTTCCTCGGCGTGAACTTCGGCGGCGTGACCCTGCCCGAACACGCCGACCACATCGAGTTCACCGCCTATTGCGGGCTGGGCGCCAACCGCGCGCTGGCCGATGCCGGGGTGCTGGACATCTACCCGCTGCCCTATTCGCAGCTGGGCGCGGCGATCCGCGCCGGCACGCTCAAGTCGGATGTGGTGATGGTGCAGGTCAGCCCGCCGAATGCGCGCGGCGAATACAGCCTGGGGCTGTCCACCGAGTACCTGATCCCGGCGCTGGCGCAGGCGCGCGCGGTGATCGCCGAAGTCAACGACCAGGTGCCCTGGACGCACACCGAGACGCTGTTGCTCGAATCGGACATCGACCTGCTGGTGATGAGTTCGCGCCCGCCGGTGGCCCCGCCCTACGGCGCCCCCGGCGAGACCGAGCGCAGGATCGCCGCCAACGCCGCGCCCTTCGTGCCCGACGGCGGGGTGCTGGAGTTCGGCGTCGGCGCGCTGCCCATCGCCGTGCTCGAGGCGCTGGGCGGGCACAAGGACCTCGGCGTGCACTCGGGCATCGTCTGCGAGACGGTCATGGACCTGGTCGAGCGCGGCACGATCACCAACGCGCGCAAGAACATCGACGCCGGCATCTGCGTGGGCGGCGTGCTGTTCGGCACGCCGCGCTTCCATCGCTGGGCGCACGAGAACCGCGCGCTGCAGCTGCGCTCCTCCGACTACACGCACAGCGGTCGCGTGCTGGGCCGCATCGATCGCTTCATCGCCATCAATTCGGCGGTGGAAGTCGACCTCACCGGGCAGATCAACGCCGAGGTGGTGGTCGACGCGAAGGGCCGCGCCAGTTACGTGGGCGCGATCGGCGGGGCGCTGGATTTCATCCGCGGCGCCAACCAGTCGCAGGGCGGCTGCTCGATCATCGCCCTGCCCGCCTCGATCGGCACCAAGGTGAGCCGCATCGTCTCCAGGCTCTCCGGGCCGGTGGCCACGCCGCGCAGCGAGGCCGGGGTGTTCGTCACCGAATGGAGTGCGGCCGACCTGCGCGGGCTGCCGATCTCGAAGCGCGTGCCGCGCATGATCGGCATCGCCAATCCGGCCTTCCGCGAGCAGCTGGAGCGCGAAGCGCACGAACAGGGCCTGCTGCGCGCCTAGGCGCCCAGACGCCGCGCGACCGGGCGCGCGAACGCCGCGCTACTTGTAGTTGCGCAGCACCGGCACCATCCAGAACGGCGCCACGGCGAAGGCCATGGCGGCCATCGAGAACAGGAAGCCGGCGCGATACCCGCCGGTCAGGTCGTGCAACACCCCGCCGGCCAGCGCGCCGATCGCCGCGCCGATGGCGTTGGTGGCGTAGATGGTGCCGTAGATGGTCGACACGCGCGGCCCGGCGAAGTACTTGGTGGAGATCGAGGAGATGATGGGACCGCGCATGCCCTGGCACAGCCCGAACACCAGCACATAGACGCCGAGCAGCCAGCCATACGGCAGGAAGGTCATGGCGAACAGCAGCACGATGCCGACGCCGGTGCCGATGAAGCTGGCGCTGACCGTCTCGCGGCTGCCGTAGCGGTCGGAGAGGAAGCCGCTCATCGCCACGCTGCACACCGAGAGCATGCCGATCAGGCCGAAGGCGGTGGCCGCGGTCAGCGGCGAGAAGCCCACGTCGACCAGGTAGACCACCGTCTGCACGGTGACGGTGTAAGACGCACATCGAGGTGCAGAAGAACACCTGCACCAGCGCCCAGTACATGCGCGTGCGGCTGGCGCTGCGCAGCGTCCAGCCCTCCAGCGCGGCCTTGCTCTTCGGATCGATGCGGTAGTCGGGGTTGCCGCGCCAGAAGCGCCTCCAGGGCACCAGGAAAGTGGCGAACACGGCGACCACCAGCACCGTGCCGCCCATCACGCGGTAGGCGGTGCGCCAGTCGAACTGCGTGATCAGGAACTGCGCCAGCGGCACGAACACCAGCGCGCCCATGCCCACTGCGGAGAAGGCGATGCCCAGCGCGGTGGACAGCTTGGCGCGGAACCAGCGCGTCAGCAGACCGGAACCGGGCACCATGCCGGTGAAGCCCACGCCGATGCCGATCATCACGCCGACCAGCAGGTAGAACTGCCACAGGTTGCCCAGCGACCCGGCCAGCACGAAGGCCGAGCCGAGGAATATCAGGCCGAGCGTGTACACCAGGCGCGGGCCGTAGCGGTCGAGGATCACGCCCACCAGCGGCGCCATGAAGCCGCCGACCAGCAGGTAGACCGGGCACACGCTGGTGAGCTGCGAGCGGTTCCAGCCGAAGTCCTGCTCGATCGGCCGGATGGACACGATGTAGGTGTCGCCCACCATGCGGCGAACATGTTCAGCAGGAAGCACACCGCCAGCACCGCCACCGCCGTCAGGCGCAGGCGGCGGGCTTCGGGGGTCTCGGTGCCGTCCTGGCTCAAGGCGCGGGCGGCTCGATGCCGAACACCTGGCGCAGGTAGGCCAGGTAGCCCGCGTCGTTGGACATGGTCTTGCCGGGCGAGTCGGACAGCTTGGCCACCGGCTGGCCGTTGCACTCGACCATCTTGATGACGATCTGCAGCGGCTCGAAGCCGACGTCGTTGGTGAGGTTGGTACCGATGCCGAACGAGGTGCGCGCGCGGCCGTGGAAGCGCCGCGCGATCTCGATGGCCAGCGGAAAGGACAGCTGGTCGGAGAAAATCAGCGTCTTGGTGCGCGGGTCGACGCGGTTCCTGCGGTAGTGCTCGATCATCCGCTCGCCCCACGCGAAGGGGTCGCCCGAGTCGTGGCGCGCGCCGTCGAACAGCTTGCAGAAGTACATGTCGAAGTCGCGCAGGAAGGCGTCCACCCCGTAGGTGTCGGAGATGGCGATGCCCAGGTCGCCGCGGTATTCCTTGGCCCACATCTCGAAGGCGAAGGCCTGCGAGTCGCGCAGGCGCGGGCCCAGGGCCTGGCAGGCCTGCATGTACTCGTGGCCCAGGGTGCCGAGCGGGATCAGGTTGTTGCGCATCGCCAGCCAGACGTTGGAGGTGCCGGCGAAGAACTGCGGCACTTCGCGCTTGAGGGTCTGCACCAGTTCCTCGTGCCAGGCGAAGGAGAAGCGCCGGCGCGTGCCGAAATCGGAAATCTTGAAATCCAGCGCCTGCTCGACGGTGCGCACCAGGTCGATCTTGGCCTGCAGGCGGCGGCGGCCCTCGTCCAGGCCGGCGCCGGGGTGCATGCGGCGGGAATACACCTCCGAGACGATGGCCAGCACCGGGATCTCGTAGAGGATGGTGTGCAGCCAGGGACCGCGGATAGTGATGTCGATCTGCCCCGGACTGCCCGCCAGCGCGTCGATGCGGATGTACTTGCCGTTGAACTGGAACAGGCCGAGGAAATCGACGAAGTCCGACTTCATGAAGCGCAGGCTGCGCAGGTAGACGAGTTCGTCCTCGGTAAAGCGCAGCGAGCACAGGCTGGCAACCTCGGCGCGGATCTCGTCCAGCAGGGGCACGAGGTCGACGCCTTCGTTGCGGCACTTGAACTTGTATTCGACCTGCGCGCCCGGAAAGTGGTGCAGGACGGCCTGCATCATGGTGAGCTTGTACAGGTCCGTATCGAGCAGGGACTGGATGATCAAGAACGGTCTCCTTGGGCGTCGATTGTAACCGAGGCGCACCGCCCGCCCCGGCCGCGGAGGCCCGCGCCGCCCCTGCGGAACGGCTTGCACGATGCGCTTTACTGGATATAATCACACTGTACGGAGGCACAGTGCCCGCATGCCGCGGGTCCGCGCCTGCAACTGTGGACCACGGTCCGGGAGCACCGCCATGGAAGAACTCACCGAACGCCAGTCCGAAATCCTGAAGCTCGTGCGCGAGCTGACCGAGGTCTCGGGCTTCCCGCCCACGCGCGCCGAGATCGCCCGCTCGATGGGCTTTCGCTCGGTCAACGCCGCCGAGCAGCACCTGCGCGCGCTGGAGAAGAAGGGCTTCCTCGACATCCTCTCGGGGGCCTCGCGCGGCATCCGCGTGAAGGACGCCAGGCCGGCAGGCCGCGGCGGTCCGCGCCTGTTCGAACTGCCGCTGGTCGGGCGCGTCGCCGCGGGTTCGCCGATCCTCGCCGAAGAGAACCTGCAGGGCAGCTACCAGGTGGATCCGAACATGTTCACGCCGCGCGCCGACTACCTGCTCAAGGTCAAGGGCCTGTCGATGCGCGACGCCGGCATCCTCGACGGCGACCTGCTCGCGGTGCACCGCAGCAGCGAGGCGCGCACCGGACAGATCGTGGTGGCGCGTCTGGGCGACGAGGTCACGGTCAAGCGCCTGCGCCGCCGCGGCCATGCGGTGCAACTGATCGCCGAGAACCCGGATTTCGAACCCATCGAAGTCGACCTGCGCACCGAGCAGATGGACATCGAGGGCATCGCCGTCGGCGTGATCCGCAACACATTCTGACGTTTGCACGGGGCACGACCCTGCGAGCCGGTTTCTGCACCGGCGCAACTGCCCCTATAATCGGCGGGACAAGACGTTAACAAAGGTCTTTCCCGCCGCATGCCGAATCCCTCGCAGGTTCCCCCTCCGCTGACCCATCAGCCCGGCATCGTGCGGGACGCAGTCGATCGCACGCGGGTGCTCGCCGACCAGGTCGAACTGCTCTATCGCCAGTCCCCGGTCGGCATCGCGGTGACCGTGGTGGTCGGCTTCGTCGTGATGTGGGAGCTGAACTCGGCGCGCGAGCGCGACCTGATCTTCATGTGGGGCGCGCTGACCCTGATGGTCGCGATCGGCCGCGCCTTCCTCGCCTTCGCCTATCACAACGCCGCCGACCGCGATTCGCGCCCCGACGTGTGGCTGCGGCGCTTCGCCATCGGCGCGCTGGCCACCGGCGTGAACTGGGGCCTGGCCGGGGCGGTGTTCTTTCCGGCGCACACCGACGAGCAGCAGGTGTTCCTCGCCTTCATCCTGGCCGGCATGGCGGCCGGCGGCCTGCCGATCTTCTCGGCCGTGTGGTGGGTATTCGCGATCTATGCCGCGAGCGTGGTGCTGCCCTTCCTCGCGGTGATCCTGACCTACGGCTCGCGGCTGTTCTACGAGATCGCCGCCCTGGTGCCGGTGTTCCTCGCCGTCAACATCGCGGTGGCCTACCGGCTCAACCGCGTGTTCGTCTCGGCCTACCGGCTGCGCGTTTCCTACGGCAAGCTGACCGATGACTACACGCTGATGAACCAGCGCCTGGAGCGCCAGCTGATCGAGCTGGAAGAGGCGCGCATGCAGGTCGAGAGCTCGGGCCGCAAGCTGGCCCTGTTCGCCGAACGCGCGCCGATCGCGGTGATCGAGCTTTCCGCGGACGGACGCATACAGCAGATCAACCGCGAGGCGGAGAACCTGTTCGGCTATTCCCAGGGCGAACTGGCCGGCACCTCGGCCTCGATCAGGGACCTGGTGCACGCCGACCAGCACGAGGAGTTCGACGGCAGGTGGAAGCGGCTGATCGAGGAGCGCGAATCGCTGGACGGCTTTCGCATGCGCAATCCGCGGCGCGACGGCGTCAGCCTGGTGTGCGAGTGGACCGTGACCCCGCTGGTCAACGCCGAGGGCACGGTGCTGTCGGTGATCGCGCAGGGCCGCAACATCACGCAGCAGCTCGAGGCCGAGCGGCTGAAGCAGGAGTTCACTTCCACGCTGTCGCATGAGCTGCGCACCCCGCTGACCTCCATCATCGGCTCGCTGCAGCTGATCAACTCGGGGATGCTCGGCGACCTGAACAAGGACCAGACCGAGCTGACCGAGGTGGCCGAGCGCAACGGCATACGCCTGCTCGACCTGATCAACGACATCCTGGACATCGAGAAGGTCGAGTCCGGCAAGCTGACCCTGTTCCCGGAGACCATCGCACTCGACGAACTGGTGCGCGAGGCGCTGAAGCTGAACCAGGGCTTCGCCGAGCGCTACAAGGTGAAGCTGGTGGCGCACGAGCCGCTGCCGGCCCTGCAGGTGCACGCCGACCGCAAACGCCTGCTGCAGGTGATGACCAACCTGCTGTCGAACGCGGCCAAGTTCTCGCCGGCCGACGGCGAGGTCGAGGTCGAGATGCGCGAGAAAGGCGGCGACGTGCTGGTCACGGTCAGCGACCGCGGCAGCGGCATCCCGGAGAACTTCCGCGCGCGGATCTTCGGGCGCTTCGCGCAAGCCGATTCGACCGACACGCGCGCCAAGGGCGGCACCGGCCTGGGCCTGGCGATCTGCAAGCGCATGATCGAACTGATGGAAGGCACCATCGGCTTCGCCAACCGCGAGGGCGGCGGCACCACGTTCTGGTTCGAGCTGCCCAAGCACGTCAACACTTCCAAGGAGTAGCACGGCATGCCCGCAAGCGAACTGAACCGCATCTTCTATGCGGAGGACGACGAGGACATCCAGCGCATCGTGCGCATGTCGCTCGAACGCATCGGCAAGATGACCGTGCAGGTCGAGAGCGACCCGCTCAAGGCGATCGACGGAATGATCGAGTTCAAGCCCGAACTGGTGATGCTCGACTGGATGATGCCCGGCATGGACGGCCCGACGCTGCTCAAGGCCATGCGCCAGCGGCCCGAAACGGCGTCCTACCCGGTGGTGTTCATCACCGCCAAGGCCTCGATGAAGGAGCACGAGGAACTGGCCGCGCTGGGCGCGGCAGGCATCATTTCCAAGCCGTTCTCCCCCAAGGACCTGCCGAACCAGCTGCGCGAGATCTGGCGCAATCTGCCCTGATTTCTCAGTGCAGGTGCGCTTCCGACTGGTAGAACTTGCGTGACAGGAAGCCGAGCACCTCGTCGGCGTTCCTGAAGCGCGCATCGCGGTCCTTTTCCAGCAGCTTGTCGAGCAGTCTCTGATAGCGGGACAGCGACTCGGGCAGCGCGGGCGGCGGCGTGTTCAGGTGGTGCAGCGCCACCTCCAGCGCCGTATCGCCGGCGAACAGGTGCTCGCCGACGATCATCTGGTAGAGCAACACGCCGGCGCTGTAGATGTCGGTGCGCAGGTCGAGCGCCGCGCCGCGCACCTGCTCCGGGCTCATGTAGCGCGGCGTGCCGAGGATCTCGCCATGGCTGGTGCGGTCCACGGCATCGATGTGCTTGGCGATGCCGAAGTCGACGATCGCCAGGCTGCCGTCGGAGCGGAACATCAGGTTCTGCGGCTTGAGGTCGCGGTGCAGGATGCCGGTCTCGTGGATGTCGCCCAGCGCGAACATCAGTTCGCGGAACACCTTGAGCGCCTGGTCCGGCGGGATCGGCTTGCCCGACAGGCGCTTGCTGAGGTCGCCGCCGTCGAAGAATTCCATGACCAGGTAGGCGTGCCCCTCGGACACCCCGTGGCTGTGGATGCGCGCCACGTGCGGGCTGTGGATGCGCTCGACCAGCGAGTACTCCTCGAGGAAGCGCTCCAGCGCGTTCGGGTCGTTGGTGACCTCGCTGCGCAGGATCTTGACCACCAGCGGCTCGTCGTCGGACTCGCGCGAGGCCAGGTACACGCGCGACATGCCGCCTTCGCCGATCAGGTGCAGCACGCGGATGCCCGGCACGCGGATGCGCGCGCCGAGGGTCTGGCCTTCCATGCGCGCGGCGACTTCGGGCGTGACGGTGCGCTCGATGCGCTCGCGCGTGATGTCGCGGATCGAGGACAGCAGCCGTTCGCGGGTCAGCTCCTGCTTGCGCAGGTAGTCGTCGGCGCCGTACTTCATGGCGCGCACGGCGATGACCTCGTTGCCGGCGCCGGTCAGGAACACCACCGGCGGGCAGTCGCCGCGCGCCTTGAACTCGCGCAGCCATTCCAGGCCGTCGCCGCGACCCAGCATGTAGTCGAGGATGATGGCGTCGTAGTCGGCGAACGGGAAATCGTCGCCCGGCATGTCCTTGACCAGCGGGTCGAATTCCTCGACCTCGGCCTGCGGCCATTCCTTCTTGATGTAGTGCGAGAGGAGGCTACGCAGATCCTCGTCGTCGTCGATGACCAGTATGCGCATGTCAGCCGGCTCCCGGCAGCACGATCTTGAGCGAGTAGACCGGCATCGGCGCGGACTTGCCTTTCAGCGTCACGTCGCCGCGCGACTCGACGAGTTCCTTGGGCACCAGGTCCTTGATCTCGGCGTAGGTGTCTTCGCAGACCAGCAGCTCGTTGGCCCGCGCCATCTGCATCAGCCGCGCCGCGGTGTTCACGGGATTGCCGATGATGGTGTAGTTCATGTAGTGCGGCGAGCCGACGTTGCCGATGATGGCCTCGCCCGTGCAGGCGCCGATGCCCACCCCGGTGCCCAGCCCGTGGTCGCGCGCCCATTGCTCGGCGACGGGACTGAAGCGTGTGATCATCTCGGTGGCGCACAGGTAGGCGCGCCTGGCGGCGTCCTTCTGCGGGAAGGGCACGTTGAAGGCCACCAGCAGGCTGTCGCCGGCCATGTTGAAGATGGTGGCCTCGTGGTGGTACGCCGCCTCGGTCCGGATGGTGAAGAACTGGTTGAGCATCTCGACCACGCGGTCGACTTCCAGGCGCTCGGTGAGGCGCGTGCAGCCGCGCAGGTCGGCGAACATGGCCACCAGGTTCGAGCGCTGCGGCCGCAGCATGAACTGCGGCTCGCCGCCGGCGCTCTGCGCGTCGTCGATGATGCGCTCGGCCAGCCGCGGCGAGATGTAGCGCGAGAAGGCCTTGCGTATGGTTTCCTTGCGCTGGATCTCGACCTGCAGGCGGCGCTGCTCGAGTTCCTTTCGCGTTTCGTGAAGGCGGCGCAGGGTGCGCACGCGCGCCAGCAACTCCTCGCGCTTGACCGGCTTGGAGAGGAAATCGTCGGCACCGGCCTCGATGCCCTTGACGCGGCTGGGCTGGTCTTCGAGCGCGGTGATCAGCACCACCGGGATCAGCGCCGTGGATTCGTCCTCCTTGAGGCGCTGGCAGACTTCGAAACCACTCATGCCCGGCATCATGACGTCGCACAGCACCAGGTCGGGCGGGTTGCTGTGGATGCGCACCAGCGCCGACTCGCCGTCCACTGCCTCCTCCGCGAGCATTCCCTCCTTTTTGAGCAGCAGGGAGAGATAGGCTCCCATGTCCGGATCGTCGTCGACGATCAGGACACGGAACTGCGACGGCCTTTCACTCATAGACGATCTGCACCCGCTCGAGGTAGTCCGCGTACTCAGCGATGATCGCGTCGGTGGCCGCCTTGTCGGAGGTCTTCGCGGCGTCCTCGAGGCTCTTGCCAAGATCGGAAACCGGCGCGAAGCCGTAGGAATTGCCCACGCCTTTCATGCGGTGGCCGAGCTGGCGCAACTGCTCGAAATCCCCGGCTTCCAGCGCGCTGCGCAGGATGCCGACTTCCTTCTTCCGGTTGCTCATGAAAACCGGGATCAGGTCTTCGAGATCCTTGGCGACGACGGCGGTGAACTTGTCCTGGGACATTCGTTTGCATGCCTTCTTGGAGGGGCGATTGCAGGGGCCGGATCGGAACTTCCGGAGAGTTCTGATTGTAAGGGGAAAATCCCGCAAGGCGCAGCAAGCAAAAGGTCAGAATTCCTCAACGCCAGAGCCAGGCCGCGCCGCGCACCCCGCTCGAGTCGCCGTGCACGTGGCGCGCCAGGCGGGTAGCCACGACGTCGGAGAAAACATGCGGCGCCCACAGCCGCGGCACGCTGCCGTACCAGCGCGCCACGTTGGACAGCCCGCCGCCGAGCACGATCACGTCCGGGTCCAGGATGTTGATCACGCCGGCCAGCGCGCGGGCCAGCCTTTCCTCGTAGCGGGCCAGCGCGGCCTCGGCCAGGGCATCTCCGGCCTGCGCCGCGGCGACGATCTGTTCGGCGCTGCGCGCCGAGCCGGCCCCCAGGTCGGCGGCCAGGCCGGGGCCCGACAGGAAGGTCTCGATGCAGCCGCGCCGGCCGCAATAGCAGGCCGGTCCCGGGCGTTCGCCATCCAGCGGCCGCGGCAGCGGGTTGTGTCCCCATTCCCCGGCGATGGCGCTGGCGCCGCGCAGCAAGCGGCCCTCGACCACGATGCCGGCGCCGACCCCGGTGCCCAGGATCACCCCGAACACCACCTGCGCCCCCCGCCCGGCCCCATCCACCGCCTCGGACAGGGCAAAGCAGTTGGCGTCGTTCTCGATGCGCACCTCGCGCCCGAGCACGGCTTCCAGGTCCTGCTTGAACGGGCGGCCGTTTAGGCAGACGGAATTCGAGTTGCGCAGCAGCCCGCTGGCCGGTGACAGCGCCCCGGGCGTGGCGATGCCCACGCTGGCCCGCGCGCCCAGCCGCGCCTCGACCGCGACGACCAGGCTGTGCAGCGTCTCGAGGGTGGCGCCGTAGTCGCCCGAGGGCGTGGCGGCGCGCTGCCGCTCCACCACGGCGCCGCCGGCGTCGAGCGCGGCGATCTCGATCTTGGTGCCGCCGAGGTCGATGCCGATGCGATAGGTCATAGCCGGCGCAAGCGTACCGCGAAGGCGCGCATGCGTCGAACCGGTGGGGATGCGCGCGGCACGGCGGCGGCACGCCGGGTTATATTGGCGCCCCCTGAACGGTACTTACGGAGACAGATCAATGGACAAGCGCCCCCACAAGGAAAGATTCGACGCCGGACTGAAGACGCGCCGCGAGGTGCTGGGCGCGGCCTATGTGGACAAGACGGTGGCCGGCACCGACGACTTCAACCGCGAATTCCAGGAACTGCTGAACACCTACTGCTGGAACGACATCTGGAACCGTCCCGGCCTGCCGCGCAAGACGCGCAGCGTGATGAACCTGTGCATGCTGATCTCGCTGGGCAAGACGCACGAGCTCAAGCTGCACATCCGCGGCGCGCTGAACAACGGCCTGACGCTGGACGAGATCAAGGAAGTGTTCCTGCAGACCGCGATCTACTGCGGCGTGCCCGCCGCGGTCGAAGCCTTCCGCTGCGCGCGCGAAGTGCTGGCCGAGGACGCGAAGAAGTAAGCCGGCAACAGGGCGGGAGGCGCCGCTCAGGCGGCGCGCGCCCCGCCCGCCGGCACCGCGAAGGCGCGCTCCATCTCGCGCCTGAAGGCCACCGCCGCGCTGCCGGCCTCGATCGCCACGTCCGCCCACGTCAACGCCTGGCCGGCGGCCACCGGCCGCAGCAGCTTCACGCCGTGCGCCAGGCCCAGCGGCAACCCGCCCAGCGCCAGCGAATCGGCCGCCGGCATCAGCCTGCCGTACACCGTGTAGCCGCCTTCGCCGTCCAGGCTCTCGCCCACCGCCAGGTCGCGCTTGGCGGTGGCCACCACGTCACCCAGCCAGTCGCGCGCCACGCCGGTGGGCTCGCGGCGCAGGCCCACCGAGGCCACGCTGACGCCCAGCTCCAACCCGATCAGGTGGTAGGGCTTGTACATTGCCGTATAGCGGCCCGAAGCGTCGGTCAGCAGCCCGTACTCCTTGAAGCAGCGCTCGACGTAGCCGCTGCCGGCCAGGAAGCTCACATAGACGCCCCAGCGCAGGTCGCGGAACACCGGGCGGCCGTCGCGCTCGACGCATGAAATCACTTCCACCTGGCCGCAGTGGTGCAACCGGCCGCCTTCGTCGCGCGGCCGGAGCACGCGCGGCAGGTCGTCGACGCCGCACGGCGGAAAGTTCAGGCCCTCGGGGGCCGGCGACAGGCCGGTGGCGTTGGCCACCGCAGCCATCTCGATGGCCGATTTGGTGCCGTCGAGGAAGGAGTTGAACATCTGCGCATTCATGCCGCCGGCACGCGCGTCCTCCGCCGACAGCCCGTAGTGCGGCCAGACCGTGTCCGGCGTGGAGGCGTGATATTCGGGCAGGTACTTGGTGCCCTTGCCGGCGGCCACCACCTCGAAGCCCGCGGTGCGCGCCCAGTCGACCATCTCGCAGATCAGCGCCGGCTGGTCGCCGTAGGCCAGCGAGTAGACGATGCCGGCCTCGCGCGCCTTGCGCGCCAGCAGCGGGCCGGCCAGCGCGTCGGCCTCGACGTTGACCATCACCACGTGCTTGCCCTCGCGGCAGCAGGCCAGCACGTGCGCGATGCCGGCAGCCGGGTTGCCGGTCGCATCGATGACGATTTCTGACCTCCGGTGCGGCGATCATGCGCAGCGCGTCTTCGCACAGGAAGGTGCGGCCGGTGCCGGCCGCATCGGCGAACGACGCCGCATCCAGCCGCTCGGCCTCCCAGCCGGTGTGCAGCAGCGCGGCGCGCGCACGTTGCGGCGAGAGATCGGCCACCGCCGTCAGGTGTATGCCCGGGGTGGTGCGCGCCTGCGCCAGGTACATGGAGCCGAACTTGCCCGCACCGATCAGGCCGACGCGCAGCGGCCTGCCCTGCGCCGCGCGCTTCTGCAGCAGGTGGTGGAGGTTCATGGCTTCTTCTCCTGGGCGCTGCCCGGCGCGCCGGCCGGCGCCGGCTTGGGCGCCTCGATGATCTGGAAGAACACTTCGTCCTGCTTGACCAGGCCGAGTTCGAAACGGGCGCGTTCCTCGACGGCGTCGAAGCCCTGCTTGAGGTCGCGCACTTCGGCGCCCAGCGCGTCGTTGCGCCGCTCCAGCCCCTCGTTGGTTTCGCGTTGCGCGGCCAGCTTGCGATCGACTTCGGAGACGCGCAGCCAGCCGCCCTTGCCCAGCCAGAGCGGATACTGGATGGCGATGATCAGCGCGACGAGGATGCCGCCGAGGACCTTCATGCCCGCCCGGGCGGCACGCCCTAGCGCAACTGGAAGAACGCGTCGCGGCCCGGATAGCTGACCGTGTCGCCGAGGTCTTCTTCGATGCGCAGCAACTGGTTGTACTTGGCGACGCGATCGGTGCGCGACAGCGAGCCGGTCTTGATCTGCAGCGCATTGGTGCCCACCGCGATGTCGGCGATGGTGGTGTCCTCGGTCTCGCCCGAGCGGTGCGAGATCACCGAGGTGTAGCCGGAGCGCTTGGCCAGCTCGATCGCGGCGAAGGTCTCGGTCAGCGTGCCGATCTGGTTGACCTTGATCAGGATCGAGTTCGCCACGCCCTGCTGGATGCCTTCGCGCAGGATGCGGGTGTTGGTCACGAACAGGTCGTCGCCCACCAGCTGGATCTTGCGGCCCAGGCGGCCGGTCAGCAGCTTCCAGCCCTCCCAGTCGTCCTCCTCCATGCCGTCCTCGATCGAGATGATCGGGTAGCGGTCGGCCAGGCTCGCCAGGTAATCCGTGAACTCGACCGGGCTCAGGCTCAGTCGCTCGGAGCCCAGCACGTACTTGCCGTCCTTGAAGAACTCGGAGCTCGCGCAATCCAGCGCCAGCACCACGTCCTGGCCCGCCGTGTAGCCGGCCTTCTCTATCGCCTCCATGACCAGCTCGATGGCCGCGGCATGCGTGGGCAGGTTGGGCGCGAAGCCGCCTTCGTCGCCGACCGAGGTCGACATGCCCTTGCCGTCGATCAGCTTCTTGAGCGCCTGGAACACCTCGGCGCCGCAGCGCAGCGCCTCGCGGAAGCTCTGCGCGCCCAGCGGCACGATCATGAACTCCTGCATGTCCAGGCTGTTGTTGGCGTGCGCGCCGCCGTTGATCACGTTCATCATCGGCACCGGCATCTGCATCGCGCCGGAGCCGCCGAAGTAGCGGTACAGGGGCAGGCCCGATTCCTCGGCCGCCGCCTTGGCCACCGCCATCGACACCGCCAGCATGGCGTTGGCGCCCAGCCGCGACTTGTTGTCCGTGCCGTCCAGGTCGATCAGCGTGGCGTCGACGAAGGTCTGTTCGGTCGCGTCCAGGCCGACGATGGCCTCGGAGATCTCGGTGTTCACGTGCTCGACGGCCTTCAGCACGCCCTTGCCGCCGAAGCGCTGCGCATCGCCGTCGCGCAGCTCGATCGCCTCGCGGCTGCCGGTGGAGGCTCCCGAAGGAACCGCAGCGCGGCCCATCACGCCCGATTCGAGCAGCACGTCGGCTTCGATGGTCGGATTGCCCCGCGAATCCAGGATCTCGCGGGCCACCACATCGACGATAGAACTCATGGCGGATTCCTCACTTTACGGGTTTCAGGAGGCGACGCGGTCTTCGGCGAAACCGCGCCGCTTCACGGCGCGGTCCAGTTCGACCAGCGTTTCCAGCAGATCCTGCATCAGGTCCAGCGGCCAGGCGTTGGGGCCGTCCGACATGGCCTTGGCCGGGTTCGGGTGGGTTTCCATGAACACGCCGGAGACGCCGGCGGCCACCGCGGCCCGCGCCAGCACCGGCACGAACTCGCGCTGCCCGCCCGAGGCCGTGCCCTGCCCGCCCGGCAGCTGCACCGAATGCGTGGCATCGAACACCACCGGACAGCCGGTCTCGCGCATGATGGCCAGCGAGCGCATGTCGGAAACCAGGTTGTTGTAGCCGAAGGAGACGCCGCGCTCGCACACCATGACGTTGTCGGCTCCACTGGCCTCGCGCGCCTTGTCGACCACGTTGCGCATCTCCTGCGGCGACAGGAACTGCCCCTTCTTGATGTTGACCGGCTTGCCGCACATGGCCACGGTGCGGATGAAATCGGTCTGCCGGCACAGGAAGGCCGGAGTCTGCAGCATGTCGACCACGGCGGCCACCGGTGCGACCTCTTCGGAGGTGTGCACGTCGGTGAGGATGGGCACGCCGAGCTGGCGGCGCACCTCGTCGAGGATCTTCAGGCCGGTGTCCATGCCCAGGCCGCGGAACGACTTGCCCGAGCTGCGGTTGGCCTTGTCGTACGAGGACTTGAACACGAAGGGGATGCCGAGCCTGCCGGTGATCTCCTTCAGCCGCCCCGCCGTCTCGACCTGCAGTTCCAGCGACTCGACCACGCAGGGCCCCGCAATGAGGAACAGCGGCTGGTCCAGCCCGGCTTCGAAACCGCACAGCTTCATGCCGCTGCGGTGCCGTGCAGGCTTGTGCCGCTCACGCCGCCACCACCGACAAGGTGCCGCCGGGGGACGAGCGCTTGGCGCGCGTGCGGAACTTCTGCGCCGCGCTGACGAACGCGCTGAACAGCGGATGGCCGCCGCGCGGCGTGGAGGTGAACTCGGGGTGGAACTGGCAGCCGACGAACCAGGGATGGCCGGGCAGCTCCATCATCTCGGGCAGGCTCTCGCTGGGCGTGCGCGCGGAAACCCGGTAGCCTTTGGCGGCCAGCTGCGGCACATAGACGTTGTTGACCTCGTAGCGATGACGGTGCCGTTCGTTGACTTCCGGGCCGTAGATCTTCGCCGCCAGGGTATCGGCTTCGATCGGGCACTTCTGCGCGCCCAGGCGCATGGTGCCGCCGAGGTCGGAGGTTTCGGTGCGCTTCTCGACCTGACCGGTGCGATCCAGCCACTCGGTGATCAGCGCGACCACCGGGTGCGGCGTGTCCGGATCGAACTCGGTGCTGTTGGCGCCTTCCAGGCCGCAGACATTGCGCGCGAACTCGATGGTGGCCAGCTGCATGCCCAGGCAGATGCCCAGGTAAGGCACGCCGTTCTCGCGTGCGAAGCGGATCGCCGCGATCTTGCCCTCGACGCCGCGCTTGCCGAAGCCGCCGGGCACCAGGATCGCATCCATCTCGGCCAGGCAGGCCGTGCCGTCGCGCTCGATGGACTCGGAATCGACGTAATGCAGATTCAGCTTGGAGCGCGTGTGTATGCCGGCGTGGATCAGCGCCTCGGACAGCGATTTGTACGAGTCGGCCAGGTCCACGTACTTGCCCACCAGCGCAATGTCGACCTCGTGCTCGGGATGCTCGAGCGCGTGCACCAGCTTGTTCCAGGCCGACAGATCCGCGGCCTTGGCCAGGATGTTGAGCTTGTGGCAGACGATCTCGTCCAGCATCTGCTCGTGCAGCATGGCCGGGATCTTGTAGATCGAGTCGACGTCCCAGGCGGAGATCACCGCCTCCTTGGAGACGTTGCAGAACAGCGCGATCTTGCGCCGCTCGTCCTCGGGCAGCGGCCGGTCGGTCCGGCACAGCAGCACGTCGGCCTGGATGCCGATCTCGCGCAGTTCCTTGACCGAGTGCTGGGTGGGCTTGGTCTTGATCTCGCCCGCGCTGGCGATGTACGGCACCAGCGTCAGGTGGATGTAGCAGACGTTGTTGCGCCCCAGCTCCAGGCCCATCTGCCGGATCGCCTCGAGGAAGGGCAGCGATTCGATGTCGCCCACCGTGCCGCCGATCTCGATGATCGCCACCTCGGCCTCGCCGGCCCCGCGCTTCACGAACGCCTTGATCTCGTCGGTGATGTGCGGGATCACCTGCACCGTGCCGCCGAGGTAGTCGCCCCGCCGCTCCTTGGCGATGACGGCGCCGTAGATCGCGCCGGTGGTGACGTTGGCGTTGCGGCTCAGGTTCACGTCCACGAAGCGCTCGTAGTGGCCCAGGTCGAGGTCGGTTTCCGCGCCGTCCTCGGTCACGAACACCTCGCCGTGCTGGAAAGGCGACATCGTGCCGGGATCCACGTTGATGTACGGGTCCAGCTTGATGTTGGTGACTTTGATGCCTCGCGATTCGAGGATCGCGGCTAGAGACGCGGCGGCGATCCCCTTGCCAAGGGAGGACACGACACCACCGGTAACGAATACGTATTTGGTCATTCGGGTGCGAATGCCTGAGATGCGTAATTCTACTCCGCTTTCCGCACCTTCTCAATTTTCCGCGGCGAAAATTCCGCCTCAGCCCTCCATCTGCGCCGCCTTGATCGATTCGGCGCGGATTTCCTCGGTGAGCTGCGCCTTGTAGCGCGAGAACTCGGGCGTGGTCTTCATGGTGTAGTGGCGCGGATGCGGCAGGTCGACCTCGACGATGGCCTTGATGCGCCCGGGGCGCGCCGACATGACCGCCACCCGGTTGGCCATGAAGATCGCCTCGTCGATGTCGTGTGTGACGAAAATCACGGTCTTGCGGTCCGCCTCCCAGATGCCGAGCAGCAGTTCCTGCATCAGCGCGCGGGTCTGGTTGTCCAGCGCCCCGAACGGCTCGTCGAGCAGCAGCATCTTCGGGTCGTTGGCCAGCGCGCGGGCCAGGGCGGTGCGCTGCTGCATGCCGCCGGAGAGCATCTTGGGGTAGTGGCGCTCGAAGCCGGCCAGCCCGGTCTGGGCGATGAAGTAGTCGGCGATCTCCTTCTGCCTGGCCTCGGGCAACGCCTTCTCGCGCAGGCCGAAACAGATGTTCTCGCGAACCGTCAGCCAGGGAAACAGGGTGTAGGACTGGAACACCATGCCGCGGTCGGGCCCGGGCCGGCTGACCGGCTGGCCGTCGAGCAGCACGCGCCCGGTGGTCGGCCGGTCGAGGCCGGCCACGATGCGCAGCAGCGTGGATTTCCCGCAACCCGAGGGACCGAGGATGGTGATGAAGTCGTTGTCCTCCACCGTCAGGTCGGTGGGCTGCAGGGCCTGCGTGGGCGCGCCGCCGCCGACCCCGGGAAACACGCGCGAGACGCCTTCGATCAGGAGCTTGCTCATCAGAATGCCCAGGGATACATGCGCTGGTTGAGCCACTTGAACAGCAGGTCGGAGACCAGGCCGATCACGCCTATGCACAGGATGCCGAAGATCATCTGCCCGGTGTCGAGCAGCCGCTGGCTGTCCATGATCATGTGGCCGATGCCGGAGGAAGAGCCGACCAGCTCGGCGACGATCACATAGGTCCAGGCCCAGCCCAGCACCAGGCGCAGCGTCTCGGCGATCTGCGGCGCCGCACCGGGCAGGAGCACGCGCTTGACGATGCCGCCGCCGTCGGCGCCCAGCGTGTAGGCCGCCTCGACCAGGTCGCGTCGCGTGGCGCCGACGATCACCGCCACCATCAGGATGATCTGGAACACCGAGCCGATGAAGATCACCGAGAGCTTCTGCGCCTCGCCCACCCCGGCCCACAGGATCAGCAGCGGGATGAAGGCCGAGGCCGGCAGGTAGCGGCAGAAGGACACGAAGGGCTCGAGGAAGGCCTCGACGGGCTTGAACGCGCCCATCGCCACGCCGAGCGGCACGGCGATGAGGGCCGCGGCGACGAAGCCGCCGACCACGCGCCACACGGTGATGCCGATGTCGCGCAGGAAATTGAATTCGGTGAACAGCGTCACGCCGGTCTTCAGCGTGGTCAGCGGATCGGCGAGGAACAGCGGCGGGATGATGCCGCTCAGCGTGAAGCCCGCCCAGGCGAGGAAGAACAGCGCGAAGAATGACGCGCCCAGCACCAGGCGGCTGCGCGGCGATACGGGCTTGAGCGGTTCGAACAGGGGCATACGGTTTCCTCAAACGACGAGGCCGGCAGCGTGTCGTGCTGCCGGCCCCGCGTGCACGTCTCAGGTCGCGCGCTGCTTACTTGATGAAAGCCGTGTCCTGCATGGCCTTGTAGTCGGGCAGCTTGGTGATCACGCGGTTGGACTTGAGGATGTCGCCGGCCTTCTTGGCGAACTCCATCGACTCCTTGGCGAAGTAGGCCTGGTTGGCCTGCTTGTCCTGCCACTGGATGAACTGCGCCGAGCCGCCGAACTGCGCGCCGGTCTGCTTGACCGCGCTGCCCATCAGTTCGTAGGCCTTGGCCTGCTCCTTCTGGATCATGGTCAGCGCCTCGAAGAAGCTGTTGACCACGGCCTGCACGGCCTTCGGGTTCTTCTTGATGAAGTCCGGCTTGAACGCCAGCGTGTCGATGACCACCGGATACTCCTTGGTGGTGACCAGGATCTTGCCCTGGTCGGCACGGCCGCGCACCTGGCTCATGTAGGGCTCGTAGGTCATCGCCGCGTCGTACTGGCCGGCGAGGAAGGTCTGCGCGGCCTGCTGCGGTCCCAGCGTGACGCGGATCACGTCCTGGATCGACAACCCGTTCTTCTCGAGGATGTAGGTCAGCATGAAGTGCGGCACGGTGCCGGCACCGTCGACGGCAATGGTCTTGCCCTTGAGTTCCTTGATCGAGTTGATGTTGTTGCGCACCACCATGCCGTCGCCGCCGTTCGACTTGTCGAGCAGCAGCACCTGCACCATGGGCACGCGGGTGGCCCACACCACCTGGGTGTCGACCGTGGTGGCCGCGGCATTCAGGTCGCCGGCCGCCAGCGCCGCGAGGCGCGCCGGCTGCGGCATGAACTTGATTTCCACGGTCACGCCGTTCTTCTTGAAGATGCCGGCCTTGTCGGCCAGCGACAGCGGCGCAAAGCCGGTCCAGCCGCTCATGCCCAGCACAACCTTGTCCTGCGCCATCGCGCTGCCGCAGGCCAGCGCCACGCCCAGCGCCACCAGTGTCCTGACTGCTTTCATGTCGTTCCCTCTTGGATCGTTATGGATGTCGCAGCATCGCTCGTGTAACGATGCTGCAATGCGACAATGCTAGCGCAGTTTGGCGGCCCGCCCAAGCCCGCTGCGGGTCCGCGACGGCGCGCCGGGCATTTACTCCACCTTGATGCCCTGCTCCGCGATGATCTGCGCCCAGCGGTTGCGCTCCGCGTCGATGCGCGTGGCGAACTGGCCCTGCGTGTTGGGCAGGTAGACCAGGCCCTGGTCGGCGAGGAACTTCTGCACCTCGGGCAGCTGCGCGACGGTGGTGTACTCGCGGTAGAGGCGGTCGACCACGGCCGGCGGCGTGCCGGCCGGCGCGATCACCGCGTACCAGGTGACCACGTTGATGTCCGGGTAGCCGACCTCGGCCAGCGTCGGCACGTCGGGCAGCTGCGGCACGCGCTGCGGCGTGGTCACCGCCAGCGCGCGGATCTTGCCGCCGCGGATCTGCGGCAGCATCAGCGGCAGCGTGTCGAACATGGCCTGCACGCGATTGTCGATCAGGTCCGGCAGGGACTCGTTGGTGCCCTTGTAGGGCACGTGCACCATGTTGGCGCCGTCGCGCTTCTTGAACATCTCGAAGATCAGGTGCTGCGCCGTGCCGATGCCCACCGAGGCGTAGTTCAGCTTGCCCGGCTGGTACTTGGCCAGGCCGATCAGGTCGGCCACCGACTTCACCGGCATGCCGTTGTTGGTCACCAGCACCAGCGGCGAGGCGGCGAACATGGTGATCGGCACGAAATCCTTCTTCGCGTCGTAGGGGATCTTCTTGTACAGGTTCGGGAAGATGGTCAGCGGCCCGAGGTTGCCCATGCCGATGGTGTAGCCGTCGGGCGCCGCGCGCGCGACCTCGGCCACGCCGATGCGCCCGCCCGCGCCGGGCTTGAAGTCGTTGACGATGGTCTGGCCCAGCGCCTTGCCGACCCGGTCGTTGAAGGTGCGCGCGATCACGTCGTTCAGGCCGCCCGCCGGCCAGGGCACCACGAAGCGCACCGGTTTGACGGGCCAGTCCTGCGCGGCGGCAGGCAGGGCGAACAGCAGGCAGAGTGCGGCGGCGAACTTGCGGAACATGTTGGATCTCCCCGGATCGTTTGTGTCGTGTGCAACGTGTTCGCGCAAGCATACCTTGACGATCGGCGCGGCGGAAATTAGCATGTATATACATGTCCAATCAAGCACTCTCCCTGCGCCCTTCCGCCGCCCTGCCCGGCGAGCCCGCCTATACGCACATCAAGCGCTGGCTGGGCGAGCGCATCGCCGCCGGCGACTGGCGCGAGGGCGACCAGGTGCCTTCGGAAGCCGACCTGGTGCGCATGTTCGGCGTCTCGCGCATGACCGCGCACCGCGCGCTGCGCGAGCTCACCGCCGACCGCGTGCTGCGCCGCGTGCAGGGCCTGGGCACCTTCGTCGCCCCGCCCAAGCTCGCGGCCACCCTGCTGGCGGTGCGCAGCATCCGCGAAGAAGTCCTGGCGCGCGGCCACCGCCATTCCGCCGAGGTGCTGGCCCTGCGCCGCCTGCGCATGCGCGACTGCGACGCGCCGCTGGGCCTGCCGTCCGAGGCGACGGTGTTCCACAGCCAGGTCCTGCACCGCGAGGACGGCGCGCCGATCCAGCTCGAAGACCGCTGGGTGAACCCGGCCGTGGCCCCGCTCTACCTGGAACAGGATTTCAGCGTCGAAACCCCGGGCGAATACCTGCTGCGCATCGCGCCCGCGCCGCGCGCCGAATACAGCATCGAAGCGCAGGTCGCCAACCGCAAGGTGTCGCGCCTGCTGAAACTCAAGCCCGGCGAACCCTGCCTGGTGCTGTCGCGCACCACCTGGTCGCGCGAGCTGCCCGCGGCCTTCGCGCGCTTCGTGCACCCGGGCACGCGCTACAGCTTCACCGGCCGGATCGAATGAGCATTGCACCTTCAAACCTGAGAGACGCCCCATGACCTCCTCCCCACGCATCGTCCGCGCGCCGCGCGGCACCACCCTGTCGGCCAAAAGCTGGCTGACCGAAGCCCCCTTGCGCATGCTGATGAACAACCTCGACCCCGAGGTGGCCGAACGCCCCGAGGAGCTGGTGGTCTACGGCGGCATCGGCAAGGCGGCGCGCAACTGGGAATGCTTCGACCGCATCGTCGATTCGCTGAGGAAGCTCGAGGGCGACGAGACGCTGCTGGTGCAGTCGGGCAAGCCGGTCGGCGTGTTCCGCACCCATGCCGACGCGCCGCGCGTGCTGATCGCCAACTCCAACCTGGTGCCGCGCTGGGCCAACTGGGAGCACTTCAACGAGCTCGACCGCAAGGGCCTGATGATGTACGGCCAGATGACGGCCGGCTCCTGGATCTACATCGGCAGCCAGGGCATCGTGCAGGGCACCTACGAAACCTTCGCCGAAGCCGGCCGCCAGCACTACGGCGGCGACTGGAAGGGACGCTGGATCCTCACCGGCGGGCTGGGCGGCATGGGCGGCGCGCAACCGCTGGCCGCCACCATGGCCGGCGCCTCGATGCTGGCCATCGAATGCGATCCGACGCGCATCGCCATGCGCCTGAAGACCGGCTACCTGGACGAACAGGCGAAGACGCTCGACGAGGCCTATGCCATCCTGCAGCGCGCCGAGAGCGAAGGCCGCGTGGTGTCGGTGGGCCTGCTGGGCAATGCCGCCGAGCTGTACCCGGAGATCCTCGAGCGCGCGAAGAAAGGCGGCATGAAGCCCGCGCTGGTCACCGACCAGACCTCGGCGCACGACCCGGCCAACGGCTACCTGCCCGAACACTGGTCGCTGGAGCGCTGGAAGGACCTGCGCAAGAAGGACCCGCAGGAAGTCGCCATCTCGGCGCGCGAGGCGATCGCCAACCAGGTGCGCGCCATCCTCGGCTTCCAGGCCATGGGCATCCCCTGCGTGGACTACGGCAACAACATCCGCCAGGAAGCCAAGAACGTCGGCGTGAAGAACGCCTTCGACTTCCCGGGCTTCGTGCCCGCCTACATCCGGCCGCTGTTCTGCCGCGGCATCGGCCCGTTCCGCTGGGCCGCGCTGTCGGGCGACCCCGACGACATCCGCCGCACCGACGACAAGGTGCGCGAGCTGTTCCCGAACGACAGGCACCTGCACCAGTGGCTGGACATGGCCAGCAAGCGCATTCATTTCCAGGGCCTGCCGGCGCGCATCCTGTGGATCGGCCTGGGCGACCGGCACCGCGTCGGCCTGGCCTTCAACGAGATGGTCAGGAAAGGCGAACTCAAGGCACCGCTGGTGATCGGCCGCGACCACCTGGACTCCGGTTCGGTGGCCAGCCCCAACCGCGAAACCGAAAGCATGAAGGACGGCTCCGACGCGGTCTCCGACTGGGCCATGCTCAACGCGCTGCTCAATTGCGCCTCGGGCGCCACCTGGGTCTCGCTGCACCACGGCGGCGGCGTGGGCATGGGCTACTCGCAGCATGCCGGCATGGTGATCGTCTGCGACGGCACGGCGGCGGCGGATGCGCGCCTGGCGCGCGTGCTGTGGAACGATCCGGCCACCGGCGTGATGCGCCACGCCGATGCCGGTTACGAGGACGCCATTGCCTGCGCCAGGCAACAGGGCCTCAACCTGCCGATGGTCGGCTGAGATGGCCCCCGCCCCCGTGCTGCTCGGCTGCGAGCGCCTGACCCTGCCGCAACTGCGGCGCATCGCGCGCGAGGCGCCGGAGATCGCGCTCGACCCGGCCTGCCTGCCGCGCATCGAGGCCGGGGTGGCGGCCATCGAACGCATCGTCGCGGCCGGCGCGCCGGCCTATGGCATCAACACCGGCTTCGGCAAGCTCGCGCAGACGCAGATCCCGCGCGAGGAGCTCTCCAAGCTGCAGACCAATCTGGTGCTTTCGCACGCGGTGGGCACCGGCGCGCTGCTCTCCGACGAGGCGGTGCGCCTGATCCTGGTGCTGAAGATCGCCAGCCTCGCGCAGGGGCACTCCGGCGTGCGCGCGAGCACCGTGCAGGCCCTGGTGAGCATGTACAACGCCGGCGTGCACGCCTGCATCCCGTCCAAGGGCTCGGTGGGCGCCTCGGGTGACCTGGCCCCGCTTGCCCACCTGGTCGCGTTGCTGATTGGCTACGGCGAAGTGCGCATCCGCGGCGAGATCCTGCCGGCCTCGCTGGGCCTCGCCGAAGCCGGGCTGGAAGCGCTGGAGCTCGCGCCCAAGGAAGGCCTGGCCCTGCTGAACGGCACGCAGGTGTCGACCGCCCTGGCCCTGCTCGGCCTGTTCGCCGCCGAGGAGGTGTTCGCGGCCGGCATCGTCGCCGGCGCGCTCGCGGTGGACGCGGCGATGGGCAGCGACACGCCCTTCGATGCGCGCATCCATGCGCTGCGCGGCCACGCCGGGCAGATCGAGGCCGCGGCCTGCTACCGCGGCCTGCTGGCGGGCAGCGACATCCGCGCCTCGCACCTGCGCGACGACGACCGCGTGCAGGACCCCTACTCGCTGCGCTGCCAGCCGCAGGTGATGGGCGCGTGCCTGGACGTGATCCGTTCCGCGGCCGGCACGCTGGAGATCGAAGCCAACGGCGTGTCCGACAACCCGCTGGTGTTCCCCGACACCGGCGAGGTGCTCTCGGGCGGCAACTTCCACGCCGAGCCGGTGGCGCTGGCCGCCGACACGCTGGCGCTGGCCATCGCCGAGATCGGCGCGCTGTCCGAACGGCGCATCGCGCTGCTGATCGACGCCAGCATCAGCCGCCTGCCGGCCTTCCTGGTCGAGCACGGCGGGCTGAACTCGGGCTTCATGATCGCGCAGGTCACCGCGGCGGCGCTGGCCAGCGAGAACAAGTGGCTGGCCCATCCGGCCAGCGTCGACAGCCTGCCGACTTCCGCAAACCAGGAGGACCACGTCAGCATGGCGACCTTCGCCGCGCGCCGCCTGGGCGAGATGGCCGACAACACCGCCGTGATCGTCGGCATCGAGCTGCTGGCGGCCGCGCAGGGCGTGGATTTCCGCGCCCCGCTGCAGACCTCGCCGGTGCTGCGCGAAGTCGTGGCGGCGATCCGCGCCGAAGTGCCGCACTACGCCGAAGACCGCTACTTCTCGCCCGACATCGAGATCCTGCGCCGCAAGGTGCTGGGCGGCGCCTACCTCGAACACGCCGCGGCGCTGCTGCCCTCGCTGCGCGCCTGAGTCCTTACGCACACGAACGAACCGAGGCCCCCATGGACATCTTCCGCCTGCGCCAGGGCAGCACCCCGCTGCTGATCTCCATGCCGCACGTCGGCACCCACCTGCCGGACGCGCTGTCGCGCCGCATGCTGCCGGTCGCGCGCACGCTGCCCGACACCGACTGGCATCTGGAACGTCTCTACGATTGCGCCGACGCGCTGGGCGCCTCGGTGCTGGTGGCCACGCATTCGCGCTACGTGGTGGACCTGAACCGTCCGCCGGACAACGCCAACCTGTATCCGGGCCAGGACACCACCGGGCTGTGCCCGATCGACACCTTCGCCAAGCAGCCGCTGTACCGCATGAGCGAAGAGCCCGACGAACACGAGGTCCGCGCGCGCGTCACGCAGTACTGGAAGCCCTACCACGCGGCGCTGGCCGCCGAACTCGCGCGACTGAAGGCCGCGCACGGCACCGCCCTGCTGTGGGACGCGCATTCGATCGCCTCGCACGTGCCGCGCTTCTTCAGCGGCAGGCTCACCGACTTCAACCTCGGCACCGCCGACGGCCAGTCCTGCGCACCGGAGATCGGCGCGCGCCTGCTGGAGATCGCGCAGGGCCGCGGCCGGCCATACGGCGGTGCTCAACGGACGCTTCAAGGGCGGCTACATCACGCGCACCTACGGCAGGCCGGCCGAGAACGTGCGCCGTGCAGCTCGAACTCTCCGAGATCACCTACATGGACGAAGCGCCGCCGTTCGGCTTTCGCGAGGACCTGGCGAACCGCGTGCGTCCGCAGCTGCGCGCCATGCTGGAGAGCTTTCTCGGCCACGCCCGACGAGACGGCGCCTGGCGCTGCTCCTGGCGCTTCGGCGGCCACGCGCTGCTGATGCGCTGGTTCGCTCTTGGGGGCGTGCTTGGCGCCCTGCAGGCCTCGCGGTTTCCCGGCGCGTGCTGATCCTGCGGGCGCGCGGCGGGGGGGGCTTCACGCTTTGTATGTGCCGCGGGCGCCCGGGTCGCCTGCCGGGGCAGCCTGGGCCCCCCCGCGGCGCCTGAATTAATGCCACTTTTCCATCAAACCCTAGCATCCATGCGGGTTTCCAGGCAGATTGCTGCCACCGACTCAGGCGACTTCGCGCACCGTCTCGCCGCCGCGCACGACGCGCACGCAGGGGTTGGCGCCCATCGCATAGGCCAGCTCCGCCGGCGTGTCGACCTTCCAGAACGCCAGGTCGGCCTGCCGGCCCGGCTCGAGCGTGCCGTGCGTGGCGGCCAGGCCCAGCGCGCGCGCGCCGTTGCGCGTGACGCCGGCCAGCGCTTCCTCGGGGGTGAGGCGGAACAGCGTGCAACCCATGTTCAGCGTCAGCAGCATGGACAGCAGCGGCGAGGAGCCCGGGTTGCTGTCGGTGGCGAGCGCGATCGGCACGCGATGCCGGCGCAGCGACTCGACCGGCGGCACTGATATGGTCGGCCGACAGCGCGCCGTGGCGGGCCGCGAGCGCGGCGCCGCCGAGGT
The DNA here is from genome assembly GCA_016713125.1 of Betaproteobacteria bacterium. Lineage (GTDB taxonomy): Bacteria > Pseudomonadota > Gammaproteobacteria > Burkholderiales > SG8-39 > SZAS-79. The sequence continues at coordinate 260,137 of JADJPT010000002.1, forward strand.
CGGAGAGCTGGTCGGCGTGCAGCTTGACCGGCAGGCCCAGCGCGCGCGCGGCGTCGAACACGCGCCGCGTCTGCGCCGGCGAGAAGCCGATGCCCTCGCAGAAGGCGTCGACCGCGTCGGCCAGGCCCTCGCGCGCCGCCGCCGGCAGCACCTCGTCGACGACGAAGGCGATGTAATCGTCGGCGCGGCCCTTGTACTCCGCAGGCAGGGCGTGTGCGCCGAGGAAGGTGGTCTTCACGGTGACCGGCGCCGAGGCGCCCAGCAGGCGCGCCACGCGCAGCATGCGCAATTCGGTCTGCAGGTCCAGCCCGTAGCCCGACTTGATCTCGAGCACCGTGGCGCCTTCGGCCAGCCAGTGCGTGAGTCGCGCCGAGGCCGCGTTCACCAGCTCCATTTCGGAGGCCTCGCGCGTGCGCGTCACCGTGGACACGATGCCGCCGCCGGCGCGCGCGATCTCCTCGTAGCTGGCGCCCTGCAGGCGCAGTTCGAACTCGCGCGCGCGATGCCCGCCGTACACCAGGTGGGTATGGCAATCGACCAGGCCCGGCGTGATCCAGGCGCCCGCGGCGTCGCATACCTCGCGCGCCAGGCTCTCGGGGCGCCCCGGCAGGTCCGCGCGCGCCCCCACCCAGGCGATGCGCCCGGCCTCGATGGCGATCGCGCCGTCGCGCAGCGCCCCATATGCTTCTCCGCTCTCGCGCATGGTGGCGAGGTCGGCGTTCAACCAGAGAGTGTCGTACATGCCGCTATGATAACAACCGCATGAATCCCCCCGCCAAGACCCGCCACGCCTACCACGCCGCGCACGCGCTGCTGCCCGAAGGCTGGGCCGCGGACGTGCGCATCGAAGTGTCCGCGCAGGGCGAGATCACCTCCGTGCGCGCCGGCGCCGAGGCCGGCGATGCCGAGCGTCTGGCCGGCCCGGTGCTGCCCGGCATGCCCAACCTGCATTCGCACGCCTTCCAGCGCGCCATGGCCGGGCTGACCGAAACGCGCGGCGCCGGGGACGACGATTTCTGGAGCTGGCGCGAACTGATGTACCGCTTCGTCGCCCGCCTCGCCCCGCCGCAGGCGCTGGCCGTGGCGCGCCACCTGTACATCGAAATGCTCAAGGGCGGTTACACCGCGGTGGCGGAGTTCCACTACGTGCACAACCAGCCCGACGGGACGCCCTACGCCAACCCCGCGGAAATGTCGCTCGCCCATGTGCAGGCCGCGCGCGAAGCCGGCATCGCCATCACGCTGCTGCCCGCGCTCTACACCTATGGCAATTTCGGCGCCCGGCCGCTGGCGGCGCGCCAGTTGCGCTTTCGCAGCGATCCGCGCGCGGTGCTCGACCTGGTCGCTGCGGTGCACGCCAGTGCGCCCGACGATCCGGACATCCGCGCCGGCGTCGCCCCGCATTCGCTGCGCGCCGTCGACCTGGACGGGCTGCAGGATCTGCTGGCCGGACTGCACGCCGAGGCGCCCATCCACATCCACGCCGCCGAGCAGACGCGTGAAGTCGCCGACAGCCTGGCCTGGAGCGGCCAGCGTCCCGTCGAATGGCTGCTCGAGCACCTGCCGGTCGATCCGCGCTGGTGCCTGGTGCACGCCACGCACCTGAACGCGGCCGAGACCGCGGCGCTGGCTCAGAGCGGCGCGGTGACCGGCGTGTGCGCGACCACCGAAGGCAACCTGGGCGACGGCATCTTCCCCATGCAGGACTATCGTGCGTCCGGCGGACGTTACGGCATCGGCGGCGACAGCCACGTTTCGCGCAGCCCCTTCGAGGAACTGCGCCTGCTCGAGTATGTGCAGCGCCTGGTGCATCGCCGGCGCAACCTCACGGTGGGCGCCAGCCCGGCCGTGGGCACCACCCTGTGGCTGGAAGCCTGCGCTGGCGGCGCCCAGGCCGTGGGGCGCGCCATGGGCGCGCTGCGCGCGGGCTGCCGCGCCGATCTGGTGGTGCTGGACGGTGGGCACCCGGACCTCGAGGGCAGGCGCGGCGACGATCTGGCCAATGCCGCGGTGTTCGCCGGCGCCGAGGGACTGGTGCGCGACGTGATGGTCGCCGGCCGCTGGCAGGTGTGTGGCGGACGCCATGCCGCGGAAGACGCGGCACGCGCGGCTTACAGGATAGCGGTCGCCGAACTTCTCGCCTGAGCGTGGCGCTGCGGGCTGCGCAGCGGGCAGTGCAGCGCGCCTACTTGCCGATGGCGCATTCCAGGCCGCCGCCCTTGCCCGTCACGCCGCCCTGCACGGGCGAACTCAGGGCCTGCGGCGGCAGGGTCACGCGCACGCCCTGCTGCGCCGGCACCACCACGGGCGGCGTGGTGGGCGAGGACACGAAGCCCAGCTGCCCGACGCGGAACTCCGCGCTGCCGGCCTGCGTGCTGACCACGATGGCCCCGTCCGCCACGTCCACGTGCAGGCCGTTGGGCGGCGTTCCGCCGCCCGGCATCGGCACGCCGGCGCAATCGCTGTTGCAGAACAGGGCGCCGAAGTGCGTGCCGCGTATGCCGATGGTCGCGTTCGGCGTGGCCAGCCGGAACAGCGCCGGGTTGCGACGCCCCAGCGCGCCGGTCACGCTGCGCAAGCCGCCCTTGATCAGGCTCATCACCATGTTGTCGGCTTCGGGGCGCTTCTCTTCGTACTTGTAGGCCTCGATCTTCAGCTGCGTGTTGGGACGCAGCACCACTTCGCCGCCGTCGCTGAACTTGAGGCGCGCATAGCTGTTGTCGGCGGTGGCCACCAGATCGCCTTCGTTGACCGCCGACTTGAGCGACAGGATGCGTGACTGTCCGTCCTCGCGCTTGGCCACCACCGCGCCGGAAAGGTTGGTGATCACGCCGCTCACCGCCACGGCCTGGAACGCGTACATCAGCAGCGCGAAGAACGCGAAACTAGCAGCCGGGCGCATTGCGTCTCCGTTGCTTGGCCTGTTCCTCGGTTTCCTCTTTCTTCGTACCGGGACCGCCATCGCTCTGCTCGTTGCCCGTACCGCTTCCGGTACCGCCGGACGAAGTCGGCTTCAGGTTGTTGGGATCGCTGGCACCGGATCCCGACGAGCCGCTTGCGCTCGTCGTGCCGACGGAAGTCTGCTGCGTGGTGTTCAGGCTGCTGTTGACCAGCAGCACCAGGATCGGATCCTGCGCCGCCACGCTGGCCGTGTTGCTCGCTCCGACGACCACCGGGATCGTCACCGCCTGCTGCGTGACCTGACCGGTCGCGCTGTACAGACCGCTGCCCGAGAACGTCGGCGGAGAGTAGGGGTTGGCGGTCAGCACCACGCACCCTGCGCAGTTGTCGGCCAGGAGGCTGATCGCGCCCGCGGCCACCACGCCCGCACCGGAATTGGCGCCCGTCCCTGAGACGAAATTGATGGCGCCGCCGGCCAGCGCGGCCAGCGTCGCGCCGCCGCTGTTGGCCTCGACCAGCGCGTGCGTGCCGGTGCCGGCGCCGCCCGTCAGCAGAATGTTCGCGCCGAGCATCGTCACCGAACCGCCGGTCACCTGCGCCACGCTGCCGTTGCCGCTGCCGCCGCTCAGGCTCAGGTTGCCGCTGGCGTTGATGGCCACCGTGGTCGGGTCGATCAGCGCCGACGCGTTGGGCGCCGCACCGCCGGCGATGACCATGTCGCCGGCGGCGATGCTGATCAGGTTGGCGGCCGTCAGCTTGCCCTCGAGGCTGGCCGAAGTGTCGCTGCCCCGGAGGGTCACCGTGGGGGCGTTCAGGAAGAGATTGGCACCGGCCATCAGGTGCGCGCTCTGCGTGGCCGCGGAATGCGGCTGCACCAGGATCGAGGTCCCCGAGGACAGCACGATGTTGTCCGCGGAAACCGTGCCGTTCAGCACGCTGATGGCACCGGTCGACGAGGCGGTCAGCGTGCCCGTATTGAGCTGGAAGCCGTGCTCGAAGGCGATCTGGCCCTGCCCCGTGAGGATCAGGTCGCCGATGCCGCCGAGGTTGGTCGAGATCACCGTGCTGTCGACGAAGATGCCCCCGGTGTGGCTGGCCGCGCCGATCTGCAGCGTCTGCGCGCCCAGTGTGGCGAACTCGGCATTCGACAGGCGCAGACCCACGCCGCCGCCGTCGCCGAGGAAGATCGGCGTCGCATCCGCGTCGCTGCGCACGAACACCGTGCCCGACCCGCCGTTGACCACGCCGCCGTCCAGCACCATGTCGCTGCCGCGCAATGTGATGGTGGTGGCGGTGGCCGCATTGTCGATGGTGCCGCTGTTGGTCAGCGTGCCCGCACCGGCGTTGATGGCCATGCCGCCGGCCCCGATCAGGGTGCCGGTGTTGGTAACGCCATTGCCCTGCACGCCCAGCGCGCCGCCCGCCGTCAGGTTGCCGCTGACCAGCACGCTGCCGGTGTTCTGCACGGCGTACTGCCCCGCCGCGCTGCCCGACAGCACCGTGAGCGCGCCGCCGGAGCCGATGTAGCTCACGTAACCGCTCGAATCGCTCAGCTCGATCGTATTGACGGTATTGCTGCCGACCAGGTTGAGCCCGCCGACGGAGTTCACGATCAGCTTGTCGGCGAACAGTGCGCCGGACTGCGTCACCGCCCCCGAGGAGTTCACCGACAGATTGCCGGCCGTGTTCATCGCCCCCAGTTGCAGGCCGCCGGTGTCGCCGAAGCTCAGGTTCTGCGCCGAGGCGCTGACCACGCCGAAGTTGTTCGCGGCCATCCCCAGCGTGACGTTGCCGTTGGCGGCCGTGAATCCGGCCAGCCCGCCGACGGCGATGGCGCCGCTTTGCGTGATCGAACCGTTGGCCGAGTTCAGCGTCAGGTTGTTGGCCACATAGGATGAGCCGAGGGTGATCCCCGAGTCGCCCGCATAGGCTGCATTGTTCGAGACGTTGAACGACAGCGAACCGCCGATGCTGTTGCCGGCATCGTTCAGGTTGACGTTCACCGCGCTGAGCGAAAGGTTGCCCGCCAGGCTCAGTGCCCCGGACAGGCCGATGTCCGAGCTCGAGGCCAGGAACACATCGCCCGCCGAGATGGATGCGCCCAGCGTGACCAGCGCGCTGCTGTCGATGTACACCCCGCCCGAGGTGTTGGTGAACGACAGCGCCGGCGCCGCGGTCTTCAACGGCGCTGCGAGGGTGCCGATCCCCGCGCCGGCCAGCTGCAGGCTGGTGGCGGAAATGTTCTGCGTCGGATCGCCCGAGGAGGCGATGGCGCCGCTCGAAGCCGTGAGCTGCACGATGCCGGCGGATATCGCATTCACCGTCAGCGTGCCGCTGCCCTGCACCGCGCTGACGCTGCCGAAGCCGGCGATCGCACCCAGGCTCTGGTTGAACGCCTGTGTGACGATCAGGCCGGCGCCGGCGCCGCCGCTCACGCTGCCACCGGACTGCACCAGGCTGTCCAGGGTCAGCATCTGGCCTGCGGCGATGCTCAGGCTGCCGCCGAGGATGCTGAGGTTGGTGATGCTGGAGTTCGCGCCCAGGTCGAGCGAGCCGCTGCTGATCGCGAAGGTGTCGTCCGCGCCGCTCAGCACCAGGCTGCGCACCTGCTGCCCGGCGCTGCTCAGGGTGATCGTGGCCGCCCCGGGACGGTCGGCGATGACCGCATCCTCGCCGGCCGTGGGTGCGTGGCCGCGGCTCCAGTTGGTGCCCAGGTCCCACAGTCCGCCGCCGTTGAAGGTCCAGGTATTGACCACGCCGCTGATGCCCAGCGTGAAGTTGCCGGCGTTGTAGTTCGGCGTCAGGCTGGCGCCGGCCAGGCCGGTCACGGTGAAGTTCCCGGTGCTGCCGCCATGCGTGGCCACCACATAGCTGTCGCCGCCGCTGACCGAGAAGTTGCCCAGCTCGACGAGGTTCAGGGTGCCGCCGGCGGCCAGCGTCCCGCTGACCGCCAGCACGTCGTAGTTGCCGCCGGCGTTGCCGGCCAGCTCGATCTCCAGCGTGCCGCTGGCCGACTGGCTGTAGTTGCCGATGACGTTCAGGGTGCCCACCACGCCGTTGCCGCCCGGCGCACCATGCCCTGGTTGCTCAGCGTCGTCGCCCCCAGGTTCAGCGTGCCGGTGCCGGAAATCACGCCATTGGCGGCGTTGACCAGCGCCGCGCCGTTGGTGGACAGGATCGCCCCGCCGGCGATGTGCACGCCGCCGTCGTTGGTTCCCGAGGCAAAACCGCCCATGCCGAACACGACCGTGCCGGTCGAGATATTGAAGGCGCCGTTGAGTTCGTTCTGCAGGTTGAACACCAGGTCGTCATCCGCACCGGCGCCGGTGCGCAGGCCCAGTTGCGCCGTCCCTGACCCCGCCGAACGCCGCAGCTCGCCCCCGGACTGGTTCACGAACGACAACGTCAGGATGCCATCGTTGTTGTCCGTCGTGTCGCCCGCCAGCAGGTCGCCCTGGATGTCGAACACCCCGCCCGAAGCGTTGGTGATCGTCGCCGTCCCCGCACCCGTCTTGTCCAGCGTCCCGCTGCTCCACACCACATTGCCCTGGTTGGTGATCTGCGCGCCGTTCTGCAACACCTTCGTGCCCCCGGCCAGCGTCAGCAAACCACCCGAGGCCACCCGCACATTGCCGTTCAGCGTCCCGCCGTTCCACGCGCTGGCGTTGCCCGTCACCAGCACCTCGCCCGGCCCGCTCACCGTCCCGCTGTTGAACGCCAGGTTGCTCACCTCGAAGCTCTGCCCGGTGTTCACCGCCAGCGTCGCCCTGACACCCGGAACTGGCCCGCCCCGCCGGCGCTGCCGTTGCCCATGCTGTGCGTGCCCGCCACCAGGTCGAACACCGCGCCCGCGGCAATCTGGAAGCTGCCGCCGTTGCTCGTCGTCGTGCCGTACTGGTTGACCTGCACCGTGCCGCTCTGCACGTTGATCAGACCGTTGTTCTGCAGGTTCACCAGCAGGTCGTCGTCCGCGCCCGCGCCCGTGCGCCCGCCCAGCTGCACCGTGCCCGAGCCCGCCGAGCGCCGCATCTCGCCGCCCGTCTGGTTCACCAGCGACAGCGTCAATATGCCGTCGTTCGTATCCGTCGTGTCCCTGATCGCCAGGTCGCCCTGGATGTCGAACAGCGCGCCCGAGGCGTTCGTGAACGTCGCCGTGCCCAAGCCCGTCTTGTCCAGCGTCCCCGCCGTCCACACCACATTGCCCTGGTTGGTGATCTGCGCCCCGCTGGCCAGGTACTTCGAGCCCGCACCGTTGATCGTCAGCACACCGCCCGAGGCCACCCGCAGGTTGCCGCTGAACACCCCGCCATCCCACACGCTGCCGTTGCCCGTGATCAGCACCTCGCCCGGCCCGGTCAGCGTGCCGCCGTTGAACGCCAGGTTGCTCATGTTCGCCGTCGCCGCCGCGTTCACGCCGACCGTCCCGCCGCTGATCCGCCACTGCCCCGCGCCGCTCGAACTCATGCCGCCGAAGTTGTGCGTGCCCGCCACCACATTGAACACCGCCCCGGCACCGATCTGGAAGCTGCCGCCGTTGGCCGTCGTCGTGCCGTACTCGTTGACCTGCACCGTGCCCGTCTGCACGTTGATCAGGCCGTTGTTCTGCAGGTTCACCAGCAGGTCGTCGTCCGCACCCGCGCCCGTGTGTTTGCCCAGCAGCACTGTGCCCGAGCCCGCCGATCGGCGGATTTCGCCACCGGACTGGTTCAACAGCGACAGCGTGAATATGCCGTCCTGCGTATCCGTCGTGTCGCGTATCGCCAGGTCACCCTGGATGTCGAACAGCGCCCCCGAGGCGTTCGTGAACGTCGCCGTGCCTGAACCGGTCTTGTCCAGCGTCCCTGCCGTCCACACCACGTTGCCCTGGTTGGTCAGCACCGCACCGCTGGACAGATACTTCGAACCCGCGCCGTTCAGGTACAGGGTCCCGCCCGAGGCGACGCGCAGGTTCCCCGACAGCACACCGCCGCTCCAGTTGCCTTCGCCCGTCAGGCTCAATTGGCCGGTGCCGGCCAGCGTGCCACCGCTGAATGTCAGGTCAGGCGTGCTCACCGTCGCGCCTGCGTTCACGCTGAGCGTGCCGCCGCTCAGTTCCAGGTAGCCCATGCCTGAGGCGCCCGCGTAATTGATCGCCCCGCCGCTCAGCCTGAGGATCCCGGTGCCGCTGCCGCTCATGTTGCTGAAATTGTGCGTGCCGGAGGCGTAGTCGATGGCCGCCCCGGCGGCGATCTGGAAACTGCCGCCGCTGGAAGCCGCGGTGTCGGCGTGGTTGATGCGCACCGTGCCGGTGGAGACGTTGAACGAGCCGTTGTTCTGCAGGTTGAACAACAAGTCGTCATCGTTCCCAGCGCCGGTGCGCAGGCCCAGTTGCGCCGTCCCCGTGCCCGCCGAACGCCGCAGTTCGCCCCCGGACTGGTTCACGAAGGTCAGCGTCAGGACGCCATCGTTGTTGTCCGTCGTGTCCCCCGCCAGCAGGTTGCCCTGGATGTCGAACAGCGCCCCCGAGGCGTTGGTGATCGTCGCCGTCCCCGAACCGGTCTTGTCCAGCGTCCCCGCACTCCACACCACATTGCCCTGGTTGGTGATCTGCGCGCCGTTCTGCAGCACCTTCGTGCCCCCGGCCAGCGTCAGCAAACCACCCGAGGCCACCCGCACATTGCCGTTCAGGGTCCCGCCGTTCCACGCGCTGCCGTTGCCCGTCACCAGCAGCTCACCCGGACCGCTCACCGTCCCGCTGTTGAAGGCCAGGTTGCTCACCTCGAAACTCTGCCCGGTGTTCACCGCCAGCGTCGCCCCGGACACCCGGAACTGGCCCGCCCCGCCGGCGCTGCCGTTGCCCATGCTGTGCGTGCCCGCCACCAGGTCGAACACCGCCCCCGCCGCGATCTGGAAGCTGCCGCCGTTGCTCGTCGTCGTGCCGATGTCGTTGACCTGCACCGTGCCGCTCTGCACGTTGATCAGGCCGTTGTTCTGCAGGTTCACCAGCAGGTCGTCATCGTTCCCAAAGCCCGAGCGCCCGCCCAGTTGCACCGTGCCCGAGCCCGCCGAGCGCCGGATCTCGCCGCCCGTCTGGTTCACCAGCGACAGCGTGAATATGCCGTCATTCAGATCCGTCGTGTCCTTGATCGCCAGGTCACCCTGGATGTCGAACAGCGCCCCCGAGGCGTTCGTGAACGTCGCCGTGCCTGAACCGGTCTTGTCCAGCGTCCCCGCCGTCCACACCACGTTGCCCTGGTTGGTCAGCACCGCGCCGCTGGACAGATACTTCGAACCCGCGCCGTTCAGGGTCAGCGTTGCGCCGGGCGCGACCAGCACGATTCCTTGCAGCGTGCCGCCACCCCAGTTGTTCGCGCCGCCGGTCAGCGTGACCACGCCGGTGCCGGTGAGCGTTCCGCCGTTGAACACGAGATCGGCGATGCTCGCACTGCCGCCGGCATTGAAGGTGCCGCCGAAAATGGACACCGTCGAGTTGAACACCGAGGCGTTGGCAAAACTCAGGCTGCCGCTGGTGATCGACAGGGCCTCGTTCGACTGGATGCTGCCGGCCACCGCCGCGCCGCCGGTGCCGAGCGTGATGGTCGGGGTACCGGCGATGTCGAGGACCACGTCGTCGGTCATCAGCGGCACCAGGTCGTCGTCCCAGTTGGCCGCGAGGAACCAGCTGGTGTTGCCGCCGCCACCGCCGTCCCAGGTCTTGGCCGTACTGCCGAGATAGGCTTTGCCCGCGGCGTCCTTGAACGCCAGAGGCAGGTTGCCCGCGCCCGTGACGGAGCCGAAGTTGCCGGTCCGGCCGCTGACCGCATAGTTCAGGAAGTTGTGCTTGTCGCTCGCGCTTTCGGCATAGCCCAGCGTCACCGAGAGGTTGCCCGCGAGGCTGACGTTGCCGGTCACGTTCAGCACATCGCGGCTGACGGCCGTGGGAATGTCGATCGCCAGGGTGCCGTTGGCGGTCTGGGCGTAGTGGCCGGCGATGTTCAGCGTGCCGAGGTTGCCCGCGCCGCCGGGCGACACGATCCCCTCGTTGGTGAATGTCGCCGCGCCCAGGCTCACGTTGCCGGAACCGCGCAGCGTTCCGTAGTTCGTGAGCCCCGAGGTCGCATTCACCCCGCCGCCGGCGAGGACGAGCTGCCCGCTCTGCGTGAATGCGTTGGTGATGTCGAGGTTGCCGCTGCTGATGGTGAGCGTGCCGTTGCCCGCATTGGTGAACGGGTTGCCCGGGTTGTAGTTCACCCCACCGTTGAACTCCATCAGCCCGGAGTTCACGATCACGGCGCCGCCGTTGGCGGCCCAGGGCGTGGTGATTGCGGTGGTGATCAGCGTCGATCCCGTATTGGTGTAGGTCACCCCGCCGCTGACCAGACTGATCTGCCCGCCCGACAGCGTCAGGTTGCCGCTGTTGATCCAGTTGCGGCTCACACCCACCGTGTTGCTGATCGTCGTCGTGCCGGGGGGCACCAGATTCCCGCCACTGCCGCTCACGGTGCCGCCGGAAACGATGAACGCCCCGGCGATCGTGATGTCGCCCGCCGTGTTGCGCGTCAGGTCTCCGCCGCTCATGTCCAGTCGCGGCAGATTTCCGGACAGCACGTCCAGTGTGCCCCCCGACAACAGGATCTGCCCCGTCCCGGTGAAGGTCCCTGCCGATTGCAGCGCAGTCGTCGACCCGGCAGTATTGAACCGGCGGCCCGCGCCGATGTTGATCGTGCCGTTGTGCGTGAATCCGTTGGTGGTGACGAGGTTGCCGCCATTCAGATCGATCGTCGCCCCGGCCAGGTTCGTGAACGGATTGCCCGGGTTGTACTCCGCCGAACCGTTGAACTCCATCAACCCGCTGTTGACGACTGCGGCGCCGCCGTTGGCGCCCCAGGGCGTGCTGACCCCGGTGGTGATCAGCGTCGATCCCGTATTGGTATAGGTCACCCCGCCGCTGACCAGACTGATCTGCCCACCCGACAGCGTCAGGTTGCCGCTGTTGATCCAGTTGCGGCTCACACCCACCGTGTTGCTGATCGTCGTCGTGCCGGGGGTCACCAGATTCCCGCCACTGCCGCTCACGGTGCCGCCGGAAACGTTGAACGCCCCGGCGATCGTGATGTCGCCCGCCGTGCTGCGCGTCAGGTCTCCGCCGCTCATGTCCAGTCGCGGCAGATTCCCGGACAGCACGTCCAGCACGCCCCCCGACAACAGGATCTGCCCCGTGCCGGTGAAGTTCGCCGCCGATTGCAGCGTGGTTGTCGACCCGGCAGTATTGAACCGGCGGCCCGCGCCGATGTTGATCGTGCCGTTGTGCGTGAATCCGTTGGTGGTGACGAGGTTGCCGCCATTCAGATCGATCGTCGCCCCGGCCAGGTTCGTGAACGGATTGCCCGGGTTGTACTCCGCCGAACCGTTGAACTCCATCAACCCGCTGTTGACGACTGCGGCGCCGCCGTTGGCGCCCCCAGGGCGTGGTGACCCCGGTGGTGATCAGCGTCGATCCCGTATTGGTGTAGGTCACCCCGCCGCCGACCAGACTGATCTGCACGCCCGACAGCGTCAGGTTGCCGCTGTTGATCCAGTTGCGGTCCACAGTCACCGTGTTGCTGATCGCCGTCGTGCCGGGGGTCACCAGATTCCCGCCACCGCCTGAGGCCAGGCCGCCGCCGGAAACGTTGAACGCCCCGGCGATCGTGATGTCGCCCGCCGTGCTGCGCGTCAGGCTGCCGCCGGTCATGTCCAGTCGCGGCAGGTTGCCGCTCAGCACGTCCAGCACGCCCCCCGACAACAGGATCTGCCCCGTGCCGGTGAAGTTCGCCGCCGATTGCAGCGTGGTCGTCGACCCGGCAGTATTGAACCGGCGGCCCGCGCCGATGTTGATCGTGCCGTTCTGCGTGAATCCGTTGGTGGTGACGAGGTTGCCGCCATTCAGATCGATCGTCGCCCCGGCCAGGTTCGTGAACGGGTTGTTCGGGTTGTACTCCACCGCCCCGTTGAACTCCATCAGCCCGCTGTTCACGATTGCCGCGCCGCCGTTGGTGCCCCACGGCGTCGAATCCGACGTGGTCAGCGTCATCGTGCCCTGGTTGGTGTAGGTCTTCACGCCGAGCAGACCGATCTCGCCAGCCGCCGACAGCGTCAGGTTGCCGGTGTTGGTCCAGTTGCGGTCCGCGCCCACCAGGCCGGTGACCGCTGTCGTCCCCGCCGTCACGAGGTTCCCGCCACCGCCTGCGGTCAGGCTGCCGCCGGAGACGTTGAACGCCCGCTGATCGCGGATATCGCCTGCCGCCGTGCTGCGTCACGGGTGCCGCCGGTCACGTCCAGTCGCGGCAGGTTGCCGCTCAGCACGTCGAGCGTGCCGCCTGACGACAGCAGGATCTGGCCCGTCCTGCGAAGTTCGCCGCCGATTGCAGTGTCACCGTCGATCCGGCGATGCTGAAGCGGCGGCCCGCGTTGATGCTGGATCGTGCCGTTCTGCGTGAATCCGTTGTTGGTGACGAGGTTGCCGGTTCAGATCGATCGCCGCCCCGGCCAGGTTCGTGAACGGGTTGTGTTCGGTTGTACTCCACCGCCCCGTTGAACCCATCAGCCCGCTGTTCACGATTGCGCCGCCGCGTTCACATTCCACGGCGTCGAGTCCGTCGTGGTCAACGTCGTCGCCTTGTGTTGGTGTAGGTCACCCCGCCGCTGACCAGACTGATCTGCCCGCCCGACAGCGTCAGGTTGCCGGTGTTGGTCCAGCTGCGGTCCACGCCCACCGTACCCGTGACCGCTGTCGTACCGGCCGTGACGAAGCTGCCGGTGCCGGCAAGGCTGCCGGCCGAGGTGTTGGCGTTGCCGTTCACCACCAGGTTGCCCGCGCCCTGCACCGTCCCGCTGCTCATCGACAGGCCATCGATCGCGTTGGAGGCCGCCGACAGGGTCAGCACCTCGGAACCGTCGAGGACGGTGGTCATCGCGGTCACGTTCAGGGGGGCATTGAGCGTGACGCTGCCTCCGTTGGCGAACACCAGGTTGCCGCTTCCGGTGATGCCCAGCGAGGCGGCATTGAACGTGACCCCCGCGGAAAAGGCGACATCCTTGGAGGCGCCCGCGGACTTGAACGAGAAATGGTCGTCCGCGGTGTTCGCGTCGAGGTTCGCCGTGCTGTCGATGAGGACCTGGCCGCTGGTGGTCGACAGGCTGATGTTCTGACCCGTCCCCCCCGCCGCAATCTGGTAGCCCGACAGGCTCAGGTCGCCGCTGGCCTGCTCGATGTAGATGCCGCCGCTGGTGGCATTGGCGCTCACGCTCGGCGTGGCCGAGGTGTTCGGGTTGAGGATCACCGGTGCGTTGGCCGCGCCGATGGCGGCGGCCTGGATGGAGATCTGCCCGGTGCCGGCCGAGGTGTCGAAATCGACCGCCGCACCGCCGGTGCTGGACAGCGTGCCGCTCACCACCAGCGTGATGGCGTTGCTGGCGATGGAGTCCGCACCGGACAGCAGGGTCTGCATCGCGCCGCTGCTGGTGAAGCTCAGGTTGTCGTTGGTGGCCAGCGGCGCCTGGAAGCTCCAGCCGCCGTTGCCGGTCTGCACCACGCTCACGGTCTGCGCCGAGCCCGCATTCGACTGTATGCCGTTGAGGTTCAGCGGACCGTCGACGACGAGATGGATATCGCCCGCGCTGCCCGCGCCTGCGGTCGTCGCCTGCAGGCCGACCAGGCTGTTGGCCTGAACGCTGAGCGCATTGCCCACGGCGCCGATGCCGCCATTGGCCGACAGCACGACCAGGCCGGAAGCGCCGGGGCGCAGGTCGTAGCCGCCGCCGGCGTCGCCGAGCAGGCTGCCGCCCAGGCTGCTCAGGGTCACGTTGCCGCCGGTGACGACGCCGTTGGCGCCGATGGTCAGCGTCCCGCTGGTGCTGACCTGCAGCTGCGCCGCGCCGCCGAGGTTGGCCGTCAGCACGCTGAACGCGTTCGAGGCGTTGGTCAGCGTGTAGTCGCTCGAACCGTTCAGCTCCAGCGAACCGGCGACGATGGGCGCGCTCTGCGTGGTGGCGCCCGAGGCTTCCAGCTCCACGCCGCCGCCGGGGTTGACGATCCCGTTCACGCCGTCGACGACGGCGATGATCAGCGGGTTGCTGTTCCCTGAACTTGAACTCCGAACCGTTGGTCGTGCCGCCGGCGAGTCGCGTGACGTTGTTGTTCTGGTCCATCGTCACGCCGGAGCCGCCCGACAGGCTCACGTTGGCCGCCGTCAGCGTCGCACCGCCGTTCTGCACGATCTGGCTGCCGCCCACGTTGCTGGTGATGAACGCCAGGCTGGAGGCCGTCAGCGACACGGCGCTGGCGAAGCGCAGCCCGCCCGTCGAGGCCGAATCGCCCACGCGCACCGCCGCGGCATTGATGTCGTTCAACTCGGCGGCCGTCAGGCCGAGCACCAGGTTGCCGTCGGCGGCGCCGATCGGATTTCCACGTTGGCATTGGCGCGCGTCAGCGTGACCACGCTGGCGCCCGCGTCGATGGCGCTGGCGCCACCCGACAGCCACATGGAATCGGCCATCAGCTTGATCGCGCCGCCGTTGGAATGCAGCTTGCCCAGTCCGTTGTGCGTGATGCCCGCGTTGCCCAGTGCCGTCAGCGTGATCGATCCGCCGCCGGTGGTGACGTTGCCGCCGGCGGCGATGTCCACCCACTGACCGATGGCGCTGAAGTTGCCGCCCGCCGTCTGCACCTGCGAACCGATGTTCACGTTGCCGCTGCCGTTGTTGTCCTGGTCGGCCGTGATGTTGACGTTCAGCGCCGAAGCGTTGGAGGTGATGGCGTAGTTGATGTTGACGTTGCGGTTGGCGAGGATGGCGAAGAACGACGTCGATCCGCCGGTCTTGGTGACCGGCGCGTTGATGGTCACGTCGCCGTTGCCGGTGCCGCCCGGCAGGCTGGTGTCCAGCGTGACCGAGCCGCCGTTGTTCAGCGCGGCTTCCAGCGTGGACGTGCTCAGGAGCGAGGGACTGCCGATCGAGGTCGGCGGAAAACCGGTCCGCCCGAGATGTTGAGGTCGGTGGTGTTCATGACGACGATGTCTTCCGGGTCCAGCCACCAGTGCCCGCCCCGGCCCTGCGGCGCCGACAGGTCCGGCGCTCGCGTCGCCTCCAGGTAGCGCTTGCCGGAGGTTTCCACGAAGCCGCCGTTGCCGCCAGTCGCCCCGCCGCGCACGCTGAGCGCGCCGTGCACGCGCGCAGTCTCGTCCGCCCAGGCGATCACCTTGCCGCCGTCGCCGCGCGACACCGCATCGGCGCGCACCTGCACCTCCGGACCGATGTACACGGACCGGGCGTTCTTGACCTGCGCGTTGCGCCCCCTGGAAATCCCCGCCGATCAGGATGGTGCCGCCGCCGTTGGCGCCCGAGGCATCCACGACCGCCTGATCGATCAGGCCGACGTTCTCGCCGAGGATGCGTATCGTGCCGCCCTTGTCCTCGCTGGCCTTGGCCTCGACGCGACCCGACACCAGGGTGGTGCCGGTGTCCGACTGGATATGCACCTCACCGGCGGATTTGCCGCTGGCGCTGGTGACGCTGCCCTTGTCCAGCGTGACGTTGCCGCTGGCCTTGAAGACGATCCTGCCGTTCTCGCCGCGCACCACCGAGTCGGCGCGCACGCTGCCTTTCTGCTGGATCACGCCGGCGTAGATGCCCGCCTTGCCACCCGCGGTGATCATGCTGCCGAGGTTCAGCGCGGTGCCGCCGGCGGTGATCTCGACGCGCAGGTTGGGGTCGTCGGAATCGACCAGCTTGACGCTCCTGCCGGCGGCCAGGATCACCTCGCCCTTGGGCGAAGTGATGATGCCGCTGTTGGTGACGTCGCTGCCGATCAGGTACACCTGCCCGCCCTGCGGAGTGGTGATCTGCCCCTGGTTTTCGACCTTGCCGGCCACCGCGCCGGCCTGGAAGTTCAGCTTGCCGGCGAGGAAGTCGGCATTGGAGATGTTCAGCGTCGAAGCCGTGAGGCCCTGAACCTCGATGCGCGCGCCCTGCCCGAACAGGATGCCGTTCGGGTTGATCAGGAACACCCGGCCGTTGGACTGCAATGCGCCGAGGATCTGCGAGGGATCCCCCCGTCATCTTCCCAGCTTCCCCCTGGTTCGGACTTTCCGCCTGGCGCGGAAATCCACCTTTATCTTCTTATCCGAGCCTGCGTTCCACGGCAATTGTCCATCGGGACATTGCGTGAACTACTTCACATTATTTCTTCCGTCAGAACGACCAGACGCCGCCCAGGTGAAACCGGAACCGGCCTTTCACGCGCGTGCCGCCCTCGTCGAGGATCTGCGCCACGTCGAAACGTATCGAGGTGCTCTTCTGGAATCCATAGCGCAGGCCCACGCCGGCGCTGGCGAAACCGTTGGCCAGCGTCTCGCCGGCCAGGGGCTTCACGCGCGAGGTGCGTCCGAGGTCGTAGAAGCCCAGCAGGCGCAGGTTGGCTTCGCCCAGGCCGAGCTGCTTGCCCAGGTCGGGGCCGTACACCTCCAGCGAGGCGCTGTGGCCGCGATCGTCCGCCCGCTCGCGTTCCATGAAGCCGCGCACCGAGGACTGCCCGCCGATGCCGAACTGTTCGGGCGGGGTCAGCACCTCGTCGGTGTGCTGCATGTCCAGGCGCGCCCGCAGCTGCCAGTCGTCGGCCAGCGCGTGGGCGTAGTTCAGGCCGAAGCGATACACCCAGTAATTGCTCCTGGCGCCGAAGCGCGCGCGCCCCAGCGCTTCGGTGTCGCCGCGCGCGCCGCTTTCCAGGTTGGTGTTCGCGCTGACGTTGAACGACAGCTGGCCCGAGGACAGGGCCATGCCGGCCACGTAGGTCACCCCGATCGGCGAGAGCGAATAGGTCGCCGCCGCGGCGCCGCAGCCGGCCGCGCCGAACACGCCCAGCGCGCAGTTGTTGCGGTACATGCGGTGGTCCAGCGACCACACCAGCTTGTGGTCGTAGCCCGGCATGGGGCGGTCGAGCTGGCGGTTGTAGCGCACGCCGAGCACGCCGCCGCGGCCGGTGAAGGTCAGCGGTCCGGCCGGCGTGGCGGTGGTGCCGGTGTTCACGTCCGAATAGCCGACCACGAAATCCATCGAGGCGCCCTGCGCATACAGCGGCAGGTGGTAGCCAAGGCTGTACACCGACACCAGGCGCGGTTCCTCGATCGAGGTGACGTACTGCAGCGTCATCGCGTGATCGCGGCCGAACAGGTTGGAATTCTGGAAACCGACGCCGACACGGTGGTAACCGGTCGCCCCGCTGCCGGTGTTGTCGAGGGTCACGAACCACTTCTTCGGGTTCTCGTCGGTGACGTCGACGATGGCGTCGACCTCGCCCTCCTTCTCGCCGGCGCGCAGCGTGACGTTGGTCTGCTTGGCCGGCGACTCGTTGACGATGCGCAGGTTGCGCGACACATCGTTGGCGTTGGGCGTGGTGCCCGGGCGCAGGCTGGGCAGGCTCTGCGCGCACGTTGGCCTCGTCGAAGAACTTGTTGCCCTTGATCTCGAGTTTGGCGATGCGCGACTCGATCACCTTGAGCACGACCACGCTCTTGTCGAGCTCCTGCTCGGGCAGGTAGATCTGCACGGCGCTGTAGCCGCGCGCACGGTAGGCATTCTCCAGCGCCTCGAGCGCGCGCTGCACGTCGCCGAAATCGCGCCGCTTCCCGGCATAGGGCGCGACGCTGCCGCCCACCTCGGCCGGACTCAGCAGCGAGGCACCCTGCACATCGAAGCGCTCGATGTCGAAGCGCAGCTCATCCGGCGTCTGCACCTCGCCCGGCGCGGGCGCGGCAGGCGCAGGCGCGGGCTGCGCCAGAGCACACGCCTGGAACGCCGCCAGCAGCAGACCGGCCAGCGATTTGGTGAGAAGTCTCTTTTTCATGGAATTTCATGCAATTAGACCGGACTCCTCACAATTTAGTCAATTGTCCTGAAGTCCTATCCGCTGGCCAGCTCAGGTCTGTTGCCAAAAAACGCCAGCGCCTCGGGATTGGCCAGCGCCTCCTGGTTCTTGATCGGCCGCCCATGCACCACGTCGCGGACCGCGAGTTCGACGATCTTTCCGCTCTTTGTTCTCGGAATATCAGCCACTTGCAGAACCTTGTCCGGAACGTGCCGGGGCGTGGTGTTGGCCCGGATGCGCGCCTTGATGCGCCCGATCAGGGCCTCGTCCAGCGTCAGCCCCTCGCCCAGCTTGACGAACAGCACCACGCGCACGTCGGTGGGCGCCTGCGGCGGCCAGTCCTGGCCGATCACCAGCGACTCCACCACTTCCTCGAGCTGCTCGACCTGGCGGTAGATCTCCGCCGTGCCGATGCGCACCCCGCCCGGATTCAGCACCGCGTCCGAGCGCCCGTAGATCACCATGCCGCCGTGCGCGGTGACTTCGCACCAGTCGCCGTGCCGCCAGACGTTGGGGTACTTCTCGAAATAGGCGGCGCGGTAGCGCGACCCGTCGGGGTCGTTCCAGAAGCCCACCGGCATGCACGGGAAGGCGCGCGTGCAGACCAGTTCGCCCTTCTCGCCCTGCAGCGGCCGGCCGCTCTCGTCGTACACCTCCATGCGCATGCCCAGGCCCGCGCACTGGATCTCGCCGCGCCACACCGGCAGCATGGGGTTGCCGAGCACGAAGCACGAGACGATGTCGGTGCCGCCGGAGATCGACGACAGGCACAGGTCGGCCTTCACCTCGCGGTACACGTAGTCGTAGCTCTCGGCGATCAGCGGCGAACCGGTCGACAGGATGGCGCGCAGGCGCTCGAGCCTGTGCGTCTCGCGCGGTTTGAGGTTGATCTTGGCGATCGCGTCGATGAACTTGGCCGAGGTGCCCAGGTGCGTCATGCCCTCGGCGTCGGCGAAATCGAACACGATCTTGCCGCGGTTCACGAACGGCGAACCGTCGTAGAGCAGCAGGGTGGCGCCGGCGGCCAGCCCGGACATCAGCCAGTTCCACATCATCCAGCCCAGCGTGGTGAAGTAGAACACCCGGTCGCCCGGCTTCACGTCGGAGTGCAGCACGTGCTCTTTGCGGTGCTGGAGCAGCGTGCCGCCGGCGCCGTGCACGATGCACTTCGGCACGCCGGTGGTGCCCGACGAATAGAGGATGTACAGCGGGTGATCGAACCTCGACGCGCCTGAAGGCGATCTCGCCGGCCGCGTGCGGCGCGATGAACTCGCCCCAGGGGTGAGCGCGCGCGGGCAGCGTGGAGCACCTCGGGCTCGGCATGCAGGTAGGGCAGCACCACGATGCGCGTCAGGGAGGGCAGCTCGTCGGCGATCTCGCGCACCTTCTCGAGCATCTCGAAGGGCTTGCCGCCGTACAGGTAGCCGTCCGGGCAGAACAGCACCTTGGGTTCGATCTGGCCGAAGCGGTCGATCACGCCCTGCACGCCGAAATCCGGCGAACACGAGGACCAGATCGCCCCCAGGCTGGCGGTGGCCAGCATGGCCGCCGTGGCCTCGGGCATGTTGGGCAGGTAGCCCGCCACGCGGTCGCCCTTGCCCACGCCCTGCGCCTTCAGGGCCTGCGCCAGGCGCGAGACCAGCGCGTGCAGCTGGTCCCAGGACAGGCGCCGCTTGACGCGATCCTCGCCCCAGAACACCAGCGCATCCTCGGCGCCGCGCCGGCGCAGCAGGTTCTCGGCGAAATTCAGCCGCGCGTCCGGGAAGAACTTCGCGCCGGGCATGCGGTCGCCATCGACCAGCCGGCGCTCGCCGCGCCGGCCCTGCACCTCGCAGAAGTCCCAGAGCAGCGACCAGAACGCCTCGCGCGACTCGGTCGACCAGTGATGCAGCTCGGCGTAGTCGGCGAAGCGACGCCCCGCGGCCTGTTCGGCGGCGGCCATGAACCGCGCCATGTTGGTCTGCGCCGCGCGCTCCGGCGTCGGCGCCCACAGCGGCGCGGACGCGCTCATGCCGGCTCCCTGTGCAGCGAGGCGCCGAGCAGCGCGCGGATCGCGGCGGGCACGCGCACCGCCTTGCCGCTCTGCATGTTGATCCACACCACCACCGCGCTGCCCTCGGCATGCAGCTCCGGGTCGCCCTGCGGGCGCATCTCGTAATGCGTGGTGATGCTCGAACCGCCCACCCGCCCGACCAGCAGCCGCACCTCGACATTGCCCGGATAGACCAGCGGCTTGCGGTAGTTGCAGGACGTGCTGACGATGACCGTGCCGACGCCTTCGGCGTTCAGCGCAGCTCGCGCATGCTGTCGACCCAGGTGACGCGCGTCTGCTCCATGTAGCGGAAGTAATTGACGTTGTTGTTGATGTTGCATGGCGTCCATGTCGCCCCAGCGAATGGGAATGATTTCGGTGTGAACCAGCCTGTGCGGTTCGATGTGCTGCGCGGTCATTGCCTGGGATTCCGGGAGAGAAGCGACGAACGGCCATTATAATTCGTCCCCTACGCAAACGAGCTCAGCGAGGACGCATGCAGCGCGAATCGATGCAGTACGACGTGGTGATCGTCGGCGGAGGCCCCGCCGGTCTGTCCGCGGCCATCCGCCTGAAGCAGCTGGCCGCAGCGAAAGGCGCGGAGATCGGTGTCTGCGTGCTCGAGAAAGGCGCCGAGATCGGCGCCCACATCCTGTCCGGCGCGGTCATCGATCCGCGCGCCATCGACGAACTGATCCCCGACTGGAAGGCGCAGGGCGCGCCGCTGAACGTGCCGGTCGCCGAGGACCGCTTCCTGTTCCTCTCCGAGAGCGGCGCCACCCGGACCCCGAACTGGATGCTGCCCGGCTGCTTCCAGAACCACGGCAACTACGTGATCAGCCTGGGCAACGTGACGCGCTGGCTGGGCCAGCAGGCCGAGGCCCTGGGCGTGGAGATCTTTCCCGGCTTCGCGGCCGCCGAGGTGCTCTACAACGAGGACGGCTCGGTCAAGGGCGTGGCCACCGGCGACCTGGGCGTGTCGCGCACCGGCGAACAGACCGGCAACTACCAGCCCGGCATGGAGCTGCACGCAAAGTACACGCTGTTCGCCGAAGGTTGCCGCGGCCATCTGGGCAAGCAGCTCGATGGCGAAGTCACGCCCTGCGCAAGGACGTCGACCCGCAGGTCTACGGCCTCGGCCTCAAGGAACTCTGGGAAGTGACACCCGAAAACCACCAGCCCGGCCTGGTGGTGCACACCGCCGGCTGGCCGCTGGACGCGGACACCTACGGCGGCTCCTTCCTCTATCACCTGGACGACAACCTGGTGGCGGTGGGCTTCGTGGTCGGCCTGGGCTACACCAACCCCTACCTCAGCCCCTACGAGGAATTCCAGCGCTACAAGACCCACCCGGCGATCCGCGGCTTCTTCGCCGGCGGCAAGCGCATCGCCTACGGCGCGCGCGCCATCGCGGCGGGCGGCATCCAGTCGCTGCCGAAGCTGGTGTTCCCGGGCGGCGCCCTGATCGGCGACGACGCGGGCTTCCTGAACGCCTCGCGCATCAAGGGCAGCCACTGCGCGATCAAGTCCGGCATGCTGGCCGCCGAAGCCGCCTTCCCGGCCCTGCAGGCCGGTCGCGCCGGCGACGAACTGAGCGCCTATCCCGAGGCCTTCGAGCGCTCCTGGCTGTTCGACGAACTGTACCGCGCGCGCAATTTCAAGCCCTGGATGTCCAAGGGCCTGTACACCGGCGCGCTGATGGTCGGCATCGACCAGATCGTGTTCGGCGGCAAGGCGCCGTGGACCCTGCACCACGACCACGCCGACCACCAGACCCTGAAGAAGAAAGGCGAGGCGCAGCCCATCGCCTACCCGAAGCCCGACGGCGTGCTGACCTTCGATCGCCTGACCTCGGTGTCGTTCTCGAACACCAACCACGGCGAGGACCAGCCCATCCACCTGACGCTCAAGGACGCCGCGGTGCCGGTGAGCGTCAACCTGGAGCTGTACGACGCGCCCGAGCAGCGCTACTGCCCGGCCGGCGTCGAGATCGTGCGTCGACGACGGGACGGCGCCAACCCGCGCCTGCAGATCAACGCGCAGAACTGCGTGCACTGCAAGACCTGCGACATCAAGGACCCGACGCAGAACATCCACTGGGTGACGCCCGAAGGCGGCGGCGGACCGAATTATCCGGGTATGTAGAAACGACAAGAACGGCAAACTCGGCACAGGGGGGACGGGCCCCTTCCGCCGCTGCGCGGCGGGGCCCTCCCGTCCCCCCGTACCCCCCAGGCGTCTTTGGAAAGCGATTGCACAATGTTTAAGACCGCAGATCTAGATATGCACCGGGCCGGAGTTGTCGGCGGCAGCCGCTGCTGCGGCATTACGGCGGGCGGCGGCGCTTCTGCGGGCAGATCCTCACCGTGCAGGTCTACGAAGACAACGCGCTGGTGCGCAAGACCCTGGACACCACGGACGGCAAGGGCAAGGTGCTGGTGGTCGACGGCGGCGCCAGCCTGCGCGTGGCGCTGGTCGGCGATCGCCTGGCCGAGATCGCCGTGCGCCAGGGCTGGGAAGGCGTGGTCGTCAACGGCTGCATCCGCGACTCGGTGGAATGCGCGCAGTTCGACTTCGGCCTGATGGCCCTGGCCACCATCCCGGTCAAGCCGCACATGAAGGGGCACGGCGAGAGCGGCTTCCCGGTGGCCTTCGCCGGCGTCAAGTTCACCCCGGGCGAGTGGCTGTATGCCGACGAAGACGGTATCGTGACTTCCGCAAGGTCCCTGCTTTGACGCCAGGAGGCGCGCATGGCCGCTGAAGCCGACAAGGCGGCGAAGAAGTTCGCTTCGTTCGCCGAGTTCTACCCCTTCTACCTGTCCGAGCACGCCAACCCCACTTCGCGGCGCCTGCATTTTTCGTCGGCACTCGCGCTGGGGCTGGGGCTGCTGATCGCCGCCATCACCACCGCCAACCTCTGGCTGGTGCCGGCCGCCCTGCTGTGCGGCTACGCGTTCGCCTGGGTCGGGCATTTCTTTTTCGAGAAGAACCGCCCCGCCACCTTCAGCTACCCGTTCTACAGCTTTGCCGGCGACTGGGTGATGTGGAAGGAAATCCTCACCGGCCGGATCCGCTTCCCTAGGCCCCGATGAGCGCCTCCCTGCCCGGCTTCCTGCGTCCGAAACCCCTACCTGGTCGCGCTGGCGCTGCTGCTCACGCTGGTGCTGGCGTATTTCCGCCCGTCCGAGCGCAGCGCCTACCTGAACACGCTGTGGCTGTTCGCCGCCGGCATGATCGGTCGCTTCGCCAGCGCCTACGCCGACGCGCTGGACTTCCCGCGCACCGGCGAAGTGCTGTTCGCCGTATTCACCATCGTCATCTCCATCGCCGTGGTGCGGCTGTGCGGCTTCGCGCTGTTCCGCCTGCTGCTGCCGCTGGTACGCCAGCGCACCCCGCGCATCGTCGAAGACCTGGTGATCACCGCCGCCTACGCGGTGCTGGCGCTGGTGCACCTGCGCAGCGCGGGCCTCGAGCTGGGCGGCATCCTGGCCACCTCCGCGGTGGTCACTGCGGTGCTGGCCTTCGCCATGCAGGACACGCTGGGCAATGTGCTGGGCGGACTGGCGCTGCAACTGGACAACTCGATCCGCGTCGGCGACTGGATCAAGGTCGACGACACCGTCGGCCGCGTGACCGACATCCGCTGGCGCTTCACTTCCGTGGAGACGCGCAACTGGGAAACCGTGGTGATCCCCAACAGCCTGCTGATGAAGGGCAGGTTCCAGGTGCTGGGCAAGCGCGAGGGCGCGCCCCTGCGGTGGCGGCGCTGGATCCATTTCCAGGTCGACCCGGGCGTGCCGCCGGCGCGCGTGATCGCCGCCGCCGAATCGGCGATCCGCGAGTCGGAAATCGCCAACGTCGCCGCCGAACCGCGGCCCAACTGCGTGCTGCTCGGCTTCGAGCAGGGCAACCTGCACTTCGCCCTGCGCTATTTCCTCACCGACCTGGCCAACGACGACCCGACCGATTCGGCCGTGCGCGTGCACCTGTACACCGCCTTCCAGCGCATCGGCATACGCCTGGCCGAGCCGCAGGAGACCATTCACCTGGTGCAGGAGGACGAGGCGCACGCCGAGGCGGTGCGCAAGCGCGACCTGCAGCGCAGGCTGGTCGCGGTGCGCGGCGTGGACCTGTTCTCCAGCCTGTCCGAGGAGGAGCGCGCCGCGCTGGTCGAGCGCCTGCAGTACGCGCCCTTCGCGCGCGGCGACGTGATGACGCGCCAAGGCAACAGCTCGCACTGGCTGTATATCGTGGTCACCGGCTCGGCCGACATCGTCCACGAGCAGGACAACGGCACCAGGGTGACGGTCGGCAAGGTGGAGGCCGGCGGCTTCTTCGGCGAGATGGGCCTGCTCACCGGCGCGCCGCGTACCGCCACCGTGATCGCCAGCTCGGACGTCGAGTGCTACCGCCTCGACAAGGAGTCCTTCCAGGGACTGCTGACCACGCGCCCGCAGATCGCCGAGGAGATCAGCCGCATCGTCGCCGCGCGCCAGCAGGACAGCGAAGCCGCCGACGCGGCGGCCTCCTCGGCGGCCGGCCGCCGCGACGCCCACGTCGACCTGCTGAAGCGGATCCGCGCGTTCTTCAGCCTGGGCGGCTGAGGCCATGGCGGAGGCAACGCTCAGGTCGCCGCGCGCGGCCGATGTCCGGGGGAGGCCCTTACCCCACGACAGCCGCCAACAACGCCGCCGCCCCGGCGGTGCAGCCCGGCACGCTCGAAAGCGAAGCCGACCGCATCGCACGCGAGCTGGGCATCCCACCCTGCCCGCAGATCATCGCCCGCTTCGCCGCGGAAATGCGCGCCCCCGACCCGGACCTGCGCAAGCTCGCGCGCTGCTGGGCGCCGACGCCGGCCTGTCCGGCGCGCTGCTGAAGACCGTCAATTCGCCGTTCTACGGCCTGTCCAGCAAGGCCACCGGCATCCAGCAGGCGCTGTCCATCCTGGGTCTGCGTGCCAGCGCCAACCTGATCACCGGGCTGCTGCTGCGCCAGTCCTTCCCGGCCGGCTCCGGGCCGGCCATGCAGCGCTTCTGGGATTCCTCCATGCGCATCGCCGAGACCGCCGCCGGGCTGGCCGGGCAGATCGGCCGCCTCAATCCGGACGAGGCGCATACCTACGTGCTGTTCCGCGACTGCGGCATGGCGGTGATGATCTGCAAGTTCCCGGACTACGACGCGGTGCTGCGCGCCTGCGCGCGCATGCCGGGGGCCGAACTGACCACCTCCGAGGAACGGCGCTACCGCTACAGCCACGCGCGCGTCGGCTATGCGCTGGCGCGCGGCTGGCTGCTGCCCGAGCCGCTGAGCAAGGCCATCCTGATGCACCACGAGCTCGCCCTGGTGGCGGCCGGGCATCGCGACGCGGAACCCGCCAACCCGCACTTGGTGGCCTTCGGCCTGCTCGCCGAACAGGTGGTGAGCCTGCGCGCCGGACGCGGGCTGTGCCCGGACTGGCCGGACGCCGAAGGCTTCGTGCTCGATACCCTGGGCCTCTCGCCCGACGAGGTGGTGGCGCTGGCGCAGCAGCCGCTGGCGGCCTGAGGCCGACACCCGGGCCGCGCGCGCCCGGTGCCTACACCACGCGGTTGCGGCCCTGGCGCTTGGCCTCGTACAGCGCTTCGTCGGCGCGCCTGATCACTTCGTCCACCGGTTCGCCCTCGCCCAGCACCGCCAGACCCACGCTCGCCGTCACGCCGAGCTGCGCTTCCTCCCAGGGCACCGACGCCGCCTCGATGGCGGCACGCACGCGCTCGGCCAGCTGCCGGCCCTGCGCGAGATCGGTGCGCTTGAGCACCACCAGGAACTCCTCGCCGCCCCAGCGGAACAGCAGGTCGGAGGCACGCAGCGCCTCCTGCATGACGCGCGCCACGCGGCGCAGCAGCGCGTCGCCGGCCGCGTGTCCGTGGCCGTCGTTGACCGCCTTGAAGTTGTCCAGGTCGATCATCATCGCCAGCAGCGGCTCGCCGGCGCGCCGCGATTCGCCCAGCGCCTGAGGTATCAGCAGGTCGAAGGCCCGCCGGTTGGCCAGCCCGGTCAGTTCGTCGGTGACGGCGAGTTCCTCGAGCCGGCCCTGGTAGCGGTTGATGGTCAGGCTGGTGGCCAGCAGCACCACGGCCGAGATCACCAGGCAGATGGCGAGGTTGACGTACAGGGTGCCGCGGATGCGCGACAGCGCGGCGTCCTCGTCGCCGTCGACCAGCAGGTACCAGTCCAGTTCGGGAATGAAGCGCACGTTGAGGAAATGCGTGTTGCCGCCCGTCTGGTACTGGAAGGTGCCGGCGCCCTCGGTGAGGATGCGCTCGGCGACCTCGCGCACCCCGGGCATGGCGTGGATGTCGCTGCCGGCCGGGTGCTGGTCGTTGCCGAACAGCGCCACGCGCCCCTTGCGGTCGACGAAATAGATGCTGCGCTTGAAGCGCTGCTGGTAGTCGGTGATCAACGCGCGCACCGCATCCACCGTCAGCCCCACGCCGATCGCACCGATGAACTGCCCGTCGTAGTCCACCACCTTGTAGTTGATGAAGATGGTCAGCGCATCGCGGTTGGCCAGGTCGGGGTCGAGGTTGATCTCGTACGGCGCCGGCATGGCGCGCACGCGGAAGTACCAGGCGTCGCGCGGCTCGTCCTCCTGCACGCGCTTGAGCACGCCGCCGGTCTGGTAGTAGGTGCGCGTGCGCTCCGAAACGAAGAAGCTGGTGAAGGCGCCGTAGCGGTCCCTGACCTCTCGCAGGTAGCGGGTCATCGGCCCGGCGTCGCGCTCGCCCGACAGCACCCAGTCGCGCACGAAGGTGTCGCTGGCCATCATCGAGGAGATCAGGATCGGACGGATCAGGTCCTTCTGGATCTCCGAATACAGGTTGTCCGAGGTGAGCGGCAGTTCGCTCGAGACGATGGTCTCGCGCACCGAGGATCTGGACACCTGGTAGCTGACCAGGGTGGTGGCCGCGAAGCCCAGCAGCAGCAGCAGGGCGAGCACGCCGATGAGCCGCCGCTTGTCGGCGCCGGGCCGGGGGCGCATGCTAAATATACCTTTTCTTATATTCGGATTGACACGAAACCCGCTCCTGGAGCGGGTTTCGTGAAATCAATCTCGAAGATTCTTGCCCGACACGGGGTCAGGCGGCGAGGAACTGCTCGTCGCTCAGGCCCATCACCGCGGCCGAGCCGCGCGTGACGATGTTGCCCAGCGCCGGCGCCTCGACCAGCACCTGCTCGGCGAAGAAGCGCGCGGTGACGATCTTCGCCCGGTAGAACTCCGCATCGCCCTCGCCCGCGGCGAGCCTGCGCTCGGCGACCTGCGCGGCGCGCGCCATCTGCCAGCCGCCGGCGACGATGCCGGCCAGCCTGAGGAAGGGCACCGCCCCCGAGAACGCCGCCTTCGGATCGGTGCCGGCGGTGGCCAGCACGTAGTCCACGCACTCGGCAATGGCCTTCGCGCCGGTGGCCAGCGCGGTGCGGATCGCCGCCACGTCGGCGCTCTTCGAGGCCGCCAGCTCGGCGTCGAAGGCCGCCAGGTGCGCGAGCCAGGCCTTGATGGTGGCGCCGCCCTCGCGCGCGATCTTGCGGCCCATCAGGTCGTTGGCCTGGATGCCGGTGGTGCCTTCGTAGATGGTGGTGATGCGCGCGTCGCGCAGGTGCTGCGCGGCGCCGGTCTCCTCGATGAAGCCCATGCCGCCGTGGATCTGCACGCCCAGCGAGGCCACCTCGATGCCGGTCTCGGTGCTCCAGCCCTTGACCACCGGGATCATCAGGTCGACGAAGGCCTGGTTCTGCGCGCGCACCGCCTTGTCCGGATGGCGCTGCGCGGTGTCGGTGGCGGCGGCCACCAGGCAGGCCAGCGCGCGCATCGCCTCGGTCTGCGACTTCATCAGCATCAGCATGCGGCGCACGTCCGGGTGGCGGATGATGGGCACCGTCGCCCCGCCGTCGACCATGTCCTTGCCCTGCAGGCGGTCCTTCGCGTAGGCCAGCGCGCGCTGGAAGGCGCGCTCGCCGATCGCCACGCCCTCCATGCCCACGCCGAAGCGCGCCGCGTTCATCATGATGAACATGTAGGCCAGGCCCTTGTTCTCCTCGCCCACCACATAGCCCACCGCGTTGTCGTAGACCATCACCGCGGTCGGGCTGGCGTGGATGCCCAGCTTGTGTTCGATAGAGGCGCACACCGCGCTGTTGCGCTCGCCCAGCGAGCCATCGGGTTTGACCATGAACTTGGGCACCACGAACAGCGAGATCCCCTTCACGCCCTCGGGCGCGTCCGGCGTGCGCGCCAGCACCAGATGCACGATGTTGTCGGTCAGGTCGTGCTCGCCGTAGGTGATGAAGATCTTCTGTCCGCTGATGCGGTAGTGGTCGCCTTCGCGCACCGCCTTCGCGCGCAGCAGCGCGAGGTCCGAACCGGCCTGCGGCTCGGTCAGGTTCATGGTGCCGGTCCATTCGCCCGACACCATCTTCTGCAGGAAGGTCTTCTTCAGGTAGTCCGAGCCGCACAGCAGCAGCGCCTCGATGGCGCCCTGGGTGAGCAGCGGGCACAGCGAGAACGCCATGTTGGCCGAGGTCACCATCTCGGTCACCGGCGTGGACACCAGCTTGGGCAGGCCCTGCCCGCCCCACTCGGGCTCCAGCGGCAGCGCGTTCCAGCCGCCTTCGACGAACTGCCGGTAGGCCTGCTTGAAGCCCTTGGGCGTGGTCACCGCGCCGTCCTTCCACTGCGAGCCTTCCTGGTCGCCGCTCCAGTTCAGCGGATCGAGCACGCCGGCGGCGAACTTGCCGGCCTCCTCGAGGATGGCGTCCACCGTGTCCGGGGTGGCGTCCTCGCAGCCCGGCAGCTTCGCGATCTGCGCCAGCCCGGCCAGCTCGTTGACGACGAACTTCATGTCCTTCAGCGGTGCGGCATAGGCGCTCATCGCGGTCTCCTGGGGCGTATCGTCGGGCTTGCCTTACTTCTTCAGTTCTTCGACCAGCTGCGGCACGATCTGGAACAGGTCGCCGACGATGCCGTAATCGGCCACCGAGAATATCGGCGCTTCCTCGTCCTTGTTGACCGCCACGATCACGCGGCTGTCCTTCATGCCGGCAAGGTGCTGGATCGCGCCGGAGATGCCGATCGCGATGTACAGCTCGGGGGCGACGATCTTGCCGGTCTGCCCCACCTGCCAGTCGTTGGGCACGAAACCGGCGTCGACCGCGGCGCGCGAGGCGCCCATGGCCGCGCCCAGGTGGTCGGCCAGCGGCTCGAGGATCTTGAAGTTGTCGCCCGAGCCCATGCCGCGGCCGCCGGAGACGATGATCTTCGCCGCGGTCAGCTCGGGACGCTCGGACTTCGACACCTCGCGGCCGACGAAGGTCGACAACCCGCTGTCGGCCGCGCCGGACAGCGCCTCGACGGCGGCGCTGCCGCCGCTCGCCGCCACCGCGTCGAAGCCGGTGGTGCGCACGGTGATCACCTTGACCGCGTCCGACGACTGCACCGTGGCCAGCGCGTTGCCGGCGTAGATCGGGCGCACGAAGGTGTCGGCGGACTCGACCGCGACGATGTCGGAGATCTGCTGCACGTCGAGCAGCGCGGCCACGCGCGGCGTGACGTTCTTGCCGTTCGAGGTGGCCGGGGCCAGCACGTGCGAATAGTTCTTGGCGATGCCGACCACCAGTGCGGCCACGTTCTCGGCCAGGAATTCGCCCAGCGGCGCGGCGTCGGCGTGCAGCACCCTGGCGACGCCGGCGACCTTCGAGGCGGCCTCGGCGGCGGCGGACGAACCGCTGCCCGCCACCAGCACGTGGATCTCGCCGCCGATCTTCTGCGCGGCGGCGACGGTGTTGAGGGTTGCGACCTTCAGGCTCTTGTTGTCGTGTTCTGCGATGACGAGGATGCTCACGAAATCACCTTGGCTTCGTTCTTCAGTTTGTTCACGAGGGTGGCCACGTCGGGCACCTTGATGCCGGCCTTGCGCTTGGCGGGCTCGACCACCTTCAGGGTCTTCAGGCGCGGCGTCACGTCCACGCCCAGCGCGTCGGGCTTGAGCGTCTCGAGGGTCTTCTTCTTGGCCTTCATGATGTTGGGCAGCGTGACGTAGCGCGGCTCGTTCAGGCGCAGGTCGGTGGTGATCACCAGCGGCAGCTTGATGGAAATGGTTTCCAGTCCGCCGTCGACTTCACGCGTGACCTGCGCCTTGCCGTCGGCGATGGCCAGCTTGGAGGCGAAGGTCGCCTGCGACCAGCCGAGCAGCGCGGCCAGCATCTGGCCGGTCTGGTTGGAATCGTCGTCGATCGCCTGCTTGCCGGTGATCACCAGGCCCGGCGCCTCCTTGGCGCACACGGCCTTGAGCAGCTTGGCCACCGCCAGCGGCTGCAGCTCTACGTCGGATTCGACCAGGATGGCGCGGTCCGCGCCGATCGCCAGCGCGGTGCGCAGCGTCTCCTGGCAGGCCTGCGGTCCGCAGGATACGGCGATGATCTCGGTGGCCACACCGGCCTCCCTGAGGCGCACGGCCTCTTCGACGGCGATCTCGTCGAACGGATTCATGGACATCTTTACATTGGCGGTCTCCACGCCGGAGCCGTCTGCCTTGACGCGCACCTTGACGTTGTAATCGACCACGCGCTTGACGCTGACCAGTACTTTCATCGGGACTCTTCGCTGGGTTCGTTGGGCTGGAAGGACGCGAATTATAGCCCGCCGACCCGGCCGACGGCAGGCGCACCGCAATCATAGCGACACGCCGATTGACACGGCGGTTCGCCGCGTGGAACAGTACAAAGCTGGATTCCCGCTTCCCTCCCTCCGTTTCAAACACTTCCGAAGAACTCCCGAGAAAGCCATGACGACGACCACCGCCACCCCCACCGCCGGCCCGGAAAAAACCTTCAAGGACAAGCTCGCCGCAGGCAGCTTCGAGATCCAGAAATGCGCCGGCTGCGGCAAGCACGTGTTCTATCCGCGCGTGCTGTGCACGCACTGCGGCTCCGACCAGCTCGACTGGGTCGTCGCCAGCGGCGCGGGCACCGTCTACTCGACCACCGTGGTGCGCCGCAAGCCGGATGCCGGCGGCGACTACAGCGTGGTGCTGATCGACCTCGCCGAAGGCCCGCGCATGATGAGCCGCGTGGTCGAGATCGCCCCCGACGCGGTGAAGATCGGCATGAAGGTCAAGGCGCGCATCGCCGGTTCGGGTGAAGCCGCGCTGGTGGAATTCGTGCCCGCATGAGCCTGGGCACCAAAGACCTGCGCGGCTCGGTCGCGGTGGTCGGCGTCGGCCTGGCGGGTTGCGGCGAAGCGCCGGGCTGGAGCGAAACCGAGATCATGGCCGCGGCGGCGAGGAACGCCCTGGCCGACGCCGGCATCAGCGCGCAGGAGGTCGACGGCCTGGTGGTCGCCAGCGTCAACATCTTCCTGTCCGGCCTGAGCATCGGCGAGCACCTGGGCATCAAGCCGAAGTTCACCGACTCGACCTGCGTGGGCGGGTCCTCCTTCGTCGGCCACCTGATCCCCGCGGCGATGGCCCTGAACTACGGCCTGTGCGACGTGGTGCTGGTGACCTACGGCTCCAACCAGCGCACCGGCGTGGGCCGCGGCGATGCCGCCAAGTACAAGGCCATCCTCGACCCGCTGCCCTTCGAGCACCCGTACAAGCCCTTCAATCCGCCCTCCTCGTACGCGCTGGCCGCCGCACGCCACATGCACCAGTACGGCACCACGCGCGAGCAGCTCGCCGAAGTGGCCGTCGCCGCGCGCCAGTGGGCGCAGCTCAACCCCGAGGCCTTCTCGCGCGATCCGCTGTCCGTGCAGGACGTGCTCAAGTCCAAGATGGTCAGCGACCCGCTCACCGTGCGCGACTGCTGCCTGGTCACCGACGGCGGCGGCGCCTACGTGCTGGTGCGCGCCGACCGCGCCAGGCAATACAAGAAGAAGGCCGCCTACATGCTGGGCGTGGGCTCGGCGCACTGGCACCGGCAGATCGCCGCGATGCCCGACCTGACCGTGACCGCGGCCACCGAGTCGGGGCAGCGCGCCTACGAGATGGCCGGCCTCAAGCCCGCCGACGTCGACGTGCTCGAGCTCTACGACGCCTTCACCATCAACACCCTGCTGTTCCTCGAGGACCTGGGCTTCTGCAAGAAGGGGGAAGGCGGCGCCTTCCTGTCGGGCGGACGCATCGCCCCGGGCGGCAGCCTGCCGGTCAACACCAACGGCGGCGGTCTGTCCTGCGTGCACCCCGGCATGTACGGCATGTTCCTGATCGTCGAAGCCGTGCGCCAGTTGCGCGGCGAGGCCGGGGCGCGCCAGGTCAAGGACGCCAGGGTGGCCCTGACGCACGGCAACGGCGGCGTGCTGTCCAGCCAGATCACCGCACTTTTCGGCAGCGAAGAAACCCTTTGAGGAGCGCACCATGAGCGACCTTTCCAGCCTGAAGATCCCCTCGATGCGCTCGAAGGTGAGCGCCGAGGAATGGCAGGCGCGCGTCGACCTGGCGGCCTGCTACCGCCTGATCGCGCTGTTCGACATGAACGACCTGATCTACAACCACGCCACCGCGCGCGTGCCCGGCGAGGAAGGCCATTTCCTGATCAATGCCTACGGCTGCGCCTACGAGGAGGTCACCGCCTCCAGCCTGGTGAAGATCGACCTCGACGGCAACATCGTGCTCGACTCGGGCACCGGCTACGGCATCAACCAGGCCGGCTTCGTGATCCACAGCGCGGTGCACCGCGCGCGCCACGACGTGGGCTGCGTGATCCACACGCACTCGCCGGCCGGCATGGCGGTCTCGGCGCTGGAATGCGGGCTGCTGCCGATCACGCAGAACGCCATGTTCTTCGGCGAGATCGGCTACCACGACTACGAGGGCCCGGCCATCGACCTCGACGAACAGGCCCGCCTGGTGCGCGACCTGGGCGCGAACTCGGCGCTGATCCTGCGCAACCACGGCCTGCTGACCGCCGGCGGCACGGTGTGCGAAGCCTTCGTCGTGCTGCACTGGCTGGAGCGCGCCTGCCAGGCGCAGCTGATGGCGCAGGCCTGCAACACGCCGCTGCGCCACCCGCCCAAGACGGTGATCGACATCACCGCCGACCGCTACAAGCCCGGCCAGCGCCGCAAGATCACCGAACTCGAATGGCCCGCCCTGCTGCGCATGCTCGACAGAAGGGATTCAAGCTACCGCGACTGAAGAAGCGCGGAGCAGTTTGCATACAGTAAGTCGGAGACACGCAGATGCTCAAAGATAAAGTCGTCGTCGTCACGGGTGCCGGCGGCGGCATCGGGCGGGATTTCGCCCTGGCCTTCGCCTCCTACGGCGCGAAAGTCGTGGTCAACGACATCGGCGCTTCGGTGTCCGGCGAAGGCAAGGACGCGGGCCCGGCGCAGAAAGTCGTCGACGAGATCCAGGCCTCCGGCGGCACGGCGGTGGCCAATACCGACAGCGTGGCCGAGTGGGAGGCCGCCAACCGCATCGTCAAGACCGCCATCGACACCTTCGGGCGCATCGACGTGGTGGTGAACAACGCCGGCATCCTGCGCGACCGCTTCTTCTTCAACATGAGCGTCGAGGAATGGAAGGCGGTCATCGACGTGCACCTGAACGGCAGCTTCTACGTCGCGCGCGCCGCGGCGCCCTACTTCAAGAGCCAGGCCGCGGGCCGCTACATCAACATGACCTCCACCTCCGGGCTGGTGGGCAACTTCGGCCAGGCCAACTACTCGGCGGCCAAGCTGGGCATCGCCGCGCTGTCGAAGTCCATGGCGCTGGACATGGCCAAGTACAACGTCACCTCCAACTGCATCTCGCCCTTCGCCTGGAGCCGCATGATCGGCTCCATCCCCACCGAGACCGATGACCAGAAGGCGCGCGTGGAAAAGCTCAAGTCCATGCAGACCGCCAAGATCGCGCCGCTGGCGGTGTACCTCGCCTCCGACGCCGCGCAGCACGTGACGGGCCAGATCTTCGCCGTGCGCGCCAACGAGATCTTCCTGAGGAGCCAGTCGCGCCCGCTGCGTTCGGTGCACCGCGCGGAGGGCTGGACGCCGGAGAGCATCGCCGAGCACGCCATCCCGGCGATGAAGGCGCACTTCTACGCGCTGGACCGCTCGCAGGACGTGTTCAGCTGGGACCCGCTCTAGGAACCGCCGCCGTGCCCATCGATTACGCGAAGCTCAAGGCCTGGCCCTTCACCGACGTCGAGCAGGCCTACACCGAGAAGGACAGCATCCTCTACGCGCTGGGCCTGGGCTACGGCCACGACCCGATGGACGAGCAGCAGCTGCGCTTCGTCTACGAGAAGAACCTCGAGGCCCTGCCCACCATGCCCGTGGTGCTGGGCTATCCGGGCTTCTGGATGAAGGACCCGGCCTCGGGCATCGACTGGGTGCGACTGGTGCACGGCGAACAGTCGCTGACCCTGCACCAGCCCCTGCCGCCGTCCGGCACGGTGGTCGGCCGCTCGAAGATCACCGCCCTGGTCGACAAGGGCCCGGGCAAGGGCGCGCTGGTCCACCAGGAGCGCACCATCAGTGACAAGGCCAGCGGCGCGCTGTACGCCACGCTGGGCCACGTGACCTTCTGCCGCGCCGACGGCGGCTTCTCTGACCTGCCGGGCAACGGCCCCAGGGGCGGAGACCCGGCGCCCGCGCCGAAACCGGCCACGCCGGACACGCCGCCGGACGCCGTGTGCGAACTGCCCACGCTGCCGCAGGCGGCGCTGATCTACCGCCTGTGCGCCGACCCGAATCCGCTGCACGCCGAACCCGCGGTGGCCAAGGCCGCCGGCTTCCCGCGGCCGATCCTGCACGGCCTGGCCAGCTACGGCGTGGCCGGGCACGCCATCCTCAAGACCTACTGCGACTACCAGCCCGCGCGGCTCAAGTCGCTGGGCGTGCGCTTCTCCTCGCCGGTGTTCCCGGGCGAGACCATCCGCACCGAGATGTGGCGGCGGGGCAACGCGCTGCAGTTCCGCGCCAGGGTCGTGGAGCGCGACGTGGTGGTGCTCACCCACGGCACGGCGGAGCTTGCGGGCTGAACAGCATTGCTGCCATGTTTTCGGCAAACCCCAGGCTGCAGGCCGTTTTCCAGGGCAATTGCTGCCACCGCCCTGCCGGCGTCCGGGCCGACTGAAGCGCCTCCATGACCCCGGCCACCGACCAGCAACGCATGCTCGCCGACGCGGCGCGGCAGTTCGCCGCCGCCGAGCACACGCCCGCGCGGCTGCGCGCATGCCGCGACCGGGACCCGGATTTCGACCGCGGCATCTGGCAGTCGATCGCCGATCTCGGCTGGCTGGGCGTGCTGGTGCCCGAGGAGGACGGCGGGCTGGGCGCGGGCTTCGGCGACATGGCGCAGCTGGTGTACGCCTGGGGTCGCGCCTGCGCACCCGAACCGCTGGTGGCCTGCGGCGTGCTGGCCGCGCGCACCCTGGTGCATGCACAAGGCCCGGCGCGCGCGCGCCTGCTCGAGGCGCTGGTCGCCGGCGAGTGCATCCCGGCGCTGGCCGCCGGCGAAGGCGAAGTGAAGTTCGCCCGCGGCGCGCTGCACGGCACGCGTCGCTACGTCGTGCCGGCGCACGCCGACGGCTACCTGGTGCAGTCCGATGCCGGGCTGTGGTGGGTGGCGAAGGACGCCGCGGGCCTGCGCATCGAGCACGAGCGGCGCGCCGACGGCAGCGCCGCCGCGCGCCTGCACCTGGACGACGTGCGGGTCGGCGAAGCCGAACGCGTCTGCGACAGCGCCGCGCCGGCCGAACGCGCGCTGGACGAGGCGCGCGTGCTGGCTGCCGTGGAGATGAGCGGCATGATGGCCGCCATGCTGGAACTCACCCTCGATTACCTGCGCACGCGCGTGCAATTCGGCAAGGCGATCGGCAGCTTCCAGGCCCTGCAGCACCGCGCCGTCGACCTGTACATCGCCGAGCAGCTGGCGCGCGACGTGGCCCAGGCGGCCTGCGCCACGCTCGACGCCGGGGCCGCGGGCGAGGCGCTGGCGCTGGCCGCGGCGCGCGCCAAGGCACGCGCCGGCGAGTCGCTGGACCGCATCGCGCGCGAAACCGTGCAGCTGCACGGCGCCATCGGCTACACCGACGAGTACGCGCTGGGCCTGTACGTGAACCGCGCGCTGACGCTCTCGCCCTGGCTGGGCAACGCCGCGCAGCAGCGTTGGCGCTACGCGCGCTTGGCCGCCCCGCTGGAGGTCCTGAGCGCATGAGCGCGAACCACGACGGGCGCATGAGCGCGAATTTGGATGAGCGCATGAGCGCCGCGCCTTCCTCCGGCACGCGGCGCGACTGGAACGCCATGAGCGACGAGGCGTTCCGCGCTGAGGTGCGCGCCTGTTTCGAGGCCCACCACCTTACCGCGCTACACTATGCGCCGCGCCGCCTGCGCTGGAGCGAGAACGGCGACTGGTTCCGGCGCATGGCTGCGATCGGCTGGATCGCGCCGAACTGGCCCGCCGAGCACGGCGGCATGGGCCTGTCGCCCGCCAAGCTGCTGATCTACTACGAGGAGCAGGAGCGCTGGGGCATCGGCCGCTTCCAGGACCACGGCATCCTGATGGTCGGCCCGGTGCTGATCCGCTTCGGCAGCGAAGCGCAGCGCGCGCGCTGGCTGCCGAAGATCCTCGACTGCGAGCACATCTGGGCGCAGGGCTATTCGGAGCCCAACGCCGGCTCCGACCTGGCCGCCTGCGCACCGAGGCCGTGGCCGACGGCGAAGAGTTCGTCATCAACGGCCAGAAGATCTGGACCACGCTGGCGCAGGACGCCACCCACATGTTCGTGCTGGCGCGCACCGACAAGGCGGCGAAGAAGCAAGCCGGCATCAGCTTCCTGCTGGTCGACCTGGCCTCGCCCGGCGTGCGCGTGCGGCCGATCCGCGATCTGGCCGGCCACGAGGAATTCAACGAGGTGTTCTTCGACGCCGTGCGCGTGCCGCGCGAGAACCTGGTGGGCGGGCTGAACGAGGGCTGGAACATCGCCAAGGCCCTGCTCGGCTTCGAGCGCATCCACATCGGCAGCCCGAAGATGCCGCAGTACGCGCTGGGCATCCTGACGCGCGTGGCCGGATTGCGCGGCCTGCAGGCCGACCCGGCCTGGCAGGAACGCTACACGGCGCTGCGCATGGAGATCGAGGACCTCGCCGACACCTACGCGCGCTTCGTCGAGATCGTCAAACGCGGCGAACCGCTGCCGCCCGAGGTGTCGATGCTGAAGATCCTCGCCACCGAACTGTTCCAGCGCATCGCCGACCTGATCATCGAAACCGCCGGCGAGGCCGCGCAGCTGCACGGCGCGATCGAACTGGGCGGCGGGCGCGTCGACGTGCTGGCGCCGTTCTACAAGGCAAAACCGGCCACCATCTACGGCGGCTCGAACGAGATCCAGCGCAACATCCTCGCCAAGAATGTGCTGCACCTGCCGGGCTGAGGGGTGCGCCCGCCAGCAATTACAATGGCACCCCGCCGCACGGCCTCGACGCCGCCGCGGCTCAAGTACAGAAACCTGGAGGAGACCATGGGTTCGATCGCACGCCTCACGCTGGCGCTGGCCGCCGCGCTGTCCCTGCTGCCCGGCATCGCCGCGGCGCAGAACTTTCCGAGCAAGCCGCTGAAGTACATCGTGCCCTTCCCGCCGGGCGGGCCGACCGACACCTTCTCGCGCGCCCTGGCCGCGCGCCTGGCCGAAACCCTGGGCCAGCCGGTGATCGTCGAGAACGTGCCGGGCGCCGGCGCCTCGATCGGCATGGACCGCGTCGCCAAGTCCGCGCCGGACGGCTACACCATCGGCCTGGCCACCACCGGTTCGCACGCCATCAACCCGGCCCTGTACGGCAGCAGGCTCACCTACAACGCGCTCAAGGACTTCACCCACCTGAGCCTGGCGGTGTCCTACATCAACGTGCTGGTGGTCCACCCGGGCCTGCCGATCAAGTCGGTGGCCGAACTGGTGGCCTACGCCAAGGCCAACCCGGGCAAGGTCAACTTCGGTTCGGCCGGCAACGGTGCGTCCAACCACCTGTCGGGCGAACTGCTCAAGACCCTGTCGGGCGCGCCCATGCAGCACGTGCCCTACAAGGGTTCGGCACCGGCGCTGACCGACGTGATCGCCGGCCAGCTGACCTTCATGTTCGACATCCCCAACGTGATCCTGCCGCAGATCCGCTCGGGCCGCGTGCGCGCCCTGGCGGTGACCAGCGCGCAGCGCAGCCCGTACGCGCCGGAGATCCCGACCATGGCCGAAGCCGGCCTGGCCGGTTACGCCGAAGCCGGCAGCGACTTGTGGTTCGGCATCGTCGGCCCGGCCGGCATCCCCAGGCCGGTGGCCGACAAGCTCAACGCCGAGCTGGTGCGCGCGCTGCGCTCGCCGGAGATGGGCGAGCGCATCAAGACGCAGTTCTTCAACGCCTGGCCGAGCGGCATCGAGGAGTTCTACAAGGTGGTGGAGTCCGACATGGGCAAATGGGGCAAGATCGTGCGCGCTTCGGGCGCGAGGGTGGATTGATGGCGGCCGACCCGATCCAGTTGCGCGCCGGCGCGCCGGCCGCGCAGCCGCTGCTGCCGGATTCGCGCGGCATCAACCTGTTCACCGCCGACCCGGGCTATCGCGCCCTGCTCGGCCTGTACCTGCCGCCCGCCCTGCACGCGCACCTGATGCCCGAGTTCGAGCGCCTGGGCGCGCTGGCCGGCGACGAGCTCGACGCGCTGGCGCTGACCGCCGATAAGAACCCGCCCGAGCTGCAGCAGCGCGCGCGCAACGGCGAAGACCGCCAGTGGATCGACAAGCACCCGGCCTATCGCCGGCTGGAGGAAGTCGCCTTCGGCGAGAACGGCCTGGCGGCGATGTCGCATCGCGGCGGCGTGTTCGGCTGGTCCGAGAAGATGCCGCCGGCGGTGAAATACGCGCTGACCTATGTCTATGTGCAGGCCGAGTTCGGCGTCTGCTGCCCGCTGTCGATGACCGACGCGCTGGCGCGCACGCTGGGCAAGTTCGGCGACCCGGCGCTGGTCGCCCGCTACCTGCCCGGCCTGATCTCGCAGGACATGGACACGCTGGTGCAGGGCTCGATGTTCATGACCGAACAGGGCGCCGGCTCCGACGTGGGCGCCACGCTGACCGTGGCGCGCAGGGAAGGCGGCGCCTGGAAGCTGTACGGCGACAAGTGGTTCTGCTCCAACGCCGACGCGGGCCTGGCGCTGGTGCTGGCGCGCCCCGAGGGTGCGCCGGCCGGCACCAAGGGCCTGTCGCTGTTCCTGCTGCCGCGCAGCCTGCCCGACGGCTCGCCCAACCACTATCACATCGTGCGCCTGAAGGAGAAGCTGGGCACGCGCGACATGCCCAGCGGCGAGATCACCCTGCAGGGCGCCGTGGCCTACATGGTCGGCGACCCGCAGCGCGGCTTCGTGCAGATGGCCGACATGATCAACATGTCGCGCCTGTCCAACGGCATGCGCGCCGCCGGCATGATGCGCCGCGCGCTGACCGAGGCGCTGTTCATCGCGCGCCGCCGCGCCGCCTTCGGCAAGCCGCTGATCGAGCTGCCGCTGATGAAGCGCCAGCTGCTCAAACTGATGCTGCCCACCGAGGCCGCGCGCTCGATCATGCTGTACGCGGCCGACGAGCTGGCCAAGGCCGACGCCGGCGACGAGCAAGCGCGCCGCCGCGTGCGCATCCTCACCCCGCTGATCAAGTTCCGCGCCTGCCGCGACGCCCGCCGCGTCACCGGCGATGCCATGGAGGTGCGCGGCGGCTGCGGCTACATCGAGGAATGGCCCGACGCCCGCCTGCTGCGCGACGCCCACCTCGGCTCGATCTGGGAAGGCACCAGCAACATCGTCGCGCTGGACGTGATGCGCGCGATCCGCCGCGAAGGCGCGCTCGACGCCCTGCTGCCGCACCTGAACGCCGTGGTCGCCCTGCTCGAGGACGGTCCGCTGCGCGCCTCGCTGGGCGCGGGCCTCCAGCGCGCGGCCGCGTTCGCCCGGCACACCGCCGAGGCCGGCGACGAGAACCACGCCCGCCAGGCGGCCACCGGCCTGTACTACGCCGCGGCCGCTGCCATCCTGGCCGACGAGGGCCGCAGGTTGGGCGCGCACGGCGATGCGCGGCGCATGCTGCTCGCGCAACTGGCCGTGCAGCACCGCCTCGCGCCGCGCGACCCGCTCGACGGTGACGCCGGCAGCGCGCGCGAGGATGCGCTGGCCGCCGCCCTGCTCGACGAACAGCCGGTGGCGAGCGCACGCGTCGCGCAGCTGCTGGCGCTCTAGTTTCCGCACTCCCCACTCCACAACTCCCCACACTCCACACCACACGAAGGATCGAGCTTCATGAGCGGACCGCTTTCCCACATACGCGTGCTGGACCTGTCGCGCGTGCTCGCCGGCCCCTGGGCGGCGCAGAACCTGGCCGACCTGGGCGCCGAAGTCATCAAGGTCGAACGCCCTGGCAGCGGCGACGACACCCGCGGCTGGGGCCCGCCCTACATGAAGGACGCCGAGGGCAAGGACACCCTCGGAGGCCGCCTACTACCTCTCTGCAACCGCAACAAGAAATCGATCACCATCGACATCGGCAAGCCCGAAGGCCAGGCGCTGGTGCGCAAACTGGCGGCCAAGTGCCAGGTGCTGATCGAGAACTACAAGGTCGGCACGCTCAAGCGCTACGGCCTGGGCTACGAGGACCTAAAGAAGATCAACCCGGGCCTGATCTACTGCTCGGTCACCGGCTTCGGCCAGGACGGCCCCTACGCCGAGCGCCCGGGCTACGACTTCATCTTCCAGGGCATGTGCGGGCTGATGAGCATCACCGGCGAGCGCGACGGCCAGCCCGGCGCCGGCCCGATGAAGGTCGGCATC
This sequence comes from Betaproteobacteria bacterium, assembly GCA_016713125.1. Classification (GTDB taxonomy): domain Bacteria; phylum Pseudomonadota; class Gammaproteobacteria; order Burkholderiales; family SG8-39; genus SZAS-79. Next base: position 300,788 of record JADJPT010000002.1, read on the forward strand.
GCCATCACCGACGTGCTGACCGGCATGTACGCCAGCCTGGCGATCACCGCGGCGGTCTCGCACCAGGACCGCACCGGCCAGGGCCAGTACATCGACATGGCCCTGCTCGACGTGCTGACCGCGTTCAACGCCAACCAGATCGTCTCGTATTTCTGCTCGGGCAACATCCCCAAGCGCTGGGGCAACGCGCACCCGCAGGTGGTGCCCTACGAGGTGTTCCCCGACCTCCGACGGCCACATCATCCTGGCGGTGGGCAACGACGGGCAGTACGCGCGCTTCTGCAAGGTGGCCGGCCACCCCGAGCTCGCCGAGGACCCGCGCTTCAACCACCAACTCGCAGCGCATCATCAACCGCGACGCGCTGATCCCGATCATCGCCGGCTGGATGAAGACGCGCACCAAGGCGCAGTGGATGGAGCAGCTCGAGGCCGCCACCGTGCCCTGCGGCCCGATCAACAACATGCAGGAAGTCTTCGAGGACCCGCAGGTGCGCCACCGCCAGATGCGCGTCGACATCCCGCACAAGCTGGGCGGCATCGCCCCGGTGGTGGCCAGCCCGATGCGCTTTTCGGAAACGCCGGTGGAGTACCGCCTGGCCCCGCCCATGCTCGGCGAGCACAACGCCGAGATCTACACGCAGCTGCTGGGCAAGAGCGAGGCCGAGCTCGAGAAAATGCGCGCCGCGGGAACCATCTGATGAAAGCCATCCTGTGTCGTGAGTACGCCCCGTACACGCAGCTGCGCGTCGAGGAGGTGCCCAGGCCCGCGCTGCCCGCGCGCGGCGTGCGCATCGCCGTCGACTATTCGAGCATCAGCTTCGCCACCAGCCTGGTGGTGTCGGGCAAGTACCAGAGGAAGCCGCCGCTGCCCTTCGTGCCCGGCACCGAGGTGGTGGGCACGGTCACCGAGATCGCCGAGGGCGTCACCGCCTGCAAGCCCGGCGACCAGGTGCTGGCGATCCTCGACTGGGGCGGCTTCGCCGAGGAAGCCTGCACCACCGAACACACGGTGTACAAACTGCCCAAGGGCATCGACGCCACGCACGCGCTGCACGCCGGCGTGTCGTACGGCACGGCCTACGGCGCGCTGGCCTGGCGCGGACACATCGCGCGCGGCGAGACCCTGCTGGTGCTGGGCGCGGCCGGCGGCGTGGGCCTGGCCGCGGTGGAGATCGGCGTGGCGATGGGCGCGCGCGTGATCGGCGCGGCCAGCAGCGCGGCCAAGTGCGCCGTGGCGCGCGAGCACGGCGCGGCCGAGACCATCGACTACTCCAGGGAAGACCTGCGCGAGCGCGCCAAGGCGCTGAGCGGCGGGCGCGGCGTGGACGTGGTGTTCGACCCGGTGGGCGGCGACCTGTTCGACGCCGCGCTGCGAGCCATCGCCATGGAAGGCCGCATGCTGACCATCGGCTACGCCAGCGGCCGCATCCCCTCGATCGCGGCCAACATCCTGCTGGTCAAGGACCTCACCGTGGCCGGCTTCAACTTCGGCGCCTACGTGGGCTGGAGCCCGGTGGACGAGCGCGCGCGCTTCGAGCCGCAGACGCGCGCCATGTACGAGCGCATCTTCGCCTGGGTGCTGGACGGCACGCTGCGCCCGGTGGTCAGCGACCTGTTCCCGCTGGAGCGCTACGTCGAGGCGCAGGACCTGGTGCTGTCGCGCAAGTCGATGGGCAAGGTGCTGCTCAAGCTGCGCTGAGCGCACACGCCCCAGCGAATGCCGTCCGTGCCCTGCGTCCTCGTCACCAACCCGATCGACCCGGCCGGCATCGCGCTGCTGGAAACCGGCGCCGAGGTGCGGCGCTGCCCCGACGCCGCGCCGGACACCATCCGGCGCATGGCCGTGGAGGCCGACGCGCTGGTGATCCGCAGCCGCCTGCCCGAAGACATCTTCGAGGCCGCGCCGCGCGTGCGCGCGGTCACCGTGCACGGCACCGGCACCGACCTGATCCCGCTGGCCTCGGCCAGCGAACACGGCGTGATGGTGGCCAACGTGCCCGACGGCAACGCGCAGTCGGTGGCCGAGCACTGCCTGCTGGGCATGATGCTGCTGGCGCGCAACTTCCGCGCCATCGACGCCGCGATCCGCAGCGGCCCCTGGGATGCGGCGCGCGCGCTGGCCGAACCGATGGTGGAACTCGGCGGCAAGACCCTCGGCCTGGTCGGCGTGGGCCACATCGGCTCGCGCCTGGCGAAGATCTGCGCCGGCGGCCTGGGCATGCGCGTGCTCGGCAACCAGCGCAACCTCGACCGACTGCCCGCCGGCGTGGCGCCCGCCGCGCTGGAGGAGCTTCTCGCGCAGGCCGATTTCGTCGTGCTCACCTGCCCGCTCACGCCGCAGACCCACCACCTGATGAACGCCGCGCGCCTGGCGGCCATGAAGCGCAGCGCCTTCCTCGTCAACGTCGGCCGCGGGCCGGTGATCGACGAGGACGCGCTGGTCGAGGCGCTGCGCGAAGGGCGCATCGCCGGCGCCATGCTCGATGTCTACGAGCACTACCGGCTGGAACCCGGCCACCCGCTTTTTTCGCTGCCCAACGCGGTGCTCACCCCGCACCTGGCCGGCTCGGCGCGCGAGTCGCGCGCCAACGTCGCGCGCATCGCCGCGCAGGAAACCCTGCGCATGCTCGACGGCCTGCCGCCGCGCAATTTCGTCAACGCGGCAACCATTCAAACCATCCGAACCACCGGCAACACCGGCAATAACGGCAACACTCAAAGGAGACACTGAACATGCCCGGCAAGGATCTGAAGATCGTCGACATCAAGGCCTACCCCACCTCGTTCCCGGTGCCCAAGGCCGCCCGCGTGACCCTGGGCATCGGCACGGCGATCAAGCGCGACGCGGTGGTGGTCAAGGTGACCACGGCCGGCGGCCTGGTCGGCTGGGGCGAATCGCACCACGGCCGCGCGCACACCGCGGTGGCCAAGCTGATCGAGACCACGCTCTCGCAGTTGATCCTGGGCATGGAAGCCACCGACGTGGTCGGCGTGTGGGCGAAGATCTACAAGATGCAGCTGGGCAGCCACGGCATGGGCGCGGCCTGCTGCCTGGCCATGAGCGGCATCGACTGCGCGCTGTGGGACATCCGCGGCCAGGCCGCCGGCATGCCGATCTACAAGCTGCTGGGCGGTTCGCTGAAGGGCGTGCCGGCCTACGCCGGCGGCGTCTCGCTGGGCTACCAGCCGCCGGCCGAGCTGATCGCCGAGCTGCAGCCGCACCTGGACGCCGGCTACAAGGCGGTGAAGCTGCGCGTGGGCGACAGCCCGGCGCGCGACATCGAGCGCATCCGCGCGGTGCGCAAGCACATCGGCGAGGACATCGCCATCCTCACCGACGCCAACACCGGCTACAGCGTGGCCGACGCGCGCGCCGCCATGCCGGCCATGGAGGAACTCAACGTGGCCTGGCTGGAGGAGCCCTTCCCCGCGCACGACTACGCCAGCTACCGCATGGCCGCCACCTTCAGCAGCACGCCGCTCGCGGCGGGCGAGAACCACTACACGCGCTTCGAGTTCCATCGCCTCATCGAGGACGGCAGCATCACGATCCTGCAGCCCGACCTGTCGAAGAGCGGCGGCATCACGGAAGTGATGCGCATCGCCCACATGGGTTCGGCCTACAAGCTGGGCATCCACCCGCACAGCTCGATGACCGGCCTGAACCACGCGGTCAGCATCCATTTCCTGGCCGCCATCGACAACGCCGGCTACTTCGAGGGCGATGTCTCCAAGGCCAACAAGTTCCGCGACGAGCTGTGCTCCAGGCCCTACGAGGTCGACCGCGAGGGCCGGGTCTGGCCGATCGACAAGCCCGGCCTGGGCCTGGAAGTGGACGAGAACTTCCTCATCAAGCACCCGCCCATCGAAGGCCCCGGTTACGTCTGAAATGAGACAATTGCAGGGCCATCACCATAACTAGAAGCCGGAGGACGACATGAAATCCTGGAAGTGCGCAGTAGCCCATACCCTCGTGCTGGCCGCGCTGGTCGCGATCGGCGAAGCCCACGCCCAGGCCTGGCCGAACAAGCCGATCCGCTGGGTGGTGCCCTACACCGGCGGCGGCATCACCGACATCGTGACGCGCGTGGTCACGCAGAAGATGCAGACCGCGCTGGGCCAGCCCATCGTCGTCGACAACAAGCCCGGCGCCAACAGCATCATCGGCGCCGACATCGTCGCCAAGTCGCAGCCCGACGGCTACACCATCCTGACGGTGATCGCGGCGCACGCGGCCAACGCCACGCTGTACGCCGGCGGCCGCCTGCCGTTCGACGCGGTGAAGGGCTTCGCGCCGATCTCGCTGGTCGGCATCGCGCCGCTGATCCTGACCGCCAACAACAACTTCCCGGCCAAGGACGCGAAAGAGCTGATCGCCTACGCCAAGGCCAACCCGGGCAAGATCTCGTTCGGCTCCTCGGGCGTGGGCGCGGCCGCGCACCTGACCACCGAGCTGCTCAAGCAGACCACCGGGACCTTCATGGTGCACATCCCCTACAAGGGCACCGGCCCGGCGCTGCAGGACCTGATGGCCGGCAACATCCAGATCCTGGTCGACGTGCCCAGCACCCTGATGCCGCACGTGCGCGGCGGCAAGATCAAGGCGCTGGCCATGTTCTCCAAGAACCGCGTGGCCGGCGCCAACGAGGTGCCGACCATGGCCGAGGCCGGCGGCCCCGCGCTGGAAGCCTCGACCTGGGTGCTGTTCCTCGCGCCGGCCGGCACGCCGCGCGAGATCGTCGCGCGCCTGTCGGCCGAGACCACCAAGGCCGTCAACCTGCCCGACGTGAAGGAACGCTTCGGCCAGAGCGGCATCGAGCCGGTGGGCAACTCGCCCGAACAGGCCGCACAGTTCCTCAACGACGAGATCGGCAAGTGGAGCAAGGTCATCAAGGCCGCCGGCGTGAAAGCCGAGTGAGCCTGCGCCCGCATTCGAGAATGTATTTCTGTCGATACAAAAACTACCCGGAGACCCGCATGGATGCTGGAGTTCTTAAAATGAAAGTCGTACTTTCCACCCTGGCTTTGGCGGCCTTTTCGGGCGCCGCCGCGGCCCAGGCCTTCCCGACCAAGCCGATGCGCATCATCGTGCCCTTCGCCCCGGGCGGCGCCACCGACGTGCTGGCGCGCACCTTCGGCGGCGAGATGCAGAAGCACTGGGGCCAGACCGTGGTGGTGGAGAACAAGCCCGGCGCCGGCGGCAACATCGGCGCCGAGGCCGGCGCGAAAGCCGCGCCCGACGGCTACACGCTGACCCTGGTGGCGCACGGCTTCATGTCGGTGAACCCGCACGTGTACAAGAACCTGGGCTACGACTCGGTGCGCGACTTCGCGCCGGTCACGCAGCTGGTGGACGCGCCGCTGCTGCTGGTGGTGAACCCCAACGTGCCGATCAAGTCGGTGCGCGAGTTCGTCGACTACGCCAAGGCCAACCCCGGCAAGCTGGTGATCGGCAACGGCGGCGCGGGCACCGCGCAGCACCTGGCCGGCGAACTGCTGACCAGCATGGCCGGCATCAAGGCCCTGCACGTGCCGTACAAGGGCAGTGCCCCGGCCACCACCGACCTGCTCGGCGGCCAGACCCAGGCGCAGCTCGACAACATGGTGACCTTCGTCTCGCACGTGAAGGCCGGCAAGCTGCGTCCGCTGGGCGTCTCCTCGGCCAAGCGCGCGGCGCTGTTCCCCGACGTGCCCACCATCGCCGAGGCCGGCGTGCCGGGCTACGAGTCCGGCACCTGGTACGGCGTGACCGCGGCCGGCGGCACCCCCGCCGACGTGGTGGCGAAGATCAACGCCGAGCTGGTGCGCATCATGAAGCAGCCCGAGATCGCGCAGAAGCTGGCCGACATGGGCCTGGTGCCGGTGGGCAGCAGCCCCGAGCAGTTCGGCGCCTTCATCCGCGCGCAGCGCGAGCTGGCCGGCAAGCTGGTGAAGCAGGCGGGGTTGCCGCAGCAGTAGGCGGCCTCAGGTGGCGGAGAGCGCGTCTGCGCGGCGACGTCATCAGTGGACGTGGCTTTTGCGACGTCCGTATGCTGGAATAACAATTGCATATGCGCTCACGCACTTTGTGCAGCAATCAGATTGAACGCAACGGCGGCAACGGCGCAGCCGACCGGATAGCGTCGGCAAGCCGAGGCTGACTTCATGGAGCGTGGATACTGTATTGAAGTGTTTAGTGCATCGCCAATACCCAGTTTAAAGCCCAACTTCCGGTAGTACCTCTCCCAGATCAAAGTGAATCAAACTGAAATATGCAGTAGAACTGCTAGGGACCTAACGCCATGAAATGCCCACACTGCCTCGAATCCTTTCACCCTTAGTGGGAAGAGACCAACTGCGGATATGCAGGCACAACTGAAAGCTTTCGATACTTCTGGCAAGTTTCCAGACTTACGTGCCCTGCCTGCGCGAAGCCCGCAATTCGCATCAGTATTTTTCACGACTACGATGGCACGATACGCGATCAAAAAACATGGATGGTGTCTCCCAAGAGCGCCCTACGCCCCCCCTGCCCCTCGGACGTACCGAAAGCGATTGCCGAAGATTACAACGAAGCCTGTCTAGTGCTTTCAGATAGCCCAAAGGCCTCCGCAGCCTTGAGTCGTCGGTGTTTACAACACATTCTCGCCGATCGCAATGTATCGAATAGCGACAACTTAAGGAACGCAATCGAGGACGCACTTGCATCTGGATTGCCATCCCATGTTGCAAACGATCTCGATGCGGTTCGTGCTGTCGGAAATTTCGCAGCGCATCCGCAGAAGGCTGTTGCGACAGGAGAAATTCTCCCAGTCGAAGCGGAAGAAGCGGAGTGGAACCTTGATGTACTTGATGCGCTGTTCGACTATTACTACGTTCAGCCCGCTCTCAGCCTAAGAAAACGAATTGCCTAAATGAAAAGCTAGAAAGAGCAGGCAAGAGGCCCCTGAAGAAACCTACCACTGCCCCATAAAAGTCTTAGCTGCGTACTCCGTCACTGAGAGAGGTGCGAGTAAGTGCCGCAAGCACCACTCAATCTAAACGTCCGGTACCGAGGAATCACTCATGGCCAATGACGAGCGATTATCTGCGGCTCTCGCCAGAACAAGCGAGACTGAAGACGTTGAATTCAAATCGTATTTTGATCCAAGCGCATTGCGAGACTGGCTAGAAATAATCAAAGACATCGCAGCGTTCGCTAATTCGGGAGGTGGTCACATCCTCATCGGCCTAAGTGACGATGGCTCTCCTTCTGGTGCGGATGTATCCGCTCTCTTGGCCATCGACCCAGCCGACATCGGAAATCGTATCTACAAGTACACGGGACAGCACTTTTCTGGAGTTGAACTCCTTGAATGCGAGAAAGCCGGCGTAGAGGTATGCGCGATCCGTGTTTCAGGAGTCCGCATACCAATCGTCTTTACCAAGGTCGGAGAATTTGAACTGTCCGACGCCAAGAAGAAAACCGCCTTTGCGCTTGGTACTGTTTACTTCCGCCACGGTGCCAAAAGTGAGCCTGGAACTTCAGATGATCTCCGAAATTTTTTGGAGCGCGAGATTGAATTCACTCGCAAATCGTGGCTCAACGGCATCGCAAAGGTTGTTGAAGCGCCCACAGGCCCCCCGTTTTGCGGTCTTGCCACCCGAAGGCGCACCTACGGGTCCTTCGGGATCACTTCCGATGCAACTGACTTCCGACACTGGAGCGCCAGCCTACTATGCCTTACCACTAGACAAAACACACCCCTTCCGTCAGAAGGAAGTGGTACGCGAAGTAAACGCAAAACTAGTAGGTAAAAAGGTCATCAACAGCCACGATGTGATCTGCATTCGCCGCGCGCACTCTATTCAGAAGAACATTAACTTTTGCTACACGCAGAACTATGCATCCCCTCGCTATTCGCAGCAGTTTGTAGATTGGATTGCTGATCAGTACAAAGCCAACGCATCTTTCTTCGATGACGCACGAGCAAAGTTTGACGAACTTAAGGCAGCAAGCGGCGCGTAATCCGTCCATAGATTACAGGCCTAGTAGACTGCACCCATAGGGCACCGAATGTGTCAAACAATGGGCTATTCGAACTGACTATCTTGACTTCTTCATGGCGTCTCAGTTTCGAAGGATTGTATTTGATCCATAGCATGCCTTTGAAGCCGACGCATCTCGTTACGACTCAAAGGCCACGCCAAGCGGCATAATCTCCCTTTCTCCCCAATACCCACACATGGCTCATTCCAATCGATTACTGGTTCACTGGCTGTTCCTCTTGGCAGAGGTTGCTCTCTTCATCGCTGCCAGCGTATGCGCATACCTTAGCCAAGTTAGCGAATGGATGGGTTTCATTGTGGTATCGGGTATTGCTACCGCTCTCTTCGCTGCTGTCAAAATTGCCAGATCTGTGCCGGCTCTTAGAGAACTATTTGTTCGAGAAGACTTCGCGTCAAAGATAGCCATAGCGGCTGGAACCTACGGTGTTCGTGAATACTTCAATATGCAGAGCGCCAAGGATCAGGCACTTCGCAATGAACGGACGCAACAAGAGATTCAAAGAGCACAGCATCTGTGGCTGTGCGCCAATTCAGGAGCTTCATTCCTTGACCCTGCAGTCTACAGACACTGGCAGTTTGTTGAACAACGACTAAAGGCAGGAACGGAGTTCAGAGTCGTTCTTCTCGATCCTTATTCGGGCGAGAAGGCTTTCCGAAATCAGATTAACGTCAGCGGCGAGCAACTCGACTCTAAGGTGAACATTTCCAACCTGATCAAACTACACAACACTTACCCTGGTTTGGAAATCCGGTTCGCGGCACATGGCATGCACGCGTCTGTGTTCGCAACCGAAAATTGTGTCTTCTTTGATCCATACCAAGTAGGAGTAGTAGGAGATCGAATCGAGAATCGAAGCTTTGCACTCCGAATCGAGCCGACACAACCTTTAGAAGGCATAGGGCTATACAGGCTATTCAAAAGTCACTTTGAGACCCTCTGGAGGTCCAGCACTTCATTCTCCGACTGGATTGTGCAAGCCAATAACAAGCTCCCTGCCGGTTTGCCTATATTCAAGCCGCGATAGGTGAGCCTTTGAACCGGCCGCAGCGCGCGATTCTCAACTTCGCGCATCGGTGCGCGATGACCTGCGAGTGGTGCTATGTGCCGTTTGAGGAATCAGCGGCCAGAGAGCATGTCGTCAAGGCAATCGTCCAACGAGTTGCCGATCTTGAATTCAAGTCACTCACTGTCGGCGGAGGTGATCCCTTCCAGTACCGATTCCTGCCAGACATCCTTCGCTTTGCGCATTCACTGAACCTGTTTGTTCATGTGGACACGCATGCAAAGGGCCTTAGACAGACGGCCGAAAATCTTGAGTTGCTCCGAAGCAGCGTTGACCTCATTGGTCTGCCAATGGATGGTTCGTCCCCGGCAGTCCATGACCTAATGCGGAGCTCCCTGGTCACTTTGACCTAGTCACTCGACGGCTCCAATGGCTCGCTCCTCTTCGTAATCGCTTAAAGATCAATACCGTCGTTTCCGCAGTAAATATTCATGACTTACTGCGACTGACCAGCGTCATTAAAGTGGTTCGACCGGCTCGATGGAGTATTTATCAGTACTGGTCACTTGGTCCCGCAAGTCGCGTCGCGAGTAAACATGCGCTTCCAGCAGCAACAGTTCGCTGAGATTGCCGAAGTGGCTCAGCGCGAGTTGCTCGACTGCGGGACAGTGGTTGAGGTAAACGCTTGGGATTCTCGAAGGGACACCTACCCAATAGTTCACCATGATGGTGAGGTCTTTGTTCACTCTGCGCCCCCAAATAATGAGTTCATCTCACTGGGAAGCCTCTTTGAGAACAGAACGATGGATTTAATCCGTTCTCATTGCCTATCCGATAGACCGGTCGCTATGACTAGGTATCTGCAGAAGGTCACCCGCAGTCCTCGTGTCGACTAATCCCTGGGTCAACCGAACCCGCTATGGGGAGCTCCGTAATCCGAGGCGAAGGAACATAGTGCATCATATCAATCCCTTCCTTAGGTTTGTTTCCCTAGTCCGGGTACCTCGAAAAATTTTGAGGCTCAATGGAAACCTTTGATCCGGCGCCCACCGAGATCTACACAGAGCTGACGTCCGATGACTCTAGTATCCGCGGCGAGTTCCTTAAGCACTTCGGCGCAGAGGTAAACGAGTTCTCGGACACACTGGCTTCTGTCGTCCTCGCTTGGCGTGAGATCGATAGCATCGTCAACGGCGACGAGAAGCGGGGCTACGTGTCAGCGCTCGCCTATGCCGCATTCACGCTGCACCTTATTTCTTTTAAGGTTTTTTGTCGGGCAACCTCGTAGCCGCAGGAAATCTTTCCCGACAGGTGGTCGAAACAGTCGCACTCGCAATTCTCTGCGCGGACAAGTCGCTCGATGTCTTAACTCGCTTCATGGAGGACCGGTACTCAACCAACGACGCGGTGCGCGATGTCCTACGACATGGTAAGCGACTCGGACTGAATGAGGATGGGCTCCACGCGCTCAAGTCAGCGCAGGACTTTTATCATAAGTACAGCCATATCAGTCGACTGACTCTCGCAAGCCTAATTTCCTTCTCCGAAGATGGCACGTATGTAGGAGCTTCCTTTGATGACGGGAAGTTGGAGGCATACCGGAAGGAGACGGTAAGCCGCTTGGGCCTAGCAAGACACATGCCGAACCTCATGAATGGTCTGAAGAACCAACTCCAGGCTTGGTGAAGAGCACCTTAGCCCTTCGCTCGTGCAGGGGCCTCCACATGCCTGGCACCTGGCCTGCGAAGCACTGCACACTTTTGCTCAGTCTCACGGGAAGAGTGCATTCTCGGCAACGGCCACTCAGCCCAACAGTTAAAGAACGCTAGAAACTGTGGATTCAGAGACTTCTCTGAATAGAATTGCCAATGATGTGCCGGCGCGCTCACCGTTGCGTCGCCAAGACAGCGTCTCCCGTCAACCGTCAGGCCACACACCAGCCACCTCCGAACCTCGATCACGCGTCAACATGAAGCGCCAACTCATCAGCTCGGGATCCCCCTTCGAAGAGCACATCGGGTACTCCCGCGCGGTCGCACAAGGCCCGTTCGTCTTTGTCTCCGGCACCACCGGGTTCAACTACGAGACCATGACCATCGAGGAGGGTGTGGCTGCCCAGGCCGAGCAGTGCCTCAGAAACATCGACCACGCACTCAGCGAAGCCGGCTCAAGTCTTGCCGACGTGGTGAGAGTCACGTACGTGTTGCCGAATGGAGAGGACTTCGAGGCATGCTGGCCCGTCCTGAAGAGATATTTTGGCTCGATTCGCCCGGCCGCCATGATGATTTCGGCCAAGCTCCTCGACCCGCGCATGAAGATCGAGATCGAGGTGACTGCGATGCGGCAATCGTCCTGAGCGCCCCCCACCCCCACGGCCGGGCACCGGATCAAGTTCCTTCAGCACGATGACGCCTAACCCTCCGCTCGAGCAGGCTGCAAGCGGCTTGCCGGGTGGGGATCTGTTCAGCCCGAGCATCAACCATCACAGGAACCATCATGTTGCGATTCGACCTGCCCCAAGTACCGGCCAACGTCATCCGGTCGGAGGCCCTTTTAAACACCACGGTCTGTGTGCTGGCCCTGCTGGTCTCACCCTGGTTCATGCTCATTCCCGCGGCACAGGGCCTGGTCAAGGGCTTCCTTGGCCACGGCAAGTGCCCATCGCACCGTGCCTTGAGATCACTCCTCACCGCAAAAGGCTGGCAAGGCCGCCTGGAGAACGCAGGCCCCAAGATGTTCGCCGCCAAGCTCCTGGCTGCAGCGTCCATCGCGGCGCTGGCCCTCTATGCTGCCGGAAGCACCCTTTGGCAGGTGCCGGTCATTGTGCTGGTGGTCTTCTCGAGCCTCGAGTGGTCGCTGTCGTTCTGCGCCGCCTGTTGGGCGTACGGCCTGTGGTATCGCTACATCCCCCAAGGGCGTAGTTACCGGTCCATCCACGTCGGCGTACGCAGTGCAGCCCGCTCAATGCCACGCTGGACAACGCGAAAGACCGCAGACCACAACAAGGAGAGCGCCCAATGCTGACCAAGCTGATCGTTGAAGTCTACGCGTGGATCATCGAGATCTACTTGTGGCTTGTTGTACTGATAGCTGGCGTGGCTGGCTATCACTACGGCAGCAACCTCTTTGGAACTTTCGGGCTGTACCTTGAGCCTCACTTGATCGGGAAGCTCATTGGCGCTCTCATCTGCGCGCTGGCCGCGTTGCTTGTGTCGTCGGTAGTGATGGGTCCAATTCTCGTAGTCTTTGATATTCGAAAATCCATAAAATCGTTTGAGATGAAAGAAGGCAGCTTTTCCCAGTTTGTACACAGAACCGAACGCAGGGAGCCATCCCTCCCGGACGACGCCCGACAGAGTTGATTTTCCGGCATATCGGGTCTTTGGCTCATGTAACACCCTCGGAAGTCTCCCAAAGAACGGCGGTCGGGCGAGAGTTGCCGAGACGGCCCGTTTGGCAAACCGGACCGAGCGCGAACCTAGTGCAGCTGATGTCAAACGTTCGCCGCCATGCTCACCAGCATGCCGAGTACGCCACTCAGGTTCTCGGCCGCAGGAGAAACATATGCACCCTTTCCACGCAATGCTCGTTCTGTTTGCAGCGGCGGCGCTGGTCGGATTCGGGTATGTCATTCGCTGGGAGCGCAGGCGGTACGTCGCACGCGACCTCGGGGACGCCTGGTTCAAGGTCAGGCTGTCGTCCATTCCCGCGGCGCTCCTGGCGGCTGGGGTCGCACTGATTCCCGCCCTTGCCACTTCGGGCATGGAGGCTCTGGCTATCTTCTATCTGCTGCTCCTTGTGGCGGCGCCGATACTCTGGTTCGGCGTGCACTGGGCTGTGGGCAGGCTGGCCAGGCCACCACTGGCCTTTGCTGATTCGGCACGGATCGCTGCGTCGCCGCTAGTTTATGCGCTGGTGCTTGCCGCCATCGCGCCGACCCTGCAGTCCATTGCATGGACGCTGTTGCGCTCCCTGGGTGTCAAATAGCCCGGCTGGGGCAAGAATGGCGCGACACCATGCGCTGCTGGCGCGACGGCCCTGGCGGGACTCAGCGTGAGTTCAAACGCTAGGCCGAATAAGGACACCGCTGTGGCGCTTCCAGAGAAACTCCGCTTCGAGGGACCTTTCCCGTTTGTCCCGCCTGTGGAGAATGCATGGGAACTAGCACGCTTCAGCCAACCGGGCGTTTACCTCTTTACAGTGCGCGTTGGAGAGAGTTTTCGCGTCCTGTACGTCGGCCAGGGAAAGTCTGTTTCAGGACGGCTACGGGGGCACATCGAGAAATACCTCGCAGGCAACTACTGGTTATACGCAGCGGCAGATCTGATGGCCGGCAAACGAACGACCGCATGGACGCCAGGCAAAGCGGCAGAAGTTATTGCTTCGAAAGTGAGCGACCTGCAGTCCGCACTGCGCCAAACACTCCCGTTGCTCGAGGTGTTCGAAGGTGTTTCTGATATGAGCAAGAGCGAGTTGTGTCTCGTTGAATCCGCTCTGATACTTGCACTCCGAGAATCTCCTAAGGCCAACGAGTTTCTTGAGAACCATCATCTATCAATAGCCTATGGTGGCGCCAAAGCGGAACTTGGTCTCGAATCGGATTGGCCGATATTTGGTCTCCCGTCAAAAGTCCTCGTGTAAATGCGGCCTAACCCCTCGCTCAAGCGGAACGCCAACGGCCGGGGCACCAAACCCGCTCTGGAGGTACGCGGTGTATTCTCGCCAGCCCGGGCTTAGCCTCCTGCCGTTGTCGCCCGCTTAGCTCGAACGTTAATCCTCACAAGGCTCCTACCAGTGCGCCTCACAAAGTCATTCGAAGAAGCTTCGCCCTCCACCCAGGCGTGGTGGAGTTGCAGCGGTCTGGTCTACTTTCTTGGAGTGGGTCGGCCCACCATTGCTGTCAAGATCGGCATGCTCGCAATTTCTAAGGGGAATTCGCTTCAAACAGCACTCGCCAGACGCCTTTCAAGCATTCAGTCCTCGAATAATGAGTTGGTCTATGTGCTTGGCCTCGTGCATTTCACAGAGGGCAAACATCCAACCAAAGATGCAGAAGACCTTGAGCGCTCGCTTCACCTTGAGTTTGCGCACCTGGCCAGATTCGAAGTGAACACACGAGGTGCAGAGTGGTTCAATGCCGACCCTGAACTCCTCGCCAAAGTCCAAGAACAGTCGCGTCCTCATACGGAATTCGGCATGCCTCATGCAATCGGAACCCTCGCAAGAGTGCACACCAGTGAGGCTTAACCCCTCAGTCGAGGCGACAAATTGCAGCAAGCTGCAATTTGCGCCTCAACTCAAACGTCAACCAACGGATGCCAGCGCTCTACAACTTCATCGGCAGCACTTACGCGAGATCGCGTCGCCCCGATCCGATGATCGCGCAGGCACTCGCCCGGGAACTGAACCTTGCGTCCACTGGCACCTACCTCGATCTGGCTTGCGGCACGGGCAACTACACCGTAGCCCTCAGTGCCCTGGGAGGGAGATGGAGCGCCATAGATATTTCCGATGTCATGCTCGCCAAGCCCGGCACAAGTCCAGCAGAATATCCTGGGCACAGTCGAGTGCCGAGGCCCTTCCTTTTCCCAATGCGTCCTTCGATGGGGTGGTATGCACACTCGCCATCCACCACTTTCCTGATCTTGACTCGCCGTTTTCCGAAGTCCGCAGAACTCTTCGCACCGGGCCGTTCGTCATCTTCACGGGATTGGCCGAGCAAATGCATCACTACTGGCTTTGTCACTACTTCCCGGAAATGATGAGTCGGTCTATCGAGAACATGCCATCGGAATCAGAGATTCGAGCGGCCCTGTCACGGTCGGGGTTCAAATCGGTAAAAGTCACTCCGTACTTTGTAACGAACGACCTTGAAGACCTGTTCCTCTACTCCGGAAAGCATCGTCCCACTCTGTACTTGGACTCGATCATTCGCGCCAATATGAGTTCGTTTGCCAATCTGGCTCCCGCCGCCGAACTTGAAGAAGGAGTCGCTCGGCTGGCTGAAGATCTGAATAGCGGCGCATTCGCTTCAGTCAAGTCCCACTACAACTCGGAGTCTGGCGACTATGCGTACATCACGGCGTGGGTAGAAGGCCAACCCCACGCTCAAGCCGAGCCCCAACGTTAGGCGTCAGATTGATAGTCCACCCGGTGCAGCAGTCAGTAGGCCTCGCCTCCATCGTCGTCCGCGACTACGACGAAGCCCTCACCTTCTACGTCGGCATGCTCGGCTTCGTGCTCGTCGAAGACTCGTTTGTCGAAGCACAGAACAAGCGTTGGGTCGTTGTCTCGCCTCCCGGCGCAACTGTGCGAGAGCCGAAGGAGGAGCCGTATGGCACCGTCGCTGTCTTCAAGGACCTGTACGGCAATCTCTGGGATCTCCTGGAACCAAGATCCCACGATGGCCCAAGTGCCGACGCCTGAATCTCATATTTGCGAATACTTCATGAAAATAGTGTACTTACTGGCAATTACCCTTATGCGCCCGTCATGACATTTGGCTCCACCTGTCTTTGCTGAACGTCAGGCGACTCAGAACGAGCACCTCGCACATTGAGCTCGTGCCCTTGGAGCCGGATGCCGGGCGGCTCCTCGCGCATCGCGAACCGACTCGAGGCGCACCTTGATCAAGGCAGTCTTCTTCGACTATGACGGCGTGCTCACGACCGACAAGACCGGCTCGCAGACCACGGCCAGATATATAAGCCGAGTCACTGGCATCGAGCTTTCAGCGGTCAGAGACGCGTTTTCCCGGTACAACAGGGACCTGACATTGGGCAAAGTGACCCACGCCCAGATCTGGCCTGGAATCTGCAGCGCGTTGGGTCAGGAGCTGAACTTCGCTCTACTGCATGAGGCGTTCGAAAGCACGCCGATGAACTCAAAAGTCTTCTCCCTGGCCCGCCGGTTGAAGGAGCGTCATTCGGTGGGCATCATTACCGACAACAAGAAGGACAGGATTGACCACCTGAGGCAGTCTCAGGGTCTGTCGTCACTGTTCGATCCGATCATTGTCTCGGCGGAGGTCGGATCGGATAAGCGAAGTGCAGAGATTTTTCTCCACGCGCTGCGTCACGCCGGCGCAAGTCCGGAAGAATCGGTCTTCATTGACAACAACAAAGACAACCTGGAAGCGCCACACGCTTTGGGAATCAAGACCATCTTTCATGACGATGAGAAGAATGACATTCAGGCCTTGTGCAGAGCCCTCGAAACACTGGGTGTACATGCAGGCAATGCCTGACCCTTCCATCGCGACGTAGGACACCATGGGACTCCTGACCTTCGGCCTCAACGTCACCCTGGACGGCTGCGTCGACCATCGGGAGGGCATCGCCGACGACGAGACGCACGCCTTCTACACCCGCCTCATGGACGAGGGCGGCGCGATGCTCTGGGGCCGCGTCACCTACGAGATGATGGAGAGCTACTGGCCGGCGGTCGCCCGCGGCGACGCAGCCGCCCCGCCGGCGATACGCGCGTGGGCGGTGAAGCTGGAGGCCAAGCCGAAGTACGTGGTGTCCTCGACGCGAAAGGACTTCCCGTGGACCAACAGCCACCATCTCGCCGGCGACCTGCGCACGGGCGTGCAGAAGCTCAAGGACGCGACCCCGGAGGGCGTGCTCCTCGGCAGCGGCAAGCTCGCGACCGCGCTGGACCGGCTGGATCTGATCGACGAGTACAGGTTTCTTGTCCACCCCAGGATCGCCGGCCACGGCCCGACCCTGTACGAGGGCGGCCTGCCCGGCACGCGAGGGCTGGAGCTGATCTCGGCGGAACCGTTGCGCAACGGCGCGGTCGCCATGCACTACCGGCGCGCGGGTGAGCGCAAACGTCAGCCGCCATCAGTATTTTCGCCAAAACATCAGGGATCACGATGAGCGACAAAGACATTCCCATCGCCGTTGCAGCAGCGCAGGTTGCGCCACGCGCAAAGCCGTCGGTCTATCCCGAGCCATTCGCCTCACGCATGGAGGGGCGGGAAAAGCGCGTTCTCGGCGACCTGTTCGGCCTTTCGAACTTTGGCGTGAATCTGACCCGCCTTCTGCCCGGCGCCGGTTCAGCCTTGCGTCATGCGCACACCAGGCAGGACGAGTTCATCTACATCCTGCAGGGCCATCCCGTGCTGATTACCGACGCAGGAGAATCACAACTTTCTCCGGGCATGTGCGCAGGCTTCAAGGCCGGAACGGGCAATGCACACCACCTGCTCAACCGCTCCGGTGAAGAGGTGATCTACCTTGAGGTCGGTGACCGCAGCGCAGGAGATTCCGCGATCTATCCCGACGATGACTTGCAGGCGGCTCTCGTCGAAGGCAAATGGAGTTTGCGCACAAGGATGGTTCGCCGTACGAGGATCGCGCCAACCGGGCCGTCGACACCGGGGCTACTCGATGGCGTCGAGCGCGCTACGACCCCGCCACTTCCACCATGATCTCGTTCCTGCGCAGGAACGGCAGCGTCCAGGGCGGGTTGTAGCGCGCCAGCTGCGGGGTGGACAGCGGCTTGCGGTTCTTCTCCTTGAGCCAGGCCAGGAGTTCGTCGGTCTTCTCCTGCACCTTCTCTTCGCCGGCCAGCCCCGAGAAGACGAGCACGGCGTAGCGTTTGCCGGGCACTTCCCGCAGCGTGACCGAAGGGTTCACCGGTTTGGGCAGGGTCGCCATCGAATACTGGCCGGGCATCGCGAACTGCACGCGCCAGCGCTTGCTGTTCATGACCCCGCCCGCCGTACCGCCCTGGGGTTCTACGCTCACCGGGGCGGTCATGGCGATCTTCTCCGAACCGGCCTCGGCACGCGCCGCGGGCTCGATGGAGACCGGCGCCGTCATGGCGATCTTCTCGGAAGCCTGGCCCGCGGACGCGCGCCGGGACAGGTTGTTGCCGAAGATGTAGTCGGCGATCAGACGGAATCCGCTGTTGGTGGCCGAGCCCATGTCGCCATCGACGAAGGTCTCGGCGACGATGATCGGGCGGTATTGCCGTATCTCGATGTTCTCGACCTTCTCCAGCGTTTCAAACGCCGGTTCCTCTATCGCCATCGCTTCCCCGCCCAGGATCAGTCCGATCGTTGCAATTGCCGGCAGCAGTTTTAGAATCACCTTGAATACCCTGAAAGCCAGAATGCCGACAGTATCGATGCTATTCCTGATTGGATTCCGTACGGCATCGCACCTAGCGATGATCGTCGAAAAATGCGGATCCGCAGGAAGCGGACGCCCTTGACATACCATATTAGGCATAGGCACAATAAGGCATGTGGCGCATCGAGGAGCACCGCCGGGTCGAGCACGGCGTAGCGTTTGCCGGGCACTTCCCGGAGCGGACCGAAGGGTTCACCGGTTTGGAAGGACATTGGCCGGGCATCTCCGGTCGCGCCAGGGTTGGTCAGGGCGCCCGCCGAACGCCCTGGGGTTCTACGCTCACGAGGCATTGGCGATCTAGTCCGAACCGGCCTCCGCGCGCCGCGGCTCGATGGAGAATGGCGCGGTCATGGCGATCCCGAAGCGCCTGGCGGACGCGCTGTTGGTACAGGTTGTTCCGAAGATGACTAGTCGGCGATCAGACGGAAGCCGCTGAAATGCCAAGCCATTTTCGCCATCGACGAAGGTCGCGGCGACGATGATCGGGCGATAGTGCCGTATCGCGATCGTTCGCGAACTCCAGGCGCTTAGCCAAAGCCAGGTGTCAGGCTATCGCCATGGCTTCCCCAGGCCAGGATCGTCCGCCATTGAAATTGCCGGAGCGTTTAGAATCACCTTGAATACCTTGGGCCAGAACGCCGACAGTTCGATGCCTCTCCAAATCGATCATCCGGCCGTGCTTGTCTTCCTCGGCCGGGGTGCCTGCTTGAATCTGCGGCCGGGCTCCCGGGATCTGCTTGAGGCCCCCATGCAAGTCGAACATCGCATCACCGTCGCGGCGCCACCGAGCACCCTCTTCCGCATCTACGCAGACGTCGGCCGCTGGCATACCTGGGATCCGGACACCCGGCAGGCCACCCTCGACGGGCCATTCGTCGTCGGCGCCCGGGGTCGCCTCACGCCTGCCAGGGGCAACACGGTGCCGATGCTGCTCACCAGGGTGGTCACCGACGAGTGCTTCACGGTGGAGTCGAAGATCCCGCTGTTCCGCATGCTGTTCGAGCACGAGCTCGTGCCGGTCGGCACCGGCACGCAAGTCACGCACCGGGTGACGTTCTCCGGTCCGCTATCCCTCCTGCTGGGCCCCCTGCTCTCCCGGCAATTGAATGCGGGGCTTCCGCTCACGCTCGCCAGGCTGAAGGCGCTTGCGGAGAGCACGACCGCAGCCTGAACCGAACCTCAATGCAAAGGAGCCATACCGTGAGCACCCCCGTCTACGCCCTGAACCTGTTCAACATCTCCAGCCGCGAGGAGTACAAGGCCTATTCGCGCCGCTCGGCGCGCGAGGTCCAGGCGCACGGCGGCCGCGTCGTTGCGCTGGGCAAGTTCCGCGAGGCGGCGGCGGGCGAAATCGCGCCGCGCACTGTCATGATCCTGGTCGAGTGGGACTCCAAGGCCGCGTTCGACAGCTATTGCAACGACCCCGCGCTGGCCGACCTGCACCCGCACCGGGTCAACGGCACGCGGGACTACGTCTGGCACCTGTTCGACAAGCTCGAGGACCTGCGGCCGCTGTTGAACGACGCCGGCTAGCCGCCGCGCGCCCGCCCCCGGCGGGATGCGACAATAGGGCCTGAACAAGCCGGATGCGGCAACCCGGATTTCCCCGGTCATGCCGCCCAAGCGAGGAGACCCCCATGAAGACCCTGCACGCCCTGTTTGCCGCCGCCCTGCTCGCGGCGCCGCTCGCCCCGACCGTCGCCCAGGCCCAGGCCTGGCCGAGCAAGCAGATCCGCATCATCGTGCCGTTCACCGCCGGGGGCTTCAACGACACCCTGGGCCGCACGCTGGCGGCCGAGCTGCCCAAGAGCCTGGGACAGCCGGTGATCGTCGAGAACCGCCCGGGGGCAACACCATCATCGCCACCGAACTGGTGGCCAAATCGGCGCCCGACGGCTACACGCTGTTCATCGCCGCCCTGCCCTTTTCGGTGATCCAGAGCCTGTTCAAGACGCCCTTCGACGTGACCAAAGACTTCACGCCCATCATCCAGGCCGGCGTCTCGGACAACATGCTGGTGGCCCATCCGGCCTTCCCGGTGAACTCGGTCAAGGAGCTGATCGCCGCCGCCAAGGCCCGGCCGGGGCGCGTGAACTACGGTTCCTCGGGCAACGGCACCTCGGTGCACCTGTCGATGGAGCTGTTCAAGTCGATGACCAAGACCTTCATGACGCACATCCCGTACAAGGGCAGCGCGCCGGTGGTCACCGACCTGATCGCCGGCCAGGTGGACGTGATGTTCGACAACGTGCCCAACGTCATCCAGCACGTGAAGGCCGGGCGCATGAAGGCGCTGGCGGTCTCGGGCCCCAAGCGCTCGCCGCTGGCCCCGGACGTGCCCACCGTGGTCGAAGCCGGCGTGCCCGGCTACGAGGTCACGGTGTGGTTCGGCGTGATGGCCCCGGCCGGCACGCCGCGCGACATCGTCATGCGCCTGAACGCCGAGAGCGCGAAGATCATCAACTCGCCGGAAGTCCGCGAGCGCTTCTCGCGCCAGGGCGTGGAACCGGCCACCGGCACGCCCGAGCAGTTCGGCGTGCTGATCAAGTCCGAGGTCGCACGCTGGGCCAAGGTCATCAAGGACGCAGGCATCAAGGCTGACTGAACCCATGAGCAATCGCACGCAGAAACCCATCCGCTCCGACATCGGCTGGAGCACCCCGGACCGCATCAGCATCTTCGGCAAGGACCTGCCCTCCGAGGTGCTCGGCCACCTCAACCTCGGCGACATGGGCTTCCTCGAGATCAAGGGCCGCCTGCCCGACGCCAGGGAATCGAAGATGTTCAACGCCATGACGGTGTGCCTGGCCGAGCACGGCATCACGCCCAGCGCCATCGTCGCGCGCATGACCTACATGGGCGCGCCCGAAGCGCTGCAGGCGGCGGTGGCCGCCGGCCTGTGCGGCCTGGGCAGCGTGTTCGTCGGCTCGACCGAGACCTGCGCGAGGATGCTCGCCGAGGCCCTGCCGGACCCGAAGGCGCAGGCCGACCTGCCGGCGCTGGCGCAGAAGATCGTCGCCGATTTCCGCGCCCGCAAGCAGATCGTGCCCGGCATCGGCCACCCGCTGCACAAGCCCGTGGACCCGCGCACGCCGCGCCTGTTCGAGATCGCCGCGGAAACCGGCTACGCCGGGCCCTACATCGAACTGATCAAGCTGGTGGCGGCCGAGGCCGAACGCGCCTCGGGCAAGAGCCTGCCGATCAACGCCACCGGCGCCATCGGCGCGATCTGCTGCGAGATGGGCTTCGACTGGCGGATCTGCCGCGGCCTGGGCGTGATGGCGCGCGCGGTGGGCCTGGTCGGCCACATCCTCGAGGAATCACGCAAGCCCATGGCCCAGGAGATCTGGCTGCGCACCGAAGAAGAGGCCAGCGAACACGTGCGTCCGGGCGGCAAGCCGGACTGACCCATCCCCTCACCCTCCATCGCAAACGAAGACGAGAAACATGCAAAAGCCCGACGAGAACCACGCCGAGATCCGCGACGCAGTGCGCGCGCTGTGCAACCAGTTCGATTCCGCCTACTGGCAGAAGGTCGACCGAGACAGCGCCTACCCGGAGGCCTTCGTCGATGCGCTCACGAAAGCCGGCTGGATGGCCGCGCTGATTCCCGAGGAGTACGGCGGCTCGGGGCTGACGCTGACCGAGGCCACGGTGATCATGGAAGAGGTCACGCGCACCGGCGGCAACGCCGGCTGCTGCCACGGCCAGATGTACAACATGAACACCATCCTGCGCAACGGCTCGGAAGCGCAGAAGAAGCTGTACCTGCCCAAGATCGCCTCGGGCGAGCTGCGCCTGCAGTCGATGGGCGTGACCGAGCCCACCGCCGGCACTGACACCACCAAGATCAAGACCGTCGCCGTGAAGAAGGGCGACAAGTACGTGATCAACGGCCAGAAGGTGTGGACCTCGCGCCTGCAGCACTCCGACCTGATGATCCTGCTGGCGCGCACCACGCCGCTGGCCGAGGTGAAGAAGAAGTCCGACGGCATGTCGATCTTCCTGGTCGACGTGAAGGCGAACTGGGGCAAGGCCCTGCAGGTCACGCCGATCCGCAACATGGTGAACCACGAGACCAACGAGGTCTTCTTCGACGAGCTCGAGGTGCCGGCGGAGAACCTGATCGGCGAAGAGGGCAAGGGCTTCAAATACATCCTCGACGGGCTCAACGCCGAGCGCATCCTGATCGCCGCCGAGTGCATCGGCGACGGCTACTGGTTCACCGAGAAGTCGGTTCAGTACTCCAAGGACCGGGTGATCTTCGACCGCCCGATCGGCCAGAACCAGGGCATCCAGTTCCCCATCGCGCGCGCCTACGTGAACATCCAGGCCGCCGACCTGATGCGCTACAAGGCCGCCGCCATGTTCGACGCACGGCAGCCCTGCGGCGCCGAGGCCAACATGGCCAAGATGCTCGCCGCCGATGCCTCCTGGGAAGCCGCCAACGCCTGCCTGCAGACGCACGGCGGCTTCGGCTTCGCGGCCGAATACGACGTGGAGCGCAAGTTCCGCGAAACGCGCCTGTACCAGGTGGCGCCGATCTCGACCAACCTGATTTTGTCGTTCGTCGGGGAGCATGTGCTCGGAATGCCTCGCTCTTTCTAGCAGGCATGCGGCCTGCCAGAAAGGCAGGAAGGTCTGGAACAGCGGAACCCTACGGTTCCCCCGTACCCCCTCCCCAACCGGGTCAGGTGGCGAAGCGGCTGGCTGAGAACGGGGTGGGGTCGACGAAGGGGGTTTCGCCGCTCACCATCTCGGCCACCAGGCGGCCGGTGACGGCGCCCAGGGTCAGGCCGTGGTGGGCGTGGCCGAAGGCGAACCACAGGTCCTTGTGCCGCGGCGCCGGGCCGATCACCGGCAGCATGTCCGGCGTGCACGGGCGCGCGCCCATCCACGGCTCCTTGTCCAGGCGCTCGGCCAGCGGGAACAGGTCGCGCGCGATGGGTTCGGCGCGGCCCAGCTGCACCGGCGTGTGGATGGCGTCGCGGCGCGCGAACTCGGCGCCGGTGGTCAGGCGGATGCCGGCGCGCATGGGCGCGAGGAAATAGCCGCGCTCGGTGTCCAGCACCGGCAGGTTGAGTTTCGCCTGTCCGGCCGCGCGGTAATGCATGTGGTAGCCGCGCTTCACGGCCAGCGGCAGGTCGTAGCCCAGGCCGCGCGTGAACACGCCGGCCCAGGGGCCGAGCGCGGCGACCGCGGCGCCGGCCTCCAGCGGGCCCTGCGCCGTGCGCAGGCTCCAGCCGCCGCCGCTGCGCGCTGTCAGGCTGGCGGCGTTGCCCTGCGCGAACACCCCGCCCAGCCGCTCGAACAGGCCCAGGTAGCCCATGCTCAGGCCGTGCGGGTCATCGACGCGCGTCGGGTCGGTCCAGTTCAGCGCGCCCACCAGCACCGGCGCCAGGTGCGGCTCGGCCGCCTGCAATTCGCGTGCGTCCAGGGTGCGGTAGTTGACGCCGAACTCGCGCTTCCAGCGCTCGGCCTCGGCGTAGCGTTTGTCGCGCTCGGCGGCGGTGCGGAACACTTTCATCCAGCCGCCGCGATGGATCAGGTCCTGCACGCCGGCCTCGGCGGCCAGGGCGTCGTGCTC
This sequence comes from Betaproteobacteria bacterium, assembly GCA_016713125.1. Lineage (GTDB taxonomy): Bacteria > Pseudomonadota > Gammaproteobacteria > Burkholderiales > SG8-39 > SZAS-79. Next base: position 324,550 of record JADJPT010000002.1, read on the forward strand.
GCTGACGCAGTGCGCGATCAGCTTCTCGTATTTGCGCGCCACCTCGGCATGGCGCGCCGGACGCGAGTAGTGCCAGTACTTCCAAAGGAAAGGCGCCAGGCGCGGCAGCGCCGAGGGGTGGTAGTGGGCGTCGATGGTGCGGTTCAGGCCGTAGCGCAGCAGCGCGCCGAAATCGTGCGGGAAACCGTAGGGGTAGACGCCTTCGCGCTGGATCAGGCCGGCGTTGCCGAACGAGGTCTCTTCGCCCGGCCCGCGGCGGTCGAGCAGCACCACCGCCTTGCCGCGCTTCTGCAGGTGCAGCGCCACGCAGATGCCGACGATGCCTGCACCGAGCACGACCACATCGCATTGCTTCACTGCACGGGCTCCCGCAAGGCGCGCCCCGGGCGGGGCGCCGAGCGGGAAGTCTAACCGATGCCCTGCCCTAGGACTTGATGCGCGCGGCGATCTCGCCGACCACGCCGCGCCGGAAAGCCAGCACGCAGAGCACGAAGATCGCGCCAGTGATGACCGTCACCCAGCCCTCGAGCGAGGCCAGGTAGTTCTGCAGCGTGACGACGATGAAGGCGCCCACCGTCGGGCCCAGGATGGTGCCCATGCCGCCGAGCAGGGTCATCAGCACCACTTCGCCGGACATGTGCCAGTGCACGTCGGTCAGGGTCTCGAACTTGAACACCAGGGCCTTGGTCGCCCCGGCCAGGCCGGACAGCGCGGCCGAGAGCACGAAAGCCAGCAGCTTGTACTTGTCGACGTCGTAACCCAGCGACAGCGCCCTCGCCTCGTTCTCGCGGATCGCCTTCAGCACCTGGCCGAACGGCGAATGCACGGTGCGGTAGATCAGCCAGAAGCCCAGCGCCACGATGCCGAACACGAAGTAGTACATCGTGATGTCGTTCTCGAGGTCGAACACGCCAAGGAAGCTCTGGCGCGGGATGCTCTGCAGGCCGTCTTCACCGCCGGTGAACGACGCCTGCAGGCAGATGAAGTACACCATCTGCGCCATGGCCAGCGTAATCATGGCGAAGTAGATGCCCTGGCGGCGGATGGCCAGCGACCCCACCAGGTAGCCGATGGCGGCCGAGGCCGCCACGCCGCACAGGATGCCGACCTCGGTGGGAAAGCCCCACACCTTGACCGCGTGGCCGCAGATGTAGCCCGCGGTGCCGAGGAACATGGCGTGGCCGAAGGACAGCAGCCCGGTGAAGCCGATCAGCAGGTTGAAGGCGCTGGCGAACAGCGCGAAGCACAGCGCCTTCATCAGGAAGATCGGATAGACCACGGCCGGCGCGATCAGGCCGACGACGAACAGCACGGCGTAGAGGATGCGGGTGTTGTTGTTCATGACGCCCTACTTCTCCTTGCCGAACAGGCCGGCGGGCCGCACCAGCAGCACGATCGCCATGATCACGAACACCACCGTCGAGGATGCTTCAGGGTAGAACACCTTGGTCAGGCCCTCGATGACGCCGAGGCCGAGGCCCGTCAGGATCGAGCCGAGGATCGAGCCCATGCCGCCGATCACCACCACGGCGAACACCACGATGATGATGTTGGACCCCATCAGCGGATTGACCTGCAGGATGGGCGCGGCGAGCACCCCGGCGAATCCCGCCAGCGCGACGCCGAAGCCGTAAGTCAGGGTGATCATGCGCGGCACGTTGACGCCGAAGGCCTGCACGAGCTTGGGGTTCTCGGTGCCGGCGCGCAGGTAGGCGCCCAGCTTGGTTTTCTCGATCACGTACCAGGTGGCCAGGCACACGACGATGGAGGCCACCACCACGAAGGCGCGGTAGTTGGGCAGGAACATGAAGCCCAGGTTGGTCGCGCCCTTGAGCAGGTCGGGCACCTGGTAGGGCTGGCCGGAGACGCCGAACTGCTGGCGGAACAGGCCCTCGAGCACCAGCGCCAGGCCGAAGGTCAGCAGCAGGCCATAGAGGTGGTCGAGCTTGTACAGCCAGCGCAGCATGGTCTTCTCGACCACCACGCCGATCACGCCCACGCAGATGGGCGAGAGCACCAGCGCCCACCAGTAACTCAGACCGGCATAGGTCAGCAGCAGCCAGGCGCCGAAGGCCCCCAGCATGTAGAAGGTGCCATGGGCGAAATTGACGATGTTGAGCAGGCCGAAGATCACGGCCAGGCCCAGGCTCAGCATGGCGTAGAACGAGCCGTTCACCAGACCCAGCAGGATCTGGCTCATGAAGGCTTGCAGCGGGATGCCGAAGATTTCAGTCATGGTCGGGGTTCACGGCGGGCCGGGCTGTCCCGGCCCGCCGCGAAGTCCTCGGTGCGTCGGCGGCTTACTTCTTGATCATCGAGCAACGCGAAGCGGCCATCGGCTGGAAAGCCTCGGCCGCCGGGATCGTCGCCTTCAGGGTGTAGTAGTCCCAGGGGTACTTGGACTCCGCCGGCTTCTTGACCTGCATCAGGTACATGTCGTGGATCATGCGCCCGTCGTCACGCAGCTTGCCGTTGCGCAGGAACACGTCGTCGACCTTCATCTTCTTCATCGCCGCGACCACCGCCAGGGCATCGTCCGAGCCGGCCGCCTGCACCGCCTTCAGGTAGTTCATGGTCGCCGAATACACGCCGGCGTGAACCATCGAGGGCATCTTCTTGGCGCGCTCGAAGAAGCGCTTGGCAAAGGCGCGCGTCTGCGCGTCCATGTCCCAGTAGAAGCCGTCGGTCAGCAGCATGCCCTGCGCGGTGTTCAGGCCCAGGCTGTGGATGTCGGTGATGAACACCAGCAGGCCGGCCAGGCTCTGGTTCTTGGTGATGCCGAACTCGTTGGCGGCCTTGATCGAGTTGATGGTGTCGCCGCCGGCGTTGGCCAGGCCGACGATCTTGGCCTTGGACGACTGCGCCTGCAGCAGGAACGAGGAGAAGTCGGCCGCGTTAAGCGGATGACGCACCTGGCCCAGCACCTTGCCGCCGTTGGCCTTGACCACGTCGCCGGTGTCCTTCTCCAGCGAGTGTCCGAAGGCGTAGTCCGCGGTCAGGAAGAACCAGGTGTCGCCGCCGGTCTTGACGATCGCCTTGCCCGTGCCGTTGGCCAGCGCGAAGGTGTCGTAGGCGTAGTGGATGGTGTGCGGGTTGCAGTCTTCGTTGGTCAGGCGGGTGGAGGCCGCGCCGACGTTCATCATCAGCTTCTTCTTCTCGTTGGCGACCTTGCCGGTGGCGATGCCCACGGCCGAGTTCAGCACGTCGGTCACCATGTCCACCTGCTGGCGGTCGAACCACTCGCGCGCGCGGTTGGCGCCGGTTTCGGCGTTGTTCTGGTGGTCGGCCGAGACGATCTCGATCTTGTGGCAGCCGGCTTCTGCTGGGCGATCGCCATCGGCGCGAGCGCGAACGCCCCTGCCACCACAGCGCTGATCAATTTGAGTTTCATCGGTGCTTCCTCCTCTACAGTTTGCCGGGGTCCCGGATCAGACGCCCAGATACTCATGCAACATGTCCATCTTCGCTTCCAGCTCGGACGCCGCGAATGTCTCCGCGATGCGCCCGTGCTCCATCACGTAATGCCGATCCGCCAGCGGCGCGGCGAAACGGAAATTCTGCTCGACCAGCACGATGGTGTAGCCGCGTTCCTTCAACTGCCCGATCACGCGCCCCAGGGTCTGCACGATCACGGGCGCCAGGCCCTCGGTGATCTCGTCGAGCAGCAGGATGTTGGCGCCGGTGCGCAGGATGCGCGCCATGGCGAGCATCTGCTGTTCGCCGCCCGACAGGCGCGTGCCCTGGCTGTTGCGCCGCTCCTTGAGGTTGGGGAACATGGCGTAGATCTCGTCCACGCTCATGCCGGCCCCGGCCTTGCCCACCGGCGGCGGCATCAGCAGGTTCTCCTCGGCGGTCAGGCTCGAGAAGATGCCGCGCTCCTCGGGGCAGTAGCCCAGCCCCAGGTGCGCCACCTTGTGCGTGGCCATGCCCAGCACTTCGGTGCCGTGGATGCGGATCGAACCGCGCCGCTCGCCCACCAGGCCGAGGATGGATTTCAGCGTGGTGGTGCGCCCGGCGCCGTTGCGCCCGAGCAGGGTCACCACCTCGCCCTCGCGCACCGTGAGGTTCACGCCGTGCAGGATGTGCGACTCGCCGTAATAGGCGTGCAGATCGCGGATCTCGAGGACGGCTTTGTCGGCGGCGGCCATCAGTGCGGCGCGTCCCCATGTAGGCCTCGATCACGTCGGGATTCTTGGCCACCTCGGCATACGGTCCTTCGGCCAGCACGCTGCCACGCTGCAGCACCGAGATGGTGTCGCAGATGCCGGACACCACGCTCATGTTGTGTTCGACCATCAGGATGGTGCGGCCGGCCGAGACCTGCTTGATCAGCGCCTTCACGCGATCCACGTCCTCGTGGCCCATGCCGGCGGTGGGCTCGTCGAGCAGCATCAGCTCGGGCTCCATCGCCAGCGTGGTGGCGATCTCCAGCGCGCGCTTGCGGCCGTAGGGCAGCTCGACGGTCACACTCTGGGCGAACGACACCAGGTCGACGGATTCGAGCAGGGCCATGGCCCTGTCGTTCAGTTCGCCCAGCACGCGCTCGGATTTCCAGAAATGGAAGGAGTTGCCCATGTTGCGCTGCAGGCCGATGCGCACGTTCTCGAGCACGCTCAGGTGCGGGAACACGGCGGAGATCTGGAACGAACGGATGATGCCGCGGCGCGCGGTCTGCGCGGGCTTTTCCGCCGTGATGTCCTGGCCGTTATAGAGGATCTGGCCGGCGGTCGGCGGCAGGAACTTGGTGAACAGGTTGAAGCAGGTGGTCTTGCCGGCGCCGTTGGGGCCGATCAGCGCGTGGATGGTTCCACGCTTCACTTTCATGTCCACACCGTTGACGGCGACGAAGCCCTTGAACTCCTTCGTCAGCCCCCGGGTCTCGAGGATGATGTCTCCAGCCATATTCTCTTTATCTTGAGGTCAGAGCGAAACAACCCTTGACCGGGCGGCTAGTGTGCCTTGTGCAACGCGGAAAAACAACCCTGTGAAAGATCTGTTGCCAAGGACACCGGGCTTTCCCGAGATGGACTTGCGCAATGCGAAAACCGCGCCCCCTGCGAGTTACGGCCGTTTGCCCGGCGGCGGACGCTTCTCGATGAAGGCGGCCATGCCGTCACGACCCTCGTCGTGAGCGAAGCTGGCGGCGATGACGCGGCCGGCCAGCGCGTACGCATCCGAGGAACCCGCCTCCATCTGGCGATAGAAGGCCTGCTTGCCGGCAGCCACGGTGCCCGGCGGCTTGTCGGCGAGCTTGCCGGCCAGCTCCGCCACTGCGGCATCCAGCTCCGCGGCGGGCACCACCTTGTTGACCAGGCCCCATTGCAGCGCACGCTGCGCATCGATCACGGCGCCGGTCAGCGGCATCTCCAGCGCATGCTTGCGCTGCGGGTTGCGGCCCACGGCGACGCCCGGCGTGGAACAGAAGAATCCCCAGGTCACGCCGGGGTGGTGAACTTCGCCGCCTCGAGGCGATGGCCAGATCGCATTGCGCCACCAGCTGGCAGCCGGCGGCCGTGGCCATGCCCTGCACGCGCGCGATCACCGGCTGCGGCAGCTTCTGTATGGAGAGCATCATGCGGTTGCAGTTCTCGAACAGCGCGGCGATCTTCTCCTGGGCGCCCAGCGCGCGGATCTCCTTGAGGTCGTGTCCGGCGCAGAAGCCCTTCCCCGCCCCGGCCAGCACGACCACGCGCACCCCGGGATCGTGCGCGATCGCGTCGAAGGCCGATTGCAGCGCGGCCAGCATCTGCGAGGTCAGCAGGTTCATCTGCGCGCCGCGGTTCAGCGTCAGCGTGGTCACACCTTCGTGGTCCTCACGCAGCAGGACCGGATCGGCGGCTTCGGGCCGTGCACTCATGTTCGTGATCCCTAGGTATCGATGGCGGAAGCGGACTTCGCCTGCTGCCGCAGCTGGAACTTCTGGATCTTGCCGGTGGAGGTCTTGGGCAGCGCACCGAACACCACGCGCCTGGGCGCCTTGAAGTGCGCCATGTGCTCACGGCAGAAGGCGATGATCTCGGCCTCGGTGGCGCTGGCCCCGGCCTTCAGCTCGATGAAGGCGCACGGCGTCTCGCCCCATTTCGGGTCGGGCTGCGAGACCACCGCCGCGGCCATCACCGCCGGGTGCCGGTACAGCGCGTCCTCGACCTCGATCGAGGAGATGTTCTCCCCGCCGGAGATGATGATGTCCTTGGAGCGGTCCTTGATCTTCACGTAGCCGTCGGGGTACATGACCGCGAGGTCGCCGGAATGGAACCAGCCGCCGGCAAAGGCCTCCTGCGTCGCCTTGGGGTTCTTCAGGTAGCCCTTCATGGTGATGTTGCCGCGGAACATGATCTCGCCCATGGTTTCGCCGTCGGCCGGCACCGGCCGCATGGTCTCGGGATCCATGACCGTCACCGCCTCCTGCACCGGGTAGGGCACGCCCTGGCGGCCGTTCAGCCGTGCCTGCTCGCCCAGCGGGAGCGCCGACCACTCCTCGTGCTTGGCGCAGATCGCCGCCGGCCCGTAGACCTCGGTCAGGCCGTACACGTGCGTGATGGAGAAGCCCATCTGCTCCATGCCCTCGATGATCGCGGCGGGCGGCGCGGCGCCGGCCACCAGGCAGCTGACCTTGTGGCGTATGCCTTTCTTCATCTCGGCCGGGGCGTTGATCAGGGTCTGGTGCACGATGGGCGCGCCGCAGTAGTGCGTGACGCCGTGCTCGCGTATGGCCTCGAAGATGGCCCCGGCCTCGACCTTGCGCAGGCAGACGTTGGTGCCGGCGATGGCCGCCAGGGTCCAGGGAAAGCACCAGCCGTTGCAGTGGAACATGGGCAGCGTCCACAGGTAGGTCGCGTGGTGCGGCATGGCCCAGGCCACGATGTTGCCCAGCGCATTGAGGTACGCGCCGCGGTGATGAACCACCACGCCCTTGGGATTGCCCGTGGTGCCCGAGGTGTAGTTCAGCCCGATGGCCGGCCACTCGTCGGCCGGCGGCTGCCAGACGTGCTCCGGATCCCCTTCGGCCAGCAGCGCCTCGTACTCCTTCTCACCCAGCAGCGTGCCGCCGCCGTACATCGGGTCGTCGACGTCGATGACCACCGGCTTGTTCTTCGCCAGTTCCAGCGCCCTGGCGATGGTGGGCGAGAACTCGCGGTCCGTGATCAGCAGCTTCGCCCCGCCGTGGTCGAGCATGAAGGCGATCGACTCCGCGTCCAGGCGCGTGTTGAGCGAGTTCAGCACCGCCCCGGTCATCGGCACGCCGAAATGCGCCTCCACCATGGGCGGGGTGTTGGGCAGCATGACGGCCACCGTGTCGCCCAGGCCGATGCCGCGGCGCGACAGCGCGGAAGCGAGCCGGCGGCTGCGTGCGTAGGTCTGCTTCCATGTCCAGCGCTGTGTGCCGTGGATGACAGACACGCGGTCCGGATACACCCAGGCTGCGCGCGCCAGGAAGGAGATCGGCGTCAGCGGCGCGTAGTTGGCGGCGTTGCGCTCGAGGTCCAGTTCGTAGGGGTTGGGGGAAGTCGGCATGCTGACCCTTGTCTCGAGGGATGTTTCTGATGGGTACGTGAACCGCGCGGAAAGTATACCCGCCGACTCTCGCCGCTTCGAACTGGCACAATGGCCGCATCCTGGCCGCCAGCCGAGTCGCCAGTTTCGGCATGACTCGGATCGAGCAAGGCAAGGAGGTGTGCAATGAAAGCAGCCAGACGCAGGTCCCCCTGGGAGAACGCCCCGGTCGGCAACGACATCCTGCGCGCGCTCCTCGAATCGCAGTACGAGCACCTGCGCTCCCGGCTGCAGCAGGTCGATCTGGAGTTCGGCGAGATCGTCTACCGCGCCGATCAGGTGATCAAGTACGTGTATTTTCCCGAGACCGCGGTGGTGGCCATGGTGGACACCATGGCCGACGGCAACACCATCGAGGTCGGCCTCATCGGCCGCGAAGGCATGGTCGGAATGAACGTCTTCCTGGGCGCGCTGACCACGCCGGACAAGGCCATCGTGCAGATCCCCGGCACGGCGATGCGCATGCGGACCAACGACCTGCGCAAGGAAACGCGCTTCGGCTCGCCGCTGCAGCGTCTGCTGCTGCGCTACACGCAGACCCTGCTGGCCGTGATCAGCCAATCCGTGGGCTGCAGCCAGCATCACACCGTCGCGCAGCGGCTCGCGCGCTGGCTGTTGACCATCCGGCAGCATTCCGCGACCAACGAGTTTTCCATGTCCCAGCAGTTCATCGCCGACATGCTGGGCGTGCGGAGGGTGGGTGTCAGCGCGGCTGCGGCCGAACTGCAGGCCGCCGGGCTGATCAGCTACAGCCGCGGCCGGATACGCGTTCTGGACAAGGCGGGGCTGGAGAAGAAATCCTGCGAGTGCTATCGGTTCATCCGCAAGCAGTTCGACGGCCTGCTGCGCGAGTTGCCCACGTTCCTGGCGACCGGGAAGTCGTAGCCGCGCTGAGGGCGCCTCCCGCCCTCACCCGCCCTTCGGCATGCTCAACTGCGGGGTTGCGCCTTGGCGTAGATGTCCTTGACCACCTTGTAGCAGCCGCAGGCCGCGGCCGACAGGCCCTTGGGATCGAGAATGCTGAGCGTGCCGCGGCTGTAGCGGATGAGTTTCTGCGCCTGCAGTGCGCCGGCAGCCTCGGTGACGCCCACCCGCCGCACGCCCAGCATGCGCGCCAGGAACTCCTGCGTGATGCGGAATTCCCTGGCGTTCACGCGGTCGCGCGTCATCAGCAGCCAGCGTGCCATGCGCTGCGTCACGACATGGAAGCGGTTGCAGGCTGCGGTCTGCGCGACCTGGGTCATCAGCAGGTGGGTGAAACTGAACAGTTCGCGCTGCAATACCGGGCTGCGCGCGAACTCCCTGCGGAAATCCGCAGTCTTCATGCGCATGGCGGTGCCGGCACCCTGCACCACAGCCAGGAAAGGCGATACGCCGATCCCCAGCGCCACGGGGATGCCGACCATGCCTTCGGAACCCACCAGGCCGACTTCGGCCGCACGCTCGGCATCCACCGAGGTCAGCAGCGAGACCAGGCCGTCGTTGGGAAAGTAAACGTACCGAATGCGCGCGTAGGGCTCGTACAGGGTCGAGCCGAACTCCATGTCGACGAGTTCGAGCAACGGCTTCAGGCGCTGATATTCGCTGCGCGGCAACGCGGCGAGCAGCCTGTTCGGCACCGCAACGATCGTTGAAACCTGCATGAAACCACCCCGTACGCGATTTCCCGCGGTTCCGCAGGCAGGAACCGCAAGTGGAGCCTCCGCAGACCGTCCACCGCGACGGGTTGGGTCCAAGCCAGGAAGGCAAAGGGGGCGAGTCTAGTTACTATATTAAAAACAAGCAATTATGTACGTAAGCGGACATATGGCATTAACTATGTTCTGTACCGGACATAGCGAATCCGACGCCCGCCGCGCCGGCCGCAGGGCGTTACAGCCGGCGTGTCACGTAACGGCCGCGCCCCGCCTTCTTGGCTTCGTACATGGCCTGGTCAGCCGCCTGCAACAACGCATCCACCGGGGTTTGCCCGCGCCCCAGGGCGATGCCGATGGATACGCCCACGGTGCACTCCTGGCCGGCGACGCGGATCGGCGCACGCAGGGCGGCGATGCACTTGTTGGCGACGATACCCGCCACATTCTCGGCATGGCCCTCGAGGTCGCCGATCAGCAGAACGAATTCGTCGCCGCCGACGCGCGCCAGGGTATCGGCCTCGCGGATGACCGAGGCGAAGCGCAGCGCGACCTGCCGCAGCATGTCATCGCCGGCCTTGTGCCCGAACGAGTCGTTCACTTCCTTGAATCCGTCCAGATCCATGAACAGCAGGGCGAGTTCGGCGTTCCTGCGCCTTGCGCGTGCCAGCGCCTGCTGCAGCCGGTCGTAGAGCAGCGCGCGGTTGGGCAATCCGGTCAGTTCGTCGTGATGCGCAATGCGCGCCAGCTCGGCCTGGTTCACATTGAGCTTGGCCAGCAGGCGGTTGAACGCCGAGATCAGGTGACCCACCTCGTCATTGCGCACCACGGGCAGCGGCTCGAGCGGCAGTTCACCCTGCGTCATGCGGTCGGCGCGCTCGGCGGCGCGGAACAGCGGCTTGAACACCAGCCACAATCCGAGCGGCACCAGAAGAGCGAACGCCAGGAGCGTAAGCATCGAGCCGCGGAGCAGAAACGCCTTGGTGCGCTCCACCGTCGCAAACGCCTCGCTGCCCGGCAGGCGGGCGACCACGAACCAGCCGGTGCTGGGGACCGAGGCGATGGCGGAAACCTCCTCGACGCCCTGGGCGTTGACCGTCACCCCGCTGCCACGGAATCCGGCCATGGCCTTGTCGTGCAGCGCATTGACGCCGGTCGGCGGCGTGCGCTTGAGCACCATGTCGGCCTGCGACGAGGCCACGAACAATTCGTCCTGGGGCGAGACCAGCAGGAATCCGCCCGTCTTGCCGCCGATGCGCGTCTGCTGCAAAGCCTCCAGAAACCCGGGCGCAGCCAGCGCGGTGATGCCGGCCAGGACACCCACCACCTCGTTCCTGCCGTTCCTGATCGGCACGGCCAGGGGCAGCACCGGCTCCCTGGCCGCCCGCCCGACGATCGGGCGCCCGACGTTCGATCGCCCTTCGAGGCCGCCCCTGATGTAATCCCGGTCGGCGTAGTCCGCATTCTCGCGGCCCGGCAACACCGGATAGTCGGCGATCGCCACGCCGCGCGCATCGACGACGAACAATCCGGCGGAGAACAGCGCCTGATAGTTGTAGCGCTCCTTGAGCCAATCGCGCAGACGCCCGGGCTTGCCCAGCGCATCGAGCGGCAAGGATGCCGCCAGGCTCTCGAGCAAGGCCTGGCGCTGAAGGATCTTGCCGTCGATGTCCCGGGCGACGTAGTTGGCCAGGGCCAGTTGCTGCCCCTCAACGACGATGCTCAGGTCCTTGCGCAGGAACTCGGGCACGGCGTAGTGGCGCAAGGCCGAGCCCGCTCACCAGTACCAGCGCCAGCAGCAGCAGGCGCGTGATGACGCTGTCGCGCATGCGGCGCAAGTCTATGCGCACGAGCGCCAGCCCCGGATTCGCACGTCAAACATTGCTGATTCCAGCAAGCCAACTGCCATGCGTCCCGCTCCAGTAGGCGATTTCCGGAAGAAAATGTTCAACTTTTCCGGACACGCTGCCGCTTGCCTAGTTGAGTCGTGTCAGCGTGAGCTTCAAGGCTCTGGTGCTCGCCACACGGGTCCGGTATGCAAGCTGGGTGCCGCGCATGCCATTCTGGTCCAGTTCCAGCTCCATCGTCACCGGAGACTCGTTGCGGCGCATGAAGCCTTCGTCGGGGTAGATGAGCACGGTAATGCGGTTGCCCCGCTGGCTCCAGCGGCCGGGATACTTGTCCTCGCCGTCGTCGTAGACCGCCCCGCCGGAACTGAGACTCAGCTTGAGCCGCTGCCCCGTGTCGGTCACCACCTGCCAGTTGCCCAGCGGCGAGGCGGGTGCAACCGCCGTCGTTGCCGCGGGCCGGCTGGCCGCGGCGACCGGCGCAGGAACCGGCTCCGTCGATTCCGCCTGGGCTTTCTTTGCGAAGTCCCCCGTCGGCACGCAGCGGAAGCTGCCGTCCGGATTGTCCTTGATCTCGTCCTTGCCGAAGGCGATTCCCCCATGGCAGGCCGCGTAGCGGTACTCCTGGATGGCGCTGGCGCGCACGCTCTTGCCGGGCTCGATGTTGTTGGAGTGCGTGTAGAAGTTATTGCCCGATGGACCGTCGCCGCAGCGCTTCTTGGTGTACTTCATCTCCCCGCACCAGACCACGAACACCTTGCTGCCGCAATTGTTGGTGAACACCACGTCGTTCTTGTCGCGTGCCGCCGATACGCATTCCATGGCGCTCTTGCCGGGGTTGCCGGCCGCCGGCGCCGTGGTGCAGAAAGTCGCGAGCAGAGCGCCCGCCAGAAAGGCAAACTTCATGATCGCAGGATTCTCCGTAACCCAGGTTGACGTTTTCAGGTCCAGCGCTGCGCACCGTGCATCACCGACACCCGGTCCGGACACTCCGGTTGCGCAAGGTGCGTATAGTACGTGCATCAGCGGCCGCTTTCGACGTCAGCGAGGGTCAATGCAGGCGCCGGCCTGTTCCGGCGAAGCATGCATCCCGACGAAGCTGCCTTGGACCCCGAAGCCGAAAAGATCTACGCCAGGCTGTGCGAGTTAGAAGTGCCAAAACAGGAAATTGAATTCCCGCGCAGGACGCACCGGCGCTGGCGTTCCGTTCAACTTCTTCAGCTCAGCGTTGCGAGCCGGCCCCCTGCCCTGCTGCGCAGAGCCTGTTCACGAAACGCGCCACCGCCTCCAGCGTCTTCGCCGGCTGCTCGCGAAACGGCGTGTGGGCGCAATCCTCGAGCTTGAGCAGCTCGCACGGTCCCCGGACCCGCGCGGCGATGGAATCCAGGTGCGCCATGGTGCCGTAGGCGTCCTGGTGGCCCTGGATGGCCAGCACCGGGCAGCGAATGCCTGTGAGGATGTCCTCAATGTTCCACTGGCGGAACGCCGGCGAGCACCACACGTCGGCCCAGCCGTAGAAGGTCCGTGCCGCGTCCCGGTGGTACTTGCCCAGGCGTTGCGGCAGGTCGGTGGTCTCGAAGGCCTGGCGCGCGGCCCGGATGGCGTCGGTGTTCATGTCCTCGAAAAGCACGTGCGGGGCCATGACCGCCACCCCGCGCAGCGAATCCGACCACGGTGGGGTCCCCGCATGAATCAGTGCAATCGATGCACCATCACTGTGCCCTACCAGGATCGGGCGCGCGATGCCCAGCACCGCCAGCAGCTCGGGCAGCGCCACGCGAGCCTCCTGGTGCATGAAATCGAAGGGGCGCGGCCCGGCCAGGACGTCGGACTGGCCGAAGCCGTAGCGGGCGTAGACCAGGCCGGGGCAGCCGGTGGCGGCGGTGAGCCGGACGGGAAAGTCCCGCCATTGCCCGATGGAGCCCAGCCCTTCGTGCAGGAACACCAGCACGGGTTTGACGGGATCACCGTCGATGCGCTGGTATTCGAGCGAGTGGCCAGCGGCGGTGGCGTAAGGCATGCGGGGTTCCGGAAGAATGCGGGATCAGTGTCGAAATCGATGCTAGCAAAGGGTTAGACAATCTGACAAGCTAGATTCCGCAACTTGTTTGCCGCCCCGGGCTTGTGACGCCGGGCTGCAGCACGCTCACTTGCCCCTGTCGTCAGCAACGTTCACCCCAACTTCGCACTGGAGAACTCCTATGGCACGACTGCACAAGCTCTTGGTTTCCGGATTGATCCTGCTGGCAAGCGCCCCGCTTGCCGCCCAGGAAACGACGCTGCGCATGGCCAGCGGCTTTCCCGAGAACACCACCTACGTGCAGCGCCTGCAGAAATGGATCCAGAAGGTCAACGCCGAGGGCAAGGGCACGCTGCAGATCAACTTCATCGGCGGCCCGCGCGCCATCCCGACCTTCGAGATCGGCAATGCCGTGAAGACCGGCGTGGTCGACCTGGCGCTGTCCACCGGGGCCTTTTACCTGAACGTGGTGCCCGAGGCCGACTCGCTCAAGCTCGCGCAGTACACCATTGCCGAGCAGCGCAAGAACGGCGCCTACGAACTGCTGAATGAAATCTGGGCCAAGCGCGGCAACATGTACTACCTCGGACGCCCGGTGGAGAACCAGGCCTTCCAGCTGTACGTGAACAAGAAGATCGACAAGCCCGACCTCGCCGGCCTGAAGATCCGCATCACGCCGATCTACCGCGACTTCTTCCAGGCTCTTGGCGCCAACGTGGTGACAATCCCGCCGGGCGAGGTCTACACGGCGCTCGAGCGCGGCGTGGTCGACGGCTACGGCTGGCCGATCGGCGGCATCTTCGACCTGAACTGGCACGAGAAGACCAAGTACCGCGTCGACCCCGGCTTCTACAACGTCGAGGTCTCGTACGTCATGAACCTCGACGCTTGGAAGAAGCTCAACCCGAAGCAGCGCGACTTCCTGCAAAAGCAGATCCTCGCCTCCGAAGCGGACAACACCTTCTGGATCAAGGACGCCGACGACGAGCGCAAGCGCCAGGCCGCCGCCGGCATCCAAACCATCCGCTTCGACGCAGCCACTTCCAAGCGCTTCGCGGACCGCGCCGACGAGGTGGGCTGGGCCTCGGTCATGAAGGCGAGCCCGGAGTACGGGGCGCGCCTCAAGAAGGCCCTGACCAAGGGAAGACCGGACACGGCTCCCCGGCCCTTTCACGACCCGCGGGCAAGTTGCGATGGACCGTCTCTCCAGGCTCTACGGCCGGCTGATCGATGCGCTGGCGGTGCTCGCCTGCGTGTTGCTGTTCCTGATGATGCTGATGATCTGCGCCGATGTGCTGCTGCGCAACGTCGCCATCTTCCCGAAAATACGAGGCCTGGAGTGGAGCAACGAGATCTCGGAGAACATGCTCTACCTGGTGACCATGCTGGCGGCGCCCTGGATCCTGCGCAACGGCGGCCACATCCGGGTGGACATCCTGCTGCTCGCGATACCGAAAAAGATCGCCTGGTACTGCGAGTGGGTAGTCGACGCGCTGGCCCTGGTCTGCTGCGCCATCATGATGGTCTACGGCTGGAGCGCGGCCGCCGCCAGCTTCAAGTCGGGCTCGATCACGATCAAGACCCTGGCCACTCCGGAATGGTGGTCTCTCGCCCCCTTGCCGTTGGCCTTCCTGCTGCTGTTCATCGAGGTGCTGTTCCGCATGAGGCGCCTGTACACCGGCGAGCGTGCCCCGCGCCAGGAAGCGGTGTCGGCCGGATGATCGGGGGCACGCGATGAGCTGGCAGGCGGCAGCCTGGCTGATGCTGGGCGGATCCACCGTGCTGATCTTTCTCGGCCTGCCGGTGGCCTTCTGCTTCCTGGTCATCAACATCATCGGCGCGTGGCTGTATCTCGGCGGCGAGCCGGGCATGGTGCAGCTGGTGCGCAACAGCGTGGTTTCAGTCTCGAGCTTTGCGCTCACACCGATCCCGCTGTTTGTCCTGATGGGCGAGGTGCTGTTCCACACCGGCCTGGCGGTCAAGGTCATCGACGGGGTGGAGCGCCTGATCCGCAAGGTGCCCGGGCGCCTCGCCGTCGTCGCGGTCGTCGCGGGCACGGTGTTCTCCGCGATCTCCGGCTCGACCATCGCCACCACCGCGATGCTCGGCAGCCTGATGGTCCCGGTGATGCTCGCCCGCGGCTACCACCCGACCATGGCCACCGGCCCGATCATGGCCATCGGCGCGGTGGACATGCTGATCCCGCCTTCCGCGCTCACCGTGCTGCTGGGCAGCCTGTCGGGCATCTCGATCTCCAAGCTGCTGATCGGCGGGGTGGTACCGGGACTGCTGCTCTCCCTTGCCTTCATCGCCTACATCATCGTGCGGGTGAAGCTCAAGCCATCGCTCGCCCCGAACGCCGAGTTCCAGACCTACACCGGCTGGGAGAGCTGCGGCCCTTCGTCCAGTACGTGCTGCCGCTGGTGTCGATCTTCGGGCTGGTGGTGGCCTCCATGTCCGCTGGCTGGGCGACCCCCACCGAGGCGGCGGCCATCGGTGCCTTCGCCACCGTGGCCCTGGCCCTGCTCTACCGCGCGCTCACCGTGGAGAACCTCCTGCGTGCGCTGCGCGGCACGGCGGGCATCTCGGGCATGATCCTGTTCATCATCCTCGGGGCGACCACCTTCTCGCAGATCCTCTCGTTCTCGGGGGCCTCGAACGGAATCGTCGAGCTGATCACCAGCCAGGGCCTGTCGCCGCTCGCGCTGATCGCCGGCATGATGCTGATCCTGATCTTCCTGGGCATCTTCGTGGACCAGGTCAGCATGATGCTGATCACCCTGCCCATCTTCATGCCCCTGGTGCAGAAGCTGGGCGTGGACCCGGTATGGTTCGGCGTGATGTTCCTGATCTGCATGCAGATGGGCCTGCTGCTGCCCCCGCACGGGCTGCTGCTGATGACCATGAAGGGCGTCTCGCCCCCGCAGGTGTCGATGGCGCACATCTTCCAGGCCGTCACGCCCTACCTGATAATGAGCATCGTAATGCTGCTGCTGGTGCTGTTCGTGCCATCAGTGGCCCTGTGGCTGCCGCAGAAGCTGTCCTGAACGCCCCGACGAACCACGAACGCCTGAGGAACCATGGAACGATCATTCAAGGCAGAGGTCGAGCTGCTCAAGCTTGGTGATGGCGAGACCTTCCACGGCGAGGGAATTCTCGCCGTGACCAAGGCCATGCTGCAGTCGGGCGTGTCCTATGTCGGCGGCTATCAGGGTGCGCCGGTCTCGCACATGATGGACGTGCTCTCGGATGCGCGCGACATCATGGACGAGCTGGGCATACACGTGGAGACCAACGCCTCCGAGGCAGGCGCCGCGGCAATGCTCGGCGCATCGATCAACTACCCGCTGCGAGGCACGGTCACCTTCAAGTCCATTGTCGGCACCAACGTGGCCTCGGATGCGCTGTCCAACCTGGCCTCGGCCGGGGTCAAGGGCGGCGTGGTGATCGTGATCGGCGAGGATTACGGCGAGGGGGCCTCGATCATCCAGGAGCGCACCCACGCCTTCGCCATGAAATCGCAGATGTGGCTGCTCGACCCCCGGCCCAACCTGCCCACCATCGTGGACATGGTGGAAAAGGGCTTCCAGCTATCGGAAGCCTCCAACACCCCGGTGATGCTGGAGCTGCGAATCCGCGCCTGCCACGTGCACGGCGCATTCCAGACGCGCGACAACCGCCCCGCCACCTATTCGCGCAAGAACCCGCTGCCCGACGCGGACTTCGACTTCAGCCGCATCTGCCTGCCACCGGCCACCTACGCGCAGGAAAAGATGAAGATCGACGTGCGCTGGCCAGCCGCGCAGAAGTTCATCCGCGAGCAGCGCCTGAATGAGGTGTTCGACGGTGCCGGCACGCCCGCCACCGAGGGCCTGGGCATCATCGTGCAGGGCGGCATGTACAACGCCACCATCCGCGCGCTGCAGCTGCTGGGCCTGGCCGATGCCTTCGGCACCAGCGCGATCCCGATCTACTGCCTGAACGTCACCTACCCGCTGATTCCCGAGGAGGTCGCCGCGTTCTGCGCGGGCAAGCGCGACGTGCTGATGGTCGAGGAAGGCCAGCCCGCCTTCATCGAGGACGCGTTGAACGGGGTCCTGCGCCGCGCCGACCTTCAGACGCGCGTGCACGGCCAGGACGTGCTGCCGCTGGCCGGCGAGTACACCGGCGCCGTGGTGCTCGAGGGCGTGACCCGATTCTTCGAGCTGGTGGCCCCGGCCGCGCTCGATGCGGGCGCCCTGCGCTCCCGCGCCGATGCGCTCACCGCGCCGCGCACGCGCGCCGCCGAGCTGCTGGGCGAGCCGCTGCCGGCGCGCGTGCCCGGCTTCTGCGTGGGCTGCCCCGAACGCCCCGTGCTCACCGCCATGAAGCTGGTGGCCAAAGAGGGCGGTAACTACCACGTGTCGGGCGACATCGGCTGCCACACCTTCTGCACCCTGCCCCCGTTCAACCTCGGCAACACCGTGCTGGGCTACGGCCTGGGCCTGGCTTCGAACTCGGCCGTCGCGCCGATGTTCGACCGGCGCTCGGTGACCATCATGGGCGATGGCGGGTTCTGGCACAACGGCCTCACCTCCGGCGTGGCCAATGCGGTGTTCAACAAGGACGACGCCATCCTCGTGGTGATGGCCAACGGCTACACCTCGGCCACCGGCACGCAGAACATCCCGTCCTCGCCCCACCAGTCACCACACCACGAACGCGACATGTCGATCACGCGGGTGCTGGAAAGCCTGGGCGTGCGCTGGCTGCGCCGCGTGACCACCTACAGGGTGAGCGAGATGGTTGATACCCTGCGCGAGGCCATGACCACGCCGCAGGGCGGGCTCAAGGTGATCATGGCCGAGAGCGAATGCCAGCTCGAACGCCAGCGCCGCATCAAACCGCAGATCGCACAGGCGCTCAAGGCCGGCGAGCGGGTAATTCGCACCCGCTATGGCGTGGACGAGGACACCTGCACCGGGGACCACTCGTGCATCCGGCTCTCGGGCTGCCCCTCCCTGTCGGTCAAGCCTTCCTCGGACCCGCTCAAGCGCGACCCGGTGGCCCATGTGAACAACGGCTGCGTGGGCTGCGGCCTGTGCGGGGAGGCTGCGCACGCGGCGATCCTGTGTCCCTCGTTCTTCCGCGCCGAGATCGTGCAGAACCCCGGCGCCTGGGACCGCCTGCTCGATCGCCTCCGTCGCACCGTGATCGGCTGGCTGCAGCCCGCCGAGCCGGCCCTGCCCGCCCCGCGCTGAGTACGCGGACGCCCGTTTCGGCTCACCCCCCCACTCTCGCCTACACCCCTCCACACGCAGGCATCCCTCTGGAACGTCCGGCATGAACACTCCGCAACGCCCCTTCACCATCCTGATTTCCGCCCTGGGCGGGGAAGGCGGCGGCGTGCTCGCCGGCTGGATCGTCGATGCCGCCACAGCGCAGGGCTACCCGGTGCAGAACACCTCGATCCCGGGCCTGGCGCAGCGCACCGGGGCGACCACCTATTACATCGAGATCTTTCCCGTGCCGCGCGCGCAGCTGGGTGGCCGCGAGCCGGTGTTCGCGCTCACGCCTTCGCCGGGCAACCTCGACGTGGTGCTCGCCTCCGAGCTGCTCGAAGCGGGGCGCGCGATGCAGAACGGCTACGTGAGTCCGGGACGCACCACCCTGATCGCCTCGACCAATCGCATCTACACGATCTCTGAGCGCACCGCGATGGGCGACGGGCGACTGGATGACGAGCGCCTGGTCAAGGGCGCCTCCGAACTGGCGCAGCGCGCCGTGCTCTTCGACATGGCCACCATGGCCGAGGCCTCCGGCACGGTGATCAGTGCCGTGATGTTCGGTGCGCTGGCCGGCGCCCTGCAGGCGGGCGCGGCCACCTCGGGGGCAGCGCCCCTGTCGCGCAAGGCCTGCGAGGACGCCATCGGCGGAAGCCGCGGCGCCGCCGCCAGCCTGAAGGGATTTGGCGCGGCCTTTCAGCGCGCACTTGATCAGGCAAACGAGCTGCCGGCCGAGCCCGGCAAGCGCTGGGTCGGCACGCCGGTCGAACGGGTGCGCGCCCGCTTCCCCGCAGCCGTGCAGCGCCTGATCGAGGAAGGCGTGGCGCGCCTTACCGACTACCAGGACGCGGACTACGCGAACGTCTACCTCGAGCGCATGGAAAAGGTGCTGGAGGCAGAACGCCGCGGCCTGGAAGCGCACGCTGCACCGGCGGCTGGCCAGGCCGACTGGGCCGTCACCCGCGAGGCCGGGCGCTACCTCGCCCTGTTGATGGCCTACGAGGACGTGATCCGGGTCGCCGACCTGAAGACCCGCCGCTCGCGCTTCGAGCGCGTGCGAAGCGAGGTGCTTGCCAAGCCCGGCGAGCCGGTCATCATTACGGAGTACCTCAAGCCGGGCGTGGAGGAGATCGCCGCCATCCTGCCCGCCTCGCTCGGGCGCGCCCTGCTGCGCCGCGCTGCGCGCAGCGCCAGGCCCTGGCATGTAGGCCTGCACCTGCGTACCAACACCGTTTTCGGGTTCCTGTTGCTACGCTCGATGGCCTGGCTGCGCCCGATGCGCCGCGCCAGCCTGCGTTTTGCGGAGACTTCCGAGCTGCTCGAGCGCTGGCTCACCGAGGTCGGCCAGGCCGCCGGGCGGCATCCGGCGCTGGCGCTCGAGATCGCGGAATGCGGTCGCCTGATCAAGGGCTACGGCGAGACCTACAACCGCGGCCGCGGCAGCTTCCTGCGCATCCTCGACACCCTGGTGGCCGGGCAGCTCGGACTGGACGACGGGGCACGCGCACAGGCGATCCGCGAGGCGCGCAATGCCGCACTGTCCGATCCGGAGGGTCGTGGCCTGGAGGGCGCTCTGCAGCGCCGGGGGGTGGCGCCGCTGCCGCCCGCGGCCAAACCCATCCGCTTCATGCGCAAGCCCGGCGCCTGAGGGCGCCCCTGGGATCCGGGCGGGGGCGGTGCGCCCCCGTGTGAATCCGTGCGCATCGATTCGCCTCAGAGCTCATCATCTTGCCGGAATTGGCAATACTACTACCCGGAAAGCCTCGCCAGGACTAGGCCTGGAGAAATAAAAGTTACGCTTTTGTTGCGGCCTCAATGCTGCGCCAGACGGTCTTGCCCTTGGATTCCTTGTCGATCGCTGCGAGGATCTTCTCGTGCTCGGCGAGCTCGTCCGGCGTGGCACGCACCACCGCAAGGCCCGAGGCGTCGATCTTCACCGCCCCGGCCGTTCCAGGCGCCGGTGTGTCCTCCTCGACGATCAGGCTTTCCTGGCCGCGCGTCATGGCCAGGTAGACGTCGGCCAGCAGCGAAGCATCCTTGAGCGCCCCATGCAGGGTGCGGCCGGTGTTGTCCACGCCGTAGCGATCGCACAGCGCGTCCAGCGTGTTGCGCTTGCCCGGATGCAGCTCGCGCGCCATGGGCAGGGTGTCGATCACCCCGCCGACGTGATTCTTCAACGCGCCGCGCTTGAGTATGGCGAGTTCACGGTCGAGGAACTCGACGTCGAACGACGCGGTGTGGATGAGCCGCGCGCCCTTCACGAACCCGAGAAACTCTTCGACGATCTCGGCGAAACGCGGCTTGTCGGACAGGAACTCCAGGGTCAGTCCGTGCACCTTGACCGCACCCTCGTCGATGTCGCGCTCGGGATTGAGGTAATGATGGAAGCGTCTGTCGTTCAGGCTGCGGCCGGCGAGCTCGATGCAGCCGATCTCGATCACGCGATCGCCCATGCGTGCATTCAGGCCCGTGGTCTCCGTATCCAGCACGATCTGTCGCATGGCTACCCCCTGAGCTGCTCGATGCCGCGGTTGGCGAGCGCATCGGCGCGCTCATTGCCCTCGTGGCCTGCGTGGCCCTTGACCCATTGCCAGTGCACGCGGTGATTGCGCGCGAGTTCGTCCAGTTCGCGCCACAGATCATCGTTCTTCACCGGCTTCTTGTCGGCGGTGGTCCAGCCGCGCCGCTTCCAGGCATAGATCCACTCGGAGATGCCCTTCTGCACGTACTGCGAGTCCGTGTAGACCGTGACCTCGCTGTGCCGCTTGAGCGCCTGGAGCGCGCGGATCACCGCGGTCAGCTCCATGCGATTGTTGGTGGTCTGCGGCTCGCCGCCGCAAAGTTCCTTCTCCACCGCGCCGGCGCGCAGCAGCACTCCCCAGCCGCCGGGTCCCGGATTGCCCTTGCAGGCCCCGTCGGCGTAGATCTCGACTTTTTCTTCAGACATTTTCCGCGCTTCGTTGATGGCTCGCGTTCGCGTGGCCGCGACTCGCATGGCCGTTGGATTGTGCCACCGGCGAAAGCGCACGGCGCTGCCTGCGCTCCTTGCGCCACCCGGGCGTGACCAGCCGCAGGCCGACGCTGCGCTTGACGGCGCGCACCACGTAGACGCCGCCGGCAATCGGCCACCAGCGCGCGCCGGCCTTCTCCATGAAGGCGAAACGCGTGAGCCATTTCTGGTTGGCGACCGGCGGCGCGTAGCAGCCGAACTTGCCGCCGTTCAATTCGAAGCCGAGCAGCTGCAGCCAATCCTTGAGACGCAGCAGGCCGATGAAACGCGCATCCCAGGGGCAGCCCAGGGCGCGGCGCCGCGCACGACTCATCAGCGATTGCCGCAGCCCCCACAGGGACAGCGTGTTGAAACCCGAGATCACCAGCTGTCCCTCGGGGCGCAGCGCGCGCTCGGCTTCGCGCAGCAACTGGTGCGGATGCGGACTGAACTCGAGCACATGCGGGAGCACGATCAGATCCATCGAATGCGTGGCCAGCGGCAACTGCAGCGGGTCTGCGGTCAGCGCCGCACCCTCCTCCAGGTCCAGGCTGAAGCGAAACGGAATGCGATTGCCCTTGAGGAAGTCGATCTCGGGCAGGCCGACCTGCAAGGCGTTGAAACCGAACACATCGTCGACCGCGCTGGCGAACTGCTCACGCTCCCAATCGAGCGCATAGCAGCCCTGGGGGGTGGCCAGCCAGTCGGCCAGCATTGACTTTTCGCCGTTATGCCACACAATCACGAAGATGAAAGATATCGTTCCGCTGAAGGCGTTCAAGGACAACTACATCTGGACGCTGCGCACCGCGACGCATGCCGCGGTGATCGACCCCGGCGAGGCCGGCCCGGTGCTCGAATACCTCGCTGCCGAGGGTCTGAAGCTCGCCGCCGTGCTCGCCACGCACCATCATGCCGACCACGTCGGCGGCATCGCCGAACTCGTGCGCGCCCATCCCGCTCCGGTATACGGTCCGAAGAACGAACCGATCGAAACGCTCACCCATCCGGTTTCGGAAGGCGATGTCGTCTCGATCCCCGAGCTCGACGTGCGGTTCGAGGTGCTGGACATCCCCGGTCATACGCGTGCGCACATCGCCTATTATGGCGCAGGCGCCCTGTTCTGTGGCGACACGCTGTTCGCCTGCGGCTGCGGACGCGTCTTCGAAGGCACTCCTGAGCAGATGTTCCACTCGCTGTCCAAGCTGCTGGCCCTGCCCGACGCGACCAAGGTGTACTGCGGGCACGAGTACACGCTGGCGAACATGCAGTTCGCGCGTGCCGTCGAACCCGCCAACGCGGCGCTGCCCGTGCGCGAGCGCGCGACCGCGCCCTGCGCGAGCGCGGCCTGCCGACGCTGCCCTCGACACTCGGCGAAGAGAAGGCCACCAATCCCTTTCTGCGCTGCCGCGAGCCCGCGGTGGTCGATTCGGCCAACAACTACCTTGGTACGCGACTGACCGACCCGGCGCGGGTCTTCTCGGCGATCCGCGATTGGAAGAACAAGTTCTAGGCGCATGGTCGGGGATGCGCGCGTCAGCATCCCGCGCATTCGAATACTGAATTGTTCCGCCTGCCGCCTGGGCGTAAAATCGATGGTTTAGAACAAGGCGGCAGGGCGAGTGCGCAAACACGCGATTACGATCTGGTCCCTGGCGTGCCTGACCCTGCTGTCGGCGTGCGCCACCCCGCCTGCCGGGCCCGCAGCCGATGACGCCGCGGATGCCCGCGCTGCGGCGCAGGCGCGGGGCGGATCATCGGTGCTCGGATTCTCCCCCGCAGCACCTGCCGCGACCGTCGTCGAAGCGCCGTCCTCGCCACCGCTTGACGCCACGCGCCTGCCGCCCTTCGACGGCGAGAAGCGCGAGGTCCGCGAACCCCTGCGCGGGCTGCCGACCATCGACCGCACGGTTCGGCACGACGACCTTTGGCGACGCATCCGCGACGGCTTCAGCATGCCCGATCTGGACAGCCCCATCGTGCAGGACCGCACGGCCTGGTATGCCGCGCGCCCGGACTACCTGCGCCGCACCTTCGATCGCAGCCGTCGCTACCTGTACCACATCGTCGACGAGCTCGAGAAGCGCGGCATGCCGACCGAGCTCGCGCTGCTGCCGATGGTCGAGAGTTCGTTCAATCCCATGGCCTATTCCCCGGCGCATGCCTCGGGGCTCTGGCAGTTCATCCCCGGCACCGGAAAACGCTATGACCTGGCGCAGAACTGGTGGTACGACGGGCGACGCGACATCGTTGCCTCCACCTCGGCGGCGCTCGACTACCTCAAGGACATCTACGAGATGCATGGCGACTGGCATCTCGCGCTGGCCTCCTACAACTGGGGCGAGAATGCCGTGGCACGTGCCATAGAGCGCAACAAGGCCGCCGGGTTGCCGCTGGATTTCGCCAACCTGCGCATGCCCGAGGAGACGCGCTACTACGTGCCCAAGCTGCAGGCGCTGAAGAACATCATCGCCAATCCCGGTCCTTTCGGCGTGATCCTCGACCCGATTCCGAATCAGCCGTACTTCGCCACCATCACCAAGACGCGTGACATCGACGTCAAGCTGGCGGCGCAACTGGCCGAGATGCCGGTCGAGGAGTTCATCGCCCTGAATCCCGGCTTCAATCGCCCGATCATTCCCGTCGCGGTCAGTTCGCGCATCGTGCTGCCGGCCGATCGCGTCGAAGTGTTCCACGCCAACCTGCTCAAGCACGACAAAGCGCTGGTGTCCTGGCAGACCTACAGCCCCAAACCGGGCGAAAAGATCGAGTCCGTCGCCAAGCGCTTCAACGTGCCGGTCGCGCGGCTCAAGGAGGTCAACGGCATCAATGCGCGCACGCGCGGGATGCCTGCGCTGCTGGTGGTGCCGACCAATGGCGCCAAACTGGACGGCGGCCTGATTTCCGCCATGTACGCACCGCCGATGCCGGTGACGCGCGGCAGCAATGTGCGCAGCCTCACCACCTTTCATACCGTGAAGGCCGGGGAAACGCTGAGCTCGATCGCCTCCCGCTCCAAGGTGAGCATCGACGACCTGCGGCGCTGGAACAAGATCGGCCGGCTGATTCCCGGGCAACAGCTCAAGGTTCAGTCGATGGTTGCGACACCGACCCGGGCGGCGGTCGTGCGCCCGACCAAAAAAACGCAGAAAATCAAAGGGAAACCCAAGGCTGCCCCCAGCAAACCGGTGCGCCGCAAGGCACCCTGAGCGGCTCCGCCTGACGCATTGCAGCAGCCGTTCCGCTTGCGCTCCCTGCGAACAGGCCTAGAATCCCATCCCCCTGTCGTTCTCACGGTCGCCACGACCGTCCCCCACCGCTATGCGCGCCTGGTGCTGCAGGATTGTCCTGGTTTTCTCCGCCGCAAGCTGGACGGGGCCGGCATTCGCGGCCGATCCGGTGCTGATGTTCCTGATCGGAATCGCCCGCGACATGCTCGTTTCCGCGGCCACACGCCCCGCGCCGGCCGAACCGCTGCCGCCCGCAGCGCAGACCTATCCCGGAACCGTGGTCGAACCCTGGCAGTTGCGCCGCCTGATCGACGACAGTTTTACCTACCTGTCCTCGCAGCAACGGCGCGCACTGTTCGACAGCCTCAACAACGTGCTGCTGGAGCCCAGGAACGCAGCCATGCGCGCGCCCATGATCGAGCACTTCGTGCATCAGGCGCTGGCCGTCCGCGCCGCCCAGCTGCGTCTGTCGCAGCTGTCGGAGCGTGAGATGCAGATGCTGGCTCGCGAGTTCCGCGAGGAGATCACCGATCTGCCCGAGGAAGAGCGCCGGCAACTGCTTGCCATCCTCGAACGGCGGGCTGCCGGTGCCGGACGGACTGAACCGCTTGTTGCTGGCCGAGATCCAGTCGGCCAACTGACTCCCGCCTGACGGCCCGCGCGCGAGGGGCTCGTCGAACGCTGGTAGTTCCTTGTCGAACACCACTACACCCACAGGCATGCGCGCCAGTACCTGCCCGGCGTAATCGTGCGCTTCGGCAAGCGCCTGCTGCTCCTCGTGGAAGTAGGTGTCGAGAGCGAGTCCCATGTCGAAGGTGATCGCCTTGACAAGGGCATCGAGCGTGCGCAGAAAGCGCCCGCCGTCGTGGCCGAGGGCCTGGTGCGCGATCGGCAGCATCTCCGACAGATACTTGCGATAGGCGCCGATGTACCACTTGGGCGCCAGACCTATCTTGTGATGGGCACGCCCTGCCGCGAGACGGATCTCGATGCAGCCAGCACCGTAGTCACCGCCTGTGAGGGAACTGAAGTACTGCGCCTGGGAGCGCCGCAACCGCGCCAGGGTCACCGCAACCGCGATGCATCGCCCCCAGGACCGGAAACCGTCGCAGGTGCCGATAGAACTCATCGATGAAGGCATCGCCGCGGGACTCGAAGCACATGCAAATCGGCCGGCAGTTCGACGTCCTGGCCCGAGAACAACCAACTTGCTCAATCGTATATGCGGAAACAACCCACGTAAATTACCGCGGATTAACTTCCGCGATCACCGATCCTCGGCACTGCGGCAAGCAGTTCGCGGGTGTATTCGTGCCGGGGCCGCAACAGCACGTCGGCGACCGGACCCTGCTCCAGGATGCGGCCTGCGAGCATCACTGCCACCTCATGCGCCAGGTAATGCACGACCGCCATGTTGTGCGTGATGAACAGGTAGGCGATCCCCAGGCGCGCCTGGAGGCTGCCGAGCAGGTTCAGGATCTGCGCCTGCACTGACACGTCCAGGGCGCTGGTCGGCTCGTCGCACACGATCAGCTTCGGATCCACGGCCAGGGCGCGCGCGATCGCGATCCGCTGTCTCTGTCCTCCGGAGAATTCGTGCGGGTAGCGGACGCGCGCCTGCACAGGCAAGCCGACCTGCTCGAGGAGTTCGTCGATTCGCCGGTCCTCTTCGCCCCGGGTGCGCGCTGCAGGCGCCTGCAGCGCGCGCATGCCCCTCTGCCAGGATGTCGACGACCCGCATGCGCGGGTTCAACGAGGCGTAAGGATCCTGGAAGATGATCTGCAGGTCGCGCCTGTACCTTCGCATGGCGCCGCGCGCAAGGCCGGCAAGTTCGTCGCCCGCGAATCGCACGCTGCCGCCGGTGGGTCGGATGAGCTGCAGGATGGCCTTGCCGGCGGTGGTCTTGCCGCAGCCCGATTCGCCAACCAGGGCGAGCGTGCGACCCTCGCCGATCGACAGGGAGATTCCGTCCACCGCCTTGACGTGCCCGATCGTGCGCCGCAAAAGCCCCCGGCGAATCGGAAAATGCACCTGCAGATCACGCACCTCCAGCAGGGGGTGCGGCGCGGCTTCGGTTCGATAGGCCCCGGCCTCCGGGGCCACAACGCGCGGCGGCGCTGGTCCGCGCTCGCGCAGAAAGCAACGCGCCCAGTGCGCACCCTGGCCGGATGTCGCCGACAGCAGTGGCGGTGCCGCGGCGGCGCAACGCTCGAAAGCCTGCTCGCAACGCTCCACGAACCGGCAGGCATGGAACTCGCGTGTCAGCGCCGGTACCTGGCCTGGGATCACGGCAAGCTCGCCGCCCCGCTTGCCCGGCACAGGCAGCGCGTCGAACAGTTTCTGCGAATACGGGTGCTGCGGCGCGCGAAAAAAGTCGTCGCGGTCGGCCAGTTCGACGATCTGCCCCGCGTACATCACCGCAACCCGGTGCGCCATCTGCGAGACGATGCCCAGGTCGTGCGTGATCAGCAGCAGCGCCATGCCGCGCTCGACCTGCAGCTTTCTGAGCAGATCGAGGATCTGCGCCTGTATCGTCACGTCCAGCGCCGTGGTCGGCTCATCGGCGACCAGCACCTCGGGATCGGCGGCCAGGGCACAGGCGATCATGACGCGTTGCTTCAACCCTCCGGAGAGCTGGAACGGGTACTCGTCATAGCGACGAACCGGCTCCGGCATGCCAACTGCTTCAAGCAGGGACAGCGCCCTGGCGCGCGCTGCCTCCCCGCCCAGACCCAGGTGGCGCTCTATCGCCTCGACGATCTGTCGGCCCACCGTCAGCACGGGGTTCAGCGAAGTCGCGGGCTCCTGGAAGATCATCGCCACGCGCCGGCCGCGCACCGCGCGCATGGCCGCTTCAGGCAGGTCGAGCAGATCCCTGCCGCCCAGCATGACCTGGCCGCCGGCGACATGGCCCGCCTCGGGCAGCAGACGCATAAGGGAAAGCGCGGTCATCGACTTGCCGCAGCCGGATTCGCCCACCAATGCGAAGGTCTCCCCGGCTCGCAATTCGAAATCCACGCCGTCGACGGCACGCAGTACGCCACCGGGCGCGTCGATCCAGGTCCGCAGCCCGGTGACGGAGAGAACCGGCGAATTCATGAGGGCACCCTGGTCGCGCGCGCACCGGGCATGCGCACGCGCGGATCGAAGCCGTCACGTACGGCGTCGGCGAACAGGTTGGCCGACAGCACGAGCAGGAACATGAAGCCGAATGCGGAGGCCAGCGACCACCAGACCATGGGCTCGCGCGCCATCTCCAGCCGCGCGGCATTGATCATGGTGCCGAAACTGGTCGTCGAGGGTCGCCGCCCACGCCCACGTAGGACAGCACCGCCTCGGCCAGTACCAGGCCGGAGAAATCCATGACCAGGGCGATGATCACGATATGCATCACGTTGGGGGTGATGTGGCGCAGGATGATCCGCGAATCGGCGACACCGAAGGCGTGCGCGGCCTGGATGAACTCCAGTTCGCCAAGCTTGAGGGTTTCGCCGCGCAACAGGCGCGCCAGCCCGGTCCAGCTGGTCAGGCCCAGGATCACGCACAGGAAGAGCAGGCGCAGATCGGCGCGTTGTGCCGCAGTCGGAAACAGTTCCGGATGGCTGTCGATGTAGACCTGCATCATCAGCACCGAAGCCGCAATCAGCAGCACGCCGGGTATCGAGTTGAGCGTCGTGTAGAGGTACTGGATCAGGTCATCCACCCAGCCCTTGAAGTAACCGGCCATGATGCCCAGCAGCAGTCCGAGCGGCAGCATGACCAGAGTGGCCAGGGTGCCGATCACCAGGCTGGTGCGTATGCTCTTGAGCGAAAGATAAAGCACGTCCTGGCCGACCTTGTCGGTGCCGAGCACGTGATAGCTGTCCGAAAGCACCAATGCCGGCACGACCAGCGCCAGCACCGCCCCCAGCGTGAACCAGGCCGACCGCCAGGGAATGTCCGGCAGTCGGCGCACGAGTCCGCGCAGGGCGTAGCCGGTCAGCAGCCAGGCGAAGGCGGCGGCGGCCAATGCCAGGGACGCGCGACCCGCGATGTCGGACGCCCGCCCCGCTTCGTCCTTGAGGTGGGCACCGCCATGGCGCAGGCGCGGGTACTCGCGCACCTGACGGCCGTCCGGTGTCTCGACCATCTCGCGCGCGAACGATCGAGTGGCGAACGGCGCCGAATAGGTCTTCTCGTTGCGTTCGCGCATCTGCGACGCCAGCACGTCCAGCACCGAAAGCACCGAACTCGAATAGGCCACCGCGTCTTTGCCGTTGGTGCGCGCCAGTTCGGGGCGAAAGTGCAGGGAATCGAGCAATCCCACCAGCAGGAAGGCGCCCAGCACGACGCTGGACATCATGGCGGCACGGCTGCGGAACACGCGCGCCCAGGGCGCGGCCAGGTGCGGCCGGCGCAGGCAATAGGCGGCATACCCGATGACCGCGAGTACCAGCAGCCAGACCAGGGCGTCGGTCCACAGGAAAACCGCCATCTCAGCCCCCTGCCTTCATTCGAGCCGGATCCGCGGGTCGACCATTGTGTACGAGAGGTCGGTGAGCAGCAGCCCCAAGATGTACAGCAGGGAACCCATGAACACCATGGCGCGCACTATGGCGAAGTCCTGCGCCTGGATGGCGTCTATGGTGTAGCTGCCCAATCCCGGGATGCCGAAGAAGGATTCGGTGATCAGACTGCCCATGAACAGCAGCGGGATCACCACCACCGCTCCGGTCAGGATGGGAATCAGTGCGTTGCGCAGAACATGGCCGAACAGCACGGCCGGTTCAGACAGTCCCTTGGCGCGCGCCGTGCGCACGTAGTCCTTGCCCATCTCCTCCAGGAACAACGTGCGGTACCAGCGCGTGCCCGAGCCGATGCCGCTGATCACGCCGATCAGCACCGGCAGCACCAGGAACTTGAATCCCTGCGGACCGGAGTCGTAGCCGGAGATCGGCACCAGCGACCACAGCTTGGAGACCAGGTATTGCCCGCCGATGATATAGAAGAGCGTGGAAATCGACATCAGCGCGACGCACAGCACCACGGTCCAGACATCGATGTAGGTGGCTCGGAAGAACGCGACGAACAGAGCCAGCGTGATGTTGATCAGCATGCCGACCAGGAACACCGGGACGGCCAGCGCGAGGCTGGGACCCATGCGTGTGGCGATCTCGTTGGCGATGTCACGCTTGTCCTCGGCGGCGCCGAAATCGAACACGAACAGTCGCGCGGATTTCTCGAAGAAGATCGTATCGGAGAGCCTTCCCATCCCCGCCGCCGCCCCGTTCCACAGGAGAGGTTTGTCATAGCCGCGCTCGGCCTTCCATTTCTGGATGGCCTCGGGCGTGACACGCTTGGCGCCGAGCTGCATGCGGGCCATGTCGTCGGGCGTGTTGACGACGAAGAACAGCACGAAGGTGATCAGATTCACGCCGATCAGGATCGGGATCGCATACAGCAGCCGGCGAAGGATGTAGCCGAGCATGGTCAGCCCTTCGCCTGGTGCGCTGCCGCGGCGGCCTGCGGGCCGCCGCGTGCCCCCAGCCGCTCACGCCGGCGGTAACTGATCACCGCCGGCACCGCCGTCACGACCAGCAGCAGCAAGCCCAGGCCCAGCGGCCAGAGGACCGGACGGTTCCACTCTCTGCGCCGGACCTCACGCCGCGCGGGGTCCACCTTCAGGTACTTGAGCCCGTTGCGTGCCATGTTGTTGGGCTTGGAGTTGGCGAGCCAATCGTGCGCGAGGCTGTAATCCTTGGGATGGTAGCCCCACATCCAGGGCGCGTCGTGACGGACGATACGCACCATGCGGTCGATCAGCGCCTGGCGTTCCTCGGAGTTGCTCATGTGCTTCATGCGTTCGAACAGTCGGTCGAACTCCGGATTGGCGTAGTTCGACTTGTTCTCCCCCTCGCCCTTGACACGCGTCTGCCGGCCGTCGAGCAGGAACAGGAAGTTCTCCGGATCGGGGTAATCGGCATTCCAGCCGAGTATGAAGATCTGCTGACTGCCCTTGCGCAGCTTCTCCTGGAAGCGATTCCAGTCGGTGTCGCGGACCTCCAGCTGGATCGAAAGTTTCTGGAATTGCTTGCGCCACCAATCCAGGCGCGCCTTGTCTCCCGGACCGCGTGCCACGGTGTCCAGGTAGAGCACCAGCGGCAGTCCGGTCCTGGCGTCGCGCCCATCCGGATATCCCGCTTCGGCCAGCAACTTTTTCGCCACCTCGAGCGACTTCCTGCGCGGTGCGCCGGCCGCGGCGTCCCAGTCGTAGACCACGGGGTTGAAGCCGTCTCTGCCCTCACGATAGCCGAAGATGCCCGGCGCCAGAGGGCCTTGCGCAACGATTCCTCGTCCGTTGGCGAAAATCGAGAGCAATTCCTCGAAATCGACCGCGATGGACAGCGCCTGGCGCAGCTTGCGACTGCGCTCCGAATCTCCGCCGACCACGGGATCCGACCAGTTGAAGCCAACGTAGATGATGGTCGTCGCCACGGTGGCGCTCAGGGAAATGCCCTTCGCCTCCATTTCCGGCGTCAGACCGGCTTCGCCCTCGATACCTACGCGCACCGCATGATCGAAGTTGTCGGAAGAGATCCCTGAAGTGTCGTAATAACCCTGCAGGAACTTGTTCCAGTATGGAATGCCTTCCTTCTCGCGACTGTAGACCGCCTGGTCGATGAACGGCATGGCTTTGCCTGCGTCGCCCAGCAGTCCCGCCTTGTCATCGCCGGCCTCGCCCTCTGCGGGATAGGGTTCACCGCGGAAGTTCGGATTGCGCGCCAGAACCATGCGCGCGTTCGGATTGTTTTCGGTCAGCATGTATGGACCCGTGCCGACCGGCCACCAATCCAGGTTGAAGTTCTTCTCCGCCATGCCGGGCTGATGAAAGAACTTCTCCACCTCCCAGGGAATGGGCGCAAAGAACGGCATGGCCAGCCAATAGACGAACTGCGGGTAGCGCCCATGCACCTTGATGCGGAAACGGTGCGTGTCGATGCGCTCCAGGCCTTCGAGCGCGTGTTCGCGCAGGTCGAGCCAGGCCGCCGGGGTGCCGGCATCGCGCAAGGCTTCGTTCGCCGCCTTGAGCCTGGCGGAGAAATCCTTGAGGCCGACGATATAGTCGTCCATCAGTCCGATGACGGGCGAATGCAGGCGCGGATGCGCCAGGCGCTTGATCTGGTAGATGTAGTCGTCGGCGGTCAGTTCGCGCGTCGCCGCATCGGGCAGGTCGTACGGGCTGCGCAGCGCGGTCACCGTACCCGCATCCAGCGCATGATGGCGCAGACCACCGCCCGCCTCTCGCGTGAAGGCCGGGTGCGGCTGGTAACGTATGCCGGAGCGGATGCGGATGTCGTAGACGCTGTAGGCCACCGCCGGGCTGTCCGCAGCGACCGTGCGCCCCGCGGCGTCGAGGTACACGGGGGCGGGAACCTCCAGGGCGGTGAGCGGCACCAGCGAGTAGGGTCGCTTGAGGTAGTGGTACTGGACCAGCGGCTCGTAGATCTGCTGCGTGAAGCGGGCCTCGTCTTCGGCATACGACTGAACCGGATCGAGATGCTTGGGACGGTCGGTGAAAGCCGAATACAGGATGTTCCTGCCGCGGTCGCCGGCCGGATACGGATCGTTCCAGACTTCGCCGCAGGATGCGCAAAGCAGTACCGCGAGCAGCGGGGCGGCAAGGCGGACGAGGACCGTTCTGCGCATGCGGCAAAGTGTAGCGGAAGCCCTCGCGGCACGCAGCGTGCTCCGACATCCCCTCGGCTATAATCCCGTTCCCTGAAAAAACAGACGGACCACATGGGCTTCCTTTCCGGAAAACGCATCCTGATCACCGGCCTGCTCAGCAATCGCTCGATCGCCTGGGGCATCGCCCGCGCGGCCCAGCAGCAGGGCGCCGAGCTCGCGCTGACCTACCAGAACGAGCGCTTCAAGGACCGCGCCACGGACCTCGCGGCCGAACTGGGCGTGAGCATCGTGCTGCCCTGCGAAGTGACCGACGACGCCGACATCGCACGCCTGTTCGCGGCGCTGGGCGAGCGCTGGGACGGACTGGACGGCCTGGTGCATTCGATCGCCTACGCGCAACGCGAGGCGATCATGGGCAAGTTCCTCGACGGCCTGTCGCGCGACTCGTTCCGCGAGGCTCTGGACATCTCGGCCTACAGCTTCCCTGCATTGGCCAAAGCCGCGCTGCCCATGATGCAGGGACGCCGGGCCGCAATGCTCGCGCTGACCTATCTGGGAGCGGAGCGCGTGCTGCCCAATTACAACACCATGGGTCTGGCGAAAGCATCGCTCGAAGCCAGCGTGCGCTACCTGGCGGCCAACCTCGGTCCTGAAGGCATACGGGTGAACGCCATCTCAGCCGGCCCGATCAAGACGCTGGCCGCCTCCGGCATTGCCGGTTTTGGCAAGATCCTCAAGTTCGTCGAGCAGAATTCACCCCTGCGCCGCAACATCACGATCGAGGACGTGGGCAATGCGGCCGCGTTCCTGCTTTCCGATCTGGCTTCGGGCGTGAATTCCGAGGTGCTCTACGTGGACGGCGGCTTTCACAATGTGGTCTCGGGCCTGAGCGCAAGCGACACGGCCTGAAGCGGCAACCGCAGCACAGTCGATAAGAAAATCAGAGGAGACAACATGCGCAATATCGCACTCGCAGCCGCATGCGCTGCGGCACTATCGGCCCTGACGGCTTTCAACGCACAGGCGCAGGACTTCCCCGGCGGCCGATACAGATGATCGTGCCCTTTCCGCCCGGGGGTGTCGCCGACCTGACCGGCAGGCCGACCGCCGCGGCCATGGAAAAAGTCCTCAAGCAGCCGGTGCTGGTCGTGAATCGCCCAGGCGCCGGCGGTGCAACCGGCACGGCGCAGGTGGCCAAGGCCGTACCCGACGGCTACACCATCCTCATGGGCCTTTCCTCGGTGTCGATCTTCCCGGTGTCGGACCGCATCAACGGCAAGACGCCCGCCTACGAGATGAAGGAACTCGCGCCCGTTGCCCTGGTGTCCTCCGACCCCACCGTGCTGGTGGTGCGCGGCGACGGCCCCTACAAGACCGTCAAGGACCTGATCGACGCGGCCAAGGCCAACCCCGGCAAGATCAACTATTCCTCCTCCGGTGTGTACGGCACCTTGCACGTGGCCATGGAGATCTTCGCCAACGCGGCAGGCGTGAAGCTGTTCCACGTGCCCTACCAGGGCGGCGGGCCAGCCGTGACCGCGCTGCTCGGTGGCCAGGTGGAGGCACTGGCCTCGGGCCCCTCGGCCGCCATCGGACAGATCAAGGCCGGCAAGATGCGCGCGCTGGCAAGCTGGGGCGACAAGCGCCTGCCTTCCATGCCTGACGTGCCGACTTTCAAGGAACTCGGGCTGAACGCCGAGTTTTACATCTGGTCCGGGGTTTTCGCACCGGCCGGCACGCCTGCACCCGTGCTGCAGAAGCTGCGCGATGCGGTGCGTCAGGCCGTGAACGATCCCGACTTCAAGGCCACCATGGCCAAGATCGAAACCCCCGTGAACTACCTGGATGCGCCGGAGTTCGCCCGCTTCTGGGATAACGATGCCAGGCGCCTGGCCGGCGCGCTGGAGAAGATCGGGCGCGTGGAACAGAAGAAGTAGGCGCAGTGCGGCCCGCTTGGCGGGCTGCACTCCCCGCTTACTGGGATTTCTTCTCGAGATTCGCCTTGTTGATCTCGACCTTGCTGCGGGCTCGCAATCCGGCGATGTAGGCGTCGAACTGCTCGCTGCCCGCCTGGCCTTCCAGACGGGCGAGCAGGGCCTTCTTCTGATCCTCGCCACCTGCTTCGGCTTCGATCACCTTGCTCACCCGGTAGATCATGTAGCCGGCCTCGGTGGCGGCTCCGACATAGGCCGGCAGCTTGCCGGCGTCTGCTGCAAGGATCTGGCGCAACGCATCGCGCGGCACGTTGCTCGCGCCGTCGCGGCGTCCGACCACGCGGGTGGCCGACCACTTGGTTCCCGTATCCCCGCCCGCCTTGAGCTTCTCCAGGCGCGCGGCGCCTTCGGCCTGCGCAAGCTTGGCCGCTTCCTCCTGGCGCAAACGGCTCTCGATATCGGCACGGACTTCCTCGAACTTGAGCTGGGCCGCGGGCTTGTGTTCGAGCACGCGCGCCGAGACCAGCACATTGGGAGCGACCTCGACCGCATCGGTGTTGCGCTTGTTCTGCACGGAATCAGCGCCGAACAGCGCGTCCAGCAGCTTGGGGTTGGCCAGCGGCCCTTCCGCCTGCGTGGGGGTCCTGGAAAGCCAGTCAGTACGCTGTACCTGGAGCTTGAATCGCTCGGCGGCGGGTTTGAGGCTGTCGGACTGCTCGTAAACGAGGTTGCTGAATGCCTCGGCCGCCTCCGCAAATCTGCGACCGCCCTTCTGCTTGCCGAGCTCCTTGATCAGCTCCGCTCGCACTTCGTCAAGCAAGCGGGTCTTGCCGGGCTGCACCGCGGTGACGCGGATGATGTGGAATCCAAACTCGGTTTCCACGACACCGCTGGTTTCACCGCTCTTCAGCTTGAACACGACATCCTCGAATCCCTTGACCATCATGCCGCGCGAGAAAAAGCCCAGGTCGCCGCCCTTCTCCGCCGAACCCGGGTCCTGCGAGTTCAGCCTGGCCAGTTCGGCGAACTTTCCGGGGATTTCTTCAATTCGGCGAGCAGACCCTCGGCTTTCTTCCTGGCAGCTTCCTTGTCGGCGGGCTTAGCGTCGGCCGGCACCTGGATCAGGATGTGGCTGGCGCGGCGCTGATCGTCCTGCCTGTACTGCGCGGCGCGCGCTTCGTAGGCGGCCTTGAGCTCGGCGTCGCTCACCTGCTCCTGCGTTCCGAGCTGCTCCGCGGACAGCAGCACGTACTCGGCCTTCACCAGTTCAGGCGAACGGAACGCGGCGAGGTTGGC
>JADJPT010000003.1 GCA_016713125.1 Betaproteobacteria bacterium
GAGCTCTTCGCCGTCGTGAATCTCCACCACGCACAGCCATGCCGAGTTCGCGGGCAATAGCCTCCAAGTCGCGGCATTCGCCCGGGCTCCAATGCAGCAGCGATCAGCAGAATGCAGTCGGCACCCATCGCACGCGCCTCTTAGACCTGATAGGCGTCGATCACGAAATCCTTGCGCAACACCGGCAGCGGGCAGGCGGCGCGCGCGGCGCGCAGGTCGTCAGGCTGGATGAAGTACTGGCCGTCGGTCAGTACCGATAGGCAGGCAGCGCCACCGGCTTCATAAGAGCGCGCAATCCCTGGCGGATCGAAATCAGGACGCAACAGGCCCTTGCTCGGACTGGCTTTCTTCACCTCGGCAATCACCGCCGGCAGGCCGGCCGCGATCTTGCGCCTCAGGGCGCCGGTGAAATCGCGCGGGGCGCCCGCCGCGCGCGCCATGGCTTCGACCTCGGCCATCGGCAGCGCAGCGCGCGCTGCAGCCACCTCGTCCCGCTTGGTGGCAAGAATCTTCTGCAGCACGTTGTCTGCCATGACCGGCTCAGGCCGTTGGCTTGCAGCGCGCCGCATAGGCGATGTACTCGTCGAGCTTGGCACGCGCCTCACCCTTGGCGATCGCCTTGCGCGCCTTGTCCAGACCCGCCTCGAGCGACTTGGCGACGCCCGATACGTAGATCGTCGCGCCGGCGTTCAGAAGCACGATATTGAGCGCAGGACCGGCCTGGTTCTCAAGTACTGCGAGGATCATCTCCTTGGATTCCTGGACGGTGCTGACCTGTATCGCCCGCCGGTCGTAGATCTCCAGGCCGAACTGCGCCGGGTGCACGGTGTACTCGCGGATCTCACCCTTGACCAGTTCGCCTATGCGCGTGTCGCCGGAAATCGATATCTCGTCAAGGCCGTCCATGCCGTGCACGATCATCACGTGCCTGGAGCCGAGGCGCTGCAGCACACGTACCTGGATGCCGACCAGGTCCGGGTGAAACACGCCCATCACCTGATTCTTTGCTCCGGCCGGATTGGTCAGCGGCCCGAGGATGTTGAAGATGGTGCGCACGCCGAGTTCCTTGCGCACCGGCGCCGCATACTTCATCGCGCTGTGATGAGCCGGGGCAAACATGAAGCCCAAGCCGACCTCGTCGATCGCGTTGCCCACCTGCGCCGGACTCAGGTTGATGTTTGCGCCCAGCGCTTCGAGGACGTCGGCGCTGCCGGAGGACGAGGACACCGAGCGGCCCATGTGCTTGGCCACGCTGGCGCCGCAGGCCGCGGCGACGATGGCCGACGCCGTGGATACGTTGAAAGTGTGTGCCGCGTCACCGCCGGTTCCGCAGGTGTCGACCAGGTGCTTGTCGTCGGTAACGTCGACCTTGGTCGCGAACTCGCGCATCACCTGGGCGGCTGCCGCGATCTCGCCGATGGTTTCCTTCTTCACGCGCAAACCCATGATGAAACCGGCGATCTGTGCCTGCGTCAGCTCGCCGCTCATGATCTGCCGCATCACATGCAGCATCTCGTCGTGTAAGATCTCGCGATGCTCGACGGTCCTCTGGAGCGCCTCGGCTATGGAAATGTTCATTCTCCTCTCCCCTGCAGGAAATTTTTGAGTAGCTGGTGGCCATGCTCAGTGAGGATGGCCTCGGGATGAAACTGCACCCCCTCGACAGGGAGTTCTCGATGCCGCACGCCCATGATCTCGCCGTCCTCGGACTCCGCGGTGATCTCCAGGCAGGCAGGCAGCGTGTCGCGCTCGATGACCAGGGAGTGATAGCGCGTAGCCACATAGTCCTGGGGCAGGTCGCGGAACACGCCGCGGCCGGTGTGATGCATGCGCGAGACCTTTCCGTGCATCACGCTCTTGGCACGGACCACCCGCCCGCCGAAGGCCTGGCCGATCGCCTGGTGGCCGAGGCATACACCCAGCATGGGAATCTTCCCGGCAAACCGCCCGATCGTGCCCAGGGTCACGCCCGCCTCGTTGGGCGTGCAGGGTCCGGGCGAGAGCACGATGCGATCGGGGCCCATGGTTTCGATCTCGTCGAGGGAAATCTCATCGTTCCGATGCACGCGCACGTCCTCGCCGAGCTCGCCGAGGTACTGCACCAGGTTGTAGGTGAAGGAATCGTAGTTGTCGATCATCAGCAACATGGCGCCTCCCTCAACCAGCCACGGGCTGGGCGGTCTCCGCCAGCGCCATCTCGGCCGCGCGCAGAACGGCGCGCGACTTGTGCAGGGTTTCGTTGTACTCGGATTGCGGATCGGAGTCCGCTACGACGCCTGCCGCCGCCTGAACGTGGAGGGTGCCATCCTTGACCACCGCGGTGCGGATGGCGATTGCCAGATCCATGTCGCCATTGAATCCGAGATAGCCGGCGGCACCGCTGTAGATGCCGCGCTTGATGGGCTCGAACTCGTCGATGATCTCCATCGCACGCACCTTCGGCGCGCCGGTCACCGTGCCGGCCGGGAAAGTGGCCTTCAGCACGTCGAAGGCGTCCAGGCCGTCGGCAAGCTTGCCTTCGCAATTGGAAACGATGTGCATGACGTGCGAATAGCGTTCGATCACCATGGTGTCGGTCACCTTGACGGAGCCGATCCTGGACACGCGCCCCACGTCGTTGCGTCCGAGATCGATCAGCATCACGTGCTCGGCGCGCTCCTTCGGGTCAGCGAGCAGTTCCGCTGCCGTGCGCTTGTCTTCGTCCGCGGTCTTGCCGCGAGGGCGCGTGCCCGCGATCGGCCGCAGCGTCACAGTATCGCCCTCAAGCCGCACCAGGATCTCCGGCGACGCCCCTACGACATGATGGTCGCCCAAGTCGAAGTAGAACATGTACGGCGAAGGGTTCAGACCACGCAGCGAGCGATACAGGGCAAAAGGCGGAGCCGTGAAACGTCGCGAAAAGCGCTGCGAGATCTGTATCTGCATCGCGTCGCCGGCGTAGATGTACTCCTTGGTGCGCTTGACTGCGTCGAGGAAACCTTCCTGCGTGAACGAGGAACTCACCGTTCCGTCGCCGGGGTAGCTGCGCTGAACGTGGTGCACCGGCCGCGCGAGGCGCGCCTGCAACTCGTTCAGGCGCGAGCGCGCGCGACGCAGGGCGTCGGGTTGCGCCGGATCGGCATAGACGACGAAATACAGCTTGCCCTGCACGTTGTCCACGACGGCAAGCTCCTCCGAGCGCATCAGCAGGACGTCGGGCGTACCCAGCGGATCGGGCTTGGCGACGCCGGCCAGCCGCTTCTCGATGAAGCGCACGGTCTCGTAACCGAAGTAGCCGACCAGACCACCGGCAAAACGCGGCAGGCCCGGCAGCGGCGCGGCGCGGTATTTCTTCAGATAGTCGCGCACGAACACGAACGGATCGGTGCCCGGAAAGCGCTGCACGCGCTCCTCCCCGTCAGCGCCTCGCGTATGCACGCTGAGGTCCTCACCGCGCGCCTCGATGCGCTCCGTGGCCGGCAGACCGATATAGGAATAGCGGCCGAAACGCTCTCCGCCGACCACGGATTCGAGCAGATAGGTCCAGGGGCTGTTGGCGAGCTTGAGGTAGAGCCCGACGGGCGTGTCGAGGTCGGCGCGACTTTCGGCGACGACGGGTATTCGGTTGTAGCCCTGCTTGGCAAGCCGATCGAAATCGGACTCGGAGAAGTCAGTCATGTGAAGCTCCCACGGTGAAACCGGAAAATTCGCCTGGTGCTGCGTGTCTGGATACTACGCGATGCGGCTTGGTTACTTGCACAACCCGGGCCGCGCGGGTGCGCAAGAAGTTCTAGCGGCGCCAGGGGCGCCAGCTAAGCCAAGTGCAGTTCCAGAGGTTCCGGGTGTAGGTCACGACTGTATGTTCAGAAGCCCTGCCGCGTGCAGGACGGAGTCGACTATACCATCGCAATCGATGTCTTGCACTGTCGCCCCCTCGAGGTAGCCATAGGGCACCAGCAACACCGGACAGCCCGCGGCGCGCGCCGCACGCGCGTCGTTGGCCGAGTCGCCGATCATCAGCGCCTGCGCTGGCGGCACCCCGAGAAGCTTGCAGGCCGCAAGCAGCGGATCAGGCCACGGCTTCTTGCGCGCCAGCGTGTCGCCACTGATGGTGGCGGAAAAGAAGCCCGCCAACCCGACCCTCTCCAGCAGGGGTGCGGTGAACCGAGCCGGCTTGTTAGTCACGCAGGCGAGCCCGAAGCCGGCGGCGCGCAGGGCCGTGAGCCCTTCGCGCGTGCCGGGGTAGACGGCTGCATCTCGACCGTTGCGTTTCTCGTAATGAACGAAAAAGCTCTCCAGTCCATCACCGACACGGCGCTCGTCCGGCGACCTGCCCAGGGAAGCCTGCAGCGTGCAGCGCACCAGGTGTGCCGCGCCTTTGCCTATGAACTCGCGAACGCTGGCGAATGGCACGGGTTCGAGGCCGAGCTCGGAAAGCATGTCCGCCGCGGCGCCGGCAAGCTCCGGCGCGGTATCCAGCATGGTGCCGTCCAGGTCGAGCAGGACGGCGCGAACCTCGCCGTAGCGGACGCTCACTCGGACGGCAGCCCGGCGCGCAGCCCCGCAATCTTGCCGGCATAGTCGCCGGATCCGAAGACCGCCGAGCCGGCTACGAAAGTATCCGCTCCGGCAGCGGCGATGCTCGAGATGTTGTCTGCCTTCACGCCGCCATCGACCTCGAGCCACACTTCACGCCCGCTCGACTGCGCGGCCCGGTCGATTCGCCTGCGGACTTCCTCGATCTTCGGCAGCACGGAAGGCAGGAACTTCTGCCCGCCGAATCCGGGATTGACCGACATCAGCAGCACAAGGTCGAGCTTGTCCAGCGTGTGGTCCAGATAGGCGAGCGGTGTTGCGGGGTTGAAGACCAGACCCGCCTTGCAGCCGCACTCGTGGATCAGCGCAATCGTGCGATCAATGTGCTCGGACGCCTCGGGATGAAAGCTGATGATGTTCGCGCCTGCCTTGGCGAAGTCCGGCACGATGCGGTCCACGGGCTTGATCATCAGGTGCACGTCGATCGGCACGCTCGAATGCGGACGGATCGCCTCGCACACCAGCGGCCCTACGCTCAGGTTGGGCACGTAGTGGTTGTCCATCACGTCAAAATGGATCAGGTCGGCGCCAGCCGAAATCACGGCGCGCACCTCTTCGCCAAGACGGGCAAAGTCGGCGGACAGGATGCTGGGTGCGATGCGGTAGCTCATGATTGTGATTATAAGATCGCCGCGCCGGCCCGCGGGTACAATCGCTCCCCGTGACCCCGGAAAAACGCTACGACATCGAGGTGAGCGTAAACACGCTCTACCTGCCCGAGCAGTCGGACGAAGCTGCCGACCGTTACGTATTTGCCTATACGGTCACCATCCGCAATTCAGGCGGAGCCACGGCCCAACTGGTCAGCCGACACTGGATCATCAAGGATGCCCGCGACCAGGTGCAGGAGGTGCGCGGGCTGGGCGTAGTCGGCGCCCAGCCGACTTTGCGCCCCGGCGAGAGTTTCGAGTACACCAGTGGAACCTCGATCGCCACGCCGGTCGGATTTTTTGTCCGGCTCACGTTGCGGCACATCGGCACGGCCGGGTTTCTTCTTCGGCCAGGTCCACCAGACGATAAGCAGCGCGATGCCGAGCGCCGCCGCCATTTCCAGATATATGACCCACATGTTCAAACTCGCGATTGGCTGCCTAGGGGCGATTGTACTGTCGGCCTGCACGCAAATGCCTGCCTCCCGCGATGGCGTAGCGTCGGCCCCCCCCTGGGCCTCCCGTCTCACCCGCCGCCACCACCTGCCCGGCGATTGCGCCCTGCCCGGCTTGCCCCGCCTGTCCGCCTCCCGTAAAGCCTGCCGCCCCGGCCGAAGCGCGCTACGAGGAGACTGCCTGGCATGAGGTAGGCGGCTGGACGCAAACCGTACAGGCGCCAAGCCTGCGCGCCTTCCTCGCCGGCTGCACGCGCCTACAGTCACGTACCCTCTGGCAGTCCGTGTGCACTGCGGCCCGCGCCGTTTCTGCCGAGGACGAACCCGCCTTGCGCGCCTTTTTCGAATCGCGCTTCGTCGCGTATCGCATCTACTCGCCGGAAGGCCATGGCGAGGGTCTGGTGACGGGCTACTATGAGCCGGTGTTGAAGGGCCGTCGCGCGCAAGGCGCCGCCTTTCGCCATCCGGTCTACGGTGTGCCCGAGGATCTGATCGTGGTCGATCTCGCGAGCCTGCATCCCGAGCTTCGTCATCTCCGCCTGCGCGGCCGAATCGAAGGGCGCAGGCTGGTTCCCTATCTGACGCGCGCCGACATCGAGAATCCGGGACGGCCGGCGCCTGCCGCACCCATCGCCTGGGTGTCCGACGCGGTCGAATTGTTCTTTCTGCAAATCCAGGGCTCCGGACAGATCGAGTTGCCCGACGGCGGGCGCATGCGGGTCGGCTATGCCGACCAGAACGGCCACCCGTATCGCTCGCTTGGACGCTACCTGATCGACCGAGGCGAGCTGAAGCTCGAGCAGGCCTCGATGCAGGGCATCAAGGCCTGGGCCAGTGCCAATCCGGCCAAACTGCAGGAGGCACTGAACCAGAACCCGAGCTACGTGTTCTTCCGGGAACTGCCGCCGCCCGCGACTCCCGACGAAGGTCCGCCGGGCGCTCTCGCCGTGCCGCTCACGGCAGGCTACAGCATCGCAATCGATCCCCGTCACGTCCCGTTGGGCGCGCCGGTGTTCCTGTCCACAACCTATCCGCTGTCCACGCGCCCCCTCGAGCGCCTGATGATGGCGCAGGACACCGGCGGCGCCATCCGCGGAGCGGTGCGGGCCGACTTCTACTGGGGCACGGGCAGCGAGGCGGGGGCACAGGCCGGACGCATGCGCCAGCAGGGCCGCATGTGGCTGCTTTGGCCGCGCGGCGAGCCGCTGCCGAAAAACAACTGAAAGCCGGAAGCCGAAACTACTTCTTGGCCTGACGCGCGCCCGAAGCCTCTTCCAGTCTGGCGCGCAACGCGGCGATGGGCAGACCACCCTGCACGCGCTCACCGTTCTGGAAGAACACGGTCGGCGTGGCGCGCACGCCTATCGTCTGGCCGAGATTGACGATCTTCTCCACCGGGTTGTCGCAGGCGGGCGAAGCGCCCGACACCTTCTTGCGCAGCGCCAGATCCAGCCATGCCTTGGCGCGATCCGGAGAACACCACACCGACTTCGAATGATCGGCGCGCTCGGGTCGAATCACCGGAAACATGAACACGTAGAGCGTAAGGTCGTCCACCTGCTGCAGCACCTGTTCGAAACTCTGGCAGGCCGGGCAATAGGGATCGGAAAACATCGCCATCACGCGCTTGCCGTTGCCGCGCACGATCTTGACTGCCTGATCCAGCGGCAGGGAATCGAACTTGATGGCCGACA
Source organism: Betaproteobacteria bacterium (assembly GCA_016713125.1). Taxonomy (GTDB): domain Bacteria; phylum Pseudomonadota; class Gammaproteobacteria; order Burkholderiales; family SG8-39; genus SZAS-79. The sequence continues at coordinate 7,375 of JADJPT010000003.1, forward strand.
ACCTGGCGATGCGCTCCTCGGTCAGGTTCCGGTCGGTCTTGGATTCATAGATGTTGCCGACGATGATGTTCTCGGCCTTCGCGTCGGTGTACAGGATCTGCACGCCCTGCGAGGACCGGAAGCGCACTTCGAACAGCCCGGGCACGGGACCCGGCTGCACACCGTCGATCTTCCCGCCGTTCAGCTTCGGCTCGATGGTCTGGCGAATCAGCTGCTCATTGGCCTGCGCCGGTGTCGCGAAGAGGACGGAAAGGCACAGGACGGCAAGGATTCGATGCATGAAATCTCCGAAATCGGGAAGGCGTGTCGTCGCCGCAGCTCAACGAAGCGCGTGCCGCAGCAGTAGATTCTTTAAGACCGGCAGGCGGTCGCTAAAGTTCAGGCCCATATTGCGCAGGGAAGCCCAGCCCGAGGCAGGCGCCCCGAACAAGGCATGCAGGCCGTGCATCGTCGCGCCCGTCAACAGGATGTCCTCCGCCCGCGCGCGTTCGTAGCGGCGCAACAGGCGCAGGTCTCCCAGCCCGCGGACGGACTCCCGGCCAAGGAGCGTCTCAGCCAGCACGCGAACATCCTGCAGGCCAAGATTCAATCCCTGTCCGGCCAGCGGATGCACCACGTGAGCGGCATCGCCGACCAGTGCCAGATTAGGCTGCACCAGACGGGAGGCGGTGAACCTTCTCAGCGCAAAGGATTGCGGCGGAGTAAGCACTTCCAGCGCACCCAGCGCGCCGGCCGAAGCCAGTTCGACCTCACGCGCAAGCGCCATCGGATCCAGCCCCTGGACGCGCCCGGCGTCGACGTCGGGCAGCGACCAGACCATGGAAACGCGCTCGCCGGGCAGCGGCAGCAATGCGAGCACCGGACCGCCCTGGAACCACTGCCGCGCGATGTTGCCGTGCGCGCGCTCGCAGCGAAAGTTTGCCACGACGGCGGTCTGGCCGTACTGCCTGGCCGTCACTGCGATGCCTGCGGCTTCACGCACGAAGGAATGCGCCCCGTCAGCACCGACGATCAGCGAGGACTCCAGAGAACGGCCATCCTGAAGTTCGAGGCGCACGCCTGCGGTAGCGTCAAATTCCAGTTGTACGCCGCGCGCGGCTGGGAAGCCCGTGCAGCCGTCCTGAGACCACAAGGTCTGCCACAGCGCCGACTGCAGTGCGCGATCTTCGACGATCCAGGCAAGTTCCGGTACCCCTGCCCGGTAGGCGTCGAATCCGATCGCGGAGGCCGGCCGGTCGCCGTGCACCTGCATGCCGTACACCGGCGTCAGTCTTTCGGGGGGAATCGCCTGCCAGACCTTCAACTCGCGCAGAAACCCGACATTGCCGGGGCTGAGCGCATACACGCGCGCATCCCAGCCCGCTCCATCGGGTGCCGCCGCGGCAAGATCCGAACTGCGCGCATCGATCAGCGCGATCGACAGGCCACGCAGGGCGCGCACCAGGCTCGCCCCCACGACTCCGCCGCCAGCCACGATCAGATCGAAACGCATGCTCGCATTCTAACGCCCGGCGATCCGCCGACCCTATCGGGCACCCGGTCGACCCACCCGAGTGCGGTCGCCGCCGTGCCGCGGAACAGATCCGCTCGCGGCTTGATTGCACAGCACAAGCTTAACGAATTGAAATATAATCGCAATTGTTACTTCGCAAGGCCCGCACGGGTTGCCGGCCTTGACCTGGTGGGGCGAAATAAAGACAATCGCCGCCCTGCCGCATGTTCCTCCCGGTGATATAGCTCAGTCGGTTAGAGCACAGCACTCATAATGCTGGGGTCGGTGGTTCAAATCCACCTATCACCACCATTCACTCTGGCCAAGAAGGGCTGTCGCACCTTGTTAGCCTCCCGCCTCATCTCCGCCGCAACCGTTTGCCTGCTGTTCGCCACTTCATCGGTCATGGCGCAACTGCGCTCGCTGCCCGACGATGCCAAGCGCGGCAGGATCCGCCATGCAGGAAATGCTGGTCGAGATCGACGGCACCCAAATCCGCCTCGCGCCGGGCGCGCAGATCCGCAGTCCCGAAAACCGCCTGCTGGTCCCCAGCGCAGTGCCGACTGGCGCACTGGTGAAATACACCCTCGACAAGGGAGGCCTGCTGCAGCGGGTCTGGTTGCTCACCGACGAAGAAGCAGCGCGCCCCGACAAACGCAGGGATTGAACGGCATGTCCGGCAAGGTCTTCATCAGGACTTTCGGCTGCCAGATGAACGAGTACGACTCAGCCAAACTGGCCGACGTTCTCGCTGCAGCCGAGGGCCTCACCACCGCGGAACGCCCGGAAGACGCCGATCTGGTCGTGTTCAACACCTGCTCGGTGCGCGAAAAGGCCCAGGAGAAGGTGTTCGCCGACCTGGGCCGCATGAAGGAACTCAAGCGCAGCAATCCCGGCCTGATGGTCGCCGTAGGCGGCTGTGTCGCCAGCCAGGAAGGCGCCGCCATCGTCACCCGCGCGCCATACGTCGACGTCGTTTTCGGGCCGCAGACCCTGCACCGGCTGCCCGAGTTGCTTGCCGAGCGCCGCCGCACCGGGAAATCTCAGGTCGACATCAGTTTTCCGGAGATCGAGAAGTTCGACCACCTGCCGCCGGCCCGCACCGAAGGCCCCGCAGCCTTCGTCTCCATCATGGAAGGCTGCAGCAAGTACTGTTCGTTCTGCGTGGTGCCGTACACGCGCGGCAAGGAAGTTTCGCGGCCCTTCGACGACGTGATCGCAGAGGTCGCCCAGCTTGCGGATCAGGGCGTGCGCGAAGTCAACCTGCTGGGGCAGAACGTGAACGCCTATCGCGGCGCCACGCACGACGGCGGGCTGGCCGACTTCACCGAACTTCTGCTGCACGTCGCCGAGATCGACGGCATCGCCCGCATCCGTTACACGACCTCGCATCCGCGCGAGTTCTCCGCTCGCCTGATCGAGGCTTACACCTCGGTTCCGCAGCTCGCTGACCACGTACACCTGCCCGTGCAATCCGGCTCCGATCGCGTGCTTGCAGCGATGAAGCGCGGCTACACGAACCTGGAGTACCGCTCCATCGTGCGGCGCCTGCGCAAGGCCAGGCCCGGCATCAGCCTGTCTTCGGATTTCATCGTCGGCTTCCCGGGCGAAACGGAAGCCGATTTCGAGGCGACGATGAAGCTGGTCGAAGAACTCGATTTCGACGATTCCTACTCCTTCGTCTACAGCCAGCGCCCGGGCACGCCGGCTGCGGACCTGCACGACGAAACGCCGCAGACCGTCAAGCTGGAGCGTTTGCGCAGACTGCAGGCGCGCATCGACCTGCAAGCGCGCGCAATCAGCGAAAGCATGGTCGGCTCCGTCCAGCGCGTGCTCGTCGAGCGTCCGTCGCGCAGGAACGCCGAGGAAATGTCCGGACGCACCTCCAACAACCGCACCGTGAATTTCCCCGCCGCGGGACTGGCTGCCGGGACCTTCGCCGATGTGACGATCACCTCTGCGCTCGCGCACACCCTGCGCGGCGAACTGGTCGGATCTCCGGCAATGGCGGACGCATGAGCCCTGGCGGCGCGCAGCAAGGCGAAGTCCGCGGCGGCCACACCGCCAGCCGAGATCCGCCTCGATCCGGTGGACAACACCCGTCTTGCGCGGCTGTGCGGCGCACTAGACGCCAATATCCGGCAGATCGAAGTCGCCTTCGACGTGACCATCGCCCGTCGCGGCGCGCACTTCAAGGTGAAAGGCGACGCAGATCGGGCGGCGCGCGCCGTGCATGCCATCGAACATTTCTACGCCAAGGCAGTGGGTGAACTTTCGGTCGACGACCTTCAGCTCGGCCTGACGCAAATGCTGCGCGGTCGCGCGGGCGAGACCGCATCCGGCGAGACGCAACTGGTCACCCGCCGCCCGGATCTGCAGGGACGCACCCCGCGCCAGGTGGAGTACATCAAGCACATCCTCGCGCACGACATCACCTTCGGCATCGGCCCGGCCGGCACCGGAAAGACCTTCCTGGCCGTGGCCTGCGCCGTCGATGCGCTGGAGCGTGCCACGGTGCAGCGCATCATCCTGACGCGCCCGGCCGTCGAAGCGGGCGAGAAGCTGGGCTTTTTGCCCGGCGACCTGTCGCAGAAGATCGACCCCTACCTGCGCCCGCTGTACGACGCGCTCTACGACCTGATGGGCTTCGACAAGGTCGCCAAGCTGCTCGAGCGCGGCACCATCGAACTCGCCCCGCTGGCCTACATGCGCGGACGCACGCTGAACCATGCGTTCATCATCCTCGACGAGGCGCAGAACACCACGCCTGAGCAGATGAAGATGTTCCTGACCCGCATCGGGTTCGGCGCCAAGGCGGTGGTCACCGGCGACATCACCCAGATCGATCTGGCGCGCGGCCAGAAGAGCGGCCTGGTCGAGGCACGCGCGATCCTTTCCGAAGTGCGCGGCATCGCGTTCACCGCATTCCAGGCCGAAGACGTGGTTCGCCACCCGCTGGTCGCCCGCATCATCAATGCCTACGAAGAGCACGAGCAGCGCGGCAACCCCGGCTAGGGCACGGCCCGCCGTTGTCGTCCAGTACGCGAGCCGCGCCCACGGCATGCCGGCCGCAGTTCGCCTGACGCGCTGGGTACGCGCCGCCGCGCCCGATGCCGAGCAGATCACGGTCCGCCTCGTGACGCAGGCCGAGGGACGGGGACTGAATCTGGCCTACCGCGGCAAGGACTATGCGACCAACGTGCTCACCTTCGCGTATGAACCCGGCCGCAGCTGCGACATCGTTTTGTGCCCGGCGGTGATCGCGCGCGAAGCGCGCGCACAGGGCAAATCGCTCGACGCCCACTACGCCCACCTCGCCATCCACGGCGTACTGCACCTGCGCGGGCACGACCACGAGCGCCCCGCCGACGCGGTGCGCATGGAGCGCATCGAGATCGCCCTGCTCAAGCGATTCGGCTACGCCGATCCTTACCGGGCCTGACCGGGGCGCGCACCCGGTACAATGGAGGCGCAATGAACGATCACGACCGACCTACGCTGATCGAACGGCTTTCCGCGCTGATACTGCGCGAGCCCCAGGATCGCGAACAGCTGATCGCGCTGCTGCGCTCCGCCTACCAGCGCAACCTGCTCGACGCCGACGCCCTTTCGATCATCGAGGGCGCAATGACGGTTTCGGAAATGCAGGTGCGCGACATCATGATCCCGCGCGCCCAGATGGATGTGATCGACATCAACGAGCCGGTGGAGAATTTCATCCCGGTCGTGATCTCCACGGCGCACTCGCGTTTCCCGGTGATCGGCCAGAACCGTGACGATGTGATCGGCATCCTGCTCGCCAAGGACCTGCTCAGGCACTATGCCGGCGAAGAGGAGTTCAATGTTCGCGAGATGCTGCGGCCGGCGGTATTCGTGCCGGAATCCAAGCGCCTGAACGTACTGCTGCGCGAGTTCCGCGCCAGTCGCAACCACATGGCGATGGTGGTCGACGAGTACGGCGGCGTGGCCGGCCTGGTGACCATCGAGGACGTGCTCGAGCAGATCGTCGGAGACATAGAAGACGAGTACGATTTCGACGAAGCGAGCGACAACATCCTGCTCGAGACCAGCGGACGCTACAGGGTCAAGGCGCTGACCCAGATCGCCGATTTCAACGCCGCTTTCGGCACGCAGTTTCCCGACGAGGATTACGACACGGTGGGCGGGCTGGTGATCGCCCAGCTCGGCAGGCTGCCCAAGCGCGGCGAGGCCCTGGTCGTCGGCGGCCTGAAGGTCCAGGTGCTGCGCGCCGACAGCCGCCGCGTCTATACCCTGATCGTCGAGAAGCCCAAGGCTTGATTCAGGCCCTCGCGCGCGCAAGCTTGCGCGCAAACCCGCGCGTCGCGCAGTGCTACGCGCTGCTGGCGGGTGCCAGCCTTGCCGCCGCCTTCTCCCCGGTAGACCTGTTCCCCCTCGGACTGCTGGCGCCTGCGCTGCTGGTGCACCTTTGGCTGTCCGCGGAGCGGGCGCGCGACGCGGCCTGGATCGGCTTCTGGTTCGGTCTTGGGCTGTTCGGCGCCGGCGTTTCCTGGGTCTACGTCAGCCTTTCGATATTCGGCGGCATGCCGGCGCCGCTGGCGGGATTCGCGACCCTGTCCTTCTGCGCCTACCTGGCGCTGTTTCCGGCCGCGGTCGGCCACCTGCAGCACCGGCCGGGACTGAGCGAGACCACCCGCGCACTGCTGGTGATCCCGGCGCTGTGGACGCTGTCCGAACTCGCCCGCGGTGCCCTGTTCACGGGATTCCCCTGGCTCTCGCTCGGCTACGCGGCAAGTGACACGCCGCTGCTCGGCTATGCCCCCCTGCTCGGCGTGCACGGCGTGTCGTTCCTGTGATGCTGTGCGCGGGCCTGGTCTGCGCCAAGTTCAGGCAGCCGCGCTGGCCGGCCTTCCTCGCCGCGCTGCTCGCCCTGCTCGTCGCCGGCGCCGCCTTGCGCAGCGTCGAGTGGACCCGCCCCGCGGGCCCGCCGCTCAGCGCTAGCCTGCTGCAGGGGAACATCCCGCAGGACCTGAAGTTCGATCCCGCGCGCTATGCGCGCACGCTGGCCACCTACGAGCGCCTGGCCACAGAAAGTCGCGCACGCCTGATCGTGTTTCCGGAGACCGCGCTGCCGCGATTTCTGGATCGCGTCGAGCCAGAGTATCTGGCGCGGCTGGAGGCCGTCGCCAGGCGCAACGGCGGTGACCTCCTGCTGGGCGTACCCTTTCGGGACGGCCCGAACGCCTATTTCAACGCCGTCGTCAGCTACGGCACTTCGCCGCGCCAGTTCTACGGCAAGCGGCACCTGGTCCCGTTCGGCGAGTTCGTCCCCCCGGGCTTCGGTTGGGTGCCTGCGATATTGAACATACCGATGTCGGATTTCTCTCGCGGCACCGCCACGCAGGCGCCGCTCGCGGTCGCCGGGCAGAAGGTGGCGGTCAACATCTGCTACGAGGATGCGTTCGGCGCCGAGCTCCTGCCACCGCTGCCGCAAGCCACCCTGCTAGCCAACGTGAGCAACGTGGCCTGGTTCGGCGACTCGCTGGCCCCGGCACAACACCTGCAGATCGCCCGGCTGCGCAGCGTCGAAACCGGGCGCGCGCTGCTCACCGCGACCAACACCGGGATCACCGCGGCCATCGACCGTGACGGCCGCGTGCTCGCCAGGCTGCCGCAGTTCTCCGAGGCGCGGCTGGATGTCGAAGTGCAGGGCTACACCGGCCTCACACCCTACGCGCGTTGGGCCGACTGGCCGATCCTCGCATTGTCGGCTTTGCTGCTGATCGCTGTGTCCGTGCTTTCCGCCCAGAGGCGGAGAAGGTAAAATTCGCGCCTCTCCTGCGTCATCGCCGCCCTGCGCGGCGCACCCATGCTCACCTTCCAGCAACTGATCCTCCGACTCAACGACTTCTGGGACCGCCAGGGCTGCGTGCTGTTGCAGCCCTACGACATGGAGGTCGGCGCGGGCACCTTCCATACCGCCACGTTCCTGCGCGCCATCGGCCCCGAGCCGTGGAATGCCGCTTATGTGCAACCGTCGCGCCGTCCGAAGGACGGGCGCTACGGCGAGAACCCCAATCGCCTGCAGCACTATTACCAGTACCAGGTGGCGATGAAACCCTCGCCGGCCAACATCCAGGACCTCTACCTGCAATCGCTGGTCGCGCTGGGCGTCGACCCGCTGGTGCACGACATCCGCTTCGTCGAGGACGACTGGGAGTCGCCCACGCTCGGCGCCTGGGGCCTCGGTTGGGAGGTCTGGCTGGATGGCATGGAAGTCACGCAGTTCACCTATTTCCAGGAAGTCGGCAGCATCCCGTGCAGACCGGTGCTGGGCGAGATCACCTATGGCCTCGAGCGCCTGGCTATGTACCTGCAGGGCAAGGAGAGCGTGTACGACCTGGTGTGGACCGAAGGCGTGAGTTACGGCGATGTCTACCACCAGAACGAGGTCGAGCAGTCGAAATACAACTTCGAGCACGCCAACGTCGAGCTGATGTTCCGCCTGTTCGGCGATTTCGAGGGAGAGGCGAAGAAACTGATAGAAGCCGGCCTTGCGTTGCCGGCCTACGAGATGGTCATGAAGTGCTCGCACACCTTCAACCTGCTCGACGCGCGCGGGGCGATCTCGGTCACCGAGCGCGCCGCCTACATCGGCCGCGTCCGGGCGCTGTCGCGGCTGGTGGCGCAGGCCTACTACGAGTCGCGCGAGGCGCTGGGATTTCCCATGCTGCCGAAAGCGGCAAGGACAGCCTGAGATGCAAGCCACGCTGCTGGTCGAACTGCTGACCGAGGAACTGCCGCCGAAGTCGCTGGCGCGACTGTCGCAGGCTTTCTGCGACGCACTCGCCGCCGATCTCGGCAAGGACGGCTTCAGGGCCGCGAGCAGCGCTGCGCGCGCCTATGCCACGCCGCGCCGCCTTGCGGTCTCGATCAGTTCGATACTCGACAGGTCTCCGGATGTGGCACGCGAGGTGCAGGGACCCTCGGTCAACGCGGCGCCGGCTGCCGTCGCCGGATTCGCGAAGAAGAACGGGGTCGCGGTGGAAGCCCTTGAACAGCGCGAAACGCCCAAGGGCCGCGTCTATTTCGCCAACGCGAGAACCGCGGGCCGCCTGCTGGATGAGGTGCTGGCCGGCAAGGTGGCGGAGGCGCTGCACAGGCTGCCGATCCCGAAGATGATGCGTTGGGGCGACGGCGATGCGCAGTTCGTGCGCCCGGCGCACAGGCTGCTCATGCTGCACGGAGAGCGCATCGTTCCGGGCGCTGTCCTGGGCCTGGAATCCGGTCGCATCACGCTCGGACATCGCTTCATGAGCGCAGGCGACATCTCCATCGCCTCTGCGGAGGGCTACGAGGCCCGGCTCGCCGCCGGCAAGGTGGTGGTAGATTTCGCGCAACGCAAGCAGGCCATAGACTCCGCCCTGAACGCCGAAGCCGCGGCGCGCAAGGCGAGCCTGGGCGACTACAAGGATCTACTGGACGAAGTGGCCGCACTGGTCGAGCACCCCAGCGTCTACGTCGGCGAGTTCGACGCCCAGTTCCTCGAAGTGCCGCAGGAATGCCTGATCCTGACCATGCGGCAGAACCAGAAGTATTTCCCGCTGTTCGACGCCGATGGCCGGCTGCTGTCGCAGTTCCTGATCGTGTCGAACATGCAGGTCGCCGATCCGCGCCACATCGTCGGCGGCAACCAGCGGGTCGTGCGCCCCCGCCTGGAGGATGCGCGTTTCTTCTACACCCAGGACAGGAAGAGCCGGCTCGAGGCGCGCGTGCCGCAACTGGAGAAGGTCGTTTATCACAACAAGCTCGGCAATCAGCTCGAGCGCGTGATGCGCGTGCAGCAGTTGGGCGGACGCATCGCTCGCATGCTGGGCGCCGACGCGGCGCTGGCCGAGCGCGCAGCCTGGCTGGCCAAGGCCGATCTTCCGACCGGCATGGTGGGCGAATTCCCGGAACTGCAGGGCATCATGGGCCGCTACTACGCACTGCACGATGGCGAACCCGCGGCGGTGGCCGACGCGATCGAAGCGCATTACCGGCCGCGCTTCGCGGGCGACCGACTGCCCGAGGGCCCGATCGCATGCGCGGTGGCGCTGGCCGACAAGCTCGACACGCTGGTCGGCATCTTCGGCATCGGCGGCGCGCCGACCGGCGACAGGGACCCGTTTGCGCTGCGCAGGCACGCGCTCGGCGTGCTGCGCATCCTGCTCGAGGCGAAGCTGCCGCTGGGCCTGAACGACCTGCTGGCCGATGCCGTGGCGGTGTTTTCCGGCATACAGTTGCCGGCCTGGTCGGCGGGCGAAGTGCACGGCTTCATGCTCGAGCGCCTGCGCAATCTGCTGAAGGAGCAAGGTCACGCCGCAGACGAGGTCGAGTCGGTGGTCAGCCAGGCACCCGAACGCATCGATCAGGTGCCGGCGCGGCTGGACGCCGTCAAGCGTTTCCGCGCCCTGCCCGAAGCCGCCAGCCTGGCGGCGGCCAACAAGCGCATCAGCAACATCCTCAGGAAGGCCGAGGAGCAGGGTGCGGGCGCCGAACGCTCGCTGCTCTGCGAAGCAGCGGAGATTGCGCTGTTCGACGCCCTCGGCGCCCTAACCCCGCAGGTCGAAACAGCACTAGCGCGCGGTGACTACGTAAGCGCGCTGACCGCCCTGGCCGGCGCGCGCGGCAGCGTCGACCTGTTCTTCGATCAGGTCATGGTGAATGTCGAGGATCCGGCGCTGCGCGCAAATCGCATCGCGCTGCTGCGCCAGTTGCATGCGCTGATGAATCGCGTGGCCGACATCTCCAGGCTGGCGGCATGAAGCTGGTGATACTCGATCGCGATGGCGTGATCAACCACGACAGCGAGCAGTACATCAAGTCGCCGTCCGAATGGAAACCGATAAAGGGCAGCCTCGAGGCGATCGCACGACTCACGCAGGGCGGCTACCGCGTGGTCGTCGCCACCAACCAGTCGGGCGTGGCGCGCGGCCTGTTCGACATGAGCACCTTGAACGCGATCCACGACGGCATGCACAAGGCCGTCGCCGCCGCCGGCGGGCGCATAGACGCGATTTTCTTCTGTCCGCATGCGGCCGATGCCGGCTGCGACTGCCGCAAGCCCAAGCCGGGACTGCTGCTCGAGATCTCCAAACGCCTGAACATGCCGCTCGGCGGCGTGTCCTTCGTGGGCGACTCCCTCAAGGATCTTCAGGCGGCCGTCGCCGCCGGCGCCAGGCCGGTGCTGGTTCTCACCGGCAAGGGCCGCAGGACCAGGGATGCCGGCAACCTGCCGCCTGGAACGCGTGTTTGCGCCGACCTGGCCGCGTTTCGTGGCCGAACTTCAGCAACCGCAGCCCACGAAGTTCCGGCATGAGCACGCAGGCATGCTAGTGCTGCGCTCGACGCTGTTCGCCCTTGCGATGCTGGCGATCACGCCTATATATGCCCTGCTGTGCATGCTGATCGCCCCGCTCTCTCGCATGGCGCGCTTTCGCTTCATATCCGGCTGGGCCGCCATCATGCTCGCGCTCGCCCGCGTGCTGTGCGGCATCCATTGCCGCGTGGAGGGTCGGGAACACCTGCCGAAGGAACCCTGCGTGATCCTCTCCAAGCACCAGTCGGCGTGGGAAACGATGGCATTCCAGTCCCTTTTCCCGCCCCAGGTGCAGGTACTCAAGCGTGAACTGCTGTGGATCGCGTTCTTCGGCTGGGCCCTGGCGCTGATGAGCCCGATCGCGATCAATCGCGCCAAGGGTCGCGCCGCGCTGAAGGAACTGGCGCGGCTCGGCGCCGAACGCCTGCAGCAGGGATTCTGGGTGGTGATCTACCCGGAAGGCACGCGCGTCGCGCCGGGCCTGCGGCGCAAGTACCAGGCGGGCGGCGCATGGCTGGCGGCGCGCACCGGCGCGCAAGTGGTGCCGGTGGCGCACAACGCCGGGCTGTTGTGGCCCAAGAACGCGTTCCTGAAGCGTGCGGGAACCATCACGGTACGCATCGGGCCGGCGATCGCCACGCAGGGCCGCAAGCCCGAGGACATCATCGGCGAGGTCGAGGAGTGGATCGAGCGCCAGCAGGAGGAGCTGTGTCCGGCGCGCAGCAACTGAGCCTGTTCGGCGAGGCCGCTCCCGAGACGGCCGATCCTGCCGGCCGGCGCAAGCTGATCCAGGTCGGATCCCGGGTGGTGGATTTCCGCTTCACGCGCACCCGGCGACGCACGATAGGCGTGGCGATAGATGCGACCGGGCTCTCGGTCACTGCGCCCCGCCATGCGCCGTGGATCGACATCGAGAGCTTCATGCGCGAGAAATCGCGATGGATCCTCGCCAAGCTGGACGAATGGGCGGCCGCCGGCAGCCCGGTGCGCATCCACGGCATTACCGGCGAATCACTGCCTTACTGGGGTCGTCCTGTCACGCTCGCGGTCCACACCGGGGCGAAACATATCGTCACCGATGGCGATCATCTGGTGCTGCGCATGCGCGCACCCGAGGACAGGGCACGGGTGCGTGCCGAACCATACGCTGGCTGAAGCTGACGCAATGCGCGCGCTGAAGCCGCGTGCCGCCCATTACGCAGGGCTGATCGGTCGCCTGGAACCGGAGCTTTCGATATCCAATGCGCGCACCCAGTGGGGCGTGTGCATGGAAGACGGTCGCATACGCCTCTCCCTGGCACCTGGTGCACCTGCCGCCCGTCCTTGCCGACTACGTGGTCGCGCATGAGATCGCGCACCTCGTGGAGCTCAACCATTCGCGTCGTTTCTGGGCGGTGGTCGAACGCCTGTACCCGGATTACCGTGAAGCGCGGCGCCAGCTCGATCTGGCTGCTGCGTCCCTGCCCGTGTTCTGAGCAAGCCAGGAGAGTCAGAATGAGACTGCTGCACACCATGCTGCGCGTAGGCGATCTGGAGCGTTCCATCGACTTTTACACCAAGGTGCTCGGCATGCGGGTGCTGCGCCGGCATGAGGTGCCCGAGGGCCGCTATACGCTGGCCTTTGTCGGTTACGGCGACGAGTCGGACTCCACCGTGCTCGAACTGACGCACAACTGGGACACCGCGAGTTACGAACTGGGGACGGCTTTCGGCCATCTGGCGATCGCCGTGGATGACGCGGCTTCCACCTGCGCGGCGGTTCGCGCCGCCGGCGGCAAAGTCACGCGCGAAGCCGGGCCGGTCAAGTTCGGCACCACGGTAATCGCCTTCGTGGAGGATCCTGACGGCTACAAGATAGAGTTCATCGAGCGCAAAAGCGCTCGATGAGTCCAGGCTCTCAGCAGCCTGCCGCCGGTGGAATCCTGGAGATTCATCTATCGAGATCGGCTGCTGGAGCGGACTTCGAGCCAATTGACATAGCAATTTTTATATATTCCCCGGGTGTGATGTTCTCCGGGCGCAGACCGGGGTCTATGCCTGCGGCGCGCAGACCGGCTTCGTCGATCAGGCCCGCCAGGCCGTTGCGCAGCGTCTTGCGGCGCGCGGCGAACGCGCGCATCACGACCCGCGCAAACACGGCTTCATCGACCGGCGCGATCTGCTCTGGCGGCAAAGGCTCGAGCCGGACCACCGCCGACTCCACCTTGGGCGGCGGGCGAAATGCGCCAGGCGCGACGCGGAACAGCGAATGGATGCGAAAACGGCGCTGCAGCATCACCGACAGGCGTCCGTACTCCGGAGTCGAAGCTTCGGCCGCCATCCTGTCGACGACCTCCCGCTGCAGCATGAAATGCATGTCGCGCACCCTGTCGGCGTACTTCGCCAGATGGAAGAGCAGCGGGGTCGAGACGTTGTAAGGCAGATTGCCGACCAGGCGCAGCGGCGCGGGCAGCGCGCCGAAATCGAACTCAAGCGCATCGGCCAGATGCACTTCGAGTCGCTCGGCGGGGAACTCCTGCTGCAGTCGCGCCGCCAGGTCACGGTCGATCTCGACCACCGTCAGTCTGGGCAGACGCTCCAGCAGCGGGCGGGTCAGGGCACCTTCGCCCGGACCGATCTCCACCACATGCTCGCCCGCCCGCGGATCGATGGCCGAAACAATGCGCTGCAGTACGTAGGGATCATGCAGAAAATGCTGACCGAAGCGCTTGCGCGGCACGTGCCGCGGATGGCGCGACGCCTCCGGCGGTGCCTCTCCCTCAGCCATGTCTCCGCGCGAGTTCCTGGGCCAGGCGCAACGCCTGAAGGAGGCTGCCGGGGTCTGCGCGGCCGCTGCCGGCCAGATCCAGAGCCGTGCCGTGATCGACGGAGGTGCGCACGAAGGGCAGGCCCAGCGTGACGTTGACGCCTTCGCCGAAGCTCGCGTACTTGAGCATCGGCAGGCCCTGGTCGTGATACATGGCCAGCACACAGTCGGCGCGCCGCACGCGCTTGGGCACGAACAGCGTGTCCGCCGGCAAGGGCCCCTCCAGCAGCATGCCTTCGGCGCGCAGTGCGGCCAGCACCGGCTCGATGACCTCAATTTCCTCACGGCCAAGATGCCCGGATTCACCGCTGTGCGGATTGAGGCCGGCGACCAGGATGCGCGGCTTTGCGATGCCGAAGCGGCCGCGCAGGTCGCGATCGATCACGCGCAAGCTTGCCTCGAGGCTCTCGCGCGTGATCGCGCGCGGCACATCGGCGAGCGCCAGGTGCGTGGTCGCCAGTGCGACCCGCAATCCACCGCCGACCAGCATCATGACCACGTGCGGCGTTGCACTGCGCTCGGCAAGATACTCGGTATGCCCGGTGAACGGCACTCCGGCATCGTTGATCACGCCCTTGTGCACCGGCGCAGTGACCATGGCGTCGAACTCTCCTGCGCCGCAGCCGTCGATCGCACGATCGAGCAGCTGCAGCACGTAGCGTGCGTTGCCCGCGTCGAGCACGCCGGGAGCGACCGGACGCTGCGCCGGAACATGTTCGACTTCGATAGCCCCCGCCGGCGGCGCAGCCGACGCGACAAAAGGCACGAGGCGCAGGTTCCGGCCAAGCAACCGGGCGCGCGCCGCGAGCATCTCGCGATCGCCCAGCACCACGACACGTACGGGCAAGCCGTGCTCGGCGAGCGCCAGGCAAAGGTCGGGGCCGATCCCCGCGGGCTCCCCCGAGGTGAGCGCCAGCACCGCCAGTCGGGAGGCCATGACTTTCCGCGCTCAGCGGTCTTCGAGGCGGATTTCGACGTAGGCGCGGTCGCGCACCTGGCGAAGCCAGTCTGGTAGGCCTCATCGGCCCGGCGTTCGCGCAAAGCCTGACGCGCCTGCTGCCTGAGTCGCTCCTCGCTCATGTCGGCGGTGCGACGCTCGAGCACTTCGATCAGGTGCCAGCCAAACTGCGACTTCACCGGTTCGCTCAACTGCCCGGGCTTGAGTTCGTTCATGGCTCGCTCGAACTCCGGCACCGTATCGCCTGGATAGATCCACTCGAGGTCGCCGCCCCGCACCGCAGAGCCGTCCTCCGAATGCAGCCGCGCGAGTTCGGCGAAGCTCGTGCCGCCTCGCACGATGCGTTCGCGCAGGTCCGCCAGCCTGCGGCGCGCATCTGCCTCGGACACGATCTCGTTTGTCTTGATCAGGATATGCCGGGCGCGCGTCTGCTGTACCGGGGCTCCGCTGAGCCTGGGCCCGCCGCCACCGCGACGATCGAGCAGCTTCAGCACGTGGAACCCCGCCGGGCTGCGCAAAACGCCCGTGATCTCCCCGGGGCGCATGTCCTTCAGCGCGGTTGCGAATATCTCCGGCAGGCGATCCTGCGCGCGCCAGCCCATCAGGCCACCGGACAACGCGTCCCCGGCGTCCGAATAGCTGGCGGCCAGCTTCGCGAAATCGGCGCCGGCGCGCGCCTCGGTGATGACTTTCTCGGCCTTGGCGCGCGCCCGCTCCAACGCCTCCGGGCTGGCCTGCTCGGGCAGGCGGACCAGCACATGCGCCAGGTTGAACTCGGCGGCAGCAGCCTGGACTGCGCCCGCCCCTTTTGCCTCCGAAAGATAGAGATCGATCTCGCTCTCGCTGATCACGATCTTGTCGTCCACCTCGCGCTGGCGCAGGCGGGTAAGCATGATCTCGGCGCGAATCTCCTCGCGGAAACGCTCGAAATTGATGCCATCACGCTCCAGCGCCTGCCGGAACGCGGTCAGCGTCATGCTGTTCTGCTCGGCGATGCGCGCCACCGTGCGGTCGAGCATCACCTCATCCACGCGCAGCCCCGTATCACGCGCCAGCTGCATCTGCGCCTTGTCGAGAATCAGACGATCGAGCACCTGCCGCTCTAGCACCTGTCGATCCGGCGCCGGCGTGTTCTGCCGCGTCAGCTGGCGTTGCGCGAGGGCGATCCGGTCGTTGAGCTCTGAGTGCGTCACGACCTCGCTATTGACCACCGCGACGATGCGATCGACGAGAGAGATGCGTTGTGCCGAAACGCCGCACGCGGCGCTCGCCAGAACCAGCGCCGCCAGCCATTGCCTGTTGCTCATCATTTGTGGGTCAGTACACCTGCTCGAACGGCAGTTTGGGCCGCGCGCTGGGCGCGGCGAACTCGCCGGTCAGATTGGTCGGCGTGTAGCCGGGCACGGTGCGCCGCAGCAACTCGAAGGGGTCAGAGCCGAGCTTGGCGAAATCGTTCAGTTCGAGCTGCAGATAGATGGAGGTCGACGCGACCTGCGTCGCCACCTGCAGGCGTTGCGCGAATACGCGGAACACCCAGCATCCGGCGTTGTACTCAAGTCCGCCTACGCCTTCGAGCAGCCTGCCGTCGCGGAAGGAGTAGTTGTAACGGCCCACAGCGTACCAGCCGGGGCTCACCGGCCATTGCCCGGACACGTCGATCTGTTCGACGGCGTTGCGCGTGAAGCGATAGCCGAAGTTCACCAGCTTGGCGATCTCCGGCGAATAGCGGAAGTTCACGCTGGCGCGCTCCGTGCGCGCCAGGCGCGCGTTGTATTGCAGACCGGAATCGAAATTCCAGTGCTGCGCCAGACGCGCCGAAACGGCGCCCAGCAGATCCGAAC
The DNA here is from genome assembly GCA_016713125.1 of Betaproteobacteria bacterium. Lineage (GTDB taxonomy): Bacteria > Pseudomonadota > Gammaproteobacteria > Burkholderiales > SG8-39 > SZAS-79. Next base: position 23,812 of record JADJPT010000003.1, read on the forward strand.
TGTTGTAGGTGCGCAGGGGGGCGCCGGGCGCGCTCGCCACTTCCTCGTTCTTGAAGTAGAAGCGCTGACCAAAGGTGGCGCGCAGAAACTCCTGGCCGCCGGAGAACAGCAGACGCGAAGTTGCCGCCACCGTGACCTGGTTTGCGTCACCGAAGCGGTCGCCGCCGGCGAAGCGGTTCTCGGTGAAAATGGACGAGAAGTTCAGGTCCGCCAGGCCGGTGTCGAAGAACGGCATCTGGCTCTGGTCCTTGTACGGCACATACGTGTAGTAGACGCGCGGCTCGAAGGTCTGCGTCATGTCACGGCCCGCAAGCCTCGCATCGCGCTCGAACACCATGCCACCGTCGAGCGTCATCCAGGGAATCGTGGCCGAGAGCCGCTCGGGCTGGCCAACTGCCGTGCGATCAAGGTTATAGCCCACATAGCGCATTCCCACCTTCGGGGTGAAGAAATACCCCGGCGTCAGGAACGGCGCGGAAATGCTCGGATTCAGGCTTACGCGCGAGCCCTGCACCAGGGTGGGATGCGTGAAGCGCACGTACTCGGCCGGAAAGTTCAGGTCGGCCAGTCCGGCGATGTCATTGCGGGCGGTCGAGAAGTTCACCTGCGGTACGCGCTGGTAAGGGCTGACCACCGGGGCCAGCGGATCCTGCAGGGTCTGAAACTTCTGGATGCGGAACGACGCGCCGTAGCCCTGGCCGAATATGCTGTTGCCGTACTGCAGGAACGCTTCGCGCTCAGGTTGGTCTGAGACGTCTGTCGCACGCGCGAGAACAGATCAACGTAGTACCGGTCGTCCGAAACCTTGTTCAGATCGACCCTGCCCATCAGCGCCGGGGTGAACGTCTGCGTATGCTGCAGCGAAAATCCGCTGCGGCTCTTCTTCAGCTCGTTGTCCTCGGGCAGATACTCGACCCTGAGACTGCCGGCGTATGCCGCATTGAGGTAACGGTAGTCGGCATTCAGTTGCGTGCCGCGCTTGGTGATCACGCGCGGCGTCAACGTGGCGTCCTGCTCTGGAGCGATGTTCCAGTAGAACGGAAAGCTCATCTCCACCCCGCCGCGGCTGGTCTGCGCGTAGGACGGGGCCAGAAAGCCGCTCTTGCGCCGCTTCTCGAGGGGAAAACTCATCCACGGAATCGCCGCGATCGTGGTGTCGAAGAAGCGCACCTTGGCATTCCGCCCGGTGCCGACCTCGTCGTCATAGTCGAGTTCCAGACTGCCGAAATCGAAGCGCCAGTCATCCTTGCCGGGCTCGCAGGTGGTGAAGGAGCCGTTCTCGATGCGGTAATGGTCCTTGCCGAGGAACTCCATGCGCTCCGCTTCGCCCCGAATCGCGCGCTCGCCGCCGCGGAACGTGTACTTCGGCTGTTCCAGCGAGCCCGTGTCGTTGCGTGTCAGCGCGAGCGCGTGCCTGAGAAACGGTCGGATCCCAGTTCGAAGCGCACGCCGCCTTCGGCATCCACGCGCCCGAACTCCTGGTTCTGGCGCAGCACCTCGCTGAAGATCGTCGTGTCGTCCTGACGCCACTCGGCCTTGCCGCGCGCGGTGATTTCGATGTCCATCACCCCTTCCAGGGTCTCGGCATCGATGAAGGTCGGTCCCTTCTCCTTGAAGGGCACGGCAGGCGGCGCGGCGGGCTTGGCCGGAACCACGGGCAGGGTCAGAAAACCCTGGGCGCGGGCCGCGCCGGCGAACACCAGGCAGCATGACGCAAAGAGGGCCGCGAGGCGCGCCGGCGAGGGCGCCGGGAGAAGCTGCATGGGAAGGGGCGGATGGTGGGGAATTTCGGGCTGTTAAAATCGCACAATTCACGCGATTAGGCAATTGCCGCATCGTCTCGACCGGACGCTGCGGCCCGCATACCCCATGACCGAAGATTCCCGCCTCGCCGTCGCACGCCTTTGGATGGAGAGCTGCCTGCCCGGCCGGGCTCCACGCTCGCCCCCGCCTCCGAGGACGCAAGCTTCCGGCGCTACTTTCGCGCCGTGTTCGCGGACGGTGGCGCGTCCCTGATCCTGATGGACGCGCCGCCAGACAAGGAGGATTGCCGGCCCTTCCTGCATGCCGGGCGGCTGTTCGCGCAGGCCGGCGCCCACGTGCCCCGGGTGCACGCCGAGAATCTCGAACAGGGCTTTCTGCTGCTCGAAGACCTCGGTGCGACCACCTACCTCGCGGCGCTCACTCCGGAGAGCGCACCGGCGATGTACGGCGCCGCCACCGACACCCTGATCGCCATCCAGCGCGCCAGCCGGCCCGGCGACCTGCCCGAGTACGACGCCGTGCTGCTGGAGCGCGAACTGCGCCTGTTCCCGGACTGGTACCTGGCCCGGCATCTGGACACCCGACTTGCGCCGATCGACGCCGCCACCCTTGAAGCGGCATTCGCAACGCTGCTGGCAAACAACCTCGCCCAGCCTCGCGTTTACGTGCATCGCGACTACCACTCGCGGAATCTGATGGTGTGCGAACCCGCCCCCGGCGTCCTCGACTTTCAGGATGCCGTCTACGGGCCGATCACCTACGACCTCGCGTCCCTGTTCAAGGACGCCTACGTGCGCTGGGACGAGGCGCTGGTGCTCGACTGGTGCATCCGCTATTGGGAGAAAGCACGCAAGGCCGACCTGCCGGTACACGCCGATTTTGCCGAGTTCTATCGGGATTTCGAGTGGATGGGCGTGCAGCGCCACCTGAAGGTCGTCGGGATTTTCTCCCGCCTCGCGCATCGCGACGGCAAGCGTCGCTACCTCGACGACATTCCCGTGGTTCTCGACTACCTGCTCAAGGCCTGCCGCAGGTACCGCGAGCTCGGCCCCCTTGCCGCGCTGATCGAGCGCCTGCAGGGCAAGAGCGCCGGGCACGCGTACTCTTTCTGATGAAGGCCATGATCCTTGCGGCCGGCCGCGGCGAGCGGCTCAGGCCGATCACCGATACGCTGCCCAAGCCCCTGGTCGAAGTCCGCGGCCGGCCGCTGATCGTTCATCACCTGGAGCGACTCGCCGAATGCGGCGTGCGCGAGGTGGTGATCAACGTCTCGCATCTGGGCGAACTCATCGAGCGCGCGCTGGGCGACGGCAGCGCCTGGAATCTGACCATCCGCTGGTCGCGCGAAGCCGCGCCGCTGGAAACCGCCGGCGGCATCGCCAACGCACGCGCGCTGCTCGGCGACGCGCCGTTCGCGCTGCTCAATGCCGACGTCCATTGCGATCGGCCCTACGTGGATCTGCCGGACATCGCCCAGCGGCTGATCGCGAGCGACCTGCTCGGCCACTTGATACTGGTGCCGAACCCGTCGTTTCGCCCGCAAGGCGACTTTTCCCTCTCCGACGGCATGGTCGGCAACGGAGTCGCACCGCGCTACACTTACTCGGGGATAAGCGTGCTGCGTCCCGCCCTGCTCGGCGACTTGCCGCCGGGAACACGGGCGCCGCTCGCTCCGTTGCTGCGCGCCGCCGCCCGGGACGACCGCCTGAGCGGGGAGGTGCATACCGGCCTGTGGAGCGACGTGGGCACCCCGGAGCGCCTGGCAGAACTCAACGCGATCAAGGACAAATGAACGACTCCGTCAGCACCGCTTCAGGCCCCGGCGCAGCGTACGCCGCGTACGCTGCGCGCCGCCTGCGCCTCATGCAGGGCATGCATTCGGGCGTGGCCGTGGTGCCCACGGCGCCCGAACGGGCCCGCAATCGCGACACCCAGTATCCGTACCGCTTCGACAGCTATTTTTACCACTTGAGCGGCTTCACCGAACCCGAGAGTGTGCTGGTGCTGGTTGCCGGTGCAACGCCACGCTGCATCCTGTTCTGCCGCGAGAAAAACGAAGAGCGCGAGATCTGGGACGGCTTTCGCCATGGCCCGGCGGCGGCGCGTGAGCGCTACGGCTTCGACGAAGCCTGGCCGATCGCGCAGCTCGACGAGAAGCTCGTCGAGCTGCTCGCCGACCAGCCGACGCTCTGGTATCTGCCGGGCGCCGACGCCGCCTGGGACGCGCGCGCCATGGGATGGTTGAACACGGTGCGCGAGAAGGTGCGCATCGGCGTTACGGCGCCCTCCAACATAGGTGACCTGCGCAACCTGCTCGACGAGATGCGCCTGGTCAAGGACTCCTCCGAGCTTGCGGCAATGCGTCGTGCGGCGGACATTTCCGCCGAGGCCCACAGGCGCGCCATGCGCGCCACGCGCCCCGGGAGGCATGAGTTCGAGATCGAGGCCGAGCTGCTTTACGCGTTCCGCATGGGCGGCGCGCAATACCCCGCCTATACGCCCATCGTCGCCTCCGGCGCCAACGCATGCGTGCTGCATTATGTCGCCAACGACGCGCGCATGGCCGACGGCGACCTGCTGCTGATCGACGCGGGTTGCGAGTACGACGGCTATGCGGCGGACATCACCCGCACCTTTCCGGTCAATGGTCGTTTCTCCCCCGCCCAGCGCGAGATCTATGAGCTGGTGCTCGCCGCACAGGCCGCCGCCATCGCCGCGACCCGCGCCGGGGCCGGCTGGAACGAGCCGCACGATGCCGCGGTCAGGGTGCTCACCCAGGGCATGCTGGATTTCGGGCTGCTGGCCGGCAGCCTGGACGCGGCACTCGAGCAGGAAACCTACCGACGCTTCTACATGCATCGCACCGGGCACTGGCTGGGCCTGGACGTGCATGACGCCGGCGACTACAAGAAGGACGGCGCCTGGCGCCCCCTGGTGGCGGGCATGACGCTCACCGTCGAGCCCGGCCTCTACGTCAGGCCCGCGCAGGACGTTCCAGAGCGCTACTGGAACATCGGCGTGCGCATCGAGGACGACGCGTTGGTCACCATGGCAGGCTGCGAGATACTCACTCACGCGACGCCGAAATCAGTCGCCGACATCGAAATCCTGATGCGCGATGCCGGCTGAATCGCGCACCGAGCGATTCGACGTACACGTCGCCGGCGACGGCCCGGTCGGCTGCGCACTGGCGCTCGCGTTGCAGGGCTCCGGGCTGTCGATCGCCCTGTCCGGCGACATGGCGGCGGGAACGGCCGCGGCGCAGCAGCGCGCAGGCGCGGCGGTGCGGCCGATCGCGCTTTCCTATGCAAGCCGCCTGATACTCGAGCGCCTGGGAACCTGGAGCGGCCTGCGCAGCACACCGATCGAGGACATCCATGTATCGGAAGCCGGCGCGTTCGGGCAGACGCGCATCTCGCGCCAGGACCTCGCGGTGCCCGCGCTCGGGTATGTGAGCGCGTACGACGACATCGCGCCGGCGATCGCGGCCGCGCTCGACCGTTCCCGCACTGTCTGCCTGCCGCGCGGCGCGCGCCCGACGGCGACGCTCACCGTGCATGCCGAAGGCGTGCCCGCCGGCGATGCCGTGTACAAGGACTATGCGCAGGAGGCTGTCGTGGCGCTGGTGCATGCCGATACACCGGCGCGGGGCGTCGCCTATGAGCGATTCACACGGCAGGGGCCACTGGCCCTGCTGCCGCACGCCAGGGGTTACGGACTGGTATGGAGCCACCGGCGTGGAACTGCGGATACCCTGTTGCAGGCTGCGGACGCGGAGTTCCTGGCACAGTTGCAGAGCGCCTTCGGCAATCGCGCCGGTCGCTTCGTGGCGGTCGCCGAGCGCGCCGCGTTTCCGATGGCTCTGCGCTACAGCGCGTGCCGCGCACGCGCCGGCGAGATCAGCATAGGCAACGCGGCGCAGACGCTGCATCCGGTGGCCGGCCAGGGCCTGAATCTGGGATTGCGCGACGCCTGGGAGCTGGCGCAGCGCCTGCGCGCCGCGACCGGACGTGAAGCAATCGGCAGCGCGGCATTCGCCGACGAATACGCACGCGCCCGACGCCTGGACGCGCGTGCCACGATCCGGATGACCGATCTGCTCGCCTCGCTCTATGTGCGCGACGACCCGCTGTCCGCCCTGCTTCGACGCGGCGCCATGACCGTTTTCGATCTGCTGCCCCCGGCACGCAGATTGCTGGCGCGACGCATGGTCTACGGGGCTTCGGCCTGGCCCTGAGTCGCTGCGTGCGGGGCGCCAGCCGGCTCCGCACGCCCATTCACCGAATTGGTGCGCCGCGATGTTGCAGTCGGGACACAGGCCTTCCGGATGCGATTTTTTTAGGCAGCGAAAGCGTATAGAATGCGCTTCCCCTCGCACCCGAATCCCGATCCGTACACCCATGCAGCTCGGCGTACACGCCCTGCGTAACGGCCTTTTCGTCGCTCCGATGGCTGGGGTCACGGACCGCCCGTTTCGCCAACTGTGCAAGCGCTTCGGCGCCGGCCTGGCCGTATCCGAGATGGTGTCTTCGAAGCCGGAACTGCGCGCGACGCGCAAATCCCTGCTGCGCACGGATCACACCGGCGAGGTCGAACCAGTCTCGGTGCAGATCGCCGGCGCACATCCGCAGATGATGGCCGATGCAGCTCGCCACAACGTCGACCGCGGGGCGCAGATCATCGACATCAACATGGGTTGCCCGGCCAAGAAGGTGTGCAACGTCGCCGCCGGCTCCGCCCTGCTCTCGGACGAGCCGTTGGTCGCCGCCATCCTCAAGGCGGTGGTGCGCGCCGTCGATGTGCCGGTCACTCTCAAGATCCGCACCGGCCCCGACCCTGAACATCGAAACGCCCTGCAGGTTGCACGCATTGCCGTGGACGCGGGCGTGCGCCTGCTCTCCGTGCATGGCCGCACCCGTGCGTGCGGCTTCAGGGGCGACGCCGAGTATGCAACGATCGCGGCTGTAAAGTCTGCCGTCTCCATTCCGGTGATCGCCAATGGCGATATCCGCAGCCCGCATGAAGCCCGTCGCGTGCTCGAACTGACCGCCGCAGACGGCGTGATGATAGGACGCGCGGCCCAGGGGCGGCCGTGGATCTTTCGCGAGATCGAGCACTTTCTCGCCACCGGCCGTGAATGCGAGCCGCCGCTGATTCTGGAGATTCGGGACGTGATGCTTGAGCACCTGAACGCGCTGCACGTCTTCTACGGCAACGAGCAAGGCCTGCGCGTGGCGCGCAAGCATACCGGTTGGTATGTGAGCGAACTGGAGGGCGGCGAAGAGTTTCGCCGCGACTTCAATCTCATCGAGTCGGCGGACGCCCAGATTGCCGCCGTCGCGGCGTTTTTCGCCAGGCTTGCCGATCACGGCGAGCGCCTGCGCTACGCGCGCCGGACCGCTGCGCCACATGCGTGGCCCCACTGGGAGAAAATGGCAGCATGAGTCGCAACAACGAAATTCAGGACGCCGTGCGGCGCTCCCTCGAGCGCTATTTCAAGGACATGGACGGCGAGCAGCCCACTTCGATTTACGACATGGTTCTCAAGAACGTCGAGAAGCCGATGATCGAGCTGGTGCTCGGTCAGGCGGAGGGCAATCAGTCCCTCGCGGCCACCATGCTGGGAATCAACCGCAACACGTTGCGCAAGAAGATGCAGCAGTTGCGCATCAAGGGCTGACGCCCGAGCCCGCCGCACGCTTCCGCAGATGAGCAAGATACGACAAGCGCTGATCAGCGTCTCGGACAAGGACGGTGTCGTCGAGTTCTCGCAGGCGCTGCATGCGCTGGGCGTGAAGATTCTTTCGACCGGCGGCACCGCGCGCCTGCTGGAGAAATCCGGCGTGCCCGTCACCGAGGTTTCCGCGCACACCGGCTTCCCCGAGATGCTTGACGGGCGCGTGAAGACCCTGCATCCGAAAATCCATGGCGGCCTGCTGGCGCGCCGCGATTCGCGCGAGCACATGGCCGCGATCGCCGGCGCGGGCATAGAACCCATAGATCTGCTGGTGGTGAACCTGTACCCGTTCGAAGCAACGGTCGCCGATCCTGACTGCCGACTCGACGACGCCGTCGAGAACATAGACATCGGCGGGCCGGCGATGATCCGGGCTGCCGCCAAGAATTACGGCAGCGTGGCCGTGGTGGTCGATCCGTCCGACTACGTGAAAGTGCTCGACGAGATGCGCACCGGCGGCGGCGTGAGCGAGACCACGCGCTTCGCTCTCGCCAAGAAAGTCTTTGCGCACACCGCCGCCTACGACGGTGCGATCGCCAATTATCTGTTTTCGCTCGACGAGAAGAACCGCCGCGGGGCCTACCCGCAGGTGCTGAGCCTGCAGTTTTCCAAGTTGCAGGACATGCGCTATGGCGAGAATCCTCATCAGACCGCCGCGTTCTATCGCGATGCGCGCCCCGTCGAGGGCAGTCTCGCGCGTTATCGCCAGTTGCAGGGCAAGGAACTCTCCTACAACAACGTCGGCGACGCCGACGCGGCCTGGGAATGCGTCAAGAGCTTCAGCGAGCCCGCCTGTGTGATCGTCAAGCACGCCAACCCCTGCGGCGTCGCCACCGGCGAGAACCTGCTCTCCGCGTACGGCAAGGCCCTGTCCACCGATCCGACTTCAGCTTTCGGGAATTCTGGCCTTCAATCGCGCCATCGATCGCACCACGGCCGAAGCGGTTGGACGCCAGTTTGCCGAGGTGATCATCGCCCCGCGCGTCGAACCAGATGCACGGCAGTTCTTCGCGGCCAAAGCCAACCTTCGCGTACTCGAAGTGCCGCTCGCCCACGAGCATTCTCGGTATGACCTGAAACGTGTGGGCGGAGGCCTGCTGGTGCAAAGCCCCGACGCTCTGAACGTTTCCGCTGATGCGCTGAAAGTGGTCACCAGACTGGCGCCCACCGCCGCCCAGCTCGGCGACCTGCTGTTCGCCTGGCGAGTCGCCAAGTTCGTGAAATCCAATGCCATCGTGTTCTGCCGCGACGGCATGACGGTGGGCGTGGGGGCCGGCCAGATGAGCCGCGTGGACAGCGCGCGCATCGCCTCGATCAAGGCCGGCAACGCCGGACTGTCGCTGGCCGACTCGTGCGTGGCCTCGGACGCCTTCTTCCCATTCCCGCGATGGCCCCTGACGTGGTCATCGACGCCGGTGCGACCGCGGTGATCCAGCCGGGCGGCAGCCGGCGCGACGACGAGGTGATCGCGGCGGCCGACGAGCGCGGCATTGCCAGCGGTGTTCACGGGCGCGCGCCACTTCAGGCATTGATAACCAAGCCGCGCCGGGCATGCCGCGCGCAGGATATCCGGGAAAAGTCATGAAACTGATGGTGGTCGGATCAGGAGGCCGGGAGCACGCTCTCGCCTGGAAGCTTACGCAAAGTCCGCGCGTGCAGAAGGTCTACGTTGCGCCGGGCAACGGCGGCACGGCCACCGAGCCCGGCCTTGAGAACGTGCCTCTGAGCGACCCCAAGGAAATCGCCAGGTTCGCGGCGGCGGAGAACGTCTACCTGACCGTGGTCGGGCCGGAAGCGCCTCTTGCAGCCGGCATCGTCGACGTGTTCCGTGCCGCCGGCCTGCGCATCTTCGGACCGACCCGCGCTGCAGCCCAGCCGGAGTCGTCCAAGGACTACGCAAAGCAGTTCATGGTTCGCCACGCCATCCCCACCGCTCGCTACGCAACCTTCACCGATCCCGAACTGGCAAAGCGCTACATCGACAGCCAGGGCGACCCCATCGTGGTCAAGGCCGACGGATTGGCCGCCGGCAAGGGCGTGGTCGTCGCCGAAAGCGTGGAGCAGGCAAAAGCCGCCGTCGACATGATGCTCGGCGACGCCAGGCTCGGGGCGGCCGGTGCGCGCGTGGTGATCGAGGAATGCCTGCAGGGCGAAGAGGCCAGCTTCATTGTCATGGTCGATGGCACACACGTGCTGCCACTGGCCACCAGCCAGGATCACAAGCGGCTCAAGGACGGCGACCTGGGGCCGAACACCGGCGGCATGGGCGCCTACTCGCCGGCCCCGGTGGTGACGCCCGGGATCCATGCGCGGGTGATGCGCGAGATCATCCTGCCGACCGTGACCGGCATGGCCAAGGATGGCGTGCCCTATACCGGCTTCCTGTACGCCGGCCTGATGATAGACAAGGCCGGCAACGCCAGGACGCTGGAGTTCAACTGCCGCATGGGCGACCCGAAACCCAACCCATCATCATGCGGCTGAAGTCCGATCTGCTCGAACTGCTGGAGCATGCCGTCGACGGAACGCTGGATCAGGCGGATGCCGACTGGGACCGACGCTGCGCGCTGGGCGTGGTGCTGGCGGCGCACGGCTACCCCGAGGAGCCGCGCAAGGGAGACGTGATCGAAGGACTGCCGCCCTTCGCGGAGGACGCGCGGGTGTTCCATGCCGGCACCACGCTGCAGGGCAGGACGCTGATCACTAGTGGAGGTCGGGTGCTGTGCGCGACGGCACTGGGCGACAGCGTGAAGATGGCACAGAAGCGCGCCTACGACACGCTCGAGACCATCCGCTTCGACGGCATGCAGTTCCGGCGCGACATCGGCTTTCGCGCCATACCCGGCAGAAAGCCGTGATCGCGCCCGACACCGAAGCGGTACACGCCTATCTCGGCGGACTGCAGCAGAGGATTGTGCAGGCACTGGAAGCGCTGGACGGCACCTCGTTTCGCAGCGACGCCTGGGAAAGGCCGTCCGAAGCCGGCAAGCCGGGCGGCGGCGGGATCTCGCGTGTCATCGAAGAGGGTAGCGTGTTCGAGCGCGGTGGCGTCAACTTCTCACGGGTGCAGGGCAGCGCGTTGCCGCCTTCGGCCAGCGCCGGCCGACCCGAGTTGGCCGGCCGCGGCTTCGATGCCATGGGCGTATCTCTGGTGCTGCATCCGCGCAATCCGTATTGCCCCACGGTACACATGAACGTGCGCTGCTTCGTCGCGCTGAAGGCGGGCGAGCCTCCGGTATGGTGGTTCGGCGGAGGCATGGATCTCACCCCCTATTACGGCTTCGCGGAAGACGCGCGCCATTTCCATGCCACCTGCCGCGACGCACTCGCCCCGTTTGGCGCCGTGTATCACCCGCGTTTCAAGAAATGGTGTGACGAGTACTTCTTCCTCAAGCATCGCAACGAGGCGCGCGGCGTCGGCGGCATTTTCTACGACGACCTGTCCGACGGCGGCTTCGAACACTGCTTCGCCCTGACGCGCAGCGTCGGCGACAGCTTCCTTTCGGCCTACGTACCCATCCTCGAGCGCAGGCGCAATCTGCCATATGGCGAGCGCGAGCGCGATTTTCAGGCCTACCGGCGTGGCCGCTACGTTGAATTCAACCTGGTCTGGGATCGCGGCACGCTGTTCGGCCTGCAATCCGGCGGACGCACCGAATCGATACTCATGTCCCTGCCGCCGGTGGTGCGCTGGCGCTATGACTGGTCGCCTGCCCCCGACGCGCCGGAGGCGCGTCTATACTCGGAATTCCTGCCGGCGCGGGACTGGGTCTAGAGTTGCGCGGCGAGGCGGTAGTGGCGCCCCGCATCAGCTTCCTTGCCCAGCCGCTCGAACAGGCGGGCCAGTGCCAGGTGAGCGTCGCGCCCCGCCTCGAACGCCAGGCTCGCTTCAAGGTAGTTCTGTGCCTTGCCCCACAATTTCCGCATGCGCACAAGCTGCCGAGCAAAGCGCCAGACGCGCGTCCGCGGGCGCTGCACGGCCAGCGCTCGGCGCGCTCTATGCGGGCGCGCACGTCGTCGTCCGGAGTACTGCCGTAGATGTCCACCAGAGCCGCGTTCCACTCCCCGGCCAGTGCTTTCTCCACGATCTCGCGCGACAGCGCCGGCAAACCCAGTGCCGCAGCCTGCCGTGCGGCGGCAGCGGCCACTTTGGGCAACACCTGATCGCGCGCCGGCGTGCGCCGCCAGCGCGTCTCGAACGCCTGCACGTCCTGCGACAACGCGCCGAGCAATTCGGCCAGCGCCTGCGCCTTGTACTCGGCGTGCAACGCCGGCGAAATGGCATTGCGCTTGGCGAGCATGTCGCTCAGGCGCAGCACCTCTTCCCAGTTGCGCGCCAGAAGTTCGGCGCGCAACAGCATGCGCAGGCTGGCAATGTGCTTGGGACCGGAGTCGTGCAGATCACGCAGGACGGTCCGCGCGCCGGCGAAATCCCGATCGTCGAGCAGCAACTCTGCGCGTGTCACGAGACGTGCGACATGCAAGGGATCCTCGTCTCCGGCGGCCCTCTGCAGCCATTCGTCGCGTCGCTCGCGCATGCGCAGCGCGTGCGCGGCGCGGGCAGCGAGCAGCGCGGCCAGGCTGCGCGACTCACCGCTTTCGAAAGCCTGCCGGGCATCTCGCTCGGCTCGCGCGTAACGTCCCTCGAACAGCGCCTGTGCGGCGCCCAGCAACGCAGATTGCGCCTGCGCCTTGCGACGGCGCTCGCGATAAACCCGCACATGCACCGGCAGGCTGACAATGTGGTGCGCGATTCGAAAAGCGACGTAAAGGACGGCGAATGCGCCAAGCAGGAGGACGCAGAACAGAACCAGCGACAGTTCGATCCGGTACGGGGGGTACACCAGCAGGGCGTAGCCGTCGTTGAAACGCCCGCCCACCGCGATCAGCGCCGCAGCAGCGAACACGGCCAACAACCAGAGCAGCGCCCGCATCCCGTTCCGCCTAGGCGCCGCCGCGTTCGCGGCGTGTCTTGAATCCGCGCACCGCCTCCAGGCTGTCGGACAGCGTCGGCAGATCGAAACTCACCGGCGCGGCGGCAAGCTGCCGGAGTTGTGTACCGAATGCGACCGCCTGCTTGCTGCGGGCGTCGAAATAGCGATTGACCCACACCTGCGCGACCCTCAGGTCCTCACGCAACCCCGCCTCGTCGCGCATCGCCAGCGCGAGTCTCGCGTTCAGGAGGCGCAGCTTGAGGTTCTCCCGCACGAAATAGGCCTGCGAAGGCGCCAGCAGCGGCGCCTCCGGACCGTCTATGCGGCGGATCTGCACCAGCCCCTTCACTTCATCCCAGAGCTCGGTGCCGAAGCGCGCGAAGAAGCCCTGCGAGGACTGTGAAGGCTGCGGCGCGTCGCCCTTGGCTGCGACCTTGCCGGGCTTCGCCGACTCCGACATCCGCTCGTCGAATGCGAGAGGCATGCCGTCGACGGCATTCACCAGACCGTCCAGCTTCAGCGACAGTCCGGCGACGTCCAGATTGGGCAAGGCCCGCAGCCGCTCGACATCCCGGGCCAGCGCCTTGCGAAGTGGAATGAACTGCGGGCGATCGGCGCGCGACAGGCGCGACTCGGCGAGCTGCAGAGCGAGCAGCGTCGCACGCACGTTCCCGGACAACTGCAATTGTTGCGCTGCGACCGTGAGTACCTGCTCGATCTCGGCGAGCGCCCATTCGTCGCGGCTGCGCGACAATTCCTGATACATGCTCTCGAGGGCCAACTGCTGGCTCTGCGATTCGGCCAGCTTGCTTTCCACCAGCGCCAGCTTGGCCTGCGTTTCGCGCGCCGTCTCCTGCGCCTGCTTGGCCAGCACCCGCGCATCCCGGCTGTCGGCTTCGATGTCGCGCAGCCGGCGGGCGAGTTCCTCCTGCGTCGAGCCTATGCGCAGTCGCGCGTCGTACCAGGCATACAGGCCCAGCAGACAGATCACCGCCGCGACGGCGATGGCGATACGCCGGCTGCGGCTTGCACCGGCGGAGGCCGGGTTTGCGGGTGCGGGATTCATGGGGTCCATGACGATGTCCAGGGCGCCTGTCTTTTAGCGCGACGCGGAGAAATAGGCAACAAGTGCCTGAATCATCTCGGCATCCGAGGGGCCGGCAGTCAGCACCTGTTGCGCACCCAGCGCTCGCGCCTGCTCGGCAACGCGCGGATGCGGCACGAACACCGGCGTCTGCGCGAAATGCCTCAAGCCTTCTGCGCCGACGAGCCGCGCGAAGTTCCCAAGCGCCTGACCGCTGGACACCGCGATTGCATCAACGCCGCCGCGCGCCCACTCGGCGAGCAGGGGGGCCATGTCGGTGTCCGGCAGGATGCGCCGGTAGCATTCCGCGTACTCCACCGAAGCGCCGCGCGCCCGCAGTGTCTCCGCGAGCAGGGCGCGCCCGCCTTGGCCGCGAAACACCACGATTCGCAGGCCGGAGACCGTCGACATCTCGGGCAGGGCGAGCAACGCCTCGCTGTCGGCGTGGCCGCCCGGCGCAAGCACCGGCCCCAAGCCATGCGACTCCAGGGCGCTCCGCGTACCCGCGCCGATCGCCGCCAGACGCAGCGGCTGCGGCCAGGCACGGCGCGCCAACACACATGCCAGCCCGTAATCGACCGCATTGCGACTGATGAACACCGCCAGGTCGAACTCCTGCAGGCGCTCGACCAAACCTTCCAGCACCGCGTCGGCATGCGGCGCGATGTCGATTGTCGGGTATGCGGGTGCCCGACCGCCAGGCCTGCTCGATGCGCGCTGCAGACCGGGGGCTTGCAGGCGGGCGCGTGACAACCACGCTGCGGCCGGCCAGGCCGCTCATGTCCGTGGCGCTGCGGCAAGCGCCGCCAGGATCTCGCCTGCTCCGCGGCTGCGCAGTTGCGCGGCGACTCGCTCGCCCAAAGCCTCCGGCATGCCGCTGGCGCCCTCGGCTTCGGCACGCGCAGCACGCCTGCCGTCCGGCGCGGCGACCAGTGCCCGCAGGCGCAAAGTGCTGCCCGCCAGTTCGGCATAGGCGCCGAGCGGAATGCTGCAATTGCCGCCGAGCGCACGATTCACGGCGCGTTCCGCGCGCACGCACAGATCGGTGGGTGGGTGCACCAGGCCGGCGAGCGCCGCAAGCACTTCCGGCCGGTCGCTGCGGCATTCGATTCCCAGTGCCCCCTGCCCTGCGGCAGGCAGACTTTCCTGTGTGGCGAACACACTACGGATGCGGCTCTGCAGCCCGAGTCGCTTGAGACCCGCGGCGGCCAGCACGATGGCCGCATACTCGCCCGCATCGAGCTTGCCCAGACGCGTGTCGAGGTTGCCGCGCAGCGTGCGGATTTCCAGGTGCGGAAACCGTTCGGTGATCTGCGCGGCGCGACGCAGGCTGGCGGTGCCGACCACCGCACCCGCGGGAAGCTCCTCAAGCCTTGCGACCTGGTTGGACACCAGAGCATCGCGCGGATCCTCGCGCTCGGTGATGGCCGCCAGCACATAGCCCTCGGGAAGATCGACGGGCATGTCCTTCATGGAGTGCACGGCGAGATCGGCGCGCCCGTCCGCGAGGGCCAACTCGAGCTCCTTGATGAACAGTCCCTTGCCACCGACCTCGGAAAGCGCGACGCCGAGCATTTCGTCGCCTCGCGTGCTCATGGGCAGCAGCTCCACCGAACAGGACGGGAAGCGCGCGCGCAGTTCAGTCTGCACGTGCTCGGCCTGCCACATGGCAAGTCGGCTCCTGCGGGTGGCGATTACAAGGCGGTCGGGGGCTGGAGGTTTCATGCGTGATGGATGCGGGGCGCGAGACGTTCGAACGGTGGGAGTCACCCCGGAGGGAAACTGATTCTATCAGCCAGGCATCCGGCTACGCGGGCTTGTCCCCGACGATCTCGCGGACGGCGGGCCACTGCCGGCGGCTCACGGCCAGACGCTCCGGCACGCCGTCGAGCTGAACCTCCCAGCGAGGCTCTTCTTCGTTGGGTCCCGCAGCACGCGCGAAGCCGCGTATTGCGTCACGAGCGACCAGGCAATTGCGGTGAACCCTCACGAAGCGCTCGGCGAACTCCTTCTCCAGGGAAACCAGCGACTCCTCGATCAGATGTTCCTGGCTGCGCGTACGCAGGGTGACGTACTTGAGCTCGGCGCGCAGATAGACGATATCGCGAACCGGCACCAGCATGATTCTATTGCGCTCGACAATGGACAGGTGCGCGCGCGCGCCCTGTTGCGCCTGAGCGAGCGCCTCGCGCGCCGGCGACGCGGTGAGGCGCGCCTTCCTGAGCGCTGCGGCGAGTCTTGATGCACGTACCGGCTTGAGAAGATAGTCGAGCGCATTGAGCTCGAAAGCCTCGATGGCATGGCGCTCGTGCGCGGTCACGAACACCACCGCCGGCCCTTTCTCCAAGCCGGCCAGATGACGTGCGACCTCGATACCACCTGCGCCCGGCATCTCGATGTCCAGCAGTACGACCTGCGCGCCGCTGTCGGGCAGCATCGCGAGTGCCTGCAGGCCGTTCTCGGCCTCGCCCACCACCCGGCTCGGACACTCGGGCTGCAGGTCGTCAAGCAGGGTGCGCAGTCGTTCGCGCGCCAGCGGCTCGTCGTCCGCGATGAACACGCGCAGGGCTGATTCGTTCATGCCGTACCCTCCCCGGCGCCGACCGGACGGTCACTTACCAGCGGAAACTCGAGCTCGAGCTCGAAACGCCCGCCGGCCGTGCGCGTCTCCAGCCGCGCTTCGGCGTCGAAGAACAGCAGCAGACGTTCACGGAGGTTCTCCAGCGCCATGCGATTGCCGTGACGATCGGCATGCTCGGCATGGTACGGGTTGGCAATCGTCACCCGCACGCGATTCGCCCTGCGCTCGATGCGCACCAGCACCTCTCCCGGCCCGGTGCCTGGTTCCACGCCGTGATAAATGGCGTTCTCGAGCAGGGGTTGCAGGACCAGTGGCGGCAGAAGGGCCTCCAGCGGCGCCAGATCGATCTCCCAGGTCATCCGCAGCCGCTCGCCGAGGCGCAACGACTCGATGCTGGCGTAGCGTTCGATCAGCGCAATCTCGTCTGCCAGCCGCACGAAGCTGCGGCCATCCGACATCAGCACGCGGAACAGGTCGGCAAGATCTTCCAGTGCCTGCTCGGCACGCCGTGGATCGCGGCGGATCAGCGACAGCACCGCGTTCAGGCTGTTGAACAGAAAGTGCGGTCTTATGCGCGCCTGCAGCGCCTGCAGGCGCGCCTCTGCCAGCGCCGGCGAATACGCCTTGGCATGCAGGCGCAGATAGGCCAGCATGGCGGCCGCGCCGCATCCGGCGAAGGCCAGCGCTCGAGCGAGATTCGCGGGCGAGGTGTCGGAGATCAGCGGGGCGGCCAGCAGCCACACACCGGCCGCAATCGCCAATGCAATACAGACGACGGCAGCGTGACCGAGGGGAAATCGCAATCCGGCCAGATGCGGTGAAGCGGCATAAAGGACCACCAGAGTGGACAGCAGGGCCGGCTCGAGCAAGGTGGCGTCGCGCACGAAGCGCTCCATCCCTTCGCCCCAGACCGGCTCCGCATAGAACGCCGCCGCCAGCGCGGCCAGATTCACACCGACCAGCACACGCGCAACGACCCCCAGATTCCGGAAGTCCGGCAGGGGTTCGGTATGGGCATTTTGCTTTATACTCATTGGACTTACGCACCGTGCTTCGCGCTGCGTCCCAGTATGCCCCATGACCTCCAGACAATCAAAAAAGAAGCCGCCCGCGCGCGGCGTTAGCGCCTCGCCCGCCAAGAGCTGGTCGGGCAGGTTCTCCGAGCCGGTGGACGCGCTGGTCAAGCGCTTCACCGCCTCGGTGTCGTTCGACCAGCGCCTGGCTCTGGTCGACATACGCGGCTCGCTGGCTCACGCGCGCATGCTTGCTGCGCAGAGGATCCTCAGCCGCCGGGACCTCGCCGCGATCGAGCGCGGCATGGCGACGGTGGAGCGAGAAGTCCGCAGCGGGCGCTTCGAGTGGTCGCTGGACGCCGAAGACGTGCACCTGAACATCGAGCGGCGATTGACGGCGCTGGTTGGCGATGCGGGAAAGCGCCTGCATACCGGCCGCTCGCGCAACGACCAGGTGGCCACCGACGTGCGCCTCTACCTGAGGGATGAGGTCGACGCGATACACGCGCTGCTCGCCAGCCTGCAAAAGAGCATGCTCGACTCGGCCGAAAAGCATTCCGGACTGGTGATGCCCGGCTTTACACACCTGCAGGTCGCCCAGCCGGTCACCTTCGGCCACCACCTGCTCGCCTATGTGGAAATGTTCGAACGCGACCGCGAGCGGCTGGCCGATTGCCGCAGGCGCATCAACCGACTGCCACTGGGCGCCGCGGCGCTGGCCGGCACCACGTTTCCGATCGACAGGCAGCGTGTCGCCAGGGAACTCGGCTTCGAATCCGTCTGCGAGAATTCGCTGGATGCGGTTTCCGACCGCGACTTCGCCATCGAGTTCTGCGCCTGCGCCTCACTGATCCTCACGCACCTGTCGCGCCTTTCGGAGGAACTCATCCTGTGGATGAGCCCGAGGTTCGGCTTCGTGAAGATCCCGGACCGATTCTGCACCGGCTCCTCGATCATGCCGCAGAAGAAGAACCCGGACGTGCCGGAGCTGGTGCGCGGCAAGACCGGTCGCGTGTTCGGCGCCCTGACCGGCCTGCTGACCCTGATGAAGGGCCAACCTCTGGCCTACAACAAGGACAATCAGGAGGACAAGGAGCCGCTGTTCGACACCGTCGACACCGTGAAAGACTGTCTTGCCGTGTTCGCCGACATGATGGCGGGCGTGCGCCCGGTACCCGAGAGAATGCGCGCGGCCGCGCTCGAGGGCTATTCGACGGCGACCGACCTTGCCGATTATCTGGTCGGCAAGGGTGTGCCATTCCGCGACGCACACGAGATCGTCGCCAGGGCGGTGCGTGCCGCCGAAGAGTTGAACTGCGACCTGTCCGAACTGCCGCTGGCCACACTGCGCGGCTTCTCGCGCCGGATCCAGGCCGACGTCGCAGACTGGCTTACATTGGAGGCTTCGGTTTCCAGGCGCAGCCATGTCGGCGGCACCGCCCCGAAGCAGGTGCTGCGCGCAGTCGCGCGGGCACGCAAGCGGCTCGCGCGGCCGTGAACGGACCGGCGCTGCCCGAGCGCATCGGCAAGTATCCGGTCAGCGACCGGCTGGGCGCCGGTGCCACTTCGGAGGTGTTCCTGTGCCAGGATCCCTTCAACGACCGCCAGGTTGCGGTGAAGCTGGTTTCGACCGAAGTTTTCGACGACCCGGTGCGGGGCAAGCTGTTCAAGAAGCTGTTCGTGACCGAGGCTTCGCTGGCCGGCAAGCTGCAGCATCCGCACATCTGCCAGATCTACGATGCGGTAGCCGAAGACCGCCTCCACTACATCGTTATGGAATATGTCGACGGCGGCACGCTGGAGAAGTTCTGCCGCCCGGAGGAATTGCTGCCCATCGACCGCATCGTCAGGAAATGTCCTTCAAGTGCACGCGTGCGCTGGAATTCGCGCACAAGATGGGCATCACGCACCGCGACATCAAGCCGGCCAACATCCTGCATGCGGGCGGTTCCGACGTGAAGGTCACGGACTTCGGCGCAGCGCTCATCGCCACCGGCGAAACCACGCAGATCGCCGCGATCGGCTCGCCCGCCTATATGTCGCCGGAACAGGTCAAGGAGCAGCAGCTCGATCATCGCACCGACATCTACTCGATGGGCGTGGTGATGTACCACCTGCTGACCGGTCGCCTGCCGTTCCTGGCCAGCAACAACTTCAGCCTGATCTACCAGATCACCAACGTCGACCCGCCGCCGCCCTCGGCTTTCCGGCCGGAAGTGCCGGCCTCGATCGACCGCATCGTCGCACGTGCGATGGCCAAGAGCCTGGACGATCGATACACAGAGTGGGAAGAATTCTCGCTCGACCTGGCGGACGTGTTCCGCAGCGAGCAGTTCGGCGCACGCGCCGAGGTGTTCGGCGACTCCGACAAGTTCGAAACCCTGCGCAAGCTGCCGTTCTTCGAGAAATTCACCGACGCGGAATTGTGGGAAGTCGCCCGCATCTCGGCCTGGCGCGGCGCGACCAAGGGCGAAGTACTGATGCGCGAGGGCGAGTCCGGCGAGTTCTTCTGCATACTGGCCCAGGGCGAGGTCAAGGTGACCAAGAAGGGCAAGCTGCTGAACATCCTGCGTACCGGCGAATGCTTCGGCGAGATGGCCTATCTTTCGAAGACGGCACAGGTGCGGGGCGCCGACGTCACGGTAACCGACGACGCCAAGATCATCTCCGTGCCGACGGAGAAGCTGGCGGCCTCATCGGACGGTTGTCGGCACCAGTTCGACCGCGCGTTTATGGAGATCCTGGTCGAGCGCCTGACGATGGCCAACATCCGGCTTTCGGGCGTCTAGCGCCCCGGCGCCATGTCCGCGGACGACAAGGGCGCAACTGCGGGTGAGGATGCCGGACAGGCGGCGCCGGGCGTCGGGCATATCGGCAAGTATCCGGTGCTGCGCAAGCTGGGCGAAGGTGCCACCAGCGAGGTCTATCTGTGCACCGACCCGTTCAACGCGCGCGAAGTGGCGGTCAAGCGCATCTTCCCCGACGCGCTGCGCGACGGAACGCGCGGCAACGTGTTCCGCAAGTTGTTCCTGACCGAGGCCTCGCTGGCCGGCAAGCGCTCGCATCCGCATATTGTCGCCATCTACGACGCCGTCGTCGAAGCCGACTCCGGGTACATCGTCATGGAATACGTGCCCGGCGGCACGCTCGAGCAGCACACCAGTCCGGACCGCCTGCTGCCGATCGACAAGATCGTCGAGATCGTATTCAAGTGCACCCGCGCGCTGTCCTACGCCAATCAGCTCGGCGTGACCCACCGCGACATCAAGCCAGGGAACATCCTGCAGTCCGGACCGACGGACATCAAGATCTCTGACTTCGGCCTGGCACTGTCCTCGGAACTGGAGTCGACCCAGGTCACCGGCATCGGCTCGCCGGCCTACATGTCTCCAGAGCAGGTCAAGGAGCTGCCGCTGGATCAGCGCACCGACATCTACTCGCTCGGCGTCGTGATGTATCACCTGCTCACGGGGCAACTGCCTTACCAGGCCTCGAACAGTTACAGCATGATCTACCAGATCACCAACTTCGATCCGCCGCTGCCCTCCTCAATTCGCGACGGCATCCCTATGTCGGTCGACAAGATCGTGCGCCGCGCGATGCAGAAGGATGTGGCGCGGCGCTACCAGACATGGGAGGAGTTCGCCAAGGATCTGGCCAGCGCCTTTCGCTCCGAGCACCTGTCGCGCAAGGCGGAACAGTTCGCCGACAGCGAGAAGTTCGGGTCACTGCGTGCGATGCGCTTCTTTCGCCACTTCACGGACCCCGAACTCTGGGAGGTGGTGGCCATCGGCGCCTGGGAGCGGGTGCCTGCCGGCGCCGTGCTGATGCACGAAGGTGAGCCCGGCGACTTCTTCTGCCTGCTCGCCTCGGGCGAGGTCAAGGTCACCAAGCAGAAGAAGCTGTTGAACGTGCTGGGCGCCGGTGAGTGCTTCGGAGAAATGGCCTACCTGTCGGAAACCGCCAAGACGCGCGGGGCGAGCGTCACGACCAACGGCGAGGCCCAGGTGATCCGTATCCGCATCTCGGATCTGCAGAACGCCTCCGAGCCCTGCCAGCACAAATTCGACCGCGCCTTCATGGGTGTACTGGTCGAGCGACTGAACCTCGCCAACACCATGATCGTTTCCGGCTGAGCTCGCACGGGCGACGCCGCGCGCGAGCCCGCCGCATGCGGACCTAGGCGGTCTGTCCGGCCACCACCGGCTCGAGCATCTTCTGCAACTCGCCCGACTGGTACATCTCCTTGATGATGTCCGACCCGCCGACGAACTCGCCGTTCACATACAGTTGCGGAATGGTCGGCCAGTTGGCGTACTCCTTGATGCCCTGGCGGATGTCCGGTTGCTCGAGCACGTTCACCGCCAGCAGGCTGCGCACGCCGCAGGCGCGCAGCACCTGCACTGCGGTGGCGGAGAAGCCGCACTGCGGAAACTGCGGCGTGCCCTTCATGTACAGCACGATGGAATTGCCGGTGACCTGTTGCTTGATGACGTCCTGAGCATTCATAGCGGCCTCGATTACCTGATCAAATTACTCGGAATAATACTGCCCGAACGTGCATCGCGCAATGCCCGCCAGATCGGCGCGCGACTCGACATTGCGCAGCCCGGCCGCCTCCAGCAGTGCGCGCACCGGTTCGTCCTGACCCCGGCCGTGCTCGAGCAGTATCCAGCCCCCGGATTGCAGGTGCGAGGGGGCTCTAGCGACAATACGGCGCAGATCATCCAGGCCATCTGACCCGCCGACCAGAGCACGGCGCGGCTCAAAGCGAAGATCACCCTCGACCAGATGGTGGTCCCCCGTAGCGACGTAAGGAGGATTGGAAACCACCACCGCGTAGCGCCTGTCGGCCAGCGGCGCGTACCAGTCGCCACACAGGAGTTCCACGTCCAGTCCCAGCCGGACAGCATTGCCGCGCGCGACGTCCAGTGCGGCTTCGCTGGCATCGACCGCCGTGACGCGTGCGCGCGGACGCTGTGACTTGATCGCCAGCGCCACCGCACCGGAACCCGTGCCAAGGTCGAGCACCGCACCCTCCGGCGGCATGCGCTCCAGCGCCAGGTCGACCAGCAGTTCGGTCTCCGGGCGCGGGATCAGCACCGCAGGCGAGACGGCCAGGCACAGGCCGTAGAACTCGCGCTCGCCCAGCAGATAGGCGACGGGCTCCCCGGCACGGCGCCGGGAAGCAAGCTCGGTAAAGCGCAGCGTCTGTGCGGCATCCAGCCTCGCTTCCGGGTGCGCGATCAGCGCCACACGCGTCCTGCCGCTCGCCCGGGCGAGCAGCATGCGCGCCTCCGAGGGCTCCAGACCGAGTTCCGCGGTCGCGAAACGCAGCGCTTCGGCAACCTCCACCGGGGCTACGCCGCCTGTTCTTCGGCCAGCTGCGCGAGCTGCTCGGCCTGCAGCTCGATGGACAGCGCGTTGACCACATCGTCCAGTTCGCCGTCCATGATGCGGTCGAGCTTGTAAAGGGTCAGGTTGATGCGGTGATCGGTCAGGCGACCCTGCGGGAAGTTGTAGGTGCGGATGCGCTCGGAGCGGTCGCCCGAGCCGACCAGAGACTTGCGCGTGGCTGCGGTCTTGGCTGCCTGCTCGCGCATCTGCACGTCCTTGATGCGCGCAGCCAGCACCGCCAGGGCCTGCGCCTTGTTCTTGTGCTGCGAGCGCCCATCCTGACACTCCACCACGATACCGGTGGGCAGGTGAGTGACGCGCACGGCCGAATCGGTCTTGTTGATGTGCTGGCCGCCCGCTCCGGACGCGCGAAAGGTGTCGATGCGCAGTTCGGCCGGGTTCAGCACCACGTCGTCGATCTCATCAACTTCGGGCATCACGGCCACCGTGCAGGCCGACGTGTGGATGCGCCCCTGCGCTTCGGTGGCCGGCACGCGCTGCACGCGATGTCCGCCTGACTCGAACTTGAGCTTCGAGTAGGCGCCCTGGCCGATCAGTTTGACGATCACTTCCTTGTAGCCGCCGAGTTCCGAGGCGCTCTCCGAGATCAGTTCGACCTGCCAGCCCTGGCGCTCGGCGTAGCGCGTGTACATGCGCAGCAGGTCGCCCGCAAACAGCGCCGACTCGTCGCCGCCGGTGCCGGCGCGGATTTCCAGGAAAGTGTTGCGCTCGTCGTTCGGATCGCGCGGCAGCAACGCCTTCTGCAGGTCGATCTCGAGCTGCTCCATCGTCGCCCGTGCCGTCTTGGCCTCGTCGTCAGCGAAACTGCGCATCTCCGGATCGGCCGCCATCTCGCGGGCCGCCGCAGCGTCGCCCTCGGCCTGTCGGTAGCGCTCGTAAAGGCCGACCACACCGGTCAGTTCGGAGTGCTCGCGCGAGAGCTTGCGAAAGCTGTCCATGTCGCGTGTCGCCTCCTCGCTGGACAGTAGTCGGTCGAGCTCGGCCAGGCGCGAGGCGAGCTGCTCGAGTTTCGAGCGCAACGACTCTTTCAAGGGCGCACCACGGGTCGGGCTTGCATGCGACGGCTAACGCTTGATGCGGAACAGGCGTTCGACCACACCGCCCAGTGCCTTGCGCTCTTCGCCCTGCGCCTCGTTCAACGCCTGGGTCGGGCCGTGCATCAGCTTGTTGGTCAATCCCTGTGACAGGGCCTCGAGCACCTGGCGCGGGTCCTCGCCCTTGGCCAGCAGACGCAGCGCACGTTCCACCTCTGCGGAACGCGCCTGCTCTGCCTGCTCGCGCAACGCGCGGATCAGCGGCACGGATTCGCGCGCATCCATCCAGTGCATGAACTGCCCGACCTGCGTCTCGATGATGGCCTCGGCCTGTTCGACGGCGGAGCGGCGCGCGTCCAGGTTGGTCGAGACGATGCCGGCCAGGTCGTCGACCGTGTACAGGAACACGTCGTCCATCTCGCCGACCTCGACCTCGATGTCGCGCGGCACAGCCAGGTCGACCATGAACATGGGCCGGCGACGGCGCGCCTTGAGCGCGCGCTCGACCAGCCCCTTGCCGAGGATGGGCAACGAACTCGCCGTGCACGACACGACGATGTCGTGCTCGTGCAGATGCTCGGCGAGCTCCCGGAGCTCTATTGCACGTCCGCCGTAGCGATGCGCGAGCGAGTGCGCCCGCTCGTAGGTTCGGTTGGCCACGGTGATGCGCGCCGGCCCCTGCGCGGCGAAATGCGTGGCGCACAGTTCGATCATCTCGCCCGCGCCGATGAACAGCACCTTCTGCTCGGCCAGCGAGGGAAAGATGCGCGCCGCGAGCTTCACGGCCGCCGCCGCCATGGATACGCTGTTGGCGCCCACCTCGGTGGTGCTGCGTACCTCCTTGGCGACCGCAAAGGTCCGCTGGAACAGTTTGTGCAGCGTGGTGCCCAGAGTGCCGGCCGACTCGGCCGCGCGTACCGCGTCCTTCATCTGGCCGAGGATCTGCGGCTCGCCAATCACCATCGAATCGAGACCTGCCGCGACACGGAAGGCGTGGCGCACGGCCTGCTCGCGCGGCAGCGTGTACAGGTAGGGCGCCAGTTCGTCCGCCGGAATGCGGTGAAAGCCGGCCAGCCACTCGGCGGCGATGCGCGGCTGCTCGGCCGACAGGTAGACCTCGGTGCGGTTGCAGGTGGAGAGAATGGCCGCCTCACTCACCGGACGCACGCGCGCAAGTTCGCCCAGCGCCGGCCCCAGGGCTTCGGCGGTAAAGGCGACGCGCTCGCGGATGCCGAGCGGCGCGGTCTGGTGATTGAGCCCGAGGGCAAAAAGAGCCATTGAGGATCAGTAGGTTAACGCGCCATTATAGCGCGCCGCCCCAATCGGCCCGAGGCGTTTCCGCCTTTCTCGACCCGCCTTACACCTTCACACCCCGCACCAGTCGCGGATGATGCTCTCGTAGATGGCGACCGATTCGCGTATGCGCGACATGCGGCAGTACTCATCGGTCTGGTGCGCCATCGAAGGTTCGCCGGGTCCGAGGATCACCGTGGGCGCGCCGCGCCAGGTCTTCAGCAGGTTGCCCGCGTCGCTGTTGTAGCTCACGGTGCGCGGAACGGGCTGCTCGCCCAGCGTTCCGGCGCAGATCTCGAACACGCGCTGCATCCAGGCCTGCTCGGGTTCGGTCCACACCGCCGGCATGTCCTGAAAGACGTCGAGCTCCACGTCGTGCCCGATCAGGTCACGCAGGCGTGCCAGCACTTCGGCGTGGTCCATGCCGACGATCGAGCGCACGTCCACCCCGATGATCGCCTCGTCGGGCACCGAGTTGATCGTGTCGCCGCCGTGGAAGGTACCCACGTTCAGCGTCGGCCCGCCCATCACCGGGTGCGCATGCGTGTGGAACTCGAACTTCTCCAGCCTGGTCACCGCCTGCGCGGCCTTGAACACGGCGTTGACGCCCAGATGCGGCATCGAGCCATGCGCGGCGACGCCCTTGAACCTGGCACGGAACTTCATCGAGCCCTTGTGGCCGACGTGCGGGTAGTTGGAAGTGGGCTCGCCGACCACCATGGCACCGGCGCGGCCCAGCAGGCCCTCGACCTGGATCAGGTGCCTGGAACCTATGCAACCGCCCTCTTCGGCGGCCGTCAGCACCAGCACCACGCCCGCCGTGGGCCGCAGGTGCCTGGCGAGATTCTTCGCCGCGAGCAGGATGCCGGCCACCCCGGCCTTCATGTCCGAGGATCCGCGACCGTACAGCCGGTCGCCGTCGGTCTCCCCGGAGAATGGGTCACGGCTCCACCTGGCCGCACCCAACGGCACCGTATCGATGTGCCCGGTAAGGCACAGCGGCGCCTTGGCGTCCGAAGCCCCCAGACGGGCGATCACGCTGGTCCGCTGATCCGCGAACTCGTAGTACTCGACGGCGTAGCCCCAGTCCTCGAGCAGGCGACCGATGCGACGCGCGCAGTCGCGCTCGTTGCCCGGCGGGTTGATGGTGTCGAGCTGCAGCAGCTCGCGCGTCAGGGTGATCTCGTCGCTGGCGTTCATGGGGCCGTATTTTAACCGCGCACCTGCGGCGTCGCAGCATGAATGCTGCAATGCACGATTGACCATATGCGCATGCGATCATATATTGTCGGCGTTTTCCAAAGCAGAGGGTGGTTTGTGAGCGAACTCGACCCGGTGTTCGATGCCGTTGCCGCCTACTTCGGCGTGCTGGCGGAGCCCATGCGGCTGAAGATCATGCACGCCATCTGCCAGCAGGAGAAGACGGTGGGCAGCATCGTCGGGGAGATCGGCGCCACTCAGACCAACGTCTCTCGCCACCTTGGGGTGATGCTGCGCTCCGGCGTGGTCGCGCGCCGCAAGGAAGGAAATCAGGTGTTCTACCGGGTCAGCGACCAGTCCATGGTCGAGTTGTGCCGCTCGGTCTGCACGCGTATCGCGGGCAGCATAGACGAGCAGAAGCCCATGCGGCGCGAGCTGATGCGCCTGTTGCCCGAAAGCAGGCGCCGCGCGGCCTGAGCCGCCAAGGCTCAGTACACGCAGACAACCACGGGAACGGGCCGCCAGAGTCCGCCCCGCAGTACGGAGACAGAGCAAACGATGGAAACGAACAGACGGGCGGGACGCATCCTGCCGGCCCCCGAAGCACCCGCACCGACCGGCCGATCCGGCGGACGCAGGTCCTTTCTGCGCAACGCACTTGCGTTGGGCGGCGGCGCCGCCGCGGCGGCGCTGTCCGGACGCGCATCCGCAGCCGACGGCGACCCGCTGATCCTCAAGCCGCAGCCGCACGCGACAGCGCTGGGCCAGCCGGTGGCCGCGCTGGGTTATGGACAGCCTTCCAAATGGGAGAAGAACCTGCAGCGGCGCGAGAGTCCGGGCCTCACGCGCGTGCCGCAGTCCTCGGTGGCCTTCGCGCCGCTGCAGGGCATGTTCGGCATCATCACGCCGAACGGACTGCATTTCGAGCGCCATCACCAGGGCTGGTGGGACCTCGACCCGTCCAGGCACCGCCTGATGGTGATGGGCATGGTGAAGCAGTCACGCGTCTACACCATGGACGATCTGATGCGCCTGCCCTCTGTGTCGCGCATCCATTTCATCGAATGCGGCGCCAACACCGGCATGGAATGGAGCAATGTCGCCGTGCCCACGGTGCAGTATTCACACGGCATGCTGTCGTGCTGCGAGTTCACCGGCGTGAAGCTCTCCACCCTGCTCGACGAATGCGGCTACGACAGGAAGAAAGCCCGCTTCGTGCTCGCCGAGGGCGCCGACGGCTCGGGCCTGACGCGCACAATCTCCATCGAGCAGGCGCTGGACGACGTGATCGTGGCGTGGGGCATGAATGGCGAGATGCTGCGCCCGGAAAACGGCTACCCGCTGCGGCTGGTGGTGCCGGGCGTGCAGGGCGTGTCCTGGGTCAAGTGGCTGCGCCGCATCGAGGTCGGCGACAAGCACTGGGACACGCGCGAGGAGGTCCTGCACTACATCGACCTGATGCCCGACGGCCTGCATCGACAGTACACGCAGATCCAGGAAGCCAAGTCGGTGATCACCACGCCTTCCGGCGGACAGATGCTGCTCGACAAGGGTTTCTACAACGTTTCCGGCCTGGCATGGTCCGGCCGCGGCCGGATCCGCCGCGTCGACGTGTCCGTGGACGGCGGACGCAACTGGCGCACGGCACGACTCGAAGGGCCGGTGCTCGCCAAGGCCCTGACGCGTTTCAACATCGACTGGGTGTGGGACGGCAGTCCTGCGGTGCTGCAGAGCCGCGCGATCGACGAGACCGGCTACGTGCAGCCGAAAATCTCGCAGCTTCGCGCGGTTCGCGGCACGCGCTCGATCTACCACAACAACATGATCCAGTCCTGGAAAGTGGCCGAGAGCGGGGAGGTGAGCAATGTCCAGGTCGGCTAGCCTTTCGCATGCGCCCGCCGCGCTGTTGCTTGCCGCACTGCTGTGCGCCTCGGCAGGCGCCGTCGCGCAGGGCAAGTACCCGGGCATCGGCAGGCCCGCAACCCCGGCGGAAGTAAAGGCCTGGGACACGGACGTACGCTCTGACTTCACCGGGCTGCCCAAGGGCTCGGGCAGCGCCAAGAAGGGTGAGGAAGTCTGGGACGCCAAATGCGCCTCCTGTCACGGCACCTTTGCCGAGTCGAACGAGGTGTTCCCGCCCATCGTCGGCGGCACCACCGCCGAGGACATCAAGAACGGGCGGGTGGCCGGTCTGGCGAAATCCAACGAGGGGCGCACCACGCTGATGAAGTTGTCGCGCATCTCGACGCTGTGGGATTACATCCACCGCTCCATGCCGTGGACCGCCCCGCGTTCGCTGAGCGTGGAGGAGACCTATGCGGTGACCGCCTATATCCTGGCGCTCGGCCGTATCGTGCCGGAGGATTTCGTCCTGTCCGACGCCAACATGGCGGAAGTCCAGGCGCGCCTGCCCAACCGCAACGGCACCACCACGGCGCACGGACTGTGGACCGTCAAAGGGCGGCCCGACGTCAAAAACACAGCCTGCATGAAAGACTGCCCGACCGAGGCCAAGGTCATGTCGCAGCTGCCTGCTCACGCTCGCGACGCGCATGGCAATATCGCCGAACAGAACCGCGTGGTCGGGCCGGTGCGCGGCGCCGTGACGGTGCGTGCCGCGGCAGGTGCGGCGGCACCGGTTGCGACGGCGGCGCCCGCCGCCTCGGCGGACCGTATCATGGCCGAGAAGAACGGCTGCCTGGCCTGCCACGGGGTGGACAACAAGATCGTCGGCCCGGGATTCAAGGAGATCGCCGCACGCTACAAGGATGCGGGCGGATCCGAGGCGAAACTGGCCGCCAAGATCAAGGCCGGGGGGGCCGGCACATGGGGGGCGATCCCCATGCCGCCGCACCCCGGCATGAAGGACGAGGACATCAACAGCCTCGTGAAATGGATACTCGGCGGCGCAAGGTAGCGCGGCGCCGGGCGTGGACGCAAACCCCAGACAGCAGGAGGAGCATATGGATCGCAATCGCAGGGAAGTCATGAAGGCGGGCGGCGGCGCGGCCCTGTTCGCAGTGTTGGCGGCCGCCGGCCTGATCCGGCCCGGCGAAGCACTGGCCAACGGCTGGAACAAGGCCGCATTCGAGGGCAAGACCATGCCGGAGGCGCTCAAGGCACTGGGTGCAGCCAACCCGGCCAACAGCACGGACATCACGATGAAGGCCCCGGACATCGCCGAGAACGGCGCAGTCGTTCCGGTCGGCGTCGAAAGCAAGATTGCCGGCACCGAGTCGATCGCGATTTTCGTCGACAAGAATCCCAGCCCGCTGGCCGCCAGCTTCGACATTCCCTCGGGGACCGAGCCCTCGGTCACCACGCGCGTGAAGATGGGGCAGACCTCCGACGTGTATGCAGTGGTCAAGGCCAACGGCAAGTTCTTCATCGCCAAGAAAGAGATCAAAGTCACCCTGGGCGGATGCGGCGGCTGAGCCTGCCCATACAGCCCGATACAGGAGAGAGAACATGGCAGATCCGATGCGCATCCGCGCCGTCTCCAAGGACGGCATTGTCAATGTGAAAGTGCTGATGAGTCACGAGATGGAAACCGGCCAGCGCAAGGACGGCTCCGGGAAGATCGTGCCCGCCCACTTCATCCAGAACGTGACCGCGACCCACAACGGCAAGACCGTGCTGTCGGCCCAGTGGGGTCCGGCGGTTTCCAAGAATCCGTTCCTCGAGTTCAACTTCAAGGGCGGCCAGAAGGGTGAGCGCATCGCGGTCACCTGGACGGACAACAAGGGCGACAAGCGTACCGACGAGGCCGCCATCAACTAGCGAGTCGGGGCGGCCAGGCTTCAACACCCCGGCGCCGGGACGCAAGATCCCGCGCTCATAAAACAAGGAGGAGGCATCATGAACGCACTGCAAAGGATGGCCGGAGCGCTCGCGCTCGCAGCCCTGGCCGGCGGCGTATACGCCCAATCGGCGGTCGACGAGATCGCCAAGTACCGGCAGCAACTGCAGGACGGCAATCCGGCCGAACTGTGGGAGGCGCGCGGCGAGGACCTGTGGAAGCAGAAGCGCGGCCCGAAGAACGCCTCGCTGGAGGCCTGCGACCTGGGCAAGGGCCCGGGCGTGGTCAAGGGCGCCTACGCCTTGATGCCGCGCTACTTCGCCGACGCCGACCGCGTCATGGACCTGGAGACGCGACTGGTTCACTGCATGGTCACGCTGCAGGGCTTCAGCCAGGCGGACGCGGTGAAGCAGCCGTTCGGTTCGGGCAGTCGGCGCTCCAACTTCGAGGCACTCGCCGCGTGGGTCACCTCCGAGTCCAAGGGCTCGCCCATGAACGTGTCGCTCAGCCATCCGAAGATGAAGGAGTCCTACCAGATCGGCGAGAAGATGTTCTTCTTCCGCGGCGGGCCGCACGACTTCGCCTGCGCCACCTGCCACAGCGAAAGCGGCAAGCGGATCCGCCTGCAGGACCTTCCCAACCTGACCGAGAAGGCCGATGCGCAGCGCGGCTACACCACCTGGCCGGCCTACCGCGTCTCGCAGGGAGAGCTGCGCAGTTTTCAATGGCGGCTGTACGACTGTTTCCGTCAGCAGCGCTTCCCGGAGCTGAAGTTCACCTCGGAAGGTTCGATCGCCCTGACCACGTTCCTTGCCCGGAATGCCGCCGGCGGCACGTTCAACGCACCCGCCATCAAGCGCTAGGAGACCGCCATGAATCGCAAATACCTGTCACGGCGCCCTCGCGCTGGCCCTGGCCGCGGCGGGTTGCGCCACCAAGATGTCCGACGAGGAAGCCTCGGCTCGCGCCCTGACGGTGATGAAGGCGTCGTTCAATGAGCGCGGTCAGGCCAAGCTCGACCGCCTCGACCAGGACGAAACCCAGCGACTGTGCAGCATTCCTCCTTCGGTCAAGTTGCCCAAGGAAGTCACCGATCGCATCGAGAAGCTGAATCTCGAACTCGTGAAGTATCCGACTGACGGCAGGATGCTCGGCGACTGGCGCGAGGGCGAGAAGATCGCCCAGCGCGGCGTCGGCATGCAGTTCTCCGACAACCCGAAGAATCCCGCGGGCGGAAACTGCTATGCCTGCCACCAGATGACCAAGGAGGAAATCTCCTTCGGCACCATCGGCCCCAGCCTGTACAACTTCGGCAAGCTGCGCGGCAACAGCGAGGCGATCCAGCGCTATACCTGGGGCAAGGTGTGGAATGCACAGGCCTACTCGGCGTGCTCGAACATGCCGCGTTTCGGCCACAAGGGCATCCTCACCGAAAAGCAGATCAAGGACGTGGTGGCCCTGCTGCTCGACCCGAGCTCGCCGGTCAATAAATGAACCGACGCGAGTTCCTGCAGTTGCTGTCGGTCGCCGCAGCGGGCGGCATGCCGCTCGCTGCGGCGGCAGCCGGACTGGCGCGGCAGGGGAAGGGGGCGGGGGCGGGGGGGGGGTTCTACGAACTGCCGCGCTTCGGCAACGTGCATCTGATGCATTTCACCGATTGCCACGCGCAACTGCTGCCGGTGCATTTTCGCGAGCCCAACGTCAACCTCGGCATCGCCGACATGGGCGGACGGCCGCCGCATCTGGTGGGCGAGGCCTTGCTGCGCCATTTCGGCGTCAGGCAGGGCACGCCCGAGGCGCACGCCTTCACCTACCTGGATTTCGAGAAGGCCGCGCGCACCTACGGCAAGGTCGGCGGCTTCGCCCACCTCGCCACGCTGGTGAAGCAGTTGCGCGCCGGTCGGCCCGGGGCGCTGCTGCTCGACGGCGGCGACACCTGGCAGGGTTCGGGCACCGCGCTGTGGACCAAAGGCCAGGACATGGTCGAGGCCTGCAAGCAGCTGGGCGTGGACGTGATGACCGGGCACTGGGAGTTCACGCTGGGTGCCGAGCGCGTGCAGAAAATCGTCGAAGGCGACTTCAAGGGCAGGATCGACTTCGTCGCGCAGAACGTGAAAACCGCCGACTTCGGCGATCCGGTCTTCCCGCCCTATGTGATCAAACCCATGAACGGCGTGGCCGTGGCCATCGTCGGCCAGGCCTTCCCCTACACACCGATCGCCAACCCGCGCTACTTTGTCGCCGACTGGAACTTCGGCATCCAGGAAGAGGCGATGCAGAAGGCGGTCGACGAGGCGCGCGCCAAGGGCGCCCAGGCGGTGGTGGTGCTCTCGCACAATGGCATGGACGTCGACATCAAGATGGCGGCGCGCGTGCGCGGCATCGACGCGATCCTCGGCGGCCACACGCACGACGGCGTGCCGGCGCCGGTGGTGGTGAAGAACGCCGGCGGCCAGACGCTGGTGACCAACGCCGGCTCGAACGGCAAGTTCCTCGGTGTCCTCGACTTCGACGTCAGGGGCGGCAAGGTCGCGGACTTTCGCTACAAGCTGCTGCCGGTGTTCGCCAACCTGCTGCCCGCGGACCGCGACATGGAAGCGCTGATCCGCAAGCTGCGTGCGCCCTACGAGGCGAAGCTGGGCGAGAAGCTCGCCGTGACCGAAGGCCTGCTCTACCGCCGCGGCAACTTCAACGGCACCTTCGATCAGCTGATCCTCGACGGGCTGATGGCCATGAAGGACGCGGAGATCGCCTTCTCGCCGGGCTTCCGCTGGGGCACCACGCTGCTGCCGGGCCAGCCCATCCTGATGGAACACCTGATGGACCAGACCGCCATCACCTATCCGTACACAACGGTGTCCGAGATGACCGGCGAGACCATCAAGACCGTGCTCGAGGATGTCTGCGACAACCTGTTCAACCCCGACCCGTACTACCAGCAGGGCGGAGACATGGTGCGCGTGGGTGGCCTTGCGTACACCTGCGATCCGAACGCGAAGATGGGCAGCCGCATCCTCGACATGCAGCTCAAGGGCAAACCCATCGAAGCGGCGAAGAATAGAGGTCGCCGGCTGGGCGCCGGTTTCCGAGGGAAGCCCGCAAGTCCGGCGGCGAGCCGGTCTGGGACCTGATGGCCCGCTACCTGCGCGAAAAGAAGACCATCCGGCCCCTGGCGCTGAACCTCGCCGCGCCTGAAGGGCATGGACGGCAATCCGGGCATCGCCTGAAGCCTGCGAGTAGCTCGATGAACCATCCGCTGCTGCGCCGCCTGGTCTGCGGTTTCGCGCTCTGCGCCCTGGTCGTGACGGCTGCCCGAAGTGCCGACCCCAAGGTCGTGCCGGTGCGCGTGAGCAAACACGCCTGGTACGTGCAGGGGCAGGCAGGACCCGCCAATCGCGCCAACCAGGGCTACAACTCCAACGCCGGTTTCGTGGTCACCGGGGAAGGCGTGGTCGTCATCGATGCCCTGGGCACGATACCCCTGGGCCGTGCCTTCCTCGCCGCGATCCGCGCGATCACCGACAAGCCGATACGCCGCGTCATCGTCACCCACTACCACGCCGACCATTTCTACGGCCTGGCCCCGTTCAAGCAGGCCGGTGCCGAGATCTGGGCGCACAAGGGGGCGCGCGAGTACCTGGAAAGCGGCGAGGGCGCCGCACGCCTCGACCAGCGCCGCCGCGACCTCGCGCCCTGGGTGGACGACCAGACCACCCTGATCCCGCCGGACCGCTGGCTGGAGGGCGACGCGTCCTTCGCGCTGGGCGGGCTGAACTTCGACCTCGTCTACATGGGCCCGGCGCACGCTCCCGACGACCTGGTGGTGATCGTGCGTGAAGACCAGGTGCTGTACTCCGGCGACATCCTGTTCAGTGGACGCATCCCCTTCGTCGGCAACGCCGACACGCGGCGCTGGCTGGCCACCATGGAGAAACTGATCGCCCTGGGGCCGAAGACCATGGTGCCGGGCCACGGCGCGGTGTCGCGCGACCCGGTGGCCGAGCTCGCGCTCACGCGCGACTACCTGCGCCACCTGCGCGCCACGATGGGCAAGGCGGTCGAGGACCTGCTGTCCTTCGAAGAAGCCTATAAGAACGCGGACTGGAGCCGGTACGCGCGCATGCCGGCTTTCGAGGCGGCCAATCGCATCAACGCCTACGGCACCTACCTGCTGATGGAACGCGAATCGCTGGAAAAGAAGTAGCGCCGCACACCACCGGAGAACCGACATGCACTTCGTCCGACTGACCTCCCGCCTGCTCGCCCTGCTCGCCTGCGCCTGCATCGCGGCAACCGCCCCCGCCCAGGCGCAGTCCCCGGCGGGCAAGAACCGCATCGTGTTCCAGGTCAGCGACAACGATCCGGCCAGGTGGAACCTCGCGCTGAACAATGCGAAGAACGTGCAATCCGATCTCGGGGTGAAGAACGTGACGATAGAGATCGTCGCCTACGGTCCGGGCATCGCCATGCTCAGGCTGGAATCGCCGGTCGCCACGCGCATCAAGGACGCGCAGTCCACGGGCATCAATATCGTCGCCTGCGAGAACACCCTGACCAACCAGAAGCTCAGCAAGGAAGACATGCTGCCGGCGCTCAGCTACGTGCCGGCCGGCGTGGTGCAACTGATGCAAAGGCAGCAGCAGGGCTACGCCTACATTCGCCCCTGAAGCGCAGCCGGGCTGCTGCCGCGCAGCGCGCGGCGCAGTGCGGCTATACTCGCCGCGATGGGCTACGCGCACACCCTCGGCGGCTTCAACTGGCGCTTCGCCGACCTGAAGGACCTGCTGGCCAAGGCCACGCCGCTGCGTTCCGGCGACGCTCTGGCAGGGGTGGCCGCCATCAGCGCCGAGCAACGCATGGCCGCGCGGCTGGCCCTGGCCGACCTGCCGCTCAGGCGTTTCCTCGACGAGGCCCTGGTGCCCTACGAGGCCGACGAAGTCACGCGCCTGATCCTCGACACCCACGATGCGGACGCCTTCGCCCCGGTCGCGCACCTGACCGTGGGCGAGTTCCGCAACTGGCTGCTCTCCGAGGCCGCGACCTCCGATGCGCTGACCCGCCTCGCGCCCGGCCTGCTGCCCGAGATGGTCGCCGCGACCAGCAAGCTGATGCGCAACCAGGATCTGGTGCTGGCGGCGAGAAAGTGCCGCGTGGTGACGCGCTTTCGCGACACCATCGGGCTGCCCGGGCATCTGGCGGTGCGCCTGCAGCCCAACCATCCGACGGATGACGCCCGCGGCATCGCCGCCTCGATCTTCGACGGACTGCTGTACGGCTGCGGCGACGCGGTGATCGGCATCAACCCGGCCGGCGACGGCCTGCCGGTGTTCATGGAACTGTGGCGCGCGCTGGACGAGCTCATCCGCCGCTTCGAGATCCCGACACAATCCTGCGTACTGACCCACGTCACCAACCAGATCCGCGGCATCGAGGCCGGCGCGCCGCTCGACCTGGTGTTCCAGTCGATCGCCGGCACGCAACAGGCCAACGAGAGCTTCGGCATCTCGCTCGCGCTGCTGGCCGAAGCACGCGCCGCCGCGCTGTCGCTACGGCGCGGCACGCTGGGCGACAACGTCATGTACTTCGAAACCGGCCAGGGCAGCGCGCTGTCGGCCGGTGCACACTGGGGCGTGGACCAGCAGACGGTGGAAGCGCGCTTACGGCGTGGCGCGTCATTACAAGCCCCTGCTCACCAACACCGTGGTCGGGTTCATCGGTCCGGAGTACCTGTACGACGGCAAGCAGATCATCCGCGCCGGACTGGAGGACCACTTCTGCGGCAAGCTGCTCGGCGTGCCGCTGGGCGTCGATGTCTGCTACACCAACCACGCCGAAGCCGACCAGGACGACATGGACACCCTGCTCACGCTGCTTGGCGCGGCCGGCGTGAACTTCATGATGGGCGTGCCGGGTGCGGACGACGTGATGCTGAACTACCAGAGCACCTCGTTCCACGACGCCCTTTACGTGCGCGAGGTGCTGGGACTCAGGCGCGCGCCCGAGTTCGAGGCCTGGCTGCAGAAGATGCAACTGGCCGACGCGCACGGCACCCTGCTGCCGGCGCAGGCGGGCAACCGCCTGCTGGCCGCCGCCGCGGAGATGGGCGCGGCATGAGCGGGGCCGACGCACCGCGCAACGCACCCGCGGCGTTCGCCGATCCGTGGGTCGAACTGCGGCGTCATACACCGGCGCGCATCGCCCTGGGCCGCGCCGGATCCGCCCTGCCCACACAGGCCCTGCTGGAGTTCGGCCTGGCGCATGCGCGGGCGCGCGACGCCGTGCACGCCGCGCTCGACGTCGATGCGCTGCGTGTGCAACTGCGTGCCGCCGGCCATGCCGCGCTGCAGGTGCGCAGCGCCGCGCCGGATCGCGCGACCTACCTCATGCGGCCGGACCTCGGGCGCAAGCTGGACGCGGCGAGCGCGCAGGCGCTGGACGCCGCAGGCACGCGTGCCGACATCGTCGTGGCGATCGAGGACGGGCTGTCCGCGCCGGCCGTGCAGAAGCACGCGGCGCCGCTGCTGGCCGCGCTGCAGGCATGCCATGCCGCGCGCTGGGAATCGGCGCAAACGGTGATCGCGACGCAGGGCCGCGTCGCACTCGGCGACGAGATCGGCGGGCGCCTGGGCGCAAAACTGGTGGTGGTGATGATCGGCGAACGCCCGGGCCTGTCCTCGCCGGACAGCCTGGGGCTGTACCTGACGTACGCACCGCGCATCGGGCGCAGCGACGCGGAACGCAATTGCATCTCCAATGTGCGCCCGGAAGGGCTGCCCTACGCGGCCGCAGCGCGGCGCCTGGACTGGCTGTGCTCGGCCGCGCTGACGCGCGGCCTGACCGGCATCGGACTCAAGGACGAAAGCGGCTCCGGCCTCGGAGATGTATCTTTACCGATACACGAACTGCCTTGAAACCCGCTCCAGGAGCGGGTTTCACAAAGCAAATCTTCGAGAATTGCGTCTTCTTGGGATCCGAGGCGAACTTGCCGGCCGAGGCCCAGTCGGACTTCTTCACGTCCTCGAAAATGATGTCGACCGACTCGGGCGGCGAATTCAGCGTCTTCGTCACGGCCGCGGTGACGGCTTCCACGAATGCGCGCTTCTGGTCCTGCGTGCGACCTTCGAACAGACTGACATGTATCAGGGGCATGACGACTCCTTTTGCGGGTTGAAAAGCGGGTGAGAAAGGAAGGTCTGCGCGCTCAGGCGGCCTGCGCCGCCGGCCGCACCGGCGCTTCGCGTATCGGCAGATTGGCCACCGCCGCGATCAGCGCCAGCACGATGTCCGCGTACCACATCCAATCGTAACTGCCGGTACCGGCCAGCGCCAGGCCGCCCAGCCAGGCGCCGAAGAAGCCGCCGATCTGGTGCGACAACAGCGTGAAGCCGAACAGCGTGGCCAAGTAGCGCACGCCGAACAGCTTGGCCACCAGGCCGGCGGTCGGCGGCACGGTGGCCAGCCAGGTCAGGCCGAGCACCACGGAGAACGCGTAGAAGGTCCACGGTTCCTTCGGCAACATCAGGTAGATGCCCACCGCGACCGCGCGCGAGGCGTACATCCAGAACAGGATCATCTTCATGCTGTGCTTCTGCGACAGCCACCCGGCACCCAGGCTGCCGACGATGTTCGACAGGCCGATGATCGCCAGCGAGGCCGCCGACACCGTGGCGGCCAGGCCGCACAGGCCGACCTCGCCGGGCAGGTGGGTGACCAGGAAGGCGATGTGGAAGCCGCAGGTGAAGAAGCCCAGGTGCAGGCACCAGTAGGACGGGTCACTGAAGGACACGGCGAGTTGCGCCTTCAGACCGCGCTCCTCGCCCGGCCCCGGGGGGGCGGCGGGACCCGGCGCATCGCGCAGCGGCCTGGCCAGCGGTATGGTGGCCAAGGCAGCGTGATCGCGCCGGCCCACATCGCGACCATCCAGCCCAGGCGCGGGATCAGGCCTGCGAGAGCGGTGCGAACACGAACTGGCCGAACGATCCTCCGGCATTGATGAACCCGGAGGCGAACGCGCGCCGCTCGGCCGGCAGGCGCTTGGCCGCCGCGCCGATCAGGATCGAGAAGCTGCCCGCGCCTGCGCCGGCCGCGGAGACCACCCCCAGGCACAGCGCGAGCCCGAGGGTCGAATCGACGAAGGGCGTCGCCGCCAGGCCCAGCGCGAGCAGCACCGCGCCGATCACCACCACGCGCGCATTACCGACGCGATCGGCCAGCATGCCGAACAGCGGCTGGGCGGCGCCCCAGACGAACTGGCCGATGGCCAGCGCGAAGCTGATGGCGACGATGCCCACGCCGGTGGCGCTGTTGATCGGTGAAACGTACAGGCCCAGCGATTGGCGCACACCCATGGTGATCATGAGAATCGCCGAGGCCGCCAGCACCAGCCCCCAGTAAGCGGGCCGTGCGCCGCTCATGCGCGCACGGCGCGGCACGCCGGGGTTGTAATCGAACTCATCGCGGTGCAATCCTCAGGAATGCCGCAGTGCGCCCTGTGCAGCGCTGCGGGGCCGTAAGATTACCGCGAACCGGCGCGAACCGGCGCGCGGCCGCATTTCGCAGCGCGACTTGCGCGCCGGGACGGCTGCTGTGTACGTATGCTAGCCGCATGGGACTCGCCTTCGCGCTGACCTCCATGCTGTGCTGGGCGGTCAACATATTCATCACGCGCGCCGCCATGGCGCGCATGCCCGCCGAACTCGGCTTCGTCGTGGTGCTGGCCATGAACCTGGCCTTCGGCAGCCTGGTGCTGGCGGTCGAACTCGCGTTGCGCAATGCGCCGCTCACCCTGCACTGGGAGGCCGCCGGCTGGTTCGTGCTCTCGGGCGTGGTCGGCATCTACCTGGGCCGCCGCATGCTGCTCGACGCCGTGCAACTGCTCGGCCCTTCGCGCGCCAGCGTGCTGCACACCGCTTCGCCCGCATTCACGCTGATCGGCGCCTGGCTGCTGGTGGGCGAGACCCTGGGCGCCTACGAGCTGGGCCTGATGGCGATGATCATGGCCGGCCTGTGGTGCACGCAGCCTTCCGCGAAGGGCAGCGCAGACAAGCCGCCGCCCTCCGGCGCCCTGCTCAGGCGCGCCGCCCTGCTCAGCCTGCTCACTGTCGCCGGCTTCGGCATCGGCAACGCGTTCCGCGGCATGGCCATGCGCAACTGGGACGAGGCCGTGCTCGGCGCGCTGATCTCCAACGTCGCCGCGCTCGTCTGCCTGCTCGCCGCCAACCGCGAATGGCGCGCCACGGCACTGCGCCTGCGCGCCGGCAACCGCACCGGCCTAGCCCTGTTCGCGCTGAGCGGGGTGGCCACCATGTGCGGTACGGTGTTCGGATCACTGGCCATGCAGCGCATCGAAATCGCCATCGCGACCCTGATCAGCTACACCACACCGCTGGTGGTGTTCCCGGTGAGCGTGCTGCTGCTGAAGGATCGCGACGCACTGAACCTGCGCACCGCGCTCGGCGCGGCGCTGGTGCTGACGGGCATCGCGCTGCTCGCCCTGCGTTGAGGCTGATATCCCGCCGCCGGGCATCGCACCTGCATTAGAATCGGCGCCGCAGGAGTCGAACGCGCGGCGATCCGCGCGCACGCGCGAACCCGAGAAGAAGACGGAATCCGATGCAGCCCCACCCCCTCGCGCGCGGTTCGCGCAGCGCCGTCCCGCATGACTGAGAACGCGCTCGCCGGCTTCTTCGCCGACCTGGCGCGTCTCTATCCTGACGGACACCGCCTTCCTGCGCGGCATCGGCGGAGAGTTCGAGCAGGTTTGGCCGGCGGCGCGACCCTGGTGCGCCGCGGCGATCCCTCGGACGCCCTCTACATCCTGATCGGCGGACGATTGATCGCCACGCAGGAAGACGCGGACGGCCGCACGCTGCGCCCGGGCGAGATCGGGCGCGGCGAAATGATCGGCGAGATGAGCCTGCTGAGCGGGGGCACGCGCACGGCCACGTCACGGCGCTGCGCGACCTGCGCCTGGTGCGCATCTCGAACCACACATTCCTGGAATTCATGCAGCGCCACCCCAGCGTGACGCGGCAGTTCATCCAGGTGCTCACCAGCCGCCTGGTGAACCGCGCCCCGCGCGGCCAGGAGAAGCTATCCACGCTGGCCCTGGTGCCGGCCTGCGGCCCGGCGCAGGCCGCGGCCTTCGCGCTCGCACTGGAAACCACCCTGCGCGGCATGCTCTCGGCGCAACGCATCGACCGCGCGGGTGTCGAGGCACGCTTCCCGGGCGCGCTGCAGCGGCTGGACGGTGCAGCCGGGCCGGACGCCGCGCTCGGCGCCTGGCTGACGATCAGGAGCAGCAGCACGGCCCGCTGCTGTATGTCTGCGACCCGCAGCCCAACGCCTGATTCTGCCTGTGCCTGCGCCAGGCCGACCGCGTGCTGGTCGTCGCGCAGGCCGATGCCGAATCCGCACAGCCCTGGTGAGGTCGAGCGCCTGCTG
The DNA here is from genome assembly GCA_016713125.1 of Betaproteobacteria bacterium. Lineage (GTDB taxonomy): Bacteria > Pseudomonadota > Gammaproteobacteria > Burkholderiales > SG8-39 > SZAS-79. The sequence continues at coordinate 64,112 of JADJPT010000003.1, forward strand.
CACGCCGACGCCAACACCGGGAGTTCGCGCGACGCTGACCTGCGCGGCAGCGAACTGGTGCTGCTGCATCCGTCCTCCTGCACCCAACCGGCGCACACCGCACGCTGGCTCGCGTCGCGGCGCCTGCGCCGCCACCACCACCTGCGCGAAGGCGCCGCACAGGACATGCAACGCCGGTGCCGCCACCTGCTGGCCGCTTGGTCGGCCTGGCGCTGGGCGGGGGCGGCGCCAGGGCCTTTGCCGAAGTCGGCGCGCTGCGCGCGCTGGCCGAGGCCGGGATCCCGGTGGACGTGATCGGCGGCACCAGCATGGGCGCGGTGGTCGGCGCGCTTGCCGCGCTGGGGCAGGACGCGCACGAGATCCAAGCCACGCTGCGCGGCATGCTGGGAATCAAGCCCTTCTCCGGCCTTACGCTGCCTCTGGTGTCGCTGCTCTCGGGAAGACGCCTGGCGCAGGCCATGCGGGCCCTGTTCGGCGAAAAGGCGATCGAGGATCTGTGGCGCCGTTACTTCTGCGTTGCCTGCAACCTCACGCACGGCACCGTCAAGACCGCGGAATTCGGCAGCCTGCGCCGCTGGGTGTCGGCCAGCAACGCGGTGCCGGGCATCATGCCGCCGCTGGTCGAAGGCGGCGAGCTGTACGTCGACGGCGGCCTGCTGAACAACGTGCCGGCCGACCTGATGGCCGGACTCAACGCCGGCCCGGTGATCGCCGTCAACGTCAGCGGCGTCACTGCGCTGCGAGCCGGTGTGGCGGACGACGCGGACCTGTCGGGCTGGAGCGTGTTGATGCGCGGCCTGACCGACGGCGCCGCCGAGGGCCCGCCGCGCCTGGGGCGCCTGCTGGTGCGCGCCATGCTGCTCGCCAGCAGCAACCACGCGGCGGCCATGCGCGGCTGCGCATCCCTTTACCTCACCCCCCCGCTCGAGGGCGTTGACGTGGGCGACCGGTACGCCCGAGCACTGGACGAGGCAGGCTACGCCTACACGAGCAAGGCACTGGAAACGTGGAACCCGGACGCGGCGAAGAACTGAGGCGCAAGGCGGCCAGCGCACTGCACTACGCGCTGCTGGTCGGTGCCGCGCTGGCGCTGCTGGCGGCGGGCGCGCGCGACAGCGCGGCGATCACCGCCGCGGCCCTGCTGGCCGGTTGGCTGGTCGGCTCGCGGGCCGAGTACGCCGTGCACCGCTTCGTGCTGCACGGTCCCGCGCTCGCCGCGCGCGTGCATGCACGCCACCACGCCGCGCCGGCACGCGAGCAGATCGACCCGCTCTCCTACTTCGGCCCCATCGTGGTCGCCCTGCTGGCTTGGGCCGCGCTGCACGCCCTCGGCGGCGGTGCGGCGCTCGCCGGCGGACTGACCGCGGGTCTGTGCCTGCAGTATTCGTGGTTTCGCGCCGTGCACCGACGCATGCACCGGCCCGGTCACCGGCTGGCCTCGGGCAGGCTGGCGCATTTCCATCGCGGCCACCACGTCGACCTGCGCCGCAATTCTCGGCGTCACCACGCCTTCTGGGACCGGCTGTTCCGCACCCAGCGACGCACGGCGCGCACCCAGGGCTGAGCCGCCGTGACCGGCAATCTCGCAGTGCAGATCACCGACCCGTGCCCGCAGGGCGATGCGCCGCGCAATGCCCTCGAGCGCGCCTGCATGCGCTGGCTGCGCGACGTGCGCGACCTGGCCTTCGTGCGCCTGGCGCTGCGCGCAGGCCTGCAGCTCACGGCCTGCGCCGCGCTGCTGTTCGCCGTTCCCGGCTGGCTTGCCGGTCTGCTGGCCCTGCCCTATCTGTGGTTGCTGTATGCCGCATACGGCGGACCGGTGATGCTGATGGTGCACGCCCTCGAGCACCGCCCAGCGTTCACGGGCCGCGGCCGCTGGCTGCAGGCCGCGATCCTGCACGGACTGCCGCTGCTCTACGGCCTGTCGCCGTTCGCCTACCGCGCGCACCACCTGCTGATGCACCATGCCGAGGAGAACCGCCCGCAGGACCTGTCGAGCACGCTGCGCTACCGGCGCGACAGCCCCGCGGATTTCCTGCGCTACTACCTGCGCTTCCTGGTGCTGGGCAACTTCGAGCTCGCGCGCTACCTGCGCGCACACGGCCGCCGCCGCGCGCTGCGCCGGTTCGTCGCCGGCGAGTGCGCCCACCTGGCGCTGCTTGCCGCCGGACTGCTGCTGGCGCCGGCCGCCGCGACCGCGACACTGCTGCTGCCCTACGCGCTGACGCGCTTCTTCCTGATGGCCGGCAACTGGGCGCAGCACGCCTTCGTGCAGATCGACGCGCTCGACGACGGCGTGCGCAACGCCACCATCCTGGTGAACGCCAGCCACAACCATCGCTGCTTCAACGACGGCTACCACGCGCTGCATCACCGCCACCCCGGCCTGCACTGGGCCGAGATGTCGGCCAGCTTTCGCGCCGAATGGCGCTACTACGCGGAGCGCGGGGTCATCGTGTTCTCGGACATCGCCAACAATCAGGTGGTCTGGTGGCGGCTGATGCGCGGCGACTACGGCTACCTGGCCGAGCGCATGCTGGACCACGGCGGCCTGCCGCGCGAGCGCGATCAGCGGATCGCGCTGCTCAGGGCGCGCGCGCAAGCGCGCCCGGCCTGACCGACCGACCAACCGACAGGATGCCTATTTCGGCTTGCGCGCCAGGACGAAGAACAGCGAACCCAGCCCGGCCAGCACCGACAGCGCGGTGAAGCCGACGCGGTAATCGCCGGTCAGGTCGGCGAAGGCGCCGGCCACGATGGGCCCGCCGACCTGGCCGATGACGATGATCAGGGCCGACAGGCCGAGGATCATGCCGATCGAGCGCCGGCCGAAGTAGTCGGCGCGGAGCGCCTGCATGAACGGGCCGCGCAAGCCCCAGGCGCCGCCGTGCAGCACCGCGAAGGCGATCAGCATGGCGTTGCCGTTCGCGTAAGTGAGCATCAGCAGACCGGCGGCGTGCATCAGCATGCAGATCGCGGCCACGTAGCGCTTCTCGTAGCGATCGCCGACCGCCCAACCGACCAGCACCCCGCCGACCTGCGCCAGCGTCATCAGGGTGATGACCAGGGAAGCCTGGGCCAGGGTGTAACCCAGGCCCTCCTTCATGTGCGTGATGCCGTGCACGTTGACCGAGGTGACCACCAGCAGCGCGAAGGCATGGCCCAGCCCGAGCAGCCAGAAGGCGCTGGTGCGCAGCGCCTCGCGGGCGGTGAACTCGCGCTGGCCCTCCGGCTCGTCCTCGCCCGCCTTGGGGGCCACCGGCGGCAGGCCGTCGATGGTCTCGCCCATGTCCTCGGGTCTGCGCCGGAACACGCGCGCCATCGGCCAGCCGACCAGGATCGCGAACACCCCCGAGCCGAACGCGGTCGCGCGCCAGCCGTAGGTCTGCATGCACCAGGCGACGACCGGCACGAACACGCCGCCGATCGCCAGGCCCAGGGACAGCGAGGACAGTGCGCGCGCGCGGTAGCGCTCGAACCAGTGGATGATGGCGACGTTGATCGGAAAGAACCCGCACAGGCTGGCGCCGAAGGCGATGACGATGAACGCGCCGTAGAAACCGAGCAGCGTGTCGATCTGGCTGAGCAGCATGAAGCCCAGGCCGAAGATCACGACGCCGATGCGGATCATGCCCTGCGGGCCGAAACGGTCGATGATCCAGCCCAGCACCGGGCCGAGCACGGCGGCCTCCATGGGCTGCAGCGCGGCGGCCCCGGACAGGGCGGTCTTGCTCCAGCCGAACTCCTGGATCAGCACCGCGAAATAGGCGCCGAAGGCCTGGTGCAGCAGGCCCGCCTGCAGGAACTGTATGCCGCTGCCTGCGGCGACCATCCGCCAGCCGTAGAAGATCTTCATAGGGGCACGCAGAATAGCGCAGAGGCGCCCGCGCTCGTCGTCAGGTTCGCTGGCATGGGGGGGTTGATGGTGGCCAAGGGCGGAATCGAACCACCGACACACGGATTTTCAATCCGCTGCTCTACCGACTGAGCTACTTGGCCGTACCGGACGCGACGCGAAGACAAGGCTGCGGCGCGCTGGAAGGCTGCGGATTATAGGGGAAAACCCCGGGCTCGCCAAACCGTCGCCGCAGCGCGGCAAACGGCCGCGCCACGCAACAAAAAGAAAAGCCACCGGCTGGCGGTGGCTTAAGGACAAGCTGCTGTCCAAGGAGGGAGACACGAACCGAGGCGCAGGAAACGAATCCCGCGCTTCGGACGGTCAGTTCCCACACTATCCCTTCGAACCGTGTTCCGCCTGACGGCAAGCTTTCAAGAGGCTGAATCTGCGAAACGGCGTCTAGGCCGTTCGACCTAGCCGACCGGGGCGGGCGCGCCGCGCGGGAACACGACGCTGAACACGCTGCCCTGTTCGGTCGGATTGGCGCGCACCTGCACGCTGGCGCGGTGGCTGTTGGCGATCGAACGCACGATGGGCAAGCCCAGCCCCGAACCATGTGCCTCGGTGCCCGACATGCGATAGAAGCGCTCGAATACCAGCTCACGCTGCTTCTCGTCGATGCCCGGGCCGTTATCCTCGACCTCCGCGATGACGAACTCGCGCAGGCGCAGGCGCACCGTGACCCGCCCGCCGCGCGGACTGTAGCGGATCGCGTTGTCGATCAGGTTGTTGAACAGCTCGCGCAGCAGCAGCGGATTGCCCTCGATGCGCGCCTGTGCGGCCTGGCGCGCGGCCAGGCCCTCGAAGCCCAGGTCGATGTTGCGCTCGAATGCCGCCGGCACCCATTCCTGGGTGATCTCGCGCAGCAGCGCGTCGAGGTCCATCAGTTCGAACTGCGGCGGCGTCTCGCTCTGCGAGCGCGCCAGCGACAGCAGCTGGCTGATCATGTGCGCGGTGCGTTCCACGCCGGTGCGGATGCGCTCGAGCGACGCCTGCACCTCGCGCGGATCCTTCTGGCGCAAGGCGACCTCCAGCTGGGTGCGCAGGCCGGCCAGCGGGGTGCGCATCTGGTGGGCCGCGTCGGCGATGAAACGCTCCTGCGCCTTCATGTTCTGCGCCAGGCGCTCGAGCATCTCGTTGAAGGCCGCGATCAGCGGCGCGATCTCCTCGGGTACGTCCTCCTCGTCGATGGGCGACAGGTCGCTGGGGCGCCGGCTGCGCAGCCGCACGCGCAGTTCATCGAGCGGCCGGATGCCCCTGCGTGAGCCCGAACCAGACCAGCAGCACCGCCAGCGGAAGATGATCAGAAACTGAGGAATGATGATGCCGGCGATGATCTCGTTGGCCAGGTTGCTGGCGCTTGATGAAGGGTTTCGCCGACCTGGATCAGCACGCGCCGCGTGCGCTCTCCGCTGGGCGCGAAGATGAACATGTAGGCGATGCGCACGGGTTCCCCGTGCCAGGCGTCATCGCGGAAGTAGACCACGTGCTGCGGCGTGTTCTCGTCTTCGGGAAAGATCTCCGGCAGTTCGCGGTCGCCTGCCAGCACCTCACCGCGCATGCCGCGCACCTGGAAGGAGATCGTGTCGAGCTCGTCGGCGCGCAGGAAGTTGGTCGCCGCGGCCGGCAGCGCGATGCGCGCCCGGTTGTCCTCGATGCGCACCTGCTGCGAGAGCGCGTTGGCGGCGTCGCGCAGGGCGCGATCGTAGGGGATGTTGGCGATCACGTTGGCGCCGTAATAGGTCACCAGCACCGACAGCGGCCACAGCACCATCAGCGGCGCGAGCAGCCAGTCGAGGATTTCGACCAGCAGCGACAGGCGGCCCGGATTGCCCGGGATCGGATTCTTCAAGCGCCGGACCCGGACGCGCCTACTGGGCGGGCTTTTCCAGGCTGTAGCCCAGCCCGCGCACGGTGACGATGCGCACGCCGCCGTTCTCCAGCTTCTTCCTGAGGCGATGCACGTAGACCTCGATCGCGTTGGCCGACACCTCCTCGCCCCATTCGCACAGGTGGTCGACGAGCTGGTCCTTGGACACCAGCCGGCCGGTGCGCTGCAGGAAGATTTCCAGCAGGCTCACCTCGCGCGCCGAAAGATCCAGCGGATCGCCGTTGAGCCGCGCCACGCGACCCACCTGGTCGAAACTCAGCGGTCCGTGCTTCATCAGCGTCGAGCTGCCCGACATGCCGCGTCGCGTCAGCGCGCGCACGCGCGCCTCGAGCTCGGCCAGCTCGAAAGGCTTGGCCAGATAGTCGTCGGCGCCCAGGTCCAGGCCGCGCACACGGTCGTTCACGCCGTCCAGCGCCGTGAGGATCAGCACCGGCAGGTGCGAATCCCTGGCGCGCAGTCGTTTCAGAACTTCGAGACCGGATTTCTTCGGCAGGCCGATGTCGAGGATCAGCAGGTCGAACTCGTTGGCATCGACCGCGGAGTCGGCCTCCAGCCCGTTTCCCACCCAGTCGACGGCATAGCCGGCCTGGCGCAACGCGCGTTGCAGCCCGTCGGCCAGGATCGCGTCGTCCTCCGCAATGAGTATGCGCATGCCGTCTCCACCCGCTCGTGATCAGCACCCTCTACGGAGCGCTCGATCGAGTGTAACAAAAGAAAAGCCCCGCCGAAGCGGGGCTTTTCATGCAGCGAGCCTTGGAAGGAAGGAGGTACGGGGTGGCGGGTTACGGCGGGCATCGCCCGCCAGAACCCACCAATCCTGTTCCTAGCTTTCCAGGAGGTATGTAACTAGCTTTGCTCGTTACATATCCATCCCGCCCATGCCACCCATGCCGCCCATCCCGCCCATGCCGCCCATGTCGGGCATGCCGCCCTTCTTGTCTTCCACCAGTTCCGCAACCATCGCGTCGGTGGTGAGCATCAGGCTGGCCACGGAGGCCGCGTTCTGCAGCGCGGTGCGCGTCACCTTGGTCGGATCGATCACGCCCATCTCGACCAGATCGCCGTACTCTTCGGTCTGCGCGTTGTAGCCGTAGTTGCTGCCCTTGCCTTCGAGGACCTTGTTCAGGACCACCGAGGGCTCGGCGCCGGCGTTGGCCACGATCTGGCGCATCGGCTCTTCCAGGGCGCGCAGCACGATCTTCATGCCGGCTTCCTGGTCATGGTTCTCGGCCTTCAGCTTGCCGACCGCCGAACGGGCGCGCACCAGCGCGACGCCGCCGCCGGGGACCACGCCTTCTTCCACCGCCGCACGCGTGGCGTGCAGGGCGTCTTCGACGCGGGCCTTCTTTTCCTTCATCTCGACTTCGGTGGCGGCACCGACCTTGATCACCGCCACACCGCCGGCCAGCTTGGCGACGCGCTCCTGCAGCTTCTCGCGGTCGTAGTCGCTGGTGGCTTCCTCGATCTGCACGCGGATCTGCTTGACGCGCGCCTCGATGGCCTTCTTCTCACCCGTGCCGTCGATCAGCGTGGTGTTCTCCTTGCCGCACTCGACCTTCTTGGCGCGACCCAGGTCCTTCAGGGTGGCGTTCTCGAGCTTGAGGCCGAGTTCCTCGCTGATCACCGTGCCGCCCGTCAGGATGGCGAGGTCTTCCAGCATCGCCTTGCGACGGTCGCCGAAGCCCGGGGCCTTGACGGCGCAGGTTTTCAGGATGCCGCGGATGCCGTTCACCACCAGGGTGGCCAGGGCTTCGCCCTCGACTTCCTCGGCGATGATCAGCAGCGGCTTACCCGATTTCGCGATCTGTTCGAGCAGCGGCAGCAGGTCGCGGATCGACGAGATCTTCTTGTCGTGCAGCAGGATGAACGGGTCGTCGAGCAGCGCGACCTGCTTGTCCGGGTTGTTGATGAAGTAGGGCGACAGGTAGCCGCGGTCGAACTGCATGCCCTCGACCACGTCGAGCTCGTTCTGCAGCGACTTGCCGTCCTCGACGGTGATCACGCCTTCCTTGCCGACCTTGTCCATCGCGTCGGCGATGATCTTGCCGATGTCGGAGTCGGAGTTGGCCGAGATCGAGCCGACCTGGGCGATCTCTTTCGAGGTCGTGCAGGGCTTGGAGATCTTCTTCAGCTCTTCGACGATGGCCACGACGGCCTTGTCGATGCCGCGCTTCAGGTCCATCGGGTTCATGCCGGCGGCCACGTACTTCATGCCTTCGCGGACGATGGCCTGGGCCAGCACGGTGGCGGTGGTGGTGCCGTCACCGGCGACGTCGGAGGTCTTGGAAGCGACTTCCTTGACCATCTGCGCGCCCATGTTCTCGAACTTGTCCTTCAGTTCGATTTCCTTGGCGACCGAAACGCCGTCCTTGGTGACCGTCGGGGCGCCGAACGAGCGCTCGAGCACGACGTTGCGGCCCTTGGGGCCCAGGGTGACCTTGACCGCATCGGCCAGGATGTTCAGCCCGTGAACCATCTTGACACGGGCGCTCTCGTGGAAACGTACCTCTTTGGCAGGCATTGTGATTCTCTCCTGTGACTGTATTCTGGAATTCGCTGTGATTCGCGCGGTGATTCGCGCCGGGATACGGAAAACGTGTGCGGCTGGATTACTCCAGCACGCCCATCAGGTCTTCCTCGCGCATGACGAGAAGCTCTTCGCCGTGCACCTTGACGGTCTGGCCGCTGTATTTGCCGAACAGGACCTTGTCACCCACTTTGACGTCGAGGGGGATCAACTTGCCGTCCTCGCCTTTCTTGCCTTTGCCTACGGCAACGATTTCGCCCTGGTCAGGTTTCTCGGCGGCGGTGTCGGGAATGACGATGCCGGAGGCGGTCTTGCGCTCTTCTTCGATGCGCTTGACGATCACACGATCGTGCAGGGGACGAATTTTCATTCGGGTCTCCAATTGGATTCGGGGTTCGACGGAATCGGGCCAGGCCCGGGATACGGGGGAGAGCATTGTTAGCACTCATCCCCAACGAGTGCTAATGATACGGATGCGCGCCCCGAATTTCAAGTCCGGCCACACCCGGAGGCCGTTTGGACGACCGTCCACCTGCATGCCACGCCAACACGCCGTACAATAAAGCCCCATGAATATTCAACGAGTTATCCGCATCCTTTGCCTGGGAGCCGGGCTTGCGGCCCCGGTCTCTTCGGCCTTGGGCAACGACGCGCTGCCGACGACGGTCGCCCAGGCCCTGCGCGCCGCCGGCATCCCGCCGGGCAACGTCGCCCTGCTGGTTCAGGAGGTGGGCAGTCCGCGCGGCAGCCTGGCGCTGAACCCCGCCGCGCCCATGAATCCGGCCTCGACCATGAAGCTGGTGACCACCTATGCCGGGCTGGAACTGCTCGGTCCGGCCTACCGCTGGCGCACCGAGGCCTACCTGAACGGCAGCCTGCGGGAAGGCGTCCTGGAGGGCGACCTGGTGCTGAAGGGCTACGGCGACCCGAAATTCGACTACGAGGCCTTCTGGATGCTGCTGCGCGGCCTGCGCGGCAAGGGCCTGCGCGAGATCCGCGGCGACCTGCTGCTGGATCGCAGCCGCTTCGCGCGCAACGGCGGCGACACCGGGCGCTTCGACGGCGACGAGTTCCGCCCGTACAACGTGCTGCCCGACGCCCTGCTGCTGAACTACAAGTCGCTGCGCTTTTCCTTCGCGCCGGATGCCGAACGCGGCGCGGTGCGCATCGCCGTGCAGCCGCGGCCGCCGGGCTTCGAGGTGAGCAACGCCCTGCGCCTGTCCGCCGAAGGCGCCTGCCCGGAGGGGCGCGCGTTCCGCGACCTGCTGCGCCCGACGTTCGAGTCCGCGCCGCGGCCGCGCGCAAGCTTCGCCGGCCAGTACCCGCTGGCCTGCGGCGAGCGCGACCTGCACGTGGCGCTGATCGCCCCCAACGAGTACGCCGCCGGCGCCATGCGCGAACTGTGGACGGAGACCGGTGGCGTGTGGAACGGCAATGCGCGCGACGGCGCGGCGCGCGACGGCGCCAAGCCCTTCCTCAGCGTCGACTCGCCCGCGCTGGCGGAGATCGTGCGCGACATCAACAAGTTCTCCAACAACGTCATGGCCCGCCAGCTGTTCCTGACCATCGGCGCCGAATCCACGGGCGCGCCCGCACGCGCCGAGGACGCTGCGCGTGCGATCCGCGAATGGCTGGCCCGCAAGGGCATCGCGGCTCCGGAACTGGTGATCGAGAACGGCTCGGGGCTGTCGCGCGCCGAACGCATCAGCGCGGCCAGCATGATGGCCCTGCTGCAGGCGGCCTGGAGGAGCGCGCTGATGCCCGAGTTCATCGCCTCGATGCCGCTGGCCGCCGTGGACGGCACCATGCGCCGGCGGCTGAAGAGCGACCCGGTGGCCGGACAGGCGCACGTCAAGACCGGCCTGCTCTCCGACGTGCGCGCGATCGCCGGCTACGTGCTGGACCGCCAGGGGCGGCGCCACGCCGTGGTGATGATGGTCAACCACCCGAACGCCCACCAGTCACAGGCCGCCCAGGACGCGCTGCTGGCCTGGGTGCACCAGCGTGGCGCGCGGGATTGACCCAAGTCAAGCGCACCCCGCACTTCAGGCCTACCATGTACCCGGGCCGCAGTAGCGGCCCATTCCCGGAGAACACCATGACTGCAGATACCCGCAAACTCATCGCCGACATCAAGACCGTCGTCGCCGACACCGAAGAGCTCCTCAAGGCGACCGCCGCCGACACCAGCGAGCGCATGAAGGCGCTGCGCCCCAAGCTCGAGGAGAGCCTGCGCGCGGCCAAGGCGCAGATGCTCGAGGCCGAGCAGCTCGCCATCGAGAAGGCCAAGGCCGCCGCCGCCGCCACCGATCGCTACGCGCACGAGAATCCCTGGAAGACGGCCGGCATCGCCGCCGCCATCGGCGTGCTGGTCGGCGTGGTCATCGGTCGCGGCGGGCGCGACTGAGCGCTGCGCGGCCCGGGGCCTAGAGCCCCAGTTCCCCCCACAGGGCGTCGATGCGACGCTTGACGTCCTCGTCCATGGCGATGGGCTTGCCCCATTCGCGCTGCGTTTCGCCCGGCCATTTGTTGGTGGCGTCGATGCCCATCTTGGAACCCAGCCCCGACACCGGGCTGGCGAAGTCCAGGTAGTCGATCGGCGTGTTCTCGGCGATCAGCGTGTCGCGCGCCGGATCGACGCGCGTGGTGATCGCCCACACCACCTCCTTCCAGTCGCGCGCATCGACTTCCTCGTCGATGACGACGATGAACTTGGTGTACATGAACTGGCGCAGGAAGCTCCACACGCCGAACATCACGCGCTTGGCGTGGCCGGGGTACTGCTTGCGGATGCTCACCACCGCCAGCCGGTAGGAGCAGCCTTCCGGCGGCAGGTAGAAATCGACGATCTCCGGAAACTGCCTGGCCAGCAGCGGCACGAACACCTCGTTCAGCGCCATGCCCAGCATGGCCGGCTCGTCCGGCGGCTTGCCGGTGTAGGTCGAGTGGTAGATCGGCGCGCGGCGTGATGTGATGCGCTCGACCGTCAGCACCGGAAAGCGGTCGACCTCGTTGTAATAGCCGGTGTGGTCGCCGAACGGACCCTCGGCGGCCGTGTCGTCCGGGTGGATCACGCCTTCCAGAACGATCTCGGCGCGCGCCGGCACCTGCAGTTCGTTGCCCAGGCAGCGAACCAGTTCGGTGCGCGCACCGCGCAGCAGGCCGGCGAACTGGTACTCGCCCAGGGCGTCGGGCACCGGCGTGACCGCGGCCAGCAGCGTGGCCGGGTCGGCGCCCAGCACCACCGAGACCGGGAACGCGCGGCCGGGATGCGCGAGGCCATGGTCGCGAAAATCGAGCGCCCCGCCGCGATGCGAGAGCCAGCGCATGATCAGGCGGTTCGGGCCGATCACCTGCTGCCGGTAGATGCCCAGGTTCTGCCGCGTGCGCGAATGCGGCAGGCCCTGCGGCCCGCGCGTCACGGTCAATCCCCAGGTGATCAAGGGTCCCGCGTCGCCCGGCCAGCAGGTCTGCACCGGCAGGCGCCCCAGATCCACGTCCTTGCCTTCCCACACCACGTCCTGGCAGGGCGCCGACGAAACCGTCTTCGGCGCCATGTCGAGCACCTTGGACACCAGCTGGCGCAATTGCGGCAGCCGGGCCCAGGCGTCCTTGAATCCCTTCGGCGGCTCGGGTTCCTTCAACGCGGCCAGCAGGCGGCCGATGTCGCGCAGCGCGGCGCGCGGCTCGGCGCCGGCCGCCACGCCCATCGCCAGCGCCACGCGGTTCACCGTGCCGAACAGATTGCCGAGCACCGGCATGTCGTGACCGGCGGGATTCTCGAACAGGATGGCCGGGCCGCCGGCGCGCAGCACGCGGTCGCAGATCTCGGTCATCTCCAGGCGCGGCGACACCTCCGCCGCCACGCGCTTCAGTTCGCCCTGCGCTTCGAGCTGCGCGACGAACTCGCGCAGATCCGCGTAACTCAACTCGGTTCCCCTTTACAGGCGATCGCTCAGCGCATCGCCGAATTCGAACAGGGCCGCGTCGCGGCGCGGCGCGGTATACACGCGCTCGCCCGCGCCGCACAGCACGGTCAGCGCGGTGTAGCCCAGCCAGCCATGCACGAAGCGCAGCGCACCCCAAAGGGCCAGGCCCAGCGCGACGGCGGGCAGGACGGCGGCGAGCAGATCCAGCGCCTGCAGCGCCGCCAGCAGGAAGCGGCTGCCGCCCTGCGGCTGGGCGCCGAGCTCGGCGAGCCCGAAGGCCAGCGCCGCCTGCAGCGGCCGGGTCACGGCGAGCACGATCAGTGCGACGATGCCGAGTACCGCAGCCTGACTCATGCGCGCCGGCTCGCGCTCGTAGGCCACGCGTACCGCGGCAATGTGCCCGAGCGGCAGGACCTCGTGAAAGCCGTTGCCGCGATGCATGAGCCGGGTGGCCGACAGCGACAGGTGCGAGCCGCGCAGCGCGCCGCGCCGGAACTCGTAGACCGCCAGGGGCGATTCGCTCACGGCGAGAGCCCGGGAATCGGGTAGGAAAGAACGATGCCGGCGAAGATGACCGCACCCACCCAGTTGTTGTGCATGAAGGCCTTGAAGCAGCGCGCCCGCTCGCGGCTGCGGATCAGCGTCCAATGATAGCCCATCATCACTGCGGCCACGGCCAGTCCGGCGAAGTACGGCAGGCCCAGTTGCGCCATCACGCCGACCCAGGCCAGCAGCGCGAGCATCAGCGCGTAACTCAGCATCACCCCGGCCACGTCGTGGCGGCCCAGCGTGATCGCCGAGGTGCGCAGGCCGAGCCTGCGGTCGTCCTCGCGATCGACCATCGCGTACTCGGTGTCGTAGGCGATGGCCCAGAACACGTTGGCGGCCAGCAGCCACCAGCAGATCGGCGGCAGCCGCCACTGGATCGCCGCATAGGCCATCGGGATGCCGAAGCCGAAGGCCACGCCCAGATAGGCCTGCGGCAGGTGCAGGAAGCGCTTGGTGTACGGGTAGCTGGCGGCGATCGCCAGCGCCACGAAGGACAGCTTGATCGCCAGCGGATGCAGGAACAGCACGAAGCCGAAGGCGGCGAGCGCCAGCGCGCCGGCCACCGCCAGCGCCTCCCGGGGGCGGATCTCGCCGGCCGCCAGCGGCCGCGCGCGGGTGCGCTCGACGTGCGCGTCGAACCTGCGGTCCGCGTAATCGTTCATCGCGCAGCCGGCCGAGCGCATCAGCAGCGTGCCGACGCAGAACACCAGCAGGATCTCCAACTCGGGTTGCCCGAGCGAGGCCAGCCACACCGCCCACAGCGTCGGCCACAGCAGCAGCAGCGTGCCGATCGGCTTGTCGAGCCGGATCAGCCGCTCGTATGCGTCGATGCGCTTTCTGAACGCGGCGAAGTCCACGCCGGCCATTATCCCCCCGCCGCGCCCGCGCAGGCCTCAGACACGCGCGAAATCCTGCCGCCCGCCCAGCCAGCGCTCGACATGGGCCAGCGCGGCGGGGCGATCATCGGCCAGCAGGCGCTCGGCGGCCTCGCGCGCGGCGGGGATCAGCGGCGCGTCGCGCTCCAGGTCGGCGAAGCGCAGCAGCGGCGCCCCGCTCTGCCGCTCGCCGAGGTACTCGCCCGGGCCGCGGATGTGCAGGTCGGCGCGCGCCACTTCGAAACCGTCGCTGTGTTCGTAGATCACCTTCAGACGTGCGCGCGCGGTCTGCGAGAGCGGATTCGCGTACAGCAGGATGCACACGCTTTCGCGGCTGCCGCGCCCGACCCGGCCGCGCAGCTGGTGCAGCTGCGACAGGCCGATGCGCTCGGCGTGCTCGATCACCATCAGCGAGGCGTTGGGCACGTCGACGCCGACCTCGATCACGGTGGTGGCCACCAGCAGGCCGATGCGGTTGTCCTTGAAGGCGGCCATCACCGCCGCCTTCTCGGCCGTCGGCAGGCGCCCGTGCAGCAGGCCCACCGCCACGCCGGGCAGCGCGGCCTGCAGCTCGGCGTGCGCGTCCAGCGCGGTCTGCAGGTCCAGGGTCTCGGATTCCTCGATCAGCGGACAGACCCAGTAGGCCTGCTGGCCGCCCGAGCAGGCGTCGCGGATGCGCCCCAGCACCTCGTCGCGCCGCGCGTTCGACACCAGGCGCGTCTTGACCGGCGTGCGGCCCGGCGGCAGCTCGTCGATCACCGACACATCGAGGTCGGCGTAATAGCTCATCGACAGCGTGCGCGGGATGGGCGTGGCGCTCATCATCAGCTGGTGCGGCACCGCGCCGGCGGCCTTCTGGCGCAGGGCCAGGCGCTGCTGCACGCCGAAACGATGCTGTTCGTCGACCACCGCGAGCCCGAGGCGCGCGAACTCGACCTCGTCCTGGAACAGCGCATGCGTGCCGATGGCGATCCGCGCCTCGCCCGAAGCCACCGCGGCCAGCGCCGTGCGCCGCTCCTTGCGCGGCAGGCCGCCGTGCAGCCAGGCGATGGACAGGCCCAGCGGCGCGAGCCACTCGGAGAACTTGCGGTAATGCTGCTCGGCCAGGATCTCGGTGGGCGCCATCACCGCCGCCTGCCAGCCGGCGTCGGCCGCGGCCAGCGCGGCGAGCGCCGCGAGCACGGTCTTGCCGCTGCCCACGTCGCCCTGCAGCAGGCGCTGCATGGGATGCGCCTGCGCCAGGTCGGCGAGGATCTCGGCCAGGCAGCGCCGCTGCGCGCCGGTCAGGCGGAACGGCAGCGCGGCGAGCAGGCGCTTCTGCAACGGCCCCTGGCCGGCCAGCACCGGCGCCGCGCGCTCGCGGCGCGCCAGGTAGTGCAGGCGCATCGACAGCTGCTGCGCCATCAGTTCGTCGAACTTCACGCGCGTCCAGGCCGGGTGCGTGCGCCCGGCCAGCGCCGACGCATCGGCCTGCGGCGGCGGCCGGTGCAGCAGGCGCACCGCCTCGGCGAAGCCCTCGAGCGTGTAACGGCGGCGCAGCGCCTCGGGCAGCGTGTCGGCCATGGGCTCGGCATCCAGGGCGCCCAGCACCATCTTGCGCAGCACAGGCTGCGCCAGGCCCGCGGTGGTCGGATAGATGGGCGTCAGGGCTGCGGGCAGCGGATCGCCGGCGCGCACGAAGCGGCAGCGCGGATGCAGCATCTCCGCGCCGAACCAGCCGCTCTTGACCTCGCGGAAGGCGCGCACGCGCAAACCCTCTTCGCCGGCACCCTCGATCGCGCGCTTGAACTGCGCCGCCTGGCTAGGATAGAAACTGAAGAAACGCAGCACCAGCGGTATGCCGTCGGCGCGCGCGTGCACGATCAGCTGGCGGCGCGGACGGAACACCACCTCGGTGCGCTCCACCTCGGCCTCGACCAGCACCGGCACGCCGGGCGGCGCGCGCTCGGCCGAGGTCAGTTCGGTTTCGTCCTCGTAGCGCAGCGGCAGGTGCAGCACCAGGTCGAAGCGCGAGCGTATGCCGAGCTTGGCCAGGCGCGCGGCCAGCGCGCGCGGAAACGGCGAGGGTGCGGCCCTGGCCGCCTTGCCGGGCGCGGCGCGCGGCGCGCGTCCGGCGCTAGCCGGCATGGAGGATGGCGTCGACCTCGATCAATGCACCGCGCGGCAGGCTGGCGACGCCGACGGCGGCGCGCGCCGGATAGGGTTGCGCGACGTACTGCGCCATGATCTCGTTCACGCGCGCGAAGTGCGCGAGGTCGGTCAGGTAGACCGTCATGCGCACGGCGCTGTCCAGGCCCAGGCCGGCGGCGCGCGCCACTGCGGTGAGGTTGGCGAACACGCGGTGGGCCTGCGCGTCCAGGCCCTCGGCCAGTTTCATGGTCGCCGGGTCGAAACCGATCTGACCCGAGAGGTACACCGTGTCGCCGGCGCGGATCGCCTGCGAATAGGTGCCGATCGCGGCGGGGGCGTCCGGGGTGTGGATTGCAGTGCGCAGGTTCGGCTCCTCCTGGTCGATCTGGTCGGTTTGCATGGAGCGCGGCAGGTGCATGGGTACAATCGTCACTGGCCTGCCTGCCCGGGTGCGCACTATGCTGTCCGCTGAATCTTAGCCGAAATGCCTACAGACCTGACCGAACGACTGGAGAAACTGCTGGGCACGCCGCGCGACGGCGCGCTGCTGCGCTTCTCGCTGGGCGGCGAATACCTGAAGGCCGGCGAGACCGCGAGCGCCGCCGAGCATCTGCGCGCGGCGCTGCAGGCCGACCCCGCCTACTCGGCGGCCTGGAAGCTGCTCGGCCGTGCGCTCGAACAGGACGGCCGGCCGGCCGATGCGCTGCAGGCCTACCGCAGCGGCATCACCGCGGCCGAGGCGCGCGGCGACAAGCAGGCCGGCAAGGAGATGACGGTGTTCGCGCGGCGCCTCGAGAAGGCGCTGGCCGGCCCGCAGTCCTGAAGCGGCGCGGCACGCGCAACGTGCACGCCGGGCGGGTTCAGGCCTACTGGCGCGCCGCCTCGACCTGGATCACCACGCGGATCTCGTCGGCCAGCACCTTGTTGGCCACGCCGTAGTTCATGTCCCACAGCGTGCGCTTGATGGTGGCCTCGAAGTCGCCGCCGCACACCTCGCGCTTCAGGCGCGGGTGCTGGTAGCAGCCGAAGCCGGTGGCCTTCAGCGTCACCGGGTTGCTCTTGCCGCGCATGGTCAGCACGCCGCTCACCTCGACCGGCTTGTCGCCGTCGAACTTCACGTCCTTGCCGACGAAGCGCGCGGTGGGATGGTTGGCGGTGTCGAAGAAATCCGGGCTCTTCAGGTGGGTGTTGAAGGGCGCGACGCCGGTGTTGATCGAGTACATGTCGATGGTCACGTCCACGCTGCCGGTCTTGGCCGCGCGGTCCATGCTGATCTCGCCTTCGGTCTTGTCCCAGCGGCCGCGGCTGGTCGACACGCCGAAGTGCTTGGTCTCCCACATCACGAAGGTGTGGGTGGGATCGATGCGGTAGGTGAAGTTCTCGGCCTGCGCGGGAACGGCTTGCGACAGGGCGAGGGCGGCGACGGCGAGCAGGGTCTTGTTCATGGAGTCTCCTTGGCGTTGGACTGGGCTTGCGGTGTTCAGAGCGGCGGCACGCCGGCGAGGGCGAGCCTGAATTTGACGACCACATCGTTGGCGACCAGGCTGACGTCGGACCAGTCGCCGTCGCCGATGCGGAAATCGAGGCGCTTGATGGTGAAGCTGCCGGTGGCCGTGGTGTTCGGCCCCTGCTGCACCAGGGTGGCCGGCACCGTCACGGGCCGCGCCACGCCCTTGATCGACAGCGTGCCGGCGATCTCGAAGCGCCCGCCGCCCAGCGCCTTCACGGCGCCGGACTGGAAGCTGGCTTTCGGAAACTTCGCGGTGTCGAACCAGCCCGGCTTCCTCACCTCGCGCACGGTCTCGGCGTCGCCGACCGAAACACTGTCCAGGTCGATGCTGAAGGCGATCTTCGCGGACTCGGGCTTCTTCGGGTCGAAGGCCACCTGGGCGTCGAACTTCGCGAAGCGGCCGTCCACCGGCACGCCCATCTGGCGGCTGGTGAAGGCGACTTCGCTCTGCGCGGGCAGCAGCTTCTGCTGGGCCGCGGCCACGGCGGGCAGCAGGCAGGCGAATACGATCAGAAAACGGCGCATGGAAGCCTCAGCGGGAAAGAAAGGGGAGCATGCGCGAGAGCAGGCCGTCGCGGTCGACGAACTGGTGCTTGAGCGCGGCCGCCACGTGCAGCACCACCAGCGCGCCCAGCGCATAGGCCAGGCCGCGGTGCACCGGCTTGAGCAGTTCGGCCAGCCCGGCATCGCGCGGCACCCAGTCGGGCAGCGGCAGCACGCCGAACCAGACCACGGGAAAACCGGCCGCCGAACTGTAGGCCCAGCCGGCCAGCGGCACGGCGAAGAACAGCAGGTACATCAGGTGGTGGGTGGCGTGCGAAACCCTGCGCTGCCAGGCCGGCATGGCGGACGGCAGCGGCGGCGGCGCATGCCGCAGGCGCCACAGCAGGCGCAGCGCCGACAGCGCCAGGATGGCGATGCCCGCCCACTTGTGCCAGTTGTACTGGCGGATGCGCGCCGGCGAGAACGGCAGGTCGACCATGTACAGGCCGAAGCTGAAGGTGGCGATGATCGCCACCCCGGCCAGCCAGTGCAGGGCGATGGCGGTGCGGGAATATGCTGCGGACGGGCTCATGAACGGGTGTCGGGCGCCGGAGGCGCGGGCGGCATGCAGTATGAACGTGAACGCATCAGCCTGCCGGTTCATTCCCGCCATTTTCGACGCGTCGCGAAACGCCCCGGGTGCGCATAGCGAAATGCCTAACATGGCGCAGACGGCATTCCTTAGCATGGCTCTTGCTTTGCATTCACGCACACAGTCCCCGGAGGCGAATTGAAAGACGCATTGATGCGGCGAATCGAAGCGGATCGCGCGCTGCTCATCGAGTTCCTGCAGCGCTTCGTGCGCTGCAGGACGCCCAACCCGCCTGGCGACACCTTGGCCGCCGCGCGTTTCGTCGAGCAGACGCTCGAGCAGCGCGGCATCGCCTACCAGACCGTCGCACCGGCCGCCGACCGCCCGAACTACATCGCCAGTTTCGATACCGGGCGGCCCGGCAAACACCTGGTGCTGAACGGCCACATCGACGTGTTCCCGGTCGAATCCGAAGCCGGCTGGACGCGCGACCCGTGGGGCGCCGAACTGGTCGACGGCCGGATCTACGGGCGCGGGGCGTGCGACATGCGCTGCGGCACCACGGCGTCGATCTTCACCTACCTGTACCTGCACGAACTGCGGGAGCACCTGCACGGCCGGCTCACGCTCACCGTGGTGTCGGACGAGGAAAACTACGGCCCGCCGGGCATGCTGTACCTGATGAAGCACCATCGCGAGCAGGTGCTGGGCGACGTGTGCCTGAACGGCGAGCCGAGCAGTCCGTACTCGGTGCGCTTCGGCGAGAAAGGCCCGCTGTGGGTGCGCATGCGCACCACCGCGCGCGGCGGCCACGGCGCCTTCGTGCACGTCAGCCCCAGCGCACTGCAGGCGGCCATCGACGCCATCGCCGAACTGCAGGACCTGCCCAACCGCATCCCGGTCGAAGAAGCGCCCGACCTGGCGCGCGCGCTGGACGAGGCCACGCCTGACCTCGAGCGCGCCTACGGCAAGGGCGCCGCGAAGGTGATCCGCAGCCTGACCGTCAACATCGGCCGCCTGCAGGGCGGCGTGAAGGTCAACATGATCCCGGCCGCCTGCGAGTTCGATGCCGACATCCGCGTGCCCAACTGCGCGGACCACGAGGCCGTGCTGGCCGAAGTGCGCGCCATCGCCGCGCGGCACGGCGCGGAAATGGAGATCCTCACCGCCTCGCCGCCCAACTGGCGCGAGCCGTACCACGAGCTGATGGACATCGTGCGCGACAACGCCGCGCTGCTCCGACCGGGCCTGGTGCCCGCGCGCGTCGTCTCCCCCGGCGGCACCGACGCACGCCTGTGGCGCCTGAACGGCGTGCCGGCGGTGGTCTACGGGCCTTCGCCGCACGGCATGGGCAGCGTGGACGAGTTCGTTTCGGTCGACGAGTTCATGCACGTGGTGAAGAGCCACGTGCTGTCGGCCTGGGATTACCTCAGCCGGCCGCGTGCGGGCTGAGGCGCGTCCCGTGTCCGAGCGTCGGCCCCCGGTGAACGACCTGCTGCGCATCGGCGAGTCCGTCCCGCGCTACGAGGATGCGCGCCTGCTCACCGGCCGCGGCCGCTACACCGGCGACCTGCGCCTGCGGGGCGAGGCGCACCTGGCGGTGGTGCGTTCGCCGCACGCCTGCGCAGGCATCGTCCGCATCGATGCCTCGGCCGTGCTGGGCATGCCCGGCGTGCTGTGCGTGCTCACCGGACGCGACCTGGGCGCGCTCGGCACCTTCCCCAGCCGCATCCGCCGCACGGGTGCCGACGGCAAGCCGATGTTCGAACCGCCGCGCCGCGTGCTGCCCATCGAGGCGGTGCGCCACGTCGGCGAGGCGGTGGCCGTGGTGGTGGCCGAGACGCCGGCGCTGGCGCGCGACGCGGCCGAGCGCGTCGAGGTCGAGTATGCCGCCCTGC
Source organism: Betaproteobacteria bacterium (assembly GCA_016713125.1). GTDB lineage: Bacteria > Pseudomonadota > Gammaproteobacteria > Burkholderiales > SG8-39 > SZAS-79. The sequence goes on from JADJPT010000003.1 coordinate 84,394, forward strand.
CCGCGGCGGCCTCCATCGAGGCCGCCGTCCGCGCGGGCGCGCCGGCGGTATGGCCGGAGGTCGCCGACAACGTCGCCTTCGTCTACACCGCGGGGGATCGCGCCGGCGTCGAGGCGGCGTTCGCCTGCGCCGCGCATCGCGTGCGCCTGCAGACGCGCATCAACCGCATCACCGCCAACGCCATCGAGCCGCGCACCGCGCTGGCCGATTGCGAGCCGGCCGGCGGGCGGCTCACGCTCTACGTATCGGCGCAGACCCCGCACGGCCTGCGCAACGACCTGTGCACGCGCATCTTCGGCATGCCCGCCAGCCGCCTGCGCGTGGTCGCCCCGGACGTGGGCGGCGGCTTCGGCATGAAGAGCGGCGATTACCCCGAGTACGCGCTGGTGCTGTGGTGCGCGCGCCTGCTCGGCCGCCCGGTGCGCTGGACCGCCGACCGTTCGGAATCCTTCCTCGCCGACCACCAGGCCCGCGACAACCTCTGGGACCTCGAACTGGCGCTGGACGCCGGACACCGGTTCCTCGCGGTGCGCGCGCGCTCGCAGGCCAACCTCGGCGCCTACCTGGCCTATGCCGGCACCCATCAGGCCACCACCAACGTCGGCTGCCTGGCCGGGGTGTACGCCACGCCCGCCATGCACATCGAGGTGCGCGGCATCTACACCCACACGCATTGCGTCTCGCCCTACCGCGGCGCCGGCCGGCCCGAGGCGCTCTACGCCATGGAGCGCCTGATCGACCAGGCGGCCGGCGAACTGGGCGTGGACCGCATCGAACTGCGCCGCAGGAACCTGGTGCGCGCGGAGCAGATGCCCTGGAAGACCGCGCTCACCTTCACTTACGATTCGGGCGACTTCCCCGGCGCGTTCGAGCGCGCGCTGGCGATCTCCGACTGGGCCGGCTTCGAGGCGCGCCGCGCCGCCGCCGCCGCGCGCGGCCGCCTGCGCGGCATCGGCTTCGCGTTCGCCATCGAGATCGCCGGCGGCCCCATCGACCGGCCGTTCGAGGAGTACGCCGAGGTGCGCATCGACCCGACCGGCTCGATGCTGCTCGCCATCGGCACGCACAACCACGGCCAGGGCCACGAGACCTCGCTGCGACAGATCGCCTCCGAGACCCTGGGGCTGGAGGCCGGGCGCATCGAGATCGTCTACGGCGACACCGACCTGGTGGCGCACGGGCGCGGCACCTTCGGTTCACGCTCGATGAGTTCGGGGGGCGCCGCCCTGCTGGCCGCGTCGGCCAGGGTCGAGGCCAAGGCGGTGCAGATCGCCGCGCACCTGCTCGAGGCCGCGGCCGGCGACATCGAGCGGCGCGGCCAGGGCTGGTTCGTGGCCGGCACCGACCGCGGCGTCTCGTGGGATCAGGTGGCCGCGGCGGCCTACGCCACCGCGCAGCTGCCCGCCGGCATCGAGCCCGGGCTGTACGCCAGCGCCACGGTATGCACCGATGCGCCGACCTTCCCCAACAGCGCACACGTGTGCGAAGTCGAACTCGACCCGGAGACCGGTAGTGTGGCCCTCAAGGGCTACTGGGTCGTCGACGACGTGGGCCGGGTGGTCAACCCGGCGCTGCTCTATGGCCAGATCCACGGCGGCGTGGCCCCAGGGCCTGGGCCAGGTGCTGATGGAGAACATCGCCTACGACGCCGACGGCCAGCTGCTCACCGGCTCGTTCATGGATTACGCCATGCCGCGCGCCGAGGACCTGATCGACTTCGAGGTCGAAAGCCGCCCGGTGCCGACCCGGGCCAACCCGCTGGGCGTGAAGGGCGCGGGCGAAGCCGGCACTGTGGGCGCCCTGCCCGCCGCGGTGAACGCCATCCTCGATGCCCTGCGCCCGTATGGCATCGCGCACCTCGACATGCCGCTGACGCCGGAGAAGCTCTGGCGCGCGATGCAATCCGCCGCCGTCCAACCCGCCCCCTCTGCAAGGAGCGTTCCATGAAGAAGCCCCTCGCCGCACTCTGCACCCTGCTCGGCTTTGCCGGCCTTGCCCTGACCAGCGCCACCGCCTCGGCCCAGGAGTGGCCGGCGCGGCCGGTGAAGTTCGTGGTGGCATTCGCGCCGGGCGGCGCGAACGACATCGTCACCCGTCTGCTCGCGCAAGGCCTCACCGACCGGCTCAAGACGCAGTTCATCGTCGAGAACCGGCCCGGCGCGGCGGGGCGCATCGCCTCGACCTATGTCGCCCGCGAGAAACCCGACGGCCACACCTTCTTCATGGGCGCACCCGGCCTGCTGGTGCTGAACCACTTCCTGTACAAGGACATGGAAAGCAAGCCCGCCGATTTCGCCGGCGTCTCGCTGGTCGGCATCCTGCCCTACGTGCTGGTCACCAACAACAAGCTCAACGTGGGCAGCGTGGCCGAGCTGATCGCCGTCGCGAAGCAGAAACCCGGCGCCCTGAACCACGGCTCCACCGGCTCCGGTCCCACGCTGGTGCAGCAGCTGTTCAAGGAGCGCACCGGCACGCAGTTCCAGAACGTGCTGTACAAGGGCACCGCCCCGCCTTGCAGGAGCTCATGCAGGGCGACCTGCATTTCATGTTCGACCTGATCGCCGGCAACCTCGCGCAGATCAAGGCCGGCAGCATCCGCGCCATCGCCGTCTCGGCGCCCAAGCGCTCCTCCTCGCTGCCCGACCTGCCGACCATGGAAGAGGCCGGCATCAGCGGCTTTGCGCCGACCAACTGGTTCGGCATCGTCGGCCCGGCCGCCGTGCCGCGGCCCATCGTCGAACGCCTGTCGAAGGAGATCGTCGCCATCGTCAACGAGCCGGCCACCCGGCAACGCCTGAACCAGCTCGGCGCCGAGCCGGTAGGCAGCACGCCGGCCGAGTACGACGCCTTCATCCGCAAGGAGTACACCACCTGGGAGGCGGTGGCGAAGAGCGCGGGCATCAAGCCTGAGTAGGGACGGAGCGGCGCCGTGAAGCTGAGCATCGCCATCGGCCGCTACGACCGCACCCAGCCCCTGCTCGACGGCCGGGTGCAGGTCGCCGGCTGCGAGGCGAGCGTCGAGAGCCCGCCGCTCAACCGCGTGTTCGCGCGCGCCTTCGACGAGGGCGCCTGGGACGTGGCCGAACTCTCCTGCTCGAACTTCCTCTACCTGAGCGCGGAAGGCCGCTGCCGCTACGTGGGGCTGCCGGTGTTTCCTTCGCGCATGTTCCGGCACTCGGCCATCTACGTCGCGCGCGGCAGGGGCATCGAAAAGCCCGCGGATCTCGACGGTCGCGTGGTCGGCACGCGCGAGTATTCGATGACCACGGCCCTGGTGGCGCGCGGCGTGCTGCAGGACGAGTACGGCCTGCGCGCCGGGAGCATGCGCTGGCGCTGCGGGCCGCTGGATGCCGTCGATGCCCGGCCGGTGATCCGCGTGCGCCCGCCCGGTGTCGAACTGCAGATGATTCCCGAGGGCGCCAACCTCACCGACCTGCTGCTGGCGGGCGAGATCGATGCGCTGTTCGCGCACCGACCGCCGCAGGCCTTTACCGCCGGCGACCCGCGCATCGGCCGCCTGTTCGCCGACCCGCAGGCCGTCGAGCAGGCCAGCTACGCGCGCAGCGGCGTGTTTCCGATCATGCACCTGGTCGGCATCCGCAGGGAACTCGCCGGCGACGCGACGCTGTGCCTGGCGGTGTGCCGGGCCTTCGAAGCGGCGCGGCGCCTGGCCTTCCGCGAACTCGAAGCCCACGACGCCCTGCCGGTCGCCCTGCCCTGGGTGGAAGCCGCGCTGGCGCAGGCGCGCGCGGCGCTGGGCGCGGACTACTGGCCCTACGGACTGGCGGCCAACCGCAAGGCGCTGGACACCCTCGCCCGCCAATCACACGAACAGGGCATCGCCCCGCGCCGGCTCAGCGCCGAGGAACTGATCGCTCCGGTCGTGCATGACTGGGTGCCTTGAAGCGGAAGAACTGACTTTTGTCTTTTAGCCGTGAGGAACCCTGTCAGAACGACAGAGTTCGAAGAATTGGTGGAGTGGAGGAGGATCGAACTCCCGACCTTCGCATTGCGAACGCGACGCTCTCCCAGCTGAGCTACCACCCCACGGAACTGCGCTACTGCGGAAGGGGGCGGATTTTACCCTAAGCGCGGCGCGGCGACAAACTTGGCGCCCGCTGGTTTGCCGCTGCCCTGCCGCGGCGGCTATCATGGCCCTCTCAGGAGGATTCCCATGCAGATCTCGCCGCCCTTCGGTTACAAGGAAGTCGTACCGCTGTACAAGAACCAGAAAGTCCGCCTGCTCGGGCGGGGCGGAGCGCCGGCTTTCGTGCACGGGCTCAACGCCATCCCGATCAGCTTCACCGAATTTCCGTTCGTCGCGCGCGAGTATCCCATCGTCTTCACCAGCGGCGACAAGGGCAACAGCTATGCCCCGGTGGCGGTGCTCGGCATGACCACCGGCGAGAACCTGTACGTCGACGACGGGCGCTGGGCCGAACGCATCTACATCCCCGCCTACGCCCGGCGCTTCCCGTTCTGCATGGCCAAGGTCACGCTGAACAAGGTCGAGCAGCAGGACCGCCTGATCTGCGTCGAGAAGGAATACGTGACCGAGGACGGCGAGTCGATGTTCGACGACAAGGGCGAACCGGTCGAGAAGTGGAAGGAGATGGAGCGCCTGCTGTCCGAGTTCGAGGCCGACCTCGACCGCAGCCGCGAGATGTGCGGCATCCTCTCCGACTACGGGCTGCTCGAGGCCTTCACCATGCAGGCCACCTTCAACCAGGGCGGCGCCATGCACCTGACCGGCATGCACCGCGTCGACGAGAAGAAGCTCGAGCACCTGAACGCCAGCCAGATCAAGAACCTGATGCGCAAGGGCGTGATGGGCCGCATCTACGCGCACCTGCTGTCGCTGGACAACTTCACCCGGCTGCTCGACCGCAAGGCCGGGCGCGCCGAGGAAAAGGCCGCCTAGGCGCGGCGGCGCGCCGGGCCCCGCACTGCGATGTCCATTCCGCGCATGCCCTTCGCGTTCGACGCCGCCGGGCACGAACGCCACATGGTGCGCGACAGTGCCGACGTGGTGGCCGACTTCGCCAGGCTGGCCGCGGCGCACGCGCGCGCGACCCTGTACTTCGGCGAGAACGACATGCTGCACACCGAGCTGCTGTCGGCCAACCCCGCGTTCGAGGAGCTGCTGTTTGCGCCGGGCGAGGATGCGGCGCTGACCGCGCGCCTGCTGGCGGCCGGCGAATGCGGGGTGGAGACCACGCTGGACGGGGTGCGCGTGCTGTTCAGCACACGCCATGTCGAAGCGGTCGAACTGAACGGGGTGCGCGGCCTGCGCCTGCGCATGCCGGAGTCGCTGGCGCAGCTGCAGCGCCGCGGCGCGCTGCGCCTGGCCACCCCGGCCGAAGACCCGCCCTGGTGCGCCCTCAACCTCGAAGGCCGCGAACATGCCGCCACGCGCCTGCGCGTGACCGACATCTCCGCAGGCGGCATCGCGCTCGCGCTGTCGCCGGGCGACCCGGCGCTGCGCGCGGGGCAACACATCGATCAGTGCACGCTGGAGATCCCCGGCGTCGGCGGCCTGCGCTGCGCGCTGGTGGTGGTCTACCTGTACGGCGTGGACGACGCCGGCGGCCACAAGGCCGGCTGCAAGTTCACCGACCTGCCCGAGCTCTCGCGCCGGCAGGTCGAGGACTACATGGCGCGCCTGCAGCGCCATGCGCGCGCCTGAACCGCCGGTTCCCACGTCGATCACATCTCGCCCCCATCGCGCACAGCGGGTTGGCAGTGCGCGATGAGAGCATCTTCATGCCGGATATCGATGGCAGTATTTCGACTGCTTTAGGGCTCCCGGCCTAGTGTTATCGTAAAAAGTGGCAGCATTCCATCGGCTGTCAGCAGCGCAACGGCAGCGAACACCGGATCTCGTGACGGCGGCAGGGGATGGACGCCCCTCGTCTGCGCGGCCACGCCCATCGGGGCTTGCCATCCCGACCGCCTTTCTGATACTGTATATTTATACATTACTCGTGCTTCATGAGCTTGTGCTTTGGCCTGCATCACGTGCATCAGCAGCATTCATCCAGTCCGCCCAAACCGACTCCCATGCCCTCCGTGCGCGCCCTCACCGATCTGCTCAAGCAAGGCTTCGTCTGGCGCGCGGGCGAACTCGCGCACGGCGGCCTGCCCGCGGTGTCCACCGGGTTTGCCGCGCTCGACGAGGAACTGCCGGGCGGCGGCTGGCCGGCCGGCGTGCTGACCGAACTGCTGCCCGAGCACGAGGGCATCGGCGAGCTGCGCGCGCTCGGTCCGGCGCTGGCCCGCCTCTCGGCCCAGGGACGCTGGATCGCCTGGATCGCGCCGCCGCACCTGCCCTATGCGCCGGCCCTGCAGGCGGCCGGCCTGGACCTCGAGCGCGTGATGATCGTGCGCACGCGCAACGCCACCGACGCGCTGTGGGCCATCGAGCAGGCGCTGCAATCGAACGCCTGCGGCGCGGTGCTGGGCTGGCCGGGCGGCGCGTCGCGGACGGCCGCGCCCGGCTTCGCGCAACTGCGCCGGCTGCAGATCGCCGCCGAGGGCAGTCCGGCCCTGGCCTTCCTGTTCCGCCCCCCGCAGGCCGCGCACACCGCCTCGCCCGCCGCGCTGCGCCTGCACCTGCAGAGCGTGCAGGGCGAACTGGCGGTGCGCATCGTCAAACGCCGCGGCGGTCCGCTCGCGCGCCCGCTGCTGCTGCGGCCCGCGCCGGTGGTGCCCGTCGCGCGCAGCATCCCGCAGTTCCTCGCGCCCGCCGCGCCGGCCGGCCGTCTCGGCGCGCGGCCCGCCCCCCTGCCCCTGGCTGCCAATCATGCTGTGGATCGCCCTGCGCTTTCCGACGCTGCCGCTCGATTCCTTCCTTCGCGGCTCGCCCACGGCTGAACCCTGGGCGGTGGCCGAAGGCCGCGCCCTGCTCGCCTGCAATGCCGCCGCGCAGGCGCTGGGCGTGCGCGCGGACATGCCGCGCGCGGCCGCGCTGGCCCTGGCGCCCGCGCTGCGCGTGCGCGAGCGCGACCCGGCCCTGGAGCAGGCCACGCTGGAGGACGCCGCCACCTGGGCCGGGCGCTATACGCCACGCGTATCGATCGTGACGGCGCCACGCGTATCCATCGTGACCGCGCCACGCGCATCGATCACGCAGACGGCGCACGCCGGCGGCCTGCTGCTGGAGGTCGCCGGCAGCCTGAAGCTGTTCGGCGGCGCGGCCGCCATCCTGCGCGGACTGCGCGCCGGCGCGGCGCAACTCGGGCTGGCCGCCGATGCCGCCTGCGCACCGACCGCGCAGGGCGCCTGGCTGCTGGCGCGCGCGCCTGCCGATGAAGCGCCCTGCCTCGACGCCGGGGACCTCGCACAGCGGCTGCGCGCCCTGCCGCTGCAGGCGCTCGAGTGCGACACCGCCGCGCTGGCCGCCGTGGGCCTGCGCACGCTGGGCGAGTTGCTGGACCTGCCGCGCGACAGCCTGGCGCGGCGCTACGGCCCGGCGCTGTGCGCCGAACTCGATCGCGCGCTGGGCGCGCAGCCCGACCCGCGCGTGTTCCACGCGGCGCCCGAACGCTTTCATGCCGGGCTGGAACTGCCGGCCGAGGTCGAGCACGCGCAGGCCCTGCTGTTCGCCGCACGGCGCCTGATCGCGCAGCTCGAAGGTTTTCTCGCCGCGCGCGGCGGCGGCGCGCAAGGCCTGCGCTTCACGCTGTTCCACAGGGACGCGCAGACCGAAATCGACATCGGCCTGGTGCGCCCGGTGCAGGACGCGGAGCGTTTCGCGCTGCTGGCGCGCGAGAAGTTCTCCGCGCTGGCCCTGCGCGCGCCGGTCAGGAAGATCGCCCTGGCCGTCGACGCGATCCTGCCGCTCGCACCGGCGAGCGGCGATCTGCTGGCCGACGAACTCAAGCCGGCGGGCGACTGGGCGCAACTGGCCGAGCGCCTGCGCGCGCGCCTGGGCGAACAGCAGGTCGGCGGCCTGGCCGCGCACGCCGACCACCGGCCGGAAACCGCCTGGCGCAGCGCGCCGGTGGGCGGCAGCGGCCGCAAGCCCGGCGCAAAGCCGACCGCCGGGCCGCACGACCCGCGCGGCCAGCGCCCCATGTGGCTGCTCGAGCAGCCGCGGCGCCTGCAGGAGAGCAGCGACGCGCCCTGCTACGCGGGGCGGCTGGAACTGATGGCCGGGCCCGAGCGCATCGAGGTCGGCTGGTGGGACGGCCGCGAAGCGGCGCGCGACTACTTCATCGCGCGCAACCCGGCCGGCGCGCTGCTGTGCATCTACAGCGAGCGCTACCGGAACGACGCCGGCTGGTACCTGCATGGAATCTTTGGCTGAAAGCCGAGAACGGGAGGGCAGCGTCCCCCCCGACACCTGCGCATGCACACCCTCCTGCCCGACTATGCCGAGCTGCACTGCGTGTCCAACTTCAGTTTCCTGCGCGGCGCTTCGCATGCGCAGGAACTGGTGGAGACCGCGCAGGCGCTGGGCTACCGCGCGCTGGCCGTCACCGACGAGTGCTCGATGGCCGGCATCGTGCGCGCGCACGTGGCGGCGAAAGCCTGCGGGCTGCCGCTGCTGGTCGGCAGCGAGCTCGCGCTGGAGGACGGCCCGCGCCTGGTGCTGCTCGCCGCCGACCGCAACGGCTACGGCAACCTCTGCGAGCTGATCACGCTGGGCCGGCGGCGCGCGAAGAAGGGCGCCTACCGGCTGCAGCGCGCCGACCTGGAACGCGGCCCCGCCGACGGCCTGGCCGGCTGCCTGGCCCTGCTGCTGCCGGGCGAACCCGCCGACGCGGCGGCCTGGGAACGCGAACTGGCGCAAGCGCACTGGCTGGCCACGCACTTTGCGGGGCGCGCCTGGATCGCCGTGGAGCTGCATCGCGGTCCGCGCGACCGCGCGCGCCTGGCCGAGCTGCAGGCGCTGGGCGAGGCCTGCGGCCTGCCGCTGGTGGCGGCCGGCGACGTGCACATGCACGCGCGCTCGCGCCGCCCGCTGCAGGACGCACTGACCGCGATCCGCCTGGGCGTGCCGGTGGCCGAGGCCGGACACGCCCTGTTCGCCAACGCCGAGCACCACCTGCGCCACCGCGCCCACCTGGCCGAGGTCTACCCGGCCGCGCTGCTGGCCGAGACCCTGCGCATCGCCGCGCAGTGCGCCTTCTGCCTGGACGAACTGCGCTACGAGTACCCGGAGGAACTGGTGCCGGCGGGCCGCACCCCGCGCGAGCACCTGCGCGCGCTGACGCTGGCGGGCGCGGCCGGCCGCTATCCGCAGGGCCTGCCGCCCGAGGTTGGCGGCCCTGCTCGAACACGAACTCGGCGTGATCGCCAGGCTGAAGTACGAGCCCTTCTTCCTCACCGTGCACGACATCGTGGTGTTCGCGCGCGCGCAGGGCATCCTCTGCCAGGGCCGCGGCTCGGCGGCCAACTCGGCGGTGTGCTACTGCCTGGGCATCACCGAGATCGACCCGCTGGGCAACCGCCTGCTGTTCGGCCGCTTCATTTCCCAGGAACGCAACGAGCCGCCGGACATCGACGTCGACTTCGAGCACCAGCGCCGCGAGGAGGTGATCCAGTACCTGTACGCGAAGTACGGCCGCGAGCGCACCGCGCTGGCGGCCACCGTGATCGGCTACCGTTCGAAGAGCGCGCTGCGCGACCTGGGCCGCGCCCTGGGCTTCTCGCTCGAGCAGGTCGAGCGGCTCACCAGTTCGCTGGCCTGGTGGGACCGGCCCGCGGCGCTGCCCGAACGGCTGCGCGAGCTGGGCTTCGACCCGCAGGCGCGCGCCGTGCGCCGGCTGGTGGCGCTGACCGGCGAACTGCGGGGTTTCCCGCGCCACCTCTCGCAGCACGTCGGCGGCTTCGTGATCGCGCGCGACCAGGTCTCGCGCCTGGTGCCGATCGAGAACGCGGCGATGGCCGCGCGCACCGTGATCCAGTGGGACAAGGACGACCTCGAGGCGATGGGCATGCTCAAGGTCGACGTGCTGGCCCTCGGCATGCTCACCGCCCTGCACCGCGCCTTCGACCTGGTCGGCGCGCGCCACGGCCGGCCCTTCGGCATGGCGGACGTGCCGCGCGAGGACCCGGCCGTCTACGCGCTGATGCGGCGCGCCGACACGGTGGGCGTGTTCCAGATCGAATCGCGCGCGCAGATGTCGATGCTGCCGCGCCTGGCGCCGGAGAAGTTCTACGACCTGGTGATCGAGGTCGCCATCGTGCGCCCCGGCCCGATCCAGGGCGACATGGTGCATCCGTACCTGCGGCGCAAGCACGGCAAGGAGCCGGTCACCTATCCCAGCGCAGCGGTGCGCGGCGTGCTCGAGCGCACCCTGGGCGTGCCGCTGTTCCAGGAACAGGTCATGGAGATCGCCATGGTGGCGGCCGGCTTCACGGCCGGCGAAGCCGACCAGTTGCGCCGCGCGATGGCGGCCTGGAAGAAGAAGGGCGGGCTGGGGCCGTTCCAGAAAAAGCTCAAGGACGGGCTGCGCGCCAACGGCTACACGCAGGACTTCGCCGACCGCCTGTTCCGGCAGATCGAGGGCTTCGGCGAATACGGTTTCCCCGAGTCGCACGCGGCCAGCTTCGCGCTGCTGGCCTACGCCTCGGCCTGGCTGAAGTGCCACTACCCGGCGGCCTTCTGCTGCGCGCTGCTGAACAGCCAGCCGATGGGCTTCTACTCGCCCGCACAGTTGCTGCAGGACGCCGGTCGCGCCTGCGGCCAGCGTCCGGCGGTGGCCGTGCACCCGGTGGATGTGCGGCACAGCGACTGGGACTGCACGCTGGAAGGCGAGCCGCCGGCCGTGCGCCTGGGCCTGTGCATGGTGGGCGGGCTGTCGGCGCAGGGCGGGGCGCGCCTGGTGGCGGCGCGCGCGGCGCTGGGGCCGGGCGGCTACGCCGGGGTCGCCGAACTGGCGCGCCACGCGCAGCTCGAGCGCCGCGACCTCGACGCGCTGGCGCGCGCCGGCGCACTGGCCGCACTGGCCGGGCATCGCCACCTCGCGCTGTGGCAGGTGGCCGGCGTGGCGCCGCGCCCGGCGCGCGGCGCGCTGGCGCTTGAGGCAGCCGCGCAGGAGGCCGCGCCGGCGCTGCGCGCCCCGGCCGAAGGCGAGGAGATCGTCGCCGACTACGCCAGCCTGGGCCTGACGCTGGGACGCCACCCGCTCGCGCTGCTGCGCCCGCGCCTGGCGCGCCTGCGCTCGCTGACCGCGCGCGAACTGCTGGCCCTGCCGCACGGGCGCGCCGCGCGCATGAGCGGCATCGTCACCGGACGCCAGCGCCCGGGCACGGCTTCGGGCACGGTGTTCGTGACGCTGGAGGACGAGACCGGCTGGGTCAACGTGATCGTCTGGCCGGCGCTGGTCGAGGCGCAGCGGAAGGAACTGCTGGGCGCGCGGCTGATGACCGTGCACGGGCGCCTGGAGCGCGAAGGCGCGGTCGCCCACCTGATCGCGCAGCGCCTGCACGACCACAGCGCGCTGCTCGGGCGGCTGGCCACGGCCAGCCGGGATTTCCACTGAATGCCGATACTGTCGTCAGATTTGACAACCGTACCGACCGGAAACCCGCTCCAGGAGCGGACTTCGCGAAAACAAAGTTCAACTTTCAGGCGATGCGGTGCTCGAGGAGCTGGGTCGCGCGCGCGTCCTGGCCGAGCACGCGCACCAGGTACGGCAGGCATTCCCTGAGCATCGCCGGCAGCGTCCAGGGCGGGTTCAGGATGAACAGGCCGCTGCCGTGCAGGCCGTGGCCGCCCTCGGCCGGCGCCTTGACGGTGAGCGCGGCATGCAGCCAGTCGCCGCGCGCCACGCGCTTGAGCGCGCCCGCCAGTTCGTGCGCTTCGCGCCGCTGCACCTGCGGATACCAGACCAGGTAGGTGCCGGTGGCGAAGCGCGTCTGGGCGTCCTCGAGCGCGGTGCGCACGCGTGCGTAATCGCCCTTGTCCTCGTAGGACGGATCGATCAGCACCAGGGCGCGGCGCGGCGGCGGCGGCAGCACCGAGGGCAGGCCGGCATAGCCGTCGCCGGCCTTCACCAGCACGCGCGAGCCCGCCCCGGCGAAGTGGTCCTGCAGCACCCGGCTCTCGGTGCTGTGCAGTTCGAACAGCCGCAGCCTGTCGTCGGGGCGCGAAAGCTGCAGCGCCAGCTGCGGCGAACCCGGGTAGCGCAGCAGCGCGCCGCCGGGATTGAGCCTTCTCACCTCATTCACGTAGTCGGCCACCGCCGCCGGGAGGTCCTCGCGCGACCACAGGCGCGCGATGCCGGTCTCGTGCTCGGCGTTCTTGCGCGCCCATTCGCCGTCGAGCGCGTATTCGGCGGCGCCGGCGTGCGTGTCGACGAACCACCAGGGCTTGTCCTTCTGCGCGAGGTGGCGCAGGAGGAAAACCTGCACCATGTGCTTGAGCACGTCGGCGTGGTTTCCGGCGTGGAAGGCGTGGCGGTAGCTGAGCATGGAGGCGCAAGGTAGCACAAGCCTGCGTGTGCTGGCGCACCGACCCGGCGGGCCGTCGGCGGCACAATCATGCAGCCCATGAGAACTCAAGAACCCTCCGACGAAACCATCGACCGCATCGCCGACATCGAAGTGCAGCGGCTCGGCGATGAAAAGGAATTCGGCGCCCCGGCGGCGCGCCACCGCGCTGTCCAGCCTGCAGGAGCTGCTGCAGCGCAGGGTCGCGGAGATGCAGCGCAACGGCACCAGCCCCGAGCATGCCGCAGACATCGCCGTCGACATCGCCGCAGTGATCGAGAAGATCGGCAGACTCGGCAGCTCGGCAAGGATGCGCGGACCGGCACAGCCGGCCATGCGCTACCCGGTGCGCAGCCGCGGCCGGCGTGCCGTGGCGCAGGAAATCGACCACTAGGGCGCGCGTCGCGAGCCCGGCTCCGAGTCGCCGGCCGCGACGCGCGCCAGCCATTCGTACGGTAGCGCACAGTCCGCGCCGCAGACCACGCGTAGTCTGCGGCGCAAATGGTGAGAATGCAGATGTCGATCGAACTGAACTACGAAATCGCGAACAATGCGAGCGATTTCATCTTCAACATCCATGCGGCGCACACGGCGCAGCAGACGCCGAGCGCCGAGTCGCTGGAGATCCAGCCACCGACACTGCCCGTCATCTATCCGGACCCGGTCAGCGGCACCCGCTACATGCGGCTGAAGATCGAACCCGGTCCGTTGCGCATCCGTTACGCCGCCACCGTCGACATCACCCACCATGTCGAGCCGCCCGAGCGCATCGGCGAAGTCGCCGTCGCGCATCTGCCCGCCGCGGTGCTGCCCTTCCTTTACCCGAGCCGCTACTGCCAGTCGGACAGGCTGCGGCGCCATGCGACTCGCGAGTTCGGCGGCCTGCCGCAGGGCTACCAGCGCGTGCAGGCCATACAGGACTGGGTGCGCCGGCGCACCACTTTCCTGTCCGGCAGCTCGAACGGCAGCACCTCGGCGATCGACACCCTGACCGAGCAGGTTGGAGTGTGCCGCGATTTCGCGCACCTGATGATCGCCATGTGCCGGGCCCTGAACATTCCGGCGCGCTTCGTGACCGGCATCGACTACGGCGCCGACCCGGCCATGGGCCCCACCGACTTCCATGCCTACGTCGAAGCCTTCCTCGGTGACCGCTGGTACCTGTTCGACCCCACCGGCGTGTCGCCGCCCATGGGCCTGGTCAGGATAGGCACCGGGCGCGACGCAGCGGACGTGTCGTTCGCCACCATGTTCGGTGAAGTTCGCAGTTGCGCACCGCTCATCAGCATCGCCGCTGTCGACGATCCGGACAACGGACATCTCCTGCCCCGGTACTGCGAGGACGCGCTGTCATCGATGTCGGCCGCGCACAGCATGGCCTGCGTACGGCAGCGTACAGACGGCACCGGCATCGAAGCCTAGATTGAAGGCCGGTTACCAACAGAACCAGAAAGGAACAATGCAATGAACTGGGATCGCATCGAAGGCAATTGGAAGCAGTTCAGGGGCAATGTCCAGGAGCAATGGGGCAAGCTCACCGATGATCAGCTCGACGTGATCGAAGGCAGCCGCGAGCGTCTCGCCGGAAGGATCCAGGAAGCCTACGGCATCACGGTGGACGCCGCCGAGAAGCAGCTCGCCGACTGGCTCGCAGCGCAGAAAGACAAGCATCCCGACTGAAATTCCGTCGCACTCCCCGTCCGGTTCACCGGCCGCACACCACAACGGAGCACATTGCCATGAACAGAATCAAACGCATTTCCGCATCCCTGCTGGCCGCCACCCTGGTGGCGCTGGCCGGCTGCGCCTCCACCTCCACCCAGGAGGGCACGGGCGAGTACATCGACGACTCGGTGATCACAACCAAGGTCAAGGCCGCGATCTTCAATGAGCCGACGCTGAAGTCGGCGGAGATCAACGTCGAGACCTACAAGGGCTCGGTGCAGCTGAGCGGCTTCGTCAGCACCCAGTACAACATCAACCGCGCCGCCGAACTGGCGCGCTCGGTCAGCGGTGTGACGCGCGTCCGGAACGACATGCGCCTCAGGTAGGCAGGTACGGCTCCCGAGCCGGCACTGAGCCCGGCGCGGGCCCCGCCGACGCCCCGCAGCAGGCGTCGCTTCACTGTTTTCCCTGTGCCCATAACCCAAGGTGGAACAAGCGCATGAATACGAACCGCAGGCTGCTCGCAGTACTGATTGCGCTGATGGCGGCTTTGCCGCTGACGGCCCCGATGGCACCGGCACTGGCGCAGCAGGCCGCTGCCGCGAAGGGCGCGCCGCGTATCGACGGCTTCGACGTCAAAGCGGCGCCCAGACTGAGCTCCGGCAACGAGCTGGCGTTCACGCTGTACGGCACCCCCGGCGGCATCGCCGGCGTGCAGGTGGGCGGCGCAACCGGCGCGCTGATCCTGGTGGAAGTGGAAGCCGGGGTCTACGAGGGCACCTACACGATCGCCAGGCGCGATCGCATCACCGTGTCCAGCACCGCCACCGCCAACCTGAGGCTGGGCAATCGCATCGCCAGCAGCGTGCTCGATGACGCCCTGCTGTCCGGCGCGGCCCCGCGCTGGCCCGGCGACATGACCGCCGGCAACACCATCCCTAAGATCGACCGCTTCGACGTGGATCCGCCCGATCGCCTGGTGCCCGGCGCGGAACTGTTCTTCTCCCTCACCGGCAGCCCGGGCGGCGGAGCCAGCGTCAGGATCGCCGGCGTGAGGGGCAAGCTCAATCTCGAGGAAGTCCGCACCGGCGTCTACGAGGGCGCCTACACCGTCAAGAACCGCGACCGCCTGCAGTCGAACTCGGTCGTCACCGGCAACCTGCGTCTGGGCAAGCAGGAGCGCAGTTCGGTCCTCAAGCAGTCGCTGGTTGAAACCGCCTCCTCCGGCCAGTCGCGCCGCAGCGCGCGCCGTGCCGCGGCACCGGCGCCGGTCTGCGCCAACTGCGGCGTGATCGAGGCCATCAACCTGATCGAGGTCAAGGGAGAAGGCAGCTACCTGGGCATGATCGCAGGCGGTGTGGCCGGGGCACTGCTCGGCAGTCAGGTCGGCAAGGGCAGCGGTACCACGGTGGCGCAGGTGGTCGGCGCAGCCGGCGGCGCATACGCCGGCAACGAGGTCGAGAAACGCATGAAAGCGAGCAAGCACTACGAAGTCACCGTGCGGCTCGAGAACGGCGGTTCGCAGATGGTTTCCTACCCGACCGACCCCGGCATGAAGATCGGCGCCCGGGTCAAGGTGGAGAACGGCGCACTGGTCGCTGTAGGGACAACGGACCGGCGGCGGCACGGTCGCGCGCTCTGTGCGGCAGCGCACAGAGCGCTTCGGTCGGCAACGGCACAATCGGCCGCACTCCGGAAGCCGCCCGGATCGGACGCCGCGATCGGCATGTTCAGCCAACAGACAGGAAGCGACGCAATGTCGAAGAAGACGGTTCCGCGCATGGCGTTCCGCAAAGCCTCACCGGTCCCATCAACGCCCTGCTGGTCCTGAGATGAGCACGCGTACCGGAGCCCCGAACACCCTCGCCGCGCTTGCGGATGAACCCGAACAATCGGTCGTCGCCGCAGAAATGCTGCGCCAGCAGGCCTTGCTGAAGACCGGCGCGTTGCAGAACGCGATCCTCAACAGCGCGAATTTCTCGATCATCGCCACTGACGAACTGGGCGTCATCCAGCTGTTCAACGTCGGTGCCGAGCGCATGCTGGGCTATGCGGCCGCAGAGGTCGTGAACCGGATCAGTCCCAGCGACATCCACGATCCCCAGGAAGTCATGGCGCGAGCGCAGGCGCTGAGCGCGGAGCTTTCCACGACCATCGCTCCCGGATTCGAAGCGCTTGCCTTCAAGGCTTCGCGCGGCATCGAGGACATCTACGAACTCACCTACATCTGCAAGGACGGCAGCCGCTTCCCGGCGATCATCTCCATCACGGCCCTGCGCGGGGACGCCGGCGAGATCATTGGCTACCTGCTGATCGGCACCGACAACTCGGTGCGCAAGCGCATCGACTCGGAACTCAAGATCGCGATGGCTGCGGCCGAAACCGCCAATCGCGCCAAGACGGACTTCCTGTCCAGCATGAGCCACGAGCTGCGCACGCCGCTCAACGCCATACTCGGCTTCGCTCAGCTCATGGAGTCGGGGCAGCCCTCCCCCACGCTCGCGCAGAAGCGCAACCTGGAGCAGATCCTCAAGGCCGGCTGGTACCTGCTGGAGCTGATCAACGAGATCCTCGACCTGGCCATGATCGAATCGGGTAAGGTCTCCCTGTCCAGGGAGCCTGTCTCGCTCGCCGACGTCCTTCTGGAGTGCCGGAGCATGATCGAACCGCAGGCGCAGAAACGCGGCATCGGCATGGGATTCCCGGGATTCGCGCATCCGGTCTTCGTCAACGCCGACCGGACGCGGGTAAAGCAGATACTCCTCAACCTCCTGTTCAACGCCATCAAGTACAACCGGCCCGGCGGCACCGTTGTCGTCGATTGCGCCGAGACCCGCCCCGACACGATACGCGTGAGCGTTCGCGATACCGGCGCAGGCCTCGCCTCGCACCAGTTGGCGCAGCTGTTCCAGCCGTTCAACCGCCTGGGCAAGGAGGCTGGCGCGGAAGAGGGCACAGGCATCGGCCTGGTGGTGACCAAGCGCCTGATCGAACTGATGGGCGGTGTCATCGGCGCCGAAAGCACGCCGGGCGCGGGCAGCGTCTTCTGGATCGAACTGACCCGCACCGACGCCCCGCGACTGGCGCCGCAGGGCATGGATCCCGCGACGCAGCGGCCGTACGCCAACTCGCCGGGCATGCCCAGGCGCACCCTGCTCTACGTGGAGGACAACCCGGCCAACCTCGAACTGGTCGAGCAACTGATCGCGCGTCGCCCGGACCTGCACCTGATCAGCGCCGCGGATGGCGCGCTGGGCATCGAGTACGCCCGCGCCTACCTCCCGGAAGCGATCCTGATGGACATCAATCTGCCCGGCATCTGCGGCACGGAGGCCATGCACATGCTGCGCGCCAACCCGGAGACCGCCCATATCCCCGTGATCGCCCTCAGTGCGAACGCAGTGCCGCGCGACATCGAGCGGGCGCTCGATGCGGGCTTCTTCGACTATCTCACCAAGCCGATCAAGGTCGATCAGTTCATGGAGGCGCTCGACAAGGCGCTCGCCACCGCGTCTGCCGGCAGTCCGGCCAAAGGAATGCAATGATCGTCACGGAACAGGATCTACACGACGCCAGCATCCTCATCGTCGACGATCAGGAGGCGAACGTAAGCCTGCTTGCGCAGCTTCTGCAAAGCGCCGGCTATACGCAGGTCTCATCGACCATGGAGCCGCAGGAAGTGGGCGCCCTGCATCGCAAGCATCGCTACGACCTGATCCTGCTCGATCTGCAGATGCCCGGCATGGACGGCTTCCAGGTCATGGAAGGCCTGAAGAGCAACCTGGGGGACAGCTATCTGCCGGTGCTGGTGATCACCGCGCAACCCGGACACAAGCTGCGCGCCCTGCAGGCGGGGGCACGGGACTTCGTCAGCAAGCCGTTCGACCTGGTCGAAGTCAGGACGCGCATACGCAACATGCTCGAAGTGCGGCTGCTGTACAAGAAGCTGCAGAACTACAGCAGGACACTTGAGCAGACGGTCCAGGAGCGGACCGCGGAACTGCGCGAGAGCGAGGCACGCTATCGCGCCCTGACCGAGCTGGCTGCGGACTGGTACTGGGAACAGGACGAGCACGGCGCCTTCACCAAGGTGTCCGGACCGGTCCTCGAGATGCTCGGCATCCGCGTCGACGCGCTCGCAGAAGGCACGGGCGATGGCGACATCACGGGCTGGGACCCCGAAGAGCAGGCTCTTCTGCGGTCCACCATAGCCGCCCGCAAGCCGTTTCTGGATTTCGTCTTCAGTCGAAGAACGGCCTCCGGGCGGGAACAGCGGTTCCAGGTGAGCGGCGAGCCCATGTTCAACCAGTCCGCCCGATTCATCGGATACCGCGGCATCGGCGTCGAACTGTTCAGGTTCTGATCGAACGGCAACCCGGATCCCGAAGATGCCACAGACCCAGAGTCCGACGCTCAATCATCTCCTGGCGGCACTGCCTGCAGGCGAGTTTGACCTGCTGGCGGAGCACCTGCAACTGGTTGCCATGCCGCTGGGCGAGATGCTGTATGAACCCGGGGCGCAGTTGATGCACGCCTACTTCCCGACCACTTCGATCGTCTCACTGCACTACGTCATGGCGTCCGGCGCATCGGCAGAAGCCGCCGGCGTCGGCAACGAAGGCGTCGTGGGGGTATCGCTGTTCATGGGCGGCGACACCACGCCGAGTTCAGCGGTAGTGCAGACCGCCGGCCATGCATACCGCCTCGAGCGCCGGCTGCTGGAGCAAGGCTTCAATCGCGCCGGAGCCCTGCAGAGCCTGCTGCTGCGCTACAGCCAGGCACTGATCACGCAGATGATGCAGACGGCAGCGTGCAACCGGCATCACTCCATAGAGCAGCAGCTGTGCCGCTGGCTGCTGTCGACCCTGGACCGGATGCCCGCGAACGACCTGGTGATGACCCAGGAACTCCTGGCCAGCATGCTCGGCGTGCGTCGCGAGGGCATCACCGAGGCGGCGGGCCGGCTGCAGCAGGCCGGCGTAATACGCTACCGTCGCGGTCATATCGCCGTGCTTGATCGACGTGGACTGGAGTCACGCACCTGCGAGTGTTATGACGTGGTGCGCAAGGAACTGGGTCGGCTGCTCTCCGACGAGCGGGACGGCACCCTGGGTACTGCCAGGGTCCGGTAACGCCACACGCCAGAGGGGAGCCGTCCGCTCCGCGGATCAGATCGGCTTTCGTCCGCTGATCACCCTGAGCAGGACCACCACGACCGCGATCACCAGCAGCACGTGGATGAAGCCGCCCATGGTGTAGGCCGAGACCAGCCCGAAGGCCCACAGAACCAGCAGTACGACGGCGATGGTGTAGAGCATTTCGAGTTTCCTTTGCGTTGGCTGCGCCCGGAGCGGGATCAAACCCATCATGCGCGCGTTTGCCGCCGTGTTCCGTGCGCCAACCGACACAACCGACGCGATCGGCATGCCGTCGATGCGAACTTTCCTCCGGCTATGTGTGCTGGCGAGCCGACCACCGCGGCGGCATCGATGATGATGTTCGGGACGGGTCAGTATGTCTCCGCTTTTGCTGGCAGTCGGCAACGCAGTCAGCAAGGCAAGGCGGAACTCCCGCAACACCAATCATCGAGAGCAGCCATGAAAATCAGATACGCAGCACAGCAACTTCGAACCGCCGTAGCCTGCGCCATGGCGCTCGGCCTGGTTCCCGGCTCCGCGCTGGCACAGGCGCAAGTGTTCGCGCCTGCCATGGACCGGGAACTGGTCAGGACACGGCAACGCAGGTCTGGATGAACGGCTTCGGCGAATGCTGGCACAGCGCGTTCGGACCGCCGCCGGCGTCAACCGCCCAGTGCGACCCGAACTACCGCCCGATGGCTCAGGCGGCGCCGGCGCCCGTGCCCCTGCAGGCCGTGCCGGCCGCACCGGCCGTCGTCGCCTGGCCGCACCGCAGACGGTGTACGAGAAAGTGAGCCGACGCCGACGCGCTCTTCGATTTCGACAGGACGGAGCTGCGTGACGCGGGACGCCTGGCTCTGGACGGGTTCGCGAGCAGGCTGAAGGACATCTCGCAGACGACGATCTCTGTCGTCGGCCATACCGATCGCCTCGGCACCGAGAGATACAACCAGGCACTTTCCGAGCAGCGGGCATCGACGGTCCGGGCGTATCTGGCAAGCCGTGGCGTTGAGGCTGCAACCATGCGGGCGGTGGGCAGGGGTGAATCCGAGCCGGTCACCGGGACGGAGGACTGCCGGGGCGGCAAGACCGCGCGGCTGATCGCCTGCCTGCAACCGGACCGGCGTGTCGAGGTTGAAGTCACCGGTACGCGCCTCGCACGATGATTGCCGTTCATCCGCGGCCGTATCGAATCTGCAGTCCCACGCAGTCTGAAAAAGGTCTACCCATGAAAGCGATTCGAAGCATTGCATTCAGTGCCGTTGCCCGTCGCCGCAGTCCTCAGCCTGGCCGGATGCGGCGGCATGTCGGCTCGCGATGAGAGCACGGCGATCGGTGCCGGCGTTGGCGCCGTCGGTGGTGCAGTCCTCACCGGCGGCAGCACGATCGGCACCTGGGCGGTGCTGCCGTCGGCGGCCTGATCGGCAACCAGGTCGGCAAGGACAAATAGAAACGACGATTTCGGCGCCGAACGTACGCTTCGTATTCCGGCGTACGCAAACAGCGCCCGGCCTCCCAGTCCGGGCTGAAACGTTCACTGCGTTCAGGGCCCTTTTTTGCCAGCCGGCCGGCCATTTGCAGCGGCATCCGCCGCGCGGCTGCAACGAAGCGCACGCCTATGCTGGCCAGCGCACAGAACGAGCATCGGCAAGCAACGAGAATGATCGTCCTGCCAACGCATTCCGGAATCCCATCATGCGCATCGATCGAAAACTTCTTGCTCTCGGCATGGCTGTCGCCGGCGCCCTCACCGTACTGACCGCCGGTTGCGGCAATCGCCAGGAAGATCCCCCCAAGCCCGCGGCAAGCACCTCGGTCGGCAATGAGATCGACGATACGGTGGTCACCACCAAGGTGAAATCCGCATTGCTCGCCGATCCCGACATCAAGAGCTTCGACCTGAAAGTCGAGACCCGCAAAGGGGCTGTGCAACTCAGCGGCTTCGTCGACAACCAGGGCCAGATCGAACGCGCGCTGGCGGCCACGCGCGGCGTGGAGGGCGTGAAGAGCGTCGAGAACGCGATCAGCGTCAAGAGCGGCAACGAAACCGTGGGCAACGCGGTGGACGACGGCATCATCACCACCAAGGTGAAATCAGCGCTGCTGGCCGACCCTGGCGTAAAGAGCTTCGACATCGCAGTCGTGACGCGCAAGGGCGAGGTGCAACTCAGCGGCTACGTGAACAACCAGGCTCAGATCGACCAGGCGGTCGCAATCGCGCGCAAGGTCGAAGGCGTGGCGAACGTAACGGTGGAACTGGGCATCAAGCAGTAAAAAGCAAAGCATCGTAGCGAAGCCATATCACGGAGAGCATGAAGATGAACAACGCAGTCAATGAATTCGAGCGGGCGAAGGGTCGGATGGCCAGTGACTTCAGGACCATGATCACCGACGGGGAGGATCTGCTGAAAGCCGTGGCGAACGTCTCCGGCGAAAGCCTGGGCGCGGCACGCAGCAAGTTCGAAGAACGCCTGGATCGCGCCAGGTCCGCCCTCGCCGATGCAAGCAAACCGATGCTGACGAGAACGCGCGAGACCGCGGCGGTCACCGACCGCTACGTGCATGGCAATCCCTGGGCCGCGATCGGCGTCGCCGTGGCATTCGGTGCGCTGGTCGGATTTCTGACGGCGAAGCGCTAGATCGGCGAAGCAGGGGCCGGGACGATCCAGATGCCTCCGGCGGAGGTCGGGCAGCCTGCGGACGGGGCTTTGCTTGCGCTGCGCGGCTCGCAGATCCACCTGGCCGCCGGCCTGCTCTCGGTGCTGGCACTGATCGCGGCGCTGTACCTGGCGCGAGGCTTCTTCGTGCCGCTGCTGATCGGCATCCTCGCCAGCTACACCCTGCATCCATTGGTGGACTGGCTGGTCGCCTGCCGCATTCCGCGCAGCGTGGGCGCGGCCTTGATCCTCTTCAGTGTCGTGGGAAACCTGGGTTGGATGGTCTATTCGATCAGCGACGATGTGATCGCGATGACGGAGAAGCTGCCCGACGCGGCGCGCAAGTTGCGCAAGGATCTGAGCAAGGCGCGCTCTGGTGCGCCGACCGCCTTGCAGAACATGCAGGACGCCGCACAGGAACTGCAGGGTGCGGCCTCGGACGCCAGCGCGAGTCCGGCGCCGCGCGCACGGCCGGGTGCGCGCGCGGCGCCCGCGGCGGGCTCCGCCGAGCCGACCTGGCTGCGCGATTACACCCTGGCGCAATCCGCGCTGTTCGCAACGGTTGCGGCGCAGGCCCCCATTGTCGTGCTGCTGACTTACTTCCTGCTCGCGTCGGGCGAGCATTTCCGACGCAAGCTGCTGGGCCTGGTGGGTCGCTCGCTGTCCCGCAAGAAGGACACGGTGCGCATCCTCGAAGAGGTCGACACGCAGGTGCAACGCTACCTGCTGGCCATGCTGCTTTCCAATGTCCTGCTCGCGGCCGGGACCTGGCTGGCCTTTCTCGCCCTGGGCCTGGAGAACGCCGGCGTATGGGGCGTGGCGGCCGGCATACTGCATTTCATTCCCTACCTCGGGCCGGCCTTGCTCGCGCTGGGCAGCGGCGTTGCGGCGTTTCTGCAGCTCGAGTCGCTGCTGTACGCCGTCACCGTGGCCGGCGCATCGTTGCTGATCGCCAGCGCCATCGGCTTCGCGTTCATGACCTGGCTGCACAGCCGCTTCGCGCGCGTGAACACCGCGGTTCTGTTCATCGCCCTGCTCTTCTTCGGCTGGCTGTGGGGCGTGTGGGGGCTGCTGCTGGGCGCTCCGCTGGTGGCCATTGCCAAGGTGGTGTTCGACCGCGTCGATACCCTGAAGCCGCTGGGCGAACTGCTGGGACGCTAGTTCGCGCGGCCCGCGGCGCGCCGACGACCAGCGGCCACGTACTGAAGGGAAGGGATGGTGGGCCTTGTTGGACTCGAACCAACGACCAAGGGATTATGAGTCCCCTGCTCTAACCGACTGAGCTAAAGGCCCTCCGGAAATCTCGAAACACCTGACCTTGCTGCGACCCGCGCTACCCGAATCCTACCGCTATGCGGCGGTCTTGAGCACCCGGCGTATGGTGTCGACAAGGATGGTCTTGCTGTAGGGCTTGGTGATGTAGGCGTCCGCGCCCAGCGCCAGGCCCTTTACGATCTCCTTCCTTTCGTCCTTGGCGGTCAGCATCGTCACGGGCAGCAGCGCGTACCTGGCGTGGCCGCGCAGCTTGGCCAGGATGTCGAAGCCGTTGCCGTCCGGCAGCATGACGTCGAGCAGCAGGATGTCGGGGCGGCCCTGGTCGCGCAGCACCTCGATCAGCTCTCTGGCGCTGCGCGCCGCGCGCACCTTGTAGCCGGCCATGGACACGCGCAGGTCGGCCAGCGCGAGCTGGTCCGGATCGTCCTCGACGATCAGCACCACGGTCTCCGAGGGCGGCTTGTCCCAGGGCGCCGCGTTCTTCAGCCGATCCTCGGCGATCCAGGCCCCGGCGCGCGCCAGCGTCGCGTCGGCGGCCTGCGCCTCGCTCTCCATGCGTTGCGCGTCCTCACGCACCACAGTCGCAGGACGCGCCGCCGGCGCGGTGAAATTGGTGAAATCCAGGTCGAGGTCGGCTTCGCTGAGCACGGCCTCGATGTAGCCGATCTCCTCGATTTCGCCCAGCCAGTCGCCGATCAGCTTGTCGGGATAGCGGCGCAGGGCGCCGCGGATCACGTCGAAATGCGTGTCCCCGTCGAACAGGCCGAGGATGCGCCGGTAGTCGGCCGGCACGGAGAGGTCGCCGCTGGCGCGCGCCTCGCGGCCGGCTTCTGTCAGGCGAAAGCTGCGCCCCTGCGCCTGGTTCGGATCGCTCATGCGGCCAGCGCGCGATCAAGGAATTCGAGCCGGTCCTGGCCCCAGAAGATCTCGCCAGAGACCACGTAGCTGGGCGCACCGAACACGCCGCGCTGCAGCGCTTCCTGCGTATGTGCGGCATACACCGCCTTGCCCGAGGCGATCGCGGCGGGCACGTCGTCGACCCCGTGACGCGCGGCGATCGCCGCGAGCGCGGCCGGGTCGGCGATGTTCTCTTCACGCACCCAGACCGCGGACAGCACGTCACCGGCCATCGCTGCACGCACCGCAGCCGGGCCCCGCAGATCAGGTGCGCGGCGCTGCCGTCGACCGGGAAGTGCTTCGGCTCGATCACCAGCGGCATGCCCAGGTGCGCCTTCCAGCGCGCCAGCTCGACCAGCCGGTAGGCCCTGGCGCTGCGGCGCGCGCCTGGGCAGCGGCAGGCCTCCGGAGGCCGGGAAGATGACGCCGAAATCGACCGGCTTCACGTCCACCGTGGCGCCATGCCGCGCGGCGATCGCCAGCATCCGATCATGGCCCAGCCAGGTCCACGGCGAGGCGGTCGACAGGTAGTAATCGATGGATTTCATCGGCATCCCCGAAGGCGGAGCCGCGCCGGGGTTTTCCCCCGGGCGGCCCGACGACTTTGCCCGCTCAGCCTTCCTGGTCGAGGAAGCTCTTCAGCCGCTCGGAGCGCGAGGGGTGGCGCAGTTTCCTCAGCGCCTTGGCCTCGATCTGGCGGATGCGCTCGCGCGTCACGTCGAACTGCTTGCCGACCTCCTCCAGGGTGTGGTCGGTCGACATCTCGATGCCGAAGCGCATGCGCAGCACCTTGGCCTCGCGCGGCGTGAGCGAGTCCAGCACTTCCTTGGTCACGTCGCGCAGCGACGAGTAGTCGGCCGCGTCCGAGGGGGCCATGGTCGACTGGTCCTCGATGAAATCGCCGAGGTGCGAATCGTCGTCGTCGCCGATCGGCGTCTCCATGGAGATCGGCTCCTTGGAGATCTTCAGGATCTTGCGGATCTTCTCCTCGGGCATCTCCATCTTGGCCGCCAGCGTGGCCGGATCGGGCTCGGAACCGGTCTCCTGCAGGATCTGGCGCGAGATGCGGTTCATCTTGTTGATGGTCTCGATCATGTGCACCGGGATGCGGATGGTGCGCGCCTGGTCGGCGATCGAACGCGTGATGGCCTGACGGATCCACCAGGTGGCGTAGGTCGAGAACTTGTAGCCGCGGCGGTATTCGAACTTGTCCACCGCCTTCATCAGGCCGATGTTGCCTTCCTGGATCAGGTCGAGGAACTGCAGGCCGCGGTTGGTGTACTTCTTGGCAATCGAGATCACCAGGCGCAGGTTGGCCTCGGTCATCTCGCGCTTGGCGCGGCGCATCTTGGCCTCGCCGGTGGACATCTGCTTGTTGATCTCCTTGAGATCCTTCAGCGTGATGCCGATCTTCTGCTGCACAGCCACCATCTTGCCGAGCAGTTCGAGGATGGCGGGCTCGAGGCGGATCAGCGGCGTGCTCCACGCGTGGCCGCCGTTCAATTCGGCGGTCAGCCAGCGACGCGAACCCTCGTTGCCCGGGAACACCTTGATGAAGTGCTGGCGCGGCATGCCGGCCTTGCGCACGCAGATGTCGAGGATTTCGCGCTCGAACGAGCGGATCTGCTCGACCAGGCCGCGCACGCTGTCGCACAAGCGCTCAACGTTGCGCGCCGTGAAGCGGATGTTCATCAGCTCCGCGCCGATCTTGTCGCGTGCGGTGAGGTAGTCCTTGTCCTTGGAGCCGCGAGCTTCCAGCGCCTTGGCCATCTTGTCGTACAGGCGGCGTATGCGCGCGAACTTCTCCAGCGCATCGGTCTTCATCTGCAGCAGGTTGGCCGCAGCGGCCGCGCCGCCGTCGTCCTCGTCCTCTTCCGCCTCGTCGCCCGACTCTTCATCGTCATCGGCAGCCACGGCAACCTCGACCTTCTTGGGGTCGAACTCCTCCTTGGCGTTCGGATCGATGAGGCCGTCGATCACCTCGTCGATGCGCATCTCGTCGCGCTCGACCTTGCCGGCCAGGTCGAGGATCTCCTGCACCGTGGTCGGACAGGCGGAGATCGCCTGCACCATGTGCTTGAGTCCTTCCTCGATGCGCTTGGCGATCTCGATTTCGCCCTCGCGCGTGAGCAGTTCCACCGAGCCCATCTCGCGCATGTACATGCGCACCGGGTCGGTGGTGCGGCCGAACTCGGAATCCACCGTCGACAGCGCGGCTTCTGCCTGCTCTTCCACGTCCTCGTCGCTCGAGGCCACCGGCGCGGCGTCGGCGTTGATCAGCAGCGTTTCCTGGTCTGGCGCCTGGTCGAAGACCTGGATGCCCATGTCACCGAAAGTGGTGATGATCGATTCGATCTGCTCCGCGTCGACCAGGTCGTCCGGCAGGTGGTCATTGACCTCGGCATAGGTGAGGAAGCCGCGCTCCTTGCCCAGCTTGATCAGGTTGCGCAGACGCATGCGCCGCGTCTCGGCATCCTCCTTGGGCAGTTCCGGGGCGTTGGCGAGAAAATCGTCCTTCTTGCCCCTTGCGTCCCGGGCGGCCTTTCTTGCCCGTGATGCCCTGGGCGACCTTGGCCTCCAGCAGATCGAGCGCCGCCTTGGCGCTCTTGATCACCGGTTTTCCGCCCTTGGCGGCAGCCTGCGGCTCGACGGCGGCCTTGGGCGCGGCGGCGGCCGGCTTGGCGGCGGCCTGGGGCGCCTCCTTGACCGGCTTGCCCTTGGCCAGCGGCGCCGGTTTGGCGGACGCCTTGCCCTTGGCCTCCGGCTTGCCCTTGGGTTCGGGCCGGCGCGTGGCGACCGGCGCCGGCTTCTTCAGCGCGGCCTTCTTGACCGCGGGTTTCTTGGCCGGCGCAACCGGCTTCTTCGCCGGCTTCTTGGCGACGACGGCCTTCTTCTTGACCGCAGGCTTGGCCGATTTGGCCGCCTTGCGAACAGGGGATTTCGTTTTCAAGACCTTGACCGCCTTGGATTTTTTCTTAGCCGCTGCAACACGCTTGACGACCTGCTTTACCTTCGGCTTACGCTTGTCTTTGGCCATGCACGCCTCGCGCTGAGTATTGCGACTATGGAAAATCGCCAACGGGCCGCCGGGTTTGGCGAGCCTGCCGGGATTTCCGGTATGGGGAACCCTAAATTATAGCAGAAACCGGCGACAAATCAGGAGTCTAGACAAACCCCTGCGCCAGCCCCCCTCAAACCCGCTGCTGGCGCAGCTGGGCGAGCTCCTTGGTGCGCCGCGCCAGTTCGGCGCCGAGTTCGGGCCGTGTGCCGGCCTCGCGCTTGAGCGTATCGATCTCTTCGTTCACGCGTTTGATGCGCAAGGCGAGCATGATCTGGTCGAACTGATGGCTGGCATCGCCCTCGGTCAGCCCCAGTTCGCTGGCAGAGACCTGGGCGCGCACCATCACCGCTTCGTGCACGGTGCCCTTGAACGCCTCGATCAGCACCGCCCAGGACGAAGCCCGTCCCGGCCCCGTCTTCGGAGTAGCGCGCGCGCAGCGCGCAGGCGCGGCGGTCTCCGCCAGGCCCTCGTCCATCAACTCGTCCTCCAGCCGTTCGACCAGGTCGGGCTTGGCCAGCACGCAACGCAGCAGGTTCATCTCCGGCAGCGTGGTCAGCGGCGAGACGCCGCGACCCGGCGCCGGGCGCGTGTAGCGCCGCTCGCTGCCCGCCGTGCGCAGATCGAGCAGGCCCTCGGCCTCGTCCTGCGAGACGCGCGCGAGTTCGGCGACCTCCTTGACCAGCTGCAGCTTGAGGCCGGGCGCGGCGATCTTCTGCAGATGGGGCTTGGCCTCGGTCAGGAACTTCGAGCGTCCTTCGGGCGTGGCCAGATCGGCCTGCGCACGCAACTCGCCGACCAGGAAGGCCGACAGGGTCTGCGCCTCGGCCGCCAGGCGCTCGAAGGCTTCCTTGCCGTGCGCGCGCACAAAGGTGTCCGGATCGTCCTCGCGCGGCAGGAACAGGAAGCGCATGGGCTTGTTGTCCACCGCCAGCGGCAGGCTGGTCTCCAGCGCGCGCCAGGCCGCCTTGCGCCCGGCATTGTCGCCGTCGTAACAGAACACGACCTCGTCGGCCAGGCGCAGCAGCTTCTCGATGTGCACCGGCGTGGTGGCCGTGCCCAGCGCGGCCACCGCGTAGCCCACGCCGTACTGCGCCAGTGCCACCACGTCCATGTAGCCTTCGACCACCAGCACGCGCCCCGCCGCGCGAATCGCGTCGCGCGCCTGCACCAGGCCGTACAGCTCGCGACCCTTCTCGAACAGCGGCGTCTCGGGCGAGTTCAGGTATTTGGGCTCGCCCTCGCCCAGCACGCGACCGCCGAAGCCGATCACGGCGCCGCGCTGGTTGCTGATCGGAAACATCACGCGGTCGCGGAAACGGTCGTAGCGCTTGCCTTCGTTGTCGATCACCAGGCCGGTCTCGACCAGGGACTTGTCCTCGTACCTGGGGAAGACTTCCTTCAGGCCCTGCCAGCCGTCGGGCGCGTAGCCGATGCGAAAGCGCGCCGCGATCTCGCCGGTCAGGCCGCGGCGCTTGAGATAGTCGATCGCCCTGGGTGAGGCCTTGAGCTGCGCGCGATAGAACTCCATCGCCTGCTCCATCACTCCGTACAGATCCGTCTCACGCTCGCGGCGCTCGATCTCCTGCGGGGTGCGCGGCGCCTCGGACACGGTCATGCCGGCTCCGGCGGCGAGGTCCTTTATCGCATCGACGTAGCCCATGCCGCCGTATTCCATCAGGAAGCCGATGGCATTGCCGTGCGCGCCGCAGCCGAAGCAGTGGTAGAACTGCTTGGAAGGGCTGACCGTGAACGAGGGCGACTTCTCGTTGTGGAAGGGGCACAGTCCCTGGAAGTTGGCGCCGGCCTTCTTCAGCTGCACGTAGCGCGACACCACGTCGACGACATCGACGCGGTTGAGCAGGTCCTGCTTGAAGGAATCGGGGATCACGGCGGCTCGAGCGGCGAAACGATGGGCGCTACGCGGCTTGCGCTAGTGTAGCGCCTGGGGGCGCCGGGGCGGCGAACCTCAGCCGGCCAGGCGCGCCTTCACCAGCGCCGAAACCTTGCCCATGTCGGCCCGACCGGCCAGGCGCGGCTTGAGCACGCCCATCAGCCGGCCCATGTCGGCGGGCGCCCTGGCGCCGGTTTCGGCCAGCGCCGCGTCGATCGCGGCGGCCACCTCGGCCTCGCTCAACTGCTGCGGCAGGTAAGCGGACAGCACGGCGATCTCCGACTGCTCGGCCGCGGCGAGTTCGGGACGCCCGCCCTTTTCGAACTGGGCGATCGATTCGCGGCGCTGCTTGATCATCTTGTCGACGATCGCCAGCACATCGGCGTCCGACAGCTCGATGCGCTCGTCGACCTCGCGCTGCTTGATCGCCGCCAGCAGCAAGCGCACGGTCGACAGGCGCGCGGCATCCTTGGCACGCATCGCCGCCTTCATGTCCTCGTTGATCTGCGCCTTCAGGGCGGACGCGCTCATGCAGTGCTCCTTGGCTCCGGAAAAGCAAAGGCCGCGGGGAGGAAGCTTGCGCTTCCCGCCAACGCGGCCCGGGATGCTGTACGGCTGGGGCTTGCTTAGTACATCTTGGCCGGCAGCATCTGGCTGCGCAGGCGCTTGTGGTGGCGCTTCACGGCCGCAGCCAGCTTGCGCTTGCGCTCGGCGGTGGGCTTCTCGTAGAACTCGCGAGCGCGCAGCTCGGTCAGAAGCCCGGTTTTCTCCACGGTGCGCTTGAAGCGACGCATCGCTACTTCGAACGGCTCGTTTTCCTTGACGCGTACGGTCGGCATAAACCCTCGAATCCTTTAAGTCGGGCCGTGGCGGCCTTGGGGGTGCGAAAAAAGAGGGCGGATTGTAAACGAAAACAAGGGCTTCTTGCCAGCCCTATCGTGCAAGCTGGACAGGGGTGTGGCATCTGCCCCACACTGCGCGCTGTTCCCGGCGTCACAATCCTTACAAATCAATGACATGCTGATTCTCGGCATCGAATCCTCCTGCGACGAGACCGGTCTGGCCGTGTACGACGCGGCACGCGGCCTGGGGCCGGGCTGCGCCGCGCCGGACGGGCTGCTGGCCCAGGCCCTGCATTCCCAGGTCGCCATGCACCGCGAGTACGGCGGGGTGGTGCCCGAGCTCGCCTCACGCGACCACATCCGGCGCGTGGTGCCGCTGGCGCGCGAAGTCCTCACCCGTGCCGGCCGCACCCCGCAGGACCTGGACGCCGTCGCCTACACCGAAGGGCCGGGGCTGGCCGGCGCGCTGCTGGTGGGCGCGGCGTTCGCCACCAGCCTGGCGCATGCGCTGGGCGTGCCGGCGCTGGGCGTGCACCACCTCGAAGGTCACCTGCTCTCGCCGCTGCTCTCGGCGCGCCCGCCTGCTTTTCCGTTCGTCGCCCTGCTGGTTTCCGGCGGGCACACGCAGTTGATGCGCGTCGCCGGCGTGGGGCGCTACGAACTGCTGGGCGAAACCCTGGATGACGCGGCCGGCGAAGCCTTCGACAAGACCGCCAAGCTGCTGGGCCTGGCCTACCCGGGGGGGCCGGCGGTGTCGGCGCTTGCCGAAACCGGCAATCCCGCGCGCTTCCGGCTGCCACGCCCCATGCTCTCCAGCGGCGACCTGGAGTTCAGTTTCTCGGGGCTGAAGACTGCGGTGCTGATGCTGGTGCGCAGCGAACTCGGCGCCGCGCCTGCCGGGACCGGGGACCGCGCGCGCGCCGACAATGACGACCGCACTCGTGCTGAGAGCGCGACCGCACGCGTGCCGCACTCGTGCTGATATCGCCGCCGCGTTCCAGGCCGCGGTGGTCGAGGTGCTGGTGGCGAAATCGGCCGCCGCACTGACGCAGACCGGCCTGACCCAACTGGTGGTGGCCGGGGGCGTCGGCGCCAACCGGCAGTTGCGCGCCGCCCTGGACGCCGCCGGCCGCGCGCGAGGTTTCGAAACCTTCTACCCGGAACTCGAACTGTGCACGGACAACGGCGCGATGATCGCGTTCGCCGCCGCGCTGCGCTGGCGCACCGGCCTGCCGACGCCCGATCCGCGCTTCACGGTGCGCCCGCGCTGGGAACTGGCCACGCTCGCCGCCGGCTGAAACGGCGGCACACGCCGCATCAGGCCCGCCGCACCGGCGCGCGCCGCCCGAGGGCCACGATCCCCACCACCAGCAGGGCGAAGCCCAGTGTCATCGCATCGGGCCGCTCGCCGGCGATGGCCGCCGCCGCGATCAGGGTCATGAATACCTGCAGCAGCTGCAGTTGCCCGACACGCGCGATGCCGCCCAGCGCCAGGCCGCGGTTCCAGAACCAGAAGCCGAGGAACTGGCTGGCCACTGCGACATACAGGAAGCCGGCCCAGGCCGAGGGCGATGGCGCAGCGGCGTTGTCCTGCGCAAACCACAGCGCCACCGGCAAGGTGAGCGGCAGAGAAAGCAGCAGGGCCCAGGCGATCACCTCCAGCCCGCCGCGGGTGCGCGCCAGCTTGCCGCCCTCGGCATAGCCCAGGCCGCCGGCCAGCACCGCGCCGAGCAGCAGCAGGTCGGCCGCCGCCAGGCCGCCGGCGCCGCGCAACAACACGAAGGCGAGCACGGCGGCGCTGCCGGTGGCGCCGGCCGCCCAGAACGCCGCCGAGGGGCGCTCGCCGGCGCGCAAGGCGCCGGCCGCCGCCGTGGCCAGCGGCAGCACGGCGATCACCACCGCGCCGTGCGAGGCGTCGACGCTGCGCATGGCCAGCGAGGTCAGCAGCGGGAAACCGAACACCACGCCGGCGGAAACGATGGCAAACGGCAGCCATTCGCCACGCGCGGGCCGTGCCGAACGCGCCAGCCGCAGGTAGACGGCGGAAAGCAGGGCGGCGAGCACGCAGCGGCCGGCGGCGACGAACACGGGATCGAGATCGACCACCGCGATGCGCGTGGCCGGCGGGGTCAGCGAGAACAACGCCACGCCCAGGAAGCCGAGCAGGTAGCCGCGGCGCTCGGCTTCGCCATCCATGCGCGCCCCGGACGATGCCCCGCGATTACTGCGCGGCGGTTTCGCGCGCACGGCGCGCTGCGTAGACCTGCATGTGGGTGCAGGCGATCTCGAGCAGCGGCGCGGCCTGGCCGTGGCGCTGCGCCAGAGCGAACAGCGCGTCCAGGATGTGCGCCGATTCGGCGCGTGCGCCCGACTCGGTGTCGCGCAGCATCGAGGCGGCGAAGGAGGACCCCTTCTGCATGAACTGGCCGCGATAGTTCTCCAGCACCTTGTCGGCCACCGGTCGGCCCTCCGCGCGCGCCACCGCGGAAGTCTCGGCCAGCAGCGCGAGGGTGAGGCGCTCGCCGGCCGCGGAGTTCAGAATGTCGCCGACCTGGCCGCGCATCAGGCAGGTCATGGCCGCCAGCGTGGCGAGAAACACCCATTTGTCCCACATTGCCTGGGTGATGTCGGCCGAGTGGATGGCCTGCACGTTGGCACCGGCGAACTCGGCGGCCAGCGCCTTGCACACATCCTCCTGCTGCGGGTCGCGTGCGCCGAAGGCAATGCGATGCACGTCGTTCAGGTGGCGGATCTCGCCGTCCGGGGCCAGCGTGGAGGCGATGTAGGCCACCCCGCCCAGCACGCGCGGCTTGCCGAAACGCGCATCCAGCGCATCGAGGTGGGCCATGCCGTTCAGCAGCGGCAGCACCGCACCGCCCGGCGCGATGCCCGGCGCGACGGCCTCGATCGCGCTGTCCAGGTCGTAGGCCTTGGCGGTCAGGATGGCGAGCTCGTAACCGGGCGCGAGCTTGTCCTGCGTCACGCATTTCACCGGCATGCGCAGGTCGCCCAGCGGACTCGCCACGCGCAGCCCGTGCTCGGCCATCAGTGCGGCGCGCGCCGGGCGCACCAGGAACGTCACATCGGCGCCCGCCTGCGCAAGCCGGCCACCGAAATAGCCGCCGACCGCGCCGGCGCCCAACACCAGGATCTTCATTGCTTGGCCCGCTCCGTTTGCGTGTCCGTATTTTCCGCCCGCTGTGCCACCCGCTGTTCCGCCTGCGCGTCATTCTTCTTCTCGCCGATGCGCGGCTCACTGCCCGCCAGCAGCCGCGCGATGTTGGCCTTGTGGCGCAGGAACAGCAGCGCCGCGATGGGCAGCATGCAGAAGGTCACCGGCCGCAGGCCGAACAGGCCGAAGGACAGGAACGGCGCGAACAGCGCGGCGACCAGGGCGGCCAGCGAGGAGATGCGAAAGAACACCGCCATCACCAGCCAGGTGGCCAGCGTGCCCAGCCCCAGCCACAGATTGAGTGCGAGCAGCACGCCGGCGGCCGTGGCCACGCCCTTGCCGCCGCGAAAGCCGTGGAACACCGGGAACAGGTGGCCGACGAAGGCCGCCAGCGCGGCCAGCGGCACCACCAGCCCGTAGGCGCCCGCCTCCCCGCTCAGTGCGCGCGCCAGCAGCACGGCGACCACGCCCTTGCCGGTGTCGCCGATCAGCGTGAGCACCGCGGCGCCCTTGTGCCCGGTGCGCAGCACGTTGGTGGCGCCCGGATTGCCAGAACCGTAGCTGTGCGGATCGGGCAGCGCATACATCCGGCTGACGATCACGGCAAAGGAAACCGAACCGACCAGGTAGGCGCCGAGGACGATGAGGGCGTCGTTCATCATGGAGGCGGCATTCTACCCGCAGGCCGGCGCGCGCACGCGGCACAGCCGGCGCGATGTTCGCGCCGCGCGTGTGCCTTCCCGGGCGGCAACGGCGGCGCCACGGCGCGGCCTATAATGCCGCGCCATGGACCACATCTTCATACGCGGCTTGCGCATCGACATGCTGATCGGCTTTCACAAGCGCGAGCGCATCGTGCCGCAGACCGTCAGCATCGACCTGGAGATCGGCATCGCCAACACCGCGGTGTTCGACAGCGACAAGGTCGCCGACTGCATCGACTACGACACGGTCACGCAGCGCATCCGCGCCCTGGTCAAGGACACGCATTTCAACCTGGTCGAGGCACTGGTCGAGCGCATCGCGGGCATCCTGCTCGACGACTTCGGCGCCTCCTACGCCAGGGTCAGCGCCGCCAAGCTCGGCATCCTGAAGAACACCAGCCTGGTCGGCGTCGAGATAGAACGCCGGCGCTAGCGGACCCGCAAGCGCCCGCCGGCCCGGGTCCTACTCCTCCAGCGCCACGTCCACCAGCGTCGGCGCCAGCGTGCGCACGATCTCCTGCGGATCGATGGCGACCAGGAAGCCGCGCCGCCCGCCGTTGATCAGGATCCGCGGCAGCTCCAGCACGCTGCGCTCCAGGTACACCGGCATCTTCTTGCGCATGCCGAACGGCGAGGTGCCGCCCACCTGGTAACCCGAATGGCGTTGCGCCACCTCGGGCCGGCAGGGTTCGACGCGCTTCCTGCCGGCCTGGCGCGCGAGGTTCTTGGTCGAGACCTTGCGGTCGCCGTGCATCAGCACCACCAGCGGCCTGGCGTCCTCGTCCTCCATCATCAGGGTCTTGACCACCGCATGCTCGGAAACGCCAAGCGACGCGGCCGAGACGGCGGTGCCGCCCTTCTCGACGTACTCGTAGAAATGCTCCTCGAACGCCACCTTCTGCGCGCGCAGGAACTGCGTGGCGGGCGTCTCGGAATGGCTGGGGCGTCTGGCGGACATTGCCTGGCGGGGTTGCGCTCAACCGCGGGGATGGTGGATCGCATGCAGGGACTTCAGGCGCTCCCTGGCCACGTGCGTGTAGATCTGCGTGGTGGAGATGTCGGCGTGCCCGAGCAGCATCTGCACCACGCGCAGGTCGGCGCCGTGGTTGATCAGGTGGGTGGCGAAGGCGTGGCGCAGCACATGCGGCGACAGCGGCTTGCCGGGAATCGCCAGCGCGCCGTAGCGCTTGACGTTGTGCCAGAAGCCCTGGCGTGTCATGGCCGCGCCGCGCTCGGTGACGAACAGCGCGTCGTCCTCGCCCTTGCCGCGCATCAGCGCGGGCCGGCCCTCGACCAGATAGCGGTTGACCCAGTTCACGGCCTCCTCGCCCAGCGGCACCAGGCGCTC
The DNA here is from genome assembly GCA_016713125.1 of Betaproteobacteria bacterium. Taxonomy (GTDB): domain Bacteria; phylum Pseudomonadota; class Gammaproteobacteria; order Burkholderiales; family SG8-39; genus SZAS-79. The sequence goes on from JADJPT010000003.1 coordinate 119,485, forward strand.
CTTGGCGCCCTTGCCCATCACGCGCACCACGCCGGACTCCAGGTTCACAGCGAAACCGCGCAGGCCCACCAGTTCGGAAACGCGCAGGCCCGAGGCGTACAGCACCTCCAGCATGGCGCGGTCGCGCAGGCCGAGCGGCGCGTTCACGTCCGGCGCACCGAGCAGCGCCTCGACGTCGGCCTCGGACAGGATCTTCGGGCTGCGCGGCGCGCGCTTGGGCGCGTCGAACTTCAGCGTCGGGTCGAGCGCTGCGTGCTTCTCGCGCAGGCACCACAGGTAGAAGCGCTTCAGGCTGGAGAGCATGCGCGCATCGGAGCTGGCCTTGTGCGCGACCCCGGTGCCGTGGCGCGAGGCGAAGAACGCGTGCAGCGCGGCCTCGTCCGCCGCGGCCAGTGCGGGGCGCGAACCGCGCGCCAGCCAGGCCGCCAGCAGCGACAGGTCGCGCCGGTAGGCCTCCAGGGTGTTCTTCGCCAGGCCGTCCTCCAGCCAGAGCGCGTCGCAGAACGCGTCGATCAGGCCGGCGTCCTGCGCGCGCAGCGCTACAGGGACAGGGCGGTTCCCGCGCATTCGTGCTCCAGCAGCCAGCGCTTGGCCTCGATCAGAAAGCCGCTGCCGTGGTGCGCGAAGCCGCCCAGCCCGTCGGCGGCAACCACGCGATGGCAGGGCACCACGATCGGCAGCGGGTTGTCGCCGCAAGCCTGGCCGACGGCGCGTGCGCTGCTCGCCAGGCGCCGTGCGATCTCGCCGTAGGTCTTGGTGCGGCCGCGCGGGATCGCGGCGATCTGCTCCCAGACCTTGCGCCGGAACGCGGTGCCCCCGGCCGACAGGGGCAGGTCGAAACCGGTGTCGGGGTCGTCGCGGTAGCGTTCGATCTGCCGCGCGGCGCGCTCGGCCAGCGCGTTCTCCGGCGCGCGCAGCGGCGCCGAGCGCGGCAGGTAGACGATGTCGGTCACGCAATCACAATCCGCGGCGGTGCGTATGCCCACGTGCATGCGCGGGAAAGCCACCACGGCCTGGTAGTGCTGCGTCAGCGGTTCGCTGCCCGGCCTCATGCCGCCAGCGCCGCGAGCCTGGCGTGCAGCGCCTCGCTGATCTCCAGGCCCCCGGCCTGCGCACCGCGCAGGCCGGCGAAGCGCCGTGCGCCGGGCAGGCGCACGCCCTCGTCGGCGAGCATGAACTTCACCATGTCCTCCACGCGTTCGAGATACGCCGCTTCGCCGGCCAGCCCGCGCGGATGGATGGCGAGGAAGGCATGCCCCAGGCGCGGGCGGTTGCCCTTGGCGTCGAACAGGCCGTCGGCCTCGAAGCCCAGGCGCGCCCCGGTGAGACCGGCGGCCAGCAGCTCGATCATCAGCGACAGCATGGCGCCCTTGGCCCCGCCGATCGGGAACAGGCTGCCGCCATCGAGCGCCGCCTTCGGGTCGGTCGTCGGCCGGCCTTCGCGATCCAGCGCCCAGCCCTCGGGAATCGGCTCGCCCTTCTGCGCCGCCAGCATGATCTTGCCGCGCACCACCGTGGTCGGCGCGAAATCCACCACCAGCGGGTCAGCGCCCTTGCGCGGGAAGGCCGCGGCCACCGGATCGACGCCGAACAGCGCGCGCCTGCCGCCCCAGGCCGGCACCCCGGCCGGCGTGTTGGCAAAGGCCAGACCGACCATGCCCTGCGCGGCGATCGCCTCGACGTGCATGCCGAGCACGCCGCAATGGCCGCTGTTGGTCACGCCGACGAAGGCCACGCCGTGGCCCGCGGCGCGCCGCGTGACTTCGGCCAGCGCCAGCTCCACCGCCTCGTAGGCCAGGTTGTCGCCGGCGTCGATCAGGCAGGTGGCGCCGAACTCGTTGACGATCTTCGGGTGCGCGGCGCCCTGGTGCCGGCCGCTGGACAGCAGCATCACGTACTGCTCGACGCGCGACAGGCCGTGGGTGGGCAGGCCCTGGCCCTCGGCGGCCACCAGGTGGCGCGCGGCGGCGCGGGCGAGATCGGGATTGGCGCCGGCACGCTCGAGCGCGCGCGCGGCCAGGGTTTCGAGTTCTGCGCAGGGGAGTTTCATATGGCGATTCTACCCTGCCACATTTCGCGTCCTCGGCGGCTAGAATGCGCCACCCGCAACCCAAACGAGGAGCGAGCACCATGGGCACGATGACCGAACTGACCGCAGCCGACGGACACAAACTGGCCGCGTATCGCGCCGAACCCGCGGGCGCGCCGCGCGGCGCCATCCTGGTGATCCAGGAGATCTTCGGCGTGAACAGCCACATCAAGGCGGTCACCGACGGCTACGCGGCCGACGGCTACCTGGCCATCGCGCCGGCCATGTACGACCGCGTGCAGCGCGGCTACGAGACCGGCTACACGCCGGAGGACATCCAGGCCGGCGTCGCCGTGATGCAGAAACTCGACTGGAAGAACACCATCGCCGACGTGAACGCGGCGATCGCCGCCGTGCAGGGTGCCGGCAAGGTCGGCATCGTCGGCTACTGCTGGGGCGGCACGGTGTCCTGGGTCTCGGCCTCGCGCGCCAGCGGCCTGGCCTGCGCCGTGCCCTACTACGGCGGCAGCATGCCGAACTTCGCCGACGAAGCGCCCAAGGTCCCGGTGATGTGCAACTTCGGCGAGCAGGACCAGTCGCCCACGCCCGAGCAGGCGCGCGCCATCCTCGCCAGGCACCCGGCGGTGGTCGGCCACTTCTACGCCGCCGGCCACGGCTTCAACTGCGACCATCGCGGCTCGTACAACGCCGAAGCCTCCAAGCTGGCGCGCGAGCGCACCCTGGCGTTCTTCCGCAAGCACGTCGGCTGAGCTCACGGCGGACTTTCGGGGCACCGGGAACCATGAGCACACCGCGCTACGATCTGCTGATCTCCGGCGGCCGGGTCATTGACCCGGCACGCGGCATCGATGCCCCCGGCACCGTGGCGGTGCGCGACGGCCGGGTGGTTGCCACCGAAGGCGAGGTCGATCCCTCGCAGGCGGCGCGGGTGATCGATGCCCGCGGCGCGTGGTCTGCCCCGGCTTCATCGATGTGCACGTGCACGTCTACGAGTGGGTCACCAATTTCGGCGTGCTGGCCGACGACGCCGGCGTGCATGCCGGGATCACCACGGTGATCGACCAGGGCAGCACCGGCGCGTGGACCTTTGGCGGTTTCAAGGCCCATGTGATCGACAAGAGCCGCACCGACGTGCGCGCCTCGGTGTCGATCAACCTGGCCGGCGCGTTGAAGGGCGGCATGGCCGGCGACATCCTGCACAACCCGGGCATCGCCAGCGTCGAGGAGGTGGTCAAGCTGAAGGCGCAGCACCCGCGTGACGTGGTCAGCATCAAGTGCCACGCCGAATCGGGCTCCTTCTCGCTCTGGGAGACCTCGGTGCTCGCGATGGCGGCGCAGGCCGGGCGTGAAACCGGCATGCCGCTGTATGTGCACACGGGCGAACTGTTCCCGGTGCTGGAGGACAGGCGTCCTGCGCCGCAGGCCGTGCTGCCCGGCTTCCTGCCGCACCTGAAACCGGGCGACATGCTGGCGCACATCTATTCCTGCATGCCCGACGGCATCATGAGCATCCACGCGGATGTGCCGGCGGTGGTATTCGAGGCGCACAAGCGCGGCATCCACTTCGACATCGGCCACGGCATCAACTTCAGCTTTGCCATCGCCCGCAGGATGATGGACAAGGGCGTGTTCCCGTACACGGTGGGTTCGGACGCGCACGGCGACTTCAACGCCTTCCACGATGATTCGAAACTGGACTACTCGATGCTCGGTGCCATCAACAAGCTATTGGCGCTGGGCATGCCGCTGCTCGACGTGATCGGTTGCGCGACCTGGAACGCGGCGCGCTGGATGGGGGCCGACCACGAGATCGGCGCCTTGCGGCCGGGCATGCGTGCGGACCTCACGCTGCTCGACCGCGTGCAGGGTGACTGGGTACTGACCGATGCGATGCAGGAGCGCCTGACCGTCAAGGAGCGGCTGGTGCCCAGGCTGGTGGTACGCGCCGGCGAGGTCATCGAACCGCATCGCCGCTACCTGCGCGATGTCTGCTCCGCGACCCCGCGCCAGGCGGCACAGGCCGCCGGATCGCGGCAGTGAATGGCAGTAATCTGCCTCAAACAGCGCTGCTGCTGGTGACTTCAGCCGAAAACTGGCAGTAATCCGGTTTCCGGATCCGACCGCTCAGGCGGCGTCGCGGATCAGCGTCTGGCCCGGTTTCACCCGCGTGAAGGCCACCGGCTTCATGTCGATGGCCAGCCTGCCGCCGGCATCGGCCTGCCGCACGCTGGTGTAGGTGCTGGTCTCCAGCGCGCCCGCCTTGGGGAAATCGGCGCGGAAGTGCGCGCCGCGCGAATCCTCGCGCGCCAGCGCCGCCTCGGCGATCACCCGGCTCACCTGCACCAGGCTCTTCAGGTTCATCCAGTCGTGCCACGAGAGGTTGAAGGCGCGGCTGTGGTCGGCCAGCGTATAGGCATCCAGTTCGCTGTCGAAACCCGACAGCACGCCCAGCGCATCCTTCAGGCCCTGCGCGTCGCGGATGATGCCGACCTTCTCCCACATCAGGTCGAACAGGGTCTCGCGCAACGGTTCCAGATTGCCGTGCGCCCCGCCCTTGGCGCGCAGCGGCTGCTCGCAGCGCGCGATGGCCGCGTCGATCTGCGCGCGATCGGCGTCGCGGAACGCCGCCTGGCTGCCGCCCTCGCGCCGCACCCAGGCCGCCATCTCCTCGCCGGCCACGCCGCCGAACACCGTGGAGTTGGCCACGCCGTTGCCGCCCAGGCGATTCGCGCCGTGCACGCCGCCCGAGTCTTCGCCGGCCGTGAACAGGCCCTGGAGCGCGGTGGTGCAATCGACGTCGAACTCGACCCCGCCCATCATGTAATGCGCCGTGGGCACCACCTCGACCAGGCCGCCGGCGAGGTCGAATCCGCAATCGGCGCAGCGCTCCACCATGCCCTTGAACTGCTTCCGTACGTTTTCCGGGCCGAGGTGGCCCATCGAGATGTACAGGCCGCCATTGGGCGTGAGGTGCCCGGCCTTCATCTCGCTGAACATGGCGCGCGAGACGATGTCGCGCGTGGCGCGCTCGAGCTTGGCATCGTACTTGTGCATGAAGCGCTCGCGATTGCCGTCGAGCAGGTAGCCGCCGGCGCCGCGCAGGCCCTCCTCGAGCACGGTGCCGGTCATGCGCGTGCCGCGGGCCGGCCAGCAGGCCGGTGGGATGGAACTGCACCATCTCCATGTCGCGCAGGGACAGCCCGGCGCGCAGCGCCATGGCCAGGCCGTCGCAGCTCTTGTCACCCGAGGGCGTGTGGTACTTGTACATGGTCGGGCCGCCGCCGGTGCCGAGCAGCACCGCCTTGGCCTTGACGAACACGTACTCGCCGCTGCGCATGTCCAGCATCAGCACACCGGCGATGGCGTCGCCCGCGGGCGTCTTCACCAGCTCCACGGCGCGATGCTCTTCGAGGCGATTCACCTTCCTCGCCCACACCTGCTCGGCCAGGCGGTTGATGATCTCGATTCCGGTCAGGTCGCCCTTGTGCACGGTGCGGTCGAAGGTCTGCCCGGCGAAGGCCTTCTGGTGCACGGTGCCGTCCGGATTGCGGTCGAAGAAGCAGCCCAGTTCGTTCTCCAGCTCGTGGATGCGCTCGACCGCCAGGTTCACCAGCTTCCAGGCCAGTTCCTGGTGCGGCAGCCACTTGTCGCCTTCGATGGTGTCCATGAAATGCCGCTCTACCGAGTCGCCGGCGGCCAGCGCCACGTTGTAGCCGCCCTGGACCATGCGCGTGCAGCCGCATTTGCCGAGCAGCCGCCTCACCGCCACGGTGATGGACAGGGCGGGCGCGGCCTGCTCCGCGTGCAGCGCGGCGAACAGGCCGGCGCCGCCGGAGCCGAGGATCAGGATGTCGGTGGAGAGTTCGCGGATGGACGTGGACATGGGTTCAGGCCGGTTTCGGTGGTGTGGACTTGCGCAGCATCTGCATGGCGACGGCCAGCGCCACCAGGCCGAAGCCGATCACGTCGGCGACGATGGACGGGTAGACCAGCGCGAAGCCGGCGACGATGAACATCCAGCGTTCGGGCAGGGTGGTCTTCTTGAAGGCCCAGCCCTGGAAGCCCGCCGCCAGCGCCGAGATGCCGACCGCGGCGGTCAGGGTCACCTCGGCGATCATCCACCAGTTGGCGGTGGCCAGCGCCTTGGTCGAGCCCATCAGCAGCAGGCCCAGGCCGCTGGGATCGAGCACGAACATGAAGGGCACCAGGAAGGCCGGCACGGTGTACTTCCAGCATTGCAGCGTGGTCTTGTACGGGTCGCCGCCGGTGATCGCCGCGGCCGCGAAGGGCGAGAGCGCGGTCGGCGGCGAGACTTCCGAGAGCACCGCGTAGTAGAAGATGAACATGTGCGCGGCGAAGTCAGGCACCCCCAGCTTGATCAGCGCCGGGGCGGCGATCACCGCGCTGATGATGTAGGAGGCGGTGACCGGCACGGCCAGGCCGACGATCCACACCACCAGAGCCGTGAACAGGGCGGTGAGCAGCAGCGAGCCGCCGGCGTAGTCGATGACGATCGAACTGAACTTCAGCCCCAGGCCGGTCAGCGTGACCACGCCGACGATGATGCCCGCGCCGGCGCAGGTGGCGGCCACGTTCAGCACGCCGATCGAGCCGCCTTCCATGGCCTTGACCAGCGGCGAGGTGGCGATGCCGCGCAGCAACGGCAGCTTGCCGGTGAACAGGTCGTAGGGGATCAGCGCCGTGTCGCGGCGGAGCATGCTGGTGGCCAGCGACACCACGGTGGCCCAGAACACCGAGAGAACCGGCGAGAAGCCCCACATCATGAAGGCGACGATCGACACCAGCGAGAGGAAATGGAACCAGTACTTGCGCGTCAGGTTCCACACCGAATCGACCTTGGCGAAGGTGGTGTTGCCCATGCCGTACTTGCGCGCGTCGATCTCCACCATCAGGAACAGCGCAAGGTAGAACAGGATGGTCGGGATCACCGCCATCAGCAGCACGTCGAGGTAGGAGATCTTCAGGAACTCCGCGATCAGGAACGCCGCCGCGCCCAGCACCGGCGGCGAGATGATCGCGCCCAGCCCGCCCGCCGCCAGCAGGCCGCCGGCCGCGTTGCGTTCGTAGCCGACCTTGGCGAGCATCGGATAGGCCACCGAGCCCAGCGTGACGGTGGTGGCCACGCCCGAACCCGAAGGCCCGCCCAGCAGAAACGACGCCAACACCACGGTGCGCCCGGCGCCGGTGGGCTTGCCGCCCATCGCCGAGAACGAGAAGTCGATGTAGAACTTGCCGGCGCCCGAGTACTGCAGGAACGCGCCGAAGATGGTGAACAGGATGATCAGCGACGAGGACACGTCGACGGCCACGCCGTAGATGCCTTCGAGCGTCATGTACATGTGGCCGATCAGGCGGCCGACCTCGTAGCCCTTGTGCGTCCAGGGCTGCGGCAGGTACGGCCCGGCCAGCGCATAGGCGACGAAGGCCAGCGTCACCACCGGCATGATCCAGCCGTTGGTGCGCCGCATGGCCTCCAGCACCAGCACGATCAGCGCGATGCCGAACACGATGTCCCAGTCGTTGGGCGAAGTGTTGCGGTCGGTGAAATCGTCGCCGCCGTTGATCAGGTAGACGACGATGGCGATCGACAGCGCCGCGGCGATCCAGTCCCACCACATGATGCGGTGGCGAAACCGCCGCGCCACCGGAAAGATCAGGAACGACAGCACCAGCACCATGGCCACGTGCAGCGGCCGCAGCGTCTGGGTGGGCACGATGGCGTAGGCGGTGTAGAGGTGAAACACCGACATCGCCACCGCGGCGAACACCAGCAGCGCGCCCAGCCAGCCCTCGAGCCTGTTGGCCGCGCCCTCCTCCTCCTCGATGAACTCCTCGGCCTTGCGACGCGCCTCTTCGGAGATGACGATGTCCGCCAGCGGATCGGGGGTGGGCCTGGCCTGTTCGCTCATGCGTGCCTGCCTGTGCGTGGGTGGAGCATGCCGCGGGCGCCGTCGCGCCCGCCTGAAATGAAAACCCCGCCCGCAGGCGGGGTCGCGCGGCAGCGCGGGCTCAGTTGAGCTTGATGCCCTTCTCGGCGAAGTACTTCACCGCGCCCGGATGGAAGGGGATCGGCGAAGCCGAGGCCTTCTGGTTCTCGAGCTTGAAGTTGGCCGCTTCCTTGTGCACGGCGATCAGGTCGTCGCGCTTGTCGAAGATGGTCTTGACGATGTTGTAGGCGGTCTTCTCGTCCATCTTCTCGTGCGCCACCAGGATGTTCATCACGGTGGCCTGCTTGTTGTCGGCGTCCATGCCCTTGTAGGTGGCCTTGGGAATGGCGTCCTCGACGTACAGGTTGCCGTACTTCTTGTTCATCGGCCCGACGGTCTCGGCATGGTCGATCATCTTCAGCTTGGTGCCCGGGGTATTGGCCAGATCCGTCACCGCCGCGGTCGGCAGCCCGCCGACCCAGAAGAAGGCGTCGATCTTGCCGTCCTTGATCGCGTTGACCGACTCGGCCACGCCGAGGCGCTCGCGCTTCAAGTCCTTGTCCTTGTCCAGGCCGGCGGCCTCGATGACGCGAAAGCCCATGACCTCGGTGGCGCTGCCCGGCGAACCGGTGGACACGCGCTTGCCCTTCAGGTCGGACATCTTGTTGATGCCGCGTCCCTCCACCGAGACCACGTGCATGCGGTTCGGGTACAGGACCATCAGCGTGCGCAGCGGCACTTTGTTGCCCTTGAACTTGTCCTCGCCGCGATAGGCGTCGAGGGTGGCGTCGGCCATGGTCAGGCCGATGTAGGGCTTGCCGGTGCCGATCAGCTTGAGGTTGTCGACCGAACCGCCGGTGACTTCGGCGGTGGCCTGCATGCCGGGCACGTACTTCGACAGCGCCGCGGCGATGCCGCCGCCCAGCGGGTAATACACGCCGCCGGTGCCGCCGGTGGCGATGGACAGGTTCTGCGCCGCTGCGGCGCCCGACAGGGCCAGGCCGGCGGCGAGCGTGACGATGCTGCGTATCGCGATTCTCATGATGTCTCCTTGGAAGGGCGCTCTGGGTGCGGCGCTATGTTGAACGCGGGCCAGACGGCCCCCGGTTCGAACGGATTTCATTCTACCGGATGCCGGCGCGGGCCGAGGGCGCAATCACCTACTTCGCAAACAGGCTCGAGCGATCCTTGAACGCCTTGAATTCCAGAGCGTTGCCGCAGGGGTCGAGGAAGAACATGGTGGCCTGCTCGCCGACCTCGCCCTTGAAACGCACATAGGGCTCGATGACGAACTTGGTGCCGGCGGCCCGCAGCTTGGCGGCGAGCTTGTCCCACTCGCCCATGTCGAGCACCACGCCGAAATGGCGCACCGGCACGTTGTGGCCGTCCACGGCGCTGGAGTTCCGATGGCCGGCTTCGTCGGGACACAGGTGGGCGACGATCTGGTGGCCGTAGAAATCGAAGTCGACCCAGTCCGCGGAGGAACGGCCCTCGGGGCAACCGAGCAACTCGCCGTAGAACTTGCGCGCGGTGGCGAGGCTGGTGACGGGAAACGCCAGGTGGAACGGGTGCATCGCAGACATGTGGAGCTCCGGGAATCAGCGCAAAAGCATCATTTTACGGCCACCCCGAGACTGGCCAGCGCCTGAGCGCGACGCGCCTGGGAATTGGCCTTCACCGCCGTGTACAGGCTGCCGCCGTGGCTGTCCATGGCCACCAGCAGCGGACAGAAACCCTTGAGGCGGAACTTCCACAGCGATTCGGGTTTGAGGTCGTCCATGTCGACGTCCTCGATGGCCTCGATCCAGGTGGTCTCCAGCGCCGCGGTGCCGCCGATCACGGCCAGGTAGGCGCCGCCGATGTCCGCGAAGGACTGCGCCGAGCCCTCGCGCATGCCGCCCTTGCCGATGATGAAGCGCACGCCGTATTGCTTCATCAGTGGACGCGTGAAGCGCTCCATGCGGTCCGAGGTGGTGGTGCCGATGCAGACCGGCGCGTAGCCGGCCGGAAACTCGGCCGACTTGTCGACCTTCCTCACGTTGGGCGCGGTGTGGATCACCGCATGGCCCTTGAGGTCGAAGCGCGGCTTGCGGCCGCGGTCGAACATGTGGATCTGGGTGGCGTCGCGGATGCCGTACAGGGTGCCGTGCAGGGTCACGGTGTCGTTGATGCGCAGCGCGCGCACCTGTTCCTCGAACACCGGCATGTGCAGATCGTAGTGGGCCATGTCAGTAACCGTACTCCAGGCCTGCGGGACGGAAGGTGGCGCGCGCGCGGCGCGCCGAATGGCATTGCATGTTCACCGCCACCGGGTTCATGGTGATGTGCGTGGCGGCGGTCTCGACGTGCACGGCAAAGGCGGTCGAATCGCCGCCCAGTCCCTGCGGGCCCACGCCCAGCATGTTCCCCGCCTCGGTGAGCGCCTCCTCGAGCTTGGCCCCCTCGCGGTCGCTGCAGCGCGAGCCCAGGGCGCGCGTCGCCGCGACCTTGGACAGGTGCACGCACAGGTCGGCCGTGCCGCCCACGCCCACGCCGACGATGGTTGGCGGGCAGGTCTTGCCGCCGGCCTCCAGCACGCAATCGATGACGAACGTCTTGATCGCGTCGACTCCGTCGGCCGGGATCGCCATTTTCAGGAAGGAGTTGTTCTCCGAGCCCGAACCCTTCGGGATCATCTCGATCTCGAGCAACTCCTCGTCGCTGCAGAAATCGATGTGGATCACCGGCACGTGCCGGCCGCAGGAGCTGTGCTCGTTCTTGCGCGTCACCGGGTGCACCACCGAGGAACGCAACGGATGCTCGCGCGTGGCGCGCTCGCAACCCTTGCGGATCGCCTGCTTCATGGCGAAGCCGTCGAGTTCGACGTTGCGGCCGATGCGCACGTTGTAGATCGGGATGCCGGTGTCCTGGCACAGCAGGTTGTCGGTGTCCTCGGCCACCTGGATGTTGACCAGCATGGTGCCGAGCACGCCCTGCGCGGTGGCGTCGGTCTCGCGCTTCACCAGCCCGGCGAAGCCCTGCTTGATGTCGGGCGGCAGCAGCTTGACCGCCCGGATATACAACTCCCGGGCGGCGTCCTCGACCTGCTGCGGATCTATCTTCATTTCACCGAGATCTTGCGTTCGCGCACCACCACCGCCCAGCGCGCGGTCTCTTCCTTGAGGTCCTTGCCCATCTGCTCCGGGGTGTTGCCCACCGGCGCCATGCCCTGGGCGAAGAAGCGCGCCTTCATCTGCGTGTCTTCGAGCGCCTTCTTCGAGTCGGCGGCGACCTTCTCGATGATCTCGCGCGGGGTGCCGGCGGGCGCGACGATGCCGAACCAGCCGGAGTTCTCGAAACCCGGCACGGTGGCGGCGATCGGCGGCAGGCTGGGCATCTGCGGCGCGGGTTGCGTGCTGGTCACGCCCAGCGCGCGCAGCCGCCCGGAGTTCACGTGCGCGAGCGCCGCCGCCATGTTGGTCACCATGAACGAGGTTTCGCCGCCCACCAGCCCGGCCAGCGCCGGGCCTTCGCCCTTGTAGGGCACGTGCACGGCGTCGAGCTTGGCGGAGTAGACGAAGTTCTCCGCCGCCAGGTGCACCTGCGAGCCGATGCCGGCCGAGCCGAAGGTCAGCTTGCCCGGCTGCGCGCGCGCGCCGTCGATCAGTTCCTTGACGGTCTTGTAGGGCGAGCTGGCCGGCACCACCATCACCTGCGGGCCGCTGACCACATTGGTCACCGGAACGAAATCCTTCTCCGGGTTGTAGCCGAGCTTGGCGTAGATGTGCTGGTTGGCCGTGATCACCGAGCCCGAGGGAAAGAACAGCGTGTAGCCGTCAGGCGTGGCGCGCGCCGCTTCGGCCGCGCCGACACCGCCGCCGGCTCCGCCGCGGTTCTCGATGACCACGGTCTGGCCCCACATCTCGCCCAGCTTCTGGCCGAGCATGCGCGCCGCGATGTCGGTGGCCCCGCCCGGCGGGAAGGGCACGATGAAGCGCACCGGTTTGCTGGGGTACGACTGCGCCGAAGCGGCGGCAGCGACGGCGAGTCCTGCGAAAGCGAGCAACAGCTTGCGAATCTTCACGACGACCTCCTTGGTTTAGGTCTGCGGCATTGTGTGCAACGAGCGACACGGCCGCCACTGCCGTGCGCCTCTTTCCGATGCTCCGGCCTACAACGCCAGCGCGAAAGCCAATGCTGCCACAAGCGCGAGCCCGGCGGCACCGGCGGCCAGCGATTTCTGCCAGTCGCGCCAGGGCAGGAACTCGAGTGCCAGCAGGCGCAGCCCGCCGCTCAGGTGGGCGGCCAGCAGCAGCACCAGGCCCCATTCGGCGAACTTGACCAGCGGGTTGTCCGTCCAGCGCAGAAAGGTCTCCAGCCGCGCCTCGCCGGCGATCGCCTGGCACAGCGCCCAGAAATGCAGCGGCAGGAACAGCGCCAGCGCGAACCCGGAAACGCGATGCACGATGAAGGCCCAATAGGCCGGATGGTTGCGCGCGCGCGCATCGACGCGCCGCGCGGCACCGCTCGAGACATCGCGCGCCGCGCCGGTCGAGGATTCGCGCGCGGCGCTCATGCCGCGCCCCTGATCGCACCGTACAGTCCGAAGGCCGCGCGCAGCCCCGCCGCCAGCAGCAGCAGCGCGAACCCCGCCAGCACCCAGTCGCGTGCCGCGTTGCGCCAGCCCAGCCATTCGCCGAGCACGGCGCGCAGGCCGATGGGCACGTGCACGGCCACCGCCAGCACGAAGACGACGTAGAAGGCCAGCCAGCCGGCATGGCCCTGCAGGCGGGCGAGGATCTCGGCGGCGGTGAGCCCGCCGCGCACCGCGTAGATCATGGTCGCCAGGTGCACGAAAACGCAGATCGCCAGCAGCGCGGCGCTGGCGCGCTGGCCCACCCACATCAGCACCTGCGCGCGCGCGCTCATCTCAGAGCTCGCCCTTCAGCGCGGCCATCGCCACGGCGCGCTTGAGACCGGCGATGCCCGCGGTGGGCGAGATGTGCTTGGGGCAGCGCTCGGTGCAGCTCATGTGCGTATGGCAGGCGTGGCAGCCGGCGTCGCCGGCCACCGCGCGCAGGCGTTCGGCCTGCGCGGCGTCGCGCTCGTCCTGGTGCAGGGTCCAGGCGCGGTTCAACGCGGCGGGCCCGAGGTAATCCGGATTCCAGGCCACCACGTCGCAGGAGGAATAGCACACGCCGCAGCCGATGCACTCGATGCCCGCGTCGACGGCCTGGCGCGCTTCGGAGACCGGCGAGACCTGCGCGAACGCGTCGTGGCGCGTGGTGGCGCCCGCGAACTGGCCCTGGGCGCGCGCCCACTTGTCGAAGAACTCGCGCATGTCGGCGACCAGGTCCTTGACCACCGGCAGGTTGGCCAGCGGCGCGATCTCCAGGCGCCCGTCGGCGGCCACCTTGGACACGTGCGTGCGGCAGGTCCAGCGCGACACGCCGTTGACCGTCATCGCGCACGAGCCGCACATGCCGACGCGGCAGGCATAGCGGTAAGCCAGCGCCGGGTCCAGCTTGCGCTGCACGTGGGTCACCACGTCGAGCACGGTCTGGCTGGCCTGGCGCGGCACACGGTACTCGCGAAAACCGCCGCCATCCTCGCCGCTGCGCCAGATGCGCACCTGCAGCATGCCTGCGTCTTCTGTGCCGCTTTCGGACATCTCGAGTTTCTCCTCAGGCATGCACGGCGGGCGCCGGCAGACCCTCGATCATCGCATTGACGCAGGCCGGCTTGCCGGAACCCGCCGCGCGCGCCAGCGCAGCCGGCAGGTCGGCCGCCCCCGCAGCGTACTCGCCATGGCCGCCCAGCGCGACCGCCAGCTGCTCGTAGCGCGTCGGCAACAGCGTGCAGCCCACGGTGCGTTCCTTGCCGTAGGCACGGATCTGGATCTGGTGCTCGGCGTTCCAGCAGGCGTCATTGCCCACCACCGCCACGAACGGCAGGGCCTCGCGCACCGCAGTGTCGAACTCCATGGCGTGGAAGCCGAAGGTGCCGTCACCCATCATGGCCACCACGGTGGCCGAGGGGCGCGCGAGTTTCGCCGCCAGCGCGAACGGCAGCGCGCTGCCGATGGCCCCGGCCGGGCCGTTGATGATGCGCGTCGGTGCGCTGACGCAGGCCTGCGCCCACTGGCCGAATTCGCCGCCGTCGGACACCAGCACGGCGTCCGCGGATTGGTCGATCAGCGCCTGCACCGCGCGACCGACCTCGACCGGATGCGCGGGCGCGCCCGGCGCGGTGGCGAGCTTCGCCCAGGCCGCGGGCCGGTGCTTGCGAGCGCGGCCTCGACTTCGCCCGCCCAGGCGCCGGGCAGCTTCTTCGCCGCCGCCGTGAGCCCCGCCGCGGCCGCATAGGGTTCGGCCAGCGCGGCCAGCGCGATGCGCGAAGGGTCGCCGATGGCGTAACCCGCGCGCCGCAGCGCCTCGGGATCGGGGTCCAGCACGATGAAGCGCGCGTCCTTGTGCACGGCCGGCGGCTGGCCGAACTTCAGCGTGAAGTCCGGCTGCTTGCCCAGCAGCACGACCAGGTCGGCCTGCGCCAGCATGGTCGGGAAGGCGCCCAGGCAGGGATCGTTCACGCCGCGCGGGCTTTCCATGCAGATCGCCGGCACCCCGCTGGCCTCGGCCAGCGCGGCAACGCGGCGCGGCCGCGGTCGGTGGACATCGCCGGACCGGCCAGGATCAGCGGGCGCCTGGCGCGCGCCAGCTCGCCGAGCACGGCCTGTGCCGCGACCTCGCCCAGCGGTATCGGTTTCACCTCGAAAGCAGCGGCCGCGGGGATCAGCGACTCGCCGTTCTCGACCTTGTCCTCCACCACGTCGAAGGGCAGCGACAGGTGCACGGGCCCCGGACGGCCGAAGCGCGCGTGGCGCATGGCGCGCGCGATGTCGCTGCCCAGCGTTGCCGCGCTCTGCGCCGTGAACGCCGCCTTGACCACCGGCGCGGCCATGTCGGCCTGGCGCATCTCCTGGAACGAACCCTTGTGCAGTTCTTTCAGCGGCGCATGGCCGGAGAGCAGCACCATGGGCGACTCGGAGGCCAGCGCCGTGTACAGCGCGCCGATGCCGTTGGCGTGGCCGGGCCCGCCAGTCAGCAACGCTACGCCGACCTCGCCGGTCATGCGCGCCCAGGCATCGGCCATGTGCACGGCCGCGCCCTCGTGGCGCACATGATGGATCACCTGCCCCGCCTCGTGCGTGGCGTCGTACACCGGCATGATCTGGTTGCCGGACAGCGAGAACAGGTGCTTCACCCCCGCCCGCTGCGAGCGCGCGGGCGAGGATGTCGGCGCCGCGCAGCGCGCTCATCGGCGCTTACGCCGATTCGTACAGGCGGGTCAGCACGAACTGGCGCTGGCCCAGGGCCTCGGCGGCGGTCAGACGGCCGTTGGCGGTACGGAACATGCACTCGAGCAGCGCGTCGCCGGCCTGGTCGGGGGTCATCTCCTTGCGCAGCAGGCCCGAGACGTCGACGTCGATGTGCTCGCTCATGGTGCGCACGGTACGCGGGTTGGCGCAGATCTTGATGACCGGCAGGATCGGGTTGCCGACCACGTTGCCCTGGCCGGTGGGGAAGAAATGCACCGTGTAGCCCGAGGCCGCGCACAGCGTGACCATCTCGGCCGCGGCCGAGGAGGAGTCCATGAACCACAGGCCGGGGCCGGTGGGTTCCTCGGCCTTGTCGAGCACGCCGTCGACCATGCACTTCTTGCCGATCTTCTGGATGTTGCCCAGCGCCTTTTCCTCGATCGTGGTCAGCCCGCCGGCGATGTTGCCCTTGGTCGGCTGCGAGTCCGACAGGTCGCTGGTCTTGTGCTTGTCGATGATCGCCTGGTAGCGGTCGAACATGAACTGGAACTTCTTCCTCACGTCGTCGTTCACGCAGCGTGCCGCCACCAGGTGCTCGCCACCGGTCAGTTCGGTGGTCTCGCCGAACACCATGGTGACCTTGTGCGGGTAGAGCTTGTCGAAGGCGTTGCCCACGGTCGGGTTGGCGCCGCAGCCCGAGGTGGTGTCGGATTCGCCGCACTTGGTCGACACCCACAGGTCCTTCAGCGGCCGCTCTTCGCGGCGCAGTTCGGAGGCCCACTGCACGTACTCCTTGGCCACTTTGGAGGCGCGCATGATGGTGTCGTGGTCGCCGTGCATCTCGATGCCGAAGTACGACACCGGCTTGCCGGTGGCGGCGATGCCGTCGGCGATCTTCTTGGCCCAGCCATCCTCGATGCCGATCACCACCACGGCGGCGACGTTCGGGTTGGACCCGGTGCCGATCAGGGTCTTGAAGTGCAGGTCCAGGTCGGCGCCGAACTGCAGGCGGCCGTAGGGGTGGGGAATCGCCATCACGCCCTTGATGTTGTGCGCCACTGCCTCGCAGGCCGCGTTGGACAGGTCGTCCACCGGCAGGATGATGACGTGGTTGCGCACGCCGATGCGGCCGTTCTCGCGCTTGTAGCCCCAGAAAGTGGCTTTTTTCAGATCGATTGCCATGTCGGTTTCCTTACCAGCGCTTGGTTTTGATGTTGTGGACGTGGGCATGCGCGCCCACGGAGATCGGCGCGATCTCCTTGCCGATGTCCACGCCGTACTTGATCACGGTGTCGCCCGGCTTGTAGTCGCGCAGCGAAACCTTGTGGCCGATGGGGATGTCGTTCTTCGCCTCGACCTTGATTTCCTTGTCCTGGTCCATGATCCAGCCGACCAGCGTCTGGCCGGTCTTGATGCCCTCGACCACGACGACGCCTACGCCGTCGCCCTCGTCGTGCACGACAAAATGAATCATTGCGGTCTCCGCGGGTGCTTGTGAAAGAGGGCGCAGTCTAGCTCCGGGCTTCCGGCGAAGTCAACTATATGACCTGAATGATTCGCATGGTAGATTGCCGCCATGAACCAGGCCATCGAACCCGGCGCCGCGGGCGGCGCGAGCAACGCCTTCCTGCCGCTGTACAAGGAAGTGAAGCGCCTGCTCACGCAGAGCCTGATCGAGGGCGAGTGGCCGGCCGGCGCGGCGCTGCCCTCGGAGACGCGCCTCGCGCAGCGCTTCAACGTGTCGATCGGCACGCTGAGGAAGGCGATCGACGAACTGGTGGCCGAGCGCATCGTCACGCGCCACCAGGGCCGCGGCACGTTCGTTGCGACGCACAACGCGAACCGGCTGATGTTCCATTTCTTCCACATCGTCGCGAAAGGCGGCGCCGGCCGCGACGGCGGCAAGGAATACCCCACCACGCGCACGCTGTCCTTCCGGCGCGGCAAGGCCGACGCGGAAGAGGCCGGCCGCCTGGCGATCGCCGCCGGCGATGCGGTGCTGCGCATCCGCAACCTGCTGTCGCTGGGCGGCGCGCCGGTGATCCTCGACGACATCGTGGTGCCGCAGGCGCGCTTCCCCAGGCTCACCGAAAAGATCTTCACGGCGCGCGACAACACCATCTACCACCTGTACCAGACGCGTTACGGCATCAACGTGCTGCGCTCGAGCGAGCGGCTCTCGGCGGTGCTGGCCGATGCCGACGCCGCCCGGCTGCTGAAGCTGAAGAAGGGCGCCCCGCTGCTGGCGATCAACCGCACCGCGCTCAGCTACCGCGACACCCCGGTGGAGCTGCGCCGCAGCCTGGTGAACACCGCCGCACACGAATACGCCAGCGACCTGGGCAAGCAGGAACGCGACTAGCCGCGCCCGACCCGCCTAACCCGGCGGCGCGGGCCGGTCTTCGGCGGGCAGGCGCACCGGACCCTGCTGTTCGGGATGGCGGCCGCGGATGCCGGCGTAGAAGGCGCGGATCACGTCCATGTCGGCGCGCAGGTCGCCGCCGGGCTGCATCAGCGTGCCGATGCCGCCTTCCTTTCGCGCGTAATCGAGGTAACCCAGGGCGATCGGCACGCCGGCCGCGCAGGCCACGTGATAGAAGCCGCTCTTCCAGTGCGGGGCATGGCCGCGCGTGCCCTCCGGCGGCATCACCAGCGCCAGCGCGGGCAGCGCGGCAAAGCGCGCCGCCAGCTGCTCGACCATGCCCGAGGCGGCGCTGCGGTCCACCGGGATGCCGCCCAGCGCGCGCATCAGCGCGCCGAACGGCGGCCTGAACAGAGTGTGCTTGCCGACCCAGGCCGGCCACAGGCCCAGCGCCATGGCGCACAGGAGCATCAACGGAAAATCCCAGTTGCTGGTATGCGGCGCGGCGATCAGCACGTAGTGCGATTGCGCCGGGCGCGCGCCGGCGGCGCGCCAGCCGAACAGCGCCAGGCACAGCCTGGCAAACGCCGCCACCAGTGTGCGCATGCGCTCGATGTCCTTATGGTTTAATCGGCCCGGATTTCAACCAGCACAATAGCGCGGATCGCGCGCCCCGGGCGCGACGCGCGGGGAGAATGCGACGTGACGCAGACACAGATACGCAGCATCGGCCTGATGAGCCCCGGCGACATGGGCCAGGCGGTGGCCGTGCGCCTGAAGGAACTCGGCTTCGAAGTGCGCACCGCGCTGGCCGGCCGCAGCGAGCGCACGCGCGCGCTGGCCGCACAGGCCGGCCTGGCCGATTGCGGCGGGCTGCGCGAACTGCTGGCCGAATCCGACCTGCTGCTGTCCATCCTCGACCCCGGCTCGGCCATGACGCTGGCGCGCGAGGTCGCGGCGCTGCTGCCGGCACGTCCGGCGCGCGGCCAGCCGCTGCTGTACGCCGACTGCAACGCGCTCGCACCGCAGACCAAGCACGAGATGCAGGTCCTGATCGAGGCCGCCGGCGCGCGTTACGTGGACGCCGGCATCATCGGACCGCCGCCGCGCGGCGCGGGCCGCATCCGCCTGTACGTCTCGGGGCCGCATGCGGCGGCGCTGTCGGTGCTCGGCCACGAGGCCATCACCGTCCGCACGGTCAGCGAACGCATCGGCGACGCCGCGGCGGTGAAGATGTGCTACGGCGCGGTGACCAAGGGTACCGTCGCGCTGCTCACCGAGATGCTGGTTTCGGCGCGACGCCTGGGCGTCGAAGAGGTGCTCGACGAGGAATTGCGCGGCAGCCAGGCGGCACTGCGCGACTGGATCCTGAGGAACCTGCCGTCCATGCCGCCCAAGGCCTATCGCTGGGTGCCGGAGACCGAAGAGATCGCCGCCACCTTCGCCGCGGCCGGGTTCACGCCGCAGATGATGCAGGGCGCGGCCGACACCTACCGCATGATCGCCGCGACTGCGATCGGCGGCGAATCGCCGGAACAGGCGCGCGACCGCGCACGCAGCGGCATGCAGGTGGTGGCGGAACTGGCCGCAAAGTCGACGTAGCGATCCCGGGGCGCCGCCCGGCGCCCGCCCTTCCGGACGCAGAAAGGCCGGGCCCGCTCCTCGAGCGGGCCCGGCGGACGAGGCGGTCCGTCACGGACCTGCGCTCAGAAGGTCGCCCAGTCGCCCGCCTTGTCGCGGGACCTGCCGCGTGCCGCGCCGAACGCCCTGACATGATCCGCCGCGGCGATCCGCGCCGCGGGCGGCGCCGGCGGCTGCACCGGCTCGACGCCCAGGCTGAACACCGCCACGGTCGAAGTCAGACCGGAGGCCTGCTCCTTCATGCTTTCGGCCGCGGCCGCGGACTCCTCGACCAGCGCCGCGTTCTGCTGGGTGACCTGATCCATCTGCGCGATTGCCCGGTTGACCTCCTCGATCCCCGTGCTCTGTTCCTGCGACGCCGCGCTGATCCGCGACATGATGTCGGTCACCTTCCGCACCTGGCCGACGATCTCCTGCATGGTGCGACCGGCATCGTCGACCAGCCGGGCGCCGGCATCCACCTCCTGCACCGAAGCGCCGATCAAGCCCTTGATCTCCTTCGCGGCGTTGGCGCTGCGCTGCGCAAGGCTGCGCACCTCGGAGGCGACCACGGCGAAGCCGCGCCCCTGTTCGCCGGCCCGCGCCGCCTCCACGGCGGCATTCAGCGCAAGAATGTTGGTCTGGAAGGCGATGCCGTCGATCACGCTGATGATGTCGGCGATCTTCCGGCTCGATTCGCTGATGCGATCCATGGTGGCGACCACGTCACCGACCGCGACCCCGCCCTGTTCGGCGACACGCGAGGCGTCCGCGGCGAGATCGCTGGCCTGGCGGGCGCTGTCGGCATTCTGCTTGACGGTGTTGGTGAGCTCCTCCATGGCGCTGGCGGTCTGCTGCAGGCTCGACGCCTGCTCCTCGGTGCGCTGCGAAAGGTCGAGGTTGCCCGCGGCGATCTGCTGGCTGGCGGTGCCGATCGAGTCCGACGCCTGGCGAATCCGGCCCACGATCTGCGCCAGCTGCGAAACGCTGTGGTTGGCGTCGTCCTTCAGCTGACCGAAGGTGCCGGCGTAGTCGCTGTCGATGCGTTCGCCGAGGTTGCCGCTGGACAGTGCCCCCAGCACCCTGGAAACCTCGGCCAGCCCGGTGTCCGCCGTGTGCATGAGCCCGTTCATGGACACCACCATGTCGCGGAACGCGTGCTCGAAGCGCGACTCGTCGCCGCGCACGCTGAAGTCGCCGCCCGCGGCGGCGCCGGCCAGCTTCGAGATCTCGGCGTTGATCGCCGAAAGGTTGACCTTCACCCCGTCCATGGCCGAAGTGATGCGCGCCAGCTCTCCTGGCAGCCGGTCCATGTCCTGCGAAAGGTCGCCACCGGCGTAAGCGGTCATCACCACCGCCATGCGGTCCTGTATGCCGAGATGCAGGTCCGCCAGTTCGTTGAGCCCGGTCGCCATGCGTGCGTACACGCCGGAGAACTCGTCGGCCACGATGCGGGCGCCCGTCTCGCCGGCGCGATGCCGGTCGGTCATGTCGGTCTGCGCCCTCTCGAAACGGGACAGCGCCGTGGCCACGATCGCCACATGGTCGGCGATCTCCTGGAGCTCGTCGGTGGAGCGCAGGTCGATCTTCTCGCGCAGCGTGCCGCCGGCGAGGTCGTCCGTGGCGCGCTTCAGTCCGCGCAATGTCGCCGACAGCGAGCGCGTGAAGGACAGGAAGGCATAGCCCACCAGGCACAGTGTCAGTGCGACGATGCCGAGCACGACGGCACGCTTGGCTTCGTACGCCGCCGCTCGCGTCAGCAGCATGCCGCGCAGTTCGGACAGGAAGGGCTTCTGCAGTGCACCGGCGGCATCGATGCCGCGCGTCATGCGGTCGAAGAAGGTCGCGGCGTCGACTTCGAACCTGTTCGCCAGCAGTTGATCGGAAGCAAAGCGCAGCGCGCCCTGGAAGCCGTCCTCGGCGGCGGCGATGGGCGCCGCCAGGCGCGCGCCGACGTCCTTGTTCTCGGCGCTGACGCGGGCGGCCCCGGCCAGCGTGCGCTCGAATCCGGCGGTGGCAACCGACTGCAAGCCGAGCAGCGAAGCGCGCGTGCCCACGTCGGCGACATCTGCGGCGATCGTCGCCGCCCCCGCGCCGCGCAACTTTGCGGCCGCCTCGATCGAACCCAGCAGGCGGAACACCACCGCCTCCATCAGGGCATAGCTCGCCATCTCGGGATCCAGCGTCAGGCTGCTCGAGTCGGCCACCGCCTCGAGAAACGAGATCAGCTCGGCGATCGCCGCACCATGCGCGGCAAACCGCCCGGCGCGCTCCCCCTGGCCGCTGGACGCAAGCAGGGTCGACACGCTGCGCGAAACCGCATCGTGCTTCTTGTCCAGGTTGAACGCCGGCTCCTCCTTCACCCAGGCCTGCAAGCCCGCGAGCGCACCGTTCGCCGCGCCGCGCGCCTCGCCGAGGGCCGCGCCGGCCTTTGCGTCGCCGGCCAGCGCCCTGGATTCCAGTCCGCGGTGGACCTGCAGCGTTCTGATCAATTCCAGGCTGCGTTCCACGCCGGCAATGCCGCGGATCTCGCTGCGGGTGAACTGGATCTGCTCGCCGAGCAAGGGCACCAGGTAAGCGGTCAGGGCGGCCACGGCGGAGATGCAGATGATCGCGATGGCGATCAGCTTGCTGCGAAAGCGCAGCTTGTCCATCAGCGCCGCCCCGGGGGCGGCGATCGAGTAGAGGATGCGGGGCATCATGATGTCTTGTTCCTTTGAGAGATCAGGGAAGGAAAGGGATGGGAGTCGAGCGGGCCTCAGGCGGCCTGCAGGGTCTCGCTGTTCAGGCGCAGGTCACGCAGCACCCGGTCGATGTCGATGACGGCCACCAGGCCCTCGTCGAGGACGGCGATACCGTGCAGGTAGTGCGTCTCTCCGGCGCGCTCGAGTTCCGCAACCGGCCGGATCTGCGACTTCTCGATGCGCGTCACGACGGACACGCCGTCGACGACCACGCCCGCCACGCCCGAGGGCGCCTCGACGATGATCACCGAGGTCACGTGGTCGTAACGCGCCTCCTCGAGCGCGAACCTGATCCGCAGGTCGATGATCGGCACGATGGTGCCGCGCAGGTTGATCACGCCTTTGACACAGTCGGGGGCGCAGGCGATCCGGGTGACCGCACCGTAGCCGCGTATCTCGCGGGCCAGCGCGATGTCCATGGCGTACTCCTCCGCGCCAAGCGCGAAGACCAGGTACTCGCCTGCGCCCTCGCCACGGCCGGCCGCGGGATTCGTATCAGGGGTGTGTGCTTCCAAGTTCGCCTCCGTTGATTGAGCCTCGGACACGATGCGTGTCCGGATGACCCAATCTACGGGTGCGGCGCGAAGCCGGGAATCGGGGCCTGCCCGGGTCGCGCTAAGGCGTTTCCCTAGGGCGCGGGTGAGTCGTCTAGTGAACCAGCCCTGCGCGCATGGCCAGACGCACCAGGCTGGGCACGTCGCGCACCCCCAGCCGGCTCATCAGCTGCGCCCGGTGCGCTTCCACCGTCTTGCCGCTCAGACCCAGGCTGCCGGCGATCCACTTGGTGTTGCGGCCTTCGGAAATCAGTTTGAGCACTTCGCGCTGGCGCGGGGTCAGCGGGTCCAGGGCGCTGCGCGGCCCTCCGTCGGCGCGCACGTGCTTGTCGACCACCACGCGCGAAACACTCGGGCTCATGTGCAGGCCGCCGCCCAGCGCGGCGCGCATGGCGTACTCCAGGTCGGAGGCGGTGCAGTCCTTGAGCAGGTAGCCGGATGCCCCCGCGCGCAGGGCGCGCGCAACGTACTCGGGTTCGGCATGCATGCTGAGAATGACGACGCGCGTGGCCGGGCTGCGCTGCGCGATCAGCGCAGCGGCCTCGATGCCGTCGCAGCCCGGCATGTCCACATCCATGAAGACGATGTCCGGGCGCAGGGATTCGGCCACGGCGGACGCCTCGCGGCCGTCCTTCGCCTCGGCGACGATCTCCACCCCGGGCAACCGCGCGAGCAGCAGCTTCAGGCCGGAACGCATCAGGCTGTGGTCGTCCGCGAGCAGGACGCGGATGGCTTGCATGGCGTGCGCCGTCAGCGCGATGACCGGGATCCGGCTGCCGGCTTGCGCCGCCTCGTTGGCGCGCAGGTGCCGGGTTGACTCGATGCCGCCCATGTCGGGCATCTGCAGGTCCATCAGCACGACATCGAAGGCGTTCTTCGCCAGGGCGGCGAGCACCTCGCGGCCGGTGGACGCCAGCGTCACCCGATGGCCCATGCGCCTGAGCAGCGCCTTCATCAGCGTCTGGTTGACCGGATGGTCCTCCGCCAGCAGGACCTCCAGGCCGCGCGCCGCCGCGACGATGGTCGGCGCGTGTGCCACGGCCGGTTCCATCAGTCGCTGCAGGTCGCTCAGGATGAAAGGCTTGCGCAGGTGCTGCGCGAGGCCGTGCCGCTCGCCGAGTGCCGCGTCGCCGAGTGCGCCGCCGGCCGGAATCAGCGGGATCACCCGACCGCCCTGCGCCATGCGTGCCAGCCCGGCGGCGGCGGCGTGCGGATCATGCCCGGCAACGCCGACATCCACCAGGATGAGATGGTGGGGCAACGGCGCGGCTTCCAGCGCAAGGCGCGCCTCGGCAATGCCGGCCACGGCCTGCACTTCGGCACCGGCGCGGCGCAGCTGCGCCGCGGCATGGGTGCGTGCCTTCTCGTGAGCCTCCACCAGCAGCACGCGCCGGCCCGCCAGCCTCGCGCCCTGCATCCCGGCGCCATCGCGCACCGGCAGGCGCAGGCGGAAGCGGAACACGCTGCCCGCGCCGGGCCTGCTCTCCAGCTCGATCCGGCCGCCCATCATCGACACCATGCGCGAGGAAATCGCCAGTCCCAGGCCGGTGCCCCCATAGCGACGCGTCGTGGAGGAATCGGCCTGCGAAAACCCCTCGAAGATCACCGCCTGCTTGTGCAGCGGGATGCCCAGGCCGGTGTCGCGCACGAGGAACTCCACCTCGGCCGTCTGCCCGTCACCCGCCTTCAGGGCGAGATGCAGCTCGACCTCGCCGCGATCGGTGAACTTCACCGCGTTGCCCATCAGGTTGATCAGCACCTGACGCAGGCGGGTCGGATCGCCACGGGTGAGCCGCGGCACGCCGGCATCCATGGCGAACAGCAGCTCCACCCCCTTCTCCGCGGCCTGCGGCGCCAGCAGGCGGATGATGGCCTCCACTTCCGCGCCGAGGTCGAATTCCACGTTCTCCAGACTCAGCTTGCCGGCCTCGACCTTGGAGAAATCGAGCACGTCGTTGATGATGTCCAGCAGCGCCCGGCCGGAGGACTGCACGGTTTCCAGATAGCCGCGCTGTTCGGCGCTCAGCTCGGTCTCCAGCGCCAGACGTGTCATGCCGAGCACGCCGTTCATCGGCGTGCGGATCTCGTGGCTCATGTTGGCGAGGAACTCGCCCTTCACCCGCGCGGCGTCCTCGGCGGCATCGCGCGCGCGCCGGATCTGGCGCTCCGCCTCGCGAGTTTCGGTGACATCCACGAAGGTTCCGACCAGGCCGACCACGCGACCGTCGGGGCGGCGTATGCCGGCCTTGTGGATGATGACTTCGCGTCGCGTGCCGTCGACCGCTTCGACCATGGCTTCGTAGCGCACCGGCTGGCTGCCGCGCATGGCTTCCTTGTCGGCGGCCAGGTGGCAGTCCCGCGCAGCCGGGTCGAGCCCCTTCGAGACCTGCCGTCCGATCACCGCATCACGCGACTGGCCGCGGAACTGCTCCCATGCGCGGTTCACTTCGATGATGTGGCCGCGACGGTTCTTGACGAACACGGGGAACGGGCTGCCCTCGAACAGCTCGCGTGTGTAGGCAAGCTGCTCCTCGAGCGCCGTCTGCGCACGGTCGCGCTGCGCGGCCGCGCGCACCGCGAACCAGCCGAGCACGGCGATCAGCACCTCCAGAAACACGCCCAGCAGGAGCGCCGAGCGGTTGTCGCGCAACCAGGCGGCAACCACCCCCGCATGATCGGCGCCGACCAGCACCACCAGAGGCAGCGTGCGCGAGACGCGAAAAGCTTCCAGCCAGGTCGCGCCTTCCGCGACCGCCTCGTAGTTTCCGTACTCAAGTTCGAGCCGGCCTTTGGCGAAGGCCTGCAAGTGCCGCAGATCGGCTGCGGGCTCCAGCTTCAGATTGGCCGTGCCCGCCAGGAAACGTCCGTCGTAGGAGGCCAGGATGCCGCGGTCGGAGGCGTCCTCGATGGCAAGTTCCTGGTAGTTCGAGAGGAAATCCGGGTTCACGGCGGCAATCGCGAGGAACTCGCGGCCGGCCGGAATCGTGAACGTGCGCGAGACCGGAATGAAGTAGGCACGCGAGATTTCGGGCGCATCCGAATGACGGCTGCCGCCCAGGTCGCGGCCGACCACCGCCCGGCCAATCTGCAGGATCGCACCGGACGCCGCCCCCTCGAAGGTGCGCGCCAGGTCCAGCCGGTGTCCTGTGTTGGCGGGGTTCGAACTCGCGATCACCCGGCCGTCCATGTCGAGCAGCGACAGGCTGCGCAGGAAGGGGGTGCGCCTCGAGGTTTCCGCCAGCCACTCGTTCAGCCAGGCCGAGGATTCAGGTGCGCCATCCAGACCGTTGGAGACGAAGTCGGACACCACGCGCAGCGAGAGTCCGGTGGCCTCGAAGGTGCGCGTGGCGTGGTCCTCGAGCACCCTGGCCAGCAGCGCTGCGCGCTCCGATTCGCGTTTCTCCTCCTGCTGGTACTGGCGCCACAGGTGCAGCGACGTGATCGACAGCACGCCCAGCGCGGCGAGCACGCACAGCGCCAGCACCGCGCGGGCCGAGGACAGCCATACCGGGCACGCCAGGCGGCCCGCGATGCGCAGCTGCCTGCAGCGCCGTGCAAGCTCAGTCCCGAACAAGGATGTCCTGAAGCTTGTGACGCCGCGCGCTCGCCTCCAGACGTCCGTCCTTGCGCACCTGGGCGACGAATGCGTCCATCGAGCGCAGCCATTCCTCGTCGCCGGGCTTCACCGCATAGGCGTAGTCGACCGCGTGAAACGTCTTCGGCGGGGACACCAGCTTCGCCCAGTCGGCCGTGTCCAGCATGCGACGGCTGTAGGGATAGTCGGTCATGAACACGTCGACCCTGCCCGTCTCGAGCTCCTGCTCGCGGGTCGCCGGCGGTTTGACCACCACCAGCTTGGCGTGCCGCAGCTTCTCGGCCATCACCGGCTCCATGAAGGTGCCGGCCTGCACGGCGACCGCCACGCCGGGCCGGTCGATGTCCTCCCAGCGCGCCACCGTGCGGTTGCTCTTGGTGGTGATCGCATAGATGTCGCCGCGCAGCGTCGGCCGGGTGAAGCGCAGCACCTGCCTACGCTGCGGCGTGATGCCCACCGCCATCATCGCCACGTCGCAGCGATCCTGCTGCAGGTCGTCGACGAACCTGGCGAACGAGGTGTCGACGTATTCGATCTTCCTGCCGAGGTCGCGACCCAGTTCCACCGACATGTCGATGTCGATGCCGCTCAGCTGCTGGTTGCGCGGGTTGCGGTAGGAGATGCCGTAGTAGTCGGGCCAGATGCACACGCGCACGCTGGAGCCGGACTTGACGCGGTCCGACACGGCGCCCGCCTGCGCGGGCGCCGTGAATACCAGCGCGCTCAGCCCGAGAAGGGCGGCCAGGATGCTTGCAGATTCTTTCATTTCGACTCCTGCTGAGAGGAACAAAGGATAGACGCGCACACGCCGGACAAATTGCCGATCAATGCCGGAAATCCGGCGCTTTTCGCACCTTGGCGCCGCCGGCCCCGACATAGAATTCAGCCATGAACACGAATCAGAACGTCATCGATCCGCGTGCGCTCGACATGTACACCGGCGGCGACGCGGACGCGGCGCGCGAGATCTACGCGGAGTTCCTGCACACCTGCGAGGTCGATCTCGAGACGGCCCGCGGCGCACGGACCGCGGAGGTGCTGTGTCGTGCCGCACACCGGATCAAGGGCGCCAGCCACATGATCGGTGCGATGCCGTTGCGCGAGGCGGCCGACCTCGTCGAGCGGCACGCGTTGCGCGGCGATTGGCAGACCGCGGTCGCCGGGCTGCCCGGCCTTGAGCACGCCTATCGCGAACTGAGCACCGCCCTCGACGCGCTGACGGCGGCCTGAGCCGCGCCTTACACGGGCGCTGACCACTTTTCCGCCCACGCGGGAAAGTCGGCCGCCGGCATCGGACGCGCCACGAAGTAGCCCTGCGCGACGTCGCAGCCCAGTTGCACCAGCAGGTCCCAGTCGTCACGCGTTTCCAGCCCTTCGGCCACCGAACGAAGCTTGAGCCGTTGCGCGATCGCGATGCCGGACTCGAGTATCGCCCTGAGCTTGGGTTGCGCGCTCGCGCCGCGCACGAACGACGCGTCGATCTTCAGTTCGGAGAACGGCAGCCGCGACAACTGCTGCAGCGAGGAATGGCCGGTGCCGAAATCGTCGATCGAGAGGCCGAAACCGCGCATGCGCAGCCGGGCCAGGGTTTCGATGGCGGCCGCCACGTCCGTCACGGCCATGGATTCGGTCACTTCGAGCACCATTGCGGCGGGCGGCAGCCCCTCTTCGAGAACGATCTCGAGGATGCGTTCCCCGGTGCCCGGGCGCGCCATCGTGGGCGCCGACAGGTTCACCGCCACGCTGGCCTCCAGGCCCTGCGCGCGCCAGGCGACGCAGGCGCGCGCCGCCGAACGCAGCACCGCCCAGGTCAGCGCATCGATCTCCCCGCAGGACTCCGCCAGGCCGATGAACGCGACCGGCGGCACCAGACCGTGCACCGGATGGCGCCAGCGCGCCAGCGCCTCGGCGCCGACCACCCTGCCGGTGGCCAGCTCGACCTTGGGCTGCAGGAAGGCCTCGATCTGATTCCCGCGCAGGGCGGCGCGCAGATCCTCCGCACCCAGTTCAGGCCCGCGGCCGACCACCGCCGCCCTGGCCTGCGCAACCATGCCGCTCAGCAGCGGCATCAGCTTTTCCGGCGTGGCGGGCTTTTCGACCGAACCCAGCAGGTGCATGCCGCGCGCACGCGCCATCTGCCCCACCGAACTCAGCAGCGCGGAATCCAGCGCGCTGGCCAGGATCAGCGAGGGCTTGCGGCCGCTTTCCCCCAGGTGCCGGATGAGTTCCATGCCGTCCATCTCAGGCATGTCCACATCGCAGATGACCAGGTCCAGGTCCGCGTCGCTCTCGAATGCCGCCAGCGCCGCGCGGCCATCGGCCGCTTCGCTCACGTGGCGCGCCCCCATGCCGCGCAGCATGCGCACCATCAGCCCGCGCTGCAGGTCATGATCCTCCGCGACCAGCAGGTGCATATCCGCAATTTGCATGATTCCTCTTCCCGTTCTTTCCCTCCGTTGATATCGACCGCAGGTCGCCGCGCTTGAGGGTGGATTCGCCGCTGCCTCGAACGGGAACCGGCGCATGCCCGGCCCGCGAAACTCCGCCGAACCGCTCCGCCGTGTCGTCCGGTGCGCCACCTCGCGCGTTGTATCCGCATGAGGAACAGACGCCGGCTGTTGCAAGCCCTGGCCGCCGCCGGCCTGCTGCCGGCCGCCGCCACGCTGCGCGTGCAGGCGCAGCCGCGCTTCGCCGCCGACCCGTTCAGCCTGGGCGTGGCCTCGGGTTATCCGCGACCGGACGGCTTCGTGCTGTGGACGCGGCTCGCGCCCCTGCCGCAGGCCGCGGGCGGCGGGCTCGATCCGGAGCCGATCGCGGTGCACTGGGAAGTGGCGCGTGACGAGGCCATGCGCGACATCGCCGCCTCCGGCCGCGCCCTCGCCGAGCCGGACTGGGCGCACAGCGTGCATGTCGACGTGGCGGGGCTGGAGCCCGCGCGCTGGTACTGGTATCGCTTCAGCGCCGGCGGCGCGCAAAGCCCGGTGGCGCGCACGCGCACCGCGCCCGCCGCCGGCACCCTGCCCGATGCGCTGCGCTTCGCCTTCGCCTCCTGCCAGCAGTACGAGCAGGGCTGGTTCACGGCCCACCGCCACATCGCCGCCGACGCACCCGACCTGGTGGCCTTCCTCGGCGACTACATCTACGAGTCCTCCTGGGGACGCGAGCACGTGCGCAAGCACGGCACGGCCGAACCCCTCACGCTCGAGGACTACCGGCTGCGCTACGCGCTCTACAAGGGCGACCCCGACCTGCAGCGCGCGCACTCCGCCTGCCCCTGGATCTACACCTGGGACGACCACGAGGTGGACAACGACTACGCCGGCGATCTGCCCGAGGACGGCATGCCGCGCGAGGCGTTCCTCGCCCGCCGCGCGGCGGCCTATCGCGCCTACTACGAGCACCAGCCCCTGCCCGCATCGATGCGCCCGCGGCAGGCCGCCATGCGCCTGCACGCGCGACTGCCATGGGGCGGACTGGCCGACTTCCACCTGCTCGACGGCAGGCAATACCGCTCGCCGCAGGCCTGTCCGCGCAGCGGGCGCAGCGGCGGCAGCAACGTGGTCGAGGTGCGGGACTGCGCGGCGCTCGCCGATCCGGCCATGAGCATGCTGGGCCTCGCGCAGGAAGCCTGGCTGGACGGCGGCTTCGCCGCCTCGAAGTCGCGCTGGAACCTGATCGCGCAGGCCACGCTGATGGCCCAGCTGGATCGCGCCAGGCCCGGCGAAGGCAAACGCGTGTGGACCGACGGCTGGGACGGCTACCCGGCGGCGCGGCGGCGGCTGCTCGACTCGATGGCGCGCCACAGGCTCGCCAACCCCGTGGTGCTGGGCGGCGACGTGCACATGCACTGGGTGGCCGACCTGAAAGCGGACTTCGACGACCCGGCCTCGCCGGTGGTGGCCAGCGAGTTCACCGGCACCTCGATCAGTTCGCAGGCCATGGGACAGAAGGCGGTCGACGCGCTGCTGGCGCACAACCCGCACCTGCGCTACGGGCGCAGCGACCGGCGCGGCTATGTGCGCGTGGAGATCTCGGCGCGCGGCCTGCGCGCCGAGATGCGCGGCGTGGACAGCGTGAAGGTGCCGGACAGCCCCTGTCGCACGCTGGCCGGCTTCGTGGTCGAGGACGGCAGGCCCGGCGCGCAGCCAGGCTGAGGACCGGGCCGAAGGCCGGTCATTACTGCCAGATTTCTGTCGAAGTCACCATCTGGCGCAGGCTTTCAGGCGAAATACTGCCACCCACTGACGGGCGTCGCGTTCACCGGCAGCGCAGGTTGCCGACCAGCGACTGCAGCGGCTGCGTGCAATCGCGCTCTTCGATGCGGCGCGTGGGATCGGCTTCGGGCGCGCGGCGCGCATCGATCGCCGGCGCCTCGCGCCAGCCCCCGGCCACCGCGGCGGCCAGGCCTGCGCCGACCAGCACCGCGCCCAGGCTGTTGCCGGCCTGCAGCGACACGCCCACACCGCTGCCCAGCGACGAACCCGGGCCCACCGTCGGCTGGGTGGGCGGCGTGGCGAGCGTATCGGTGCGCAGGTTGAACTGCGTGACGCAGCCGCCCAGCGCCGGCTGCAGCGCCAGCAGCAGCGCGGCACGGCGCAAACGCCGTGAACCCGGTGCGCTCATGCCGTGCTGCGCTCCAGTTTCGCCTCGGCCTTGGCGCGCACCAGTGCGATGTGCGTGCGCAGCGTATAGAGCAGATCCGAGAACGCCAGCGGGGTGCGCATCTGCCTGACCTCCTGCTCCAGGGTCTCGATGCGCGCCAGGATGCGCTCCAGCTCGGCGCGCGCCGGGTTCTGCCCGATCTCGTCCTCGAGGAAGCGCAGCTCGCCGTAGCGCCGGAAGAAGCGCGCGCGGATGCGCCAGCCGTACAGCGGCGGCAGGATCCTGATCAGCGGTATGGCGATCGCGATGACGGGCAGGATCAGCACCCACAGGCGCTCGATCAGGTTGGCGATCCAGTACGGGAACCAGCGCTGCAGCAGCGGCAGGCCCTGCTTGAAGTAGCGCTGCGACTCGGCCGAAAGCGCGAAATCACCCTCGCGCGGCGCCGGGAACTCGCCGGCCTTCTGGAAGATGCCGGGCTCGCGGTGCACCTCGCTCATGGCCTGCAGCAGCAGGTAGAGCAGCGCCGGGTGGGCATCCTCGCGCGCCACCACGTTGGCGGTGGTGGCGACCAGCTGCACGTCGCGCGCCGGCACGTCGGTGATGAAGTCGATGGAACTGCGCGGCAGCGTGAGCCGGGTCAGGTAGGGGAAGCGCCGCGAATAGGCCTCGGCGTTGACGAAGTTCATCACCTGCACGTCGCGATGCGCGAGCAGTTCGCGCACGATGGGCGCATCCGGCGCGGCGACGAAGAAGGCGGCGTCGGCACGCCCGGCGATCAGCGCATCGGCCGCCTGCCGGCCGCTCAGCGGCAGCAGCAGCGTGGGCTTGATGGCCAGGCCGTTGGCTTCCAGCAGCTGCGTGACCAGGGCGCGCGTGCCGCTGCCCGGCGGCCCCACCGCCAGTCGCCGGCCGCGCAACTGCGCCAGGCGGTCGAGATCCGGCCCGCCGCGGTAGAACACCCACAGCGGTTCGTAGGCCACCGCGCCCAGCTTGATCAGGGTCGGCGCATCCTCGGCTTCGCCGTCGCCGGCCGGCACGGCCTTCAGCCCGCCCTGCACGAAGGCGACTTCCACGTCGGTGTTCCAGTCGACCAGCTGTGCCAGGTTGTCGACCGAACCCTGCGAGGTGCGCACCTCGAGCGTCACGCCGTCGCGCTTGAGGATCTCGGCATAACGTCTGGCGTAGGCGAAATAGGCGCCGCTGTCGGCGCCGGTCGAGATCACGATGCGGTTCGGCGGCGCGGGCTGGATGAAGCGCGAGGCGGCGTAGAAGCCCAGGCCGAGCAGCAGCAGCGCCGGCACCGCGAGCACGAAGAACTCGAACACCGAGATCGCGCGCAGGCGATCGCGCAGGCGCGGCCGACGCGGACGGGCGGCGTTGCGGGTATCGGCGGCATCGCTCATGGTCTGCTGCGCTCCCCGTGTCAGTCGCGGCATGCGCGCCGCAGGCGATCGAGCACCGCCTGCCATTCGGGCGCCTCGGGCGGCGCCTCGACCAGCAGCACGGCGCAGCCCGCGGCATCGAGTTCGCGCAAGGCGCCATACAGCCGCTGCGCATAGGCCGCCGGATCGCGCGGCATGCGCAGCCAGAAATCGACGCGCTCGTCCGGACGCGAGAAGGCCAGCACGCCGGCCTGCGCGCCGAGCAGCGCGATCTGCGCATCCAGCGCATGCGGCGCCACCAGCCGGGCCGGCGTCAGCGGCGCGTAATGCGCGGCATGGCTGCCGGAGACCCGCGGCACAGGCGCCGCATTGTTGCCGGGCGCACCGGGCGCCGCCTGGTCCCGCGCTGCGTCCAGCGCCTGGGCGATCTGCGCCGCGCTGATGCCGCCCGGACGTAGCACCACCGGCGCGCCGCGCGTGCAATCGACGATGGTGGACTCGATGCCGACTTCGCAGGGCCCGCCGTCCAGCACCAGGTCGACGTCGCTGCCGAGGTCGTCGCGCACGTGCTGCGCGCGGGTCGGCGAGACGCGGCCGTAGCGGTTCGCCGAAGGCGCGGCCACGCCGCCGCCGAAGGCCGCGAGCAGCGCCTGCGCCAGCGGATGCGAGGGCACGCGCAGGCCCACGCTGTCCTGCCCGCCGGTCAGGAAGTCGCCGACCTGCGCCGCGCGTCTGACGATCAGCGTCAGCGGGCCGGGCCAGAAGCGCGCCGCCAGGCGGCGCGCCGATTCGGGCACTTCGCGCGCCCAGGCGAAGGCGCGCGCGGCGTCGGCGAAGTGCACGATCACCGGATGGTCGGCGGGCCGGCCCTTGACGGCGTACAGCCGCGCCACCGCGGCGGCGCTGGAGGCGTCGGCGCCCAGCCCGTAGACGGTTTCGGTCGGAAAGGCGACCAGCCCGCCGGCGCGCAGCAGCTGCGCGGCGCGCTCGAGTTCGCCCGCTGCGGGCGCCGGCTCAGCCATCGCCCACGCCGAGCGCGGCGCGCAGCGCGAGCGCGCGCTCGACCGCCGCGTCGCGCGAGGCGTCGAGCAGGGTGAAGTGGCCCATCTTGCGGCCCGCGCGCGGCTCGCTCTTGCCGTACAGGTGCAGGCGCGCGCCTGGCGTGCCGAGCACGCGCGTCCAGTCCGGCGCCGCGCCCGGCGTGCCGCCCCGGTTCCAGATGTCGCCCAGCAGGTTGACCATCACCGCGGGCGAGTGCGCCTGCGCGGCGACCAGCGGCAGCCCGCACAACGCGCGCAACTGCTGCTCGAACTGGTCGCCGGGGCAGGCGTCGATGGTGTAGTGGCCGCTGTTGTGCGGGCGCGGCGCGATCTCGTTCAGCAGCAGCGCGCCGCCCGAGACGAAGAACTCCACGCCCAGCGTGCCCACGTAGTTCATCCGCCCGGCCAGCGCCGAGGCGATGCGCACCGCCTCCTCGGCCAGCGCCTGCGGCACGCGCGCCGGGGCGATCGACACGTCGAGGATGCCGTTGGTATGGCGGTTCTCGGCCACCGGAAAGGCGCGCACCTCGCCGTCGGCCGCGCGCGCCAGCACCACCGAGACCTCGAGGTCCAGCGGCACCAGCGCCTCGAGCACGCAGGACACGCCGCCGAAGGATTCCCAGGCCGCGCGCGCCTCGGCGCGATCGGCCACGCGCGCCTGGCCCTTGCCGTCGTAGCCGAAACGCGCGCGCTTGAGGATGCCCGGAAACTCGACCGCCGCATCGAGGTCGGCGGCCGCCTCGATGGCGCGGAATGCGCCCACCGGCAGGCCGCAGTCGCGAAAGAAGCCTTTCTCGCGGATGCGGTCCTGGGCGATGGCCACGCACTCGGCCGAGGGCGCCACGCGCAGGCTCTGCGCCAGGCGCGCCAGGCTGGCGGCCGGCACGTTCTCGAACTCGGTGCTGACCGCGGCGCAGGTGGCGGCGATCTCGGCCAGCGCGTCGGCGTCCTCGTAGTCGGCCACCAGATGGCGGTCGGCCATGCAGGCGGCCGGACTTTCGGGATCGGGGTCGAGCACCGTGACGCGATAGCCGAGCTTGCGCGCGGCGATCACGAAGTAGCGGCCGAGCTGACCGCCGCCCAGCATGCCGAGCATGGCCGGCGGGAGGATGGGTGCGACCTGGGTCACGAGGGTTCCGTGCGGGCGACGGTGCGCGCTGCGTGGCGCCCGCTCAGGGCTGGCCCGGCAGCTGCATCTTCGCCACGCGCCGCGCCTCGGCCTTGCGGAAGGCGTCCAGCTTTGCCGCCAGCCTGGCGTCGCCGGAGGCGAGGATGGACACCGCGTACAGGCCGGCGTTGGCCGCGCCGGCCACGCCGATGGCGAAGGTGGCCACCGGCACGCCCTTGGGCATCTGCACGATGGACAGCAGGGAGTCCTGACCGGCCAGGTGGCGGCTGGCCACCGGCACGCCGAGCACCGGCAGGGTGGTCTTGGCGGCGATCATGCCGGGCAGGTGCGCGGCGCCGCCGGCGCCGGCGATGATGGCACGCAGACCGCGCTTGCGCGCCGAGGCCGCGTACTCGAACATCAGGTCCGGGGTGCGGTGCGCCGACACCACGCGGGCCTCGTAGGGGATGCCGAACTTCGCCAGCATCTCGCAGGCGTTCTTCATGGTGTCCCAGTCGCTGTCCGAGCCCATCACCACGCCGACCAGGGGTTTGGCTTTGCTGCTTCGCTGTGCGGCCATCAGGGCTCCTGCGCGAGGGTTTTGCCGGTCAGCCGCGTCAGCGCCTCGCGGTACTTGGCGGCGGTCTTTTCGATGACTTCGGCCGGCAGCGGCGGGGCCGGCGGGCGCTTGCCCCAGTCCAGCGTCTCGAGGTAGTCGCGCACGAACTGCTTGTCGAAGGACGGCGGGCTGATGCCCACCTTGTATTCGTCGGCCGGCCAGAAGCGCGAGGAATCCGCGGTGAGAATCTCGTCGATCAGCACCAGCCTGCCCGCGGCGTCCAGGCCGAACTCGAACTTGGTGTCGGCAATGATGATGCCGCGCGTCGCGGCGTACTCGGCCGCCTCGCTGTACAGGCGCAGGCTGATCGCGCGCACCTGCGCGGCGATCTCGCCGCCGACGATCCCGCACATGCGCTCGAAGGAGATGTTCTCGTCGTGCTCGCCCTGCTCGGCCTTGGTGGCCGGCGTGAAGATCGGCGCGGGCAGCTGCTGCGCCTGCTGCAGTCCGGCCGGCAGCGCGATGCCGCACACCGCGCCGCTCTGCTGATAGTCCTTCCAGCCCGAGCCGATCAGGTAGCCGCGCACCACCGCCTCGACCGGCAGCGGCTTGAGCTTCTTCACCACGATGGCGCGGCCGCGCACCTGCGCGCGCTCGGCCTCGCCCGAGACCACGCTCTGCGGGTCGACCCCGGTCAGGTGGTTGGGCACCACATGGGCCAGGCGCGCGAACCAGAAGTCGGCCATCGCCGTCAGCACCCGGCCCTTGTCGGGGATCGGTTCGCCCATGATCACGTCGAAAGCCGACAGGCGGTCGCTGGTGACGATCAGCATGCGGTCCTCGCCCACGGCGTAGATGTCGCGTACCTTGCCGCGCGCGATGCGCGGCAGGCTGCTGATGCTGGATTCGTAAAGTACGCTCATCGCCGTGTCCAGATGCTGCGTGGGCCCTGCCGGAAAGGACGCGGCCCGCAGTTCGCGGGCCGCGCCGGGGATGCGGTGCCGCTCAGGCGGCCTGCTTTTCGAGGTCCCGCTTCCATTTGCCCTCGGCGGCCAGGCCGTTCATGTGCGCGCGGTGCGCGAACGCCTGCTGCGCGGCGACGGTGTTGGCGGGTTTGC
This sequence comes from Betaproteobacteria bacterium, assembly GCA_016713125.1. Classification (GTDB taxonomy): domain Bacteria; phylum Pseudomonadota; class Gammaproteobacteria; order Burkholderiales; family SG8-39; genus SZAS-79. Next base: position 155,467 of record JADJPT010000003.1, read on the forward strand.
CGCTCCAGGTCTTCAACGCCGAGTTCTGCAGCGCGCGCGAGTAGGAGAAGGTCAGCGGCCAGGGCGCACCCAGACGGTTCATGGCATCGAGATGCGCGGTGGCGGCCAGGTCCGACTGGCCGCCGGACAGGAACACCACGCCGGGCAGCGCGGCGGGCACGGTGCGCGTCAGCACGCGCAGGGTGCGCTCGGCGACCTCGTCGACGCCGGCCTGGCGCGGGCAGTCCTTGCCCGAAACCACCATGCTGGCCTTCAGGATGGTGTGCTCCAGCGAAACGTTGTAGGCGGCCAGCGCGGCGAAGGTGGCGCGCAGCGTGGCCTCGGTGACCTCCTCGCAGCGCTCGACGCTGTGCCTGCCGTCGAGCAGCACCTCGGGTTCGATCATCGGCACGATGGAGGCGGCCTGGCAGGCGGCGGCGTAGCGCGCCAGCGCATGTGCGTTGGCGTAGATGCAGGTATGCGAGGGGATGTTCTCGCCGATGGTGATCACCGCGCGCCACTTGGCGAAGCGCGCGCCGAGCTTGAAGTACTCGGCCAGGCGCTTGCGCAGGCCGTCCAGGCCCTCGGTGACCTTCTCGCCGCCGGTGGTCAGCGGGATGTCGATGGTGCCCTTGTCGACCTTGATGCCGGGCACGATGCCGAGCTTCTCCAGCATCTGCGGATAGGGCAGGCCGGCGTCGTTCTTCTGGCGCAGGGTCTCGTCGTGCAGGATCACGCCGGACACGTACTTGTTGACCCCCGGCGTGGAGAACAGCAGGCCGCGGTAGGTGCGGCGGTTCTCCTCGGTGCACGGCACGTTGACGGACTGGAAGCGCTTCTCGCAGGTGCCGGCGGATTCATCGGCGGCGAGGACGCCCTTGCCCTTGGCGACCATGGCGCGGGCGGTGCGGGTCAGGAGTGCATGATCCATTTGGCTTTTCTCTGGCGGAATGGGTGATAGGGAAGCCGCGATTCTAAACGCTTCCGCAGCGGCAAAAAACGGACCGCAACTCAGCGCGGCGTGCGTGCCGCGGCCAGGCGGCGCAGCACCCAGGGCAGCACGATGACCACGGCGGTCAGCGCCAGCAGCGTGGCGGAGATCGGCTGCGTGAAGAACACCCCGGCGTCGCCCTGGCTGATCGACAGCGCACGGCGGAACTGCGTTTCGGCGATCGGCCCGAGGATCAGGCCGATGACCGCCGGCCCGACCGGGAAGTCCCAGCGGCGCATGGCAAAACCCAGCAGGCCGAACACGTACAGGGTCAGCAGATCCACCCAGGACTGGTGCAGGCTGTAGGCGCCCAGGGTGGCGAACACCAGGATGCCGGCATACAGCAGCGGCCGCGGAATGGAGAGCACGCGCACCCAGATGCCGATCAGCGGCAGGTTCAGCACCAGCAGGATCACGTTGCCCACGTACAGGCTGGCGATCAGCCCCCACACCAGCTCGGACTGCGACTGGAACAGCAGCGGCCCGGGCTGGATGCCGTAGTTCTGGAAGGCACCCAGCAGCACCGCTGCGGTGGCCGAGGTCGGAATGCCCAGCGTCAGCAGCGGCACCAGCACGCCGGTGGCCGCCGCGTTGTTGGCGGCCTCCGGCCCGGCCACGCCCTCGATGGCGCCCTTGCCGAACTCCTGCGGGTGCCTGCTGAGTTTCTTCTCGGCGGCATAGGACAGGAAGGTCGGAATCTCCGAGCCGCCGGCCGGGATGGTGCCGAACGGAAAGCCGATGCCCGCGCCGCGCAGCCAGGCCGGCCACGAACGCCGCCAGTCGGCACGCGACATCCACAGCGAACCGGAGAGCTTTTCCAGGGTCTCCGGCCTGCGGCTGGTGTAGGCCGCGCAATACAGCGCCTCGCCCACCGCGAACAGGCCCACCGCCAGCACCACCACGTCGATGCCGTCGAGCAACTCGGGCACGCCGAAGGCGAAACGCGTCTGCCCGGTCTGCCCGTCGATGCCGACCAGGCCCAGCAGCAGACCGAGGAACAGGCTGGTCAGGCCGCGCACCGTCGAGCCGCCCAGCACCGCCGACACGGTGGTGAAGGCGAACACCATCAGCGCGAAGTATTCGGCCGGACCGAAAGCCAGCGCGGCCTCGACCACCAGTGGCGCGACCAGGGTCAGCGCCAGGGTGGCCAGCGTGCCGGCGACGAAGGAACCGATGGCCGCGGTGGCCAGTGCCGGACCGGCGCGGCCCGCCTTGGCCATGCGGTTGCCTTCCAGCGCGGTGGCGATCGAGGCCGACTCGCCGGGCGTGTTGAGCAGGATCGTGGTGGTTGAGCCGCCGAACATGGCGCCGTAATAGATGCCGGCGAACAGGATCAGCGCGCCGGTGGGATCGAGCTTGACGGTCAGCGGCAGCAGCATGGCCACGGTCAACGCCGGCCCCACCCCGGGCAGCACGCCGACGAAGGTGCCCAGCGTGACGCCGATGAAACCCCACAGCAGGTTGATCGGCTTGAGCGCGACGCCGAAGCCGGCGAGCAGTGCCTCGAAGGCTTCCATGGCCGGCTCAGCGCCTCCGTTCCGGGCTCAGATGCCGGCCGTGCCGAGCAGCGGCGCCAGCACGCCGGCCGGCAACGAGACGTTCAGCAGCGCGGTGAAGAACAGGTACACGGCCAGCGCGAGCAGCAGGCCGAGCGCCGCATCGCGCAGCGGCCGCGCGCTGCCGAAACCGCGCGCCACGCAGGCGAACAGCGTCGCGCCGGCGATCACGAAGCCGGCGCTGCCGATCAGCAGCATGTGCAGGAACAGGCCGCCGCTGACCCAGGCGAAGGCGTCGCCATGGAAGGCGTGCTCCGCGCCCGCGTCGCCGGCATCGCTCGCGGCGGGCAGGCCCTTCCAGCCGCCGCGCAGGGCGTCGGCCAGCAGCCACAGGCCCAGCGCGAGCAGGCCGGCGGAAACCACCGCCGGTATGAAATTCGGACCCACGCCGGCATAGCCGCCCTCGGCGGGCAGTTGCGCGGTGACCGCCGCCGCGCCGGCGCCGATGGCCAGCGTGCCCAGCGACAGTGCGACCTGCGACCTGCGGGTACCCGCCACGACGGCCGGCGTCCGGCGCCTACTTCCTGATGCCCAGCGAGTCGATGATGCCGGCGATGCGCCGGGTTTCCTCGTCGAGGAAGGCCTTGTACTCGTCGCCGCCGAGGAACACCGGCGTCCAGCCCAGCTTGTCCAGGGTCTGCTTCCACGCCGGCGATTCGGTCGCCGCGCGCACCAGCTTGACCAGCGCGTCGCGCTGCGCAACCGAGATGCCGGGCGCACCGAACACGCCGCGCCAGTTGCCCAGTTCCACGTCCATGCCCTGCTCCTTCAGCGAGGGGATGCCCTCGGTCCGCGACGGCGCCGACACCGCCAGCGCGCGCATGCGCCCGGCCTTCACCTGCTCGGCGAACTCGCCGATGCCGGAGATGCCGGCGCTCACATGGCCGCCGACGATCGCGGAGATCGCCTCGCCGCCGCCCTTGAAAGCCACGTAGTTGACCCTGGCCGGATCCACGCCCGAAGCCTTGGCGATCATGCCGGCCAGGATGTGGTCGCTGCCGCCGGCCGAACCGCCGCCCCAGGACACCTTGCCCGGGTTGTCCTTCAGCGCCCGCACCAGGTCGCCCATGTTCTTGTGCGGCGAGCCGGCCGGCACCACCACCACCAGGTATTCGCTGGTCAGGCGCGCCACCGGCGTGACCATGGACAGGTTCACCGGGGACTTGTTCAGGTGGATGCCGCCGACCATGACCATGCCGCCCACCATCAGCGCATTGGGGTCGCCCTTGGCCGCGTTGACGAACTGCGCCAAGCCGATGGCGCCGGCCGCGCCGCCCTTGTTGTCGAACTGCGCCGAGCCGATCAGTTTGGCGCTCTGCATGGCCGCCGCGAGGCTGCGGCCGGTCTGGTCCCAGCCGCCGCCGGGGTTGGCCGGGATCATCACCTTCAGGTTCTGTGCCGCGACCGGCGCGGCCGCGAACGCCAGTGCGCACAGCGCGCACGCTGCCGCCCAGCGGCGCGCGATCATTTCGATATTCATCCCCGTCTCCTGTTTTCTGTTCTTTTGGCGGAACGTTCCGCGCTCCCGTCCGTCCATTCTAATCCGGCGCCGGATTTGGGCGATAATGCCGGCCCTTGAAGTCCCCGAGCCCGCCCCAAACTGCGAGCCGCCCGCCGGGAGTCTCCCAGTCTCCCGCGGAAACGCCCCCGAAACCCAGAAGGCTGAATCCATCCATGATACGGATAGCGAACCTGACCAAGTCGTTCGGTCTCAAGACGGCTGTCAACGACCTGTCATTCGAGGTACAGCGTGGCGAAGTGCTCGGCTTTCTCGGCCCCAACGGCGCCGGCAAGTCGACCACCATGCGCATGATCACCGGCTTCCTGCCGCCCACCGCCGGCAGCATCACGGTCGGCGGGCACGACGTGGTCGAGTCGCCGCTGGAGGCCAAGCGCCTGATCGGCTACCTGCCCGAGAACGCGGCCTCCTACCCCGACATGTCGGTGCACGGCTTCCTCGCCTTCGCCGCCGAGTTGCGCGGCCTGGCCGGCGCGGCGAAGAAGAAGGCGGTGGCCCGCGTGGTCGACCTGTGCTTCCTGGAATCGGTGCTGTACCAGCAGATCGACACGCTCTCCAAGGGCTACAAGCACCGCACCTGCCTGGCGCAGGCGCTGATCCACGATCCGGAGGTGCTGATCATGGACGAGCCCACCGACGGCCTGGACCCCAACCAGAAGCACGAGGTGCGCAACCTGATCCGCGAGATGGGCAGGACCAAGGCGGTGATCTTCTCCACCCACATCCTCGAGGAAGTCGACGCCGCCTGCAGCCGCGCCATCATCATCGACCGCGGCCGCATCGTCGCCAACGGCACGCCCGAGGAGTTGAAGGCCATGTCCGAACTGGCCGGCGCCGTGACGCTGGGCGTGGAAGGCACCGCGCCGCAGCCGGTGGCCGAGCGGCTGGCCGCACTGCCCGCCGTGGCGCGCGTCGAGCCGCTGGCCAACGGCATGCTGCGCAGCTACCCGAAAGACAAGCTGGCCTCGGCCGAGCTGGCGCGCTCGATCATGGAACTGGCCGCGCGCGAAACCTGGAAGGTCGCCGCGCTGCGCACCGAGGAGGGCCATCTCGACGAGGTGTTCCGCCGCATCACCCTGCCCGACACCATCAAGCAACAGCGCACCTGAGCCCCCGCACATGAACTCATCCTTCGCAAACATCAAGGCCATCGTCAAGCGCGAGCTGGTCAGCTACTTCGCCTCGCCGGTCGCCTACGTCTTCCTGGTGATCTTCCTGCTGCTCACCGGCTTCTTCACCTTCACGGTGGGCAACTTCTTCGAGCGCGGCGAGGCCAACCTGTCGGCCTTCTTCGCCTGGCACCCCTGGCTGTACCTGGTGCTGGTGCCCGCGGTGGGCATGCGCGTGTGGTCCGAAGAGCGCCGCGCCGGCACCATGGAACTGCTGCTGACCATGCCGGTGAACCCCTGGGAGGCGATCCTCGCCAAGTTCCTCGCCTCGTGGATCTTCCTCGGCATCGCGCTGGCGCTGACCTTCCCGATCGCGGTGACCGCCAACGTGCTGGGCGACCCGGACAACGGCCAGATCCTGGCCGGCTACTTCGGCAGCCTGTTCCTGTCCGGTGCCTACCTGGCGATCACCTGCATGACCTCGGCGATGACCCGCAACCAGGTGATCTCCTTCATCCTGTCGGTGGTGCTGTGCCTGTTCCTGATCCTGGCCGGCTTCAACCCGGTCACCGACATGCTGACGCGCTGGGCCAACCCGGCCGTCGTCGAGATCGTCGCCGCCTTCTCGGTGGTCACGCACTTCGACGGCTTCCAGAAGGGCGTGATCGACACGCGCGACCTGTTCTTCTTCCTCTCGGTGATCGGCTTCGCGCTGTTCGCGACCTCCGTGATCATCCGCAACCACCGGGCGGGCTGAACCATGAAAGCAATGATGAAAAAATACGAACCCTTCCTGTATTCGGCTGCCGGCCTGGCGGCCCTGTTCGTGCTGCTGGTGGCGTTCAACTACCTCGCCTCGGGCGCGGCGGTGCGCGCCGATTTCACCGAGGGCAAGCTGTACACGCTGTCCGAGGGCACCAAGGCGGTCCTCAGGAAGCTCGACGGCCCGGTCAAGTTGCGCCTGTACATCTCGCAGGGCGACGCCGCCATGCCGGTGCAGCTGCGCAGCTTCGCGCAGCGCGTCGACGACCTGGTGCGCGAGTTCAAGGCGGTGGCGGGCGCCAACCTGGTGATCGAGAAGTACAACCCCAAGCCGGACTCCGACGAGGAGGACGCCGCGCAGCTCGACGGCGTCGAGCCGCAGACGTTGTTCTCGGGCGAGCAGTTCTACCTCGGCCTGTCGGTGTCGCGCCTGGACCGCAAGCAGGCGATCGCTGCGGTGAACCCGCAGCGCGAGCGCCTGCTCGAGTACGACCTGATCAAGGCGATCGCGCGCGTCGCCAACACCGAGAAGCCGACCATCGGCGTGATGAGCGGGGTGCCGGTGCTGGGCGCGCCGATGAACATGATGACGCGCCAGGCCGCGGAGCCCTGGGTGCTGGCCACCGAGCTGCAGCGCGACTTCAACGTCAAGACGGTCAACATGACCGCGGAATCGATCGACAAGGACATCAACGTCCTGCTGCTGATCCACCCGCGCGACATCATGGAGCAGACCGAGTACGCGCTCGACCAGTTCGTGCTGCGCGGCGGCAAGCTGATCGCCTTCGTCGATCCGCACATGTTCTTCGACCAGCAGCCCAACCCGATGATGCCCATGGCCCAGGGCCAGCCGGGCTCCTCGACGCTGCCGCGGCTGTTCAAGGCCTGGGGCGTGAACATGGACCCGGGCAAGGTGCTGGCCGACGTGGCCTACGCTTCCGGTGCCGGCCAGCGTTACACGCCGACCGTGATGACGCTGAACAAGAACGCCCTCAACAAGGACGACGTGGCCACCAGCCAGATCGACACCCTGTTGCTGGCCTTCAGCGGCGTGTTCGACGTGTCCAAGATCGCCGAGGGCCTGAAGGTCACCGAGCTGGCCAGGAGCTCGCCGAACTCGATGCTGGTCGACAACGTCGTCGCCTCGGTGTCGGGCGACGCGGCCATGAAGGGTTTCGTGCCCTCCAACAAGAGCCAGCCGCTGGCCATGCGCCTGACCGGCAAGTTCAAGACCGCCTTCCCGGAAGGCAAGCCGGCGCCGATGGGCGGCGATCCCAAGAAGCCCGCGCCGGCCGGCGACGCAGTCGCGCCGCAGCTGAAGGAATCGGCGGCCGACAACGCGGTGATCCTGGTGGCCGACGCCGACATGCTGGCCGACGGCGCCGCGGTCGAGATCCAGAACGTGTTCGGCCAGCGCGTGGTGGTGCCCTCCAACGGCAACCTGGCGCTGGCGCAGGGCATGGTCGAGCAGCTGGCCGCCGGCGACGATCTGTCGACGTTGCGCAGCCGCACCTCGAGCTTCCGGCCGCTGACCGTGGTGCGCGCGATGGAGACCAACGCGCAGCGCCAGTACTTCGGCAAGATCAAGTCGCTGGAGGACGAACTGCAGCAGACCACCGAAAAGATGCAGAAGCTGCAGAAGCAGTCCGGCGGCGCCAAGTCGGCGCAGATCATGTCGCTGGAGCAGCAGGCCGAGCTGGAGCGCTTCAAGAAACGCGTGCTCGAGACGCGCCGTGAACTCAAGGACCTGCGCAAGAACCTGCGCCAGGACGCCGAGGCCCTGCAGTTCTGGACCAAGGTGGCCAACATCGCGACCATGCCGCTGCTGGTGGCGATCTTCGGCCTGGGTCTGGCGATCATGCGCCGCCGGCGCACCAACGCGGCGGTGGCCAGGTCGATCTCCGGAGGTGCGGCATGAACCGCCAGTTCGTACTGATCCTGGCCGTGCTGGTGGCGGTGGTCGGCGGCGGCGCGCTGCTGGTGTTCAAGCAGCAGGCCGCCGAGAAGCCGGCGGTCAGCGCCCAGCTCGGCCAGCCGCTGCTCAAGGACCTCAAGGCCAGCGAAGTGGCGAGCATCGCCATCCGCGAACCCAAGGGCACGCTGACGCTGGTGAAGAAGGACAATCGCTGGACGCTGGCCGAGAAGAACGGCTACGCCGCGGACCTGGACAAGGTCACCGACCTGGTCGTGAAGGCCATCGAGCTGAAGGTCGGCCAGGCCGAGCCGCTGGGCGAAAAGGACCGCGAGCGCCTCAACCTCAGCGACGCGACCGCGACGCGGCTTTCGTTCAAGGCCGCCGACGGCAAGATTCTCGCCGAGCTGCTGGTGGGCAAGAAGTACTTCAAGCAGGAGCCGGCCGACCCCGCCAAGGCGCAGGGCGACGGCCGCTTCGTGATGCTGCCCGCCGATCCGAAGCAGGTCTTCATCGTCTCCGACCCGCTGCGCCTGGCCACCGTGGCCAGCACCGAGTGGATCTCGAAGGAGGGCTTCGCGATCGAGAAGGTCAAGACCCTGGAGGTCAAACCCGCCGAAGGCGGCGAGGGCTACCGCATCGAGCGCAACACCGACGGCGTGGACTGGAAGCTGGACAAGGCCCGGGCGGGCGAGGCGCTGGACATCGCGCGCGCCAACGCCGCCTCGTACAGCCTGAACAAGGTCGAGATCGAGGACCTGGCCGGCGACAAGGCCGAGACCGGCCTGGACAAGCCGACCGTGGTCAGCGCCACCACCTTCGACGGCCTGGCCTACACGCTGCGCATCGGCGCGCCGGCCAACGACAAGTACCCGGTGCAGGTGCTGGTGGAAGGCGAACCGCGCCGCGAACTCGAGGCGCGCAAGGACGAGAAGCCGGAAGACAAGGAAAAGCGCGAGAAGGCCTTCGCCGAGGAAACCAAACGGCTCGCCGAACGCGTCGCGCGCGAGAAGGCGCTCAAGGAGTTCGTGCTGCTGGTGCCCAGGGCCAAGCTGGCCGACACGCTGAAGAAGCGCGCCGAACTGCTGGTCGAGAAGAAGAAAGACGCAGCCAAGAAGTAGCCGACAGTAGCGCAGCGAACGCCGGAGGCGGACCCATGGCCATGAAGAAGACCGAGCTGGAGAAGCGCAAGGGGCTGAAGATCGCCGGCGAGATGAAGCAGGCCGGCATCGCCGAGCGCTTCGGCAAGGGCGCCGCCCTGCCGGCCACGCGGCGCGAGCAGCGCGAGCTGGACCGCGCCGCCGGCCTGGTGCCGTTCGCGGTCAAGCTGCCCGCGGACCTCGCCGAGCGGCTGCGCGTCGCGGCGGGCGAACGGCACACCGGCCTGAACGAACTGGTGGCCGAATTGCTGGAAAAAAGCCTGCAGAAATAAGCCGCAAGCAGGGCCGTGCCGCGCGGCTTGGCCCGCGCTGGGACGAAGGCGTACACTGGGGAGCAAGGTTTCCACAGGCATACGGCTTACGCATGCATTTCGAACGGTTGGGGCGGGGTGATCCGCCGATGGTTTTCGTGCACGGTTTCGCCTGCACGCATCTCGACTGGCAACCCCAACTCGAGCATTTTCGCAGACCCATACGGTGCTGGCCTGCGACCTGCGCGGCCATGGCGCCACGCCGGCCGCGCCGGCCGAGTGCTCGATCGAGACCTGCGGCGCCGATGTCGCCGAACTGCTGGCCGCAGAGAAGCTGCCGCCCGCCATCCTGATCGGCCACAGCATGGGTTGCCGGGTGGTCATGCAGGCCTGCCTGAACGCCCCCGAGCGGGTCGCCGGCCTGGTGCTGATCGACGGCAGCCGGCTGGGCTTCGGCGACCCGGCCACCGCCGAGCGCGTCATGAACGAACAGCTGAAGGCCACCGGCTACGGCGCGTTCGCGCGCAAGTTCTTCGAATCCATGTTCATCGTCGGCAGCGACCCGCGCCTCAAGGACGAGATCGTGTCGCGCGCACTGGAGCTGCCGGCGGCGATCGGCGGCGCGTTCTTTCCGCGCCTGGTGGGCTGGGACGCGCGCCATGCCGAGAGCGCGCTGGCCGCGATCCGCGTGCCGCTGATGGTGATCCAGAGCACCACCATGAACCCGGGCGCGTGCGCGTCGCGCTGGCGCCGGGCGACACCTCGCCCTGGCTGGACCTGGTCAAGAGCCGCGCGCCGGGCGCGCGCATCGAGATCGTGCCCGGCGTGGGCCATTTCCCGCAGCTCGAGGCGACCGCGCACGTCAACGCGCTGCTCGAGGACTTCGCGGCGAAGCTGTAGCGCCGCCTCAGCAGCAGCGCTGGTGCCGCTCCTTGCAGACGGCGAGCACCTCGTCCGGATCGCGCGTCCACCAGTCCAGCGCCGAGAAGATCTCCACCTCGTCGAACCCGGCATAGCCGGTCGCGCGCACCCAGCCGCGGATGCGCGGCAGGTCGATCACCCCGTCGCCCATCATGCCGCGGTCGGTCAGCAGGTCGCGCGTCTGCACGCGCCAGTCGCAGATGTGGTGGGCCAGCACGCGGCGCCCGGCGCGCGCGATCTGCGCCTCGAGCTGCGGGTCCCACCACACGTGGTAGACGTCGACCGCCACGCCCAGCGCCACCGGGCCCTGCACGCCCTGCGGGTCGAGCGCCTCGCACAGGTCCAGCGCCTGCGCCAGGGTGTTCACGCAGGCACGGTCGGCCGCATACATGGGATGCAGGGGCTCGATGGCCAGCGGCACGCCGGCGGCGCGCGCCGCCGGCAGCACCGCGGCGATGCCCTCGCGCACCTGCTCGCGCGCGCCGGCGAGGTCGCGCGATCCCTCGGGCAGGCCGCCGACCACCAGCACCAGGCATTGCGCGCCGATGGCGTGGGCCTCTTCGACCGCGCGCAGGTTGTCGGCGATCGCCGCCGCGCGCAAGGCCGCCGTGGCGGCCGGGAACAGGCCGCCGCGACACAGGCCGGTGACCGTCAGCCCGTGCGCGCGGATGGCCGCGGCGGCCTGCGCCACGCCCATCGCCTGCAACTGGTCGCGCCAGGGCGAGATGCCGCGGATGCCGTGGCGCGCGCAGCCCTCGATGGCCTGCGCCAGCCCCCAACGCTCCTTGGTGGTGGCGGTGTTCAGCGACAGGCGCTGCGGATCGGGGGCGGCCACGCCCTGCGGCCGGGTCGATCCGCCTTGCGGCTTCAACGCCCCCTCCATTGCGGCTTGCGCTTGTCGCGGAAGGCGGCGGCGCCTTCGCGCATGTCTTCGGTGCCGGCGGCAAAGCCCGAGGCGAGCGACTCCAGCGCGGCGGCGTAACCCTCGGCGCCGGCGGCGTCGACCAGCTGCTTGGCGGCCTGCACCGCCACCGGGGCATTGCCGGCGATCTGCTGCGCCAGTTCCAGCGCGCGCGCCGCGAGCTGCGCGGACGGCACCAACTCGTTCACCAGTCCCCAGGCCAGCGCGGTCTGCGCATCCACGGGCCGGGCGCTGAAGATCATCTGCTTGGCGCGCCCCGCGCCGATCAGGCGCGGCAGGCGCTGCGTGCCGGCCCAGGCCGGCGTGGTGCCGATGCTGACTTCGGGCAGGGCCAGGCGCGCGCCTTCACCGGCGATGCGCAGGTCGCAGGCCAGCGCCAGTTCCAGGCCGCCGCCGTAGGCCACGCCGTCGATGGCGGCGATGCTGGGCATGCGCAGCCGCGCGACGCGCTCGAAGGCGCGATGCCCGGCGCGCGCCCAGCGCGCCCACTTGCCCAGCGCGCCCTGCGCCGCGCCGGCGGCGATGTCGGCCCCGGCGCAGAACGCGCGCGGCGAAGACGAGGCCACGATCACCACGCGCACCGACTCCTCGTCTTCGAGTCGCGCGCAGGCGTCCTCGAGCGCGGCCAGCATGGCCGCGGTGAAGGCATTGAGCTTGTCGGCGCGATTCAGCGTGATGCGCCCGATCGCGCCGGCCACGTCGACGAGGATCTCCTGATTGCCGCCGGATTCAGTCATCGCCGACCCCGTGCACGGCGAGCAGCGAGCGCATGCGCGCGCAGGCCAGGTCCGGATCGGCCAGCAGCCCGGCGGCGTCGGCCAGCCGGAACAGCTCGGCCAGATGCAGGATGTTGCGCGCGCTCTGCTGGCCGCCGATCATCGTGTAGTGGTCCTGGTGGCCGTTCAGCCAGGCCATGAACACCACGCCGGTTTTGTAAAAGCGGGTGGGTGCGGTGAAGATATGGCGCGACAGCGGCACCGTGGGGCCGAGGATGGCGTGGTACTCGGCGCGGTCGCCGGCGGCCAGCGCCGAGAGCGCCGCCGAGGCGGCCGGTGCAATGGCGTCGAAGATGCCGAGCAGCGCATCCGAGTGGCCGTGTTCGTCGCCTTCGATCAGCTCGGCGAAATTGAAATCGTCGCCGGTGTACATGGTCACCCCCGCCGGCAGGCGGCGGCGCATGGCGATCTCCTTGTCCTTGTCGAGCAGCGAGATCTTGATGCCGTCGACCTTGGCGGCGTTCCTGCGCAGCACGTCCAGGCACACGTCCATGGCCTCCTCGTGCTTGCGCGAACCCCAGTAGCCGGCCAGCGCCGGGTCGAACATCTCGCCCAGCCAGTGGATGATGACCGGCTGCCTGGCCTGCGAAAGGATGCGGTCGTACACCAGGCCGTAGGCATCCGGCGACTTGGCGCAGGCGGCCAGCGCGCGGCTGGCCATCAGGATGATGCGTCCGCCGAGCTTCTCGATCGCCGCGCATTGCGTCTCGTAGGCGGCGATCACCTCGGACAGATGCAGGTCGGGATCGGGTGCGATGTGGTCGGTGCCCGCGCCGCTGGCCACCACCGCGCCGGGGAAATCGCGCGCCGCGTCCACCGAGCGCCGGATCAGTTCGAGCGCGTTCGGCCAGTCCAGGCCCATGCCGCGCTGCGAGGTGTCCATGGCCTCGGCCACGCCCAGGCCCCAGGACCACAGGTGGCGCCGGTAGGCGATGGTGCGGTCCCAGTCGATCGCGGCGTCCAGCCAGGGCTCGGCCGCCGCCAGCGGATCGGCCACCACGTGCGCGGCGCCCAGCGCGCGGCGCGTGAAGGCGCGCGCCGGGCGCGCGAAGGCGCGCGGCGCGCGCAGCGTGTACTGCTCCAGGCGGCCGGGCGCCGCCGGCAGCCGGATGCTGCGGTTCGCATCGCGTTTCATGCGCCAACTCCTCTCATCGCCCGCGCCACCCCTTGCGGCGGACGGCAATTGCTGCCACTTTTTTCATGAAGCCATTGCCTGTAGCCAGGCTCCAGTCGAATTGCTGCCATCACAAGGCGGGGCTCAGGCCTTGATCGCCGGCACGTCGAGCCACTTGCGCTGCTTCCAGCTCTTCAGCCCGAGCTCGGCCAGCTGCACGCCCTTGGCGCCCTCCAGCAGGTTCCAGCGGAACTCGCCCTCGCCGGCGACGTGCTTCAGGTACAGCTCCCACTGCACCTTGAAGGCGTTGTCGTAGGCGAGGTTGTCCGGCACTTCCTGCCAGCCGGCGTAGAAATCGATGGGTTGCGCGATGTCCGGGTTCCACACCGGCTTGGGCGTGTTGACGCGCGACTGCGTGTAGCAGCGGCGCAGCCCGGCCACCGCAGATCCGTGCGTGCCGTCGACCTGCAGCGTGAGCAGGTCGTCGCGGCGCACGCGCACCGCCCAGGAACTGTTGAAGTGCGCCACCGCGCCGCCCTCGAGCTCGAAGGTGGCGTAGGCGGCGTCGTCGGCGGTCGCCTTGTAGCGGCGGTCGTTCTCGTCCCAGCGGTGCGGGATGTGCGTGGCGCCCAGGCAGGACAGCGCCCTGACCTCGCCGAACAGGTTGTCGATCACGTAGCGCCAGTGGCACAGCATGTCGAGGATGATGCCGCCGCCGTCGGCGGTGCGGTAGTTCCAGCTCGGCCGCTGCGCGGGCTGCCAGTCGCCCTCGAAAACCCAGTAGCCGAACTCGCCGCGCACCGAGAGGATCTTGCCGAAGAAGCCCGAGTCCCGGAGCATCTTCAGCTTGAGCAGGCCGGGCAACCAGAGCTTGTCCTGCACCACGCCGTGCTTGATGCCGGCCTTTTTCGCCGCCCGGTACAGGCTGAGCGCCTCGGCCACGTTGGTGGCCACCGGCTTTTCGCAGTAGACGTGCTTGCCGGCGGCGATGGCGCGCTTGAGCAGCGTCGGCCGCAGCTGCGTGGAGGCGGCGTCGAAGAACACCTCGTCCTTCGGGTCCTTGAGCGCGCGCTCGAGGTTGGTGGTCCAGCGCTCGATGCCGTGCGCGCGGGCCAGCGCCTCGACCTTGCCGGCGTTGCGGCCGACCAGGATCGGGTCGGGCATCAGTCGCGTGCCGTCGGCCAGGCGCACCCCGCCTTCCTTGCGGATCGCCAGTATCGAGCGCACCAGGTGCTGGTTGGTGCCCATGCGCCCCGTGACGCCGTTCATGATGATGCCGATGCGCTTTTCCTTCATGTTCCCTTCCTTGGTGAGGCGCCCGGGCGGCGCGGTGCCGCGGGGCGCAATGCGTGGAGAATCGTATCCGTGCTGCGCCGCTCGCGCGGCGCGCGTGCGCGGCGCCGGCGGCTCAGCGCTTGCGGTGCTCGCCGACGCGCACGATCTTCATGGTGTTGGTGCCGCCCGCCTTGCCGATCGGCTCGCCGATGGTCAGCACGATCAGGTCGCCCTCCTTGACCACGCCGTTGGCGAGCAGCACGCTCTCGGCTTCGCGCAGCAGCTCCTCGCGGTCGTGGCCGACGAACTTCACCACCAGCGGGTAGGTGTCGCGGAACAGGGCCACCCGGTAGCGCGTCGCGGTCTGCGAGGTCAGCGCGTAGATCGGCACGCCGCTGTTGAGGCGCGACATCCACAATGCGGTGGAGCCGGACTCGGTGAGCGAGGCGATGGCCTTGACCTTGAGGTGAAAGGCAGTGAACAGCGCGGCCATGGCGATCGACTGGTCGATGCGGGTGAACACGCGGTTGAGGAAGTCCTGCTCGAGGTTGAGCGGCTGCGTCTGCTCGGCCTCGATGCAGATGCGATCCATGGCTTCGATGGCCTCGACCGGATAGCGGCCGCTGGCCGTCTCGGCCGACAGCATCACGGCGTCGGTGCCGTCGAGCACCGCGTTGGCGACGTCGGAGACCTCGGCGCGGGTCGGCACCGGGCTGTGGATCATCGACTCCATCATCTGCGTGGCGGTGATGGTCAGCTTGTTCGCCTCGCGCGCCATGCGGATCATCTTCTTCTGCAGGGCGGGCACCGAGGCATCGCCGACCTCGACCGCCAGGTCGCCGCGCGCCACCATGATGCCGTCGCAGGCGCGCATGATGTCGGTCAGCGCCGCGTCGGTCACCGCCTCGGCGCGTTCGATCTTGGCGATCAGCATGGCCTTGCCGCCGGCGGCCTTCAGCAACTCGCCGGCCATGTACATGTCGGCGCCGGTCTTCGGGAACGACACGGCAAGGTAGTCGGCGTTGAGCCGGGCCGCCGTCTTGATGTCCTCCATGTCCTTGCCGGTCAGCGCCGGCGCGGTGAGGCCGCCGCCCTGGCGGTTGATGCCCTTGTTGTTCGACAGCACGCCGCCGTGGCGCACGGTGGTGTGCACGGCGGTGCCGCGCACGTCGGTGACGTCGAGCACCACACGGCCGTCGTCGAGCAGCAGCACGGCGCCCGGGGCGACATCGCGCGGCAGTTCCTTGTAATCGAGGCCGACGCGCCCGTTGTCGCCCATCTCGCAGGCGGCGTCGAGGATGAAGGCCTGGCCCTTCTCCAGGGTGACCTTGCCGTCCTTGAACTTGCCGACGCGGATCTTCGGGCCCTGCAGGTCGCACATGATGCCCACCGTGCGGCCGACCTTGCGGCCGACCTGCTTGACCAGTTCGGCGCGCGCCTGGTGATCCTGCGCGGTGCCGTGGGAGAAATTGAGCCGCACCACGTCCACGCCGGCGAGGATCATTTTCTCCAGCGTTTCGGGGTCGGACGAGGCGGGGCCGAGGGTGGCGACGATCTTCGTGCTGCGCAGCATGTTTTCGGGTCCTGTAGGAGTGCCCGCAAGTTATACCAGAAGCGCGCGACCGCATGAGAGTGGTCCGGCGCTGTGAAACGCCGCCGCGGGGCGGCGGCGATTTCCTACAATGTCCGACATGGCAACAGGGAGGAGCAGACCATGACGCGACCCGCAGAGGTCAAGATCCGCGAGGGCGCCACACCCGGCACCCGGTTCGAGGAGTTCGAAGTCGGCGCGCAGACGCCCGAGGCGCGCTTCACGATCACCCCGGCCATCATCGACGAATACATCCGCGCGGTGGAGGGCGACGAGAAGCTGTACGCGGTGGACGGCCGCAGGGCCGCCCCGCCCGACGTGCTGTGCGTCTACATGACCTCCACGCTGTACCAGAAGTACCCGCCCATCCAGGGCATGATCATGTGCGAGGTGGCGTTCAACTACCACCACCCGATCTGGCGCGACGAGGACACCGAGGTGCGCATGAGCGGGGTGATCACCGAGAAGGTGGTGAAGAAGGGCCGCCAGTTCGTGAAATGGAAGGGACGCTACGTGCGCGCCGACGGCACGCTGCTGGCCGAGGTCGAGAACACCGTCGCGGTTCCGGAGTGAGGAGACAGAGCATGGCGCACGACAGCAAATCCCCCCTGCAGCACGAAGTCGAGATGAGCCAGGAGAAGATCGACCGCTACGGCAAGCTCAACGGCGACTGGGACATCCTGCACTACGACCACGACTACTGCCTGGCGCGCGGCTTCCGCGGCACGCTGGCGCACGGCATGCACAACATGGCGCCGGCCGTCGACCTGGCGCTGGAGAAGTACGGCAAGGACTTCTACTACGGCGGCCGCATCGAGGTGCGCTGGACCGGCCCGGTCTGCCCGGGCGACGTGCAGCGCACCACGCTGGACGCCGCGGGCAACGTCCACGCCCAGGTCGGCAACACCCCGGGTGCGGGCGCGGTCATGGTCGGCAAGGCCGTGCTGCGCGGCAAGGCCTGAGGCCGGCATGGGAACCGTCTACCGGGACTTCACCCAGGAAGCGCTCGACGCCGCGTACAACAACCGCGCGGCGGTGCCGGGCTACGCGCAGATGCGCGAAGCGCGCTCGGCGCTCAGCCTGCAGACCTACGCCCGGGCAAGGGTGAA
This sequence comes from Betaproteobacteria bacterium, assembly GCA_016713125.1. Classification (GTDB taxonomy): domain Bacteria; phylum Pseudomonadota; class Gammaproteobacteria; order Burkholderiales; family SG8-39; genus SZAS-79. The sequence goes on from JADJPT010000003.1 coordinate 172,414, forward strand.
GCGCGACCTGTCCTACGGCCCGGGCGCGCGCCAGCGCCTGGATTTCTTCCATGCGGCGAAAGCGGGGCGGCCGACCCTGGCCTACATCCACGGCGGGTACTGGCAGACCAACGACAAGGAACCGCACGCCTTCATCGCCGACGGCCCGCTGGCGCGCGACCTGAACGTCGCGCTGCTCGAATACACTCTGGCGCCGCAGGCGCGCATGGGCGATATCGTCGCCGAGATCCGTGCCGCGGTGGCCTGGCTGCTGCCGCGCCTGGAAAGGGAATTCGACGCCGGCCGGTCGCTGGTGGTGGCCGGGCATTCCGCCGGTGGCCACCTGGCGGCGATGGTCGCCGGCCTGCCCGGGGTGAGCGCCGCCCTGCCGATCAGCGGCCTGTTCGACCTGGAGCCGATCCGGCTCTGCGACCTGAACGGGGCATTGCGCATGGATGAAGCGGAAGCCAGCGCTAACTCTCCCATAAACCTGCACTGCCATCGACACCGATCAGCGTCGCCGTCGGTGGCGCAGAGCTGCCGGAACTGCTGCGGCAGTCTCGAGAATACGATGCTGCACTACGGAAATCAGGCAATCCGGGACGCGAACTGATCCTGCCCGGCGAGGACCATTTCAGCGTCCTGGCGCACCTGGCGCAGCCTGAATGGGCGCTGTGCGCGGAGGCCGTCCGGCTGGCCGGCGGATAAAACCGGCCCGCTTCGGCCAGAACCGGCTAGAACCCGCGCCGAATTCCGGACATACTTGCCGGGCTACGCCATAGTGAGCGTGCACTTCGCCCCGGGGAGACAGCCTTGCTTGCGACTCAGGTACGCCAGAAAGACGGGATTTTCTACTTTGCCAGCGTCCCGGCCAAAGATTTGCTCGGCAAGGTCCGCTTCATCAGCCGCTTCTACGGCGAAGGCGAGGAAATCGCCCCTTCGCGCATCTCGCAGAACGACGAGATCGCCCAGTTCATCGCCAGGATAGAGCGCACCGACAAGGCCTTCCAGCGCACCATCTCGCGCGGCAAGGTGCGCCAGCTGAAGAACTTCTACGAAACGGCGATCACGCAGCCGCCGATCCCGGGCACCGTGCTGCTGTTCACCTCCGAGAAGCTGGGATTTCGCACCGCCGGAATCGAAGGCATCGGCCACCTCTCCGAGCCGCAGCAGAAATTCCTCATCGTCGACGGCCAGCACCGCCTGGCGGCGCTGCGCTTCCACCTGGAAGACCGGCCGGAGGAGGCCGCGACCATCAATGTGCCGTGCATGATCTTCGACGGCCGCAGCGAGGATTTCGCCACCGAGATGTTCGTCATCATCAACTCGACGCCGACGCGCATCAACAAGAGCCACCTGATCGACCTGTACGAGCGGGTGTCCTGGGCCGAGCCGCACCGCAAGTTCGCCTCACGCCTGGTGTCCTCGCTGTACGTCGAGGCCGACAGCCCGCTGCGCTATCGCATCAACCGCCTGGGCGGGCGCAGCCAGAAGGACAAGTGGATCCTGCAGGCCGAGCTGTTCAACGAACTGCAGCGCTGGACCAACCGCGAATGGCGCCGCATCCAGGTCGCCGGCGGCAGCGCCAAGGAGGCCAGCCGCTATTACGGCATGGTGCGCGATTTCCTCAAGGCGGCCGAGCGCGTCTGGGCCGACGCCTGGGACAACGACGCCTACATGGTGACCCGCCCGGTGGTGCTCAAGGCCATGATCCGTGTCTGTGCCGACCTCGCGCGCGAGGACGGCGACCCGGCCGAGGGTCGCGTGGGCCGCTGGGAAAAGCGCCTGGCGCCCTGGGGCGAACAGGTGCGCGCCTTCAAGGCCGAGGGTTTCTACGAGCGCTTTCCGGCCAAGGGCGAAGTCGAGCGCGTGGGCCGCGTGCATCGCGACCTGGCCAAAATGGCCGGGGTCGAGGTGCGGGCGATGAAGGCCTGAGCGCCGCGCGCTTCGTCGAGTAGTTGACGACTCGGCGCTGCGCGCTTCGTTGAACTACTCGGCGCTGCGCGCCTCGAGCGCCGCCACCGCCGGCAGGGTCTTGCCTTCAAGGAATTCCAGGAATGCCCCGCCGCCGGTGGAGATGTAGGAGATCCGGTCGCCGATGCCGTATTTGGCGATCGCCGCGAGGGTATCCCCGCCGCCGGCGATCGAGTAGGCGTCGGATTCGGCGATCGCCCGCGCCAGCGTGGCGGTGCCGTTGCCGAACTGGTCGAACTCGAACACGCCGACCGGCCCGTTCCACACCACGGTGCCGGCTTTCTTCACGATCTGCGCCAGCGCCGCGGCGCTCTGCGGGCCTATGTCGAGGATCAGGTCGTCCTCGGCCACGTCGCGCGTCGCCTTGGTCTGCGCAATCGCGTTGGCGGCGAACTCCTTGGCGCACACCACGTCGATGGGCAGCGGCACGTTGCCGCCCTTGGCCATGATGGTGGCCATCACCTTGTTGGCCTCGCCGGTCAGATCGTGCTCGGCCAGCGACTTGCCGATGCGCGCCCCCGAGGCGAGCAGGAAGGTGTTGGCGATGCCGCCGCCGACGATCAGCTGATCGACCTTGGCGGCCAGCGCGTCGAGGATGGTGAGCTTGGTCGACACCTTGGAGCCGGCGACGATGGCCACCAGCGGACGCCTGGGATGCGCCAGGGCCTTGCCCAGCGCGTCAAGTTCGGCGGCCAGCAGCGGGCCGGCGCAGGCCACCGGCGCGAAGCGCGCCACGCCGTGCGTGGTCGCCTCGGCACGATGTGCGGTGCCGAAGGCGTCGTTGACATAGACGTCGCACAGCGCGGCGATCTTCCGCGCCAGGCCTTCGTCGTCCTTTTTCTCGCCGACGTTGAAGCGGCAATTCTCCAGCAGCGCGAGCTTGCCCGGCGGGATGCTCATCGGATCGAAACCGCCGCCGACCCAGTCGCCGACCAGCGGCACTTCGACACCGAGCAGCCGCGACAGGTGCTTGGCCACCGGCGCCAGCGATTCGGACTCCTCGAACCTGCCCTCCTTCGGCCGCCCGAGGTGCGAAACCAGCATCAGCCGCGCCTTGCCGGCCAGCGCATGGCGTATTCCGGGCAATGCGGCGCGGATGCGCGTGTCGTCGGTGATGCGCCCGTCCTGGAACGGTACGTTGAAATCCACCCGCACCAGCACCCGCTTGCCGGTCAGGTCGAGGTCGGTCATGCGCTTGAAGTTCATGGGCCTGCCGTGCGGTGGGTTAAGGCGATCACTTCTTGCTGCGCGCCGCGAGGAAGGCGGCCATCTGCTTCTGCGGCTCGCCGGATTCGTAGGCGCGGCGCTGGTACTTCTTCGCCGCGACCAGGATGTCGTCGAACTCGGCCTGCGTGACTTCGCGCAGCCGCTCCTTGGTCAGGCGCAGCGCGGTGGGCGGGTGCCCGGCCAGCAGCCTGGCCACCTCCAGCGCCCTGGCCAGCACTTCGGCGCGCGGCGCCAGGTAGTTGACCAGGCCGATCTCGTAGGCGCGCTGGCCGCTAATGAACTCTCCGGTCAGCGAAAGCTGCGCGTTCAGGCCGATGGGCAGGTGCCACATCATCTGCGAACTGCCGAGGATGGAGCCCAGCCCGGCCTTCACTTCGGGCTGGCCGATCTTCAGTTCCGGATAGCCCACGCGCAGGTCGCAATACAGTCCGACCTGGTAGCCGGCGCCCGCCGCCACGCCGTTGTAGGCCGCGACCGTGGGCTTGTTCATCGCACGGATGGCGCTGAACATGGCGTGCGCCCGCGTGAACCAGTCGTCGACGTCGGCGGCCGTATAGGCGGCCGCCTCCTCGAGATCCTGGCCGGAGGAGAAGGCGCGATCGCCGGCGCCGGTGATCACCACCGCGCGCACCGCGGGATCGGCTTCCAGCCTGGCGAGTTCGACCGGCAGGTCGCGGCGGATCTCGGCGTTCACCGCGTTCATCGCCTCCGGCCGATTGAGCCGGACGATGGCGACCTCGGCCAGCTTCTCGACCAGCACGACGGCCATTACTTGGCGCTCATCAACGCGACGGTGGTGTCCAGCATGCGGTTCGAGAAGCCCCACTCGTTGTCGTACCAGCTGCCGACCTTGACCAGCGTGCCCTCGGCGACTTTGGTCAGCGAGGCATCGAAGGTGCAGGAGGCCGGGTTGTGGTTGTAGTCGATCGACACCAGCGGTTCCTTGGTGTAATCGAGCACGCCTTTCATCGGGCCGGCGGCGGCGGCCTTCATGACCTCGTTGATCTCCTCCACCGAGGTGGCGCGTTTGGCCGAGAAGGTGAGGTCGACCAGCGACACGTTGATGGTGGGCACGCGGACCGCGTAGCCGTCCAGCTTGCCGTTCAGTTCGGGCAGCACCAGACCGACCGCGGCGGCGGCGCCGGTCTTGGTCGGGATCATCGACATGGTGGCCGAACGCGCGCGGCGCAGGTCCTCGTGGTACACGTCGGTCAGCACCTGGTCGTTGGTGTACGCATGCACGGTGGTCATCAGGCCCGAGACGATGCCCACCGAGTCGTTCAGGGCCTTGGCCATCGGCGCCAGGCAGTTGGTCGTGCACGAGGCGTTGGAGATGACGGTGTGCGCGGCCTTCAGCGCAGAATGGTTCACCCCGTAGACCACGGTGGCGTCCACGTCCTTGCCGCCCGGCGCGGAGATGATCACCTTTTTCGCACCCGCCGTGATGTGCGCGCCGGCCTTCTCCTTGCTGGTGAACAGGCCGGTGCACTCGAGCACCACGTCCACGCCCAGCGCCTTCCAGGGCAGCTCGGCCGGATTGCGCTTGGCGCAAACCAGGATGCGGTCGCCGTTGACCACCAGATGGTCGCCGTCGACCGTGACGGTGCCGGGGAACTTGCCGTGCGCCGTGTCGTACTTGGTCAGATGCGCGTTGGTCTGCGCGTTGCCCAGGTCGTTGATGGCGACGATCTGCATGTCGTGCTGCTTGCCGCCCTCGTAGTGCGCGCGAAGGATGTTGCGACCGATGCGGCCGTAGCCGTTGATTGCGACCTTGATAGTCATGTGCCTACTCCTGTGACAGAACCTGTTTCACTGCGGCGGCGACGGCCTCCGCGGTGATGCCGAAATGCCTGTAGAGCTCGCCCGCCGGCGCCGATTCCCCGTAGGAATCGATGCCGATGACCTTGCCCTCCAGCCCCACGTACTTGCGCCACAGATCGGTGACGCCGGCTTCCACGGCCACCCGCGGCAGGCCGGCCGGCAGCACCGCCGAGCGATAGCCCGGGTCCTGGCGGTCGAACACGCTGGTGCACGGCATCGACACCACGCGCGCCGCGATGCCCTGTCCGGCGAGCTGCTGCTGCGCCGCGAGCGCGAGCGGCACTTCCGATCCGGTGGCGATGATCACTGCGCGCGCCGCCGAACCGCCCGGCGCATCGGCGAGCACGTAGCCGCCGCGTCGTATCGCCTCGATCGCCGCGGCTGCGCGCGGCGCGTGCGCCACGTTCTGGCGCGAGAACAGAAGCGCGCTCGGCCCGTCGCGGCGCGCGATGGCGCAGGTCCAGGCGGTGGCCGACTCGACCGTGTCGCAGGGGCGCCAGAGGTCCAGGTTCGGGATCAGCCGCAGGCTCGCCGCATGCTCCACGGGCTGGTGCGTCGGGCCGTCCTCGCCCAGGCCGATGGAGTCGTGCGTGAACACGAACACCTCGCGCAGCTTCATCAGCGAAGCCATGCGCAGCGCGTTGCGCGCGTAGTCGGAGAAGGTCAGGAAGGTCGCGCCATACGGCACGAAGCCGCCGTGCAGCGCCAGGCCGTTCATGATCGCGGCCATGCCGAACTCGCGCACGCCGTAGAACAGGTAGTTGCCGCCGCCCTCCCTGCCCACCGGCCTGGAAGCCCTGGTCATGGTCAGGTTGGAACCGGCCAGGTCGGCCGAACCGCCGATCAGTTCCGGCAGCAGCGGCACCAGCACCTCGAGCGCGTTCTGCGAGGCCTTGCGGGTGGCGATCGATTCGGCCTTGGCGTTCGCTTCGTCGATCATCGCCTGGGTGCGCGCGGCGAAGTCCGCGGGGAGTTCGCCCGCCATGCGGCGGCGGAACTCCGCGGCTTCGGCCGGATGCGCCTGGGCGTAGGCGGCGAAGGCTTTCTTCCACTCGTTCTCGCGCCGCGCGCCCTTGCGTTTCGCGTCCCAGGCCTTGCGCACCGCCTCGGGCACCACGAAGGGCGCGTGCGGCCAGCCCAGCGCCTCGCGCGCGGCGGCGATTTCCTTGTCGCCCAGCGGCGCGCCGTGCACGCCCCCGGTGTTGGCCTTGGTCGGCGCGCCCTTGCCGATCACCGTCTTGCAGCAGATCAGGCTGGGCCTGTCGGTGACGCGCTTGGCCTTGTTGATGGCGCGGTGCACGGCCTCGACGTCGTGGCCGTCGACATTGGCGATCACGTGCCAGCCATAGGCCGCGAAGCGCTTGGGCACGTCGTCGGTGTACCAGCTGCGGATCGAGCCCTTCTCCGAATCGATCGAGATGCCGTTGTCGTCGTAGAGCGCGACCAGCTTGCCCAGGCCCAGCGTGCCGGCCAGTGCGCAGGATTCGTGCGAGATGCCTTCCATCATGCAGCCGTCGCCGAGGAAGGCATAGGTGTGGTGGTCCACCACGGTGTGCCCCGGCCGGTTGAATTCGGCCGCCAGCAGCCGTTCGGCGATCGCCATGCCGACCGCGTTGCTGATGCCCTGCCCCAGGGGGCCGGTGGTGGTCTCCACGCCGGGCGTGACGCCGACCTCCGGATGGCCCGGCGTCATGGAGTGCAGTTGCCGAAAACGCGCGAGCTCCCCGATCGGCAGCGCATAGCCGGTCAGGTGCAGCAGCGAATACAGCAGCATCGAGCCATGGCCGTTGGACAGCACGAAGCGGTCGCGATCCGGCCAGTGGGGATTGGCCGGGTTGTGCCGCAGGTGCCGCGTCCACAGTGCGACGGCGATCTCGGCCATGCCCATGGGCATGCCGGGATGGCCCGAATTGGCCGCCTGAACGGCGTCCATGGACAGAGCGCGAATGACGTTCGCGATGTCGCGATCGGACGCGACATCGGACGAAGGGGCCTGCAGGGTCATGGGTGCGCGCCGGAGAGGGGGTGAAAAGGAGCGCGAATTATAGCCAATCGCCTACCCCGACGGCCGCCCGGCGATGAAACACCGCGACCGGGCAATGCACGTAGAATTCGCCTCCATGACGCTGCCCTTCACCAGCCCGGACGGCTATGTCCACCTCGTCACGCCCGCCGATCAATCGGCGGGACACTGGTTCGTGTTTCGCGGCGACCAGCTGCTGGTGCAGATGGGTCCGCCGGCGACCGAACCCTCCGACGATCCGCGGGTGAAATCACGGCCGAGCTGGGCCAGATTGCCATTCGGCGGGATTCCGCAGGGCCTGGTGACAATGAGAACGCTTTACATCGGTCACCTCGCCGAAACGCATTGCTACGCCGCCGAAGCCGGCGCCGAGGCCGCGCCTCCCGAAGGCATGGCCTGGCAGGGTCTGCGCACGCTGTACTCCGTGCTGGACGATGCGCACTTCGCGCTGGCCGGACGCGCGCTGCAACTGATCGACTGGGATCGCAATCACCAGTATTGCGGCCGCTGCGGCACGCCCACACAGGCGAAAGCCGAGGAACGCGTGCGCATCTGCCCGGCATGCAGATTGACGGCCTATCCCAAGCTCTCGCCGGCGGTCATGGCGCTGGTGCGCCGCGACCGGCAACTGCTGTTGGCGCGCAGCCCGCACTTCCCGCCCGGCATGTACAGCGCGCTGGCCGGCTTCGTGGAGCCCGGCGAAACCCTGGAACAGTGCCTGGCGCGCGAGGTATTCGAGGAAGTCGGCGTCAAGGTGCGCAATCCGCGCTATTTCGCCAGCCAGCCCTGGCCGTTCCCCAACTCCCTGATGCTGGCCTTTTTCTGCGACTACGAAAGCGGCGAAATACGGCCCCAGGAGGCCGAAATCGAGGCCGCGGACTGGTTCGATGTATTCCAATTACCTAAACTTCCAAGTAAAATCTCGATCGCTCGACGTTTGATCGACGCAGCGGTCGCAGACATGCGCACCGCGCAGCCCGGGTAGCAATGCGCAGTCCCGGGGCGGTTGCGGCGTAGGATCGGCGCGAATCTGGAACGGGTGTCTGGCTTTGTCGGCCGGCGCGATGCCGGCGATGGGGCGGCCCAAGAGAGGTCCTGCACGAAGTGCACGGTTTTCGTTTTTTGGCCGCAAGGCGGAATGGAAAGGCGCAGCCTGGCATGACTACCGGGTTGCGCCTTCGCGTTTTACGGGGGGGACGAAAATGAACGGTTTGCATCTCATCGGCGATCTCGGCGGTTGCCGTTGTGACCCCCAGCGTCTGCTCGACGGCAAGCGTTTCGAGTCGCAGTGCGTGGAGATGGTGCGCGCCGTCGGCCTGACGGTGATGGACTCCAACTTCCACCAGTTCGAGGGTTCGGGCTACACCGGCACCGTGGTGCTGGCCGAATCCCATCTCGCGATCCATACCTGGCCCGAGCGCCAGGGCCTGACCCTGGACGTCTACGTCTGCAATTTCAGCGGCGACAACTCCGAGAAGGCGCGCGCCCTGTTCCGCGCCCTGGTCGAATACTTCCAGCCCGGCGAAACCGCCTGCGATGAGATCGAGCGCGGCGGCCACACGCTGACCGAACCGCTCAACGATTCGACCGGCTTCTACATCGGCGCAACGCGCCAGATCGAAGAGCGCCAGACCCGCTTCCAGAAGCTGGCGGTCTACGACACGCCGCAATACGGCAAGCTGTTCAGGCTCGACGGCTACAACATGACTTCGGAGCGCGACGAGTTCGTCTACCACGAGAACCTCGTGCACCCCGCGCTGAGCGCGCACGCCGCGCCGAGGAAAGTGCTGGTCATCGGCGGCGGGGACGGCGGCTCGGCCGAAGAGATCCTCAAGCACCCCTCGGTCGAGCGGCTCACGCTGGTCGAGATCGATGCCGATGTGATCGAAGTCGCCAAGCAGCACTTCGAAGCCGTGCATCACGGCGTGTTCGACAATCCCAAGCTCGAGCTGGTGATCGGCGACGGCATGCGTTTCGTGCGCGACACGGCCGAGAAGTTCGACCTGGTGGTGCTCGACCTGAACGACCCCATGGGGCCGGCGGAAGCGCTGTATTCCACCGAATTCTTCCAGCAATGCCGACAGATCCTCGCCCCGGGCGGCGCACTGACCCTGCACATCGGTTCGCCGGTGGCGCGGCCCGAGCGCGTCGCCGAACTGTCGCAGCGCCTCAACTCGGTGTTCCGCATCGTGCGCCCGTACACCATGTTCATCCCGCTGTACGGCTCGCTGTGGGCGATGGCCTGCGCCTCGGACAAACTCGATCCCAAGTCCTTCACCGCCGACGAAATCGACCGGCGCATCGAACAGCGCAAGCTCATCGACCTGAAGTATTACAACGGCGAGACGCACGAAGGCGTGTTCGCGCTGCCCAACTTCGTGCGCGACATGGTGGCGCCCCCGCGGCTCAAGACCAACGCGCGCGGTCGGCGCCTGGGCGTGGTGCGCGCGGCCACCTAGCCGCGCTGCAGCCCGATCCGCAAGCGGCGCCGCGACGCAGGCGTCCCCACGGCGTACCGGAACGACCAAGGAGAATCACCATGAATGCCAGACTGCTGATCACCGCTCTGGGCCTGTGTGCTGCCCAGACGGGCTGGGCGCAATCGTCCTTCCTGCAGGACGCCGCCAAGGAAAAAGGCGCCAAGGTGACGCCCAGCGGCCTGGTCTACCTGCAGATCGCGGCGGGCAAGGGCGCCCACCCGAAGGCCAGCGACAGCGTGAAGGTCCACTACAAGGGCACCTTCCCCGACGGCCGGGAGTTCGACAGTTCCTACAAGCGCAACGCCCCCATCGACTTCCCGCTGCAGGGCGTGATCAAGTGCTGGACCGAAGGCGTGCAACTGATGAAGGTCGGCGGCAAGGCCAAACTCACCTGCCCGCCCAATCTGGCCTACGGCGAACGCGGCGCCGGCGGCGGCGTCATCCCGCCCAACGCAGTGCTGCAGTTCGAGGTGGAACTGCTCGGCATCGTGAAGTAGGACGCGTCTGCCGGCGCGCCGTCTCAGCGCCGCGGCGCGAATCCGGCGAATGCGCCGGTGTAGGCCTTGGGCAGCGGCGCGGCGTAGTCGCCGTGCTTGCTGGTGGCGATGCCGAGTGCAACCAGCGCCTCGACGAACTTCACCGCCGCCGACACACCGTCGATCACCGGCACACCCAGTTCCCTGGACAGGCGTCCGCACAGGTCGGCCATGCCGGCGCAGCCCAGCACGATGGCGCCAGAGCGGTCCTCTGCCAGGGCACCACGACATTCGGCCAGGATGCGCTGGTAGGCGCCGCTCTCCGGGTTCTCGAGTTCCAGCACCGGCAGGTCGGTGCCGCGCACGCCGCGGCACGCGTCGCGAAAGCCGTAGCGCTCGGCCAGGCGCCGCGCCGCCTCGCAGCTGCGCTCCAGCATGGTGACCACCGAAAAGCCGGTAGCGACGAAGCTGGCCGCATGCATGGCGGCCTCGGCGATGCCGATCACCGGCCCGCGGGCGATCTCGCGCGCCGCGTCCAGCCCGGGATCGCCGAAGCAGGCGATCACGTAGCCGTCGCAACCCTGCGCCTCGCCGGTGCGGATCTCGCCCAGCAGGCCGGGCACGGCGTAGGCCTCGTCGTAACGGGTTTCGATCGACGCCGGCCCGCCGGGCGGGCTGACGGCGAGGATCTCGGTGCCCGGCGTGGCCGCGGCGCGCGCGGCATGGCCGATCTTTTCGGTGAAGCCCTGTGTGGTGTTCGGGTTGACGACCTTGATGCGCAAGCCGCGCCTCTTGCGGCTAGGGGATCTTCTTCAGGATGTCGGCCAGGGCGCCGACCAGTTCGTCGATCTGCGCCTTCTCGACGATCAGCGGCGGCGACATGGCGATGATGTCACCGGTGACGCGGATCAGGTAGCCGCGCTCGAAGGCGGTGGTGAAGGCCTCGAAGGCGCGCTTGCCCGGCGCGCCTTCGCGCGGTGCGAGTTCGATGCCGGCCATCAGGCCGATGGCGCGGATGTCGATCACGTTGGGCAGGCCCTTGAGCGCATGCACCGCCTGCTCCCAGTGCGCGGCGAGCTCGCCGGCGCGCGTCAGCAGGCCTTCCTCCTTGTAGGTGTCCAGGGTGCCGATGCCGGCGGCGCAGGCCACCGGGTGGCCCGAGTAGGTGTAGCCGTGCAGCAGCTCCATGCCCTCGGGGCCTTTCATGAAGGTCTCGTAGATCGCGTCGGAGACGAATACCGCGCCCATCGGGATGGTGCCGTTGGTGATGCCCTTGGCGCAGGTGATCATGTCGGGCTTGACGCCGAAGTAGTCGGCGCCGAACGGCTTGCCCAGGCGGCCGAAGCCGGTGATGACCTCGTCGAAGATCAGCAGGATGCCGTGCTTCGTGCAGATCTCGCGCAGGCGCTGCAGATAGCCCTGCGGCGGCAGCAGCACGCCGGTCGAACCGGCCACCGGCTCGACGATCACCGCGGCGATGGTCGAGGCGTCGTGCAGCGCCACCAGGCGCTCGAGGTCGTCGGCGAACTCCGCGCCGTGCGCCGGCAGGCCGCGGCTGAACAGGTTGCGCGTGTCGTGGGTGTGGCGGATGTGGTCGGTGCCCGGCAGCATGGCCGTGGCGAAGGTCTTGCGGTTGCCGACGATGCCGCCCACCGACATGCCGCCGCAGTTGACGCCGTGATAGCCGCGTTCGCGGCCGATCATGCGGAAGCGTCCGGCTTCGCCGCGCGCGCGGTGGTAGGCCAGCGCGATCTTCAGCGCGGTATCGGCCGACTCCGAACCCGAGTTGGTGTAGAACACGCGCGACACGCCCTTGGGCGCGATCTCGGCCAGGCGCTCGGCGAACTCGAAGGCCACCGGATGGCCCATCTGGAAGGTGGGCGCGAAGTCCATCTCCGCCGCCTGCCGCTGGATGGCCTCGACGATCTTCGGCCGGCAGTGGCCGGCGTTCACGCACCACAGGCCGGAGGTGCCGTCGAGCACCTTGCGGCCCTCGGGCGTCCAGTAATACATGCCCTCGGCGCGCGCCAGCATGCGCGGCGACTTCTTGAACTGGCGGTTGGCCGTGAAGGGCATCCAGAATGCCGCCTGCTCGAGGTCGGCGGGGAAGGTGGCGCGGTCATTCATGTTTGTCTCCCGGTATGCGGTTCAGGCCGCCCTGGCCTGGCCGCTCGATTCCTGCGCCACGCCGGCGGCGGCCAGCATGGCATTCAACAGCACGCTACAGCCGGCCGCGATCTCGTCGGGCCGGGCATTCTCGAGTTCATTGTGCGACAGTCCGCCCTCGCAGGGGACGAACACCATCGCCGTGGGCGCGATGCGCGCCATGTACACCGCGTCGTGCGCCGCGCCGCTGACGATCTCGCGGCACGTCAGCCCCAGGGCCTTGGCCGACTCGCGCACGCTGTCGATCAGCCGCGGATCGAAGTGGCTGGGGGCGAAATACAGCACCTCGCGCACTTCGACGCCGACCTTGCATTCGGCGGCGATGGCGGCGGCGCACTTCTTCAGGTCCTCGACCATGGCCAGCAGGGTCTCGTCCTTCGCGTTCCGCACGTCCAGCGTCATGTCGACACGCCCCGGCACCACGTTGCGCGAGTTCGGCGAGACGCGCAGGTGGCCTACGGTCGCCCGCGCGTTGTCCGGGTAAGTGCGCGCCACGCGGTTGACCTCGACCACCAGCTTGCTGGCGGCCAGCAGCGCGTCCTTGCGCAGCTCCATAGGTGTGGGCCCGGCGTGAGAATCCTGGCCGAGGATGACGACGTCGAACCAGCGCTGGCCGAGCGCGCCCTGCACCGCGCCGATGGTGGTCCCGGTGTTTTCCAGCACCGGCCCCTGCTCGATGTGCGCCTCGAAGTAGGCGCCGACCTTGATGGGTTTGGCCTCGCCCTGGTAGCCGATGGCCTTGAGGGCCTCGCCGACGCTGACGCCATCGACGTCCTTCTGCAGCAGCATCTTTTCGGCTTCGTAGACGCCGGCGTACACACCCGAGCCCATCATGGTGGGCACGAAACGCGAGCCCTCCTCGTTGGTCCACGCCGCGACCTCGATCGGCGCGCGGGTGCGCATTCCCAGGTCGTTCAGGCGACGCACCACTTCCAGCCCGGCCATCACGCCGTAGGCGCCGTCGAACTTGCCGCCGGAAGGCTGGGTGTCGAGATGGCTGCCGGTCATGACCGGCGGCAGGGAATCGTCGGCGCCGGCGCGGCGCGCGAACATGTTGCCGATGGCGTCCACGCGCACGCTCATGCCGGCCTCCTTCGCCCAGGCCGCGAAGCGGTCGCGGCCCTGGCGATCAAGCTCGGTGAGGGTGATGCGCCTGACCCCGCCCTTGGGCGTGGCGCCGATGGCGGCGAGGTTCATGAGCGACTGCCACAGCCGCTCGCCGTTCGCTCTGAGAGGGTTCATGAATGCTCCTGCGCGGCGCAAGCCACGGATGGGCGGCTTTGCACTCGGTTCGTATGACGACCAAGCTTACCGCAATTGCGGCATGCCGCGCCGGTGCAGGATCGCACCGGCCCCGCAAAAAACCAGCGGGGGTGGCAACAGATCGACCAGGACGCTGGACGGGGAGCACGGTCAGCTGCGCGGGAGCGCGCAACGAAGCGGTCCCCCGGGCGCAGTCCGGCGCGCGCCCGAATTCGGATACGATGGGCCATGCAGATCGAAACCCCGCACGACGACGCGGCGCCTGCGCAACGCGCGCAGTTCCTCACACTGCTTTCCAGATCCCTTGCGTCGGACACCTTCGCCAGGCTGGTGCTGGCCAGGTACCGCGGCACGGAACCGGAACTTTTGCGCGTGATCGCCCGGCGGCTGACGGTGCGGGGCGAGCCCTGCCTGTCATTCACCTACCGCTACAAGACCCGCGACGTCACCAGGAACCTGCCGCTTGCCGGGGCCGTCGCGGCCATCGACCGGGAGCTGGGAACCGCGTTCGAGAACGCGCACCTGCTCACCGCGACCCAGGACATACAGCTGGCGGTCAGCCGCAAGGGGAAGTACAGCCTGCGCATCGGGCGGGCGGAAATGGTGGGGACGGCAGCGGCAGGACACGACCGCGAGAAGCAGCACCATCTGTCGCTCGATCGGCCCTTCCTGGAAGCGCTGGGCGTCACCGACGAGCGGCAGCGCCTGGTTCCGGCGATGGCGCGCAAATGGAAACAGATCAACAAGTTCATCGAAGTGCTCGATCATGCCTACGGCGAGTCCGCGCTCAAGGGCAACGGGCAACCGCTGCGCGTGGTCGACTTCGGCTGCGGCAAGGCCTACCTGACCTTCGCCGTGCACGACTACCTGACGAACACGCTGCAACTGGATGCTCGCGTCACCGGGGTCGAGTTGCGCGGCGACCTGGTGCAGTTCTGCAACGCCGCGGCGGCGCAACTCGGGATGGCCGGACTTTCGTTCGAACAGGGCGACATACGCAGCCACGCCGCGACGCCCATGGATGTCATGATCGCGCTTCACGCCTGCGACACCGCCACCGATTTCGCGATTCACGCGGGGATCCGCTCCGGCGCTTCGATCATCATGTGCGCACCCTGCTGCCACAAGGAGATCCGGCCGCAGATGCACACCCCGCCGCTGCTCAAGCCGCTGTTGCAGCACGGCATCCACCTCGGGCAGGAAGCCGAGATGCTGACCGACGGACTGCGCGCCCTGCTGCTGCAGTCCGAGGGTTATGACGCGAAGATCTTCGAGTTCGTGTCGCTCGAGCACACCAGCAAGAACAAGATGATCCTGGCGGTGAAGCGCGGCGGCCCGGCCGGTCGCGAGGCGGCCGGCCGCGAGGCCGTGCAGACGCAGATCCGGCAGCTCAAGGACTTCTACGGCATCCGCGAGCAAAGCCTCGAGAAGCTGCTGCTCGCCGACCGCGAGCGCACCACCGCCTGAGCCGGGCTTGCTACACTTTGCGCTTCCCGGGAGGCAGGGCGCTTGAGACCACGCAACGCAAGAAGGCGAAGTGCCGCGGTGACGCTGGTGCTGGCCGGCACGCTGTCTGGCTGCGGCCAACCCGACGCGCAACGCGATGTCTACGTCTCGCAGGCAGACTGCCTGAAGGACTGGAACGAGCCGCAGGCCTGCGAACCGGTGCGTGACGGGCGGGCGTCCTCGAGCTACTACTACGGGCCGCATTACTTCGGATCGACCTACCCGAGCGGCCGGCCGCGCCCGAACCGCAACGCCATCGAGGCCGTGCGCACCGCGGGCCTGCACACCGGCACGGCAAGCAGCCGACAGTCCTATTCGAGCAGCGGCGTGCAGCGCAGCGGCTTCGGCTCCAGCGCCCGCTCTTTCACCTCCTCCGGCGGCTAGCCCGGGCATGCGACGCGAGACCGAAGTGCCGCGCCCGCACTGGCGCGAGCGCTGCGAACAGGCCGGTTTCACCTTCCATTCGATGGATGGCACCTACTGGGACGAATCGGCCTGCTATGCGTTCAGCGCCGAGCAGATCGACCGGCTGGAAGCGGTAAGCGGGGAAATGCATGCCATGTGCCTGGCTGCCGCGGATACGGTGGTGCGCGAGCGGCGCTTCGCGGAGTTCGCGATACCCGAGCCGTTCCACGACCTGGTGGCCGAATCCTGGAACGCCGGGCAGCCGAGCCTGTTCGGGCGCTTCGACTTCAGCTGGGACGGGCGCGGCGAACCGCGGTTGCTCGAGTACAACGCCGACACACCGACCGCCTTGCTCGAAGCGAGCGTGGTGCAGTGGCACTGGCTGGAGGACACGCGCCCCGACGCCGACCAGTTCAATTCCCTGCACGAAAAGCTGATTGCGCGCATGCGCACCCTGGCGGAAGCCGGATTCGGCCGCACGCATTTCGCCTGTGTGAAAGACAGCGAGGAAGACCTGGGCAACACCGAGTATCTGCGCGACTGCGCGCTGCAGGCAGGAATCGACGCGCGGCAGCTGTTCATCGAGGACCTGGGCTGGGACCCCGCCGGGCGCGGCTTCGTCGACCTCGACGGACGGCCCGTCGAAGCTCTGTTCAAGCTGTACCCCTGGGAATGGCTTGCGCGCGAATCCTTCGGTGCGCACCTGCCGCAGCAACCCTGCCGCATGCTCGAACCGGCGTGGAAGATGCTGCTGTCCAACAAGGCGCTGCTGGTGGTTCTCTGGGAACTTTACTACGGCCACCCGAATCTGCTGCCCGCCTATTTCAGTCCCGCGCGCCTGGGCGCAGAACACGTCAGGAAGCCGCTGCTGTCGCGCGAAGGCGCCAACGTGAGCGTGTCCGGCCGCGCCGGCGCGCTCGCCGCGCCAGCGCCCGAACCCGGCCCCTATGGCGCCGAAGGCCATGTATATCAGGGCTACGCGCCGCTGCCGGATTTCGGCGGCCGCTATCCGGTGATCGGCGCATGGATCGTCGGCCCACAGGCCGCCGGCATCGGCATACGCGAAGACGACACGCCGATCACGCGCAACACCAGTCGCTTCGTGCCGCACTATTTGGATTGACCGGGCCAGCGCCCGAATACCGCGAGGAACACACCATGGATTTCCTGGCATTCTCCCTCTCCGGCCTGGACGAGTTCCTGTCCTACTTCGGCCTCTCGCTGCTGTTCGTCGCCCTGTTTGTCGCGATCTACGTGCGCGTGACCCCGTACCACGAGTTCGCGCTGATCCGCGAGGGCAACGCCGCGGCCGCGGCCAGCCTGTCGGGCACGCTGCTCGGTTTCATCCTGCCGCTGGCCGCCAGCATCGTGAACAGCGTGCACCCCTACGACATGGCGGTCTGGGCCGGCATCGCGCTGGTGACCCAGCTGGCCGTCTACGGCGCGGTCAGGCTGGTGATTCCGGACATCGGCCGCCATATGCCTGAAGGCAAGGCGGCCTCGGGGATCTTTCTCGGCGCCGTGTCGCTCGGCGCGGGCATGCTGAACGCCGCCAGCATGACCTACTGACGGAAGCGCAGCCGACTCAACCGGACCAGGCCACCACCTTCTGCTTCTGCTCGCCCAGGCCCTCGATGCCCAGGGTCATGACGTCGCCGATCTTCAGGAACACCGGCTCGGGCTTGATGCCCAGGCCCACGCCGGGCGGCGTTCCGGTGGTGATGATGTCGCCGGGCAGCAGCGTCATGTAGTTGCTCACGTAGGCGACGATCTGCGCGCAGTTGAAGATCATGGTGCGCGTGTTGCCCGTCTGGTAGCGCTTGCCGTTCACGTCCAGCCACATGTCCAGCTTCTGCGGGTCGCCGATCTCGTCGGTGGTCACCAGCCAGGGGCCGATCGGGCCGAAGGTGTCGTAGCTCTTGCCCTTGTCCCATTGCGAGGACTGCAGCTGGAAGGCACGCTCGGAAACGTCGTTGACCACGCAGTAGCCCGCCACGTGCTCTAGCGCCCTGGCCTCGGAAACGTGCTGCGCCTTGCTGCCGATGACGATGCCGAGCTCGACCTCCCAGTCGAGCTTGGTCGAGCCCGGCGGCTGGATCACGTCGTCGTCCGGACCGCTGATGCAGGTGGTGGCCTTCATGAACACCACGGGTTCGGTCGGGATCGCCATGCCGGCTTCCTTGGCGTGGTCGGAATAGTTCAGGCCGATGGCGACGAACTTGCCGATGCCCACGTACGGCACACCGTAGCGCGGGCTGCCCGCCACCAGCGGCAGGGTCTCGGGCTTGAGGCGGGCGAGCATCTTCAGGCCGCGCGGCGAAATTTCGTTGGGCCCGATGTTGTCGACCACCTTGGACAGATCGCGCAGCTTGCCCTCCGCGTCGATGATGCCGGGTTTCTCGAAGCCGTTCTTGCCGTAGCGACACAGTTTCATGGAGCTGCTCCCGCTTGCGCTGGTTGAAGTGGTTTCTGGATTGAATCGGGACGCGGATTATATCCAACGCGTCCGTACCGCGGTTCCCTGCCCGCCCCGCCGCACGGCAACCTGCGCTGCATCGCACCACCGCGCCGCGGGGCCTGGAAATTGGCCTGACCACTTGACCGATGTGAAGCGCGAGGTTTAGTCTGCGCCGAGAGCCGGTCGAACGCAGCACGACCATAAAACATCAAGGCCGGCGCAACGAGACAATGCCAATCCAAGCCGTGGAACCGCGTCGCCTGTACAGGCAGATCGCAGACCAGATCCGTGCGCTGATCGCCGAGAGCGAGTTCACGCCCGGCTCGCGCCTGCCGCCCGAGCGCGACCTGGCGCGACAGCTGCGCGTCTCGCGCCCTTCCGTGCGCGAGGCCCTGATCGCGCTGGAGGTCGAAGGCCTGCTCGACGTGCGGGTCGGCTCCGGCATCTACGTGACACGACCCGGCGAGCGCCGGGGCGTGAAGGCGCTGGAAGGCGCGTCCGGGCCTTTCGAGGTGATCCGCGCGCGCTGGATGATAGAGAGCGAATGCGCTGCGCTGGCCGCGAAGAATGCGACGGCGGCGCAGTTGCGCGCCATCCGCAAGGCGCATGCCGACCTGGTCAGCGAGAGCCGGCGCGACCACAACCCGCTAGATGCGGACCGCGCATTCCATATCAGCATCGCCGAGGCGAGCGGCAACAGTGCCCTGGTCCTGGTGGTGCAAACGTTGGGGGACCAGCGTGTCGGGCCGCTGTACCGTGCGCTGGAACGCAAGCTCGAGTACCCGATGATGGCCGCCGAAACCGTGCGCGAGCACCGGGCCGTCCTCGCGGCCATCGCGCAACGCGACCCGCGCGCCGCGCGCAGCGCGATGCGCACGCACATGAACATGACCCGCAAGCGCTACACCAAAGAATTCGGCACGGAGCGATAGCATGGCTGCAGTGACCCTGAACCAGGTCCGCAAGTCCTTCGGCAGCACACCGGTGGTGCACGGCGTGGACATCTCCATCGATGACGGCGAGTTCTGCGTGCTGGTGGGGCCCTCGGGCTGCGGCAAGTCGACCCTGCTGCGCATGATCGCCGGCCTGGAGGAAGCCAGCGGCGGCGAGATGCGCATCGGCGCGCGCGTCGTCAATGACGTCGCGCCCAAGGAGCGCGATATCGCCATGGTGTTCCAGAACTACGCGCTGTACCCGCACATGACCGTGTTCGACAACATGGCGTTCAGCCTGAAGCTGGCGCATGCCTCGCGCGAGGAGATCCGGCAACGGGTCGACGAAGCAGCCCGCATCCTCGGCCTGACGGAGTATCTGGGTCGCTTTCCGCGCCAGCTCTCCGGGGGACAGCGCCAGCGCGTGGCCATGGGCCGCGCGATCGTGCGCAAACCGCAGGTGTTCCTGTTCGACGAGCCGCTGTCCAACCTGGACGCCAAGCTGCGCGTGCAGATGCGCACCGAGATCAAGGCGCTGCACCAGCGGCTGAAGACCACTTCGATCTACGTGACGCACGACCAGATCGAGGCCATGACCATGGCCGACAAGATCGTGGTCATGAACGGCGGCAAGGTCGAGCAGATCGGCACGCCGCTCGAGCTCTACGACGACCCGGACAACCTGTTCGTGGCCGGCTTCATCGGCTCTCCGGCGATGAACTTCATCCCGGGAAAGTTCACGGCCGGGGGCATCGTCGCGGCCGGCAACGTGACGCTGTCGGCACCGGCCGGCGTTCCGCTCGAGTCCGGGCGCGAAGTCATCGTCGGCGTGCGCCCCGAGCACCTGATGGTTTCAGACGCCGGCCTGCCCGCCGAGGTGGTGGTGGTCGAGCCGACCGGCGCGGATACCCAGATCTATTGCCGCATCGCGGGGGTCGACGTGACCGCCGTGGTGCGTGAGCGGCATACCTTCCGGCCCGGCGAGACGGTGCGCCTGGCCCCGCAACTTACGTTCCTGTTCGACCCCGCGAGCGGCCAGAGGCTGGCCTAGAGAGCACGCCCGGGAGAGAACGTGTCCACGCGTCAAGATGCAGGACCCGCTACACCTCACCGATGGAGGAGACCATGAGAAACAACGTGAATCGCAGGGATTTTCTGAAGATATCCGCCGGCGTCGCCGCCGGCACCGCCACCGCCGGCATGGGCGGCGAAGCGCTGGCGCAGGGCAAGCCCGCCGCCGGCTTCGCCTACAAGCCCGAGAAGGGCGCCAAACTGCGCGTGCTGCGCTGGAAGCGCTTCGTGCAGGGCGACGAGGATGCGTTCATGAAGAACGTCAAGGCGTTCTCGGACAAGTTCGGCGTCGAGGTGCGGGTGGACAACGAGGGCTGGGAGGACGTGCGGCCCAAGGCTGCGGTCGCCGCCAACGTCGGTTCCGGCCCGGACGTGATCTACGGCTGGTTCGACGATCCGCACCAGTACCCTGACAAGCTGCTCGACGTCTCCGACGTCGCCGGCTACCTGGGCGCCAAGTACGGCGGCTGGTACCCGGTGGCCGAAACCTACGGCAAGCGCGACGGCAAATGGATCGGCGTGCCGCTGGGCGCGGCCGGCGCGACGTTCGTGCATCGCATCAGCCATGTGCAGGCCGCCGGCTTCAAGGAGTTCCCCAAGGACCTGGGCGGCTTTCTCGAACTGTGCAAGGCCATGAAGGCCAAGAACACGCCGGCCGGCTTCGCGCTCGGCAACGCGGTGGGCGACGGCAACTCCTGGGTCCACTGGCTGGTCTGGTCACGGCGGCAGGATGGTCAACGAGAAGGCACGAGGGTGATCAACAGCCCGGAGACCGTCAAGGCCCTGGAGTACGCCAAGGCCCTGTACGCGACGTTCGTGCCCGGCACGCTGTCCTGGCTGGACGCGAACAACAACAAGGCCTTCCTCGACGGCCAGGTCAGCATCACCAACAACGGCATCTCGGTGTACTACGCGGCCAAGACCTCGACCGACGCCAAGGTCAAGGCCCTGGTCGCCGACATCGGCCACGCCAACTATCCGATCGGGCCCACCGGCAAGCCGACCGAACTTCACCTGTTCAGCCAGGCCTTCGCGTTCCGCTACTCGAAGGCGCCGAACGCGGCCAAGGCCTTCATGGCCTTCATGATGGAGAAGGAACAGTACGAGCCCTGGCAGCAGGCGGCGATCGGCTACATCACGCAGCCGCTCAAGGCCTACGAGTCGAATCCGATCTGGACCGTCGACCCGAAGCACACGCCGTACCGCGACTGTGTGAAGAACATGACCGCCCACAGCCATGCCGGCAAGCTCGGCTACGCCTCGGCCGCGGCCATGGCGGACTTCATCATGGTGAACATGGTGGCGGAGGCGGCCAGCGGATCCAAGTCGCCCAAAGAGGCGGCGGAGCGGGCGCAGGCGCGCGCGCAGCGTTACTACAAGGTGTGACCCGGGGGGCCGGGCCCGGGGGGGGCGCGCCGGGGGGGGGGGGGGGGGGGGGGTGGGGGGGGGGGGGGGGGGGGCATTGCCGCGATCGGCCCGGCGTCGAGGTCCCATGAGCCTTTGCGCTTCTTCGACAACCGCAACACGCTGGGGCGGGTGTTCATGCTGCCGGCCGGCGTGCTGCTGCTGCTGTTCCTGACCTACCCGCTGGGCCTGGGCACCTGGCTGGGCTTCACCGACGCGAAGATCGGCCGCGCCGGCGAGTGGGTCGGGCTGGACAACTTCCAGTTCCTGTTCGGCGACAGCGTGGCAAGGCTGTCGCTTTTCAACACCCTGTTCTACACGGTGGTCGCCTCGATCGGCAAGTTCGCCCTGGGCCTGTGGCTGGCGCTGCTGCTCAACCGCCACATCCCGTTCAAGTCCTTCGTGCGCGCCGTGGTGCTGCTGCCCTTCATCGTGCCCACCGCGCTGTCGGCGATCGCGTTCTGGTGGCTCTACGATACGCAGTTCTCGGTGCTCTCCTGGGCGCTGACCCGCATGGGACTCATCGACCAGTACATCGACTTCCTCGGCGACCCCTGGGCGGCGCGCTTCGCGACCATCGCCGCAAACATCTGGCGCGGCGTGCCCTTCGTCGCCATCACCCTGCTCGCCGGCCTGCAGACCATTTCGCCCTCGCTGTACGAGGCCGCCTCGCTGGACGGCGCCAGCGAGTGGCAGAAGTTCTGGTACGTCACCCTGCCCATGCTCACGCCCATCATCGCGGTGGTGATGACCTTCTCGGTGCTCTTCACCTTCACCGACTTCCAGTTGATCTACGTGCTGACGCGCGGCGGGCCGCTGAACGCCACGCACCTGATGGCGACGCTGTCGTTCCAGCGCGCGATACCCGGCGGCGCGCTGGGCGAGGGCGCCGCGCTGGCGACGGCCATGGTGCCGTTCCTGCTCGCCGCCATCCTGTTCAGCTATTTCGGCCTGCAGCGCCGGGCCTGGCAGCAGGGAGGCAACGACAAGTGAAGGAATCTCCAGCGGGCGAACCCGCGAGAACGGCACGCAGGCGGCGCAGGACTCGGCCGGCATGGACTACCTCGAGTCGCCGATGCGGCGCTGGGTCACACTGTACATCCCCCTGCTGTGCTTCCTGGTCATCCTGCTGTTCCCGTTCTACTGGATGGCGATGACCTCGTTCAAACCCAACGAGGAACTGGTTTCGCGCGCCGCCAATCCGTTCTGGATCGTGCAGCCGACGCTGGCGCACTTCGAGCGGCTGCTGTTCACGACCGCGTACCCGCAATGGATGTGGAACACCATCCTGGTCTCGGTGGTGGCGACCTTCACTTCCCTGGCCGCCAGCGTGTTCGCCGCCTACGCCATCGAACGCCTGCGCTTCAGGGGCTCCAAGCAGACCGGCCTGGCGATATTCCTCGCCTACCTGGTGCCGCCCTCGATCCTCTTCATCCCGCTGGCGGCGATCGTGTTCAAGCTCGGCCTGTTCGACACGCGCTGGGCGCTGATCCTGACCTATCCGACCTTCCTGATCCCGTTCTGCACCTGGCTGCTGATGGGCTATTTCCGCTCCATTCCCTACGAGCTCGAGGAATGCGCCCTGATCGACGGCGCCACGCGCTGGCAGATCCTGGTCAAGATCATCCTGCCGCTGGCCGTGCCGGGGCTGATCTCGGCGGGCATCTTCGCGTTCACGCTGTCCTGGAACGAGTTCATCTACGCGCTGACGTTCGTGTCCTCGTCCGAGAACAAGACGGTGCCGGTGGGCGTGATCACCGAGCTCGTCGAGGGCGACGTATACCACTGGGGTGCGCTGATGGCCGGCGCGCTGCTCGGCTCGCTGCCGGTGGCGGTGCTGTATTCGTTTTTCGTGGAGTACTACGTGTCCGGCATGACGGGCGCAGTCAAAGAGTGAGAACGGAATGAACCAACTCGATTTCAAGGGCCGCACGGCGGTGGTCACCGGCGGCATGCAGGGCATCGGCGCCGCCATCGTCAAGCGCCTCGAGGCGTCCGGCGCCAGGGTTCGCGTCTGGGATCTGGACGGGCCGGAAAAAGTCGATGTCTCCGACCCGACTTCGGTGCAAAGGGCGACCGAAACAGCGCTGCTGGCGTTCGGCAGGGTGGACGTGCTGGTCAACAACGCCGGCATCGCCGGCATGAACAGGCCCACGGTCGACTACCCGGTCGAGGAGTGGTCGAAAGTGCTGGCCGTCAACCTGACCAGCCAGTTCCTGACCTGCCGCGCGATCGCGCCGTTCATGGTCAAGGCCGGCTACGGCCGCATCGTCAACATCGCCTCGGTGGCCGGCAAGGAAGGCAATCCGAACGCCGTCGCCTACTCGGCGTCGAAGGCGGGCGTGATCTCGCTCACCAAGTCTCTGGGCAAGGAGCTCGCGCAGAGCGGCGTGCTCGTCAACTGCGTGACGCCGGCCGCCGCCAGGACCGCGATCTTCGACCAGATGACCGAGCAGCACATCGCCTACATGCTGTCCAAGATCCCGATGAACCGCTTCGTGCAGGTCGACGAGATCGCCGCCCTGGTCTGCTGGCTGGCCTCCTCGGACTGCTCCTTTTCCACCGGCGCGGTGTTCGACATTTCCGGCGGCCGCGCCACCTACTGAGACACGCACATGGCTACCAAAGCGAAGCAGCCGGCGGCGCGCAAATCGCCGGCCAAACGACGCACCCCGACGGCGACGAAGCGCGCCGGCAAGCCGGTTCAGCGCGGCGCGACCGGCGGCTCGCGCAGCGCCCAGTGGTTCGGCCGCGACGACATCTACGGCTTCATCTACCGCAGCTGGACCAAGAACCGCGGCATCCCGCACGATCAATTCGACGGCCGTCCGGTGATCGGCATCTGCAACACCTATTCCGAACTCACGCCGTGCAACTCGCACTTCCGCACCATCGCCGAACACGTAAAGGCCGGGGTGCTCGAAGCCGGCGGCTTTCCGCTCGAGTTCCCCGTGATGTCCCTGGGCGAGACACTGATGCGCCCGACGGCGATGCTCTACCGCAACCTCGCCTCCATGGACGTCGAGGAGTCGATCCGCGCCAACCCGCTCGACGGCGTGGTGCTACTGGTCGGCTGCGACAAGACCACTCCGGCGCTGCTGATGGGCGCGGCCAGCGTCGACCTGCCCACGGTGGCGGTCTCCGGGGGGCCCATGCTGTCGGGCAAGTACCGCGGCACCGACATAGGCTCGGGCACCAATGTCTGGTCCATGTCCGAGGACCTGCGCGCCGGCAAGATCAGCCGGGAGGAGTTCCACGAAGCCGAGTCCTGCATGCACCGCTCGCATGGCCACTGCATGACCATGGGCACGGCGTCGACCATGGCCTCGATGGTCGAGGCACTGGGCGTGGGCATGCCCGGCAATGCCGCCATCCCTGCCGTGGACGCGCGGCGCAACGTGCTGGCGCGCATGGCGGGACGGCGCGCCGTGGAGATGGTCAGGGAGAAGCTGCGCCTGTCGCAGATCCTGACCAAGAAGGCCTTCGAGAACGCCATCCGCGCCAATGCCGCGATCGGCGGCTCGACCAACGCGGTGATCCACTTGATCGCGCTGGCCGGACGCGTGGGCGTGAAGCTCGACCTCGACGACTGGGATCGCTGCGGCCGCGGCGTGCATACCCTGCTGAACCTGATGCCCTCCGGCAAGTACCTGATGGAGGACTTCTACTACGCCGGCGGACTGCCGGCCATCCTGCGCGAGCTGGGCCGCAACCGCAAGCTGCACAAGGACGCGCTGACCGTGAACGGCACCACCATCTGGGAGAACGTCAGGGACGCGCCGTGCTGGAACCGCGACGTGATCCATTCCTTCGACAAACCGTTCAAGAAGAACACCGGCATCGCCGTGCTGCGCGGCAACCTGGCGCCGGACGGCTGCGTGATCAAACCCAGCGCGGCGACGCCGAAGCTGTTGGTGCACAAGGGCCGCGCGGTGGTGTTCGAGAACATCGAGGAGTTCCACCGCGCATCGACGACGAGAAGCTCGACGTCGACGAGCACTGCATGCTGGTGCTCAAGAACTGCGGCCCCAAGGGCTACCCGGGCATGGCCGAAGTCGGCAACATGCCGCTGCCGCCCAAGGTGCTGAAGAAGGGCATCACCGACATGGTGCGCATTTCCGACGCGCGCATGTCCGGGACCTCCTACGGGACCGTGATCCTGCACGCGGTGCCGGAAGCCGCCGCCGGCGGCACGCTGGCCCTGGTGCAGAACGGCGACATCATCGAACTCGATGTCCGCAACCGGCGCCTTGAACTGCTGGTTTCCGAAGATGAGCTGGCCAGGCGCCGCAAGAAATGGAAGGCGCCCAAACCACCGCTGGAGCGCGGCTACTGGAAGCTCTACATCGACCATGTGCTGCAGGCCGATCAGGGCGCGGACCTGGATTTCCTGGTCGGCAGCAGCGGGCCGATGGTGCCGCGTGACAACCATTAGCGATCACCGGAAAGTGCGATGACGCCCGCGCAGAGCCCGCAGGACGAGCACGTGCTCGGCGCCGACGGCCAGTTCCACGTCACCGACGAGCCGATCGACATTTCCATCTACGGCTGGGAGGACTGGATCAGCTTCGTGCTGTTCTGGCTGCTCGCCTTCATCGTCTTTTACCAGGTGTTCACGCGCTACGCGCTGAACGACCCGGCCGGTTGGACCGAGGAGATCGCGCGCTACTTTCTGGTCGCGGTGGTGTTCATCGGCGCCTCCATGTCGGTGCGCAAGAACAACCACATCCACGTCGATTATTTCTACCGGCTGATGCCCGGCTGGATGGGACGCGCCCTGTCGACCGGCGTGGACGTGCTGCGCTGCGCCTTCCTGGGCTACTCGGCCTGGCTCACCTGGCTGCTGATCCAGCGCATCGGCGCGCAGCGCATGGCCATCGTCGACCTGCCGATGGGCTGGGTGTTCGGCGCCATGCTGTTCGGCTTCACGCTGATGTTTCTGCGCTCGCTGCAGGTGGCCTGGACGAACTGGCGGCGCGGCTGGAGCGTGCTGGAGCGACCCGAGGGCGCGACATGAAAGGGGGTTGCTGATGGGTGGCGGGCTGATGGCGGGGTTCCTCGCGCTGATGGTCAGCGGCGTGCCGATCGCCATCGCCATGGCCGGTGCTTCGCTGGTGTACGTGATGGTGTCGGGCAACATCCCCGATTTCGTCGTCATCCACCGCATGTACGGCGGCGTGGACTCCTTCCCGCTGCTGGCGGTGCCGTTCTTCATCCTGGCCGGCAACCTGATGAACTCGGCCGGCATCACCAACCGCATCTACAACTTCGCCATGGCCCTGGTCGGCTGGCTCAAGGGCGGCCTGGGCCACGTCAACGTGGTCGGCTCGATGATCTTCGCCGGCATGTCGGGAACCGCCATCGCCGACGCAGCCGGTCTGGGCACGGTGGAACTCAAGGCGATGAAGGACCACGGCTACCCGGTGGAGTTCGCCATCGGCATCACCGCGGCCTCGGCCACCGTCGGGCCCATCATTCCGCCCTCCCTGCCCTTCGTCATCTACGGCATGATGGCCGGTGTCTCCATCGGCCAGCTGTTCCTGGCCGGCGTGGTGCCCGGCCTCATCATGGGCCTGACCATGATGGCCACCGTGGCGTGGTACGCGCATCGCCGCAACTACCGGGCCGACGCGGTGTTTTCCTGGTCGCGCCTGGGCCGCACATTCGCGCACGCCATCCTCGCGCTGATGACCCCGGTGCTGCTGGTCGGCGGCATGACCCTGGGCGTGTTCACCCCCACCGAAGGGGCGATCGCAGCTTCCGCCTGGGCCTTGTTCCTCGGCCTGGTCTGGTACCGGACGCTGAGCTGGCGCATGCTGGTCCGGATTTCCATGGACACCATCGAGACCACGGCCACGGTGCTGTTCATCGTCGCCGCGGCCTCGATCTTCGGCTGGCTGCTCACGGTCACCCGGGTCACCGACGAGGTGGCCGCCTGGGTGCTGTCGTTCACCGCCGAGCCGGCGGTGTTCCTGCTGCTGGTCAACGTGCTGATGCTGTTCGTGGGCTGCTTCCTCGAACCGACCGCCGCGATCACGCTGCTGGTGCCGATCCTGATCCCGATCTGCCAGAAGCTGGGCATCGACCTGGTGCACTTCGGCCTGGTGATGGTGCTGAACCTGATGATCGGCCTGCTGCACCCGCCGATGGGCACCGTGCTTTTCGTCCTGTCGCGGGTGGCCAATCTGTCGTTCGAGCGAACCACCATGGCCATCCTGCCCTGGCTGGTGCCCCCTGCTCGCCACGCTGGCGCTGTGCACCTACGTGCCCTCCGTCGTACTCTGGCTGCCTCGCCAGTTCTTCTGAGGAGTCTTGCATGCTGCAGGCCGCCGACCTGACCATCAGGCTGCACCCGGACGACGATGTCGTCATCGCACGCGTCGAACTGCCCGCCGGCACGGTGCTGCAGAACGAGGGCGGCGTGCGCGCAGCGGCCCGCATCCCCGCCGGGCACAAGATCGCCGTGCGCGCCCTCGCCCAGGGCGCTCCGCTGCGACGCTACAACCAGATCATCGGCTTCGCCTCGCAGACCATCGCTGCAGGCGAACACGTGCATGTGCACAACCTGGCGATGGGCGATTTCCAGCGCGACTACGCGTTCTGCGAGAACGCCACGCCCACGCGGTTCATCGAACCTCAGGCGACTTTCCAGGGCATCGTGCGCGAGGACGGACGCGTGGCCACGCGCAACTACATCGGCATCCTGACCAGCGTGAACTGCTCGGCCACGGTGGCGCGCATGGTGGCCGAGCATTTCAGGAACCGGCTGGACGCCTACCCCAACGTCGACGGCGTCGTGGCCCTCACGCACAAGTCAGGATGCGGCATGGCCTCGGAGGGCGACGGCATGGACATCCTGCGTCGCACCATGGCCGGCTATGCGCGTCACCCTAACTTCTACGCGGTGCAGGTGGTGGGCCTGGGCTGCGAGGCCAACCAGATCTCCAGCCTGATGTCCGCGCAGAAGCTGGTGCGCGCCGACAGACTGCACACCTACACCATCCAGGAGA
Source organism: Betaproteobacteria bacterium (assembly GCA_016713125.1). Classification (GTDB taxonomy): domain Bacteria; phylum Pseudomonadota; class Gammaproteobacteria; order Burkholderiales; family SG8-39; genus SZAS-79. The sequence continues at coordinate 200,609 of JADJPT010000003.1, forward strand.
AGGGCGGCACCATGAAGGCGGTGCGCGAGGGCATCGCGCGCATCGAAGCCCTGCTGCCCGAAGCCGACAAGGCCAGGCGCAGCACGGTGCCGGCCAGCCATCTGACCCTGGGCCTGCAGTGCGGGGGCTCTGACGGGTACTCGGGCATCAGCGCCAACCCGGCGCTGGGCGCCGCCGTCGACCTGCTGGTCCGCCACGGCGGCACCGCCATCCTGTCGGAGACGCCCGAGATCTACGGCGCCGAGCACCTGCTGACCCGCCGCGCCATCAGCCGCGAGGTGGGCGAGAAGCTGGTGCGACGCATACGCTGGTGGGAAGAGTACACGGCACGCAACGGCAACGAGATGAACAACAATCCCTCGCCCGGCAACAAGGCCGGCGGCTTGACGACGATACTCGAGAAGTCGCTGGGCGCCGTGGCAAGGGAGGCACGACCAACCTGGTCGACGTGCTGGAGTACGCCGAGCCGGCCGGCACGCGCGGCTTCGTCTACATGGACACCCCGGGCTACGATCCGGTGTCGGCCACCGGACAGGTGGCGGGCGGCGCCAACCTGATCTGCTTCACCACCGGCCGGGGCTCGGCCTACGGCTGCAAGCCGGCGCCCTCGCTCAAACTCGCCACCAACTCCGCCCTCTACGCGCACCAGGAAGAGGACATGGATTTCAACTGTGGCACCATCGTGGACGGCAAGGAGTCGATCGAGGCCTGCGGCGCGAGGTTTTTCGAGCTGGTGCTCGCCACCGCCTCGGGCCGCAGGACCAGGAGCGAACAATGGGGCTATGGCGAGGACGAGTTCGCGCCATGGATCCTCGGCGCAACCATGTAAGGAAAGCAAGATGGCACTCGGATTCCGCGTATTCCCCTCCCCGGCACGGCCGCCCGCGAAGCTCATCGAAGCGCTGCGCCCCCTGCCCACCTCGAACATCAGCGACAACATGGCGCGGCACCATGGCGCCGGCGCCGCGCTGCGGCCCTGGCATCGCGGCGCGAAGATGATCGGTGCGGCCTTCACGGTCAAGACGCGCTCGGGGGACAACCTGATGGCCCACAAGGCCATCGACATGGCGGCTCCCGGAGACGTCATCATCGTCGACGCCGGCGGAGCGATGGACCACGCCGTGATCGGCGAGATCATGACCTCGATCGCCGCCAGACGCGGCATCGCCGGGATCGTGATCGACGGCGCGATCCGCGACAGCGACGCGATCGCCGCCGGCGATTTTCCCGTGTACGCGCGCGGCGTCACGCATCGCGGCCCGTACAAGGACGGCCCGGGCGAGATCAACGTCACGGTATCGGTGGCGGGCATGGTGGTGAATCCGGGCGACCTGATCGTGGGTGACGCCGACGGGGTGCTGGCGATTCCCCTGTCCGAGGCTGAGGCCATCATCGCCCTGGCGACCGCGCAGAAGGCGCGCGAGGACAGGACGCTCGCGGAGATCGCAGCGGGCACGCTGGACCGCAGCTGGGTGGACAAGATGCTGCGCGACAAGGGCTGCACCCTGCCCTGAGCAGCCATGCCCCGCACCGCCGCGCTGCTGGTCCTCCTGCTCGCCGCGTCGCTTGCCGAAGCGGCGGGCAAGCCGCGTGTGCCCGCCCAGCACGGCGCGATCGCCTATCAGCGCGACAGCGGCCGCTATGGCTACGCGATCGACCGGGCCAACGCGCGCGATGCGCGGCGCGAGGCCTTGCGCCAATGCGACGAACCGCGCTGCGAAGTGATGCTGGAGATCAAGGACGGCTGCGGCGCCCTGGCCAGGGGTGCGCGCCGTCTCGCCGCGGCCAAAGGCACGACACGCGCTGAAGCCGAAACCCGTGCACGCAACAAGTGCGGCGCGGACTGCGAACCGGTGGTCTGGGCATGCACGCGGTGAAGCAGAGCGCCGCCTGCCGCTCGCTGTAAGACTATGTGAAACCGCAGGCCGAAAGATGGACGGGGTGGCAGCGGTTTTGCTTCAATGCGTCCCGTGATCCGTGTTCCCGCTGCCGTCCTCCTTTCCCTGCCATTCGCTTTCCCGGCTTCGCCCTTCCTGGCGACCGCCAACGCTGCCATTGACAGCTGTGTGGCGATGCACGTGACGGCGAACGCGGTCGCCAACCGATCGCAAGCGAATCTTCAGCACTTCCGCATCTCCTTCCAGAACCGCTGCGAAGCGCAACGCGTGCTGTACTGGTGCGTCGAGCACGCCTCGAAACCCCTGTACGCGGCGCCCATCTGCCCGCGCGAATCCGGCCGCCAAGCCACCACCGCAACGCCTCTGTACGCCATCGACCGACAACGCGAATTCCAGTGGGTGCTTCCCCAGGGCACCCGCATCCGCTACGTGGACTGCGAGACGGCGGCGCTGCCGACCAGCGACCTGCGCTGCGAGCCCATCGCACGGCCGCGCTGATCGCCACGCTCCGGCGCGAGTGCCGGATGCAGTGCTGCGGCATGCCAGAATGGGCGCCATGCAAACCGAAGCGCTGATCAGCCTGTTGCCCGAATTCGCCCTGGCCGCGGCGCTCGCCTGGGGCAGCGGGCTGCGCCTGTACGCCGTACTGTTCCTGGTCGGCCTGGCCGGCGCGCTGGGCTGGACGCCTCTGCCCCAGCAGCTCACGCCGCTTTCCCACCCGCTGGTGATGGCTGCGAGCGGCTTCATGGCGGTGGTCGAGTTCGGCGCCGACAAGCTGCCCTGGCTCGACAGCGTGTGGGATGCGGTGCACACCTTCATACGCGTACCGGCCGGCGCGGCGCTGGCGGCGGCCGTGTTCAGCGCCGACGGAGCGAGCCTGGCGACCGCAGCGGCGCTGCTGGGCGGCACACTCGCAGCCGGCACGCACCTGACCAAGGCGGGCGGGCGCGCCGTGGTCAACGCCTCGCCAGAACCGTTCAGCAACTGGGGGTTGTCGATCTCCGAGGACGCGATGGTCCCCGCCGGCCTGTGGCTCGCCTTCGCCCACCCGCTCGTCTTCCTGTGCCTGCTGGCACTGTTCTGCCTGGCGGCGGTGCTGCTTGCCCGCGCCGTGCTGCGCGGCCTGCGCCTGCTGCTGCGCCGGGTGGCAGGCACGTAATTCGGTCACATAATCGACGCATGAAAACGCCACCCGCCTGCGCAGCACCCCGCTTCTTCGTCCACACGCCCCTGCGGCCCGATGCCGACATCGCGCTCGACGAGCATGCCTCTCACCACGCCGCCCGCGTCCTGCGCCTGCGCGAGAACGACGCCCTGGTGCTGTTCGACGGCACCGGCGGCCAGTACCCTGGCCGCATCGAAACGATCGCCGGCAAGTCGGTCACCGTACGCACCGGCGCCTTCGATCCGATCGAGCGGGAATCGCCGCTCAACATCACGCTGGTGCAGGGCCTGTCTTCGGCCGAACGCATGGACTACAGCGTGCAGAAGGCCGTCGAGCTGGGTGCCGCGGCGATCGTCGCCTTGGTGACCGAGAAATCGGTGGTCCGGCTGGCCGGGGAACGCGCCGACGCGCGTGCCGCACATTGGCGACGCATTGCAGTCGCCGCTTGCGAGCAATGCGGGCGCAACCGGATTCCGCAGGTCGGCGTGGCGATGCCGTTTGCGCGCTGGCTGGCGGCGGCACCGGTCGACGGCCTGCGCCTGCTTGCCCTGCCGGACGCTCCCAGTTCTCTGGCGGGCGCACTGGCGGCGCGGCCGCAGTCGGTCACCGTCGCGGTCGGACCGGAAGCCGGATTCTCGCCGCGCGAGAACGAGGACCTGCTGCGCGCGGGCTTCCTGCCCGTGCATCTGGGCCCGCGCGTGCTGCGCACCGAGACCGTGGCGCCGGCGATGCTCGCGGCGATCAACGCGCTGGCCGGCGACTGGAACTAGCCGCCGCCGGGATCGGCGAGCGCTAGCGCGGGCGCGTCAGCAGGCGCGCCATCTGCGTGTTGCCCGCGGCGCGCGCGATCTCCAGGGCGCCGCGCCCGCCCGCATCGCGCGCATCGACGTTGACGCCGCGGCCGGCGAGGAACAGTTCCACGGCCAGCGCATCGTTGCGCTTCACCGCCTCGAGGAACTGTCCGGCATCGTGATACTGCAGCCCCATCGCGGCCAGATCCTTGCGCGCCTGCAGGGCCGCGGCGGCATCCGAGCCGCCGGATTCGCGCGCCGCGTCGCGACGCGCGATGGTCGCCATGTCGCGCGCCACGGCCAGCAACGTGCCCCTGTACTGCGCCGGCATGTCGGTCAGCGCCTCATCCAAGATATCGCCGGCCAGGCGATTGGCCTCGCCGTGCTTGCCGGACAGGATCTGTTCCACGCTGCGTTCGGCGGCGCGCGGATCGTCCGAGCTGGCGGCGGCGCTGGTCACCGTCTGCACCAGCACCAGCGCCCGCCCGAACATCTTCCAGTCCTCGGCATCCTCGGTGGCCTGTGCGCCGGCACAACCCGCGAGCAGCGGGATGCACAGCGCCAGCAGTCGAAACGCATGCAACTCGAGCGGGGCGGTCATGGAAACCTCTGCGTAGTAGGGGCACCGGTTCAACGTCCGACACCCGCCTGCGTTGACCTCGCCTCCCGGCGCGCCTCCCCGATAGGCGTCCTTCGGGCGCGGGAGCCGGCCGAAAACGCTAGAATCTTCGTCATCTTCGCACAGCGCCACGACCGGGCCATGAAATCCCCTCCGCAGACCCAGCAGTTCGTGCAGTGGTTCCGCCAGGCCGCGCCCTACGTGCACGCCTTCGGCGGCCGCACGTTCGTGATCGCCTTTCCCGGCGAGATGGCGGCCGAGGGCGGCTTCGCCGGCTTCGTGCACGACATGAACCTGCTGGCCGCGCTCGACATCCGGCTGGTGGTGGTGCATGGCGCGCGACCGCAGATCGACGCCGAACTCAAGGCCAAGCGCCTGCGCTCGCGCTTCGCCAAAGGCGTGCGCATCACCGACGCCAACGCCCTGGTGGCCGTCAAGCACGCCGCCGGCGTGCTGCGCGTCGAGATCGAGGCGCTGCTCTCCCAGGGCCTGCCGAACTCGCCGATGGCCGGCGCGGAGATCCGCGTCGCCTCCGGCAACTTCATCACCGCGCAACCCATCGGGGTGGTCGACGGCATCGATTTCCAGTTCAGCGGCACGGTGCGCAAGGTCGACGCCGTCGGCATCGCCCGCCGTCTGGAGGCCGGTGACGTGGTACTCATCCCGCATATCGGCTACTCGCCCACCGGCGAGGTGTTCAACCTCTCATGGGAGGATGTCGCCGAAAACGTCGCCATCGCGCTCAAGGCCGACAAGCTGCTGATGTACACCGACCGGCTGCCGGCCGACGGCAAGGGTGAGCCGCTGGCGGAGATCACCGCACGCGAAGCCGAGGCGCTGGCCAAGAAGGCACGGCTGACGCCGACCGAGAAGCACGTGCTCAGGAGCGCACTGCGCGCCCTCGCGGCGGGCGTCAAGCGCGTGCACTTCGTCGCCCGCAAGGCCGACGGCGCGACGCTGCTGGAACTGTTCACGCACGCCGGCGTGGGCACCATGCTCACCGCCGACGCGGTGGAGCAGCTGCGGCCGGCGCGCATCGACGACGTGGGCGGACTGCTGGCACTGATCCGGCCCCTCGAGGCCGACGGTTCGCTGGTCAAGCGCAGTCGCGAACGCCTGGAGGCCGAGATCGGCAATTTCCATGTCATCGACCACGACGGGGTCATCGTCGGCTGCGCCGCCCTGTACCCCTTTCCCGGCGAGCGCAGCGCGGAGTTCGCCTGCCTGGCGGTTGCGCCTGCGTATCGCGACGCAGGCTACGGCGAGCGCCTGCTGCGCGCCTGCGAGGAGCAGGCCCTCAGCATGCGCATCAAGCGCCTGTTCGCGCTCACCACGCGCGCGGCGCACTGGTTCGTCTCCCAGGGCTTCGTGCCGACCGACATCAAGGCCCTGCCGGCGCAGAAGCAGGCCTTGTACAACTGGAAGCGCAACTCGAAGGTATTCACCAAGCCGCTGCGCTAGAATCGCGACCTTCGGAATCCGTGTCGCATCAGGAACGCAAGGAAACCTCATGGCAAGAATGGTCAACTGCATCAAGCTCGGCCGCGAGGCCGAAGGGCTCGATTTCCCCACCTATCCGGGCGAACTCGGCAAGCGCATTTTCGAGAGTGTCTCCAAGGAAGCCTGGCAGCAATGGGTCAAGCACCAGACCATGCTGGTCAACGAGAACCGCCTGAACCTGGCCGACGCCAAGGCGCGCAAGTACCTGGCCGAGCAAATGGAGCGGCATTTCTTCGGCGACGGCGCCGACGCCGCGCAAGGCTACGTGCCGCCGAAGGGATAGGGCGCAGAAGCAGGCAAGTCTTGAACAGGGGGCCACGCCCCCCCCCGTACCCCCCACAGCAAAAAGCCCGGGCATTGAGCCCGGGCTTTTTGCTTTGAGGCGCCAGCGTTCCCGCTTTGGGTTGGGGAGGGGGTACGGGGGAACCGTAGGGTTCCCCTGTTCCTGGCTTTCGCCTTTCCCGCAGGGGGGTACGGGGGGCGTAGCCCCCTGTTCAAGACTTGCCCCGGAGGGGCGGGAAACGAAAGAGAGGCTCCTACTCCAGAAGCTCCTTCTCCACCTCCTCGATCGACGTATGCCGAACATCCCGCCCCTTCACCATGTAGATCACGTACTCGGCCATGTTCTTGGAGTGGTCGCCGATGCGCTCGATGGCCTTGGCGATGAACAGGATCTCCAGCGGAATCGATGATGGTGCGCGGATCCTCCATCATGAAGGTGATCAACTGGCGCGTGATGGCGCGGAATTCGTCGTCCACCGCGCTGTCGCCCTTCAGCGCATCCATGGCTTCAGCCACGTCCAGGCGCGCAAAGGCATCCAGCGACTGGCGCAGGATATGCACCGCCCGATCGGCGACGTGCGAGAGGTCCATGCGTGGCATGTGCATCCGTCCCGCGGCGTGGATCAGCTTGGCCATGCGCGCGATCTTGGCCGCCTCGTCGCCGATGCGCTCCAGGTCGGTGATGGTCTTGATCACCGTGATCAACAGGCGCAGGTCGCCGGCGGCGGGCTGGCGGCGGGCGATGATGTGGCTGCACAGCTCGTCGAGCTCGACTTCCATGCCGTTGACGCGATGATCGTTGGCGATCACGCGATCGATCGCCTCCATGTCGCCGGAGATCAGCGCCTCCATGGCGTGCAGGATCTGAGCCTCGACCAGCCCGCCCATCTGCAGCACACGCGAACGCACGCTCTCCAGCTCGGCGTCGAACTGCTTGGAAATGTGCTCGGACATGGCGAAAACACCCTTGAAAACAAGGGAGTCAGCTTAGCACACGGAGTGTTACAGGTTCGTGACGGGTAATCTCAGCGGCGCGCCGTCATGCTGCGCACCCCCTCCGGGGCGCCGAGCAGCAACAGGTCGGCCGGGCGGCGCGCGAAGATGCCGTTGGTGACCACGCCGGCGATGTTGTTCAGCTCGGCCTCCAGGGCCGGCGGGTCCATGATGCTCAGGCCGCGGCAATCCAGGATCAGGTTGCCGTTGTCGGTCTTGTAGCCCTCGCGCAGCACGGGCTGCGCGCCCATGGCCAGCAGGGCGCGACCGACATGGCTGCGCGCCATCGGAATGACTTCGATCGGCAGCGGGAACCTGCCCAGCACGGGCACCAGCTTGGAGGCGTCGGCGATGCATACGAACTTCCTGGCCACGGCGGCGATGATCTTCTCGCGCGTCAGCGCCCCGCCGCCACCCTTGATCATGTGCATGTGCTCGGTGATCTCGTCGGCGCCGTCCACGTACACCTGCAGCTCGCTCACGGCGTTCAGCTCGAACACGCGTATGCCGTGCTTCCTGAGCCGCTCGGCGCTCGCCTCGGAGGCCGCGACGGCCCCGTCGATGCGCCCCTTGATCGAAGCCAGGGCGTCGATGAAGCAGTTCACCGTGGAGCCCGAGCCGACGCCGACCACCGCGTCCTCGACGACGTGCTTGAGGGCCTCGCGGGCGACCAGCTGCTTGAGTTCGTCCTGGGTCATTTCTTCCTTGCCGGGGGCAGGTCCGTGCACACGCCTTCGTACAGTTCGGCCGCCATGCCCACCGACTCTCCGAGAGTGGGGTGGGGATGGATGGTACGCCCGATGTCCACCGCGTCCGCACCCATCTCGACGGCCAGGGCGACCTCGCTGATCAGATCCCCCGCGCCGGTGCCGACGATGCCGCCGCCGACGATGCGATGGGTGGCCTCGTCGAAGATCAGCTTGGTGAAGCCCTCGTCGCGGCCGTTGGCGATGGCGCGCCCCGAAGCCGCCCAGGGAAACTTGCCCACGCCGACCTTGATGCCCTGCGTCCTGGCCTCGGCTTCGGTCAGCCCCACCCAGGCGACTTCCGGATCGGTATACGCCACGCCGGGGATGACGCTGGCGTCGAAATGCGCCTTCTCGCCGCTGGCGGCCTCGGCCGCCACATGGCCCTCGTGCACGGCCTTGTGCGCCAGCATGGGATTGCCCGCGATGTCTCCGATGGCGTAGATGTGCGGCACGTTGGTGCGCATCTGGCTGTCGACGGGAATGAAGCCGCGCTCGTTTACCGCCACGCCGGCACTCTCCGCGCCGATCTTCGCGCCGTTCGGCGTGCGGCCGACGGAGACCAGCACCAGGTCGTAGAGCTGCGGCTCGGCCGGCGCGTTCTCGCCTTCGAACCACACCTTGATGCCCTGCGGCGTGGCCTCGGCCCTGGCGGTGCGGGTCTTCAGCATGATGTTGTCGAAGCGGTGCGCGTTGTACTTCTGCCAGACCGCCACCAGGTCGCGATCCGGACCCATCATCAGCGCGTCCAGCATCTCGACCACGTCCAGGCGCGCGCCCAGCGTCGAGTACACCGTGCCCATCTCCAGGCCGATGATGCCGCCGCCGATCACCAGCATGCGCTTGGGCGCCATGCGCAGTTCCAGCGCGCCGGTGGAATCGACGATGCGCGGGTCGTCCTGCGGCAGGAACGGCAGTCTGGCCGCCTGCGAACCCGCCGCGATGATGGCCTGCGCGAACTTCACGCGCCGGGTGCCGGCCGCGCCGGCGACTTCCAGGTGGTGCGGGTCGACGAAACGGCCCACACCCTGCAGCACCGTGACCTTGCGCATCTTCGCCATGCCGGCCAGCCCGGTGGTGAGCTTGCCCACCACCTTCTCCTTCCAGCCGCGCAGCTTCGCCAGATCGACCTTCGGCTCGCCGAAGCTGATGCCGTGCTCGGCCAGGCGGCGCGCCTCGTCGGTGACCGAGGCGACGTGCAGCAGGGCCTTGGACGGGATGCAACCCACGTTCAGACAGACCCCGCCCAGCGTCGCGTAGCGCTCGACCAGCACCACCTTGCGGCCGAGGTCGGCGGCGCGGAACGCCGCCGAATAGCCGCCGGGCCCGCCGCCCAGCACCAGCACCTCGCATTCGAGGTCGGCGGGCGCGCCGTCGGGCGCGGCCGCCGCGGGCGCCACGGCAGGCGCCGCAACCGCTGCCGCGGCGGGCGCGGAGGGTGCCGCGGCGGCCGGTGCGCCACAGGTGTGGCAGCAATCTGCCCGCTTTGCGGCTCCTGGCGGGGAGTTTCGGCGGAAAGTGTCAGTATTGGCGAACCCATGGAGACCTTGTCGCCGAGCTTGAGCAGCAGCTCGCCGACCACGCCGTCGTGCGGCGAGGGGATCTCCATCGTCGCCTTGTCGGACTCGACGCTGATCAGGCTCTGCTCCTTCCTGACCACGTCGCCGGGCTTGACCAGCAACTCGATCACCCCGACTTCCTTGAAGTCGCCGATGTCGGGCACCAGGACCTTGATGCTCTCAGCCATAGGGTTTCGCCTGTGTATTGGATTGGCGTTGCGTCACAACAGGGAGCGCCGGATATCCGAGAGCACCGAGGACAGGTAGGTGGTGAAGCGTGCCCCGGCGGCGCCGTCGATGACGCGATGGTCGTAGGACAGTGACAGCGGCAGCATCAGGCGCGGCACGAACTCCTTGCCGTTCCACACCGGGCGCATCTGCGACCGCGACACGCCGAGGATGGCGACTTCCGGCGCGTTGATGATGGGCGTGAACAGCGTGCCGCCGATGCCGCCCAGGCTGGAGATGGAGAAGGTGCCGCCCTGCATGTCGCCGGCCTTCAGCTTGCCGTCGCGCGCCAGCTTGGAGATCTCGCCCAGCTCCTTGGCCACGTCGAACACGCCCTTGCGGTCGGCGTCGCGGATCACCGGCACCACCAGGCCGCCCGGCGTGTCGACGGCGACGCCGATGTGATAGTAGTTCTTCACGATGACGTTCTCGCCGCCCTTGTCCAGGCTGGCGTTGAAGTTCGGGAACTGCTTGAGCGCGGTCACGCAGGCCTTGACCAGGAAGGCCAGCATGGTGAGCTTGAAGCCCTGCTTCTCGGCCTGCGCGGAGCTGTCCTTGCGAAAGGATTCGAGCTCGGTGATGTCGGCCTCGTCGAACTGCGTGATGTGCGGGATCGACACCCAGTTGCGGTGCAGGTAGGGGCCGGACAGCCGCTGTATGCGCGACAGCGGCTTGATCTCGACCGGGCCGAACTTGGCGAAATCCACCTCCGGCCAGGCCGGCAGGCTGAACGGCATGCCGCCGCCCGCGGGTGCCGGGGCGCTGAGGTCGACGCCGAGCTCGCGCGCGAACTTGCGCACCGAGGGGGCTGGCATGCGGCTTGGGCAGGGTTTCGTCGCGCGGTTCGCGCGGCACCGGCCTGCCGACCACCACCGGCGGGACCGCCGGCGCTGCGGCAGGCGCTGCCGCCACCGCAGGCGCAACGGCGGGTGCGACGGCGGGCGCCGGCTCGGCTGCAGCGGCCGGTGCCGCAGGCGCCGGCGCAGCGGCGTCGGCCGCGGCCTCCTCCAGCATGAGCAGCAGCGTGCCCTTGGAGACCTTGTCCCCGACCTTGACCTTCAGTTCCTTCACCACGCCGGCGGAAGGCGCTGGAATCTCCATCGTCGCCTTGTCCGATTCGACGGTGATCAGCGAGGATTCCGCGACCACGTGGTCGCCGGGTTTGACCAGCACCTCGATCACGGCGACCTCCTTGAAGTCGCCGATGTCGGGGATCAGAACTTCCTTGATGACAGGCATGTGCGTTCCTCGGGCGGGGAGCCGCCGTGCAGCCGGACGCACCGGCCGCGCGGCGTCGGGCCTAAACGGTGGTCGGGTCCGGCTTGGCCGGATCGATGTCGTACTTCCTGATCGCCTCGGTCACGGTGGTCGCCTTCACTTCGCCCTGCTCGGCGAGGGACTTCAGCGCCGCGATCGTCACCCAGTAACGGTTGACCTCGAAGAAGTGGCGCAGCTTCGCCCGCGTGTCCGAGCGGCCGAAGCCGTCGGTGCCCAGCGCGCGGTACACCCTGTCGCGCGGCACGAAGGGGCGGATCTGGTCGGAGAACGTCTTCATGTAGTCGGTGGCCGCCACCACCGGCCCCGGTCGCGCGGCCAGGCACTGCGTCACGTACGGCAGGCGCGGCGTGTCCTCCGGATGCAGCAGGTTCCAGCGCTCGGCGGCCAGCCCGTCGCGGCGCAGCTCGTTGAAGCTGGTGGCGCTCCACACATCGGCGGCCACGCCCCAGTCCTTCTCCAGCAGCTCGGCCGCGGCCAGCACCTCGCGCAGGATGGTGCCCGAGCCCAGCAGCTGCACGCGCAACTTGCCCTTGGCGGCCGATTCGCGCAGCAGGTACATGCCTTTCAGGATGCCCTGCTCCACGCCCTCGGGCATCGCCGGATGCTCGTAGTTCTCGTTCATCACGGTGATGTAGTAGTACACATCCTCCTGCTCGGCGAGCATGCGCCGCAGGCCGTCCTGGATGATCACCGCGAGCTCGTAGCCGTAGGTCGGGTCGTAGGACACGCAGTTCGGGATCACCGAGGCGAGGATCTGCGAATGGCCGTCCTCGTGCTGCAGGCCCTCGCCGTTCAGCGTGGTGCGACCGGCCGTGGCGCCGAGCAGGAAACCGCGCGCCCGCTGGTCGGCGGCGGCCCAGGCGAGGTCGCCGATGCGCTGCAGGCCGAACATCGAGTAGAAGATATAGAAGGGGATCATGTTGACCCCCGTGGTCGAGTAGGCGGTGGCCGCGGCGATCCACGACGAGAACGCGCCGGCCTCGTTGATGCCCTCCTCGAGCACCTGTCCGGCCTTGTCCTCGCGGTAGTACATCACCTGGTCCTTGTCGACCGGGGTGTACTTCTGGCCTTCCGAGGAATAGATGCCGAGCTGGCGGAACATGCCCTCCATGCCGAAGGTGCGCGCCTCATCGGGGACGATGGGCACCACCTTGTTGCCGAGCGCCTTGTCGCGCAGCAGCGCGGTCAGGATGCGCACGAAGGCCATGGTGGTGGACATCTCGCGGCCTTCGCCGCTGCCCTTGGTGACCTGCTCGAATGCCGACAGCGGCGGCACCGGCAGCGTGTGCTCGGCGCGCCGGCGCCGCTGCGGCAGATAGCCGCCCAGCGCCTTGCGGCGTGCATGCAGGTACTGCATCTCCGGGGAATCGGCCGGCGGGATGTAGAACGGCAGCTTCTCGAGCTGGTCGTCCGGAATCGGCACGTTGAAGCGGTCGCGGAACTCGCGGATCGTGGCGATATCCAGCTTCTTCAGCTGGTGGGTCGGATTCTGCGCCTGGCCCTGCTTGCCCAGGCCGTAGCCCTTGATGGTCTTGGCCAGGATCACCGTCGGCTGGCCCTTGTGCTTCACGGCGGCCGAGTACGCCGCGTAGATCTTGTGCGGGTCGTGGCCGCCGCGGTTCAGGCGCCAGATGTCCTCGTCGGTCATGCGCGACACCATCTCCAGCAGCTTGGGATGCTTGCCGAAGAAATTCTTGCGCACGAAATCGCCGTCGTTGGCCTTGAAGTTCTGGTACTCGCCGTCGACCGTCTCCTCCATGATCTTCAGCAGGATGCCTTCCTTGTCGCGCGCCAGCAGCGGATCCCAGTACGAACCCCAGATCACCTTGATCACGTTCCAGCCCGAGCCGCGGAACTCGCCCTCCAGCTCCTGGATGATCTTGCCGTTGCCGCGCACCGGTCCGTCCAGCCGCTGCAGGTTGCAGTTGACGACGAACACCAGGTTGTCGAGCTTCTCGCGCACCGCCATGCCGATCGCACCCAGCGATTCCGGCTCGTCCATCTCGCCATCGCCGCAGAACACCCAGACCTTGCGGTTCTCGGTGTTGGCCAGTCCGCGCGCATGCAGGTACTTGAGGAAGCGCGCCTGGTAGATGGCCTGGATCGGCCCCAGTCCCATCGACACCGTGGGGAACTGCCAGAAATTCGGCATCAGCCAGGGGTGCGGATAGGAAGTCACGCCCTTGCCGTCGACGTCGCGGCGGAAATTGTTCAGCTGCTCTTCGCTCATGCGCCCTTCGAGCAGCGCGCGCGTAGATGCCGGGGGCCGAGTGCCCCTGGAAATAGATCAGGTCGCCGCCGTGGTTCTCCGAAGGCGCATGCCAGAAATGGTTGAAGCCGATTCCGAACAGCGTGCCGACCGAGGCGAAGCTGGCGATGTGCCCGCCCAGGTCGCCGTCGCCCTTGTTGGCGCGCGCCACCATCACCATCGCGTTCCAGCGCGTGTAGGAGCGGATGCGCTCCTCGAGGGCGTGGTCGCCCGGCGAGCGCTCTTCCATGTGCTGCGGGATGCTGTTGATGTAGGCGGTAGTCGCCGAGTACGGCAGATAGGCGCCGGAACGGCGCGCCTTGTCGATCAGGCGTTCGAGCAGGAAATGCGCGCGCTCCGGGCCTTCGCGGTCGAGCACGGCCTCGAGCGCGTCCAGCCACTCCTGGGTTTCGAGCGAATCGGCGTCGTTGGCCGGGGGAACGGGGCACTGCAGACATGACTCCTCCAGCTTGTGGCTTGTTACGCCGAGGGCTTTCCGGCGCGGCGCACGCCCGCTTCTTTTGGATGCGGGACGGGCGAATTTTCGTCGAAGCTTAATACGTTAGTGCACCCTGCACAAACCAGCGCACCGCATGTTTCGCGCGCTGCGAAGCACGTATCGAGTGACTCGATGCAAGCCGCGCGCGAGGCAAACGGCAAATGCACGATTTTTCGTATCTTAAAACGACATACCGCATTATGCAATACCCGGAATGCTAGAATTCGACCCCGCATTCGACTCCTCCCCGCATGAGCGCCCGCCTGATCGACGGCAAGGCACACGCTGCCTCGCTGCGCACCGAATTGAAACCCGAAGTGGAACGCCTGGCCGGCCTGGGCCTGCGTCCCGGACTGGCCGTCATCGTCGTCGGCGACAACCCGGCCTCGCGCGCCTATGTACGAAACAAGGTGCGTGCCTGCGAAGACACCGGCGTGCGCTCGGAGTTGCACGAATTCAGCGCCGATGTCACCGAAGCCGCGCTGCTCGAACGCATCGCGGCACTGAACGCCGATGCCGGCGTGCACGGCATCCTCGTGCAGCTGCCCCTGCCCGCGCACATCCCGGAAGCGCGGCTCACCGCGGCGATCTCGCCGGCCAAGGACGTCGACGGCTTTCGCGTCGAGAACGCCGGCGCCCTGCTGACCGGCTTGCTGTTGCAAAAGGACGCCACCGTCACCATCTGTCATTCACGCACGCCGGATCTGCAAGCCCGCGCGCGCGATGCGGACATTCTGGTCGCCGCGGTCGGCAAGGCGAAACTCATCGTCGCGGAGATGGTCAAACCGGGTGCCTGCGTGATCGACGTGGGCATCAATCGCCTGCCTGACGGCAGGCTGGTCGGCGACGTCGATTTCGACGCCGTGCGGGCGGTGGCGGGGAGCATCACCCCGGTGCCCGGCGGGGTGGGACCGATGACCGTCGCCATGCTGGTGTCGAACACCGTGCAGGCGGCGCAGCGCCATTTACAGGAAAGAGCATGAACCCATTGCTGGATTTCTCGGGACTGCCGCGCTTCGCGGAGATCCGCCCGCAACACGCCTCCCCGGCGATCGACGCCCTGCTCGCCGAGGCGCGCGCGGCCGTCGCCCTGGTCTCGGCCGAAAGCGTGCCCGCCACCTGGGAGGCCTTCGTGCAGCCGCTCGAGGATGCCAACGAGCGCCTGTCGCGCGCCTGGGGGCAGATCTCGCACCTGCACGCGGTGCTCGACAGCCCCGAACTGCGCGAGGCCTACAACGCCAACCTGCCCAAGGTCACGCAGTACTGGACCGAGCTCGGGCAGAACGAGCACCTGTTCGCCAAGTACCGCGCGCTCAAGGCCGCGCCCGGCTTCGCGCAACTGAGCGCGCCGCGCCGCAAGCTGGTGGACAACGCGCTGCGTGATTTCCGCCTCGGCGGCGCCGAGCTGCCGGCGGAGAAGAAGCCTCGCTATGCCGCCATCCAGGAGGAGCTCGCCGCGCTGTCGGCCAAGTTCTCGGAGAACGTGCTCGACGCCACCAATGCCTATTCCCTGCTGATCGAGGACGAGGCGCGCCTGGCCGGCCTGCCCGCGGACGTGCGCGAGGCGGCGCGCGAAGCGGCGCAGAAGGACGGCAAGGCCGGCTGGAAGTTCACCCTGCACATGCCCTCGTACTTCCCGGTCATGCAGTACGCCGACGATCGTGCGCTGCGCGAAACCCTGTACCGCGAGAACGTCACGCGCGCCTCGGAGTTCGGCAAGCCGGAATGGGACAACGCCCCGCTGATGGCGAAGATCCTCAGGCTGCGCCGCGAAGACGCGCAGATGCTGGGCTACGCCAACTTCGCCGAGGTCTCGCTGGTGCCGAAGATGGCGCAGACCCCGCGCCAGGTGCTCGACTTCCTGCACGACCTGGCGCGCCGCGCGCGCCCGTTCGCAGAGCGCGACCTGGCCGAGCTGCGCAGCTTCGCGAGCGCCGAACTGGGCCTCGCCAGCCTCGAAGCCTGGGATGTGAGCTACGCCGCCGAAAAGCTGCGCGCCCGGCGCTACGCATTCTCCGACCAGGAGGTGAAGGAGTACTTCCCGGAGACCCAGGTCGTGCCGGGAATGTTCAAGCTGGTGGAAACTCTCTACGGCCTGTCGATCAGCGAAGTCACCGACCGCAGCCTGGCCCCGGTGTGGCACGAGGATGTGCGCTTCTTCGACATCCGCAACGCCGGCGGCGAGCTGATCGGCCGCTTCTACCTCGATCTGTATGCGCGCGAGACCAAGCGCGGCGGCGCCTGGATGGACGACGCCGTCACGCGGCGCAGGAAGGCCGACGGCATCCAGACGCCGGTGGCCTACCTGAACTGCAACTTCTCGCGCCCGGTCGGCGGCAAGCCGGCGCTGTTCACGCACGACGAGGTGATCACCCTGTTCCACGAGTTCGGCCACGGGCTGCACCACCTGCTGACGCGCATCGAGGACCTCGGCGTGGCCGGCATCAACGGCGTGGAATGGGATGCGGTGGAGCTGCCCAGCCAGTTCATGGAGAACTTCTGCTGGGAATGGGAGGTGCTCAAGCACATGACAGCGCCACTTCGAGACCGGCGCGCCGCTGCCGCGCGCGCTGTTCGACAAGATGATCGCGGCGAAGAACTTCCAGTCCGGGCTGCAGATCCTGCGCCAGGTGGAGTTCTCGCTGTTCGACATGCACCTGCACTACGACTTCGACCCGGACAGCGGGCGCAATGCGCGCGACGTGCTCGACGAGGTGCGCGCCCAGGTGGCGGTGCTGGTGCCGCCGGCCTACAACCGCTTCCCGAACAACTTCTCGCACATCTTCGCCGGCGGTTACGCGGCCGGCTATTACAGCTACAAGTGGGCCGAGGTGCTGTCGGCGGACGCATTCAGCGCGTTCGAGGAGCGGCGCGCCGCCGCGGGCGTTCTCGACCGCGACACCGGCGCGCGTTTCCGCGACGAGGTGCTGGCGGTGGGCGGCAGCCGGCCGGCCGCGGAGTCGTTCCGCGCCTTCCGCGGCCGCGACCCGCAGGTCGATGCACTGCTCAGGCATAATGGAATGATTCCGGCCTGACCCTGCGGGGGTTCCTCGATGCGCACGCTGGCCTGCCTTTTTCTCTCGCTGTTCGCCCTGACCTGCTGGGCCCAGCAGTACCGCTGGGTCGACGAGAAGGGCCGCGTGCAGTACTCCGACGTGCCGCCGCCGCCCTCCGCGAAAGGCGTGGAGAAGAAGAACCTCAAGGGCAGCGTGGTCGAGACCAGCGTCCTGCCGTTCCAGCTCATGCAGCTGGCCAAGGACGCCCGGTCACGCTGTATACCTCGCCGACCTGCAAGGAAGGCTGCAGCATGGCGCGCGACGCGCTGAACCGGCGCGGCGTGCCGTTCCGCGAAGTGCAGGTGTGGGACACGCCGTCCAACGAGGAACTGATGAAGGTCTCCGGCGCCGACACAGTGCCCACCCTGACCGTGGGACGCACCGTGCAGAAGGGCTTCGAGGCCGGCGCCTTCGACCGCGCGCTCGACATCGCCGGCTATCCCAAAGGCCTGTCACCGCGCAAGCAGGCCGCGCCGCCGCTGCCGGAAAACTACGTCGCGCCCGGCGCGCCCCCGCCTGCGGAGAGCAAGCCCGCCGCCAAGCCGCAATGAAGCTGGCGACCTGGAACGTCAATTCGCTCAAGGTGCGCCTTGGGCATCTGACCGACTGGCTGGCCGCCGCGCAGCCCGACGTGGTCTGCCTGCAGGAGCTCAAGCTCGAGGACGCGAAGTTTCCGCGCGAGGAACTCGCTGCGGCCGGCTACCAGAGCGCCTGTTTCGGCCAGAAGACCTACAACGGCGTGGCCATCCTCGCGCGCGCGCCGCTCGCCGAGGTGGAGTTCGGCATCCCGGGCTTCGCCGACGAACAGAAGCGCGTGATCGCCGCCACCGTCGGCGGCGTGCGCGTGGTGTGCGTCTACTGCCCGAACGGACAGGCGGTGGGCTCGGACAAGTACGAGTACAAGCTGCGCTGGTTCACCGCCCTGCGCGACTACCTGGCGGCGGAGCGCGCACGGCATCCGGAGCTGGCGGTCGCCGGCGATTTCAACGTCGCCCCGGAAGACCGCGACGTGCACGACCCCAAGGCCTGGGAGGGACAGGTGCATGTGTCCGGGCCCGAGCGCAGCGCCTGGCGCGCGCTGCTGGAGACCGGCCTGGTCGACGCCTTCCGCTCCTTCGAGCAGCCGGAGAAGTCGTTCTCCTGGTGGGACTACCGCATGATGGGCTTTCGCCGCAACGCCGGCCTGCGCATCGATCACATCCTGCTGTCGCCGCCGCTGTCGGCGCGCTGCACCGGCGTGAGCATCGACAAGGCGCCGCGCAGGCTGGAGCGGCCCAGCGACCACACCCCGGTGATCGCGGAAATCTCCAACATTTGAAACCGGAGAGCCGCTCCTGGAGCGGCTCTCCTGTCAATCGACTTGCCTGATTCGGCAAATTCGGAGGTCGGGCCGCCGGCCGTTCACTCGGCCTTGATGCCGGCCGAACGTATCACCGCACCCCATTTGGCGATGTCGGCGCGCACGATGGCGGCCAGCTCGGCCGGCGTGTTGCCGACCGGATCGGTGCCCAGCGCCTGCATCTTCTCCTTCACGTCCGGCAGTTGCACGATGCGCGCGACCTCGGCGGACAGCCGCGACACGATCGCCGGCGGCGTGCCGGCCGGCGCGAACAGCGAGCTCCACAGCACCACCTCGGAATCGGGCAGTCCGGCCTCGGCCATGGTCGGCAGTTCGGGAAGCGCCGCGGAGCGCCTGGGCGAGGTCACCGCCAGCGCGCGCAGGCGTCCGGCGCGCACCTGCGCCACCACCGGCGTCGAGTCGACGAAGGTCAGTGCGACATCGCCGCTCATCACGGCGTTGATCGCCTGTGCGCTGCCCTTGTAGGGAATGAAGTTCATCTGTGTGCCGGTGCGCAGCTTGAACAGCTCCGCGGCCAGCTGGAAGGGCGTCGAACCCGAGCTGTAGCTGAGCGCGCCGGGCTTCGCTCTAGCCAGCGCGATGAGGTCCTTCACCGAAGTCGCGGCGACGCCCGGATGGACCACCAGCAGCAGCGGGAAGGAACCCATCATCGTGATGGGCGCGAAGTCCCGCTCGGCGTCATAGGGCAGCTTGGCGTACAGGCCGGGGTTGACCGCCATGGCGCCCGAGGCGCCGACCAGCAGGGTGTAGCCGTCGGCCGGCGCCCTGGCGACGAACTCGGTGGCGATGATGGCGTTGGCGCCCGGCTTGTTGTCGATCACCACCGGCTGGCCCCAGGACTCCGACAGCCTGGCGCCCACCA
Organism: Betaproteobacteria bacterium; assembly: GCA_016713125.1. Classification (GTDB taxonomy): domain Bacteria; phylum Pseudomonadota; class Gammaproteobacteria; order Burkholderiales; family SG8-39; genus SZAS-79. Next base: position 219,693 of record JADJPT010000003.1, read on the forward strand.
GCCTGGCGATGATGTCGTTGCCGCCGCCGGGCGGGAAGCCGACCACGATGCGCAGGGGCTTGGACGGATAAGTCTGCGCCAGCGCCGAAGAATGGGCGGCGGCAAAACAAAGCGCCGCGAGGAACGCGGCGCGCAATCCTGTTTTCATGGTGTCTCCTCCTCGTGCGCCGCAGTATAGCGGCACGCGAGGAGGCCCCACGAAGCCTCAGTCGCTCAGTCGCTCAGTCGATCGCGTCGTAGGCCGGCAGCGTGAGGAACTCCGTACTCGCCCAGCGTGATCTGCTCGAACAGCCGGGCGCCCGCCTCGTACCTGCCTGCGGCCCAGGCGGCCTCGCCCAGATGCGTCTTCACCTTGGGCAGCTCCTCCGCGACCAGTTTGCTGAACAGCTCGGCGGTCACCTTGCGGCCGTCGTCGAGCCGGCCCTTCTCGCTGCGTATCCACTGCCAGATCTGCGAGCGCGAGATTTCCGCGGTGGCGGCGTCTTCCATCAGGTTGAACACCGGCACGCAGCCGTTGCCCGCCAGCCAGGCGCCCAGGTACTGGATGCCGACCGAAATGTTGTTGCGCAGGCCGGCCTCGGTGATCGGCGCCGAGGGCTGGAAGTCGAGCAGGTCCCTGGCCGTATAGTTGACGTCGGGTCGCTGGCGATCGTACTGGTTGGGCTGCGGCATGTGCGCGTCGAACACCTGTTTGGCGATCGGCACCAGCGCGGGGTGTGCGACCCAGGTGCCGTCGCAACCGTCGGTGACTTCGCGCAGCTTGTCCTGGCGCACTTTCTCCAGCGCCGCCTCGTTCGCGGCCGGATCGTTCTTGATCGGGATCTGCGCGGCCATGCCGCCCATCGCCGGGGCGCCGCGCTTGTGGCAGGTCTTCACCAGGGTCAGCGCATAGGCGCGCATGAACGGCGCCGTCATCGTCACCTGCGAACGATCGGCCAGGCAGAAATCCTTGTTGGATCGGAACTTCTTGATGCACGAGAAGATGTAGTCCCAGCGGCCGATGTTCAGGCCGGCCGAATGGTCCTTCAGCTCCCAGAGGATCTCCTCCATCTCGAAGGCGGCGACCACGGTCTCGATCAGCACCGTCGCGCGTATCGTGCCGTGCGCAATGCCGAGTTCCTTCTGCGCCATGCCGAAGATCTCGTTCCACAACCGCGCCTCGAGGTGCGACTCCATCTTCGGCAGGTAGTAGTACGGGCCCGAGCCGCGCGCCAGCAGCTCTTTCGCGTTGTGGAAGAACAGCAGGGCGAAATCGAAGATGCCGCCGGACACCGGTTGGCCGTCGACCGTGACGTGCTTCTCGTCCAGGTGCCAGCCGCGCGGACGCGGGATCAGCACCGCGGTGCTGTCGTTGAGCCGGTACTGTTTGCCGTTCTGCTCGAGACTGATGGTGCGGCGCACGGCGTCTCGGATGTTGATCTGCCCGTCGATCATGTTGAACCAGGTCGGGCAGTTGGCATCCTCGAAATCGGCCATGAAGGTCGAGGCGCCGCAATTCAGCGCGTTGATCACCATCTTGCGATCGGTCGGCCCGGTGATCTCGACGCGGCGGTCGAGCATGTCCCTGGGTTGGGCGGCGACCTTCCAGTCGGCTTCGCGGATCGACTTGGTTTCCGGCAGGAAGTCGGGCAGCTTGCCGGCGTCGAATTCCTTCTGGCGCGCGGCGCGGCGCGCCAGCAATTCTGGCGGCGCGGTTCGAAGGCGCGATGCAGCCTGGCGACGAAGGCCAGCGCCTCCGGGCTGAGGATCTGCGCAAACTCGGGGGTGATCTGGCCGGTGATCTGCATGCCGGCAGGAAACTGGGCGGACATCGGGGGCTCCTGGTACGAACGAAATGTGGCGATTTTGTTGCGAAGCACAACTCTATATTGCCTCGCACAAAAATGGGGAATTTCGTTATGCGAAACTCCACCCCACATCAGGAAATCTTCGCCCGGCCGCCGCCTCAGGTCGCGTCCTTGTCCTCGATGCCCAGTTCCTGGATCTTGCGTGTGATGGTGTTGCGGCCCATGCCCAGCAGGGTGGCGGCTTCGATGCGTCGGCCGCCGGTACGCGCCAGCGCCTTCAGGATCAGCGATTTCTCGAACTGGCGGCCGAGCAGATCGAGGAGACCTGTCTCGCCGCGCGCCAGCCTGCGCTCCACTTCCTGCTCCAGGGAGGCGACCCAGTCGGTGCCGGCCGCGGCCGAGGCCTGCTCGCGGAACTCGACCGGCAGATCGCCGACCTCGACCGCCTGGCCCGGAGCCATCACGGTCAACCAGTGGCAGAGGTTCTCGAGCTGGCGCACGTTGCCCGGAAAGTCCAGGCGCGCGATGTGCGCGACCGCCTCGTCGGTGAGCCGTTTGGTTTCCACGCCCAGCTGCTTGGCGCTGCGCGCGAGGAAATGCCGCGCCAGCAGGGGAATGTCCTCGCGACGCTCGCGCAGGGCGGGCAGGCGGATGCGGATCACGTTCAGGCGATGGAACAGGTCCTCGCGGAACGAGCCGTCGCGCACGCGTTCCTCGAGATTCTGGTGGGTGGCGGCGATCACGCGCACGTTGGTCTTGATCTGCTGGTGCCCGCCCACCCGATAGAAGCTGCCGTCGGAGAGCACGCGCAGCAGCCTGGTCTGCAGGTCGGCCGGCATGTCGCCGATCTCGTCGAGGAACAGGGTGCCGCCCTCGGCCTGCTCGAAGCGGCCGCGACGCTGCACCTGGGCGCCGGTGAAGGCGCCGCGCTCGTGCCCGAACAGCTCCGACTCGAGCAGGTCCTTGGGCATGGCGGCGGTGTTGATGGCGATGAAGGGCTTGGCGCCGCGCGCACTATGCCGGTGCAGGGCGCGCGCCACCAGTTCCTTGCCGGATCCGGATTCACCGGTCAGCAGCACGGTCGCCGTCGACTGCGACAGGCGGCCGATGGCGCGGAACACCTCCTGCATGGCCGGCGCCTGGCCGAGGATCTCCGGGGTTTCTTCCAGCGGTTCGATGGCCGCCAGCTCGCGCTGGCTTTCATCGAGCGCGCGACGGATCAGGTCCACCGCCTGATCGACGTCGAAGGGCTTGGGCAGATACTCGTAGGCGCCGCCCTGGAAGGCGGCGACCGCCGACTCGAGGTCGGAGTATGCGGTCATGACGATGACCGGCACCGCCGGGTGGCGCTCCTTGACCTTCTGCAGCAGTTCCAGCCCCGAGGGACCCGGCATGCGGATGTCCGAGACCAGCACCTGGGGCGGGCCGCTCTTCAGCGCATCCAGCGCCTCGGAGGCGGAAGAAAAGGAATTGAATACGATGCCCTCGCGCCCGAGTGCCTTCTCGAACACCCAGCGGATGGAGCGATCATCGTCGACGATCCAGACAGGTTTCATCAGATCCCACAGCTACCCCAGGGGCAGCAATATCGTGAATACCGTACGGCCCGGACGGCTCTCGCATTCGATCATTCCACGGTGGTACTGGATGAAGGTCTGCGCCAGAGACAAGCCCAAGCCGCTCCCCCCTTCGCGCCCGGACACCAGGGGGTTGAATATCTTGTCGCGGATTTCGTCCGCGACACCGGGGCCGTCGTCGATCACTTGCAATTCTAGTGCCAGCTTGTGGCGCTGCCGGACGATGGTCACCTGGCGCGCGATCCGGGTGCGCAGTTCTATGGTCCCGCCCGGCGGCTGGCCGTGCATCAGGGCCTGCGCGGCGTTGCGCGCCACGTTCAGCACCACCTGTATCAGCTGTTCCTTGTCGCCCACCAGATCCGGAACGCTGACATCGTAGTTGCGGCGGATGGCGATGCCGGCGGAGAACTCGGCCAGGATCAGGCTGCGCACCCGCTCGAGGATCTCGTGCACGTTCAGCGGGGCCACGCGCGGGGTGCGATGCGGGGTCAGCAGGCGATCGACCAGGGTCTGCAGGCGGTCGGCCTCCTTGATGATGACCTGTGTGTACTCCTTCAGTTCCGGACGATCGAGTTCTCGCTCCAGCAGCTGCGCCGAGCCGCGCAGGCCGCCCAGCGGGTTCTTGATCTCGTGCGCCAGGTTGCGGATCAGCTCGCGGTTCGCGGTCTGCAGATCCAGCATGCGCTCCTCGCGCGCGATGCGCAGCTGCTGCTCTATGGGACGCAGCTCGATCAGCAGCGGCAGATCGGGCAGATCGATGTGCGCCACGGTGGCGAGCAGGGCGAGCGGATCATGCCCGCTGCGCAGATACGTCACGCTCTGCGCCGAATAGTCCCAGTGATTGGCCAGCGCATCGGCCAGCGTGCGCCCGAACTCATCGGACTCGGCCACCTGGGGCAGCAGGGGCGTGCCCTGCAGACTCTTCGCGGCCGTATCGAGCAGGCTCTCGCAGGCCGGATTCGCGTAGCGCACCACCAGGCTCTCATCCAGCAGGACCACGGCCGTGGGCAGCATGTCCAGGCCCAGGAACGGTGAGTAAGCACTCATGCGTATCGCTGCGGCACAGGCGCCGCGGTGCGCCTAGCGGAGTTTGCCCAGCTCCTTGCGGAGCTCTTCGACGTTCTTCTGGTGCAACTGCACGTTGTCGCGAAACTTCTGCAGGTGTTCCTGCACCTTGGCGGCGTTGCGGTCCTCACCACCGCGCGACTCCTGCTGCACCAGTTCCGCCCTGGCCCTGGCAAGCAACTGTTCCTCGCTGGTCAGCTCGGATTCCAGCGCCTGGCGCTGACGGTCGCGGGCGCTGGCACGGTCGGTGGGCGTTTCCTTTGGAAAACCGGCAGGCGAGGGCGACTTTGCAGCCGAACGGGGCGCCGCCTGAACTGCTGGCGCGGGCACCACGGTCACGCGCTGCTGCTGGATGATCTTGCAGTCCTTGCCGGCCGTCTCTTCCTTGACGTTGGTGACATGGGTGCGGTTGGACGCATCCGTGCACCGCCAGATGGTCTGCATCTCGCCGCCCTGCTGGGCGTGGGCGCAGACCGTCACCGCCATCAGCGCCGCCGCCATGCCTGGTAAGCCGATCCGGCCCATACGCAAGAAGAACCTTAAATTGGGAGGGCAAGTGTATGTTGATAATCAGGCTTTTACAATCATCGCCCAAAAAAGAAAAAGGACGGGAAACCCCGTCCTCCTCCCCGCGCCAGGCGAACTCCGGCGCCGCTGCCCCCCACCTCCCGATCCCAGCAGCAGACCGGAGGGGGTACGGGGGGGCCAAGCCCCCCTGTTCCGAGCTTTCTGAATTACAGCTCGTTCACGAGCTGTAATACATGTCGAACTCCACCGGATGGGTGGTCATGCGGAAACGCGTCACCTCTTCCATCTTCAGGTCGATGTAGGCATCGATGAAGTCGTCCGAGAACACGCCGCCCTTGGTCAGGAAGGCACGATCCTGGTCGAGGGCCTCGAGCGCCTGGTCCAGCGAGGACGCCACGTTCGGCACCAGCTTGGCCTCTTCGGGCGGCAGGTCGTACAGGTTCTTGTCGATCGGATCGCCGGGGTGGATCTTGTTCTGCACGCCGTCCAGTCCGGCCATCAACAGCGCGGCGAACGCCATGTAGGGGTTGGCGGTGGGATCCGGGAAGCGGACCTCGACCCGACGCGCCTTGGGGCTGTTCACGTACGGGATGCGGCAGGAGGCCGAACGGTTGCGCGCCGAGTAGGCGAGATTGATCGGCGCCTCGAAGCCGGGCACCAGGCGCTTGTAGCTGTTGGTGCCGGGGTTGGTGATCGCGTTCAGCGCCTTGGCGTGCTTGATGATGCCGCCGATGTAGTACAGCGCGAACTCGGACAGGCCGGCGTAGCCGTTGCCGGCGAACAGGTTCTCGCCGCCCTTCCACACCGACTGGTGCACGTGCATGCCGGAACCGTTGTCGCCGACCACCGGCTTGGGCATGAACGTCGCCGTCTTGCCGTAGGAGGCGGCGACGTTCCACACCGTGTACTTGAGGATCTGCATCCAGTCGGCGCGCTGCACCAGCGGCGCGAACTTGGTGCCGATCTCGCACTGCCCGGGGGCCGCGACTTCATGGTGGTGAACCTCGACCTCGACGCCCTGCTGCTCGAGCGCGATGCACATGGCATTGCGGATGTCGTTCAGGGTATCGACCGGGGGCACCGGGAAGTAGCCGCCCTTGAGCGGCGCGCGATGGCCCATGTTGCCCGACTCGTAGTCGATGCCGGTGGACCAGGGGGCTTCCTCGGAACGGATCTTTACGAAGCAGCCCGACATGTCGATCTGCCAGGTCACGCCGTCGAACACGAAGAACTCGGGTTCCGGGCCGAAATAGGCGGTGTCGCCGATGCCGGAGGACTTCAGGTAGGCTTCGGCGCGCTTGGCGATGCCGCGCGGGCAACGATCATAGGGCTTGCCGTCCGACGGCTCGATCACGTCGCAGGTGATGATCAGCGAAGGCTCGTCGCTGAACAGGTCCATGCGGGCGCTGTTCGGATCCGGCATCAGCAGCATGTCGGAGGCCTGGATGCCTTTCCAGCCGGCAATCGAAGAGCCGTCGAAGGCGTGACCGGACTCGAACTTGTCCATGGTGAACTGCTTGATCGGCACGGACACGTGCTGTTCCTTGCCGCGCGTGTCGGTAAAGCGGAAGTCGACGAACTTGACTTCCTTTTCCTTGGCCATTTTCAGAATATCGGCTGCCGATGGCATTTCTGCGTCTCCTGAGTGGATAAACTTGAAGCGTCTTGATGAAGGGGCCGGCTTGCCGGCCGGACGGGGGATGTGTGAGCAGATTCCATGCCAAACCCGTCCGACAGCGCAGCCTCCCGTGTCTTTTCCCGAGGGCCTGATTCTACAGATTTACCGCGCACGACATTGGTGCGCCACCCGGTGCATTGCACTGAAATCGTGCGCCCCGGCGCCTTCATCCCCACGCCTATAATCTTATGCCCCACAGGAGAGCATGCAATGACCGATCTGGAATCCATCAAGAAAACGGCGCGTCAGCGCGCCAGTCAGCTCAAATCGACTTACGCGGGCGCCTTGCTGCCCGAGGAAGCCAATGCACTGATGCAGGCCGGCGCCCGGCTGGTCGATGTGCGCACCAAGGCCGAGCTCGAATGGGTGGGCCGCGTTCCGGGTGCCGTGAGCATCGAGTGGAACACCTGGCCCGGCGGCCAGCCCAACCCCGATTTCCTGCAGCAGCTTGAGGCGCAGGTCGGCAAGGACGCGCCCGTCATGTTCCTGTGCCGCTCAGGCGGACGCTCGCACAGCGCGGCCACGGTCGCCGCCCAGGCGGGCTATGCCGAGGCCTACAACATCCTGCAGGGATTCGAGGGCGACAAGGACGCGGCCGGCCATCGCAACACCCTGGGCGGCTGGCGGCTGGCCGGACTGCCCTGGGTGCAGGGCTGAGGATTCAGCCTGCCGACCAGTCCACCCAGCCGGCGTGGCCGGTGTACAGCACCAGCGCGCCGAACACGATGCGGTACCAGGCGAACAGCGTGAAGTCGTGTGTGGCGATGTAGCGCAGCAGCCAGCGCACGCACAGGAACGCCGAAACGAAAGCCGCGACGAAGCCCACCGAGAACACGCCGATGTCGGCCGCGCTGAGCAGGGCGCGATGCTTGAGCAGGTCGTAGGCCCCGGCCGCCATCAGGGTCGGCACGGCCAGGAAGAAGGAGAACTCGGTGGCGGCCCGGCGCGACAGCCCGAACAACATGCCGCCGATGATGGTCGCACCGGAACGCGAGGTGCCCGGAATCAGCGCAAAGGCCTGCGCGCAGCCGACTTTCAGCGCGTCCTTCCAGTCCATCTCGTCCACGCTCTGCACGCGCGCCGCGCGGCCCGGCGCGCGGCGCTCGACCCACAGGATCACCAGGCCGCCGACGATGAAGGCCAGCGCCACCGGCACCGGCTTGAACAGGTGCGCCTTGATGAAGCCGCCGAATGCCAGGCCCAGCACCGCGGCCGGCATGAAGGCCACCAGCAGGTTGGCGACGAAGCGCCGCGCGGCGGGATCGCGGGCCAGGCCGCCCAGCACGCCGGCGAACCGCCGCCGGTATTCCCAGACGATGGCCAGCATGGCGCCGCTCTGGATCACCATGTCGAACACCTTGCCGCGCTCGTCGTTGAAGTCGAGCAGGGCCCCGGCGAGGATCAGATGCCCGGTGCTGGAGATCGGCAGGAATTCGGTCAGGCCCTCGACGATGCCGAGGATCAGCGCGGAAATGAGTTCGTGCATGCGGCCGCGATGTTAGCAGTTTGGCGAATCGCGCCGCCGCGCGCTCAGCGCTCGGTCAGCCGCTTGTTGGCCGCCGTCAGGCGCTCGATCAGGATGCGCATGAACGACTTGTTGAACTGCACCTGGCAGGCATCGCTCGCCGCGCTGAGCGCCGCTGCCTTGATCTCGAGCACCAGCACCGGCGTGGACGAGCGTATGGTGGTGCTGCGCAGCGCCGACTCGCCGGAGAAGTAGAGCATCTCGCCGAAGCAGTCGCCAGGGCCCAGGCTGGCCAGCTCGTGCCCGGCGCGCGTCACCTCGGCGCGCCCGTCGACCAGGATGAAGAAGCTGTCGCCGCGGTCGCCCTCGCGAATCAGCGTGCCGTCCGCGGCGGCGCGGTTCCAGGCCGCGATGCGCAGCGTCTCCCAGATCTCGACGTCGCGGAAATCGCGAAAGAACGACAGGTTGCGCAACAGGTGGAACTTGCGCGTTTCCGTGAAGTCCTCGCGCGGCGCCTCCAGGTCGCGGAACAGCGCGGCCAGGTCGCGGCCGAACTCGATCCAGTTCTGGTAGCGCTGCGCGAGATCCTTCTGCATCGCGCGCGCGACGATGGCGTCGAAGGCCGGCGGCAGGTCGGTGCGCAGCGACGACAGCGAAGGCGGGTCGTGGTTGACGATCTGGTACATCAGGCTGGCCTGCGAGGAGGCCGTGAACGGCAGGCGTCCGGCCAGCAGCTGGAACATCACCACGCCCAGTGAATAGATGTCGGTCTGGTGCGTGAGTTCGCGCTCGGTGAGCTGCTCGGGCGACATGTAGGCGGGCGACCCGGCATTGCCGATGTTGGTGTGCGTGGCCTCGGTGAGCTGGGCGACGCCGAAATCCGAGAGCTTCACGTCGAACTCCCGCGTGACCAGGATGTTCGCCGGCTTGATGTCGCGGTGGATGATGCCCATGCGGTGCGCGTACTCGAGCGCGCGGCTGCACTTGAACACCACCTCGACCACGCGCTCCAGCGGCAGCAGCGCGTCCATGGAGGTGTACTGCTCCAGTGTGCCGCCCGGCACGTGCTCCATGACCACGTAGCTGTGCGCCTGCTCGACCGCCGCGTCGAGCAGCGCGACGATATGCGGATGGGTGAGCTTGCCGACCAGCGCGGCTTCGGTCAGGAATGCGCTGCGGTGCTGGCCGCCGAGCGTGGGATTCTCGCCGGCGTGCCGGAACACCTTGATCGCCACGTTGCGGTCGGCAAAGGCGTCGCGCGCGAGATACACCGAGCCGGTGGCGCCGCGCCCGAGTTCACCAAGGATGGTGTACCGGCCGATCGCGCCGGGCGCCGCGTCGATCATCCGCGCGCTACTGCGCCGTCCAGCCGCCGTCCATGGCCAGCGCCTGGCCGCGCATCTGCGCCGCGCCCGCCGAACAGAGGAACAGCGCGAGCTCGGCCAGCTGCTCGGGCGTGACGAATTCCTTCGAGGGATGCTTCTCGCCGACCAGCTCGAGCCTGGCCGCCTCGTAGGTCTTGCCTTCGGCGGCGGCACGCGCGCGGATCTGCTTGTCGACCAGCGGGGTGAGCACCCAGCCGGGGCAGATCGCGTTGCAGGTCACGCCGGTCTTCGCGGTTTCCAGCGCGACGACCTTGGTGAGCCCGACGAGGCCGTGCTTGGCGGCCACGTAGGCCGACTTGTTGGGCGAAGCGACCAGGCCGTGCGCCGAGGCGATGTTGACGATGCGCCCCCAGTTGCGTGCCACCATGCCCGGCAGCGCCGCCTTGCTCGCATAGAACGCCGACGACAGGTTGATCGACAGGATCCGTTCCCACTGCTCGGCGGGAAAATCCCTGACCGGTGCGACGTGCTGGATGCCGGCGTTGTTGACCAGGATGTCGACCGCGCCGAATTCGGCCTCGGCCGCTTCGATCATCGCGGCGACCTCGGCCGGCCGGGTCATGTCGGCGCCGTGGTGCGCGACCCGCGCGCCGAGCGCGGCCAGCTCGCGCTTGATGCGCCCGATCTCGGCCGCGTCACCGAAACCGTTGAGCATCACGTTGGCGCCGGCTCGCGCCAGGCCGGTTGCGATGCCCAGGCCGATGCCGCTGGTCGACCCGGTGACGACCGCCGTCCTGCCTGCCAGTGCCCTGTCGCCCACTCGTGCTCTCCTTGCGCTGTCGAAGGCGCAAGAATATCAGCGCGGCGCGCTACTGGCGGTGGTAGATCTGCACACCCTTCTGGACGAACTCCACCGACTTCTCCTGCATGCCCTTGTCGAGCGCCTCCTGGGCGCTCAGGCCCTGCTTCTCGGCGTACTCGCGCACGTCCTGCGTGATCTTCATCGAGCAGAAGTGCGGGCCGCACATCGAGCAGAAGTGCGCCACCTTGGCCGAATCCTTGGGCAGGGTCTCGTCGTGGAAATCTTTGGCGGTGTCCGGATCCAGGCCCAGGTTGAACTGGTCCTCCCAGCGGAACTCGAAACGCGCCTTGGACACCGCGTTGTCGCGGATCTGCGCCCCCGGATGGCCCTTGGCCAGATCGGCGGCGTGGGCGGCGACCTTGTAGGCCATGATGCCGTCCTTGACGTCCTTCTTGTTCGGCAGGCCGAGGTGCTCCTTGGGCGTCACGTAGCACAGCATGGCGGTGCCGTACCAGCCGATCTGCGCGGCGCCGATCGCCGAGGTGATGTGGTCGTAGCCCGGGGCGATGTCGGTGGTCAGCGGTCCCAGCGTGTAGAACGGCGCCTCGTCGCACCAGGCCAGCTGCTTGTCCATGTTCTCCTTGATCATCTGCATGGGAACGTGGCCGGGGCCTTCGATCATCACCTGCACATCGTGCTTCCAGGCGATCTGCGTGAGCTCGCCCAGGGTCTTCAGTTCGCCGAGCTGCGCCTCGTCGTTGGCGTCCCAGATCGAGCCCGGACGCAGTCCGTCGCCCAGCGAGAACGAGACGTCGTAGGCCTTCATGATTTCGCAGATGTCCTCGAAGTGCGTGTAGAGGAAGTTCTCCTTGTGGTGCGCCAGGCACCACTTGGCCATGATCGAGCCGCCGCGCGAGACGATGCCGGTCATGCGCCTGGCGGTGAGCGGCACGTACTGCAGGCGCACGCCGGCGTGGATGGTGAAGTAGTCCACGCCCTGCTCGGCCTGCTCGATCAGCGTGTCGCGGAAGATCTCCCAGGTCAGGTCCTCGGCCTTGCCGTCGACTTTCTCCAGCGCCTGGTAGATCGGCACGGTGCCGATCGGCACCGGCGAGTTGCGCAGGATCCACTCGCGCGTCTCGTGGATGTGCTTGCCGGTGGAAAGATCCATCACCGTGTCGCCGCCCCAGCGGATCGACCAGGTCATCTTCTCCACCTCTTCGCCGATCGAGGAAGAAACCGCGGAGTTGCCGATGTTGGCGTTGATCTTCACCAGGAAGTTGCGGCCGATGATCATCGGCTCGCATTCCGGGTGGTTGATGTTGGCCGGAATGATGGCGCGGCCGCGCGCGACTTCGGCGCGCACGAACTCGGGCGTGATGCTGGCCGGAATCGCCGCGCCGTAGCTCTGGCCCGGGTGCTGGCGCATCATCAGTTCGGCGAGCTTGGCGCCGGTCGGGCCCGAGTCGCGCAGGCTCTGCACGTACTCTTCGCGCCGCAGGTTCTCGCGGATGGCGATGTACTCCATCTCCGGCGTGACCATGCCGCGGCGCGCGTAGTGCATCTGCGAGACGTTCATGCCGGCTTTCGCGCGGCGCGGCTGACGCCCGAGGTTGAAGCGCAGTTCCGCCAGCTTGGGATCCTGCAGGCGCTCCACCCCGTAGCGCGAGGACGGGCCGGACAGCAGCTCGCTGTCGCCGCGTTCTTCTATCCACTTGCCGCGCACCGGCGCCAGGCCGGAACGGATGTCGATCTTCACCGCCGGGTCGCTGTAAGGGCCCGAGGTGTCGTACACGTACACCGGCGGGTTTTTCTCCGCGCCGCCCGAGCCGGCCATGCCCAGCGGCGTGTCCGACTGCGTGATCTCGCGCATGGGCACGCGGATGTCGGGACGCGAACCGGTGACGTAGATCTTCTTCGAATTGGGCAGCGGCTTGACGGCGGCTTCGTCCACCTGGGCGGTGGCGGCGAGGAATTTGGGATTGGCATTCATGGCATCGCTCCTGTCGGAAGTGGTGGGAGCGAGGACGGCCCGGCATGGGTCGCCGGCCGGCCAACGCTTCCCTGCGGCGGCATTACCCGCATCAGGTTCGAAGGGACTCTCTCACCCGGCCGGCGCTTGCGCGTCGCCAGGACCCCTACGCTGACTGCAGATGATTATAGCCGAACGATTTAGTCGGGAAAGGCGCACCACATTCCGATGTCGTTGACGCGCCGCAACAATCAAGCTACATTACTGACCGGTAAGTTATTTAATTACCAGCCCCAGGCGCATCCACACATCAGCCCATGAGCACATTCTCGGAAGCCCGCAACGAACCGCGCTGGACCCGGCGCAAGGACGCGCGTCCCGAGGAGATCACCGCGGCGGCGCTGGAACTGTTCGTCGAGCGCGGCTATGCAGGCACGCGCCTCGAGGATGTGGCGGCGCGCGCCGGGGTCAGCAAGGGCACGCTCTATCTTTACTTCGCCAACAAGGCCGAACTGTTCAAGGCCGTGGTGCGCGAAGGCCTGGTCTCGCCGCTCAGCGCGGTGCGCGAACTCATGGGCCGCCACGAGGGGCCCATGATGGAGTTGCTGCGCATGGTGGTGTACGGCTGGTGGGAGCGCATCGGTTCGACGCGCATCTCGGGCATCCCCAAGCTGGTGATCTCCGAGGCCGGCAACTTCCCGGAGATCGCCGAGTTCTATCTGGCCGAGGTGGTGCGCCCTGGCACGGCGCTGATCCGCGCCATCGTCGAGCGCGGCATCGCGAGCGGCGAGTTCCGGCCGCTCGACAGCAACGAAGCCGTGGATCTGGTGTTCGCACCGCTGATGATGATCGCCCTGTGGAACCATTCACTGGGCGCCTTCGAGCCGCGCCGCGCCGACCCCCGCAAGCTGCTCGACACCCACCTGGACATGCTGCGCCGCGGACTCTCGGCCGCGCCCGTTCAGACCGGCGACGCCAAAGACACCGGAGCCCCGCAATCATGAATACCTCTTCCACACGGACCCGGCGCCGCGCGCTGGCCGCACTGGCAATACTGATCGCGGCGCTGGCCGTCTACGCCGGTGCGCAAGCCCTGCGCGGCCAGGGCCAGTCGGCCAAGGCGGCACCGGCCGCGGCCACGGCGACGGTCGTCGAGTTCCTCCCCGAGGACCTGTATACGGTGCGCCGGGACGCGCTCTCGCGCACCCTGCCGCTGACCGGCACGCTGGCGGCCCTGACCTCCGCCACGGTGAAGGCCAAGGTGGCCGGCGAACTGGTCGAGGTCGCGGTGCGCGAAGGCCAGGCCGTCAAGCGCGGCCAGCTGCTCGCGCGCATCGACCAGACCGAAGTCCAGGCGCGCGTGGCCGCACGCCAGGCCGACGCCGAGGCGGCACGCGCCCAGCTCGGCCTGGCCGAGAAGAACCGCAGCACGCAGAAGAGCCTGCTGGAGAAGAACTTCATCTCGCAGAACGCCTTCGACACCACGCAGAGCAACCAGGAGGTGGCGGCCGCCCGGCTGCGCGCCGCCGAGGCCGACCTGGTCGCGGCGCGCAAATCCTTGGGCGACGCGGTGCTGCTCGCCCCGTTCGCCGGGGTGGTGTCCGAACGGCACGCGCAGCCCGGAGAACGCGTGCCGCTGGACGGCAAGGTGGTGTCGCTGGTGGACCTGACACGGCTGGAGCTCGAGGCGGCGGTGCCGGCCTCGACCATCGCGCGCGTCAAGGTCGGCCAGCCGGTGGCCTTCCGCGTCGACGGCTTCGGCGAACGCGAGTTCCTCGGCCGCATCGAGCGCATCAACCCGGCCACCACGGCCGGATCGCGCTCGATCAACCTGTACGCGGTGATCGAGAACAGCGACGGCCTGCTGCGCGGCGGACTGTTCGCGCAGGGCGAGCTGATCCTCGAACGCATCGAAAACGCGCTGCTCGCGCCGGCCTCGGCGGTGCGCGAGGAAACCGGCCGCCAGTACGTCTATGCCATCGCCGACGGGGTGCTGCGCCGCAAGCTGGTGAAGACCGGACGCCCGGACGCCGGCGACCAGGTGCAGGTGCTGGAGGGCCTGGCCGAAGGCGAACGCATCGTGAAGTCCAACCTGGGCCTGCTGCGCGAAGGCGTGCCCGCGAAGGTGCGCGAACCCGCTGCGGCGGGCGCCGCCGACGCCAGGCAGCGCTGAGGATCCGCCATGTGGTTCACCCGCATCAGCATCCACAATCCGGTGTTCGCGACCATGATGATGGCCGCCCTGCTGGTGCTGGGACTGTTCTCCTACAACCGCCTGCCGGTCGAGCAGTTCCCCGACGTCAGCTTCCCGGTGGTGGTGGTGCAGACCGAGTACCCCGGCGCCTCGCCCGAGATCGTCGAGGAGGAACTGACGCGCAAGATCGAGGAGGCGGTCAACACGGTCAGCGGCATCAAGACCCTGTCCTCGCGCTCCTACGAGGGCGTCTCGGTGGTCATCATCGAGTTCGACCTGAGCGTCGAGCCCAAGTCGGCGGCGCAGGACGTGCGCGAGAAGATCGCGGTGCTGCGTCCCACCTTCCGCGACGAGATCAAGGAGCCCAAGGTCTCGCGCTTCAATCCGGACGATTTCCCCATCATCTCGGTCGCCGTCAGCGCCCCCGCGCGCTCGCTGCGCGAGCTGACCACGCTGGCCGACCAGGTGGTGAAGAAGCGCCTGGAAAACGTCGGCGGCGTCGGCCAGGCCACCCTGGTCGGCGGGGTCAAGCGCGAGGTCAAGGTCTACCTCAAGCTCGAGGAGATGGAGGCGCAGAAGATCGGCGCCGACCAGGTGATCAAGGCGCTGTCCAGCGAGAACCAGGACCTGCCGGCCGGCGCCATCGTCGCCGGCAGCCAGGAGCGGGTGGTGCAGATCAAGGCGCGGCTGGCCGATCCGCGCGACTTCCGCAACCTGATCGTGGCGCGGCGCGGCGCGGACGGCAAGAAGGCGGCCGTGACGCTGGGCCAGATCGCCGAGATCGAGGACGGCCAGCAGGAGGAGGAGAACATCGCGCTGGTCAACGGCGAGCGCGCCATCTCCATCGACATCATCAAGGCGCAGGGCGAGAACACCATCGCGGTGGTCGACGGCGTGCGCCGCGTGGTCGGCGAACTGAAGACCCTGCTGCCGGCCGACGTGAAGGTCGACGTGGTGCGCGACGCCTCGGTCGGCATACGCAATTCGGTGGCCGACGTGAAGAAGACGCTGCTCGAGGGCGCGCTGCTGACCATCGCCATCGTGTTCCTGTTCCTCGCCTCCTGGCGCAGCACGGTGATCACCGGGCTGACGCTGCCGATCGCGCTGATCGGCACCTTCCTGTTCATCTACGCGGCCGGCTTCACGCTCAACGTGCTCACGTTGATGGCGCTGTCGCTGTCGGTCGGGCTGCTGATCGACGACGCCATCGTGGTGCGCGAGAACATCGTCCGCCACGTGGCGCTGGGCAGCGACCACCGCACCGCCGCGCTCGAGGGCACGCAGGAGATCGGCCTGGCGGTGCTGGCCACCACGCTCACCATTGTTGCGGTGTTTTTGCCGGTGGGCTTCATGGGCGGCATCATCGGCCGCTTCTTCCACCAGTTCGGCCTGACCGTGGTGGCCGCGGTGATGATCTCGATGTTCGTCAGCTTCACGCTGGACCCCATGCTGTCCTCCATCTGGCACGACCCGCAGGCCGAAGGCCAGTTCGGCAAGGGGCCGCTGGGCCGCACGCTGGCCTGGTTCCACGCCCTGATGGAGCGCTTCTCCGCCGGCTACGAGCGCCTGCTGGCCTGGAGCCTGGATCACCGCAAGTCGGTGCTGGTCCTGGCGCTGGTTTCGTTCCTGACCAGCTTCCCGCTGATGAAGTACGTGGGCTCGGAGTTCGTGCCCGAACCCGATCTGTCGGAACTGCAGGTGCAGTTCACCACCCCGGTGGGTTCCTCGCTGGAACTCTCCGCGCTCAAGGCGCGCCAGACCGAGGACGCGCTGCGCGAGTTCCCGGAGGTGAAGTACTCGTACACCACCATCAACACCGGCTTCGTGCAGGGCAAGAACAACGTCAACATCTTCGTCCAGCTGGTGCCGCGCAAAGAGCGCAAGCGCTCCCAGCAGGACCTGACCCAGCCGATGCGCGAGCGCCTGTCGCGCATCGCCGGCATCGAACTCACGCAGATCGGCGCCTACAAGTCGGTGTCCAGCGGCAAGCCGCTGCAGGTCTCCATCCTCGGCCAGGACCGCGCCATTCTGGAGAGCATCTCGCAGCAGGTGATGGCGGCGATGCGCGAGGTGCCGGGCACGGTGGACGTGGAGTCCTCGAACAAGGCGGCCAAGCCGCAGCTGTCGGTGGAGATCCGCCGCGAGCTGGCGAGCGACCTGGGCATCGGCGTGGCGCAGATTTCCTCCACGCTGCGGCCGCTGCTGGCCGGACAGGCGGTGGGCAACTGGCGCGCACCGGACGACCAGTACTACGACGTGCAGGTGCGCCTGGCGCGCGCCGACCGCGCGCGGCCCGAGGACCTGGAGCGCGTGCCACTGGCCTCCAGCCAGATCGACGCCAACGGCGCGCCGCGCATGGTCAACCTGCGCGAGATCGCCGCGATCACCAGCGGCAGCGGCGCGCAGCAGATCAACCGCAAGGAGCAGCTGCGCGAGGTGCTGGTCACCGCCAACGTCTACCAGCGCGCCGCCGGGGACGCGGCGCGCGAGGTGCGCACCCGACTGGACGGCATCGCGCTGCCGCCCGGCTACCGCTTCACCATGGGCGGCTCGAGCAAGGACATCCAGGAATCCCTGAGCTTCGCCGGGCAGGCGCTGCTGCTGGCCATCGTCTTCATCTACCTGATCCTTGCCTCTCAGTTCGCCAGCTTCCTGCAGCCGGTGGCGATCATGATGTCGCTGCCCCTGTCGCTGATCGGCGTGGTGCTGGCCCTCCTGGTGGCGCGCTCGACGCTGAACCTGTTCTCCATCATCGGCTTCATCATGCTGATGGGTCTGGTGACCAAGAACGCCATCCTGCTGGTCGATTTCGTCAACCAGGAACGCCGCGCCGGCAAGCCGCGACGCGAAGCCCTGCTGGCCGCCGGCCGCATCCGCCTGCGCCCGATCCTGATGACCACCCTGGCGATGATCTTTGGCATGATCCCGCTGGCGCTGGGCCTGGGCGAGGGCGGCGAGCAGCGCTCGCCCATGGGGCAGGCGGTGATCGGCGGGGTGATCACCTCCGGCCTGCTGACCCTGGTGGTGGTGCCCGTCATCTACACCTACCTGGACGAGTTCACCGAATGGGTGCGCAGACGCCTCTCGGCGCGCCGCCCCCCTTTGGTAAACTAGAAGATTGCCCGTATCCCTCTCCGATCCCGCCATGGCTTCCATCAATTTCGAGCAGGCCCGCTTCAACATGGTCGAGCAGCAGATCCGCACCTGGGATGTCCTCGACCAGGCGGTGCTGGACCTCCTGTACGCCGTGCCGCGCGAGGACTTCGTCCCGCCGGCCTGCCGCACGCTCGCGTTCATGGACATGGAAATCCCGCTGGAGCCCGGCGTGGAGAACGGCGAGCGCATGATGGCGCCGCGCGTCGAGGCGCGCATCCTGCAGGAACTGGCGGTGAAGAAGTCCGACCAGGTCCTCGAAGTGGGCACCGGCAGCGGCTACCTGACCGCGCTGCTTGCGCACCGCGCCGCGCGCGTGTGCTCGGTGGAGATCAAGCCGGCGCTGGCGGCCTTCGGACGTGCCAACCTCGAGCGCCAGCCCGTCGACAACGTCAGCCTGGAGATCGGCGACGGCGCCCGCGGCTGGTCCGCCGCCCCGCCCTACGACGTGATCGTGCTCACCGGCTCGACGCCGGTGCTGCCGCAGGCCCTGCTCGATCAGCTCGCCCCGGGCGGCCGCCTGTTCGCCGTGGTCGGCGATGCGCCGGTGATGGTCGCCCGGCTGGTGACCTGCACCGCGCCCGGCAGCTTTTCGAGCGTCGAGCTGTTCGACACCGTGCTCGCGCCGCTGCAGAACGCCGAGCAACCGGCGCGCTTCCGTTTCTGACATGCAGCAGATCCAGCCCGCCCAACTGCAGGCCTGGCTCGCCGACGCAGGTCGCCAGCCGCCCCTGCTCCTCGACGTGCGCGAGAACTGGGAGTTCCAGACCGCGCACATCGAATCCTCTACGCTGATTCCCATGGGGCAGATCGCCGCCCGCGCGGGCGAACTGAATCCCGAAGCCGAGGTGGTGGTGATCTGCCACCACGGCGGCCGCAGCATGCAGGTCGCGGGATTCCTGGAACGCCAGGGCTTTTCGAAAGTCTACAATCTGACCGGCGGCGTCAATGCATGGGCCCGCACGGTCGATCCCTCGATGCCGACGTACTGATCGGAAACGACATGAACCGACGCCTGCTGCTCGCCTCCGCCTGTTGCACCCTGCTTGCCGCCTTGCCGGCATCCGCCCTCGCCCAGGACCTGCTGCAGGTCTACCGCGACGCGCGCGCCTACGACGCGCAGTTCGCCGCCGCCCGCTACGCGCTGCAGGCCGGCCTCGAGAAACTGCCCCAGGGCCGCGCACTGGTGC
Source organism: Betaproteobacteria bacterium (assembly GCA_016713125.1). GTDB lineage: Bacteria > Pseudomonadota > Gammaproteobacteria > Burkholderiales > SG8-39 > SZAS-79. The sequence goes on from JADJPT010000003.1 coordinate 238,429, forward strand.
TGCCCACCGTCGGCCTGTCGGCCAGCACCACGCGCAACAACATCGACATCGAGCCGCGCGGCGGCAACCCGACGCCGGCGGCCACGCGCAACACCGAAGTCAACGCCTACACCTTCTCGCTCACGCAGCCCATCTACCGCAAGCAGAATTTCCTGCAGTACGACCAGGCCGAGTTCCAGGTCAAACAGGCCGAGGCCAGCTTCGCGCAGTCGACCCAGGACCTGATCCTGCGCGCTTCGCAGGCCTACTTCGACGTGCTTTCGGCACAGGACACGCTCGCCCTGGTGCGCGCGCAGAAGGCCGCCATTTCCGAGCAGCTTGCACAGGCCAAGCGCAATTTCGAGGTCGGCACCGCCACCATCACCGACACGCACGAGGCGCAGGCGCGCTTCGACCTCAGCGCCTCGCAGGAGATCGCCGCGCAGAACGACCTCGAGGTGAAGCGCCGCAATCTCGCGCAGATCACCGGCAGGAACTACGAGACCCTCAAGCCGCTGCGCGCCGACGTCAAGCTGTCCGCGCCCACCCCGGCGACGATGGAATCCTGGGTCGAACTGGCCCAGAAGCAGAGCTACGCGGTGATGCTGCAGGAGGCGACCGCCGAGATCGCCAACCTGGAGGCCAAGCGCCAGCAGGCCGGCCACTACCCGACCCTGGACCTGGTCGCCAACTACGGCTACACCGGACAGACCGGCAGCGCGCTGACGGCCTTCGGCAACAACATCACGCAAACCTCGCTCGGCCTGCAACTGGCCGTGCCGCTGTACCAGGGCGGCGCCATCAGTTCGCGCGCCCGCGAGGCCGCCGCCAACTACGAGAAGTCCAAGCAGGACCTGGAGAACGCGCGCCGTTCCAGCGCCCTGTCCTCGCAGCAATCCTTCCTCGGCGTGATGAACGGCATCGCCCAGGTCCGCGCGCTGGAGGCGGCGCTGGTTTCCAGCCAGAGCGCCCTCGACTCGAACAAGCTCGGCTATGAAGTCGGCGTGCGCATCAACATCGACGTGCTGAACGCGCAGCAGCAGCTGTTCTCCACCCGCCGCGACCTCGCGGTGGCGCGCTACAACACGATCACCAACTTCCTCAGGCTCAAGGCCGCCGTCGGCGGGCTGGGGGAGGCGGATCTCGAGGAATACAACAAGGCGTTGGCGCCTTAAGGCGCCAACGCCTTGTTGTAGCAAATCACGCGCGGGGGAACCCTACGGTTCCCCCGCACCCCCCAGTGACACACCAAAGCCAATCAACCCAGAATCTGAACCTGCGCCTTGCTAGAGTTTCAGCAGGGGTTTGATGGCTTCCAGGTGGCGCAGGGTGGCGCCGCGGTGGGTGGCGCAGAGTTCCAGGCCGGCGCGGGACATGGCGGCGCGGCGATCGGGTTCCAGCAGCAGGCGCGAGGCCACGTCGGCGGCGCCGTTGGCGTCCTCCACCTGTATCGCGGCGCCCGCCGCGACCGCGGCCTGTGTGGCCTGGCCGAAATTGAAGGTGTGCGGACCGATCACCACCGGCACGCCCTGGGCGCAGGCCTCGATCAGGTTCTGCCCGCCCAGCGGCAGCAGGCTGCCGCCGATCACCACCACATCGGCCACCGCGTAATGGAAGGCCATCTCGCCCATGGTGTCGCCGAGCAGCACGCGCACGCGCTGCGGGGATTCCTTGAGGCTGCGGCGCGCCACGCTCATGCCGGCGGCGGCGATCAGCCCGGCCACCTCGTCGAAGCGCTGCGGATGCCGCGGCACCACCACCAGCAGCGCCTCGGGCGGCAGACGCGGGGCCAGCGCCTCGAGCAGCAGGCGCTCCTCGCCTTCGCGCGTGCTGGCCAGCAGCAGCACCGGCCGGCCGCCGAGCTGCGCCTTGAACGCCGCACCGGCCGCCGCCAGGGCCGGGTCGGGCTGCACGTCGAACTTCAGGTTGCCCGCCACGTTCACGCGATGCGCGCCCAGCGAGGCGATGCGCGTGGCATCGACCTCGCTTTGCGCACACACGCTGGCCAGGCGCTCGAACGCCGGCCGCGTCAGGGCGGCCAGCCGCGCATAGCCGCGCGCGGAGCGCGCCGACATGCGTGCGCTGGCGAGCAGCACCGGAATGTTGCGCGCACGGCAGGCGGCGAGCAGGTTGATCCACACCTCGGTCTCGATCAGCACGCCCAGGCGCGGACGGAAGGTCTCGAGGAAGCCGCTCACCGCGAACGGGTAGTCGTAGGGCAGCCAGGCCTTGCGCACGCTGTCGCCGTACACCTGGTCCAGGGCGTCGCGTCCCGCGGCGGTCATGCAGGTGAGCAGGAACTCGCACTGCGGATACAGCGCCTGCAGGGCGCGCACCAGCGGGATGCTGGCGCGCACCTCGCCCACCGAGACCGCGTGCACCCAGATCAGCGGCCTGCCGGCCGCCGCGCCGCGCGCCGCCGCATGCCTGCCGAAGCGCTCGGCGACGGCGCGGCGATAACCGGGCTCGCGCCGCCCGCGCAGCCACAGGCGCACGCAGATCAGCGGCAGGGCCAGCCACAGCGCCAGCGTGTACAGCCCGCGCGCGATCACAGGAATGCCTCCAGCGCGCCCAGCACCGCGTCGACCGCGGGCACCCCGGCGGCGTCGCCGACGTTGGCCAGCGGCGTGGTGCCGTACAGCCCGGTCAGCGCCGGCGCAGTGCTGCAATAGATGCCCACGGCCGGCACGCCCAGCGCCACGGCCAGATGCGCCAGGCCGGTGTCGACGCCGGCCACTGCGCGCGCCCGCTTGAGCAGCGCGGCCAGTTCCCCCAGCCGCATGCGACGCGGCACGAAGGCGCCGCCGGCGTCCTGCGCGATGCGCTCGCAGCGCGCGCGCTCCTCTTCGCTGCCCCACGGCAGCACCGGCTGCAGGCCGCGGGCGCTCAGCGCGCGCGCCAGCGCCGCCCAGTGCAACTCGGGCCACAGCTTGTCGGCGCGGCTGCTCATGCTGAGCAGCACGCAGTAGGGCTTGTGCATGGGAAACGGCAACGCGTCGGCCGCGCGCAGGCCGTAATCGCAATCGCCCTGCAGGTCCGCGCCGAGCGCGGCCGCGCTCAGACGCCGGTTGCGCTCCACGGCGTGCAGTTCGCGCGGCACCGAGTGGCGGACGTCGTAGAAGCGGCTGGCCCAGGGTTCACGCGCGCTGTCCGCGGCGTAACCGTGGCGCGGACCGCGCGCCCAGCGCGAGATCAGCGCGCTCTTGAACAGGCCCTGGGTGTCGATCACGCAGTCGTACGCCTGCTCGGCGAGCGCACGCCGGAACGCGGCGATCTCGCCCCACACCGCGGGCGAGAGCATGCGCGAGCGCCAGCGGCGCACCGCCACCGGCAACACGCGCCGCACGCCCGGATGCAGGGCGGCGATCTCGGCGAACGGCTCCTCGACCACCCAGTCGACGAAGGCTGTCGGGTCGCGCCGCAACACATCGGTGACTGCGGGGCAGTGGTGGATCACGTCGCCGAGCGAGGACGTCTTGACGAACAGGATGCGCATGGCGCCCGGCGGAAAGTATCGCGGTAATGCGCGTCCCGATGAGTCGTTGCGGGACGCGTGGGATAAAATGCTGCAAGCAAGTTACACCGATTATACGGGAAACCCCTTGACCGCCTCCCGGCCAGACTCGCGGCCCGCCCCCTTTTCCGCCGTCCTGATCGCGCACAACGCCGCGACGCAGCTCGACGCGTGCCTGGCCAGCCTGGCGTTCGCCGACGAGATCGTCGTGGTGGACTCCGGCAGCGATGACGGCACGCGCGAGATCGTGCGCAGACACGGCGCGCGCCTGGTCGACCAGGACTGGCTGGGCTTCGGCCCGCAGAAGCAGTTCGCGGTCGAACAGGCGAAACACGACTGGGTGCTGTGCATCGACGCCGACGAGCGCGTGTCCGCGCCGCTGGCCGCGAGCATCGCGCAGGCGCTCGCGGCGCCCGCGGCGCCGGTCTATCGCATGGCGCGCTGCAACCGCTTCCTGGGCCGCTGGCTGCGGCACGGCGAGGGCTATCCGGACTGGAGCCCGCGCCTGTTCGACCGCCGCGCGGCGCGCTGGAGCGACGACCCGGTGCACGAGAAGGTGCTGTACGCGGTCACGCCGGGCACGCTGGAGGGCGACCTGCTGCACGAGTCCGGCGAGGACATCGCACGCTATCTGGAGAAGCAGAACCGCTACACCACGCTGGCCGCCCAGCAGCTGTACGCACGCGGGCGCAGCGCGAATCCGGTGCAGATGCTGCTCAGCCCGCTGGTGCGCTTCGTGAAGTTCTACGTGTTCCGCCTGGGCTTCCTCGACGGCCTGCCCGGCCTGGTGCACACCTGCATCGGCTGCATGAACAGCTTCACCAAGTACGCCAAGCTGATCGAACTGCACCGCCCGCGCAGCGCGCCCCGGCATGAAGGTGCTCGTCACCGGCAGCGCCGGCTTCATCGGCATGCACGCGGCCGAGCGGCTGCTGGCGCGCGGCGACCAGGTGATCGGCATCGACAACCTCTCCGACTACTACCCGGTGGCGCTGAAGGAGGCGCGCCTGGCGCGCCTGGCCGGCGGCCGCGCAGGCGGCGGCTTTCGCTTCCAGCGCCTGGACATCGCCGCACCGGGTGCGCTCGAGACCCTGTTCGCCGCCGAGAAGCCCGACGCGGTGCTGCACCTGGCCGCGCAGGCCGGCGTGCGCTACTCGCTGGAGAATCCGTCCGCCTACGTGCAGTCGAACCTGGTCGGCTTCGCCAACCTGCTCGAGGCCTGCCGCCATCACGCGCCGCGCCACCTGGTGTACGCCTCCAGCTCCAGCGTGTACGGCGGCAACACCAAGCTGCCGTTCCACGAGGACGACAACGTCGACCACCCGGTCAGCCTCTACGCGGCGACCAAGAAGGCCAACGAACTGATGGCGCACACCTACAGCCACCTGTACGGCCTGCCGGCCACCGGCCTGCGCTTCTTCACCGTGTACGGGCCCTGGGGCCGGCCGGACATGTCGCCGATGCTGTTCGCCTCGGCGATCCTCGAAGGCCGGCCGATCCAGGTGTTCAACCACGGCGACATGCAGCGCGACTTCACCTACGTGGACGACATCGTCGAAGGCACGCTGCGCGTGCTCGACCGGCCGGCCGCGCCGCAAGCGCGAGGAGGACGGCGGCGGCGTGCCGCACACGGTCTACAACATCGGCAACCACCAGCCGGTGCCGCTGCTCGAGTACATCGCCGAGCTGGAGCGCGCGCTGGGACGCAAGGCGGTGCTCGAGATGAAGCCCATGCAGCCCGGCGACGTGAAGGCCACCTACGCCGACACCGCGCGCCTGCGCGCGGCCACCGGCTTCGCGCCCGCCACGCCGCTGGCCGAGGGCCTGGCGCGCTTCGCCGCGTGGTTCACCCCCTGGCACGCAAACGCCGAACGGAGCACCCGCCCATGAGCCTGCGCGAAGCGGTGCGCCGCCTGCGCCTGTACTACAAGTCCGGCGCGGTGTTCCGCGAGTGCCTGGCCGATCCCGCCATGGCGCGCTGGCTGCCCTTCCTGCCCGGCGACCGGGACGTCGAGCTGCGCTTCACCTCCGGCCGCAGCGCGCGCATCAAGGCCGCGCACTGGCCGCTGCTGCCCAGCGCCTGCCGGCTCGACCGCATGGGCGCGCAGTTCGAGTTCCTGGCCGACGCCAAGCGCGTGCGCGTCGACGGCCTGGAGCTGTACTCGCCGCTGTGGAGCCGCGAGGAGGCCAGCTACTACAAGGAAGTCCTGCTCGACGACGCCTATGGCGTGAAGACGCGCGACCTCGGCGGACTGACGGTGGTCGACGTCGGCGCCTATGTCGGCGACAGCACCCTGGCGTTCGCGCGCCGCGGCGCCCGCGTGCACGCCTTCGAACCCTCGGTGGCCTTCTGCGGCTTCATCCGCCGCAACCTGGAGGCCAACGGCATGGCGGCGCGCGTCGTGCTGCACGAGGTCGGCCTGGCCGAGCGCGCCGGCGACCTGCCGATCCGCAACGACCTGCTGCACTTCGTCGAAGGTGTGGGCTACGCGCTCGAACACCTGCCGCGCGACATCGAGCTGCTCAAGCTGGACTGCGAGGGTGCCGAGTACCACCTGCTGGCCGACCCGCGCTTCCTCGCCCATCTGCGCCCGCGCGAGATCCGCATGGAATACCACCGCGGGCCGGAAGACATCCTGCGCCACCTCGCCGCCTCGGGCTACGCGGCGCGCGCGCTGTCCGGGCCTGGACCGGTGGGCCTGATCGAGGCCCGCCGCATCGACACCGCCACACCGGAAACACTGGAGACGCCTTGAACGCAGACACCCCGCCCGCCGCCGGCGAGATCACCGCTTTCCACGACGCCTGCCACGCCGTCGCGCAGTGGGCCAAGTCCGCGCCCGCGCGCCACGCGCAGGGCGTCTGGCAGGTGATCGAACTCAACCACCGCTACAACTGCCTGCTGTGGGACGAGGAGGACCTGGCGCGCAGGAAGCAGGTGGCCGACGCCGAGATCGCCGCCAACAAGCGCGCCATCGACCGCTACAACCAGAAGCGCAACGACGCCATCGAGCGTATCGACGAGGCGCTGCTCACGGCGCTGGCCGGCGTGCAGCGCAGACCCGGCGCGCGGCTGAACTCGGAGACCGCCGGCTCGATGGCCGACCGCCTGTCGATCCTGAGCCTGAAGATCCACCACATGCGGCTGCAGACGCAGCGCAAGGACGTGGACCGCGAACACATCGACAGCTGCACGGCCAAGCTGGCGCGCCTGGTCGAGCAGCGCGGCGACCTGGCCGGCTGCCTGGACCGCCTGCTGGCCGAAGCCGCGCGCGGCGAAGCCTGGTTCAAGGTCTACCGCCAGTTCAAGATGTACAACGACCCGAAGCTCAATCCGGCGATGTACGGCGAGAAGTAAGTCCGGGCAGACGCCCCGGTTGCGGGTCGGCACGGTTGCGCCGGCAGTTGCGATTGCTGCCACTTTTTCATGAAACACAAGCTGCGCGGCGTTTGGGGCCCCGGGGGGGGCGCCGGCGCCCCCCCCCGGGGGGCCCCCCCCGCGGGGGTCGGCGGGGGGGGGGCCTGCCCCGGGGGCTCCCCCCCCCCCCGCCGGCCCCCCCGGGGGGGGCCGGGGGGGGGGGGCGCGGGGGCGGGGGCCCCCGCCCGCGGGGGCGGGGGGGGGGGGGGGCCCCGGCCCAGGGCCGGGGTCCCCCCCCGGGCCGTTCCCCCCCCCCCCCGGGGCCCCCCCCCGCCGGCCCGGGGGGGGGGGGGGGGGGGGGGGGGGCCCCGGCCCCGGGGGGGGGGGGCCCCGGCCCCGGGGGGGCCCCCCGGGGGGGGGGCCGGTGGGGGGGGGGGGGGGCCGGGGGGGGGGGGGGGGGGGGGGGGCCCCCCCCCCCCCCCCCGGGCCCCCCGGGGGGGGGGGGGGCCCCGTCCTGTTTTCGGCCCCGGCCGGCGGCGGGGGGGGGGCCGGCCGGGGGGGGCCGGGGGGGGGGGGGGGGCGGGGGCGCGGCCCTCGGGGGGGGGGCCCCGGGGGGGGGGGCCGGGGGGCCGGTTCGGCCCCCCCCCCCGGGGGGGGGGGGGGGGGGGGGGGGCCCCGGGCCTGGGGGGGGGGGGGGGCGGCCCCGGGGCGGGGGGGGGCGGGCCCCCCCGGGGGGGGGGGGGGGGGGGGGGGCCGCTCGCCGCCGGGCCCGCGGGCGGCGGGCGGGGGCGGGGCGGGGGCGCGGGCGCGGGGCCGGGGCTCGCCGAAGTGGGGGGCGGTCTTCGGGCCTGGGCGGTTCGCCCCCTCTCCGGGCCGCGCGCTGCCGCCGTCGTTCCCCGCCAGGCTCCCGCCGGGGCCGCGGCGTCCCCCCAGCGCGCTCGGCGCGCCCTCGCGGTGTTGAAGGGCGGGGCTGGCGTGCGCGGGGCGGGTGGGGGGCCGTCGCCTGGCCAGTACGCTGGGTGGGTGCTAGCGCGTCGCGGGGAGTCGCGGGGGGCGGCGCGCGGTCCGGGCGGGCGGCGGGGGGGGCGCCGCGGGGGGGGCGAGGACCCCAGCTGGTGGCACCGCCTCCGGCGAAGTGGCATCCACGCAGGCTCGCGCCGGCGGGATGCGTTTGGGGCGGTCGTTGGACTATCGGGCGCACGCCCTGACCACCCCGGCGCTGCGCGCCACCCCTCCTTGGCAGGAGGGGAGCTTAGAGGCCGCTCATCAGGCCAGCAGGCGCTCGAGGCGCGCGTAGATCTGCGCGTCTTCGAGTTCGCTGACGCTCTTTCCGGCTTCCAGCCAGTCGGCATGCACGCCGCGCGGCGCCCAGTGCACGGGGCTGGGCGAGACCTCGGTTTCGGCGAAGAAGCCCAGCACCCCGCCCGGACTGGCGGCGGCGAAATGCATCAGGCCGCTGTCCGGGAACAGGCTGACCCGCGCGCTCCAGATCAGGCCCAGCGCCTCGCGGATCGGTCCACGGAACGGATGGATGATCGGCGACTGCGCGTCCAGCACCGGCTGCGCGACCTCGTCGTCGCCCGGATACAGCGGATTGTCCGACTTGCCCGGCGTCCACATGAACACGGTGTCCAGTCCCCAGGCGGCGCGGAAATGCGCGCTCCAGCGCAGGATCTGCTGGGTGGACGGCTGCTTCTTGGCGCGCCGCGCGCCCAGGCCGAGCACCACGTAGCGGCCGGCCTGCAGACCACGCTCGGCCAGCCAGCGCGTGGCGAACGCCGCGGCGTCGGCGGGCAGCACGTACTTCGGATGCAGCGGCGCCTGCGGCGGGGCGATGCCCAGCGGCCGCAGCATGCCGAGCATGCGATCCATCTCGTGCGCCTGCGGCTGCACCGGCAGCGGATCGGACAGGCGCGGGTAGCGCGCAGGCTGATCGCAGTAGGCCACGCAGCGCGCGCCGCGCACCGCCAGGCCGCGCTCGATGGCGCGCGGCGATTCCTCGCCGTTGGCGACGATCACCCAGTCGTAGCGCTCGCGGCGCAGGGCGAGGTTGGTCAGCAGCGTGTCCCAGGCCGCCGACAGGCTGATGCGGCCGGCATGGCGCACGCGCCGGTACACCCGGCGGCGGTCGATGTCGGCGTTGCCGTCCACCACCCAGGCGTTGTAGTCGTTGGCCAGCAGGTGGATCTGCGCCTGCGGCCGGCTCGCGCGCAGATGCGCGAGCATGGGCGTGGCGAGCAGCAGGTCGCCGAGCTTGTCACGCTTTACGACGAGAACCTTCATACACCGCCAGAGTATCGAGGGTTGCGGGTGGATGCGCGCGCAGCGGGCAGGCCGCCGGAGTCGCCGACAGCGTGCCCGGCGCCGGTTCGCCGGCGAAGGCCGCCACCGCAGCGGCGATGCACCAGGGCTGCGTGCAGGTCTTCTCTTCGCAGTGCGCGCCGCCCAGCACCGCCAGGCGCATGCCGCAGGTGCCGGGTTGCGCCGGAAACATGTTGGTGTGCGAACGCGTCGGGCCGTAGAACACCGTCGCCGGGATGCCCATCGCCGCCGCCACGTGATACAGCCCGGTGTCGGTGCCGTACCAGCAGGCCAGCTCGGCGAACTCGCGCAGCAGGTCGGCCAGCTGCGGGAAGAAGCGGAACTCGGCGCCCGCCGGCAGCCCGGCGTCGAGCAGGGCCTGCGCGCCGCGATCGGCCGGGTTGACGAACACGCGCACCGGCGCGCCCGGATGCCGCGCCTGCACGCCGCGCACCAGTTGCGCCAGCGTGGCCGGGCCCATGATGCGGCGCGCCTCGTCGGCCAGCGGCGCGATGCCCACCGCGCGCGCATCGGCGCGGCGCAGCGCCGCCAGGCTGGGCACGTGCAGCCGCTCGAGCGGCGGCAGGCCGGGCTCGAACACGCGCGCCACGCGCCACATCGGCTCCCACTGCAGGGCCTCGCGCGGCACCTCGGCGTGCTCCGGGTAGATGTCCGCGTGACGGTCGTCCAGGTAGACCTTGCGCCGCGCGCGCGTCCAGCGCCCGATCCAGCGCACCGGCGAGCCGAAGGCCCACAGCACCAGCAGGGCGTCGAAGGCCGGCTCGCACAGGCGCAGGCGCGCCAGCTGCGCGAGCAGGCCCAGGCGGCTGGCGAAGCCGAGCACGCGCACCCCGGCCTCGCGCGCCAGCAGCGCGGCGTAGTTGGCGCGCGTCAGCAACGTCACCGCATCCTGCGGAAAGGCGTCGGCGTAGGCGCGCACGGTCGCGTAGGCCACCAGGCTGTCACCGAGCTTGCCGCGAATGACGAAGAGGATTCTGCGGGACACGAAGGAAGTGGCATTCGCGCCGGAGATCGGCGCACGGAGGGAGGCGCGAATTATAATCGGGCTTTGCCGGAACCACATGAACCCGCCCGCGCGCACCGAAACCGCCGCCACCGACCCGAATCGGCTCGCCACGCACCTGATCAGGCTCGAGCACCTGGTGCTGTACGCGTTTGCGTTCGTGCTGCCACTGTTCGAGGTGCCGAAGAACCTGTTGTGGCTGATCTATGTCGGGCTCTGGTTCAGCAACCGCTTGCGGTCGCGGGACTTCGGCGGACCCTGGCGCGGCTGGGACACGCTGATCGCCGCCTGGATCACCTCCGGCTACGTGGTCGCCGCCTTTGCCGGCATCCCCAATCAGGAGTGGGCAGGCGCCAACGACATCCTGCGCTACGGCCTGATCCTCTGGCTGCTGACGCGCGCCGGCTATTCCTCGCAGGTCCTCACGCGATTGCTGGGCGCCATCGTCGCCGGCACGGCCATCACCCTGGCCTGGGGCGCGATCGGCATGGCCATGGGCGAACGCAGCCGACTCGGCCTGCGCTCGGTCGGACACGTCAACCACAGCGCGATCTACCTGGCGATCGTCTTCGGACTGGTCCTGTCCTGGCTGCGCGCGAGCTGGCGTCAGATCTCGGTCGGCACGCGCGTCTCCGCATCGCTCCTCGGCACCGCGATGGCGCTCGGCCTGTTCGTCATGGAGAGCCGCGCGGCGGTCGGCGCCGCCTTCGTTGCGGCACTGGTGATCCTCGCGGTATATGCGCTGCGTGCCCGCCACAGCCTGCACAAGGTGATGATCGGCGCGACCGTCCTGGTGGCGCTGGTGCTTGCATTGCGGCCCGAGGTCATCGTCAAGAACGAAGCCCTGCTCAAGCGGGACCTGTTCCTCGCCCACCGCGACGCCGTCTGGCGCACCGGGCTGGAGGCCTGGCGCGCCAATCCGTGGTTCGGCGTGGGCATGAAGAACCATGGCCGCATCAGCTATGAAAAACTGGAAGCCTGGGCCGAGAAACGCGGCGAGAAGTTCGATCGCAGCAGCGTCGCCCTGTCCTCGCACGCGCACAGCCTGTACGTGAACACGCTGGCCGAACGCGGCGCGTACGGCCTGGGCGTGCTGCTGGCGGTGCTGGCCGCCTGGTTCTGGTCGCTGGCGCGCGCGCTGCCGGGCGCCGCCGCCCCGCCGCTGGTGTGGGCCTACTGGGGCGGCGCGGCCTATGCCTGGCTGATCGCCCTGATCGTCGGCCTCGCCAACACCACGCTGCACAGCGAGCATGCGCTGGTCAGCATGCTGCTGCTGGGCGGCTGGCTGTCCCTCGCGCGCCGCCCGCCGACCCTGCACGCACCACCCACCCTTCGCCGGCCGTGCGCGCCTGAGCGGCGGCCCGACCGGTCCGCGCGTGCTGCACATCCACCACATCAACCTGCAGGCCGCGGTGGGCGGCGGCGAGGTCTACACGCGCTGGTTCACGCGCGCGCTGGCGCAGGCCGGCGCGCGCGTCACCCTGTACGTGCATCCGTCCAACCGCTTCTGGGACGGCCTGGCGGGTGAGGCTGTGCAGGTACGGGCGGTCGACGACGATCGCGCGCTGCTGGCGGCCCTGCCGGCGCGCGACGCGCTGATCATCACGCAAAGCCCGGTGTCGCGCGCCTTCATCGAACGCGCCGCGCGCGAGCACGTGCTCACCGGCTTTGCGCACATGCCCATGCTCGGGCGCAGCGCCGCGGGCTTCCTGCCCTACGCGCTGGTGTACTCGGTCTCCGCCTACTGCGTCGCCCTGCTGCGCCGCGCCGGCATAGAGCACACCTGGGATGAACCCATGTACGGCACCTGTGCCCTGGAGCGCGCGCCGGCCGGCGAGATCGTCGCCGCCTCGCCCTACCACTGGGACCGCCGCAAGGCGCGCGACCGGCTGCTGGAGATGGGCGAACCCTGGCTGGAGCGCATGCGCACGCGGCCGGTGTTCCGGCGCCTGCCGGGGCTGACCCTGGGCGTGGTCTCGCTGCTCTCGCCGATCAAGCAGTTCCCGCTGCTGTTCTCGCACCTGGCCCCGCACCTGGCGCGCCATCCGCAGGTGCGGCTCGAGGTGTTCGGCAACGGCGGTTACGCGCAGGTGCGCGACCTGCGCCGTGCGCTGGCGCCGCTGGGCGAGCGCGTGCGCTGGTGGGGCTACCAGAGCGCGGTGCAGGCCATCTACCCGCAACTCGACTACCTGCTCACCGGGCTGCCCGAGAAGGAGGCCCTGGGCCTCAACGTGATCGAGGCGCAGGCCTGCGGCACGCCGGTGCTGGCGCCGCACGCGCCGCCGTTCACCGAAACCGTGGCCGACGGGGCGAGCGGCTTCCTGTACCGCGACCCGCGCGAGGACGGCGGCGCGCATTTCGGCGCGCTCCTCGATGCCATCGTCGCCGGACGGCCGCGTCCCGATCCGCGCATCGCCGCCGCCGAGCATCTGCGCAGGTTCTCCTACGAAGCCCTGGTCGAGCGCGCGCAGCGCCTGCTCGCCCACCTGGCCGCGCGTTACCCGCAGGCGCAGCGCGCGTGAGCGCAAAGCGCCCCGCGCGCGACGAAGCGCGCACTACAAGCGGCGAGCCGCGCTGCATCCTGGTCATCCGCCGCGACAACATCGGCGACCTGGTGTGCACCACGCCGCTGCTCGCCGCCCTGCGCGCGCGTTACCCGCAGGCCTGGATCGGCGTGCTGGCCAACAGCTACAACGCGCCGGCGCTGGACGGCAACCCGCACGTCGACGAGGTGCTGGCCTACAGCAAACTCAAGCACGTGGCGGGCGGGGCCGGCGCGCTGGGCGCGCTGGCGCACCGGCTGGCGCTGATCTGGCGCCTGCGCAGGCGGCGGCTGGACCTGGCCGTGCTGGCCGCGGGCGCGGCGGATGCGCGCGGCCTGGCCTTCGCACGACGCCTGGCCCCGGCGCGCATCGTCTGCGCCGAGCCGGCAGACGAAGAACGGCACGAGGTCGAGCGCGTGTTCGGCGCCGCGCGCGTGCTGGGCGTGGAAGGCCCCATTCCCGCGCTCTGCGTACGCGCCAGCGCGACAGCGGGCGCGAACGCGCGCGCCGCGCTGGCACAGGCCGGCCTGGCCGGACGACGCCCGCTGATCGGCGTGCACATCAGCGCGCGGCGCCCCAGGCAGCGCTGGCCGGCCGAACGCTGGGCCGAACTGATCCTCGCGCTGCACGCCCGCCACGGCGCGGCGCTCGTGCTGTTCTGGTCGCCGGGCGCGGAAGACCATCCGCAGCACCCGGGCGACGACGGCAAGGCGGCGCGCGTGGTCGAACTGGTGGCCGGGCGCGCGCCGCTGCTGCCCTGCCCGACCGCGGCGCTGGCCGAACTGATCGGCGCGCTGGACCTGTGCGACCTGGTGGTGTGCAGCGACGGCGGCGCCATGCACCTGGCCGCCGGCCTGGGCAAACCCATCGTCGCGCTGTTCGGCGACTCGCCGACGGTGCGCTGGCGCCCCTGGGGCGTGCCGCAGCGCGTGCTGCAGCCGGCGAGCCGCGACGTCGCGGAGATCGACACCGAGACCGTGCTGCAGGCCTGCGCCGAACTTATTTCCACACCGGAAAGTTGAACTTTTAGTTCCGGAGATCGGCTCCAGGAGCCGAGATCCTGTCAGTCAGCTTGCCGATTCAGGCAATTCACCGCCTGCAGCGGGCGCGTACTCCGGCACCCAGCGGCGCAGCGCCTGGCGCGTTTCGGCGTCCGACAGCGCCGGCCCGGCCAGCCAGGTTTCGATCTCCGCCTGCAGCGCGCCGTTGCCGGCGGCCGCCAGGCGCGCCACGCGCAGCTTGGGGTGCGGCGTGGGCTCGGTGCTCTCGGCATCGGCCAGCAGTTCCTCGTAGAGCTTCTCGCCCGGGCGCAGGCCCGTGTAGACGATGCGGATGTCGTTCTCGGAAAAGCCCGACAGCCGGATCAGCTGGCGCGCCAGCTCGGCGATCTTCACCGGCTCGCCCATGTCGAGCACGAAGATCTGGCCGGCGAACCCATCAACGCGGCCTGCAGCACCAGCTGCGAGGCCTCGGGAATCGACATGAAGTAACGCTGGATCTCCGGATGGGTCACCGTCAGCGGACCGCCGGCGGCGATCTGCGCGCGAAAGCGCGGGATCACGCTGCCCGTCGAACCCAGCACGTTGCCGAAACGCACGATCACGAACTGGGTCGCGGCGCCGGCCTGCGCCTGCACGGACTGGCAGAGGCGCTCGGCCACGCGCTTGGTGGCGCCCATCACGTTGGTCGGCCGCACCGCCTTGTCGGTGGAGATCAGCACGAACTTGCGCGCCCCGGCGGCGGCCGCGGCGCGCGCCACGGTGAGCGTGCCCAGCACGTTGTTCTGCACCGCCTGCCAGGCGTTCTCCTCCTCCATCAGCGGCACGTGCTTGTAGGCCGCGGCATGGAACACCACCTCGGGACGGAAGCGCTCGAAGGTCTGCGCCACGCGCGCCGCGTCCTTCACGTCGCCGATCACCGCGCTGACCGCGACCCCCGGATGGCGGTCGCGGAACTCCTGTTCGATGGTGTAGAGCGCGAACTCGGAGAGCTCGAACAGCACCACGCGCGC
>JADJPT010000004.1 GCA_016713125.1 Betaproteobacteria bacterium
CTTCCTCAACACCCGGGCCGCGGTAGCCAAGGCGCTGCGCACGCACGCGCTCAATCGCACGCCGCAGATCCGCCGCGTCGGTGACCTGCTGGTCACCGAGCTCGCGGTGCGCGAGGGCGTCTGCGTCGGCGCCACGGCCCTGCACCTGCCGAGCGGGGGCGTGGTCAACATCGCCGCCGGCGCGACCATCGTCGCCACCGGCGGCCTCACCCGCCTGTATGCGCGCAACAGCGCCTCGCTGAACATGGCCGGCGACGGCTATGTGCTGGCGCAGGCCGCGGGCGCGGATCTGATCGACATGGAGTTCGTGCAGTTCTTCCCCATCGGCCACCTCGCGCCGCGCATGGTCGGCATGGACCCCATCATGTGGGATCCGTTCCGCTACAAACTGGGCGGGCGCCTGCTGAACGGGGCGCATGAGGAGTTCGTGCACAACTACGGGGTCAGCGACGGCGGCAAATATGTGATCACGCGCGACCTCGCCACCTACGCGATCCGGCCAAAGAAGTGCGGGCCGGGAACGCGGTTCGCCGCACGGCGGCGCCTGGCTTTCGTTCGAGCACATCCCGGTCGAGCAGCTGCGCGCCGCCGCCGGTCCGGTGATCGACCGCCTCGCCGCCAACGGCATCGACCTGACCACGCAGGCCATCGAGGTCGCGCCGATCGCGCACTACCGCCATGGGCGGCGTGGTGGTGGACACCGCCATGGCCACGCGCGTGCCGGGGCTGTACGCCTCGGGCGAAGCGGTGGGCGGGGCCAACGGGGCCAACCGTCTGTCGGGCAACGCCATCACCGAGGCGTTGGTGTTCGGCCGCAAGGCCGGTGCCAGCGCGGCGGAGTTCGCGGCGAAGTCCGCCGTGCGCGCGGATGCCTCCGCCTTCGCCGCGGCGACGCGCAGGCTGCAGACGGGCGCGACGGCCAGCGGCGGGTTCGACTCCGCGGCGCGCATCGAGGCGCTGCAGAACCTGATGCAGGCCGACGTGGGCCCGTTCCGCACGGCCGCCGGCCTGACGCGTGCGCTGGCGCAGATCCGCGCCTGGCGCGCCGAGCTGCCGGCGCTCAAGCGCTCGCGGGACTGTCCTACGACGCGCAACTGGCCGACTGGCTGGACCTGAACACCATGTTGCGCGTCGCCGAGTGGGTGGCCGAGCTCGCGCTGTCGCGCACCGAGTCGCGCGGCGCGCACCAGCGCGAAGACCACCCGGGCATGGACCCGGCCTGGCAGCGCAACCAGACGATACAAGGAGCGAAGCCGGCATGAGCACCGCAATGAAGGCCAGCCTGAGGGTGTCGCGCGGCGCGCCCGGCGAGGACAAGCGCAGCGAACTGTTCGAAGTGCCCTACGAACCCGGCCAATCGGTGCTCGATGCGCTGCGCTGGATCCGCGCGCAGCGCGACCCGACGCTGGCGATACGCTATTCGTGCACCAGCGCCAACACCTGCAAGGAATGCATGCTGCTGGTCGACGGCAAGACGGTGTACGCCTGCACGGCGCGGCTGGAGCCGCGCGAGATGAAGGTCGAGCCGCTGGCCAACAAGGCGCTGATCCGCGACCTGGTCACCGAGATCGCGCCGCCGGACGAGCGGCTCTAGCGCGCCTCGCGCGCTAGAGCCGGCACGTTCAGTCGCGCTGGTAGGGCCGCGTCACGCTGACGCGCACCGCCAGGTCCAGGCGCAGCGCGATGCGCGCCAGCGCCTCCAGGCTGCTGAACTCGGCCGCCTGCCGCTGGCGCAGTTGCGGAGAGCCGCGCGCGTCAGGCCGAGCAGTTCGGCCAGTTCGGCCTGGCTCAGTTCTTCGCGCTCGACGCGCCAGCCGCTCGAGGACGGCAGCCAGCATCTGCTTGCGCAGGGCGAGGACGGGATCTGCTGCCATGGCGGTCTCCGGGAGGGAATGTATCTTTAACGATACACCAATTGCCCGGAAAGCGGCTCCAGGAGCCGACTTTGCGTTCGTAAAGTTCGGAAATCGGATTTCACCCCGGGCGCCGGGTGCGTTCGTACAGCGGCTGCACGCGCGGCAGCGCGGCCTCGATCTCGCGGATCCGCGAAGCGTGCGCGGGGTGGGTGGAGAGGAACTGCGGCGGCTGGCCGGCGCCCAGTTGCGACATCTTCTTCCAGACGCTGACTGCCGCGCGCGGGTCGTAGCCGGCGCGGGCGGCCAGTTCCAGCCCGACCAGGTCGGCATCGGTTTCGTGCTTGCGCGAGAACGGCAGCGTGACCGCCAGGTTGGCCCCCTCGGCGAGCAGCGTGGTGGACAGCTGGCCGAGGTTGAACAGCGTGGCCGCCACGCCGATGCCGACGTTCTTCAGCACCTGTTCGGACATGCGGGCGCGGCCGTGCTCGAGCAGCGCATGCGCGATCTCGTGGCCCATGATGGCGGCGGCCTCGTCGTCGCTGAGCTGCAGGCTGGTGAGGATGCCGCTGAAGAAGGCGATCTTGCCGCCGGGCATGCAGAACGCATTCACCGCTTTCGAGTTCAGCAGGTTCACCTCCCAGCGCCAGCGCTCCGCCTCGGGATTGAACCGGGCGGCGTGCGGCACCAGCCGGCGCGCGATGTTGCGCAACCGCTCGACCTGGCGCCGGTCGGTGTTCAGCGCGCCTTTCTGCGCGGCCTGGCGCATCAGCTCGCCGTACTGCTGCGCCGAGGAGTTCTCGACCGTGGCGCGCGGCAGCAGCAGCAGACGGCTGGGCTTCACGTTCACGCCCTCCTGCGCCTGCTGCTGCGACAGGGCAGGGGCGCAAGCCAGGGCCAGGCACGCCGCCAGCAGCGCGGCGGCCCGGCGTGGCCGGACGGAGAAACGCGGGTGGCGGGTCAAAGCGCGGCGTAGTGCTGCGCCATCCTGCGGCGCATGGCGGCATCGGGCAGGGGGCCGCGTGCCGCGGCCAGGTTGTCGGCCATGTGTTCGGGCTTGCCGGTGCCCGGGATCGCACAGGTGACCGCGGGGTGCGAGACGATCCATTTCAGGAAGTACTGAGCCCAGCTCGCCGCGCCGAACTCGGCGGCCCAGGCCGGCAGCGGATTGCCGCGCACCTTGCGGAACATGGCGCCTTCGGCGAACGGCCGGTTGACGATCACCGCCACCTTCTTCTCCGCGGCCAGCGGCAGCAGGCGGCGCTCGGACTCGGGTTCGCCCAGCGAGTAGTTGATCTGCAGGAAGTCGTACTGCCCGCCCTGCAGCACGCGCTCGACTTCGGCGTAGGCCGAAGCGGTGTAGTGCGTGATGCCCAGGTAACGGATGCGACCCTGCGCCTTCCAGTCGCGCAGCGTGCGCGTGTGGGTGGCAACGTCGACCAGGTTATGCACCTGCATGAGGTCGATCTTCGGCGCGCGCAGTTTCGCCATCGAGGCTTCCATCTGCGCGATGCCGGCCTCGCGGCCGCTGGTCCACACCTTGGTGGCGACGAACAGCCGGCCGGCGAGGTTCAGCTCCGCGGACAGGTCGCCGGTCACGGCTTCGCTGGCGCCGTACATCGGCGAACTGTCGATCACGCGTCCGCCGGCGGCGGCGAAGGTGCGCAGCACCTCGCGCAGCGGTGCGCGCGCGGCGGACCCGGCGCCGACGTCGAAAGTCTGCCAGGTGCCCACGCCGACCACCGGCAGCGATTCTCCCGAGACCGGGATGGCGCGCGCGAGCAGCGGCGCGCCGGGCGCCTGGGCGGCGGCGGGCTTCACGAGGGGACGCGCACAGCGCGGCCAGCGAGGCGAGGGCGGTTCTTCTGTGCATGGGCGAATTCTAGACACGCGCGGACGGGCTTGGTTCCTGCGTCCTGCGCAGTTCGCTGTTTCTGCGGCCCAGCCAGAACGCCAGCGCAGTCCAGCCCAACGCCACTGGCACCATGGCCCAGGAGATCGCCGACAGAGACATGCCCAGCGCACGCAGCCCGTTGAACAGCCAGCCCGAGGCGGTGTCGCCGCCGCGGTAGATTGCCGTGTCGATGAAATTCTTGGCCTTGTAGCGCTCTTCGCGCGGCACCGCGGCGAATAGGGTTTCGCGCATCGGTTTGGACAGCGCGAATTCGCCGGCCCGGCGCAGCACGCCGAAGGCGATCAGCACCGCCAGCACCGGGGCCGCGCCGAGCAGCGCGAAACCGGCGATCGACGCGAGCGGCATCAGCGCCAGCATCCAGCCCGGTCCGAGCCGGCGCAGCAGGGTGGAGAACAGCAATACCTGGGTCAGCAGGGTCAGCGTGTTCACCGCCAGGTCCACGCTGGCGAACAGCCGCGTGCGCGACTCGCGGTCGCCGACCTCGCGGCCGACGATCTCCACCTGCTGGAAGTACAGCACGGTGGACAGCAGGGTGTAGCACAGCAGGTAGCCGCAGATGCCCAGCAGGTAGCGCGATCGCAGCACCCCGGTGAGCCCGGCCAGCACCGAGCCGCCCAGGGCCTGGTCGGGATGCGGTTCGGCGGGTCGCGGATGCCGCCGCGCCCAGCGCGCCAGCACGGCGATGCAGGCCATGGCGGCAAGCAGAAAAGCGGCCGATACCAGCAGCAGCGCCGGCGTGCCCAGTCGCTCGGCGAACATCGCCGTCAGCGCCGGCCCGGCGATCGCGCCGCTGCTGCCGCCGGCGGCAATGGTCCCGTACAGGCGCCCGGCCTGCGCCGGCGCATAGAGGTCGGCCATGAAGCTCCAGAACACCGAGACCACGAACAGGTTGTAGACGCTGACCCAGACGAAGAACAAGGGGCCGAGCTGATGTGCCGGCACGTCGGCGCGCATGGCCCACCAGAAGCCGGCCAGGTTCAGCGCGAAGAAACCGTACAGCACGGGCAGCAGCCGGGCGCGCGGCAGGCGGGCGCACAGCCAGCCGAACAGCGGCACCAGCGCCAGCATGGCCGCAAAGGTGAGCGTGAACAGCATCGGCAGTTGCTGAGCGCCGATGGCCACGCCCATGGCGTCGCGGATCGGGCGCAGGATGTAATAGCCCGCCAGCAGGCAGAAGAAGTACGCGAACGAGGCGGCGAGCGCCGGCCACTCGTGCGCTTGGACGTCGAGCAGGCGGCGGGGGGCGGGGGACGGGGCAGATTGCAAGGCGGGTCGTGTTCCGGGTTGTGCTGCCGCGGGATCGGGTGCCGGGGGAGCAACGCGGCGATGCTATATTAGCCCGCATCGGACTATGGCCAGCGGAGGTGCGTATGGGCGGAGGATGGATCTTTCTCGGCGTGATCGTCGCGCTGGTGGTCTGGGCCATGTCCATCTACAACGGCCTGGTGGCGCTGCGCAACCGTTTCAAGAACGCGTTCGCGCAGATCGATGTGCAGTTGAAGCGCCGTTACGACCTGATCCCCAACCTGGTCGAGGTCGCCAAGGGCTACATGGCGCACGAGCGCAATACCCTGGAGGCCGTGATCGCGGCGCGCAACGGCGCGGCCTCCGCCGCGCAGAAGGCCGCCGGCGACCCGGCCGACGGTGCCGCCATTCAGGCCCTGGTCGGCGCCGAGGCGGGACTTTCCGGTGCGCTGGGCAAGCTGTTCGCCCTGGCCGAGGCCTATCCGGACCTCAAGGCCAATCAGAACATGCTCGCGGTGCAGGAGGAACTCTCCAGCACGGAGAACAAGATCTCGTTCGCGCGCCAGGCCTACAACGATGCGGTGATGTCCTACAACACCAGGCGCGAAAGCTTCCCGGATACCTTCTTTGCCGGGTTCTTCCAGTTCAAGCCGGCCGAGCTG
This sequence comes from Betaproteobacteria bacterium, assembly GCA_016713125.1. Classification (GTDB taxonomy): domain Bacteria; phylum Pseudomonadota; class Gammaproteobacteria; order Burkholderiales; family SG8-39; genus SZAS-79. The sequence continues at coordinate 5,676 of JADJPT010000004.1, forward strand.
TTGCAGGCCACCGAGTCGGCCGAGGAACGCAAGGCGCCGCAGGTCAAGTTCTGAGCCGGCTCCGGCGGTTCCGGCGCGGGCGGCACGCGGCATGGACTTCTTCGAGCATCAGGAGCGCGCGCGGCGCAGCACGCGCTGGCTGATCCTGCTTTACCTGCTGGCGGTGGCCGGCATCGTGCTGGTCGTGAACGCCGGCGTGGGCCTGGCCTGGGTGATGGCGGCCTGGCCGCTGGACAACGTGCCGGCCGGCACGATCTCGGCGGCCGCGCGCGCGATCGATCGCGGCGCGCCGGGCAGCGCGCTCGGGCTGCTGGCCGGCGGTTACTTCCTGCAGGTCGTGCCGCAGAAGGTCTACTGGGCCTCGACCGGCCTCACGCTGCTGGTGATCCTCGGCGCCTCCCTGTACAAGGTCGGCCAGCTCGCCGAGGGCGGTGAATCCGTGGCCGGGATGCTGGGCGCCGCACGCGTTTCGGGGCGCTCGCAGGATCCGCTGGAGCGCAGGCTGCTGAATGTGGTCGAGGAGATGGCGATCGCGGCCGGCGTTTCGGTGCCGCCGGTATTCGTGATGAACGACGAACCCGGCATCAACGCCTTCGCCGCGGGCTATGCGCCCAACCAGGCGGTGGTGGCGGTGACGCGCGGCGCGCTCGAACAGTTGAACCGCGACGAACTGCAGGGCGTGATCGGGCACGAGTTCAGCCACATCCTGAACGGCGACATGCGCCTGAACATCCACCTGATCGGCGTGCTGCACGGCATTGTTTTCGTCGGCCAGATCGGCGAGTTCATGCTGCGTTCGCTGCGCCACAAGGGTTCGGGCAGCCGCGACGATACGCGCGTCGCCGCGGCGCTGGTGCTGGTCGGGCTGGTGCTGATGGTGGTCGGTTACCTGGGCCTGTTCTTCGCTCGCCTGATCAAGGCGGCGATCTCGCGCCAGCGCGAGTTCCTGGCCGATGCCTCGGGCGTGCAGTTCACGCGCAATCCGGATGGATTGGCCGGCGCGCTGGACCGCATCGCGGCGGCCTCGGGTGCGCACGGTGCGGGCAGCGAGATCCGCAACCTGCATGCCGAGGAGATGAGCCACCTGTTCTTCGGCCAGAGCGTGAACATGTGGTTCTCCGGGCTGTTCGCCACCCATCCGCCGCTCGAGGAGCGCATCGCACGCATCCGGCCCGGCTTTGCGCAGACCCGTTACCGGCGTGCGCGACCGCAGCCCGCCGCGGGGCTGGAAGCCTACGCGGCGGGGTCGGGAGCGCAAGCCGCAGCCGGCTTCGCGGCTTCTGCCGGTGCAGCGGCGGAGGCGCCGACGGCGCAGGGCTGGGGGGCGTCGAACGGGCTGTCTGCGGCGGTCGGCAGGCTGGGGCCGGATGACGTGGACATGGCGCGGCGCGTGCTGGGCGCGATACCCGCTCCCCTGCGCGACGCCGCGCGCGGACTGCCCGGCGCTGCGCATCTGGCGCTGGCGATGGCGCTGGATGCCGACGCCGCGGTGCGCACGGCGCAGCGCGAACTGATCGAGGCGGCACGCGGCGCCGGCGATGCGGCTGCGGTGTTCGCGCTGCGCGAGCGCGGCGGTGCGCTGGCGCGCGCCTGGGTCCTGCCGCTGACAGAGCTGGCGCTGCCGGCATTGAAGTCCCTGCCGCAGGCGGAGCGCGACGGTTTGCTGGCCCAGCTGGAGTCGCTGGCGCAGGCCGACAGGCGCGTGACCCTGTCCGAGTTCGTGCTGCTCACCTTCCTGCGCCAGGGATTGCGCGCGGGTGCGGGTCGGCCGCCGGCGGCGCGCTATCGAGACCTGCACGAACTCGAGGCCGACGCGCAGGTGCTGCTGGCCGTGCTCGCGCATGCCGGACGCGGCGATACCGCCAGTGCCTATGCGCAGGCCCTCGAGGCGGCGGGCCTGGTGCCGGCTGCGGTTCCTGAGGCGGCATCGCTCACGCTGGGCCGGGTGGGCGATGCGCTGGAGCGCCTGCGCCTGCTCGCCCCGCTGGCCAAGCCGCGCCTGCTCAAGGCCTGCCTGGCCGCGGCCGAAGCCGATGGCGTCTATCGCGTCGCCGAAGTGGAGCTGCTGCGCACGGTGGCGGCCACGCTGGACTGCCCGCTGCCGCCGGTGATCGAGTCCCTGGACCCGGCTTCACTGGCCGCCTGAGCGGCATCTCCGCATCCACTTTGCCGGGCACGAACTCGCACCGGAATGCGTCCGAGTCGGCGCCGCGGCGACTGATCCCCGGGGGCGGGCGAGGGGATTAAACCGTTACAATGCCGCCCGCAATGAGCGCCGTCCCGGTTCAACCTTCCGCTTCGCCCGTCTCCCCCGACGTGCACGCCCTGGCCGCAGCCCTGGCCGGCGCGCTCGAGGGCGAGGTGCGCTTCGATGCCGGCAGCCGCGCGGTGTATTCGTCAGACGCCTCCAATTACCGCCAGATTCCGATCGGCGTGGTGCTGCCGAAATCTGCCGAGGACATCGAGGCCGCGGTGCGCCTGTGCCGCGAGCACGGCGTGCCGCTGCTGCCGCGCGGCGGCGGCACCTCGCAGAACGGCCAGTGCGTGAACGTGGCCGTGGTGCTGGACTGCTCGCGCCACATGAACCGGGTGCTGGCCGTCGACGCCGAGGGGCGTACCGCGCTGGTGCAGCCCGGCACGGTTTGCGACGCGCTCAAGGGCGAGGCCGAGAAGCAGGGCCTGACCTTCGGCCCGGACCCGGCCACCCACAGCCGCTGCACGCTGGGCGGCATGATCGGCAACAACTCCTGCGGCGCGCATTCGGTGATGGCCGGCAAGACCGTGGAGAACATCGAAGCGCTGGAGGTGCTGACCTACGACGGTGCGCGCTTCTGGGTCGGCCCGACTTCGGAGAGCGAACTCGAGGCCGTCATCGCGCGCGGCGGGCGCCAGGGCGAGATCTACGCTCGGCTGCGCGACCTGCGTGACCGCTACGCCGACCTGATCCGCGCGAAGTTTCCGAAGATCAAGCGCCGCGTCTCGGGTTACAACCTCGACCAGCTGCTGCCCGAGAACGGCTTCAACCTGGCGCGTGCGCTGGTGGGCTCGGAGGGCACCTGTGCCGTGACCCTGCAGGCCAGGACGCGGCTGGTGAAGAATCCGCCCGAGCGCGTGCTGCTGGTGCTGGGCTTTCCGGACATCTACGCCGCAGGCGACATCGTGCCGGTGGTGCTGCCGGCCGGGCCGATCGCCTGCGAGGGCCTCGACTACAAGATCATCGGCGGGCTGCGCGAGCGCGGCCTGAAGCTGGACGACATCGCGCTGTTGCCCGAGGGACAGGCCTGGCTGATGATCGAGTTCGGCGCCGACACGCGCGCAGACGCGGCCGGGCAGGCGCGCGCGCTGATGGCGGCGGTGCAGGGACGCGATCCGCGGCCCAGCGCGTTGCTGCTCGAGGACAAGCCGACCATACAGCGGCTGTGGACCATACGCGAGACCGGCGCGTCAGCGGTGTCGCTGAACCGCGGCGCCGATTATGCGAGCCGCGGGCCCGACCCTGTGGTGGGCTGGGAGGACGCTGCCGTCGACCCGCTGCGCCTGGGTGATTACCTGCGCGAATTCCAGGCGCTGATCGACCGCTGCGGCTACCGCACTTCACTGTACGGGCACTTCGGCGACGGTTGCATCCACGCCCGCATCAATTTCGAGCTGCGCACGCCCGAGGGCCTGGTGCAGTGGCGCGGCTTCCTGAAGGCCGCCGCGGAACTGGTGGTGAAGTACGGCGGCTCGCTGTCGGGCGAGCACGGCGACGGTCAGGCCAAGGCCGAGTTCCTGCCGGCCATGTACGGCGAGGAACTGATGGCCGCGTTCCGCGAGTTCAAGTCGATCTGGGATCCGCTGAACCGCATGAACCCGGGCAAGCTGGTGAACGCCCTGGGCCCGGTGTACCGTGCCGACGAGAACCTGCGACTGGGGCCGTCCTACCGGCCGGTGACCCTCGCCACCCGCTTCGCCTTCAGGAGCGAGGTCGGCGACGGTTTCACGCGCGCCACCGAACACTGCATCGGCATGGGCAAGTGCCGCGCGCAATCCGGCGGCACCATGTGCCCGAGTTACCGCGCCACGGGCGAGGAGAAGTACTCGACGCGCGGGCGCGCGCGCCTGCTGTTCGAGATGCTGCAGGGTGAAGTGATCAGGATGGCTGGAACAGCAGCGAGGTCAGGGGAGGCGCTCGACTGGTGCCTGGCCTGCAAGGGTTGCAAAGAGCGATTGCCCGACGCATACGGACATGGCCACTTACAAGGCCGAGTTCCTTTCGCATTACCACGAGAAGCATGCGCGTCCGCGTCAGGCCTGGTCGATGGGTCGCATCGGCGACTGGGCGCCGCTGGCCGGCGCGTTTCCGCGTCTGTCGAATTTCGTCACGCAGTCGCCTGCGCTCGGCGCGCTGGTGAAGCGACTGGCCGGCATCGCCGGCAAGCGCGAGTTGCCGGCTTTCGCGGAGAGCAGTTTCCGCAGCCGGTTCGATGCCATGCAGCAGGGTCGGCGTGATCCGGCCGGCACGCAGGCGGTGCGCCGCGGCGAACCCGTGATCCTGTGGGCCGATACCTTCAGCAACCACTTCCGTCCCGAGGCGGCGCTGGCCGCCGTGCAGGTGCTGGAGGCGGCGGGGTGCCGCGTGAGCCTGCCGCAGGCGCGCCTGTGCTGCGGCCGGCCGCTGTACGATTTCGGCCTGCTCGACCAGGCCAGGTCCGCATTGGGACGCATACTCGATGTGCTGGGTGCGCAGATCATGGCCGGTGTCCCGGTCATCGGGCTGGAGCCCTCCTGCGTGGCGGTGTTCCGCGACGAACTCGGCAAGCTGTTCCCGGACGACGAGCGCGCCGCCCGTCTGGCCGCGCAGACACATACTCTGGCCGAGTACCTGGACCGCAGCGGTTGGCTGCCTTCCGCGCCTGCGGACGGCAAGGTGCGCCGCGCCTTGCTGCACGGCCATTGCCACCAGAAAGCCCTGATGGGCATGCAGGCCGAGCTCAAGATGTTGAAGGCGGCCGGCTATGCAGTGGACGCCCCCGACGCAGGGTGCTGCGGCATGGCCGGTTCCTTCGGTTTCAAACCCGAGCACTACGAGGCTTCGCAGAAGATCGGAGAAATGGTGCTGCTGCCCAGCGTGCGCGCAGCGGCGGCGGATACCGTGATCGTCGCCAACGGTTTTTCCTGCCGCGAACAGATCGAACAGGGGGCTGGCAGGCGGACGCTGCATCTGGCCGAGGTCTTGGCGCGCGATCTGCCGCTGCCTGCGGCCAGTCGCTGATGGCGGTCGTCCTGCGAGCCCTGATGTGTGCGCTGGCGATGGTCGCGGCCGTCGCGCCGGTGCGGGCGCAGGTTGCGGCCGGCGAAGTCGAGCTGCGACTGTTCGCGGCCATCGACGAAGGCAAGGAACTGGTGGCCGAAGGCATCCTGGCGCGTGAGCGCGTGAACCTGGACGCACGCAATGCGGACGGCGAATCGCCGCTGCACCGAGCGGTCGAAAAGGGCATGCGTGAGCTCACGCGGGTGTTGATCAAGGCCGGTGCCGGGTTGCGCGCCCGATCGAAGAACGGCGAGACCCCGCTGCATTACGCCGTGCTGAATCCCGAGCCGGAGTACGCAGCCATGCTGCTCGGCGCGGGGGCCGATGTGCGCGCGCGCAACGACGACGGTGAAACCGCGCTGCATTGGGCCGCGCTGTCGGGCAATGCCGCGGTGGTGGCTCTGCTGCTGCAGCGCGGTGCGGATCCGAACCAGGCGGATATCGCCGGCAATGGCCCGCTGCACTCGGCTGCCGATTCGGGCAACCTCGAGCTGGTGCGCCTGCTGCTCGCGCGCGTGAAGGACGCCAAGGTCAGGAATCGCGAGGGGCGCAGCGCCGAGGACGTGGCGCGCGAGCGCGGGCATGCTTCCATCGCCAGGTTGCTGGCCGCGGGCGCGCTGCGCGGCGAACCGCCGGCGACGCCCGGCGCGTCTCCGGCACGCCGACGCCGGGCGGATCCAACTTCCGCACCATCGACATCGACGACCAGCCTAAGCAGCAGTTCTAGAGCAAGCCTCGCTCGGCGAAGGAGAGGGTCGCGCGGCCCGCGACGATGAAATGGTCCAGCACCTTCACGTCGACCATGGCCAGGGCGTCCTTCAACTGGCGGGTCAGCAGTTCGTCGGCCTGGCTGGGCTCGGCGACGCCGGACGGGTGGTTGTGCGCGAAGATCACGGCGGCGGCGTTGGCACGCAGGGCGGCCTTCACCACCTCGCGAGGATAGACGCTGGTCTGGGTAAGGGTGCCGCGAAACAGCTCCTCGATGCACAACACGCGATGCTGGGCGTCCAGGAACAGCACCACGAAGACCTCGTGTTCCCGGGCGGAGAGCCCCAGGCGCAGGTAGTCGCGCACGGATTGCGGCGAAGTCAGCGCGCTGCTGGTGCGCAGGTCCTCGGCCAGGGCGCGGCGGGCGATTTCGAGGACGGCGGCCAGTTGCGCTCGCTTGGCTTCGCCCAGCCCCTTCACTCCGGCGAGGGCGCGAACGTCGGCGGCCAGCAATCCGGCCAGTCCGCCGAAGCGCGCGATGAGTTCGCGACCCAGTTCGACCGCGCTCTTGCCTGCGATACCCGTGCGCAGGAACAGCGCGACCAGCTCCGCGTCGCTCAGGCCGGCCGCGCCGAGCGCAAGCAAGCGCTCGCGCGGTCGCTCGGCGGCGGGCCAATGCGAAATCGCCATGCCCAGGCCTTTCCCGTAGAATCCCCTTCCGATTCAACGCGCGTGGCGCTCGCCAGATGACATCGATCGCAGGCAAACGCATCCTCCTCGGATTGACCGGCGGCATCGCGGCCTACAAGTCGGCCGAGCTCGCGCGCCTGCTGATCAAGTCCGGCTGTGACCTGCGCGTCGTCATGACCGCGTCGGCGACGCGCTTCATCACGCCGGTGACCATGCAGGCGCTTTCGGGCAAGCCCGTGCACACCGATCTGTGGGACGCCAGCATCCCGGACAACATGGGCCATATCGAGTTGTCGCGCGATCGCGAGCTGCTGGTGATCGCGCCGGCCTCGGCCGATTTCCTGGCCAAGGTCGCGCACGGCCTGGCCGACGACCTGCTGTCCACCCTGTGCCTGGCGCGTGACTGTCCGCTGATGGTCGCGCCGGCCATGAACCGGCAGATGTGGGACAACCCGGCGACGCGCAGGAACGCCCGGCAGCTTGCAGCCGACGGCGTGCTGTTCGCGGGGCCGGCGGCCGGGGAGCAGGCCTGCGGGGAGACGGGCATGGGACGCATGCTGGAGGCCGAGGCGATCTTCGAGGAGATCGAGGCGTTCTTCCAGCCCAAGCTGCTCGCCGGCAAGCGCGTGCTGATCACAGCGGGACCTACGGTGGAGCCGATCGATCCGGTGCGCGCCATCACCAATGCCAGTTCGGGAAAGATGGGCTACGCGGTCGCCAAGGCGGCGCGTGAAGCGGGCGCGAGCGTGACACTGGTCAGCGGCCCCACCGCGCTGGCCACCCCGGCCGGGGTGGCGCGTGTGGACGTGAAATCCGCTGCGCAAATGTTCTCCGCCGTCAAGCGCGAAGTCGGCGCAGCCGACATCTTCATCTCCGTGGCAGCGGTCGCCGACTACCGTGCGGCGAACCCCGCGGGGCAGAAGATCAAGAAGGGTGCGAAGAAGGGCATGACGGTGGAATTGGTGGAGAACCCGGACATCCTGGCGCATGTCGCGGGACTGACGAAACCGCCGTTCTGCGTGGGTTTCGCCGCCGAGAGCGAGAAGCTCCTGGTGCATGCACGCGAGAAGCGCGCCAGGAAGAAGATTCCGCTGCTGGCGGCGAATCTGGCGCAGGAGGCGCTCGGTGCCGACGAGAACGCCATTACGCTGTTCGATGACGCCGGCGAGCATGCGCTTGGTCGCGGAGCGAAAATCGAACTGGCACGCCGGCTGGTGGCGCATGTCGCCGGCATGCTGGGCAAAACGCAGGCGCTGAGGATGCGCCGCCTGGACGTACGCGTGCTGGACGCGCGCCTGCAGGGCAATCTGCCGCAGTACGGCACGCCGGGCGCGGCCGGCCTGGATCTGCGTGCCTGCCTGGATGCGCCACTGGAACTTCGTCCCGGAGACAGCCAGCTCGTGCCTTCGGGCATCGCCATCCATATCGGCGACCCGGGCTACGCCGCCATCGTGCTGCCGCGTTCCGGCCTGGGCGCCAAGCACGGCATCGTGCTGGGCAACCTGGTCGGCTTGATCGATTCGGATTACCAGGGCCAGATCTTCGTCTCGGTCTGGAACCGCGGTCAGGCTGCGTTCACGATCAATCCGCTGGAGCGCATCGCACAGCTCGTCGTGGTGCCGGTCGCGCAGGTCGAGTGGAACGTGGTTGAAGCCTTCGAAGCCTCCACCCGGGGCGCCGGTGGCTTCGGCAGCACCGGCAAGGCCTGAAAAGACAGAGCCCCTGCATGAGGGGCTCTGTCTGATTCGGCTAGCCTAGCGCGTCTGCCCAGATGTTCTTGGCCCAGGCGTCGGCATAGCCCTTCTCCAGGGCATTGCGCCCGCTGGATACGCCGCCAGCACCAGCGACCGGAACCAGCGTCTTCTTGCCGGCATCGTAGCGGTGCACCGAGTTGACGTGCATGGCTTCGGTGTCGCTGACGTAGCTGTAGCAGGTGTTGGAGATCACGGGTTGCGGGTTGGGCGCTTCGCCCAGGTAGTGCGCGAGTATCGCGGCCGCGGCGATCTTGGCATGGTTGTTGGCCATGCTTCCCGATTTCGGCATGGCGGGGGCCGAAAGGGTGGCATCGCCGAGCACGTGTATGCCCGGCGCGACCGTGGACTCCATGGTCAGCCAGTTGACATCGCACCAGCGGTTGTTGTGCGTGATCAGCTTGGCCTGGACGGCGATGTCTCCGGCGCGCATGGGCGGCAGGATGTTCAGCACATCACCCTTGAAGCTGTCGAAGTCGGTTTTGACCGTGCCGGCCCTGGCGTTGACTTCCTTGATCTCCTGGTTCGGCGTGTACTGGATGATGCCCTTGTACAAGTCGTTCCAGGCCGCCAGGAACAGGCCTTTCTTGGAGACGATGTCCTCGTTGCCGTCCAGCACGAGAACCTTGGACTTGGGCTTGGCCTTCTTGAAGTAGCTGGCAACCTGACAGGCGCGCTCGTGGGTCCGGCGGGCAGCGGTAGGGCGCCTTGGGGATCGCGAGCACATAGACGCCGCCATCGCGCATGGCCTCGAGCTGGGCGCGCAGGGCGACGGTCTCTGGACCGGCCTTCCATGCATGCAGCACGGTCTTCTGCGCGGCAGCGTCGTAGCCGGCGATCTGGTTGTGCATGAGGTCGACGCCGGGGGAGACAATCAGGCGGTCGTATTTCAGGTTGGCGATCTTCTTCAGCGAGATCTGCTTCTTGGCCGCGTCCACGCCGATGACTTCGTCGTGCAGGACCACGACACCCAGGTCGCGCAGCCTGCCGTATCCCATGGTCACGTCTTCGATCTTGCGCGAACCTCCGAGCACCAGGTTCGACAGGGGGCAGGAGACGAACTGTGTGTTGCGTTCGATCAGGAAAACCTCGATGGCGCCGCCGCCCCACATGCGGAGGTAGCGCGCTGCGGTTGCGCCGCCGTAGCCTCCACCGATCACGATGACGCGGGCGAGGGGCTTCTTCGCCTCGGGCGTGCTCGCGCAGCCGGAAAGGACGGCACCCGCGGCACCAGCGCCGGCGAGCTTGATGAAATCACGCCTGTTGAATGACTTGTTCATTCCGGGTCTCCCTATTTCGCTTTCTGTGCGGCAAAAAAGGCCGCGAGCGCTTCGATCTGGGGCTCGGTATAGCCCTTGGCGATCTGATGCATGATCGTGGCCGGCCGTTTGCCGTCGCGGAAGTCCCGCAATTGCTGGACCATGTAGTCCTTGTGCTGGCCTGCCAGATTAGGCAGGCCGCCAGCGTTGACGCCGTTGGTGCCGTGGCAGATTGCGCAGGCAGCCGCAAGGTTGCGGCCGAGGTTGGGGTCGGCCGGCTGGCCGAATGCCGTGCCGGCGACTGTGAGCAGCGCGGCTGCGAGTATCGATCGTTTCATGGGGGGCTGTCTCCGGTGAGCTGGCCGGGTCTTTGCCCGGGGTCGGCCAGTTTCCAATGGCGAAGAGAGCGCTGTCAAGGCGCGTTGCGACATGGGCAAATTGCGCTGCCGGAACGGTCAGGGCGAAAAAAAACCGCGCTGCGGCGCGGTTTTCCTGAAGCAGGCGACGCTCGGAGACCGCGGCCGCCTCTTCCTCGAAACGCAGCACGATGTTCTCGCTGTCGCCAACGTCGATGGTGACCTTGCCTCCGCTGGCCAGCTTGCCGAACAGCAGTTCGTCGGCCAGCGCGCGGCGGATGGAGTCCTGGATCAGGCGCGCCATCGGGCGGGCGCCCATCAGCGGATCGAAGCCCTTCCTGCCGAGGAAGGCCTTGAGCTTGGGCGTGAAGCTTGCCTCGACCTTCTTCTCCTGCAGCTGTTCCTCGAGCTGCATGAGGAACTTGTCGACTACGCGCAGGATGATGGCCTCGTCGAGGGCGTGGAACGAGATGGTCGCATCCAGGCGGTTGCGGAATTCCGGCGTGAACAGGCGCTTGATGGCCTCCATCTCGTCGCCCGACTCCTTGCTGCTCGTGAAACCCATGACGTTCTTCGACAGCGCTTCCGCACCGGCGTTGGTGGTCATGACGATGACGACATTGCGGAAGTCGGCCTTGCGCCCGTTGTTGTCGGTCAGCGTGCCGTGGTCCATCACCTGCAGCAGGATGTTGTAGATGTCCGGGTGGGCCTTCTCGATCTCGTCGAGCAGCAGAACCGAGTACGGCTTCTTGGTGATCTGCTCGGTCAGCAGTCCGCCCTGCTCGAAACCGACATAGCCGGGCGGGGCGCCGATCAGGCGAGACACGGCGTGACGCTCCATGTACTCCGACATGTCGAAGCGGATCAGTTCGATGCCCATGCAATAGGCGAGCTGGCGAGCGACTTCCGTCTTGCCGACACCGGTCGGTCCGGAGAACAGGAAGCAGCCGATAGGCTTAACCGGGTTGCCCAGGCCGGGCGCGCCATCCTGATCGCCGGGCCAGCGCCTCGATCGCCTTGTCCTGGCCGAACACCGTCGCCTTGAGGTCGCGCTCCAGGTCTCCGGGGCGCTGCGGTCGTCGAGGAGACCGAGCGCGGCGGGATGCGAGGCGATCTTAGCGATGATGTCCTCGATCTCTGCCTTGCCGATGACCTTCTTCTGCTTGGACTTGGGCTGTATGCGTTGCGCAGCACCGGCCTCGTCGATCACGTCAATCGCCTTGTCGGGAAGATGGCGGTCATTGATGTGGCGCGCGGAGAGTTCTGCGGCAGTGGTCAGCGCATTGGCGGTGCTACTTGACCCCGTGATGGGCCTCAAAGCGGGTCTTGAGGCCCTTGAGGATCTCCACGGTTTCCTCGATCGAGGGCTCGTTGACATCGATCTTCTGGAAGCGGCGGGAAAGCGCGTGATCCTTCTCGAACACACCCCGATACTCCGTGTAGGTGGTCGCGCCTATGCACTTGAGCTGGCCGTTGGAGAGCATGGGCTTGAGCAGATTGGAGGCATCCAGCGTGCCTCCGGAGGCCGCGCCCGCGCCGATCACGGTGTGGATTTCGTCGATGAAAAGGATCGCGTGAGGATTGTCGACCAGTTGCTTGAGCACCGCCTTGAGCCGCTGCTCGAAGTCGCCACGGTACTTGGTGCCGGCCAGAAGCGCGCCCATGTCAAGCGAATAGACGGTGGCCTTCTCCAGCAATTCGGGGATGTTGCCCTCGACGATACGCCGCGCCAGGCCCTCGGCAATCGCGGTCTTTCCCACGCCCGCCTCGCCGACCAGCAGAGGATTGTTCTTGCGCCGGCGGCACAGGGTCTGGATCACCCGCTCGAGTTCCTTGTCCCGGCCGATCAGCGGATCGACCTTCCCGGCAAGGGCGTGTGCATTCAGGTTCTGCGTGTAGTTGTCGAGCGGGCTGTTCGCCGCTTCCGCCTGACCCTCCTGCTCGCTCTCCTGTTCGGGCTTGGCCGAGGCGGGCTGGGGAGTCTTGGTGATGCCGTGCGAAATGTAATTGACCACGTCGAGCCGGGTCGCCCCCTGCTGCAGGAAGTAGACCGCGTGCGAGTCCTTCTCGCCGAAGATGGCGACCAGCACGTTCGCGCCCGTGACCTCTTTCTTGCCGGAGGATTGCACGTGCAGGATGGCACGCTGGATGACGCGCTGGAAGCCGAGCGTCGGCTGCGTGTCGACTTCCCGGTCGGCGGCGATCTTCGGCGTCTGCTCCGTGATGTGCTGCGAAAGCTGCTTGCGCAGTTCATCCAGATTGGCTCCGCAGGCGCGCAGAACCTCGGCAGCCGTGGGATTGTCGAGCAGCGCGAGCAGGAGGTGTTCGACGGTGATGAACTCGTGGCGCTTCTGACGCGCCTCGACGAACGCCATGTGGAGGCTTACTTCGAGTTCCTGGGCAATCATCTACGTTTCCTCCATCACGCACTGCAGCGGATGCTGGTGCTTCTTGGCGTATGCCGAAACCTGCTGGACTTTGGACGCCGCGATGTCCTTAGGATACACGCCGCAGACGCCCATGCCTTCACGATGCACCATCAACATCACCTGCGTGGCCTTCTCGCGAGTCATGCTGAAGAACTTTTGCAAAACCAGCACCACGAACTCCATCGGGGTGTAGTCGTCGTTCAGCAGCATGACCTTGTACATCGGCGGAGGCTTTAGCTTGACCTTCTCCGCCTCCAACAAGCTGTCGTCCTTGAACTTCGCCATATTGCCGCCCGCCCGCAAGCCTTGCCGTCCGCGCACCTGTGTCGGACTCGTCAGTCGCTCCCCGGTTCCCCTGTTGCGAGGTCATCGAAGATTCAATGTCTTCATCCTAATCAATGTGCACAGGCAGTGCAATGCAATATCCGGGCCACTGCAGGCGCCTCGGGAAACGGGCGGCACCTGCGTTAGCCGGGCCTGCGACGCGCAAAACGCTGCCGGCACAGGCTCTTGACGAGCCAAGCCAAGCCGGGTAAAAAGGCGGGCTGTGTTTGGATTCAAGCTGTCTGTAACGCCATTAGAAGGGCGGCGGGGCTATGAAGTTCAGGCATGGCCCGGGTTTCTGCCCGGATACTCGACATCTACGCAGAGGAAGTATCGACAATGGCGACTGGCACCGTTAAGTGGTTCAACGACGCTAAAGGCTACGGCTTCATCACCCCGGACGACGGTAGCGAAGACCTGTTCGCGCACTTTTCGGCCATCAACATGGCCGGATTCAAGACGCTGAAGGAAGGCCAGAAGGTGTCCTTCGACGTGGTGCAGGGACCGAAAGGCAAGCAGGCTTCGAATATCCAGAAAGCCTGAGGCAATACTTAGAATCCAATGAAAAAGCCGCCCACGGGCGGCTTTTTTTTCGTCTGTGATGCGGGCTCGGATTACTTGGTGCCCCAGGGCTTGATGGCCTCCTTGAGCTTCTGGTAGCCCTCGATGTAGCGCGGACGCTTCCCGCTGTAGATCTTGTCGAATGTTGCGAGCTGTTCATCCAGCCACTTGGCCAGTTCCGTGTTGCCGGGGTTGGCGGCCTTGTAGGCCTCGTTGATGAGCACGAAGTGAATGCGCGGGTCATACGGCTGCTTGGTACCGCCTTCAGACTCGTCGCCGGCCAGCAGACGGAGCAGCATCGCATCGGCCGAACCGAGCGTCTGTTCGTAAATCGGTTCGCCCACCATGCGATACATGACGCTGGTCATGTCCTTGCCGTTCTTCATCGTGAAGCCCATATCGCCCCACAGCTTGTTCATGTCCGTTCCGGGCTTCACGCGGTCGAGGATCATCTGACCCCAGCTGCGCAGGAAATCCGGCGCGTCGGCCATCAGGTCGGTGAGCCGGTCGCCGTCCAGGTCGGTCGCGTACACGACGCAGCCCTTTTGCTGAACCATGTCGTGCAGCAGCAGCCCGAAATTGGTGTCGGCGATGTGCTCATAGATCTCTCCGCCCCAATTCTCCATGCCGTCCTTGAAATCCTTGGGCAGCAGGGCAACGATCGCGTCAACGTTGTCCTTGTGCTCTTCGTAGGCGTCCACCGAATAGCGCCGCTTCAGCTGGAACTTGGTGCCCTGGAGCATCCAGCGGATGATGCCGGCGTTGATGGCGTCTTCCTGCGCCTGGGTGGGTTTGGTGGCGACGCGACCGATCTGTCCGGTCTCGTGCACCATTTTCAGGAACAGACGGGCGGCGTAAGCCATGCGCACGCCCGGGGTGTTCATTTCCGAGTGAATGTTCCCAGTGGCGCGGTCAACCAAGAACTTCTTCTTGTCCTGCGAATACGGCAGGCCAGGCATGAAGCGGATGGTAGTGATCGTGCCGTACGGGCGGACGTTGCAGTACACGCCCGCGGCGGTCCGCAGGGGCGCGTTCGCGGACTTGCCGTTCACCACGACTTTTTTGCCGTTCTCGTTCACCAGGAAATCGCCGGCGGTAGACCACTTCAGCGCCGTGAACTCGAGCTTGCCGAACCAGTCGAGTGACACCAGCTTCGAGTCGTGCCGGAACTGCGCCATCATCGGTACGCCCAGGAAGGGCAAACCAAGGACGTCAAGCGCCATCAACGTGCCGTTGAGGGCGAACATGTCGGTGAACGCATGCGCGACCGGCTTCACGCCACCGGCGCTGTTGCCACCTTCCCAGATGATCGCGTCCGTGCAGCCGCGCGGCTGCACCTTGGATCGCTTGTAGATGCTGTCCAGAAGTTTGAACAGGTCGCCTTTCTGTTCTTCCTGGGCGATTTTCAGCAAGTCGAGTCGGTCAGTCATAGGGCATGAGCCTTGATGTGCGTGGCCGCAGTATCGCGAGGCCACTGGGTGGTAGGGATGGGAAGGTAGTGCGGATGCCGAAGAGAAGTCTTAAAAGATATATTATATAAGAGTTGGCTCTGCGAGCCTCGGCGGGCGATGATACGCCGGTCGAACGGCACGCGCGAGATGTGTGGTACTTCCAAAATAAACAATGGGTTGCGTGGCTTGTGCCCGGGGATGTAGTTCGCTTAGAATCTTTTCGTGGGATTGCCCACAGGGAGGCTCACCGGGCAGGCCGATCGCATCGGCCGGCTTAGAACGTGGGTCGCATCGCGAATCCGTTCGCCGTATCTGGCGACGCCACCCCTAACTGCTTAAAAGACCTACATCAAGGAGACTTAAATGAAGAAGATACTCGCCGTGTTGCTCGCCGCCATGTTCGCCTCAGTCAGCTTCCAGGGTATCGCCCAGGACAAGAAGGCTGAAAAGAAGGCCGAGAAAAAGGCCGAGAAAAAGGCCGACAAGAAGAAGTAATTCTTCGCTGCAGCCAGTAAAAGGCGGGGTGCTCCCCCGCCTTTTTTATTTATGGCGTTGATTATAATAAGAAAAAAATTTGTGAAGTGGCGCCTTGCAACCAGCAGGATCCTGTCAACCCAGGTCCCCGAGGTGCGTTAATCGTTCTCGGCTGATCCAACAGCCGAATCTCAATCAACCATCTGCTGAAGGGAATGAAAATGAAAAAGCTGCTCGCCATGATCCTCGCCGCCATGTTCGCCACCGTCTCCGTCCAGGCCGTCGCCCAGGACAAGAAAGACGAGAAGAAGGCCGAGAAAAAGGCCGACAAGAAGGCCGACAAGAAAGACGAGAAGAAGAAGTAATTTCTTCAGTCTCGCAAAAAAGGCAGGACTACGGTCCTGCCTTTTTTATTTGGAGCGGCCGAACTGCGATAATCCGGCATCCTTCCCCCAACTTCCGGTCCCTCGTTCCTCATGCCCTTGCCTATGCGGAATTTCGCGCGACTTGCACTCACTTCGCTATTCGCATGGCTACTGTTCGCGGTTCCCGTGCGCATTGCCCAGGCTCAGGCACAGGCGAAGCTGCCTGCTGTTCAGCTTTCCGTCGGCATGCACGCCATCCGCGCCGAAGTTGCCGACAATTTCGTCACCCGCATGACAGGACTGATGCACAGGCCCGGAATGGGCGCCAACGAGGGCATGTTGTTCGTGTTCGACGAGGCAGGCATACAGTGCATGTGGATGAAAAATACGCTGATTCCGCTTTCGGTCGCCTATCTGGCTGACGATGGCGTGATCGTGAATATCGAGAACATGAAGCCCCACAGCGAGCAATCGCACTGTGCAAAAGTGCCGGTCCGCTTTGCGCTTGAGATGAATCAGGGCTGGTTTGCGGGCAAGGGCCTGAAGCCCGGGGCCAAATTGCGCGGACTGGAGCGCTTCAGGCCACGCTGAGTGTCAGCGGCCGAAGAATACGGCCGTGTGGCCCCCCGCGGCCATGAAGAACAGCATGGGGAAGGACAACGCGAGGTTGAGACGTGAGACCAGGAACGCCATGCGTCGCGCACGCGCTCTCTCTTGATCGCTGGCTGGCACCAGTCCCAATGCCTTCTTCTGGCAGGGCCATATCACCGCCCAAACGTTGATCAGCATGATCGTCCCCAGCCAGGCGCCGATGCCTATCGGCAGGTGCGAGCCCTGCAAGGTGAAAGCGGTAACGAAGTGCTTGCCGAGCAGGGTGGCGCCGGTCAGCCAGGTGAGCACGGCCGCCCAGCGGAACCAGAACAGGGCGCGCGGGGCCACGTGTTTGGCGATGCCGGCCGAGGTGCCGTCTGCCTGGGCATCTTTGAGAGCCTGCGCCTGTACGAAATTGAAGTAGTACAGCAGGCCGAGCCACATGATTCCGGCCATGATGTGGAACCAGCGCGACAGGGCGGGAATGTAGTCCATCTTCAATACCCCAAGGCGTAGCGCGCCAGCGCATACAATGCCGCAGTAAGCAGCACGCCAGTGACGACTGTGCCGGTCAGCGAGTCGAGCAGCTTTACCATGTGAATTCCTCCGAACGCCGACTTATGCGCCCTAGTGGATCGGCGGTCAAGCGATGTCCTGAAACAAAAAACCCCGCACCAGGCGGGGTATCGTCCGGGCTGCCGCTGCGTCAGGCGAAATTCTTGGCAGCGAAGTCCCAGTTGGCGAGGCTGTTCAGGAAGGTCTCGACGAACTTGGGTCGAGCGTTGCGGTAATCGACGTAGTAGGCGTGCTCCCAGACATCGATGGTCAGCAGAGCCTTGTCGGCGCCGGTCAGCGGCGTCGCTGCGTTGGACGTGTTGACGATGTCCACGCTGCCATCGGCTTTCTTGACAAGCCATGTCCAGCCGGAGCCGAAATTGCCCACCGCGCTCTTCGCAAAAGCGTCCTTGAAGGCATCGAACGATCCCCACTTCTTGTCGATCGCTGCGGCCAGCGCGCCGGAAGGTTTGCCGCCGCCGCCGGGCTTCATGCTGCTCCAGAAAAACGTGTGGTTCCAGACCTGAGCGGAGTTGTTGAACACGCCACCTGAAGACTTCTTCACGATGTCCTCCAGTGAGGAATTCTCGAACTCAGTGCCCTTGATCAGGTTGTTGAGGTTGGTGACGTAGGCCTGATGGTGCTTGCCGTAGTGGAACTCGAAGGTTTCCTTCGAGATATGCGGCGCGAGCGCGTCCATGGCGTAAGGCAGCGGCGGGAGCGTATGTTCCATTCTGCGTCCTCGAAAGGTGTGGTTGCGGGAAAACGGGGATTCTAGGGGAGTTTCGTCGCCGCTGACAACGCGTCAATGCCCGGCCACGCCGATGGCTGCCAGTGCAAGCACGCAGATCTCGGTGATCGCGAGCGCCGCGAACAACAGGTCGCCTGTTCGCAGGTATCCGCATGCAAGCCGGACGAAGCAGATGAGGGTGATGCTGGCGAGAATCGCAACGCCGGCGAAGTTGAGCATGTCCCCTCTATGGATGTGGGCAATCCATCCCCAACCGGACGGCAGTCCGGTCGCCGCAAGATACTGATCTACGGGCAGCGTCCAGTACTGGGGCAGACTCTCGAGAGGTATATGCGGTTCGACGATACGCAGTACGTACAGTGCGAACGTGAGGATAAGCAGGACCAGACCCAGTTTGCGCCCCAGTCGAGCCATCGCGCGTAAACGAGTTGCTCGGCGGGGATCCGCGCATCGTCATGGCCGTCACTCATGCCCATATCCCCAAACCCTTGAGCAGGGCGCGCGCGCCCGCCAGCAGAAGCAGGCCGATCACCATCCTGCGTATCGTTGCTGCGCGCGTCACTCTGAGCAGGCGCGCGCCTATGCGCGCGCCGAGCATCACGCCGATGATGGAGGGCACAGTCAGCATCGGCAGCACGGCGCCCCGGTTGAGATAGACCCAGGCCGCCGAGGTGTCGATGATGGAGAGCATGAAGCTCGACGTTGCGACCGAGACTTTCAGCGGTACGCCCATCAAAAGATTCAGGGCAGGCACGTTCGCCCAGCCTGCGCCCAGACCGAACATCCCGGCCAGCAGGCCGATGCCGGCGAAAGTGAAGAATCCGGCCATGGATCGATGCACTTTCCAGTCGACCGTCCTTCCGCTTGCCGGGTCATGGAATCTGCCGCCGAGTCCGAGCGAGACGGCGATCCGGTCAGGTAGGTGACCTTCCGGAAACTCCGAACGCTTGGCGCGCAGCATCAGAATGACGATGGCGAAGATCGTGGCGCCGAGCGCCGTCTGAACTACGTCGGCAGGCAGGGCAAGTCCGATCATCGCGCCAAAGATCGAGGTGATTGAGCCGACCAGTGCGAAGGGCAGGGCCAGCCGCAGACTCGCCATTCCGCCGCTCAGCAGCGCAGGCCCCGCGGAAAGTGCGCCGCACAGCGCCAGCAGCAGGCCGGCGCCACGCACGAAATCGAGGTGAAACGGAAAAAATCCGCTGACGATGGGCACGAACAGCACTCCGCCGCCGACGCCGGCGAGCACGGCGACGATGCCTAGCATGAAGGTGACCGCGAACAGCGCAAGCGGCCAGATCCACCAAGCAGTCTCGTTGGTCGGGCCGGCAGCGCAGGCGGGCAGCGCATAGACGGCGAATAGGAGGGCTACAACCGCAAGAGTTGCCGGGTGGCGGCGTGGGGCTTTCAAGTTTCTGGAGGCAATGATGCGAAATTGGGTGACCGATTTTCGCACGGTTCGGCCTATACCCGCCCTGGCTTCGCGTGTTCGTGTTCCTGTCGGTTTCGCATGCCGGAACCCGGCGGGTGTCCGGCATTGACGTTCCAGCAGAGTGTCCATACGCTGCCCCGCATGCCGAAGCTCGCAGCCAACTTGTCGATGATGTTTGCCGAGATGCCATTCCTCGATCGATTCCGGGCGGCGGCCGAATCGGGATTCCGCCGCGTGGAATATCAGTTTCCCTATGCGTTCGAGGCGCAGGCGGTCGCGCGTCGCGCGCGCGAGGCGGGTGTCGAAGTCGTGCTGCACAATTTCAAGGCAGGCGACATTGACCATGGCGACAGAGGGATTGCGTGTCTGCCCGATCGCGTCGGGGAATTCCGCAACGGTGTCGCGGATGCTGTCCGCTACGCGCAAGAGGTCGGATGCCGTCGACTGAACTGTCTCGCCGGAGTGCGCGACGGTACTTGGACCCGCGAGGAGGCCTTCGATACGCTGGTCGGCAATCTGCGCTATGCCGCCGATGTGCTGGATCGCCATGGCATGCTGTTGATGCTGGAGGCGGTGAACACGCGTACCGTGCCGGGCTTTTTCGTCGACGGTACGGACCTAGCTCTGCTGGCCCTCGACGCGGCCGGAGCGAAAAACGCGTTCCTGCAGTTCGATCTTTTCCACATGCAGATCATGCAAGGTGATCTGGCCGCAACCATTGAACGCCTGCTGCCGAGGATCGGGCACATCCAGATTGCGGACGTCCCCGGCCGCAACGAACCGGGTACCGGCGAGATCGGCTTCGACTTCCTGCTCGCGCTTCTTGATCGCGTCGGCTACGAAGGCAGCGTGGGCTGCGAGTACAATCCGAAGGGGAGTACGCTCGATGGACTCGCCTGGGTCCGCAACCATCTCGGGGCATGAATGGGCGCCGGAGAAACCACTGTTTCTGAACTGATTGATCCGAACCGCCAGCGCGAGGTGGTGAGAGCCCTTCGCGCTTTCCTGCCGGAGCATTGCGTCCTGTATCGCGAGGAGGAAACGCGGCCCTACGAATGCGACGGCCTTCTGCGTATCGTCAGCTGCCCATGGTTGTTGCGTTGCCGGAGACGGAGCCGCAGGTCGCGTCGATCCTGAAAGTCTGCCACGCCATGCAGGTTCCGGTGGTTCCGCGTGGAGCGGGCACAGGACTTTCCGGCGGAGCGCTTCCCTCCGGACATGGTGTTCTTCTGGGCATGGCGAAGTTCAATCGCATCCTGGCAATCGACGCTCGGGCGCGTCTTGCGCGAGTGCAACCGGGCGTGCGCAATGCAGCCATTTCGGAGGCGGCGGCCCCGCTCGGGCTGTACTACGCACCTGATCCGTCCAGCCAGATTGCCTGCACGATAGGCGGAAATCTGGCCGAGAACTCCGGCGGTGTGCACTGCCTCAAGTACGGGCTGACGGTGCACAACGTCCTCCGACTGCGCGGTTACACGGTTGAGGGCGAGCCGGTGCAGTTCGGTTCCGAGGCGCTTGACTCACCCGGGTTCGATCTGCTGGCGCTTGCGATCGGGTCCGAGGGCATGCTTGCGGTTACGGTGGAGGCCAGCGTTCGGCTGGTGCCCAAGCCGCATACGGCTCGGGTCATCATGGCTTCATTCGACGATGTCGAGACCGCCGGCAACGCGGTAGCCGACGTGATCGCCGCGGGAATCATTCCGGCTGGACTGGAGATGATGGACAAGCCGGCCACGCACGCAGTCGAGGAGTTCGTCCACGCAGGCTACGATCTGGACGCCGCGGCCATCCTTTTGTGCGAGTCGGACGGCACCTCAGAGGAGGTCGAAGAGGAGATTGGCCGCATGAAGGCCGTGCTCTCTGCATCTGGCGCAACGCAGTTGCGTGTTTCGGGCAACGAGTCTGAGCGGGTGCGCTTCTGGGCCGGGCGAAAGGCGGCATTTCCGGCAGTAGGTCGGATATCTCCCGACTACTATTGCATGGATGGCACGATCCCGCGCAAACGCCTGGGGGAGATCCTTCGGTTCATCGCCGAAATGGAGCTCAAGTACGGCTTGCGCTGCCCGAACGTGTTTCATGCCGGCGATGGCAACCTGCACCCCCTGATCCTGTTCGACGCAAACGACCCGGGTCAGTTGCAGCGCACCGAATCGTTCGCTGCGGAGGTGCTCGAAAAATGCGTTGCAGTCGGCGGTACGATCACCGGAGAGCACGGCGTGGGTATCGAGAAGATCAATCAGATGTGCGTGCAGTTCGGGTCCGCGGAGCTCGAAGCCTTCATGCAGGTGAAGCGTGCCTTCGATCCGTCCATGCTGCTGAATCCCGGAAAAAACGTTCCCACCTTGCATCGCTGTGCGGAGTACGGGCGGATGCATGTGCGGGGCGGCCAGCTGCCGTTT
Organism: Betaproteobacteria bacterium; assembly: GCA_016713125.1. Taxonomy (GTDB): domain Bacteria; phylum Pseudomonadota; class Gammaproteobacteria; order Burkholderiales; family SG8-39; genus SZAS-79. Next base: position 27,065 of record JADJPT010000004.1, read on the forward strand.
GCCGATCTGCCAAGGTTCTAGATGTCCCGCCGTCCGCAGGCCGTCGAGCCTTCATCGGTTGCACATCTTCGCGAGGCGGTGCGCAGCGCGGCTTCCGGGCGTACGCCCTTGCGCCTGCGTGGCAGCGGCAGCAAGGATTTCTATGGCGGAATGCCGCTCGGCGAGCAGCTGGATACGCGTGCTCACTCGGGCGTAATAGGCTACGACCCGACCGAACTCGTGCTGACCGCGCGCTGCGGCACGCGGCTTGCGGAAATAGAAGCGCTGCTTGCCGAGCGCGGACAGATGCTCGCTTTCGAGCCGCCGCATTTCGGCCCCGACGCAACGCTGGGCGGTTGCGTCGCGTCCGGGCTTTCAGGACCGCGCCGCGCCTCGAACGGGCTGTACTTCGGGGCGGTGCGCGACCATATGCTCGGCTGCCGGATCCTTGATGGCAACGGACAGATCCTGAGCTTCGGCGGCGAAGTCATGAAGAACGTGGCCGGATATGACGTGTCGCGCCTGATGGCTGGTGCGATGGGCACGCTGGGTGTCATCCTCGAAGTATCCCTGAAGGTGCTGCCCAGACCCGCGGCGGAGGCGACGCTCCGTTTTTCGGCAACTGAGCAAGAGGCGCTGGATCGATTGAATGAATGGGGCGGCAAGCCGCTTCCGGTGAGCGCCAGCGCCTGGCGCGACGGCGTACTTCACGTCCGCCTCGAAGGCGCAGCCGCGGCTGTCGAATCGGCATTGCGGGCGCTGGGTGGCGAGCTTGTCAACGAGATGGCGGCGCGGGCATTCTGGATCGGAGTGCGCGAGCAGACCGATGCATTCTTCGCGGGTGACAGGATGCTATGGAGAGCTTCGCTGCCTTCGGTCGCGCAGCGGCTTGAGTTGCCGGGCGAGCAGTTCATTGAGTGGGGCGGCGCGCTTCGCTGGTTGCGCAGCGACGCAGAGCCCGAACGCGTGCGCGCAGCCGTGCGCCGGGCGGGAGGGCACGCGACTGCATTTCGCAGCGCGGATCGCGCACGTCCATTCGAGCCTTTGGAGCCCGTGCAGGAGGTTTTGCACCGCAGGCTGAAGGCAGTGTTCGACCCCTTGGGTATCCTGAATCCCGGGCGCCTGCATCCGGATTGGTAGAGGCTCACCGAGCATGCAAACCAGCCTGGCGGACTTTATCCGCAATACGCCTGATGGCGATGAAGCCGACGCCATCCTGCGCAAATGCGTGCACTGCGGGTTCTGCACGGCGACTTGTCCAACCTACCAGTTGCTCGGCGACGAGCTCGACGGACCTCGCGGTCGCATCTACCTGATCAAGCAGGCGCTGGAAGGCTCGGAGGTGACTCGACAGACGCAGTCGCATCTGGATCGCTGCCTTACCTGTCGCTCCTGCGAGACCACCTGCCCCTCAGGGGTCCAGTACGGCAGGCTGGTGGACATTGGTCGCAAGGTGGTCGAGCAGCGCGTGCAACGGCGGTTCCTCGATCAGGCAAAGCGCGAGGCGTTATCCGTCGTGCTTCCGAACCGCATGTTGTTCGGTGCGGCGCTTGCGCTCGGTCGTGTGCTGCGTCCGCTGTTGCCGTCGAGTTTGAAGGCGAAGGTGCCGTTGGAGGCAGAACCCGCAGGAGACTGGCCTGGACAGCGCCATGCGCGGCGCATGCTGGTGCTGGCTGGCTGCGTACAGCCTGCGTTGGCGCCGGCCATCAATGCTTCCGCCGCACGAGTGCTGGATCGGCTCGGAATTTCACTGTTTGAGGTGCCATCGGCCGGCTGCTGCGGCGCGGTCCGCTTCCATTTGAACAAGCAGGAAGCCGGCAAGGACGACATGCGCACGCTGATCGACGCCTGGTGGCCGCACGTGGAAGCCGGCGTCGAGGCCATCGTCATGACGGCGAGCGGTTGCGGTACGACCGTGCGCGAATATGCGCATCTTCTCAAGGATGATCCCGAGTACCGGGCCAAGGCCGAGCGCATCAGCGGCATGACACGCGATCTGGCGGAGATCGTGTTTGCAGAGAGGGCCCGGATGCAGTTCCTGACGAGCGCCGCGCCGAAGGCGCCGTCCCGCGCTTCATTCCATTCGCCCTGCACGCTGCAGCACGGACAGCAGGTGCGGGGATCCGTCGAAGCGCTGCTCGGTGACGCCGGATTCGAGCTCACGCCGGTCGCCGATGCGCACTTGTGCTGCGGGTCGGCGGGCACCTACTCTATTTTGCAGCCCGAGCTTGGGCGCAGATTGCGCGACAACAAGCTCGATTCACTCCGCGCGGGCGCGCCCGACACGATAGTTACAGCCAATATCGGCTGTCTGAACCATCTGCAGTCAGGTACCGATGTTCCGGTGCGCCACTGGATACAGCTGATCGACGAGCGTCTCGGCAGCTGAGGGCCGCGTACGGCGGTCGGGGCAGGCGCGCCGCTCGTCGGCGAAGTCACTTTGTGGCTGCAAGAGATTGTCAGCGCTGTGGAGGAGTGGTCGCGGCATTGCGATCGATTGCGGATAACGTGCGCTACATTCCTTTTCAGAGCAGCCACAGCCTTGGGTTCCGATAGCCATCAGGACAGCAATGTCCAGTACGAAACCGCCCGCATTGCCGAGCTGTTTGCTACAGGGCGCGCAGCGTACGTCATCACACCGCTGAACGCGTTGATCCTTGCCGCCATCGTCTGGACGCCGGAACTGTCTGTAGAGCTCGCGAGCTGGATTGCCGCCATGCTGCTGCCGGCGGCCCTTCGGCTCGCCATCGCGCGAGCCTACGAGCGTGCCGGGCCCGGACTTGCCGACCCGATCCTCTGGGAGCGCAGGTTCGCCATCGGCGCGGTGCTCTCGGGGACCGGTTGGGCGGTTGCCGCCGGGCTTTTCTTTCCAGCCGCCGACATCACCGGCCAGGTCGCCATCATCTTCGTCATAGGCGGCAGCGTGATGGGCGCTGCGGGACTGTACGCTGCCAGCCCTCGCAGCTTTTTCGGCTTCTGCTTTCCCGCGGTCAGCACCTCGTTTGCGGTTCTGATGGCGCAGGGGGGCGAAGCGCACCGCCTGATGGCGGTGATCGTCCTGGTATACGCAAGTGTGCTGTACATCGTTTTCGGCCAGCTAAATGGCTCGATCGTGAGAACGCTGCGCGCAAGAATCGACAATGAAAGCCTGATGGAAAATCTCGCACAAAGCGAGTTGCGGCTGGCCGATGCGATTGCCGGTGCGCCTGCAGGAATGGCGGTATTTGATCAGAATCACCGTCTTCTGATCTGCAATGAGGAGTACTCGCGGCTTTACGCTGACGGAGAGCCTCTCGCGCAGCTCGCCGGCCGCCCGTATCTGGACTTCTGCCGCTCGGGATATGAGCGCGAGGAAAGCGCCGCGCTCGAAGCGGGACGCGAAGCCTGGGCGTCGCTTCAGTTGGAGCGCTTCATGGTCGGCGACGGCTCTTTGCGCCAGTTTCGGGCGACAGATGGACGCTGGCTGCAGAGCAGGATCTTGCGTACCGGTCTGGACGGGCGGGTGGTGATTTTTTCCGACATCTCGGAAACCAAGCGCGCCGAGGAGGCCTATCGAGCGATCATCGAGGAGGAGAATATCGTCCTCGACATACTGCCGATGGGCGTGGCGTTTCTGCAGAATCGCATGCTGGTTCGCTGCAATCGCCGTTTGGAGCAAATGCTCGGCTACGAGCCTGGTGAGCTGGTGGGACGAAGTTCGCGACTTTGGTACGACTCGGAGCAGGCCTGGCTCGAACGCGGCAGAAGTTTCTACTCCAGGCTTGGAGGTGGTGAGATTGTCGAGGACGAGGCGGAGTTCGTGCGCAAGGACGGCACGCGCGTCTGGTTTCACGCATACGCGCGTGCGATCGATCCGGCGGATCCGCAGTCATCGACGATTCTCGCATTCGCGGATGCGGACGATAGGAGGGCGGCCGAGCACGCGCTGCGCAGAAGCGAAACCCTGTACCGCAACCTGGTGGAGACTTCCAACGATCTCATCTGGTCATTGGACGCCGAGGGCCGCTGGTCGTACCTGAATGCGGTAGCGGCGCGACGCATTCTGGGCAGCGACCCCGCGGAGCTGCTCGGACGCCGCTTTTCGGAACTCGTCGTGCCGGAACTGCGTGAGCGCGAACACGCTGTGTTCGGACGGATCGCGGCAGGCGAGCAGTTCTTCGATCACGAGGTGCGCTACTCGAAGCGAGACGGATCCACGGTCGACCTGTCGTTCAACGCGATTCCGCTGCTGGACGCCGGCGGCCGGATCGTCGGAGCGACCGGCACTGCGCGCGACATCACGGAATCCAAGCTGGCCGCGGCCGCAATACACGAGAGCGTCGAAAAGCTGCGCCTTGCGGTGGACGCGGCCGACCTGGTTTACTGGGAATGGGAGGCTGCAAGCGACACCTTGATTCACGGTCGCAATCCCGCAGACACGATGCCACAGAGAGCGCCCGGTTCCAAGCGCTGGTCCGAGTACGTGCAGCAGGTGCATCCGGACGACCGGGAGCGCTACCTGGCGGCGAGAGTCGCAGCCATCGAAAGAGGCGAGCCTTACGCGGTCGACTACAGACTGGTGAGCGAGAACGGGCCGCTGCAATGGTTCTCTGCGCGGGGCAAGTTGATGACCGACGCGGAGGGCAGGCCGCTGCGCATGATCGGCGTGTCGCAGGACATCACCGAGAGGAAGCGCCAGGAGGATGAGGTTCGTTACCTCGCCTATCACGACACGCTTACCGGTCTGCCGAACCGCAGACTTCTGGATGATCGCTTGAAGCAGTCCGTGTACGTCGCACAGCGCCGCGATGCACGTCTTGCCGTGATGGCCGTCGATCTGGATCACTTCAAGGCCGTCAACGACTCGCTGGGGCACAAGGCCGGCGATGCGGTGTTGCGGGAGGTTGCACATAGGCTCGCTTCCTGCGTGCGCAAGGCCGATACCCTTGCGAGGCAGGGCGGTGACGAGTTCGTGATCGTGATGTCCGATCTGGCGATGGAGTCGGACTGCTCCGTCGTTGCTGAGAAGATCCTGCGCGCGCTGGCGCCGGAGTTCCGTGTCGACGGGCGCGTCTTTACCATCGGCGCCAGCATAGGTATCAGCCTGTTCCCTGCGGATGCAGGCGACGGCGAGACACTGCTGCGCAACGCCGATGTGGCCATGTACCGCGCCAAGGAGCTTGGGCGAAACAACTATCGCTTCTACGCGCGCTGACGCCGGCGCGGTCGCAAAGTTCGGGCTTGGGGTACAGTCGCGGCATGGCGTTTCGCGATACTCAACCCGATCGGCCGCCCGGACGCGACCTTCGGCACCTGAGGTCCCTGCTCGGCTTTCTCGCACCGTACCGCCTTCGCGTCGCAGGCGCACTGCTGGCCCTGCTGGTGGCTGCCGGGTGTGTGCTCGCGCTTGGGCAGGGCTTGCGACATGCCATCGACGCCGGCTTTGCAGCCGCCGATCCGGGCGCGCTGGACTCGGCGCTCGGGCTGGTACTCGGAGTCTCCGCGCTGCTCGCGGTAGCCACCGCGGCACGCCTGTATCTGATGATGAGCACCGGGGATCGTGTGGTCAACGACCTGCGCAAGGCGGTATTCGATCGCATTGTCGGTCTCGACCCTGCCTATTTCGAGACCGTGCGCACGGGAGAGGTGATTTCCCGCCTGAGCAGCGATACCGCGGTCCTGCAGGCGGTCATAGGATATGGATTCTCGCTCGCCTTCCGCAGCATGCTTTTGCTGGCCGGCGCCTTGCTCATGCTTGCGTGGACGGACTGGCGGCTGACTTTGTATGTGCTTGGCGGGGCGCCTCTCGTGCTTGCACCCGTTCTGGCTCTGGGGCGGCGAATCCGGCGCACTTCGCGAGCCAGTCAGGATCGGGTCGCGGATGCCAGCGCGTTCGTCGATGAGGTGGTGCACGAGATTCGTACGGTTCAGGCCTATGGGCGCGAAGAGCAGGCACGCGCGGGATTCGCGGCCCGAGCCGAAGCTGCCCACGATGCGGAAAGGCGAAGGCTGGGCGAACGGGCCTGGCAGGTCGGGCTGGTGATGTTGTTCGCATTCGGCGGTGTGGCGGTGGTGTTGTGGGTGGGTGGCAGGGACGTGCTCGCCGGGCGCCTCACCTCGGGGGAGTTGTCTGCATATGTCTTCTACTGTGCGCTGGCAGCGGGGGCTGCCGGCGCACTTGCGGAGGTGGCCGGTGACCTGCAACGCGCAGCGGGGGCCACGGAGCGCCTGATGGAACTGTTGACGGCCGAAGCGTCCCTGCTGGCGTCCCCGGGATCGAGCGCGGTGTTACCTGCGCGCGAGCCGGAAATCGTGTTCGACAGCGTGGACTTTGCATATCCGACACGCCCGGGTCATGCGGCTTTGTCCGGATTCACCCTCAGGATTCCTGCCGGCAGACGCGTCGCCCTGGTCGGTCCTTCCGGAGCCGGGAAGTCGACGGTGTTTTCGCTGTTGCTGCGGTTCTACGATCCGCAGGCCGGCGCCGTAAGGATAGGCGGCGTGGATCTGCGTACGGCCGATCCGCGCGCAGTACGTCGTCTGATTGCCGTGGTGCCGCAGGATCCGGTGATCTTCGCGGCAAGCGTGCTCGACAATGTGCTGTATGGGCGACCCGAAGCGAGCCGCGCCGACGCGCTGCGCGCCTGCGAGCAGGCTTTCGCGCTTGAGTTCGTCGATCGACTGCCGCACGGGGTCGACACATTGCTCGGCGAGCGGGGGTTACCTTGTCGGGCGGACAGCGGCAGCGGCTGTCGATCGCGCGCGCCCTGCTGGCGGATCGTCCCATACCGCTGCTCGACGAAGCCACCAGCTCCCTGGACGCCGCCGGTGAGGGCATGGTGCAGCGTGCCCTCGAGAATCTCGAGCGCGGACGCACCACGCTGGTGATCGCGCATCGCCTGGCGACCGTTCGCGACGCGGACAGCATCGTCGTGATCGATCGCGGCGAGATCGTCGCCCAGGGAAGCCATAACCAGCTGATGGGTGAGGGCGGCCTGTATTCGAGTCTGGCTGCGCTGCAGTTCATGGATGCAGGGGAGCGGGCTCCTCGCTCCTGAGCGTCTCCCGCGGGCGTTCGCGGACGCAGGCGCAGGCCTGCGCTAGAATCGCGTTTTGTCGCTGCATGCGGTGCCCGCGCGGTCGTTCCTGCGTCGGGCGACGCCCCCGAAGGAGAGACAGGTCATGAAGATCGGCGTGCCAGCCGAGGTCCGTGCCGGCGAGACTAGAGTCGCTGCGACCCCCGAAACCGTCAAGAAACTGGCGGCCAAGCACAGCGTTCTGGTTCAGGCCGGCGCCGGTGCCGGCTCCAGCATTCCCGATCGCGATTTCGAAGCGGCCGGAGCGCAGATCGTCGCCCGGGCGGAGGCGGCGTACGACGCGGACATCGTCCTCAAGGTGCGCGCCCCAGAGGCAGCGGAGATCGCGATGCTGAAGTCCGGCAGCGTGCTGCTCGGATTGCTGAATCCGTACGATTCCGCCGGCGTCGAGGCGATCGCCAAGAGCGGCGTTACCGGGTTTTCGATGTAGAAGCTACCGCGCATATCACGCGCGCAGTCGATGGACGTGCTGTCATCGCAGGCCAATATCGCCGGCTACAAGGCGGTCGTGCTGGCGGCGGCCGAGTACGGCAAGTTCATGCCCATGCTGATGACCGCTGCCGGCACGGTGAAAGCCGCGCGCGTGCTGATCCTCGGCGCGGGCGTGGCGGGCCTGCAGGCCATCGCCACCGCCAAGCGCCTGGGAGCCGTGATCGAAGCCTCGGACGTGCGTCCGGCAGTGAAGGAGCAGATCGAGTCGCTGGGGGCCAAGTTTCTCGACGTACCGTTCATTACGGACGAGGAACGCGAGATCGCGCAGGGTGTGGGAGGTTATGCGCGTCCCATGCCTGCAGACTGGATGCGCAGGCAGGCCGAGGCGGTGCATTTGCGCGCCTCGCAATCGGACATCGTCATCACCACGGCCCTGATTCCCGGACGAGCGGCACCCAAGCTCATCAAGGCCGCGACCGTCGAGGCCATGAAGCCAGGCTCCGTGATCGTCGATCTGGCGGTGGAGCAGGGCGGCAACGTCGAAGGTTCCGAACCCGGCAAGACGATCGTGAAGCATGGCGTCAAGATCATCGGCATCACCAATCTGCCGGCAACCGTCGCCGCCGACGCTTCGGCGCTCTACGCGCGCAACCTGTTCAATTTCCTGGGGCTGATGCTCGACGCCAAGAGCGGCGAGATGAAGATAGACCGGGAAGACGAGATCATCGCGGGCACATTGCTGTGCTCCGATGGCCAGACGATCAAGCAAGCCTGAGGGACATCACCATGACCGGAACCGTCGATCCCGTAATTCTCAACCTCACGGTGTTCGTGCTCGCCGTGTTCGTCGGCTACCACGTGGTTTGGAACGTGACGCCCGCGCTGCACACGCCGCTGATGAGCGTGACCAACGCCGTGTCCGGCGTCATCATCGTCGGGGCGATTCTGGCCGCGGGTCCCACCGAGATCGATTTCGGTTCGATCATGGGGGTGGTCGCCGTGGCGCTCGCCGCAGTGAACGTCGCCGGGGGTTTCCTGGTGACCGCGAGAATGCTCGAGATGTTCAAGAAGAAAGCCCCGAAGGCGAAGGCCGCGGAGCACTGAGCCATGACCGCCAATCAAGTCGCCCTGTGGTACCTCGTAGCCTCCATATTCTTCATCTTCGCGCTGAAGGGATTGTCCTCGCCCACCACGTCGCGACGCGGCAACCTGTTCGGCATGATAGGCATGGCTATCGCCGTGCTGACGACGCTGGCAGTGGTGTCCCGCGGCCGCATCGACCTGATCATCCTGGGCATGGCAATCGGCGGGACCGTCGGCGCCGTGATCGCGCGACGCGTGCAGATGACGCAGATGCCGGAACTGGTCGCGGCGATGCACTCACTGGTCGGCCTGGCCGCCGTGCTGATTGCGGTTGCCGTGGTCAACAATCCCCTCTGCTTTCGGAATCGCCGATCCGATGCCTCGCGGCAACCGGCTTGAACTGTTCATCGGCACTTTCGTCGGCGCGATCACGTTCTCCGGATCGGTGATCGCCTTCGGCAAGCTGGCAGGCCTGGGCAAGAGCTTCCGGCTGTTTTCCAGCGCACCGGTGGTATTCAAGGGCCAGCATCTGCTGAACCTGGTACTTGCGCTGGTCATGGTCGGCTTCGGGATCGCCTTTTTCATGGGTGAAGGCAAGTCCTGGACCGCATTCGTCGTGATGACGGCCATAGCCTTCCTGCTCGGCGTGCTGATCATCATCCCGATCGGCGGCGCCGACATGCCGGTGGTGATCTCAATGCTCAACTCCTACTCCGGCTGGGCTGCTGCGGGCATCGGCTTTTCGTTGAACAACTCGATGCTGATCGTCGCTGGATCGCTGGTCGGCTCCAGCGGCGCCATCCTTTCCTACATCATGTGCAAGGCCATGAATCGCTCGTTCATCTCGGTGATCATGGGCGGATTCGGCGCGGCCGAAGGCGCGGCGGCACAGGACAGCGGGCAGAAAACGGTGCGCTCCGGCTCGGCAGACGACGCAGCCTTCCTGATGTCCAACGCGGAATCCGTGATCATCGTGCCCGGCTACGGCCTGGCCGTGGCCCGCGCCCAGCATGCGGTCAAGGAGATGGCGCACAAGCTGGCTGCCAAGGGCGTGCAGGTGCGCTATGCGATACATCCGGTGGCCGGTCGCATGCCCGGGCACATGAACGTGCTGCTCGCCGAGGCAGAGGTTCCATACGAGCAAGTCGCGGAGATGGAGGACATCAACAGCGATTTCGGCACGACCGACGTCGTGCTGGTGCTCGGCGCCAACGATGTGGTGAATCCGCTCGCTCACGAGAAGGGCTCGCCGATTTACGGCATGCCGATTCTCGATGTGCACAAGTCGCGCACGGTACTGGTCAACAAGCGCTCGATGGCTTCCGGCTATGCCGGTCTCGACAACCCGCTCTTCTACATGGACAAGACCATGATGGTCTTCGGTGACGCGAAGAAGGTTGTCGAGGACATTGTCAAGGCGCTGGCCTGATAGCGGCCGCAGCATTGCCCGCCGTGTTCGGGATCCCGGTCGATTTTCTGCTGTTCGCCGCGACGCTGCTGGGCGTCGCGCTGTTTCACCACCACACGCTCAAGGTCGCCCTAACCGGCCTGGCCATCATCACGCTGTACAAACTGGGGTTCACCGGCTTCAAGACCGGTGATGGCTTCGGCGGCCTGGCCTCGCATCTGGTTCACGAGTGGGTCATACTCACCAACCTGCTGGGCTTGCTGCTCGGTTTTGCACTGCTGTCCAAGCATTTCGAGGAAAGCCGGATACCGCAGATCCTGCCGCGTTTCCTGCCGGGGGATTGGAAGGGCGCGTTCGTCCTGCTGGTGATGATCTTCGTGCTCTCCTCGTTCCTCGACAATATTGCCGCAGCGATCATTGGTGGTTCGATTGCGGGCACCGTGTTCCGCGGCAAGGTGCATATCGGATATCTGGCGGCCATCGTTGCCGCTTCGAATGCCGGCGGTTCTGGCAGCGTGGTCGGCGACACGACGACCACCATGATGTGGATAGACGGCGTCAGTCCGATGGACGTGATCGAGGCTTTTGTCGCCGCCACCGCAGCGCTGATCGTGTTCGGCATCCCGGCTGCTCTACAGCAGCACCGCCACTCGCCCATCGCCAAGGACACACCGGCAGGCACGGTGGTCGATTGGGCCAGAGTGGGAATCGTTGCGTTCATCCTGCTCGCCGCGATCGCCACCAACGTGACCGTGAATCTGCAGTTCAATCACCTATCCTACAGTTTCCCGTTCCTGGGCGCGGCTGTGTGGGTGGCAATCCTGCTCGCCACGCCCCTGCGTGCCCCGGACTGGGCGCTGCTTCCCGATGCCTTCAAGGGCAGTCTGTTCCTGTTGTCGTTGATCCTGTGTGCCTCGATGATGCCGGTCGAGGCCTTGCCTGCGGCTTCCTGGATGACGGCTTTGGGTCTGGGCTTCGTTTCCGCCGTATTCGACAATATCCCGCTGACCGCGCTCGCGCTGAAGCAGGGCGGTTACGACTGGGGATTCCTCGCCTACGCGGTCGGCTTCGGCGGATCCATGATGTGGTTCGGATCCAGCGCCGGCGTCGCACTATCCAACATGTATCCGGAGGCCAAGTCGGTCGGACTGTGGGTCAGGCACGGCTGGTACATTGCCGTGGCCTACGTGGTCGGTTTCTTCGTGCTGCTGGCCATGCTCGGCTGGCATCCCAATGAACGCCACAAGGACGTCTCCCCAAAGCCTGCGGCCGCATCGGCATCCCGAATTTCGTCCTCCTGAGTTCGTGTGACGCGCTTTGCTGCGCTGCCCACGGCCCCCGGTCCGGGATGTATTGCCGCTCCGGGCGACGGGGGGTTATGATCAGCAGGTTACAGTCGCAGGCGCCGCGAATCTTCCGGGATGGGCGGAAAATCTCTCGGCTCTAGAAGAGAAAACATAATCAGGAGACTTCAGCATGTCCAAGCAAACCAAGACCAACGCAGTATCCGACACTACGCGTCGCAAGTTCCTGACCGGGGCTGCGGCTGCCGGCGCAGGTGCCGCCACGCTCGGCTTTCCGATGATCGCCAAGGCGCAGGCGGGGCCGATCACCCTGCGCTTCCAGAGCACCTGGCCGACCAAGGATATTTTCCACGAGTACGCCCAGGACTTCGTCAACAAGGTCAACGCGATGTCGGCGGGGCGTCTCAAGATCGAAATGCTGCCGGCCGGCGCGGTGGTCAAGGCTTTCGATCTTATCGACGCGGTGTCCAAGGGCACGCTCGACGGAGGCCACGGTGTGGTCGCCTACTGGTACGGCAAGAACAACGCCATGGCGTTGTGGGGCTCGGGTCCCGCAGCTGGCATGGATCCGAACATGCTGCTGTCCTGGCACAAGTACGGCGGCGGCAAGGCGATGCTCGAGGAGATCTACAAGGGCCTCAACCTGGACGTGAAATCCTTCCTGTACGGACCGATGCCGACGCAGCCTCTGGGCTGGTTCAAGAAGCCGATCACCAAGCCCGAGGATTTCAAGGGCCTAAAGTTCCGCACCGTGGGCCTGTCGATCGACATCTTCACCGGCATGGGCGCTGCGGTGAATGCCCTGCCCGGCGGAGAGCTCCTTCCCGGCCTGGATCGCGGCCGGCTCGATGGCGCCGAATTCAACATTGCCTCGTCCGACCGGCTGCTCGGCTTCGCCGACGTATCCAAGGTTTGCATGCTGCAGAGCTACCACCAGTCAGGCGAGCAGTTCGAGATCTCTTCAGCAAGAAGAAGTACGACTCGCTGCCCGCCGAACTCAAAGGCGATCATCGATAACGCGGTGGAGGCAGCTTCAGCCGACATGTCGTGGAAGGCCATCGACCGCTACTCGAAGGACTACATCGAGCTGCAGACCAAGGACAAGGTCAAGTTCTACAAGACGCCGGATTCGGTGCTCAAGCGCCAGCTCGACATCTGGGATCAGATCGTCGCCAAGAAGTCGGCCGAGAATCCGCTGTTCGCCAAGGTGTACAACTCCATGAAGGACTTCGCCGGTCGCGCCGTGCGCTGGCAGAACGACACGATGGTGGACTTCAAGCCGGCCTTCCGTCAGGCCTTCGCCAAGCGCGCCGCCAAGCCGGCCGCGAAGAAGTAATCCTGCGGGCGACAGGACAGCCATCCGGTGCGAGCCGGATGGCTGTTTTTTTGTGGGTAACCGGCTGCTTCAGCCGTACGTAAGCCAGACCGAATAGAATCGCGTCCCCCCGAGCGCGGTGACCATGCAGAAGATACTGATTTTTGTAGACAAGCTGAGCACCTGGATCGGACAGGCATTCGCCTGGCTGATCGTTGCGCTGACGCTGTCCATTTCCTACGAGGTGTTCTCGCGCTACGTATTGGACGCACCACACGCCTGGATGTTCGACGCCACCAACATGATGTACGGCACGCTGTTCATGATGGCGGGCGCCTACACGCTTTCGAAGAACGGTCACGTGCGTGGTGACGTTCTCTACGGCTTCTTCACGCCACGTACGCAGGCGACGATAGACCTGATCCTGTACGGGCTGTTCTTCATCCCCGGCGTGGTCGCGCTGGCGTGGGCCGGCTGGGGTTTCTTCCAGGATTCGCTGGCGCAGAACGAGCACTCTTCGGTGGCCGCCGACGGCCCGCCCGTGTATCCGTTCAAGTTCATCATCCCGTTCTCCGGCGCGTTGCTGCTCATGCAGGGCGTGGTCGAGATCGTGCGCTGCGTGATCTGCATACGCCAGGGCGCCTGGCCGACGCGCGAGGAAGACGTCGAGGAAGTCGACGTCGACAAGCTCAAGAAGATGGTGCATGTGAAGGACGAGGACATCGCCAAGCTCGACGCCTACGTCGTCAAGCAGGAGGCGGGCAAATGAGGAAGGAGCTCTGGTTCGGCTTCTCGCTGATGGCGCTGATCATCGCCGGCTGCGCATTCATGCTCATTAGCGTCCCGACGATCACGAATGGCCACCTGGGCCTGCTGATGCTTGCGCTGGTGGTGGTGGCGATCATGCTCGGCTTCCCGACCGCCTTCACGCTGATGGGCATGGGCATGCTGTTTGGCTGGTTCGCCTTCGGCTTCGAAACGCGCAAGATCCTCGATCTGATGGTGCAGCGTGCCTACGCCGTGATGGCCAACGACGTGCTCATTTCGGTGCCGCTGTTCGTATTCATGGGTTATCTGGTCGAACGCGCCAACCTGATCGAAAAGCTGTTCAGGAGCCTGCATCTTTCCATGGCCCGATTGCCCGGTTCGCTGGCGGTCGCCACGCTGGTGACCTGCGCGATATTCGCCACCGCAACCGGCATTGTCGGGGCGGTCGTCACGCTGATGGGGCTGCTGGCGTTGCCGGCCATGCTGCGTGCAGGCTACAGCGTGCAGATCTCCGCCGGCGCCATAACCGCCGGCGGCTGCCTCGGCATCCTGATTCCGCCCAGCATCCTGCTGATCGTCTATGGCGCGACGGCCGGCGTGTCCGGTGGTGCAGCTTTACGCCGGTGCCTTCTTCCCCGGCATCATGCTGCGAGGCCTGTACGTTGGGTACGTCATTCTGCTTGCCAAGCTGAAGCCCTCGCTGATGCCGGCGTTGCCTGAGGCGGATCGCTACGTGCCGCTGCCACCGGTCTCAGCCGCCCTGTCCGCAGATGGACGAGGCCGCGCATTGCCGCGACTGATCGGAGCGCTCAAGGGCAAGCGCAATGCCGACGTCCCGGCAAGCGCGATCGCCAGACAGTTGTTCATCACGCTGCTGCCCGCGCTTGCATTCGCGCTGCTGATGGGCCTCATGTATCGCGTGGTCACTGCGCCGCCGCCGGTGCAGGATTCCGGCGGATTGCTGGAAATGGGCTCGGTCGCCGCCGACAAGGCCGATGCGGAAGCTGACAGTGCCGAACCGGATGGACTCAGGGAGCCGGGCGAGGAAGGCCTGTCGGAGCCGCCGGCTGCCGAGGACGGTGTGAAGGAGCCGCCTGCCGAGGGCGCAGCGGAGAGCGCAAAGGCGCCTTCGCCGGTCAGCAACGTTCCGGCGCAGACACCAGTGGAACCCGTCGTGCAGGCGCCGGCGCCGGCCGAGGCTCTGCCGGCGCCGACCAGCTATTGGATTGTCCTGGGTGTGGGTGCCGGGCTGCTCGCAGCGTTCTACGCGATCTTCAGCTTCACGCGGCTGGAGATCTTCAAGATGCTGCTGAGCTCCTTCTTCCCGCTCGCCATGCTGATCCTGGCGGTGCTAGGTTCGATCGTGTTCGGTCTGGCCACGCCGACCGAGGCGGCGGCGATCGGCTCGATGGGTGGGCTGCTGCTCGCCGCAGCTTATCGGCAACTGAACTACCGGGTGGTGAAGGAATCCGTCTATCTGACTGCCAAGACTTCGGCGATGGTCTGCTGGTTGTTCGTCGGCTCCTCGATCTTCTCCGCGGCCTTTGCGCTGCTCGGCGGTCAGGAGATCGTCGAGACCTGGGTGCTGTCGCTCGGCCTGACGCCCATCCAGTTCATGATCCTCGCGCAGATCATCATTTTCGTCCTGGGCTGGCCGCTGGAGTGGACCGAGATCATCGTGATCTTCATGCCGATCTTCATACCACTGCTGCCCAAGTTCGGCATCGATCCGCTGTTCTTCGGCCTGCTGGTGGCGCTCAACCTGCAGACCGCCTTCCTGTCTCCGCCCGTGGCGATGGCAGCGTTCTACCTGAAAGGCGTGTCGCCGCCGCACGTGACCCTGAATCAGATCTTCGCCGGCATGCTGCCCTTCATGGGCATACAGGTGGTCGCGTTGGCGCTGCTGTATATCTTCCCCGGCATAGGCTTGTGGCTGCCGCAGGTGCTGTATGGCAGATAGTCCGAGGGCCTAGTCGGCAGGGCGCGTCTCGTGCAGCGCGAGCACCCAGCAGCTGATCGCGCCGCGCACGTCGCGCACGGCGTTCAGCGCGACATCGACCTCGCGAGAGACTTGCGGCTCGCCATCGGCGGCCGGATACAGCGGAGCCCGGGCGCGTACGGGGCCGTGCTCCGCACGCACGCGTTCCTCCAGTTCTGCCAGCAACTCGGTGCCGCCGGCCGCGAACAATGCGGAACCCGCCTGGCGACCAAGCAGCTGATCGGCGCGCGTGCCGCAGAGTTGTTCGAGCGCCGGGTTGGCGAAAGTGAGCGGCATGCCGGGGCGGTGCGCGTCGAGCAGGGCGATCGCGAAGCCGCAGGCACTCAGCGCCGCGCGATTCAAGGCGCTGTCGGACAGCAACTGGAAATAGCGCCGGGGCGGGGCGGCGGCGGTCAGCCAGGATTTCCGTGCGCGGGATCGATCTGCAAACAAGTGTCATGCGTGCTTTTTGCCATAGGTCGGATCGCATCGGCAAGCGACTGTCAGGCAAAAAACTCAGAATATTCAATCGAATGTGACAAAAACACAGGATCACCGAGAACTTGGGGCGCCCCCCGGTGTTGTCTGCCCGTTCAGGCCACGGCCAGACTGTGAGTGCGCACTGCAACGATCGCCTTGGCCTGATTGAAGTCGTCCGTGTATCCGGTGGCAAACAGGCAGCAGGCGAGCAGATTTGTGATCGGCGGCGGCAGCGGCACCCGCCCGGCCAGCGCGTCTCGAGTCCAGCGCGCAGTGCTCTTGGCGTCCGGATGCTCGGGCAGGCGCGCGTTGCGCAAGGTGCCCGTGCCTGCCGGCATCGATTCGGCCTGGAACAGGGTGCGGTGCCTGCCATCACAATAGTGTTCGATCGCCGGTCGCTGGTACGGATCGGCGTAATAATAATAAGGCCTCGGCCCTCTGCCGCGCCGCGGAAGAACATGCGGTTGTTTTGCTTTTTTTTTTTTTTTTTTTTTTTTTTTTTTTTTTTTTTTGTGGTTTGGTGGCGTCCTCGCCATGTGCGAGCAGTACCGCTCCCAGGCGTGCGAACTGCGCCTCATCCTCCGTGGGCAGCAGCTTCATGCCGCGGCCGCCGAACGGATCGATCAGGCTGGCGACCTCGTGCGCGCAATTGGCGAAGCCCAGACGGTTGCGCAGAGACAGCAGTTGCATCAGGGCGGGCGATAGCAGGGCGGTGGGCAGGTAGGCGATACGTCCTTCGGCCAGTGCGCTGCGCGCCT
The DNA here is from genome assembly GCA_016713125.1 of Betaproteobacteria bacterium. Lineage (GTDB taxonomy): Bacteria > Pseudomonadota > Gammaproteobacteria > Burkholderiales > SG8-39 > SZAS-79. The sequence goes on from JADJPT010000004.1 coordinate 43,646, forward strand.
CGCGCAAGCCCGCGCAAGGCAGCACGCCGAGCTCCCGGAAGATCGACGCACTCGCGATGCGACCGTGGCCCTCGAGCGTGCCGTGCACGACGACCGGAATGCCGAAATGCGAGACCAGGAGAGCGATCAGGGGCATCAGATTGGGATGCTCGCGCGTTCCACTGTAGCTGGGAATGACCAGCGGGCGCAGTGCGGTGTTCCCGCCCTCGGGCAGCGGTATGCGGTTGACATGTCCACGCGTGGCGGCATGGAAGCCGATCAGTTGTTCGGCGCCGACCCGCATCGCCAGCGCTGTCAGCAGTGCGCCCAGCTCGATCTCCGCGATGCCGCCATCGAGCATGGCCGAGAACAGTTCGCACGCCTCTTCGGCGCTGAGCTGTCCGTCGGGGTGCGCCGTCAGGCGCCTCAACAACTGCGCAACGATCATGTCCGGGATCCGGTCCGTGGTGATGTCTCTGCGCTGGTTCAGCAACCCCCGTGCCAGCACGCGCCTCATAGGCGAACGCGCGCAAGAAGTGGCCGGATGTCAGTTCGGAGAAAGCCGCGTGCAGACCAGAAAGTGCACGGGGTGTCGTGCGTGCATCGGCATGGTGCGCGATGTTGCGCTGCGGCGAAACGCCGCAGCACCCTCTCAGGCGGCGTTTCGGATGGGGGCGGAGAGTGAGTAACAGAGACGGCGCAGGCGCGAGAAATCCGCTTTCTCCAGCACCGAGCGAAGATGGTCGATATTGCGGTCGATCTCGACGGCGTACATGTCCTCGCCGCCGAAATGTGCCTCCGCGTACCGGTCCACTCCGCCCAGCTTGTTGCGGATGCGGGTGCGCGCGACATACTCGTAGAACCCGGGTGTCTTGATGATCAGGTCTTCGGGCGAGGTGTAGCGAACCAGTTCACGACCGTCGGGCAGAGTCTCGCGCGCGATCCGCCCGTAAACGAACTCCTGGTACAGGAAGTCGCGGCATTTCTCCAGATACAGGCGGTCGGACATCTGCCCTATCAGGTCGGCGGTGCCGACCATGCAGCCGAGCAGCCTGTCCTTCGGATCGCTCACGTCGATATTCTCGACTTCCACCTCGTAGCCCGTGAAATGCACGATGCGTGCCGCGAGCGTCGCCTCCTCTATGAATCCGGCTGTGGGGAGGTAGCGCGCAAGGAAATCCGCGCTGCGCGACACATGCACCTTGGTGAACACGGCGCCGTTCTCGACCTGCGCTTCGGATGCACGCTTCATGTAACCGGAGTCGTGCAGCAGGGCAATGATCACACCCAGCGCCGCGCGGCGCGGCCCGAGCCGGTCCTGCGTCGCGCAGACGCGCTCATGGCCATCGATCAGGCGCGCCATGGCCAGCGTCATGTCCAGCGTGTGGCGAATGTCGTGATACAGCGTGTCGCAGGCGAGGTAACCGGGGAAACGCCCCTCGAACAGCGCCCGTACATCGTCGAAGGTATGCGCCAGGGCGCTGAAATCCTCGCCGGGGTAGCGCTGCGCGAACAGGCTCACGACGGCGTCGCGGACTGCGCCCGCGTCCTCGACATTGACGCGATTGGTGACGTCGTTCTGATTGAGGCGGCTGTTCATTTCGCCAGCTTGGGGACCTGCCGGATGGAATGCGGCAATTATCCCCGCCCGTCGCGGCGGCCGCAAGAATATTTATCCCGTTGTCTTTCAATCGGCGTCAGGGATTGTGCGGATGCGGCAAAGCGGGAGCCGGCCGGTAAGCCGGGTTCTGTCGACACCGCGCCCGTGAGGGTGAGATGCCGGGACAGCCATTCCTCTGGGCCAGGGATTGCTCCCGGGCTCTAGCCACCTACCCGCAAGCTTGGCCGAGCCGGCCTATGGTGCTTGCGCACCGCGCTTGCCTATTTGGTGTTGCTCCGGATGGAGGTTGCCGCGTTTCACCCCGCCGCCCCGAACTGCCGAGGCTGCGGACTCGTCTCTGTGGCCCTGTTCGTCACCTCGCGGCGCCCGGCCGTTAGCCGGCATCCTGCTCTGCGGAGCCCGGACTTTCCTCCACGCGATGCAGCACTGCGCAGCGGCTGTCTGGCCGACTCCCGGGCGGGATTCTACGCGCTCATCCGCGTCGCCGGTGGGCTAGAACGGCAGCGCGGCCCGGCGCCGGAACCAGCCGGCGATGGAAAAACGTTCCCGGGTGGCGGCCTGCACCTCATGCGCAATGCTCGCGGACAGGAAGGTCACCAGCGTGCCGGCGCGGGGCACAACCTCCACGCTGTGCGCCTGCGTGGTCCACAGGTGCAGGGTTCCGCCGGCGCTCTCGTCCCATTCGGGATTCAGATACAGCACGGTCGATACCAGCCGAGCGTCGGAATCGCGGTGGCGGTCCAGGTGGCGAACGTAGCGCCCCCCCGGGGGGTAGACGGCGAAATGCGCCTCGTACTCTGCGATGCCCAGATGCAACGCCGCGTTGATCTCGCGGCCCAGCGCCTGCATGCCGGCCAGGAAACCGCGCGTCGCCGGTCCGCCATCATGCGTGTCGAGCCAGAGTATGCGGTCGCCGCGCAGGTCCGCGCGTACCGCGCGGCCGGCGCCGCGGCCGGTGCCGGCCGGCTGCAGCCGGCCGGCGGCGTCGTGCTCGCGCAGTTCGGCCAGCAGTGCGGCGCAGTCTTGCGCGGTCCACGCGTCGCGCTGCACGTACCAGCCCTCACCGGCCAGCGCCTCGATCAGCGCCGGCGCAGAGATCACTGCGGCGCCAGGCCGAAGGCGTCGGCGATCAGTTCGTAGGACGCCAGCCGCGAGGCGTAGTCGCCGGTGATGGTGAGCAGCATCAATTCGTCGGCGGCATAGCGTTCGGCCAGCGCGCCCAGTTGCGCCCGGCAGGTCGCCGGTCCGCCTATCACTGCGCGCGGACGCTGGCTCTCGACGTAGGCGCGTTCCTGCGCCGTGTAGCGATGACGCCCGGCCTCTTCGAGCGTGGGTACCGGGGTGTCGAGTCCTTGTGCCATGTGCAGCCTGCGCAGGTCTATCGAGGCGGCCAGTCGCTCGGCTTCGGCATCGCTCTCGGCGCAGATCGCGAACACGCAGACCAGGCCCTGCGCGGCGCGCTCCCGCGGTACCGGCCCCTCGCTGTCGGCGGCGCGCGACTGGTAGCGCTGCCGATAGGCGCGCATCACCGCATCGCCGCCCTGCGCATTGATGAAATGCGCGAATGCGAAGCGCACGCCGAACTGGGCGGCGAGCAGCCCGCTGTAGTCGGAGGATCCGAGCAGCCACAGTTCCGGCGCGGTCGGCACCTCGGGCATGGCGCGCACGCGTTTGTGCGGGTGATCGGCGGGCAGCGTGCCATCGAGGTGGCCGAGCAGTTCCCACACCTGCTCGGGAAAACGCTCGGCGTCGGCGAATGCTCCCGGCGAGAGGGCGCGTGCGGTGCGCTGGTCGCCGCCGGGCGCGCGGCCGATGCCGAGGTCAATGCGGCCCGGGTACAGCGCCTCGAGCATGCGGAACACTTCGGCAACCTTCAGCGCGCTGTAGTAGGGCAGCAGCACGCCGCCCGTGCCGATGCGTATGCGCCGCGTCTCGGCGCCCAGGCGGGCCAGCAGGATTTCCGGGCAGGGATCGGCCAGCGCGCCTATGGAATGATGCTCGGCGAGCCAGTAGCGCGCGTAGCCCAGGCGCTCGGCGGCGCGCGCCAGCTTCAGGGTCTCGTCGATCGCCCGGCTGGGCGACTGGCCGCTGATGATCGGGGACTGGTCGAGTACGGAGAGTTGCATGGTCTATCCGGCGGATTTCGAGTGTCGGGTATGGGCGAACGCCCAGGGCCGCAGCGTAGCAAGGAAAATGGCCCAGGCGAACGCGAACGCGCCCAGAGCGTAGAAGCCCGCCACCAGGCCTATACGGTCGGCAAAAAAGCCCATGACCAGCGGCGTGGTGAGGTGCGACATGCCCCAGCCCAGCCCGCCCAGCGCGAGCGCCGAGCCGCGTTCGGCCGGGCCGGTCACCTCGCTCATGGTGATCTGAAAGTACAGGGTCATGATCCCCGAACCCAGGCCGACCACCAGCATCAGCAGGCTGATCGACAGCGGATGGTTGATCGCCGGCAGCAAGCCTACAGACAAGGCCACGGCAATGCCGGCGATGATGGGCGCCAGGCTTGCCGGTCCGGTCTTTACAAAGCGCGCCGCCACCAGGCCGGCGGCAATCGAACCGACGGCGCGCAATGCAATCAGGATTCCGGAGGTCTCGGCGCTGTAGCCGTAGTCCTTCAGCAGCAGCGGGTAGAACGACATCGACAGCGAGAACGGCAGTGCCGACAGATAGGCGCACATCACCGAGTAGTAGATCACGCGCATGCGCATCAGGCTCGCGTAGGCGGCGAATACGCTGCTGCCCGGCTTGTGCGGCTTGCGCGCGGCTTCGCGCAGCGGCAGGGCGACAAGCCAGGAGACCACGCCCATCGCGGCCAGCGTCACGAACGAGGCGGTAAAGCCGGCCAGCGCGAGGATGAAACCGGCTGAAGCGGTGCCCGCAATCTGCCCGACGTTGGTCAGTGCATTCAGCCGGCCCAGCTAGGTGCTGCGCTCGCCGGGCAGTTCCGAGGCCAGCGTCCAGGCGGATGGCCAGAACGCCGAGCGAGACAGCACCATCAGCACCTGGCAGCAGAACAGCGGCCAGAACCCGTGAGCGAACACGAAACCTGCGGCGCCCAGGGTGATCAGCCAGCACGAGGCCAGCATGATGCGTCGCCCGCCGATGCGGTCGGTATAGGCGCCGCCGACCAGGTTGAACGACATCTGAAAAAGCACCGGAATGGAGAACAGCGTGCCGATCTCCAGGCCGGAGAGCCCCTGCGCATGGGCGTACAGCGGGACGACCACGTAGCTCATCCCCAGGCCGTAGTTCCAGGTCAGCGAAGCGAAAAAGAGCGGCAGGTGGGGCACGGAGGCAGGGTCGCGGACGGCCGCGTGAGGCGTATCGTGCATTGTAAGTCCTCGCCTCGCCAGGCGACCAAGCGTATGACTGTACGAAACAGAGGCCGGTGCGCCGCGCCAGTGGCGAATCGGCCGCCGAGCCATGGAGCCACAGAGGAGATCGCCATGCGCATGCCTGTCACCTTGCTGGCCATGCTGTTCGCCGCCCTGCCCGCCGTCGCCACCGCCGGCGGGGGCTGTGCGGCGCAGAGCGGCACCGTGACCATCGCGCTGGTCGAGCTGTACACCTCCGAGGGCTGCGACAGCTGCCCGCCGGCGGATCGCTGGCTCTCGGGGCTGCAGGCCCGCGGCTATGGACCGGATCGCGTGGTGCCGCTGGCGCTGCACGTCGATTACTGGGATTACATAGGCTGGAAGGATCCCTACGCAAAGCGCGAGTTCGCCACCCGGCAGAGGAAGCACGCGCAGATGAAGCGGGCGCGCATCGTCTATACGCCGCAGGTGCTGCTGCAGGGCGAGGATTTCCGCGGCTGGAGCGGTCGTGCGTTCGACCAGTCCGTGGCCAGGATCAACGCGCGCCCGCCGCGCGCACGGCTCGCGCTGCGGCGGCCTGCCGCAGCGCCGGGAGCGTCGCCGGGCGCAACCCAGGGTGTGCTGGATGTCGAGTTGCGCGCCGAACTGCTGAACGCGGCCGAGCGCGGCGATGCGGCCGTGTTTCTCGCCGCGTACGAGAACAAGCTGTTGAGCAAGGTTGCAGCGGGAGAGAATCGCGGCAAATCCCTGGCGCATGACTTCGTGGTGCGCGAATGGATCGGACCGCTGGAGTTCGGCGCCACGCTGACCCTGACGCACAAGCGCGCGCTGCCGCTGTTGCCGAACGCCGATCCCGCGCAGTCCGGGGTGGCGGCCTTCGTGCAGAACCGCGCCAGCGGCGAAGTCCTGCAGGCGCTGATGCTGCCGCCATGCCCGGCCTGAGATGGAAGAGTTGTCAATTTTGACGACACCATTCACCGAAGATCCGCTCCACAGGCGGAGTTTCGACAAATAAAGTTCAACTTTCCTGTTTTGTCCCGGCGTGCCTTAAGATGCGTGCACTTCCCTCAAGGAGCGACGCATGGCCACCACGGTTCTGGATTCGGTGCTGTTCCGCGATGCGTTCGGCACGCCCCGGATGCGCGCCATCTTCGAGGACCGGGCGCTGATCGCGCGCTATGTCGAGGCGGAAGTCGCGCTGGCGCGTGCTGAAGGGCGCCTAGGCGTGATCCCCGCCGAGGCGGCGCGCGAGATCGCCGCGCGCTGCGACCCCGCGGCGCTCGACCTCGACGAACTGCGCCGCGAAACCGAGATCGTCGGCTATCCCATCCTGCCGCTGGTCCACCAGCTCGCCAGGCAGTGCGGCGAAGCGGGGCGCTACGTGCACTGGGGGGCCACCACGCAGGACATCATGGATACCGGCGTGGTGCTGCAGCTGCGCGCGGCGCTGGATCTCGTCGGCGAGGAACTCGAGGAACTGCGCACCATCCTGGCCGGGCTGGCCAGGCGCCATCGCGACACGCCGATGGCCGGGCGCACGCATCTGCAGCAGGCCCTGCCGGTGACCTTCGGCTACAAGGCGGCGATCTGGCTGTCCATGCTCGACCGTCACGCCGAGCGCCTGACACAACTGCGGCCGCGCGTGCTGGTCGGCGAGTTCGCCGGCGCGGCCGGGACTCTGGCTTCGCTGGGCACGCGTGGCCTCGAGGTGCAGGCGCTGATGATGGAGGAGCTGGGCCTGGGCGTGCCGACCGCCACCTGGCACGTGGCGCGCGACGGCCTGGCCGAGGCCGTGAACTTCCTCGGATTGCTGACCGGCTCGCTGGGCAAGATCGCCTTCGACACCATGCTGATGGCCTCCACCGAGGTGGCCGAAGTCTACGAGCCCTTCGTCAAGGGGCGCGGCGCGAGCAGCACCATGCCGCAGAAGCGCAATCCGATCTCCAGCGAACTGATCCTGGCGGCCTCGAAAGCCGTGCGCCAGCACGCCGGCCTGATGCTCGACGCCATGGTGCAGGACTTCGAGCGTGCCACCGGACCCTGGCATGCGGAGTGGATCGCCATTCCCGAGAGTTTCGTGCTGAGCGCCGGGGCGCTGCACCAGGCCAAGTTCATGCTGGGCGGACTGATCGTCGACGAGCGGCGCATGCGCGGCAACCTGGACATGACCTCCGGCCTGATCGTCGCCGAGGCGGTGATGATGGGACTGGCTCCGCACCTGGGCCGCAACGAGGCGCACGATGTGGTGTACGCCGCCTGCCGCACGGTGAACGAGCGGGGCGGGCGGCTGGCCGACGTGCTATGTGCGATGCCCGAGGTGGCCGCGCGCCTGGATCGCGCCGCGGTCGAGCGACTGACCGATCCGGGCAATTACCTCGGCATGGCGCCCGCGATGGTGGATCGCGTGCTGGCCGGTCGCGGCCGGCCGGATCGCGCCGCCGATCCGACCGGCTAGATGGCGCCTTCGGCGGCCAGCCTGTCGATCGCGGCGTCGGCGTAGCCGAGTTCGGCCAGCACGGCGCGCGTGTGCTGGCCGATGCCGGGCACCGCGCTGATCGCAGGCTCCATGCCGGCGATGTTCAGCGGCGGCAGCATGGCGTCCAGCGTGCCGGCCGGCGAGCCGACCTCGCGCCAGCGTCCGCGCGCCTCGAGCTGGGGATGATCCCAGAACTGCTGCATGGTGTTCAGGCGCGCGTTGGCGATGCCGGCAGCCTCCAGCCGTTCGATGACCTGCGCGACGGTAAGCCGCGCGAACACCGATTCGATCAACGCGTTCATCTCGGCGCGATGTGCGTTGCGCGCGCTGCCGCCGGCGTAGCGCGGGTCGCGCGGCAGCTCGGGTTGTTCGAGCACCTGGGCGCAGAAGCGCGCGAACTCGCGCTCGTTCTGTATGCCCAGGAACACCGTGCCGTCGCTGGCGCGGAACGGCCCGTATGGCACGATGGTGGCGTGGAAGGCGCCGGTGCGCGGCGGCGGCGTGCCGCCGTAGGCGGTGAAGTAGGCCGGGAACCCCAGCCATTCACCGAGCGACTCGAACATCGAGATGTCCAGCGTCGCACCTTCGCCGGTGGCCTGACGGCGGTACAGCGCGGCAAGGATGCCCGAGAACGCATACATGCCGGCCGAAATGTCGGCGATCGGGATGCCGGCCTTGGAGGGTTGCTCCTGCGTGCCGGTCACCGAGCATGCCGGTCTCGCATTGCACCAGCAGGTCGTAGGCGCGCTTGTCGCTGTAGGGTCCGCTCTCCCCGTAACCGGAGATGCCGCACCAGATCAGCCCGGGGTGCCTGGCGCGCAGTTCCTCGGCCCCCAGCCCCAGGCGCGCCGCGGCGCCCGGCGCGAGGTTCTGCACGAAGACGTCCGCTCCGGCCACCAGCCTGGCGAGGATGGCTTTGACCTCAGGGTGCTTGGCGTCCAGCGCGATGCTCTCCTTGGAGCGGTTCACCCAGACGAAGTGCGAAGACAATCCCTGCACCGTGCTGTCGTAGGCGCGCGCCGCATCGCCCACGCCGGGCCGCTCGATCTTGATCACACGGGCACCGAGTTCGGCGAGCTGGCGGGTGCAGAAGGGCGCGGCGATCACCTGTTCCAGGGCCACCACCGTGATGCCGGCCAGCGGCAGCGAACCCGCGCGCAGCGCAGGTGAACCGGACGAGGCGTGTGAAGTATCTGCGTTGGTCTTGTTCATGCCTGCATTTTACGCGGAGCGGCGGGCGCCGCGCCCGTCCGCCGCCCGCTAGTAGTGAAACTCGGCGAACACGATATGGCCGTCCCGTGCCGGCCAGTTCCGCACCGTCATCGATTCCCCGTTGAATCGTGCGCGCACGGCGCGCAGCGGCCCGGCCGGCAGCAACAGCTTGCCGACCGCCACGCCGGGCACGCCCTCGTTGATGCCCGGCGGCACCTTGCCGTCGAGCGTGAAGATGTCGCGTCCATGGCCGAAGTAGCCGCGCGGCCGGCTGATCGAGACCACGCTGCCGGCCGAAGCGTCGGCCTTGGCGATCGTCGCCGGGCGCAGGTGGACCAGCTTGCTCGAGCGCGGAAACGGCGAGCGGTAGACATGCGTGATCGAGTGACCCGGCGCCGTGACGACGAACTCGTAGTAGGCGCCCGCCTGCGCTGCGAACAGCCCCCACGGGCCATCGGTGGCGGTGGTCCTTGCATGCACTGCCGCGCCGCGCCGCTCGCCGGTGTCGGGCGCGACTTCGTAGACTTCGACCCGCGCCCCGGCGACCGGCAGGTTGGTCGGCACACCGGCCTGCATGCCGTTGACCTTGCCGTCGAGGACGATGCGCTGCTCGGCGGCGATGCTCGTCTGCGCCGGCCTGCGTCCGGTGATGAAGCGGTACATCTCGGCGAAAGCGGGTTCGCCGTAGGAGGTCTCCCGATGATCGATTTTCGGAATCACCACGTTCTCCGCGCCCTTCAACGCAGGGCCGTCGTGGCCCACCCCGGTCGGCCGTCCGGGCTTGCCGAGGAAACGACCGTCCGGATGCGCGTATTTGTCGTTGCTGTCGCTGCGGATGGTCATGAAGCGCACGCCTTCGACCACTTCGTTCGCGCTGGCATTCAGCTGGGTCAGGAACGGCCCCTTGCCGTTGAACTCGTTGCCGCGTGACTCCTCCCAGTCGGAGGTGCCGTGGTTGGGCGTGCCGCCCAGGATGGCGTGCGAGACGCTGGCAGCGCCACCGCCGTTCTTGATGTAGTTGCGGATTGCGTTTCCGCCGCGCGAGTTGCCCACCAGAACGACCTTGTCGTGACCGGTGGCTCGTTTCACCTCCTCGACCTTTTCGGCCAGCTGCTGCATGGACTCGGTGCTCGAGGAGCGCAGGGCCTGCGGCTGGGCGTCGACGCTGCGCGCGAGCGGATGGCGGAAATCGATCGCGTGCAGCAGGTCGCGCGGGTAGCCGTTCGATTCGAAGCGCCATACGGTGGTGATCCACTGCGCAGCCATGTCGCCGTTGCCGTGCACGAAGACGATGGGCGGCTGGCGGTCTGCGGCCTCCGGGAGCTGGGCGCAGCCGGCGAGCGCCAGCAGGAGGATCAGAAAGCTGCGGCGCGCGAGCTGCTGCATGGTGACGCCTCCGGGCGGGACAAAGGTGCGAGGTATAGCAGAGTTGCATGTCGATTTCACCGCCTGCGGCCCGCCATGCGGTTCGCGGGCATGGTTGCGCCGGACTGCGGCGCGAGGGACACTAGCGACCGTCATGGAACCCTATCTCCTCTGGATCATCGCCGGCTTTGCGCTGGCCATCGTCGAGTTGCTGACCGGCACCTTCTACCTGCTGATGCTCGCTGCGGCGGCGTTCGGCGCCGGGGCGATTGCCTGGGCGGGCCAGGGCTTCCCGCTGCAGGCCGTGGTTGCCGCGGGGATCGCCGCGGCCGGCTGCTGGGCCGTACACATCTGGCGCGCGAAGAACGCCACCGAGCAGATGGCGCCCGTGGATGCAGGGCAGCCCGCGAACTTCGAATCCTGGATCGACGAATCCGCCGGTCTGGCGCGCGTGCGTTACCGCGGCGCGAGCTGGGAGGCGCGCATCGCGGCGGCCGGCGAGGGCGCGGGCGGGCTGCAGCCCGGCGCCCTGCTGTACGTGACGCAAACCCGCGGCAGCATGCTGGAAGTGGCGCGCAATCGCCCGCTCTGAAGGCCCCTCATCCCGTTCGTTCCCGCATTACGCAAGGAGCTTCCCATGTTCGCCAAACTTCTGGTCGCCGTCGCCGTCTCGATCGCCGCCGGCTTCATTCCGGCCACGCAGGGCTATGCGGTGTGGATCTTCTTCATCGCGGTCATCGTGGTGTTTGTCATCGAGGGCGTGCGCATCGTTCCGCAGCAGTACGCATGGGTGGTCGAGCGTCTGGGCAAGTTTCACGGCACGCTCGAACCCGGCCTGAACCTGATCATCCCGTTCCTCGATCGCGTCGCCTACCAGCACAGCCTGAAGGAGGTGCCGCTCGACGTCCCCGAGCAGATCTGCATCACGCGACAATACGCAATTGGGCGTCGACGGCATCCTCTACTACCAGGTCATGGATCCGCGCCTGGCCTCTACGGCTCTTCCAACTACATCATGGCGATCGTGCAGCTGGCGCAGACCACGCTGAGGAGCGAGATCGGCAAGATGGAACTCGACAAGACTTTCGAGTCGCGTGAAGACATCAACCGCCAGATCGTCGCGGCGCTGGATGAAGCCGGGCGCAACTGGGGCATCAAGGTGCTGCGCTACGAGATCAAGAGCCTGACGCCGCCGGAATCCATCCTGCGCTCCATGCAGCAGCAGATCACCGCCGAACGCGAGAAGCGTGCGCTGATCGCCAAGTCCGAGGGTCAGCGCCAGGAGGAGATCAACATCGCCGACGGCAAGAAGCAGGCCGCGGTGCTCGAGTCCGAGGGCGAGAAGGCCGCCGCCATCAACCGCGCGCAGGGCGAGGCCACGGCGCTGCGCCTGATCGCCGAGGGCCAACGCCGCCGCCGTGAAAGCGGTCGGCGAGGCGATTTCCGACAAGGGTGGCATGGACGCGGCCAACCTCAAGGTGGCGCAGGAGTACATCCTGGCCTTCGGCAATCTCGCGAAAACGAGCAACACCGTGATCGTGCCGGCCAACGCCGCCGACATCGCCGGCATGGTGACCACTGCGATGACGGTGCTCGACAAGACGCGCGCCGCCGGCAAGTAGGAAGCGATGAAGGCGAGGATCCCCGCGCGCTACGCGAACCTGCTGTTCGGCGGCATGCTTTCCATGCTGATGGTGACCATCATTTCCGGCACGGTGGTCGCCATCACCAACGGCGTGAACGAGCGCATGCCCGAACTCTGGCTGCGCGGCTTCCTGACCGCCTGGCCGATCGCCTTTCCTTCGGTCGTAATCCTCGCCCCCAGGGTGCGCAGGCTGGTCAATGCGCTGATCGCGCCGAATTGACGTTGGATGAGGCGGCCGCGCGAAGCGCGAAGGCGCGCCGCGCGGGATAGAATCGCGCCTTGAGAATTCCGGAGACGCCGTCATGCCCGTATCGGCGATGAACCATTTCACCGTCCTCACCGACGACCTGGATGCCGCTCGCGTTCTACGCCGAGCACCTGGGACTGGAGCCCGGCGCCCGCCCGCCCTTCGCGTTTCCCGGGGCCTGGCTGTATGCGCGCGGCGGCTCGGAGGCAATCCTGCACGTCATCGCCGGGCGCCAGCGCGCCGAACTGGTGAAGGGCGCGATCGATCACATGGCGTTCAGCGCCACCGGTCTGGTCGAGGCGGTCGACAGACTCAAGTTGCAGGGCCGCAGCTACGAGTTGCGCAAGCTGCCGGGCTACGGTACCTGGCAGCTGTTCTTTCTCGATCCCAATGGCGCCAAGGTCGAACTCGATTTCGATCCCGCCGAGCCGGGGCCGGCGGCATGATCCGTCGATGAAGTGGCAGATCGTGACCGGACGCGCGCGCATCATCGCCGCGCCGTCGGCGGTGTGGCAATGGGTGGCCCAGCCGCGCGGCTGGGTGTCCTGGATCCCGAAGATCGAGGATGTGGTGCCCTATACCCTCGACGCGCCGGGGCCGGGTTGGCGCTTTCGCATCGCCTATCGCATGCAGAAGCGGGCGCGGCTCGCCGAGGCCGAATTGATCGAATTCGAGCCCGGCCGGCGACTGGTGTGCCGCACCACGGGCGGAGACCTCAAGCCCGGCGGCGAGATCCTCGAAACCTACACGCTGGAGGCCGATGAGGACACCACCGTGCTCACGCATGCGATCGACCTCTCGGGCTCGCGCATGCCGCTGATTGCGCGCGCCGCGGCGGTGGTGCTGAACGGCATGTTCAACGCCAATGCCCGCCTCGGCCACGTGGCCAATCTCAAGCAACTGATCGAGGATGGCCTGCCGCCGCCGCTGAGCCGCTGAGCCGTCGGAACGCGAGGTCCTAGAGCTGGTTCAGGAACGTGGTGAGGCGCTGCAGCTTCTCGGCATGTTCGCGCTTGACCGCGGCGGGGTCCTGGCCGGTCCAGTCGTAGAAGCCGCGTCCGGTCTTGATGCCCAGGTGGCCGGCCTCGTAGAGATCCTGCACCGGACGTTGCGGTTCGGCCGAATGGCACAGGTGCGGCACCACCGCGCGCTGCGACATCGCATTGACGTCCAGGCCCGAGATGTCCTTTTGCTGGATCAGCCCGCCGATGCACATGCGCGGACCGAAACTCACGCGGCAGAACGCGTCGATCTCCTCCGCCGTGCAGATGCCCTGCGCGATCAGGTAGTACGCCTCGTGCAGCATCGCGTGCTGCATGCGGTTGAGCAGGCCGGGGATGGCGCGATTGAGCGCGAGCACCTGCTTGCCCGAGCGCTCGAGGTAATCCTTGGCCAGCGCGTAGGCGGCCGGGTCGGTGCGCGCACAGGGCGCGGTCTCGACCTGCGGCATGGCCTCGGCCGGCATGTACCAGTGTGCGGCCAGGAAGCGCTGCGGGTGCTTGAGCGGCGCGGCAAGCAGTTCGATGTCCAGCGCCGAGGTGTTCGTGGCCAGCACCGGCGCACCACCGTACTTCGCCTCGACCTGCGCATACACCGCATGCTTGACCGGGATGTCCTCGATCACCGACTCGATCACCAGTGCAGGCGCGTCCGCCGGCAGGGCGTCGAGCAGCGGCACACCTTCCGGTGCACCTTGCACGCGGGCCGGATCGCGCGCGAGCAGGGACACAGGGATGCCGTGCGTGCGGAAAGTGCGCGCGATGCCGCGCCCCATGACCCCTGCGCCGATCACCAGCACGCTCATGCCTGCGCCCTGCGCAACTGGGCGAACTGCGCGGCACCCACCACGGCGAGCAGGCCGAGGCCGATGGCGTCGGTCACCAGCCCGGGCTTGATCAGGCACAGCGCGGCGACGAACAGCAGAACGCGCTGCCAGGCGCTCGCATGCGCGATCAGCCAGCCGAACAGGCTGCCGGCCAGGCAGATCACGCCGATCACCGCACTGCTGACTGCCCAGAGCACATTCAGCCATTCGCTGCTCCAGTCCCTGACGATCAGCAGCAGCATGGGCTCATACACGAACATGAACGGCACGATGTAGGCCGGCGCCGCCGCACGCATCGCCGCCCAGCCCGACTGCCAGATGTCGGCCTTCGCCAGGCTGGCCGCCGCGAACACCGCCAGCGCGACCGGCGGGGTGATGGCCGACAGGATCGCGAAGTAGAAGGCGAACATGTGCGCCGCCGGGGTGACCGCACCCATCTTGATCAGCGCCGGCACCAGCAGCGCCACCATCACGATGTAGGCGGGTGTCGTCGGCATGCCCATGCCGAGGATGATGCCGGCCAGGGCGGTCAGGATGAGGGCCGGCAGCAGCGCGTTCTGCGCCATGCCGATCACGATCTGGGTGAACACGATACCCAGGCCGGTGATGGTCACGCAGCCGATGACGATGCCCGCGCAGGAGCAGGCCATGGCCACGGACAGGGCGTTGCGCGCGCCCTCCTCGAGAGCTTCGGTGACCGAGCGCCAGGTGATGCCGGCACGCGTGGTCTTGCGCAACATCGCCACCGGCAGGCGGGACAGCGCGCCGACCAGCGCGCACAACGGCGCCGAATAGCCCAGGAACAGTAGCGCTTGGCCTCGAAGTGCACCGCGAAGAAGACCGCCACGTAGTACAGCAGCGCCGGCACCACGGCCCACAGCGCGACCTGCGCGTAGGGCACGGAAAGGAACTCGGCCATCACGAAGGCCGCCGCCCCCATGATCGGCGGCATCAGCTGGCCGCCGGTCGAGGCCACCGATTCGACCGCGGCCGCGAACGGCGGGCGGAAGCCGGTGCGCTTCATCAGCGGGATGGTGATCGGTCCGTCGACCATGACGTTGGCGACCGCGCTGCCCGAGACGGTGCCGAACAGCGATGAACTGACCACCGCGACCTTGCCCGGTCCGCCGGCCGAGTGGCCGGTAATCGACATCGCGAAATCCATGAACAGCTGCCCGGTGCCGCTTTTCTCCATGAAGGCGCCGAAGATCACGAACAGCATCACATAGGACGCGGACACGCCCAGGGTCGAGCCGAAAATGCCCTCGGTCGACAGGTAGATCTGCTCCATCAGCACCGGCAGTTTCACCTGTGTGAAGATCGCTGCATAGACCAGAAAGCACAGTGCCGTGATCGGCAGCGCCCAGCCGATCACGCGCCGCGTGCCCTCGAGGATGACGACCACCGCCACCACCGAGAAGATCTGGTCCCAGACCGTCAGGTCGTCGATGTAGATGATGCGGTTGGTGAAGGCCTCGTAGGTGACGAAGATGTGCAGCACGAAGGCCAGCCCGGCGAACAGCAGCGTGAAATCCAGTGCCCGCCAGGAGATTCCGCCGTCTCTGCGCGAGGGGTAGAGCAGGAACACCAGCGCCAGCGCGAACATCAGGTGCGTGCCGCGGAAGATCACCGCCTCGGGCGGGCCGAATGCGACGACCTGCATGTGATAGAGCGACATCACGATGGCGATCCCGCTCACGACCCATTTCAGCATGCGCGAGGTCGGCGCGGTTACCGGCTTCTCGTCGGAGACGATGGTCGTCATATTTCCCCCTGCGGATAAACAAAGGGGCGGCTCGCGCCGCCCCCGTTGCTGCGTACCGGATGCCCTGGCGTCAGATCGCGCCGGCTTCCTTGTAGAACTTCGCCGCGCCCTTGTGCAGGGGCACGCCGATGTCGACCGCCATGTCCTTGGGCGTCACGCCGGCGATGGCCTTGTTCACCGCCGACATCGATTCGACGTTCGCCGCCATGGTCTTGACCATGGTGTAGATCATCTGCTCGGGCAGATCGCAGGCGGCGATGATGTGGGTCGAGTAGCCGATCACCGGCACGTCCTTGTCCTGCTTCGGATAGGTGCCCGCTTTGATGATCAGGCGGTTGTAGCCGGCGTTGGACTTCTTCAGCTCGTTCATGGTCTTGTCGTCGACCGGCACCAGCCTCACGTCGCGCGCGCTGGCCAGGTCCATGACCGAGGAGGCCGGCGCCGTGGTGCCCAGCGTGAAGACTTGCGCGTGGCCGTCCTTCATCAGCGACACGGCGTCGGTGTAGGAGGCCTGGAAGTTGATCTTGGCCAGCGCCTGGTAGTTCAGGCCGTTCATCTTCAGCACCATGTCGGTCAGCAGTTCACCCGTATTACCCTTGGGCTGCGTGACCACCGTCTTGCCCTTCATGTCGGCGAAGGAGTTGACTTTCGCATCGGCGAGCGCGACGACCTGGAAGTACTGCGGATAGATGTTGGCGACCTGGCAGACCTTGGTGACCTTCTTGGGATAGGGCGCGCGGCCGGCCAGTCCGTCGACCGTGCTGCTCGAGTTGGCGAAACCGATCTGCGCCTTGCCCTCGTCGATGCCGCGTACGTTGGCGATGCCTGCACCCGGTGTGGCGGTGACGGCGAGTCCGGGAATCTCCTTCTCCCACAGGCCCTTGAGTGCGCCGCCCAGGGGAACCCAGACGCCGCCCTGCGGGCCGGTCATGAAGGTCACCTGTTGGGCTGCGACGGGGGCCGCGAATGCGGCAACGGCGGCGGCGAGCGCCGCCCGTGCAAAAAGTGCGCGTTTCATCGATTGTCTCCTTAGGACTTGAAAGGCCGTCTTGCGCGGCGTGCGCCGATGATACGGGGCACCGGCAGAAGCGTCCAGCCGCACCGCGGGGGTGGCCACGCGCCCGGGCTCAGCGCCCGTCCTGGCTCCAGCCCCCGCCCAGCGCCTTGTACAGGCTGACCGAGGCCTGCAGGCGCGTCAGCCGGACCTGCGCGGCGCCGTCCTGCGCCGAGAACAGCGTGCGCTGCGCGTCGAGTACCGAGAGCAGGTCGTCCACGCCTTCGCGGTAACGCACCTCGGCCAGGCGCAGGGCGCGCAGCGCCTCGTCGCGCACCTGAGCCTGCAGCACTTCCTGCTCCCGGCCGCGTCCGGCCGCGGCCAGTGCGTTGCCGACGTCGGCCAGTGCCGCCAGCACGGCCTTGCGGTAAGCCTCCACCAGCTCGCGCTCGCGCGCGCGGGCGATGTCGACCTGCGCGTCCAGGCGGCCGCCGTCGAAGATCGTCTGCAGCAGGCTGGCGCCCAGCGTCAGCGCCGTGGTCGGCGCGTCGAGCGCGAACAGCAGCGCGTTGCTGGCCAGACCCGCCGAGCCGGTCAGGCTGATGCCCGGCAACAGCGCGGCGCGCGCAGCCGCGATATTGGCGTTGGCCGCGGACAGCTGCGCTTCGGCGCTGGCCAGGTCGGGCCGGCGCGTCAGGATTCCGGCCGGCAGGCCGGGTGCCGCCACCGGCACCGCGAGTTCGGCAAGGCTTTGCGCCTGCACCGTGAAGCCTTCGGGCGCGCGGCCGACGAGGATGGCGAGCGCGGCCAGGGTCTGGCGTTCCTGCAGCGCCAGCGGCGGGATCGCCGCCTGCTGGTTGAGCACCGTGGAGCGCTGGCGCGACAGGTCGAGCTGCGAGACCACGCCGTTGCGCACGCGTGCCTCGACCAGCGTGTACACGCGTTCGGCGATCGCCAGGT
Source organism: Betaproteobacteria bacterium (assembly GCA_016713125.1). Taxonomy (GTDB): domain Bacteria; phylum Pseudomonadota; class Gammaproteobacteria; order Burkholderiales; family SG8-39; genus SZAS-79. The sequence continues at coordinate 61,052 of JADJPT010000004.1, forward strand.
TCTCGCGCGCGATGGCCAGGCGCGTGCGCACCGCCAGCAACTGGAAGTAGCCGCCGGCCACACCCGAGACCAGCGTGAGGCGCGCCGTCTCGCGGTCATAGCGGCTGGCCAGCAGCGAGGATTCGGCCGCGCGCAGCCCGGCGGCATTGCGGCCCCACAGGTCCAGCTCGTAGCTCGCGCTCAGGCTCAGGTTGCTCGATTCGCTGCTGCTCGAGACCCTGGGTTCGCCGCCGCGCGCGTCGCGCCGCGAGGTGGCGGCACTCAGGCCCAGCGAGGGGAACAGCGAGGCGCCGGCCACCACCGCCTGCGCCTCGGCCTGGCGCACGCGCTCGATGGCGATGGCCAGGTCCGGACTGCCGGCCAGCGCCTCGTCGACCAGCGTGCGCAGTTCCGGCGAGGAAAAGCGCGTCCACCATTGCGCGTCGACCGGCGCGGCCTCGGCCGGTGCGGCTTCGCTCCAGGCGGCGGGCAGCGCCGGCACGCGGCGCACGGCGTTATCCGGCGTGCCGCCGGTGGTGGCGCAGGCCGCCAGCGCGGCGACCAGGGCCAGGCTCAGCAGGCTGCGTGTGACTGCGCGCGGCGTGTTCATGTTCGCGGGCTCGCTCCGGATCATTCCGAGGACAGTGCGACGACGGGATCGAGGCGCGCGGCCTTGCGCGCCGGCATGTAGCCGAACACCAGTCCGGTGGCGAAGGCGCAACCGAAAGCGAGCAGCACCGGGCCGGCCGAATAGCTCACCGGCGTGCCGAAGGCGGCGATCAGCGAGGCGCTGCCCAGACCCGCGGCCACGCCGATCAGTCCGCCCAGCGCCGACACCACCATGGCCTCGGTGAGGAACTGCTGCAGGATGTTGCGCATGCGCGCGCCGGTGGCCATGCGGATGCCGATCTCGCGCGTACGCTCCGAGACGCTGACCAGCATGATGTTCATCACGCCGATGCCCCCGACCAGCAGCGAGATCGCCGCGATCGAGCCGAGCAGGATGGTCAGCGTGTTCTGCGTCTGTTCGGTGGCCTCGATGATCGAGGCCATGTTGCGGATCTGGAAGTCCACCGTGCGGTGCCGCTCGGTCAGCAGCACGGTGACCGCGTCCTGGGTCTCGTCGATCAGCGCGACGTCGTCCACCGCCACCGTGATGTTGCGCAGGAAACGCTGGCCGAACAGGCGCAGTCCGCCGGTCGTCAGCGGCACCAGGATGGTGTCGTCCTGGTCGCTGCCGTAGGGCGAGGCGCCGCGCACCGAAAGCACGCCCAGCACCTGCACCGGCACGTTGTTCAGCAGGATGTAGCGCCCGACCGGGTCTTCGCCGGCGAACAGGTTGTCGGCCACGGTCTGGCCGATCACCGCGACGGCGGCGTAGCTGCGCACATCGGCGGCCGAGAAGAACGTGCCGCGCCCCATGCTCCAGGCGCGCGCCAGCGGGAAATCCTCGCTGGTGGCGGTGGCCTGGGTCTGGTGGTCGGCGTTGCCGTAACGCGCCGTGACGCCGCCGCCCAGTTCGGGCACCGCGGCCAGAACGTTGGGCAGCGACTTGATGGCGAGCGCGTCCTCGGGCACCAGGGTGGCGATGCTGCCGCCCTGACCGCGCCGGTTCGGAGCGCCGGGGCGCACCAGCAGCAGGTTGGTGCCCATGGCGCTGATGCGCGACAGCACCGACTCCTTGGCGCCGTCGCCGACCGCCAGCATGGCGATCACCGAACCCACGCCGATGACGATGCCGAGCAGCGTCAGCGCGGTGCGGAACAGGTTGGCGCGCAGCGCGCGCACCGCGCTCTTGGCCGATTCGTACATGTCGTTCAGCAGCGAGCCGTTGCGCCCGTCGGACAGGCCGGCGTCTGCGGCCTGTCCGGCGCGGCGCGGCGCCGGTCCCGGATCGCGCACGATGTCGCCATCGCGGATCTCGATCACGCGGTCGGCCTGCGCGCCGACTTCCGGCGCATGCGTGATCAGGATCACGGTATGGCCGCGCGCCGACAGGTCGCGCAGCAAGGCCATCACCTCGGTGCCGCTCTTGGTGTCCAGCGCGCCGGTCGGCTCGTCGGCGAGGATGATGCGGCCGCCGTTCATCAGCGCGCGCGCGATCGACACGCGCTGCTGCTGGCCGCCCGAGAGCTGGTTGGGCTTGTGCTCCAGGCGATCGGCCAGGCCCAGCGTGGTGAGCAGTTCGGCCGCGCGCGCATGGCGCGCCTGCGGCGCCACGCCGGAGTAGACCGCGGGGATCTCGACGTTCTCCTGTGCGGTGGCCGTGGCGATCAGGTTGTAGCTCTGGAACACGAAGCCGAAGGCCTCGCGCCGCAACTGCGCAAGCTCGTCGCGGTCCAGGCCCGACACGTCGCGCCCCATGAAGCGATAGGTGCCGCTGCTCGGGCGGTCCAGGCAGCCGAGGATGTTCATCAGCGTGGACTTGCCCGAGCCCGAGGCGCCCATGATGGCGACGAACTCGCCGGCGTGGATCTCCAGCGACACGTCGTGCAGCACCTGCACCGCCAGCTCGCCGCTGCGGTAGGTCTTGGTCACCGCCTCGAGCCGGATCAGCGGCTCGCCGGCCGGCGGCGCGGCGGAGGGCGCGGCGCTCATATGCGCGGGGTCATCTTGGGCGCGCCCTGGGCGCCCGCGGCCGGGCGCTGCGGCACGTTCTGCTGGCGCGTGCCGACCACCACCTGTTCGCCCGGCTCCAGTCCCGACAGCACCTGCGCGGAGACCCGGTTCATGGTGCCGACGGCGATCTCGCGCTCCGCGACGCTGCCGTCGGCGGCCACCACGCGCACCAGCGCGCGGCCGTCGCCGGTCGGCGCTGGAGCCAGCGCCGCGGCGCCGGCCGGCGCCCGGGATTGCCGGCTTCGCTGCCCGCCGCCGCCCGGGGCGCCGGCCGCCGCCGCGCACCGGGCGCAGCGCGGCGATCGGCACCAGCACCGCGTCCCTGGCGCTGGCGACCACGAAGAACACCTGCGCGGTCATCTGCGTCATCAGCTGGCGGTTGGCATTGGGCACGTCGAACAGTGCGTCGTACAGCACCACGTTGTTGACCGCGGTCGGCGTCGGGTTGATCTGGCGCAGCCTGCCGTACCAGCGCCGCTCCTGCGCGCCCAGGGTCGTGAAGTAGACGTCCATGCCGACCTTCAGCTTGGGCACGTCGGCTTCCGACACCTGCGTCTGCACCGTCATGGTCGACAGGTCGGCGATGCGCAGCACGATGGGCGCCTGCTGGTTGGCATTCAGCGTCTGGCCTTCCTTGGCGTTCTGCGAGACCACCGTGCCGGACATCGGCGCGAAGATGCGCGTGTAACCCAGGTTGGCCTCGTCGCCGCGCAGCGTCGATTCGGTCTGCTGGATCTGCGCGCGCAGCGCCTCGATCTGCGCGGTGGCCGAGCGCAGCGCGGCCTCGGCGGTCTGCAGCGCCTCGGTGGTGGTGGCGTTCTCGCGCGCCAGGTTCTGCTGGCGCGTGAGCTGCTGCTCGGCCAGCGTGCGCTGCGACTGCCGGTCGGCGAGCTGCGCGTGCTGGTTGCGCAGCTGGGCGCGGTTGGAGTCCACACGCGACTGGTAAACGGCCTGGTCGATCTCGGCCAGCAGGTCGCCCTTCTTCACTTCGCTGCCGATCTCCACACGCAGCTTCTTCAACTGGCCCGAGACCTGCGTGCCCACATCGACGTAGTCGCGCGGCTGCAATGTGCCGGTGGCGGTCACCGCGTCCTCCAGGTTGCCGCGCGTCACGGCGGCCGAGAGGTAGGTGCTGCGCGCGTCCGGCGCGGCCAGCCAGGTGCGCCAGGCGTAGTAACCGGCGCCGGCGAGCAACAGCACGGCGAGGGCGACCAGCGCGAGGCGCGGGCCTAAATGCGGGCTGTGGCTTGCGCTGCGGGGCGCGCCGGCCGGGGCAGGGGGCAGGGTCTTGTCCATGCCGGCAGTCTGGGGCCTGCGGGGTGATTTACGGAGGAAGAATCGAGGAAATGCTGTAAGCAGATGTTCCGGCCTGGCGTGCGTGCGAAAAGTTTGCGCGTTTCCGCGGTAGGCTGTGCGCATGAAACCGGTCACCGACCCCGCCCTGCGGCACGCCGTGCCCGAACCCGAAGCCGGCGCCGCCGCCGTGCACGGCTGGCGGGCGCGCCTGGACCCGCGCCGCCTGCGCCTGCGCACCAAGCTGTTCCTGGCCATCGCCGGGGCCAATGCCGTGCTGGCGCTGGCCGCCTACCTGGTGTTCAGCTGGAGCTTCGACCGCGGCTTTGCCGAGCAGTTGCGGCGCGCGGACACCGCACGCATCGCCGCGCTCGCCGCGCAGCTGGCGCAGGGCTACGGCGTGGAGGGCAGCTGGGACTGGATCGCCAGGGATCGCATCCGCTGGGACAACATGACGCGCGACGCCCTGGGCCTGCCGCGCCGCTCGCCGGTGCCGCCGCCGCCGGGCAGTTCGATCGATGACGACCCGCCGCCAGCGCCGGTCCCGCAGTCGGCGGCCGCGCCGCCGCGCGACCTGCCGCTGGTTATCGACCCGCGCCTGGTGTTGCTCGATGCGCAGCGCGTGGTGGTCGCCGGACGCGCCAAGGCGGTGCCCGACGCCGTGTTCAAGCCGGTCGTATGGCAGGCGCAGACCGTCGGCTTCCTCGGCTACCTGCCGCGACCGGAGCGCGAGGCCGCCTTCGAGCGCGCGTTCTCGCGCCAGCAGAGCCTGAAGTTCGCTGCGATCGCGCTGGTCATGCTGCTGGCTTCGCTGCTGCTCGGCGCCGGCCTGGCGCAGTGGCTGACGCGGCGCGTGCGCACCCTCGAGCGCGGCACGCGCGCGCTGATACAGGGCGACTACGCGGTGCGCCTGGAGTCCGGCGGCGAGGACGAGATCGCCTGGCTGGCGCGCGATTTCAACCGTCTGGCCGTGACCCTGGGCGAGGCGCGCAATGCGCGCCAGCAATGGATCGCCGACATCGCGCATGAACTGCGCACGCCGCTGGCCGTGCTGCGCGGCGAGATCGAGGCCCTGCAGGACGGGGTGCGCGTGCTCGGTCCCGGCAGCCTCGACTCGCTCGCGCAGGAGGTGGCGCGCCTCGGTCGGCTGATCGAGGACCTGCACCTGCTGTCGCTGTCCGACCTCGGCGGCTTGAGCTACGTGAAGGAGGACATGGATCCGGCCGACCTGCTCGATGAACTGCTGGCCGTGCAGCGTCGTGCGCTCGAGGAGCGCGGCATCCTCGCGGTGGCGGACCTGCAGCGTGGCGCGCGCGTGCTCGGCGACGCGACGCGCCTGGCGCAGGTGTTCGGCAACCTGATGCAGAACACCCTGCGCTACACCGACGCGCCGGGGCGGCTGGAGATCACGCTGCGTGCCGACGGCGGGCGCGTGGAGATCGACTGGCGCGATTCCAGCCCCGGCGTGTGCGATGCCGACCTCGCGCGGCTCACCGACCGGCTGTTCCGCGTCGAGAACTCGCGCAGCCGCGCCGGCGGCGGCTCGGGCCTGGGCCTGGCCATCGCGCGGGCCATCGTCGAAGCGCACGAAGGCACGCTGACGGCCTACCACAGCCCGCTGGGCGGGCTGGGCTGGCGCCTGAGCCTGCCGGCCATCGCGGAGGGCGGACGTGGCTGAGCGGATCCTGATCGTCGAGGACGAGCCCAAGCTCGCCGAACTGCTGCGCGACTATCTGCTGCGCGAAGGCTACGATGTGTTCCTGCTCGAGCGCGGCGACGCGGTGGAGGACTGGGTGCGCGCGCACGGCGCCGACCTGGTGCTGCTCGACCTGATGCTGCCGGGCCGCGGCGGCATCGAGGTGTGCAAGGCGCTGCGCGGCTTCTCGGACGCGGCCATCATCATGGTCACCGCGCGTGTCGAGGAGGTCGATCGCCTGCTCGGCCTGGCGCTGGGCGCCGACGACTACATCTGCAAGCCCTACAGTCCGCGCGAGGTGGTGGCGCGCGTGAAGGCGGTGCTGCGGCGCACGCGGCCGGTCGAAACCGGTGCCCCGGCGCAACTTCTGCTCGACGAGCCGGCGCTGAAGGCCAGCGTGGCGGGGCGCGAGCTGGGCCTGACCGCGGTCGAATTCCAGCTGCTCAAGATCCTTGCCTCCTCGCCCGGGCGCATCTACTCGCGCGACCAGTTGATGGACGCCATGTACCGCGACGAGCGCGTGGTCTCGGATCGCACCGTGGACAGCCATGTGAAGAAGCTGCGCCGCAAGATCGCCGAGGTGCTGCCCGAGCGCGAATTGATCCATTCGGTGTACGGCGTGGGCTACAAGTACGAGTGGCCGGCAGATCCGATGCCCGACGACCCCGGGGTCAGATAACAATTTGTTGCATTTGAGAACGAGAACTATTATCATTAATCCCGAGTAGCAGACCAGCCAGCGACCCTCCCGGCAGCCAGCGACGTTCTGCAGTCCATCACTGCAGCTCCAAGCACAGGTTCTCGGGAGGAATCATGCGTTTCCGTTTCAAGCGCCGCCCCCTGGCGGCAGCCGTCCTGCTGGTGTTCTCCGGCCCCCACTTCGCCCACGCCCAGGCCCAGAAGCCCGCGGCGGAGCAGACCCTGCCCGAAGTGAAAGTCCAGGGCGCGCCGGAGTCCGGCTTCAAGACCGAATCGATCACCAGCGGCACGCGCACCGACACGCCGCTGCGCGACATCCCGCAGTTCATCAACGTGGTGCCGCAGGAGCTGATGCGCTCGCAGGGCATCACCACCTATGCCGACGCGCTGCGCACCGTGCCCGGGGTGACCATGACGGCGCCCGAGGGCGGCACCCAGGCGCAGCAGAACTTCTGGCTGCGCGGCTTCGCCGCCGGCGGCGACCTGTTCATGGACAGCGTGCGCGACCTGGGCCAGTACAACCGCGACCTGTTCAACGTGGAGTCGGTCGAGGTGCTCAAGGGGCCGTCCTCGCTGATGTTCGGCCGCGGCTCGGCCGGCGGCGTGCTCAACGAAACCTCCAAGACGCCCTTCCTCGGCTCGCTCAAGGAGGTCGGCGCGACGCTGGGCAGCTACAGCCAGAAGCGCGGCACCCTCGACCTCAACGTGAAGACCGGCGAGGCCAGCGCCTTCCGCCTGAACGCCATGATCGAGGACTCCGACAGCTACCGCGACACGGTGGAGACGAAGAAGATCGGCGTCGCGCCCACGCTGCGCCTGGGCATCGGCACGGGCACCGACGTCACGCTGTCGTATTACTACCTGCGCGAACGCGGCGTGACCGACTACGGCCAGCCCACGCTGGGCGCGGCCGGCGGCTTCCGGATGCCGCCGGTGTCGTCCGGCAGCTACTACGGTTTCGCCAACTACGACTACACCAACCTCGACACGCACATCGCCACGCTCAAGGTCGACCACCGGATCACCGACAACCTGTCGCTGAAGAACACCCTGCGCTGGGCCAACTACCAGCGCGAAATGGAGGCGTCGATCTCGCAGTCGGTGACCGGCCTGGTGGGCGGCAACGCGGTGGCCGGCACGCTGGCCGTGCGCAGCCACAACAAGTCGCGCGACAACGACGACACGCTGCTGATCAACCAGACCGAACTGACCTGGAAACTCGCCACCGGCGCGGTCAAGCACACGCTGCTGGGCGGCCTGGAACTGGCGCGCGAGAAGTTCCACCGCTGGAACTACAACTTCTGCGCGCCCGGCGGCTACAACGCGACCACCAACAAGTGCACGGTGGCGGCGACCTTCCCGTCCACGCCCCTGCTCAACCCGGACCCCTACACGGCGCTCTCGTACCAGAAGTACCCCAACACCACCACCGACACGCAGGCCGACACGGTGGCCCTGTACCTGCAGGACCAGATGCAGCTCTCCGAGCAGTGGAAGGCGCTGGCCGGCCTGCGCTGGGAACGCTATGCGTCGAACTACAACACCTACGTGACCACCACGGGCGCCCCCAGCGGCACGCCCGCGGCGCTGGGCAAGACCGACAGGATGCTGAGCGCGCGCGCCGGCCTGATCTGGCAGCCCGGCGACCGGCAGTCCTACTACGTGTCCTGGGGCAATTCGTACAACCCCTCGGGCGAACGGTGCGTGTACGGCGGCACCGGCACCGGCCTGACCAACGCCACCGCGAATCCCGATCCGGAGGAGAACGTCAACAAGGAACTCGGCGCGCAATGGGACTTCGCCGGCGGCACGCGCGTGCGCACCGCGCTGTCCCGCAACGAGAGGAGAAACGGCCGCGTCACCGACCCGTTCAGCGGCGGGGTGGCGGTGCTGTCGGGCAGAGCAGCGTCAACGGCATCGAACTCGAGGTGACCGGCAACCTGGCGCGCAACTGGGACGTGTCCTACGCCGCGGCTTACATGGACGGCAAGGTGCTGAGCGGCGGCACGCTGCTGGCCGGCGGCGGCACCAGCAACGCCGGCAAGGAGATGATGATCCCGAAGTTCTCCAGCAGCCTGTGGACCGTCTACCGCTTCGGCGGCGGCTGGGAGGTCGGCGGCGGCTACAACCAGGCCGGCACGCGCTGGATGAACACCGCCAACACCGGCCAGGTGCCGGGCTATACGGTGCTCAACGCGATGGTCGGCTACGTGCAGAAGTCCTACGACGTGCGCCTGAACCTCTACAACCTGACCGACAAGACCTACTACATCGCCGGCTACGAGAACAACCCGGCCTTCGTGCTGCCGGGCTCGCCGCGCATGGCCAGCCTCACGCTGCGCCACCGGTTCGATTAGCGCGCAGCCCGCCGCACCGTACGCCCCGCCCGCCACCCGTCAAGCTCACCTGAAGGCAGCCAGCCCATGTTGATCAGAATTCCCGCCGTGCTCACCCCCGAACAGGTGCAGGCGTTCCGTGCACGCATGGACGCCGCGCACTGGGTGGACGGCAACGTCACTTCCGGCCACCAGTCCGCGCAGGCCAAGTACAACGAGCAGCTGCCCGAGGAATCCGCCGAGGCGAAGGAGCTCGGCGACGCCATCCTGCAGGCCCTGGCGCGCAATCCGCTGTTCTTCTCGGCGGCCCTGCCGCGCCAGGTGTTCCCGCCGCTGTTCAACCGCTACCGCGAGGGCATGACCTTCGCCAGCCACGTCGACAGCGCGATCCGCGCGCATCCGCATCAGCCGGTGCGCATCCGCACCGACCTGTCGGCCACGCTGTTCCTCGGCGCGCCCGACGAGTATGACGGCGGCGAACTGCTGGTCGAGGACACCTATGGCACGCACCGGTCAAGCTGCCGGCCGGCGACATGGTGCTGTACCCGGCCACCAGCCTGCACCGCGTCGCGCCGATCACGCGCGGCATGCGCGTCGGCTCCTTCTTCTGGATCCAGAGCATGGTGCGCGAGGACGCGCAGCGTGCGCTGCTGTTCGATCTGGACATGGCCATCATCCGGCTCACCCGCGACCATCCGGGTGAGCCCTCGCTGGTGCCGCTGACCGGCACGTATCACAACCTGCTGCGCATGTGGGCCGAGACGTGAGCGGCGAGGCGGCACCGTCCTCTTCCGACCCAGGCTATCTGACCGACGTCGAATACACCGGCGACTTCCACGCCCACCTGGCGCCGGCCTGGCTGGCCTACATCGCCACCGTCAACGGTTATGCGGCGCCGCGCCTGGACGGCGAGTTCACCTGGTGCGACCTGGGCTGCGGGCGCGGCGTCACCGCGCGCTCGCCCTGGCGGCGACGCATCCGCGCGGCCGCTTCCATGCCTGCGACCTGAACCCGGCGCACATCGCGCACGCCGAGCGGCTGCGCCGCGAAGCGGGCCTCGGCAACGCCTTCCTGCTGGCGCGCAGCTTCGCGCAGATGCTCGAGGAGGACTTGCCGCAGTTCGACTTCATCGTGCTGCACGGCGTGTACGGTTGGGTGCCGCAGGCGGCACGCGAGGAGATCCACGCCTTCCTGGCCGCCCGCCTCAAGCCCGGCGGCCTGGTCATGGTCAGCTACAACGCCATGCCCGGCTGGGCGCAGCTGCTGCCGCTGCGGAGCATGTTCCAGGCCTGCGCCGCGGACATCCCCGGCGACAGCCTGGCCAGGGCGCGCGGCGCCTGGGAGCGGTTGAAGGCTCTGGCGGAGGATGGCGCGGCCGGCTTCGCGCAATCGCCCGCGGCGCTGGCGCAGCTCGCGGAGATGGAAAGCCAGGACATCCGCTACATCGCGCACGAGTACCTGACGCCGCATGGCGACGCGTTCGAGTTCGCCGCCGTGGAGCGCGCCATGCGCGGCTGCGGCCTGGCCTACGCCGGCAGCATGAATCCGCCGGACAACTATCCGGAACTGGCGGTGCCGCAGCGCTTTCGCGCGCTGGTGACCGAGGCAGGCACGCGCACCCTGGCCGAGACGCGGCGCGATTTCATCGTCGGCACGCGTTTCAGGCAGGATCTCTACGCGGCGCAGCCCGCGCAGCGCCATGCGCCGCCCGACCTGCGGCCGGGGCACTGGGCGGGCACGGAGTTCTGCCTGCTCGACCTGCCCGAGCGTCTGCCGCTCCGGGTGGACGAAGGTCCGCTGCGTTTCGACCTGCGCGACCAGGCCGAGCCGGTGCGCGCCGTGCACGGCCTGCTCGAACGCGGGCCGGCGGCGGCCGAGGCCATCGCGCGCGCCGCAGGCATGAGCGACACGCAGGCCGCGTTCCTGATCCAGCAACTGGTGGTGTCCGGCCACCTCGGCCCCTGTCCGGCTGCGCGCGCCGCGCCGGGCTGGCTGCCGCTGAACACCGCGCTGATCGACGCCGCGCTGGGCGAACACCGGCAGGAGGTGCCGCTGGCCGGTCGGCACACCGCCACTGCGGTATATGCCGAAGTGGTGCACGCGGCGATGCTGGAATCGGCGGCGCAAAGCGCCGACGCGCAGCAGGCGGCGCTGGCCGTGCAGGCGCGCCTGCGGCGCCACGCGCATCCCGTGGTGCTGCACGCGGCCAACGGCCTGCAGCGCGCCGCCGCCGATGCCGAGGTCCTCGAGTACGCGGCCTCGGTGTGGCGCAGCCTGCGCGAGCGCGGCAACGAGGACGCGCGGCGCATGCACCTGTGCGGGTTGCTGGACTGAGAGGGGGTGCCGCCGGGCTGCAGACAGGAAACTTACATGGCAGTATTTCGACTGAAGATCGTCTGCAGGCAATGGGTCTTACAAAAAAATGGCAGTATTGATCGATGTCTGCATGATGCGGAGCCCGTGCTCCCTTACGTGCAGCGCCGCGCATCCTGAGCATGAGCCCGCCGTGGCGATGCTTCCGGTGGCGGCGGTCGCGGATCAATTCTTCCTGTTTCGTGCGTCGCGTCCGTTCAGCGGCCGGCTTTCCAGGTGGCGCAGCGCGATCCAGGCCAGCGGCGCGAGCACCATCGCCGCGACGATCAGTTCGCCGATCAGACCCTCGGCCCAGTCCTCGGTGGCCAGGTGCCAGTACGCGTTGTCGATGCCGGGGACGGCGCCGGCTTCGGTGAACTCGTGGAATGCGTAGAGCAGCAACTGCAGGCCGAAGATGACCAGGAAGATGGCGGTGGCCTGGAAGAACAGCGCCAGGTTCACCTTGTGCCCCAAGCGCAGCCAGGCGGCGGCCAGCAGCGCCGCCAGCAGGGCGCCGAGCAGGGCGCCGATGATCATCGCGCCGGAGCCTTCGTTGCGCGACACGGCGATGGTGATGAAAGCCATCTCCATGCCTTCGCGCGTGATCATCAGCAGCGTGAAGGCGAACACGCCGGCCCAGGCTCCCCACGCGCCGCGGCCCGGGCGCTGCACGGCGGATTCCAGCCGCTCGCCGATTTCGGCGCGCAGGTGGCGCGCCGCGCGCAGCATGTAGATCACCATCGACCAGACCAGCACCGCGGCGATCAGCGCCAGCACGCCCTCCCATAGCGGCGTGACCACGATCTCGGCGAGGAAGGCGCCGATCGCCAGCGAGAGCGCGGCGGCGGTTCCCGTGCCCCACCACACCGCGGGCAGCAGCGCGGCGCGTCCGGTCTTCCTCAGGTAGGTGGCGGCGATGGCGACGATCAGGAAGGCTTCGATGCCTTCGCGCAGCGTGGCGACGAGCATGCCGAGCATTTGGGGGCCTATCGGTCTTCGGGGTTGGAGATGAAGCCGATGCGCGTGAGGCCGGCTCTGGAGGCGTCGGCGAGGACGGTTGCGATGGCGGCATAGGCGGCGGTGCCGTCGGCGCGGATGTGCACCTCGGGCTGCGGGGATTGCCTGGCCGCGGCGTCCATGCGCGAGCGCCAGCCCGAGCGGTCCAGCGGCTCGCCGTTCCAGTAGACGTGGCCCTGGGCGTTGATGGCCAGCTGGATGTTCTCGGGCCGGGTGAGGTTTGGCGCAGAGCTCGCCTTGGGCAGGCCGATCTTCACCGAGTGCGTGAGCAGCGGCGCGGTGATGATGAAGATCACCAGCAGCACCAGCATCACGTCGATCAGCGGGATCATGTTGATCTCGGCCATGGGCGCGTTCTGCCCGCCCTGGTTGAAGCCGCCGAAGGCCATGCTCAGGCCCGCCCGGCGTGGGCGGCGGTCGGCGCGGCCGCAGGGGCGGCGGGCTTGCGCGGCCGCACGGCCGCCTCGCCGGAGGCTCCGGACTCTGCGGAGGCCCCGGAGGCCCCGGACGTCCCGGACTCTGCGCACTCGCCGGCCTCTAGCGCCGCGCCGGTGGTGAGCAGCGCGTACAGGTCGTGGGCGTAGGCGTCCAGGCGCGCCAGCACCAGGCGGTTGGCGCGCACGAAGCCGTTGTAGGCGAGCACCGCGGGGATGGCCACCGCCAGACCCAGGGCGGTCATGATCAGCGCCTCGCCCACCGGACCGGCGACCTTGTCGAGCGTGCCCTGCCCGGTCATGCCGATGTTGACCAGCGCGTGGTACACGCCCCACACCGTGCCGAACAGGCCGACGAAGGGCGCGGTGGAGCCGACCGACGCCAGCACCGTCAGCCCGGACTCCAGGCGCGCGGTGTACTCGTCGAGCACGCGGCGCATGGCGCGCGTGAGGAACTCTCCGTCCGCGCCTGCCTCGGCCAGCCGTGTCGCGCCCCGGCGCAGGTGGTGGCGCGAGGCGAGGATCGCCTGCTGCGTGAGGTAGGCAAAGGCCTCCGCGGGCGGCTGCGCGGCCAGGTGCCGCTCGACCGCGGCCAGCGAAGGCGCCTCCCAGAAGGCGGCCAGGAAGCGCGCGCTCTTGCGGCGCTCGGCCAGCACCGCCAGCCCCTTGGTGAGGATCAGCGTCCAGGTGGCGATCGACATCAGCAGCATGACGAGCAGGATCGTCCTGCCCACGGCATCGGTCTGGGCGAGAAAGCTGGCAAAGCCCACGGCTTGGTTCGGTTCCATTGCAGGTTCAACCTTCGAGTCGGAAAGAAATCGGGATCAGCACCCAGGCTGCGACGTTGTCGCTGCCGCGCCGGGCCGGCACGAACTTCCAGCGCCGCACGGTCTCGCGCGCCGCCTCGTCCAGGCGCGCAAAGCCGCTGGAGGTGCGCACCTGCACCTCGTCGGCGCCACCTTTGGCGTTGACCAGCACGCGCAGCACCACGCGGCCCTGTTCGCCGCCGCGGCGCGACACCGCGGGGTAGGCCGGGGCGGGGTTGTCCAGGTAATCGGCGTTGAACACCGGGGGCACCAGCGGGGCGGGCGTCGTCGGGGCCGCGGCCGGCGGGGCGGGCGGGGCCTCGACGGGCGCGGGCGGCGCCGGCGGCGGGGGCGGCGGGGCGAGCACCGGCGAGGGCGCTTCGGCCGGGGCGGTGAGCACGGGCGGTGGGGTGAGGGGGCGGTCGATGCGCTTGACCACCGGCCGGGGCTTGGGCGGTTCGGTGGGCGGCGGGGGCTTGGGCGGCTCGATCCGGGGCGGGGCGATGAACTGCACCATGATCGGCGCGGCCGACAGCAGCGCCTGGCGCGCCGGCGCGTAGCTCAGCAGCCCCAGCAGCACCAGCAGGTGCGCAACGACCACGACCGGCAGGCCGAGTCGCGGCGAAACGAAGTTCATGCCGGCAGCGCCTGGGCGTGGTGCGCGGCGTGCTCGAGGTGCGGCGCGCGCGCATGGCGGCGCGCAAGTCGCCGCAGTGCCTCGTCCTCGGCCCGCGGTGCGGTGGCGTACACCTCGGCGGGCGCACCCTGTGCGACCAGCGCGCCGCGCGCCAGCAGCAGCGCGCGGTCGGCGTGGCGCAGTGCGGGGGCGGCCTCGTTCAGCACCGCGAGCACCCCGGCGTGGCGTTCGCGCGCGAAGCGCCGCACGGCGCACAGCATCGCCTCGAGCAGCACCGGGTCGCGCGCGGCGGGCTGCTCGTCGAGCAGCAGGAAGCGGCCTTCGCCGGCGCGCGATTCCCAGAGTTGCGCGAAGGCGCGCGCCAGGCACACACGCGCCTTGTCGGCCTCCGACAGGGTCAGGACATGGCGATCTTCCAGACCGCCCAGTTCCAGGAAGCGCAGCGCCTGGCGCGCGACGCGCAGGTCGCGCGGCCCGGACACGCCTTCGCAATGCGGATGGCGTCCGGACAGCACCGCTTCGAGCACCGTGAAGCCGACCGCGGCGGCGCCGCCTTGCGGCAGCAGCGTGCGCAGGCGGGCGCGGTCGCGCAGCCGCCACAGGAACAGGGGGCGGGCGTTGAGCTTCACGCAACCGCCTTTGGGCGAAAGTTCGCCGGCCAGCGTGCGCAGCAGCGTGGACTTGCCCGCGCCTCCGGCACCGGCCAGGGCGATCAGTTCGCCGGGCTGCAGCGAAAGCGAAATGCGGTGCAGCAGCTTGTGCTGTGCGACCAGCACGGTGACATCGAGGGCTTCCAGCATCGTCGTCCTTCGCAACTGGGTCGATGCGGGCTGGCTTGCGCGGCACGCCCGAGGGGGTGGCGTCGCGCTGGCTGGCTGGCGGGGTTCCGCCGCCGTTCAGGCGGTGAGGATCAGTTTTCCGTTCTGCGTAAGCCGCAGGCGGTAGTCCCGCCCGTTGTGGACGATCACCAACTCGCGATGCGCGCCGAACAGCGACTGGCTGGTGACGCGTGCCGGAGCGCCTGCGGCGTCCGGGATGGCGGGCTTGCTTTGCGGGGTCGGGATGTCTTGGTTCACGGCCCAAACAATAATAATTCTCATTCAGTAAGTCAAGCTGAATTCACAGTCAACCTCTCAATTTGTTTTGCGTAAGTGTTCGCTCACACTTATGGACACCTTGCCTTTTCGATCCGGGCGAACCGGAGCACTTTACGGCCGCGAGCGGCGCAATTTCATTGCTAGCAACTCGCAACTCGCAATTCGAAGCGTTCCTCGAATCCGGGGAAGTACCTATCGACTGGCTCGGGACGCGACTCGAGCTGTACGACAGAGCGGGCCTGCAGATCGACCTGCAGAGCCAGATGGCCAACGCAAGCTGAGGAGAAGCAGGGAATGATCGATCTATACGCAGCGGGTACGTCCAACGGCATGCGCGCGCGCATCGCCCTCGAGGAATGCGGACTGCCCTACAAGTTCCACCCCATCGACCTGGCGGCCGGGCAGAACAAGACGCCTGAATTCCTGGCGATGAACCCGAACGGGCAGATCCCGGTGATCGTCGACCACGACGGCCCCGGAGGCAAGAAGGTCACGCTGTCGCAGTCGATGGCCATCATGGTCTATTGCGCCGAGAAGTCCGGCAAATTCATTCCCACCGACCCGGCCAAGCGTCCGGCGTTCTCGCAGGCGCTGATGAGCGCGGCCAGCGACATGGCACCGGGCCTGGGCACCATCTTCGGCATCATCCGCTCGAAGGACCCGCACATGCCCACGGCGGAGATGTTCCAGAAGCGCTGGCGCGAGTACCTGCGCGTGTGGGATGCCACCTTCGCGAAGCAGAAGTACGCCGCGGGAGACGAGTTCACCCTGGCCGACCTCGCGCTCTACGCGGTGGTGGCGCGCGCCAAGGGCGTGGTGCCGCAGCTGGTCGAAGGCCTGCCCAACGTCGAGCGCTGGGCGGCGGAACTGGCCGCGCGGCCAGCCATACAGCGCGCGCTGAAGTTCTAGACCGCGCCGGGTCGCGCGCGGCGTCCTAGCCGCGCGCGAAGTAGCGCCAGGTGCCCCAGGCGTACATGGCACCGAACACCGCGATGCCTGCCGCCGTGACGGCGAACACCACGCGGATGTCGGGCACCGCCATGGCCGCCGCAGCCGTGCATCCGAGGTAGACGATCAGGTTGCGCACGCTCACGCAGGCCAGCGGCCAGACCATGCGTCCGGTGCCCTGGAAGGAGAAGTACAGGCCCATGCCCAGGCCGAGGAAGGCGTACACCGGGCCGGCCACGCGCAGGTAGCTCGATGCGTACTCCAGCACCTGCGGATCCCGCGAGAACAGCCCGGCCCACAGCTGCGGTGCGATCGCCACCACCAGGCCGATGCCGCCGCACACCGCCGCGGCCAGTCCGCCGCCGACGAAGGCGATGCGCCGCGCTCGCTCCGGCTGTCCGGCGCCGACGTTGGTGCCGATCATGGTGACCAGGGCCGCGCCCAGGCCGAACACGATGGGAATCTGCAGCAGTTCCAGTCGCGCGCCGATGCCGTAGCCGGCGATCGCCGCCGTGCCGTAGGCGCCGACGAAGCCGGTGGCCACGGCCACCGCGGTGTTGATCAGCGAAGCATGGATGCAGGCCGGCACGCCGACCTTGAGGATGTCCTTGAAGCGTGCGGCCGAAACCGGATGCGGACGCACGCTGACCGGCCCGCCGGGGCGCAGCAGCTTGCGGCCGAGGATGACGCTGCTCACCGCGTAGAAGCCGACCAGCGCCCAGGCGCCGCCATAGATGCCGTAGCCGGGCAGGGGGCCGGCGCCGAAGATCAGCAACGGCGAGGCGAGGATCACCGCCACGCTGCCGAGGCTGAGCACGCGCGCCGGGCTCTTCATGTCGCCGGAGCCGCGCAGGATGCTGGCGAAGCTGTTCATCAGCCAGACGAAGGTCGCACCCACGCCGAACACCACGTTGGAGTAGGCCAGCGCTGCCGCCAGCGCCGCGTCGCGCCCGCCCATGGCGCGATACAGCGCCGGGCCGAACGCCAGTGCGCACAGCGTGAAGGCGATGCCCAGGGCGATGGAGATCAGCACCGCATGCCAGGCCAGCGAACGCGCATCCTCGCGCCGGCCGCCGCCCAGCGCGCGCGATCGAGGAGGAGATGCCGCCGCCCATGGCGCCGGCCGACATCATCTGCATCAGCATCATCAGCGGCAGCACCAGCGAAACCCCGGCCAGCGCGTCGGTGCCGAGCAGGCCGATGAAATAGGTCTCGAAAGTGCTGACTGCGGCCTGCGAGAGGATGACCAGCAGGTTGGGCGCGGACAGGCGCAGCAGCGTGGGCAGGATGGGCCCGTGCAGCAGGGGGGAGCGGGGCGGGTTCATTGACGCAGCTTAGCGACGTAACTATCATGATGCAAGTAACAGCGTGAAACGCGCCCGCGGGATCCCCGGGGCGCCGGGTTCGCGCACCGTACGCACCGGGAAGGAGCATGCGACGCAAGAGTTTCGAAGAGATGCGCTGCCCGATCGCCCGGGGACTGGATCTGGTCGGCGAGGGCTGGAGCATGCTGATCCTGCGCGACGCACTGCGCGGCAGGCGGCGTTTCGAGGAGTTCCAGAAAGGCCTGCCGATCACGCCAACCACACTGACGCGCAAGCTCGACGATCTGGTCAGGGCCGGCATGCTGGAGCGCCGGCGCTACAGCGAACATCCGCCGCGCGACGAATACGTGCCCACCGCACAAGGCGAAGACTTTCGTCCGGTGCTGCGCGCCCTCTACAGCTGGGGCGAGAAACACGCCCCGCCGCAGAAGAAGCCCGGGTCCCGGCGCTAGTTGACGGGCGTCAGCAGGGCCTTGCCGGCAAAGCAGGCGCGCAGGTTGTCGATCTGCAGCATGCCCATCGCCATGCGCGTCTCGTTGGAGGCGCTGGCCACGTGCGGCAGAAGCACCGCGTTGTCGAGCGCGAAGAAGGCCGGTGGCACACGCGGTTCGTCCGCGTACACATCCAGCCCGGCGCCGGCGATCTTTCCGCGCTGCAGGTAATCGAGCAGCGTCATCTCGTCGACCACCGAGCCGCGCGCCACATTGACGAGGTAGCCCTGCGGGCCGAGCGCATCGAGCACCCTGGCGTCCACCAGGTGCCGGGTCTCCGCGCCGCCCGGGGTGATGATCATCAGCACATCGGCCGCGGCGGCCAGCGACACCGCGTCGGCGTAATAGGGCCAGGGCACGTTCTTGCGGTTGCGGTTGTGGTACGCGATCTTCATGCCGTGGGCCTGCGCCCGCCTGGCGATGGCTTCGCCTATGCGTCCCAGGCCGACGATGCCCATGAGCTTGCCGCCGACCGACGTGGTCATCGGATAGGCGCCGCGTGTCGGCCACATCCCGGAACGCAGGAAGGCTTCGGACTGCGGGAACTTGCGCAGCGTCATCAGCGTGAGCGCCATCGCGGTGTCGGCCACGCAGTCATTGAGCACATCGGGCGTGTTGGTGACCTTGACGCCGCGCCTGCTCGCGGCGGCGACATCGACGTTGTCATAGCCCACGCCGAAGTTCGACACGATCTTCAGGCCGGGAAGCGCGTCCATCAGCGCGCCATCCACCGCCGCGCCGCCGGCCGAGGCGATCGCCTTGACCCGGCCGGCCAGGGGCTTCAGGAAGGCGGCGCGGTCGGCGGCCTCCCACAGCCTGTGCACGGTGAACTCCTTCTCCATCACTGCCTGGGCGCGGGAGTAGACCCCGGTCATCAGCAGCACATCGGGTTTGGTGGCGGACTTCCCGGCGTTCCTTGCGTCTTTCATCTGCGACCCCTTACTTGAATTTCGCCAGCAGCGCTTCCGCGCTGCGCGCAAGCAACCCGACGTCGGCGCCCACCGCGCAGAACAGGCAGCCGGCCTTGAGGATGTCGCGTGCGTGCGACTCGACCGGGGTCAGGTAGCCGGGCGCCTTGCCCGCCGCGCGGATGCGGCGCATGGCTTCCTCGATCTGCGGCAGCACGGCCGGATTGAGCGTCTCGCCGGTATAGCCCATCGAGGCGTGCAGGTCGGCCGGGCCGATGAACACGCCGTCCACGCCCTCGACCGCGCAGATCGCCTCGATGTTGTCCAGGCCCTGCTGGGTCTCGACCTGCACCAGCACGCAGATCTCCTCGTGCGCGCGTTTGGCGTAGTCCTTGACGCGACCGAAACGGCTGGCGCGCGTGGTGCCTGCCACGCCGCGCACGCCGGACGGCGGGTAGCGCGTGTAGGCCACCGCCTGCCTGGCCTCCTCGACGGTCGACACGTAGGGGATCAGCAGCGACTGCACGCCGATGTCGAGCAGTCGCTTGATGGCCACCATGTCGTTCCACGGCACGCGCACGATGGGGTGCGTCGGATAGGGCGCGGCAGCCTGCAGCTGCGAGAGCACGCTCTCCAGGTCATTGGGCGAATGCTCCATGTCGAGCAGCAGCCAGTCGTAGCCCGCGCCGGCGATCACCTCGACGGAGTAGTTCGACGACAGGCTGGACCACAGGCCGATCTGCACCTGGCCGGCCTTGATGGCGCGCTTGAAGGGGTTCTGCGGAAGATCCATGTTGGGCCTCTTGGGTGTCGCTGCGTGCATGCATGTGTATCTTTGTCGATACACGAATTGACAGGAGAGCCGCTCCTGGAGCGGGTTTCGACAAATGAATCTTTGAAATTCAGTGGATCTCGGGGTCCGGGATCGGCGCCGTGCCTTCGAGGAAATCGAAATCGCAGCCCTCGTTGGCCTGCTTGATGTGGCGCGAGAAGATCGCGCCGTAGCCGCGTTCGTACTTGAGCGGCGGACGCACCCAGGCGGCCCTGCGCCTGGCCAGTTCGGCCTCGGAGACCTTCAGGTTGAGTTCCTTCTTCTCCACGTTCAGTTCGATCAGGTCGCCGTTCTGCACGAAGGCCAGCGGCCCGCCGACGTAGGCTTCGGGGGCCACGTGCAGGATGCAGGTGCCGTAGCTGGTGCCGCTCATGCGCCCGTCCGACAGGCGCACCATGTCCTTCACGCCCTGCTTGATCAGCTTCTTCGGCATCGGCAGCATGCCCCACTCCGGAAAGCCCGGCCCGCCCAGCGGGCCGGCGTTCTTCAGCACCAGCACGCAGGAGGCGTCCACGTCCAGATCGTCGCCGTCGATGCGCGCGGCCATGTCGTTGTAGTCCTCGAACACCACCGCGCGGCCGGTGTGCTGCATGAGTTTCGGGTCGGCGGCGCTGGTCTTGATCACCGCGCCGTCGGGCGCGAGGTTGCCGCGCAGCATGACGATGCCGCCCGAGGCCTTGAGCGCCTTGTCGCGCGGCAGGATCACGTCGGGGTTCCACACCTTCGCGCCGGCGATGTTCTCACCCAGCGTCCTGCCGTTCACCGTCTTCGCCGACAGGTCGAGCAGGTCGCGCAGTTCGTTGAGCAGCGCGCGCAGTCCGCCGGCATAGAAAAAGTCTTCCATCAGGTAGGTCTTGCCCGACGGACGCACGTTGGCGATCACCGGGACCTTCGCCGAGATCTCGGTGTACTGCTCGAGCGGCAGCGCGAGGCCCGCGCGGCCGGCGATGGCGACGAGGTGGATGATGGCGTTGGTCGAGCCGCCCATCGCCATCAGCGTGACGATCGCGTTGTGCATCGCCCGCGCGTCGAGGATGTCGCGAGGCTTGAGGTCCTCCCAGACCATGTCGACGATGCGCTTGCCGGTCAGCGTGGCCAGGCGCGCGTGGTTGGAATCGGGGGCGGGGATCGAGGAGTAGCCCGGCAGGCAGAAGCCCAGCACTTCGGCCAGCGACATCATGGTGGCCGCCGTGCCCATGGTCATGCAGGTGCCGGGCGAGCGCGCGATGGTGTCCTCGATGTCGTTCCAGTCGCCCTGCGTGATGCGGCCGGCGCGCAGCTCGTCCCAGTACTTCCAGGTGTCGGAGCCCGAGCCGAGCGTCTGGTCGCGCCAGTGCGCGTTCAGCATCGGGCCGGCGGGCAGGTAGATGGTGGGCAGGTTCATGCTGGTGGCGCCCATGATCAGCGCGGGCGTGGTCTTGTCGCAGCCGCCCATCACCACCGCGCCGTCGGCCGGGTAGGAGCGCAGCAGCTCCTCGGTCTCCATGGCGAGGAAGTTGCGGTACATCATGGTGGTCGGCTTCTGCATCGTCTCCGCGAGCGCCATCGCGGGCATCTCCAGCGGGAACCCGCCGGCCTGCCAGACGCCGCGCTTCACTTCCTCCACGCGCTGCTTGAAATGCGTGTGGCAGTGGTTGATGTCCGACCAGGTGTTGATGACGGCGATCACCGGCTTGCCGGCGTAGTCGGAGCGGTCGTAGCCCATCTGCGCGGTGCGCGAGCGGTGGCCGAACGAGCGCAGGTCGTTGACGCCGAACCAGCGGTGGCTGCGCAGATCCTCGGGTTTCTTGCGGGTCACGGGGCGATCCTGGTCTGGAAGGGAACCGCGATTCTAATCCGCGCGGCGTATCATCGGCGCATGCACGGAATCCCGTTTCACGACCTGGGCGCGCGGCTGGCGGCCTGGATCGCCAGCTGGCGCAGGGTGTTCGAATTCGGCGCCCGGGCGCTGGTGATGGCGGCCTCGCCCTCGGCCTACGACGCCACCACGCGCAACGTGATGGCCAAGCAGATCTACTTCACGGCCTGGCAGATCCTGCCGGGCTTTGTGCTGGTCTGCGCGCTGCTTTGCTACGTGGTGATCCGCATCGTGGTGTCGACCGCGGTCCAGTACGGACTGTCCGACTACGGATTGTCTATGGTGCTGCGCCTGCTGGTGCTGGAACTGATCCCGGTGTTCGTCGCCCTGTTCGTCGCGCTGCGCTCGGGAGCGGCGATCAACACCGAAGTGACGCTGATGCACATACGCGGCGACCTCGAGGCGCTGCAGGCGCGCGGCGACGACCCGATGCGCCACGAGCTGGTGCCGCGCGTGGTCGGCAGCGCGGTGTCGGTGGTCGCGCTGACGGTGCTGGGCGGCACCATCGCCCTGCTGCTCGCCTACTTCGCGCTGTACGGCTTCTCGCCGTGGGGCCTGACCGAATACACGCGCGCGATCGGCCAGACGTTCGACCCGACCGTGACGCTGGGCCTGGGCCTGAAGGCGCTGTTTTTCGGCCTGGCCGTGGCGGTGATCCCGATCACGGCCAGCCTGGAGGCGTCGCGCGAAATCCGCCTGGCACCGATCGCGGTGCTCAACGGCATGGTGCGACTGTTCCTGACGCTGACGATGATCGAGGGCGCGTCGCTGGCGGCCAAGTACATATAATCGGACGCATGGACACCGACAACAAGGCTGTGCCCGCGCCGGAGGCCGTATCGGCGACTTCCGCGCCCATCCGTCACCTCGAGCTCAAGGCGGTGCTGCTGATCGTGCTGACGGTGGTGCTGATGGGCGGCTTTCTGCTCTACGTGTTCTATGCGCGCGGCGCGTTCGACAGTACCCAGCGCCTGGTGCTGATGGCCGACGACTCCGAAGGTGTCTACGTGGGCATGGACCTGACGTTTTCGGGCTTTCCCGTCGGGCGCGTGCGGCGCATCGAACTGGGCGAGGACGGCAAGGTGCGCATCGACGTCGACGTGCCGACCCGCGACGCGCGCTGGCTGCGCGTGTCCAGCGTTTTCACCATGGAGCGCGGTCTGGTGGGCGGAACGCGCCTGCGCGCGTTCACCGGCGATTTGTCCGCGCCACCGCTGCCCGACGGCACGGTGCGCGCGGTTCTGCGCGGCGACGCCACCGAGGAACTGCCGCGCCTGCTCTCCTCGATGAAGACCATACTCGCCAACATCGAGCAGATGACGGCGCCCGATTCGCACATCAACGCCAGCCTCGGAAACGTGCACACGCTCACCGAGCGCATGAACGGACGCTACGGCGCGCTGGGCGGCCTGCTCGGCGGAGAGGAGAACGCGCGGAAGGTCATCGCTTCGATAGACCGTGCCAACGCGCTGCTCGGTTCGCTGTCGGGTGTCACGGCGCGACTGGACCGGACTTTGGAGAAAACCGATCAGCGCGTGTTCGGCGCCGGCGGCATGATGGACGAGGCGCAGAAGGCCGCCGTGCAGCTGAACGCGGCTCTCGGCGAGGCGCGCGAAAGCCTGAAGAAGGCCGATGCGGTTCTGGCGGAGGCGCAGAAGATCGCGAGCAACACGCGGGTGGCGAGCGAGGACCTCGGCGTGCTGCGTGCCGAGGTCGAGGCCTCGCTGCGCCGTGCCGGGCAGCTCATACAGGAGATCAACCGAAAATGGCCGTTCGCTCGCGATACCGAGATGAAGCTGCCATGAACCCGGCCGGCAGGGCCGGGATGTTCAGGGCCGCCTCGACCCTGATGCTCTCCTCGGGCGTCGCATTGCTGCTTTGCGCCTGCGCCTCGGGGCCCGTACCGCCGGACTGGCAGGCAAACGCACACGCGGCGCTCCAAGCCTACGAGTCGGCCGTGTACGCCGGCAACGTGCGCGTGGCCGAGGCCGAGTTCGCGCGCGCGCGCGGCGAACTGGCGCGCACCGGGCGTCCCGAGCTGGTGGCGCGTGCCGAGCTCACACGCTGCGCCATGCGCACCCTCGGCCTGGAGTTCGACGATTGCCCCGGCTACCTTGCATTGGCTGCGGATGTGGGCGCCGCCGAGCGCACCTACGCGAACTACCTGGTCGGGCGCTGGGAGGGGATGCAGGCCGGGCTGCTGTCCGCCGAGCACCAGTCGGTGGTGTCCGGCGGCGCCGGCGCACTGGGCGCGATCGCCGACCCGCGCGCGCGTCTGGTGGCGGCCGGGGTGCTGTTCAGGATGGGGTGCCTGTTGGTTACCGGCGTGGCCCTGGCCGTGGATACGGCTTCGGTGCAGGGCTGGCGCAGGCCTTTGCTGGTCTGGCTGGGCGTGCAGCTGAAGCTGGCCGAACAGTCGGGCGATACCGAGGCCGCCGCGCGCATACGCAGGCGCATCGAACTGACCGGCGGCACGCGCTAGGCTGCGCCGCCCCTTCCTTGCCCGCGCTCAGGCTTTCGCGGTTTCGCGGTAGTGCAGGGGCACGCCGGTGAGTTTTTGCAGTTCGTCGAATTCCAGCCCCTCGGCCATGTCGATCACGTGCAGTCCGTCGGCGCGCACGTCGATCACCGCCAGATCGGTGTAGATGCGATTCACGCAGGCCGCGCCGGTGAGCGGGTAGCTGCAGCGTTCGACGATCTTGCTGGTGCCTTCCTTGGTCAGGTGTTCCATCATGACCAGCACCTTCTTCGCGCCGACCGCGAGGTCCATGGCGCCGCCGACCGCGGGAATCGCGTCCGGCGCGCCGGTGTGCCAGTTGGCGATGTCGCCGGACACCGAAACCTGGAACGCACCCAGCACGCAGAAATCCAGGTGGCGTCCGCGGATCATGCCGAATGAATCGGCGTGGTGGAAGAATGCGCCGCCGGCCAGCAGCGTGACCGGCTCCTTGCCGGCGTTGATCAGGTCGTAGTCCTCCGCGCCCTTGGCGGGGCGCGGGCCGATGCCGAGCACGCCGTTCTCGCTGTGCAGGATGACTTCGCGTCCGGCCGGGATGTGGTTGGCGACCAGCGTGGGCAGGCCGATGCCCAGGTTGACATAGGCGCCTTCGGGGATGTCGCGCGCCACGCGCGCGGCCATCTGGTTGCGGTCCATCTTCTTCATGTTCTTCTCCTCGGCGCCGCGCTCAGGCGGCCTTGCGTGCGGCGCGCGATACCTTCACCACGCGCTTGACGAATATGCCCGGCGTGACGACCGCCTCGGGATCGATCTGGCCCAGCTCCACGGTTTCGTTCACCTGCGCGATGGTGCACCTGGCGGCCATCGCCATGATGGGGCCGAAATTGCGCGCGGTCATGCGATAGGTGAGGTTGCCCCAGCGGTCGCCGCGTTCGGCCTTGATCAGCGCGTAGTCGGCGTGGATCGGGAACTCGAGCACGTAGTCCCGATCGCCGATGCGGCGCGTCTCCTTGCCCTCGGCAAGCTTGGTCCCGAAGGCGGTCGGCGTATAGAACGCGCCGATGCCGGCGCCCGCGGCGCGGATGCGTTCGGCCAGCGTGCCCTGCGGCACCAGTTCCAGCTCGAGCTCTCCGGAGCGATACGCCTTGTCGAAATGCCAGGAATCCGCCTGGCGCGGGAACGAGCAGATGATCTTCTTCACGCACTTGGCGGCGATCAGCGCGGCCAGCCCGCCTTCGCCGTTGCCGGCGTTGTTGTTGACGATGGTGAGTCCCTTCGCGCCGCGCGCGATCAGCGCATCGGTGAGTTCTTCGGGCAGGCCGGCGGTGCCGAAGCCGCCGAGCAGGATGGTCGCGCCGTCGGGTACGTCTGCGAGGGCGGCCGCGGGAGTGGCGACGAATTTGTCGATCATGGTTCCGGTTCTAAGGGTGCGCGCTGAGTGCGGTCTGCGCCGCCTGCGCGCGCTGTTGTTGAGCTGGTGTCCTGCAGACGCATCTGCCTGGGGACTCGTTGCGCAGAAGCGCGCAATTGTGGCACAGGGCGCAGGCCCGCCCATCGCGCGAGACTTCCCCCGCGCCCGTGCGCCAATCCGCATCGGTCTGCGCGGACAATGCCGCCGGCATCTAAGACGTCACTTTCGATATATTTTTTAAGATATTGATTAATAAGAATTTTGACAATCTCGATTTGGCTGTGCAAATCGCCGCTAAGTCCTTGTTGGAACGAGAAAAAGTCCTTGACCCGCCTGTTCTGTTCACATAAAGTGGCAAAAGGTAGAAAAAAGTGGCGAATCCTGTCATTTGGCAGAGATTCGCCCGGGAAAAGAGACCATGGGTGGGACGTTTCACGGCGCAACCGTCATCACGCTAGACGCCAAGGGGAGACTTGCGCTCCCCACGCGTCATCGCGACGCGCTGTCTGCCGAGAAGACTGAACTGGTGCTGACCGCGCATCCGGACGGATGCGTGCTGCTCTACACCATGCAGGCCTGGGATCCGGTGCGCGCCAAGGTCGAGACCTTCCCTTCGCTGAACCCGCAGGCAAGCTGGTGGAAGCGCCTGCTGCTGGGTTTCGAGGAACACGTCACGCCCGACGCTTCGGGCCGCATCCTGATCTCGCCCGCGCTGCGCATGCACGCCAAGCTCGAGCGCGAGCTGATGATGGTCGGGCAGGGCGGCTACTTCGAACTGTGGGACAACGGGCTGTGGACCGCCAAGCTCACGCAGGCCATGGCCCAGTCCGGCTCCACGCCGCCTCCCGGCATGGAGAATTTCTCGCTGTGAGCGCGGCGAGAGACCTCCTCCCCGATGACTGCGCCGATGACCGCACATCTGCCGGTCCTGCTCAACGAAGCGATCGAAGCCCTGGACGTGCGTCCGGACGGCGTCTATCTGGATGCGACCTTCGGGCGCGGCGGACACTCGCGCGCCATCCTCGCGCGCCTGGGTCCGCGCGGCAGGCTGATCGCCCTGGACCGCGACCCGCAGGCCGTGGCAGAGGCGCAGCGCATCGGCGATGCGCGGTTCTCGATATCGCATGCGGCGTTCTCGCGCCTCGGGGAAGTGCTCGACGGCCTGCAGGCGGGCGCGCTGCATGGCGCGTTGTTCGATCTGGGGGTGTCCTCGCCGCAGCTGGACGAGGCCGCGCGCGGCTTTTCGTTTCGCGCCGACGGGCCGCTGGACATGCGCATGGATCCGACGCGCGGCGAGTCCGCCGCCGAATGGCTGGCCCGGGCGAATGAGTCCGACATCAGGGAGGTGATCAAGGACTATGGCGAAGAACGGTTTGCTAAACAGATTGCAACGGCGATTGTTGCTGCTCGGGCAACCCAGCCGCTCGGGCGCACACGGCAGCTTGCCGATCTCGTGGGTGAGGCGGTCCGCACACGCGAAGCTGGCCAGGATCCGGCGACGCGCACCTTCCAAGCTCTACGGATTTTCGTCAATCGGGAGCTTGAGGAAGTGTCGCTGAGCCTGCCGCAGGCCGCAGCGCGGCTTGCGCCCGGCGGACGCCTTGCGGTGATCGCCTTCCATTCCCTCGAGGATCGCATCGTGAAGCGCTTCATGCGGGCGGCCTCGAGCACCGACCTGCCGCGCGGCCTGCCGTTGCGCGAAGCCGAACTGCCGCAGGCGCCGCTGGCGCTGGTCGGGCGCGCGCAGCGGCCCGGCGACGCCGAGACCGCCGACAATCCACGCGCGCGCAGCGCCACGCTGCGCGTCGCCGAGCGCACCGCGGCACCGTTGGGCGAGCGCGAACTGCGCGACATCGCGCGCCGGCTGGGAGCCCGTCCGTGGCGAAGCTGAACCTGATGCTGCTGGCGGTGCTGATTGCCTGCTCCCTGGGGCTGGTCACTTCGCAGCACAAGGCCAGGAAGCTGTTCTCCGAACTCGAGCGCGAGCAGTCCCGGGCGCGCGAGCTCGACGTGGTCTACGGGCAGTTGCAGCTCGAGGCCAGCACCTGGGGCCTACATGCGCGCGTCGAGAAGATCGCCGGCTCGGCGCTCGGCATGCGTGCGCCCGATCCGCGCCGCGTGCGGCTGGTGAACCCGGCGCAGCCGGCCGCGGAAACCCGCTGAACCATGGCTCTGGCCGCCACTCCCGCCCTGATACGCCTGCCGGTCTGGCGTGCGCGCTTCGTGCTGTTCGCGCTGGTGGCGGCGTTCGGCGTACTGGTCGGCCGCTCGGTCTACCTGCAGGCCGTGAAGACCGATTTTCTGCAGATGAAGGGCGAGTCGCGCTTCTCGCGCGTGATCGAGGTGCCGGCCACGCGCGGCCGCATACTCGACCGCAACGGCGAAGCGGTGGCGATCTCCACGCCGGTGCGTTCGATCTGGGCCATCCCCGAAGACGTCGACGCCAAACCCGAGCAGTTGAAGAAGCTCGCCGCGCTGCTGTCCACCGACGGCAGGGAACTGGAGCGCAAGTTCGCCGACACCGCGCGTGATTTCGTCTACCTGAAGCGCCAGATTCCCCCGGAGCTGGCCGA
This sequence comes from Betaproteobacteria bacterium, assembly GCA_016713125.1. Lineage (GTDB taxonomy): Bacteria > Pseudomonadota > Gammaproteobacteria > Burkholderiales > SG8-39 > SZAS-79. Next base: position 88,821 of record JADJPT010000004.1, read on the forward strand.
CCGCGTGGCCGCGCTAGGCATCCCCGGCGTGTACGCGCATCGCGAGTTCCGCCGCTATTACCCGGGCGGCGAGGTGATGGCGCACGTGATCGGCTTCACCGGCGTGGAGGATGCCGGCCAGGAGGGCATGGAGCTCGCGTTCCAGGACACGCTGGCCGGCAAGGCCGGAAGCCGGCGCGTGATCAAGGACCGGCTGGGGCGCATCGTCGAGGACATCGAGTCGATACGCGGCGCGCAGGACGGCCGCGATCTCACGCTCTCGGTCGACGGCAAGATCCAGAACCTCGCCTACGGCGCGTTGAAAGCGGCGGTCGAGGCGCACAAGGCCAAGGCCGGCGCGATCGTCGTGCTCGACGTGCGCACCGGCGAGGTGCTGGCGCTGGCCAACCTGCCCACCTACAACCCGAACAATCGCGGCAAGCTGACCGGGGCGCAGTTGCGCAATCGCGTGATGACCGACCTGTTCGAGCCCGGCTCCACGGCCAAGCCGCTGACCGTGGCGCTGGCGATGGAGGCCGGCAAGGTCTCACCGGCCACCGTGATCCAGACCGCGCCAGGCAGCCTGACCATCGCCAACCGGACCATCCGCGACGCGCATCCCGGCGGCGCCATGTCGGTGGCGCAGGTGATCCAGAAGTCCTCCAACGTGGGCACCGCGAAGATCGCACTGTCGCTGTCGCGCGAGGAGATGTGGGACATGTTCCGGCGCGTCGGCTTCGGCGCCGCGCCCGCGCTGGGCTTCCCGGGTGAGGCGCAGGGCCGCCTGCGCGCGTGGAAGACCTGGCGGCCCATCGAGCAGGCGACCATGTCCTACGGCTACGGGCTTTCGGTTTCGCTGATCCAGCTGGCGCGCGCCTACAGCGTGTTCGCGCGCGACGGCGAGCTTGTGCCGCTGACCTTGACGCGCACCGACATGCCGGTGGCCGGCAAGCAGGTGATTTCGGCCGACACCGCGCGCGCCATGCGCGCCATGCTCGAGATGGCCGTGCAGCCCGGCGGCACCGCGCCGCGCGCGCGCATGATGGGCTGGCGCGTCGGCGGCAAGACCGGCACCGCGCACAAGCAGGAGAACGGCGGCTACGCGGCGAACAAGTACGTGTCCTCGTTCGTGGGCTTTGGTCCGATATCCGATCCGCGCATCGTGATCGCCGTGATGATCGATGAGCCTTCGGCCGGCCAGCATTACGGCGGCGCGGTGGCCGCGCCGGTGTTCTCCCAGGTGATGCAGGGAGCACTGCGGCGGCTGGGTGTGACGCCCGACGCGCCAATGCAGCCGATCGAGTTGCCGGGCGAGGGCGAAGAAGTCAAGGAGAGCACTTGAATGGAGGCCGCGTGATGCGTTCGATCCTTCTGGCCCTGCTCGAAACGGTGTGGTCGCTGAAAGGCATAGACGGCGATGCCTGGCCCGACTGCGGGGACTTCCACTTTCACGACGGGATGGGCGATTGGACCTCTTCGGCCAGCTCGCTGCACAGGGGGCGGTGATCCGCGCGCTGGCCTCCGACAGCCGGCGTGTCGCGCCGGGCACGGCCTTCTTCGCCTGGCCGGGCGAGGCGGGCGACGGCCGTCGTCATATTCCGGATGCGCTGGCGCGCGGCGCCTCCGCGGTGGTCTGGGAGGCTGCGGATTTCGCCTGGAATGCGGCCTGGGGCGTGCCCAACGTGGGCGTGCGCAACCTGAAGCGGATGGCCGGCCCGCTGGCGAGCGACTACTTCAAACGCCCGTCGCAGGCGCTGTGGATGTGCGGCGTGACCGGCACCAACGGCAAGACCTCGTGCACGCAATGGATCGCCGCCGCGCTCGAGGCGCATGGCGTGTCCAGCGGCGTAATCGGCACCCTGGGCGCCGGCCTCTCGGGCCGTCTGTCCGCGACCGGCAACACCACTCCCGATGCGCTCGAGGTGCAACGCCTGCTGGCCGAACTGCGCGACGCGGGGGCCGGCGCGGTCGCGATGGAAGTGTCCTCGCACGGCTTGGAGCAGGGTCGCGTCAACGGCGTGGAATTCGATTGCGCCCTGTTCACCAATCTCTCGCACGACCACCTCGACTATCACGGCTCCATGGAGGCCTACGCGGCCGCCAAGTCCCGCCTGTTCGATACCGCGACGCTCGCGCATGCGGTGCTGAACATGGATGACGTGCTCGGCGTGCAGATCGCGCAGAAGCTCGCGCGGCGCGGCCTGCCGGTCACCGGCTACAGCCTGTCGGCCTCGGGCATCGCGCCCGGTAGCGTCACCGCGCGGATCGCGGCGCGCGAGATCCGCATCGGCGCGGCCGGCACGGCGATGTCCCTGTCGACGAGCTGGGGCGAGCGTGAGGCGCACATACGCCAGATCGGACGTTTCAACGTCGCCAATGCGCTCGGCGTGCTGGGTTGCCTGCTGGCCTGGGGCATGGATATCGACTCGGCGCTCGGCCAGTTGTCGCGGCTGCCCGACGTACCCGGACGCATGCAGACGCTGGGCGGCGGCACTCGCCCGCTGGTGGTGATCGATTACGCGCATACGCCGGACGCGCTCGAGAAGGTGCTGCTCACGCTGCGCCCGGTCGCCGAGGCCGGAGGCGGGCGGCTGGTGGCGGTGTTCGGCGCCGGCGGAGACCGCGATCCGAGCAAGCGCGGCCTGATGGGCGAGATCGCTTCGCGGCTCGCCGACCGCGTGGTGCTGACCTCGGACAATCCGCGCAGCGAGGATCCGCTCGCCATCATCGAGGCCATACGCCGGGGCGTGAGCGTCGAGCACGAGGTGCAACCGGATCGCTCGATGGCGATCGCCTGTGCGTTGCGGGCGGCCGTGCAGGGCGACGTGGTGCTGCTGGCGGGCAAAGGGCACGAGACCTGGCAGGAGATCGCCGGCCGGCGCCTGCCGTTCTCGGACTCCGTCGTCGCCGAGCAGACGCTTTCCGCCTGGGGCACCGCATGATGCGGCTCTCGCAGGCGGCGCAGATCCTGGGTGGGCGCCTGCTGGGCGCCGATGCGGAGTTCATCGGCGTCTCGACCGACAGCCGGGGGGTCGCGCGCGGGCAGCTGTTCGTCGCGCTGCGTGGCGAAAGGTTCGACGGACACGCTTTTCTGGCCGCGGCGGCCAAGGCCGGCGCCAGCGCGGCCCTGGTCGATGCTGCGTTCGATGCGTCCGGGGCGCCGCTGCCCCTGATCGTGGTCGAGGACACGCGGCGCGCGCTGGGCGCGCTGGCCGCGGCCTGGCGCGCGGGCTTCGATCCGGTGCTGATCGCGGTGGCCGGCTCGAACGGCAAGACGACCACCAAGGAGATGCTCGCCAGCATCCTGCGGGCGGCGGCCGGTGAGACGCAGGTGCTGGCCACCGAGGGCAACATGAACAACGACATCGGCCTGCCGCTCACGCTGCTGCGCATGCGCGCCGGCCATCGCTATTGCGCGATCGAGGTCGGCATGAACCATCGCGGCGAGATCGCCCAGCTGGCGCGCCTCGCCGCGCCGGGCATCGCGCTGGTGACCAACGCGCAGCGCGAACACCTGGAATTCATGGGCTCGGTGGAAGAGGTTGCCGAGGAGAACGCGGACGTGTTCCGTGCATTGCGCGCGGACGGCGTCGCGGTGATCAACGGCGACGACGCGCATGCGGACGCCTTCCGCCGCGCCGCCGACGGGCGCCGCATCGTCGAGTTCGCGCTCGAGCACGGCGCGGCGGTGAGCGGGCGCTATACGCTGCGCCACCTGTCCTCCGAGATCGTCCTGAAGTGCCCGGCCGGCGAGGCGCAGGCGGTGCTGGCCATCCCCGGGCTGCACAACGTGCGCAACGCGCTGGCGGCGGCGGCCTGCGCCTACGCCGCGGGGCTCGCACCCGAGGCGATCGGCGCGGGGCTCACGGCGTTTCGTCCGTACGCAGGGCGCCTGCAGGTCAAGCGCGCGACCGGCGGTGCAACCGTGATCGACGACACCTACAACGCGAATCCGGACTCGGTGCGCGCCGCGATCGACGTGCTGGCCGCGGCGCACGGCGCCACGCTGCTGGTGCTCGGCGACATGGGCGAGGTCGGCGATCAGGGTCCGGACTTCCACGCCGAGGTTGGTCGCTACGCCAGGGAGCGCGGTGTGGGTGCGCTGCTGGCGCTGGGCGAATCGACGGCGCACAGCGTCGCCGGCTACGGCGAGGGCGCGCGCCACTACGCGAGCGTCGAGGATCTGATCGATGCCCTGCGCCGCGCGCTGGATCCCGGCGCGACGGTGCTGGTGAAGGGTTCGCGCTTCATGCGCATGGAGCGCGTTGTCGGCGCGCTCACGGGTGACTCGGCGGAGGTGCACTGATGCTGCTCGAATTCGCGCAATGGCTGGCCAGGGACGTGCGGCTGTTCAACGTGTTCAACTACATCACGCTGCGCGCAGTGCTGGCCTGCCTGACCGCGCTGGCGATCGGATTGATGTTCGGGCCGCTGGTGATCCGCAAGCTGACCGCCTACAAGATCGGCCAGGCGGTGCGCGACGACGGGCCTAAGTCGCACCTGACCAAGGCGGGCACGCCGACCATGGGCGGCGCGCTGATCCTGCTCTCGATAGGTTTCACCACGCTTCTCTGGGGGGATCTGACGAACCGCTTCCTGTGGGTGGTGCTGCTGGTCACCCTGGCGTTCGGCGCCATTGGCTGGGTGGACGACTACCGCAAGGTGGTGCATCGCAACCCCAAGGGGCTGTCGGCGCGCTCGAAGTTCTTCTGGCAATCGGTGTTCGGCCTGGCGGCTGCGGTGTACCTGGGCTACAGCGCCACCAGCCTGCCGGCCCTCAACGACCTGATCGTGCCGTTCTTCAAGAACGTCGCCTATCCGCTGGGCACGGTCGGCTTCATCGTGCTGAGCTTCTTCGTGATCGTGGGCACCTCGAACGCGGTGAACCTGACCGACGGCCTGGACGGCCTGGCCATCATGCCCACCGTGATGGTGGGCAGCGCGCTGGGACTGTTCGCCTATGTGGCCGGCCACTCGGTGTTCTCGAAGTACCTCGGCCTGCCCTATATCCCGGGGGCGGGCGAACTTCTGGTGTTCTGCGGCGCGCTGGCCGGAGCGGGCCTGGGCTTCCTGTGGTTCAACGCCTACCCGGCCGAAGTGTTCATGGGGGACGTTGGCGCGCTGGCGCTTGGCGCGGCGCTGGGCACCATCGCCGTGATCGTTCGTCAGGAGATCGTGCTGTTCATCATGGGCGGCGTGTTCGTCGCCGAGACGCTCTCGGTGATGGTGCAGGTGATCTACTTCAAGCTGTCCGGGGGCAAGCGCATATTCCGCATGGCGCCGCTGCACCACCATTACGAACTGGAAGGCTGGAAGGAATCACAGGTGGTGGTGCGCTTCTGGATCATCACCATGATGCTGGTGCTGTTCGGCCTGTCGACGCTGAAGCTGCGATGAGCATGCGCCCGGCCGCCTTCGAACTCCTCGCCAGGCCGCAGCCCGTGCCGCTCGACGGTCGGCGCGTGCTGGTGCTGGGCCTGGGCGACTCGGGGCTGTCGGCGGCGAAATGGGTGGCACGCGAGCACGGGCGGGTGCGCGTCGCCGACACGCGCGCGAAGCCCCCGCGCCTGGATGCGCTGCGCGCAGCGATCCCGCAGGCCGAAGTGCACTGCGGCGAGTTCGATGCCGGCCTGCTCGAAGGCGCCGACCTGCTGTGCATCAGCCCCGGCCTTTCCCTCGAGGAGCCCCTGGTGCGCGACGCCGTTGCGCGCGGCCTGCCGGTGGTCGGTGACGTGGAGTTGTTCGCCTGGGGCCTGGCGAAGTACGGGCGCGGCAGGCTCGCCGCGGTCACCGGGACCAACGGCAAGACCACGGTGACCGCGCTGACCGAACACCTGTTGCGCGGCGCGGGACTGGACGCGCTGGCCGCCGGCAACATTTCTCCGCCGGTGCTGGATGCGCTGGCTGCGCGCCTCGAGGCCGGGCGGTTGCCGGAAGCCTGGGTCCTCGAACTGTCCAGCTATCAACTGGAGACCACCTGGTCGCTGGCACCCGACGCCGCGGCGATGCTGAACCTCACCGAGGATCATCTCGATCGCTATCCAGGGCTGGGGTCCTATGGTGCGGCCAAGGCGCGCGTTTTCCAGGGCGCCGGTGTGCAGGTGCTGAACCGCGACGACCCGCATTCGCTGGCCATGGCTGCGGCCGGACGCCGGCACCTGGGATTCGGCCTGCAGGCGCCGGCCACTGCGGATGAGTTCGGCCTGGTCGAGCGCGAGGGCAGGATGTGGATCGCGCAGGGCGAGGAGGCGCTGATCGCGATCGATGCGTTGCAGATCCACGGCCGGCACAACGCGGCCAACGCAATGGCGGCGCTGTGCCTCGCGCTGGCCCTGGGCGCGCCGCGCGCCGCATTGCTCGCCGCGCTCGCCGGCTTTCGCGGCCTGCCGCACCGGGTGGAACTGGTCGAGCGCATCGCCGGCGTGGACTGGTACGACGACTCCAAGGGCACGAACGTCGGCGCGACGATCGCGGCATTGCAGGGACTGGATCGCCCGCTGATCCTGATCGCCGGCGGCGTGGGCAAGGGGCAGGATTTTGCGCCACTGGCGCAGGCAGCGCTCGGCCGTGCGCGACGCGTGCTCCTGATCGGCGAGGATGCGGCCAGGATCGCCCTCGCGCTGGCCGCGACCGGCGTACCGAACGAGCACTGCGCCAGCCTGGAGGACGCGGTGCTGCGCGCCTCACGCGAGGCGCGCGCTGGCGAGGCCGTGCTGCTTTCGCCGGCCTGCGCGAGTTTCGACATGTTCCGCGACTACAAGCATCGCGGCGAGGCCTTCGCCGCCTCGGTCCGCTCGCTACGGGGTGCGCATGGCTAGCTACGTGTTCGCGCAGAACGCCCCGCACGCCGAGTTCGATCGCTCGCTGGCCTGGTCGGGGCTGCTGCTGGTCGCCATCGGCCTGGTGATGGTGTACTCGTCCTCGATTGCCTTCGCCGAAGCGAGCCGTTTCACCGGCAACAATTCGGCCTACTTCCTGATTCGCCAGTCGGTGTTCCTGTTCGCGGCCATGCTGGCGGCGACGCTGACCTTCCTGGTGCCCATGCGCGTCTGGCAGGAGGGGGCGCCCTGGTTCTTCCTGGCCGGTCTCGTGCTGCTGGTGGCGGTGTTGATCCCCGGCCTGGGGCGCGAGGTCAACGGCGCGCGCCGCTGGCTTAATCTGGTGGTGTTCAACCTGCAGCCTTCCGAACTCATGAAGCTCGCGGTGGTGCTTTACGCCGCCGATTACACGGTGCGCAAGCACGCGGTGATGAAGAGCTTCAAGAAGGGCTTGCTGCCGATGCTGGGCGTGATGCTGGCGGTGTCCTGGCTGCTGCTGCGCGAACCCGATTTCGGCGCCTTCGTGGTGATCGCGGTCACCACCTTCGGCATCCTGTTCCTGGGCGGCATGAATGGCAGGCACTTCGCGGCGCTGGTCGGCATGCTTGGGGTCGGCTTCGTTGGCCTGGTCGTGTCCTCGCCGTATCGCATGCAGCGCATCTTCGGTTTCATGGACCCCTGGTCGGATCCGTTCGGCAAGGGCTACCAGCTCTCGCACGCGCTGATCGCCTTCGGACGCGGTGAATGGGTGGGCGTGGGTCTGGGGGCCAGCGTCGAGAAGCTCCACTACCTGCCGGAGGCGCATACCGATTTCCTGCTTGCGGTGATCGCCGAGGAACTCGGTTTTGCGGGCGTTGCGGTGGTGATCGGACTGTTCGTGTGGCTGGTGCTGCGCGCTTTCGCCATCGGTCGCCAGGCGGTGCTGCAGGAGCGTCACTTCGCCGCACTGGCGGCACAGGGCATCGGCATCTGGATCGGCTTTCAGGCGCTCATCAACATGGGCGTGAACATGGGCATGCTGCCGACCAAGGGGCTGACCCTGCCGCTGATGAGCTTCGGCGGCTCGGGCCTGGTGGTCAACTGCGTGGCGCTGGCGATACTGCTGCGCATCGACTGGGAGAGCGCCAGCTGGCCCGGGGGCTTCCGGCATGAGCGCGGCGATGCAGACTGCGGCGGGAAAGACCATCCTGATCATGGCCGGCGGCACCGGCGGCCATGTGTTCCCGGTCTGGCGGTCGCCGACTTCCTGCGCGCACTGGGCTGGCGCGTGGTGTGGATGGGTGCGCCCACCGGCATGGAGGCTCGCCTGGTGCCGGCCTCCGGTTACGAGATGGCCTGGATACGCGCCGTGGCCCTGCGCGGCAAGGGACTCGCCGCCAAACTGCTGCTGCCCGCACGCCTGCTGCTCGCCTTCTGGCAGAGCGCGCGGGCCATACTTGCCGTGAAGCCGGACGTCGTACTTGGCATGGGCGGCTATGTGGCCTTCCCGGGCGGCATGATGGCTTCGCTGCTGAACAGGCCGCTGGCGGTGCACGAACAGAACTCGATCGCGGGCCTGACCAATCGCGTGCTGGCCGGACTCGCCGACTGCACCATGGCGGCGTTCCCGGGGGTGCTCAAGCGGGCCCAGTGGACGGGCAATCCGGTGCGCGCCGGAATCGCCGCGCTGGCAGAGCCGGCAGAGCGCTATGCGGGCCGCAGCGGTCCGCTGAGGATCCTGGTCGTCGGCGGCAGTCTGGGGGCGCAAGCCCTGAATGAAGCCGTGCCCAGGGCGCTGGCGCTGTTCGCCGACGGCGAGCGGCCGACAGTCGTGCACCAGGCCGGCGAAAAGCACCTGGCTGCGCTTGCGCAGAACTATGCCGCCGCCGGGGTGCGGGGCGAGTTGCTCGCCTTCATCGACGACATGGCTGCGCGCTATGCAGAGGCGGACCTGGTGATCTGTCGTGCCGGTGCGCTGACGGTTTCCGAACTCGCCGCCGCCGGCATGCCCGGCGTGCTGGTGCCGTTCCCGCATGCGGTGGACGATCATCAGACGGCGAATGCGAAGTTCCTCTCGGAGGCGGGGGCAGCGGTACTGATGCCGCAGCCGCAGATGAGCGCCGAGTCGCTGGCTGCGCTGCTGCGCACGCTGGATCGCCCCGGGCTGCTGGCGATGGCGCAGAAGGCGCGCAGCCTCGGCAAGCCGGAGGCCACGCGCATGGTTGCCGAGAACTGCATGCGTCTCGCGGAGGGTGCGCGATGAAGCACAAGGTTCGTCACATCCACTTCGTGGGCATCGGCGGTTCGGGCATGAGCGGCATTGCCGAAGTGCTGATCAACCTCGGCTACCAGGTCAGTGGTTCGGATCTGGCCGCCAATGCGGCGACGCGCAGACTGGAGTCGCTGGGCGCCAGACTGAACTACGCACATGCGGCGGAGAACGTCGCGGGCGCCGACGCGGTGGTGGTGTCGACCGCGGTGCGCGCCGACAATCCGGAGCTGATCGCCGCGCGTTCGCGGCGAGTGCCGGTGGTGCCGCGCGCGCTGATGCTGGCCGAACTGATGCGCCTGAAGAGTGGCATCGCGATCGCCGGGACGCACGGCAAGACCACCACCACCAGCCTGATCGCCAGCGTGCTGGCCGAAGGTGGACTCGATCCAACCTTTGTGATCGGCGGGCGCCTGAACAGCGCTGCCTCGAATGCGCGCCTGGGCGCCGGCGATTTCATCGTCGCCGAGGCCGACGAGTCCGACGCCTCCTTCCTTCACCTGCAGCCGGTGATGGCCGTGGTGACCAACATCGACGCCGATCACATGGATACCTACCAGCACGACTTCGCGCGCTTGAAGCAGGCCTTCGTCCAGTTTCTGCAGAACCTGCCCTTCTACGGTAGCGCGGTGCTGTGCGTTGACGATGCCAACGTGCGCGAGATCCAGCCCTTCGTGTCGAAACCGGTGGTGACCTACGGCATGCGAGAGGATGCAATGGTGCGCGCCGTGGACATCGAGCATGCCGCCGGCACGATGCGCTTTCGCGTGCAACGCGAGAAGGCAACGCCGCTGGCGGTGACGCTGAACCTGCCGGGCATGCATAACGTGCAGAACGCGCTGGCGGCGATTGCGGTCGCGACCGAAGTCGGCGTGAGTGATGCGGCGATCCAGAAGGCGTTATCAGAATTCCGCGGCGTCGGACGCCGCTTCCAGCGTTGCGGTGAAGTGCCGCTGCGCGGCGAGGACGGCGCTGCTGCCGGCAGCTTCACGCTGGTCGACGACTACGGCCACCACCCGGCCGAGATGGCCGCGACGCTGGCGGCGGCGCGCGGCGCGTTTCCGGATCGGCGCATCGTGCTGGCCTTCCAGCCGCACCGCTACACGCGCACCCGCGACCTGTTCGAGGATTTCGTGAAGGTCCTGTCGACCGTCGACGTTCTGCTGCTGGCCGAGGTGTATCCGGCCGGAGAGGCGCCCATCGTCGCCGCCGACGGTCGCTCGCTGGCACGCGCGGTGCGCGTGGCCGGGCAGGTCGAGCCGCTGTTCGTCGAGGAGATCGCCCAGATGCCCGAGGCGATCCGTCGCGCGGCGCGCGACGGGGACGTGGTGGTCACCATGGGTGCCGGGTCCATAGGCGGCGTGCCGTCGCAGTTTGCCGCGGGAGACGCGTGAGGCGCATGGACATGTCCGAACACACGCATCTGTCCCAAGTACACGGCCTGCGCGGTGAACTGCGGGAAAGCGAGCCCATGGCCAGGCACCTGAGCTGGCGCGCGGGCGGCGCGGCGCGTCGCGCCTACCTGCCCGCCGACCTCGACGACCTCGCGCTGTTCCTACGCGAACTGCCGGCCGACGAGCCGGTGTGCTTCATTGGACTGGGCAGCAATACCCTGGTGCGCGATGGCGGCTATGCCGGCACGGTGGTGTTGATGCACGCGCCGGCCAGACGCCCGATTCTGTCGGAATTCCCGGCAGCATCGGCGGTGCCCTGGCGATGAACGCCGGCTGCTACGGCAGCGAGACCTGGGACGTGGTCGAGCGGGTGCACACCGTGGACCGCCGGGGCGAACAGCGCTGGCGCAGACCGGAAGAGTTCGAGATCGGCTATCGCCATTGCGTGCTGAAAGGCGGGCGCATCGGCGAGGACGAATGGTTTACCGGTGCCGAGTTTCGCCTCGCCGCGGGCGATGCGGAGGCCTCGCGGGCGAAGATCAAGGAGTTGCTTGCCAGGCGGGTCGCCAGCCAGCCGCTGTCGCTGCCCAATGCCGGCAGCGTGTTCCGCAACCCGCCGGGTGACCACGCTGCGCGACTGATCGAGTCCTGCGGATTGAAAGGGCTCGAGCGGGGCGGCGCGCGGGTGTCCGAGAAGCACGCCAATTTCATCGTCAACCCGCGCGGCGCGGCGTGCGCGGCCGACATCGAATGGCTGATCGGCGAGGTGCGCGCCGCCGTCAGCGCCAGACGCGGGATCGACCTGCATCCCGAGGTGCGCATCATCGGGGAGGCGCAATGAGCGGCAAGTCGGGACGCAGTTTCGGCAAGGTCGCCGTGCTGTTCGGCGGCAAATCTGCCGAGCGCCCGGTCTCACTGAAGAGCGGCGCGATGGTGCTGGCCGCGCTGCGCGCCTGCGGGGTCGATGCGCATCGCTTCGATCCGGCCGAGCGCGGCCTCGAGGATCTCATTGCCGAACGCTTCGACCGTGCCTTCATCGCCCTGCACGGGCGCTTCGGCGAGGACGGCACCCTGCAGGGGGCGCTCGACTGGCTGGGCGTGCCGTACACGGGCAGCGGTGTGCTCGCCTCCGCCCTGGCGATGGACAAGCTCAGGACCAAGCAGCTGTGGGGGGCCAATGGCATACCGACCCCGCCGTTCGAGCTGTTGGGCCGCGACACGGACTTTGCGGCGGTCGCGGCGCGCCTGGGCGTGCCGATGATGGTCAAGCCGGCCAGCGAGGGGTCCTCGATAGGCATGAGCAAGGTGCGAGCGGCGGGTGACCTCGAAGAGGCCTACGCGAACGCCGTCAACTACGACCGCGTGGTGATCGCCGAGAAGTTCGTCGACGGCATCGAACTTACCGCCGGAATCCTCGCCGGCCAGGCGCTGCCGCTGATCCGGCTGGAGACGCCGCGCGACTTCTACGACTACGAGGCGAAGTACGTGCGTGACGACACGCGCTACATCCTTCCGTGCGGCCTGCCGGAGCACAAGGAGTGCGAGTTGCAGCAGCTTTGTCTGCGCGCCTTCGAGGCGATCGGCTGCCGGGGATGGGGCCGCGTCGACCTGATGCTTGACGGTGCGGGCAACCCGTACCTGCTCGAAGTCAACACTGCACCGGGCATGACCGACCACTCGCTGGTGCCGATGGCCGCACGTGCCGCGGGGCTTTCCTACGAGCAGCTGTGCCTGCGCATCCTGGAGGGTGCTGAGGGTGCCGAAGGAGATGCGGGTGTGGAATAACCCCAGGCTGCTGAACGCGGCAGCCAGCGCACTCGGTCTGCTGGCCTGTGCGCTGTTCGCCTACGCGGCGATGCGCGCGTTGCTGGATTCGCCGTTGTTCCCGGTGCGCGAGATCACGGTGCAGGGCGAACTGGCACGCACCACGCGCAGCGAACTGGAAGCCGCGACGCGCGGGCGCGTTTCCGGAAACTTCTTTGCCGCCGATCTGGCGCAGTTGCGCAGCGGACTGGAACAGCTGCCCTGGGTGCGACGCGTGGATGTGCGGCGCGCCTGGCCTGACCGGCTGGAGGTGCGCCTCGAGGAACACCAGGCGATGGCGCGCTGGGGCGATGCGGGGCTGGTCAATGTCCACGGCGAACGGTTTGCAGGCCAGTCCGAGGATGCGCTGCCGATGTTCGCCGGCCCGGCCGGCACCGAAGGCGAGGTGGCGCGGCGCTACCGCCGTTTCGTCGAACTGCTGGCGCCTCTGGGAAGCGGGCTGGATCGCGTGATCCTCACGCCGCGCTACGCATGGCAGTTGCGGCTGGACAGCGGACTAAACATAGAACTGGGACGCGATCTCGCGAACGACCCGGCGGAAGCCCGGCTCGCGCGCTTCGTCGCCGTGTATCCGGGCACGTTGGGGCGCATCGCGCGCCGCCACGAGTACGTCGATCTGCGCTACACGAACGGCTTCGCCCTGCGCGTGCCGGATCTGGAGCGGCTGAGTGGCGCGAAGGCAAAGGGTTAAGGGGAACCGGGGAATGGCCAAGGAAAGCAAGAACCTGATTGTCGGACTGGACATCGGCACCTCCAAGGTGGTGGCGCTGGTTGCTGAGGTAATGCCCGACGGCCAGCTCGAGGTGCTCGGCATGGGCAGCCACGAGTCCAAGGGCCTGAAGAAGGGCGTGGTGGTGAACATCGAGTCGACCGTGAGTGCGATTCAGCGCGCGCTGGAGGAGGCGGAGCTGATGGCCGACTGCAAGATTTCCGCGGTCTTCACCGGGATCGCGGGCAGCCACATCAAGAGCTTCAACTCGACCGGCATGGTGGCGATCAAGGACAAGGAAGTCACCGCGCTGGACGTGGATCGCGTGATCGAGACTGCGAAGGCGGTCAACATTCCGACCGACCAGCAGATCCTGCACGTGCTGCGCCAGGAGTTCATCATCGACGGACAGGAGGACGTGCGCGAGCCGATCGGCATGTCCGGGGTGCGGCTCGAGGTCAAAGTGCACATCGTGACCGGTGCCGTGTCGGCGGCACAGAACATCGTCAAGTGCGTGCGGCGCTGCGGACTGGACGTCAACGACCTGATCCTGCAACCCCTGGCGTCATCGCGCGCAGTGCTTTCCGAAGACGAGAAGGATCTCGGCGTCTGCCTGATCGACATCGGCGGCGGCACCACCGACATCGCCGTGTGGACCCAGGGCGCCATTCGCCACACAGCGGTCATACCGATCGCCGGCGACCAGATCACCAACGACATTGCGATGGCGCTGCGCACGCCCACCCCCGAGGCCGAGACCATCAAGATCCGCCACGGGGTGGCGCTGCGTCAGCTCGCCGATGCCGGCGAGATGGTCGAGGTGCCGGGCATCGGCGACCGCCCCCCGCGCATGATGTCCAGGCAGACCCTGGCCGAAGTCATCGAACCGCGCGTCGAGGAGATGTTCCAGATGGTGCAGAAGGTGCTGCGCGAATCCGGCTTCGAGGAACTGCTGTCCTCGGGGATCGTGCTGACCGGCGGATCTTCGATCATGCAGGGCATGGTCGAACTCGGCGAAGAGATATTCCACATGCCGGTGCGCATCGGCATGCCCAAGTACGGCGGCGGGCTGGCCGAGGTGGTGCGCAACCCGCGCTACGCGACGGCGATGGGCCTGCTGCAGGAGGGCGCGACCCAGCTTCAGCACGGTCAGATCATGCGCCAGACGGGCTCGTTCAAGGCGGTACTCGCGCGCATGCGCGAATGGTTCCAGAGGAATTTTTGATGTGCATGATCGATTCAACGATGCAGCAGGCAACTCAACCGGCAAGGAGATAAAAACATGTTCGAAATCGTAGACAGCCAGGCTTCCGGGCCAGTGATCAAGGTAGTGGGCGTGGGCGGCGCGGGCGGCAACGCGGTCAACCACATGATAGGCAAGGGGGTGGAGGGCGTGGAGTTCATCGCCGTCAACACCGACGCGCAGGTGCTGGCGCGCAATCTCGCACAGAACCAGATCCAGATCAGCGAGTCCGGGCTGGGCGCTGGCGCGCGACCCGAGCATGCGCGCGAGGTGGCGATGGAGGAGCGCGAGCGGATCCGCGAATCGCTCGAAGGCGCGCACATGGTGTTCATCACCGCGGGCATGGGCGGCGGCACCGGTACCGGTGCGGCACCCGTGGTGGCGCAAGTGGCGCGGGAAATGGGCGTGCTTACGGTGGCGGTGGTCACCAAGCCGTTTTCCTTCGAGGGCACCAAGCGATCGCGCCTGGCGGAATCGGGCATCGAGGAACTGGGCCTGAACGTCGACTCCCTGATCGTCGTCCTGAACGACAAACTCGAGGAGGTGCTGGGCGAGGACGTGACCATGGACGAGGCGTTCCGTGCGGCGGACGACGTGCTCAACAACGCCGTGGCCGGCATCGCCGACATCATCAACCGCCAGGGCCTGATCAACGTCGATTTCCAGGACGTGCGCACGGTGATGTCCGAGCAGGGCATGGCGATGATGGGCTCGGCACAAATGTCGGGCGTGGATCGCGCCCGCATCGCCGCCGAGCAGGCGATCGCCAGCCCGCTCCTGGAGGGCGTGAATCTGGCGGGCGCGCGCGGCGTGCTGGTGAACATCACTGCCACCCGATCCACGCTCAAGCAGAGCGAGGTCAAGGCCGTGATGAACACCGTGCGCAGCTTCGCCGCGGACGACGCGACCATCATCTTCGGCGCGGTCTACGACGAGGACATCGGCGACACGCTGCGCGTGACCGTGGTGGCGACCGGACTGGGCTCGCCTGCGGCCGCGCGGCAGCCCAAGCCGCAACTGGTGATTGCCCAGAAGACGGGCACTGACAACCAGCCGGTCATGATGGGCGGTGCCGGGGCGGACTTTCCGTCCCTGGAGGTGCCTGCGGTGATCCGCCGCAATCGCGCTTCGCAGGTCGAGGCACTGCAGCAAAGTGGCGTCGACAAGTACGACATCCCGGCCTTCCTGCGCAAACAGGCCGATTGAGCGCAGGCACAGCGGTATCGCCGATCTCCGACCCTTGCCGGCGGCGACTCGGGATATCGCTGTGCTGCATCGCAGCATCGACGGGTTCATGCTACACTTTCCGCTTAAACAGATACTTACCAGTCATCTCACATGCTTCGCCAACGCACCCTGAAGACGCTCACGCAGGCGACCGGCGTCGGCTTGCACACCGGCCGCAAGGTCCGCATGGTGCTGCGACCGGCGCAACCGGACACCGGCATCGTTTTCCGGCGCCTTGACCTCGAGCCTCCTGTGGATATCCGCGCGCATGCCGATCAGGTCGGCGAGACGCGCCTGTCCTCCTGTCTGGTCAAGGGCGAAGCCAAGGTCTACACCGTCGAGCACCTGATGTCGGCGCTGGCCGGCCTGGGCGTGGACAATGCCTACGTTGATCTCGATGGTCCGGAAGTCCCCATCATGGACGGCAGCGCGGCCCCCTTCGCGTTCCTGATCCAGGCCGCTGGCCTGGAGGAGCAGGCTGCGCCCAAGCGTTTTGCGCGAGTCAAGCGCCGCGTCGAGGTCAAGGATGGCGACAAATGGGCGCGACTCGACCCGTATGACGGGTTCAGTCTTGCATTTTCAATCATCTTCAATCATCCGGTGATCGACGGCACCAACCAGTCGGTGACTGTGGATTTCGGCCAGACCTCCTACCTGAAGGAGATCGCCCGGGCCCGCACCTTCGGATTCATGCACGACATCGAGAATCTGCGCGAAAGCGGCCTGGCGCTTGGCGGCGGGTTGGACAATGCGGTCGTGCTCGATGAATACCGGGTACTGAACAGCGAAGGCTTGCGATTCGGCGACGAGTTCATACGCCACAAGGTGCTGGATGCGATCGGTGACCTGTATCTGATCGGCCATCCGCTTCTGGCGGCTTTCAGCGCCCACAAATCCGGACACGCACTGAACAACCGCCTGCTGCGCGAACTTATTGCACAGCCCGACGCCTGGGAAGTGGTGAGTTTCGAACGCCCGGAAGAAACGCCCGCCGGGGTTGTCAGCCTGGTCAGGCAACTGACCTGAGGCGGCGGCCGGTGACCGGCGCCCAGGACCTCGGATGCTGATTGTTCGTCTGCTGGTTCTGCTGACCGTGGCCGCGATTGGTGCATCCGTGTTGATCTGGGCCTTCACCGGCAACCGGCGTTACCTGCGTATCGCGTGGCGCCTTTTTCAGGTCTGCCTGGCCGCCGCACTGGTTATTCTCGGTTTGGTGTTTTTCGAGCGCTTGCTGGTTCTGGTGTAGCCTCGTGCCGATCTAGTAGTATTTTCAAGGCCTTACGGAAAGGCGAGTCCTCCAGTCGGGCATGCAGGCCGTGCAGTTCGCGCAGCCCGCCGGCCGTCAAGGCCGGAGGAGGCTGGGTCTGCGCATCCCCCGCCTGGCCGGGGTTTGGTTGCACCCTCACGGAAACTGAATTAACCTTCGCCCCCTGTTTTGACAGATATTCGCTGAGGCTGTCGCCCAGAAGTTTCAGCTTGGCCGCCGCCGGTCCATTGGCGGCTAGAATGACCAGCGTGCCCTCCTTGTAGTTAGCGACCCGCGCAAGACGGGCCAGCTCGGGGGGCCAAAAAGCACTGCAAAGCTTTGAAAGCGCGTCGATTTCACGCGCTTTTGCGATTACAGGCTGGAAACCGCCCTCGGCCGACAGGTAACGGTCGAGTTTCAGGGCTGGCATGTGGATCCGTGTTCAGAGGAGTAGTGGGTGCATATTATTGTCATCTCTGACCGGCTGGCAAAGGCCAAAACGGTAACGCTGACGGTGCGGCACATCGTCCTTTCCGCAATGCTTGCCTTGCTGATGCTGACCGGCCTTACCGCCGGACTGTACTGGATCACCCTGCGCTTCGCTGCGGAGTTCAAGCTTCCGTTCCTGCAGCAACTGGTGGCCGCCACCCAGCAAACCGAATCCCAGCGCGCGCGCGAGTTCGTTCAGCAGAACCTTAATGCCATGGCGGTGAAGCTGGGTGAGATGCAGGCCCAGTTGATGCGCCTGGATGCCTTGGGCGACAGGCTTTCCACCCTCACTGGCCTGCGTCCCCAGGAGTTCCGCTTCAACGAGGCGCCTGGCATGGGCGGGGCGCAAAGCGGCTCGCCCGCCCCTCAGAACCTCTCCATGCAGGACTTCACCAAGCGTCTGGACAGCCTGTCGCGCCAGATGGAGAACCGGACCGACATGCTCGGAGTACTCGAGGCGCAATTGTTCGAGCAGGCAGTCAAGAAAAAGCTGCTGCCGACCATGCTGCCGGTGAACGCCAGCTTCAATGCCTCGAGCTTCGGCATGCGCATCGATCCGTTCAGCGGGCAGCACGCAATGCACGAAGGGATAGATTTCATTGCCGATACGGGCACGCCCATCGTCGCCGCGGCTGGTGGAGTCGTGGTCTTTGCCGGGTTTCATCCGCAGTACGGGAACATGATCGACATCGATCACGGCAACGACCTGGTGACGCGATAC
The DNA here is from genome assembly GCA_016713125.1 of Betaproteobacteria bacterium. Lineage (GTDB taxonomy): Bacteria > Pseudomonadota > Gammaproteobacteria > Burkholderiales > SG8-39 > SZAS-79. The sequence continues at coordinate 106,719 of JADJPT010000004.1, forward strand.
GCCCACAGCTCCAAGCTGCTGGTCAATGAGGGCGACATGGTTCAGCGTGGTCGCAAGATCGCCGAAGTCGGTTCGACCGGGCGGTCGACCGGTCCGCACCTGCACTTCGAGGTGCGTTACCGCGGGAGCGCGCAGAATCCTTCGCGTTTCCTGTATGCCGGCACCGGACAGGAACAAAAGCCCAGCGCTCGCGCGGGCCGATAGCCGATCCCGTTACGCCGCCCCGGCGGACGCCGTGCTAAATCCTGATTTTGCGGAACGGCCCTTACACTTTCCTATTCTGCGCAATCCGCAGCCTCACTCCGGCCCGCATGATCTCCCAGTTCCTTACCAAGATATTCGGCAGCCGCAACCAGCGCCTGCTCAAGCAATACGGTCGAGTCGTCGAGCGCATCAACGTGCTCGAACCCGCGATGGCCGCCTTGTCCGACGCCGAGTTGCGCGCCAAGACTGACGAGTTCAAGCGAAGGCTTGGCGAAGGTGCCACCCTCGACGATCTTCTGCCCGAGGCCTTTGCGGTGGTGCGTGAAGCCGGCAAGCGCGTGCTGAAGATGCGGCACTTCGACGTGCAGCTTATCGGTGGGATGGTTCTTCATCACGGCAAGATCGCCGAGATGCGCACCGGCGAAGGCAAGACGCTGGTCGCCACGTTGCCCGCCTATCTGAATGCACTCGCCGGCAAGGGCGTGCACATCGTCACGGTCAATGACTACCTCGCGCAACGCGACGCCGACTGGATGGGGCGGCTGTACGGCTTCCTCGGCTTCAGCGTGGGCGTCAACCTTTCCCACATCGAGGCGGATGCCAAACGTGCGGCCTATGCCGCCGATATCACATATGGCACCAACAACGAGTTCGGCTTCGATTACCTGCGTGACAACATGGCGATGCACGCAGAGGAGCGCTACCAGCGCAGTCTGACCTTCGCCATCGTCGACGAGGCCGATTCGATCCTGATCGACGAGGCGCGCACGCCGCTCATCATCTCGGGGCAGGCTGAAGATCGAACGGAAATCTACCACCGCATGAACGAGGTCGCGCCTCTGCTCACCAAGCAGGCGGACGAGAACGCGGCGGGCGATTTCTGGGTGGACGAGAAGAATCACCAGATTCTGCTCTCCGAGGCCGGCCATGCTCGAGCCGAGGAAGTGCTGGCGCGGGTCGGACTGTTACCCCAGGGGGCGAGTCTCTACGAGCCGGCCTACATCAATCTCGTGCACCAGTTGTACGCGGCCTGCGCGCGCATCATCTGTTCTTCCGCGACCAGCACTATGTGGTGCAGAGCGGCGAAGTCATCATCGTCGACGAGTTCACCGGACGCCTGATGCACGGCCGGCGCTGGTCGGACGGGCTGCACCAGGCCGTGGAAGCGAAGGAGAACGTGGCGATCCAGTCCGAGAATCAGACGCTCGCTTCGATTACGTTCCAGAATTATTTCCGCATGTACGGAAAGCTGTCCGGCATGACGGGTACCGCAGACACGGAAGCCTACGAGTTCCAGGAGATCTACGGTTTGGAAACCGTGGTGATCCCCACGCATCGCCCAATGGTGCGCGACGACCGGCTTGACCAAGTCTACCGGACCGCAAAGGAGCGGCACACGGCGATCATCGCCGATATCCGCGATTGCCATACGCGCGGACAGCCCGTCCTGGTGGGCACCACCTCGATCGAGGCTTCCGAACTCCTCTCGGCGATGCTCAAGAAGGACAATCTGCCGCACCAGGTGCTGAACGCCAAACAGCACGCGCGGGAGGCCGAGATCGTCGCGCAGGCCGGACGTCCGAAGATGGTCACCATTGCGACCAACATGGCGGGCCGAGGCACCGACATCGTGCTCGGCGGCAACGTCGAGAAGCAGTGCGAACTGATCGAGGCGACCGAGAACCTGTCTGACGAGGAGAAGCGCGTCCGGGTCGAGAAGCTGCGCAGCGAATGGCAGGAGCTGCACGATCTCGTGATTCGCGAGGGCGGGCTGCACATCATTGGCACCGAGCGCCACGAATCGCGCCGGGTGGACAACCAGTTGCGTGGTCGTTCGGGACGCCAGGGCGACCCCGGTTCGTCGCGCTTCTACCTGTCCCTCGAGGATCCGCTGCTGCGCATCTTTGCCGGCGACCGGATCAACAAGATCATGGTCATGCTCAAGATGCCCGAGGGCGAGGCCATCGAGCAGCCATGGTGACGCGTTCCATAGAAAGTGCGCAGCGCAAGGTGGAAGCGCGCAACTTTGACATCCGCAAGCAGTTGCTCGAGTACGACGACGTTTCCAACGACCAGCGCAAGACGATTTACCAGTTGCGCAACGAATTGCTGGATTCGACCGACGTCTCCGAGCGCATCGCCGACCTGCGCGAAGGCGTGATCTCAGACCTTTTCAGGCAGCATGTGCCGGCCGACAGTGTCGAGGAGCAGTGGGACATTGACGGACTGACGCGCGTGCTGGCCTTGGAATTGCAGTTGCAACTTCCGTTGCGCGAGTGGCTGGACAAAGAGCCCGACCTCGGTGACGAGGCGCTGCTCGAACGTATCGTGGAACGCGCCGGCGAAGCCTATCGCGCCAAGGTTCCGGCAGGTGCGGAAGCCTCGTTCCACCAGTATGAGCGTTACGTCATGCTGCAGATCCTCGACTCGCACTGGCGCGAACATCTGGCAGCCCTGGATCATTTGCGGCAAGGGATACACCTGCGCGGATATGCGCAGAAGAACCCCAAGCAGGAGTACAAGCGTGAGGCGTTCGAGTTGTTCGGCATGTTGCTCGGAGTCGGTCAAGCTGGAAGTCACGCGCACGCTGACCGCGGTGCAGATCAAGTCCGAGGAGTCGATCGAGGTGCCGGACGAGGCGCCGGCCCTGGGGAATGTCAGCTACCAGCACGCCGACCCGGCCACGAGCGCTTCTGCCGACGATCCGGCCGCTGAGGCTTTCGCGCCTGCTGCAAGCGCCGAAGAGGGAGCGCCGCAGCCTTTCGTCCGATTCGGCGATAAGGTCGGCCGCAACGATCCCTGCCCCTGCGGATCCGGGAAGAAGTACAAGCACTGCCACGGCAAGCTGGCCTGAACCATGGCGGTCAAGCTGCTGCCCCCGACGCCCGAGCAGTTGCGGCCCGTCCCCGGCCTGGAGCTGGGAGTGGCGATGGCGGGCGTACGCAAGCCCGGCCGCAAGGATCTGCTGTTGATGCGCCTGGCCGAGGGCGGTACGGTGGCCGGCGTGTTCACGCAGAACCGCTTCTGTGCCGCTCCGGTGCTGCTTGCCAGGCGCCACCTCGACTCCGGGGCCGCGCCGCGAGCTCTGGTGATCAACACCGGCAACGCAAACGCCGGCACAGGTGAAGACGGCCTGCGTCGCGCCCAGACTGTGTGCGCGGCCGTCGCCGCGCAGCTCGGGTGCGCGGTCGAGCAGGTGTTGCCGTTCTCCACCGGCGTGATCATGGAGCCCCTGCCCGCCGATCGCATCGTCGCCGGCTTGCCAGCCGCGGCCGCCGATCTGCGCGCCGACAACTGGTCCGACGCGGCACAGGCGATCATGACCACCGACACGATTCCCAAGGCAGCCTCGCGCAGCCTGAAACTGGGTTCGCGCACGCTCACGATCACCGGTATTGCCAAGGGCGCCGGCATGATCAAGCCCAACATGGCCACCATGCTCGGCTTCGTTGCCACCGATGCCGCCGTGCCCGCCGGGCTGCTGCACTCCCTGCTGCGCGAGGCAGCCGATGCATCCTTCAACTCGATAACCGTGGATGGGGATACCTCGACCAACGACTCCTTCATGCTCATCGCGACCGGCGCGTCGGGAGTGAAGATTGCTTCGGCAGATTCACCCGAGTATGCGGCGCTGCGGGACGCGGTGATGGCGGTGTCCATCGAGCTTGCGCAAGCCATCGTGCGCGATGGTGAAGGCGCGACCAAGTTCATCACCGTCACAGTCCAGGGCGGGCGCGACCGCGAGGAGTGCCGACGCATAGGCTACGCGATTGCGCATTCCCCGCTGGTGAAGACCGCCTTTTTTGCCTCCGATCCGAATCTTGGGCGCATCCTGGCCGCCATCGGCTATGCGGGTGTCACCGACCTCGACACGTCCAAAGTCGACCTCTATCTGGATCAGGTGCTGGTCGCCAGGCAAGGCGGGCGCAATCCCGAATATCGGGAGGAGGACGGCAACGCCGTCATGAAGCAGCCGGAGATCACCGTGCGCGTTGACCTGCATCGCGGGCCGGCCGAGGCGACCTTGTGGACCTGCGATTTCTCCTTCGATTACGTCAAGATCAACGCCGAGTATCGAACGTAGGCAATTCGGGGCAGGGCGTCGCCGACGGCCTTTCTCGCGTATGACCGAACACATGCAAAAGAGAATCGACATGGATCAGATCCTGGCGCGCTTTGATGCGCTCATGCAGAGGCTGGACGCGCTTTTGCCGCCCTTGCCGCCTCCTACCGACTGGAAGGCAAGCATCGCGTTTCGCTGGCGCAAGGGGCAGGGCTTCGGGGCGCGCGGCTGGCTGGATCCGGTTCGCCACGTACACAAGGTGACGCTCTCGGACTTGCAGGGCATCGACGCGCAGATCGCGAAGGTCGAGCAGAATACCCGTCAGTTCGTCGCCGGCAAGCCGGCCAACAACGTGCTGCTTACCGGTGCGCGCGGCACAGGCAAGTCCTCGATGATCAAAGGGCTGTTGAACAAGTACGCGAAGAATGGGCTCCGTCTGATCGAGGTCGACAAGGCCGATCTGGTCGATCTGCCCGCCATCGTCGATTCCATCGCCGGCCGCGACGAGCGCTTCCTGCTGTACTGCGACGACCTCTCCTTTGAAGAGGCGGAGCCCGGTTACAAGGCGTTGAAGGTCGCGCTCGACGGTTCGATCTCGACCACCTCGGACAATCTGCTCATCTACGCGACCTCGAATCGCCGTCACCTGATGCCCGAGTACATGCAGGAGAACCTCGAGACCAAGTACGTCGGCGACGAGATACACCCCGGCGAAACCGTCGAGGAGAAGATCTCGCTGTCGGAGCGTTTTGGCATGTGGGTATCGTTCTATCCGTTCAGCCAGGACGAGTATCTGGACATCGTCGCGCACTGGCTGGGCCAGCTCGGCTGCGGGCAGCGCGAAGTCGAGGCTTCGCGCGAGGAGGCCCTTCAATGGGCGCTGTTGCGCGGCTCGCGCAGCGGCCGCGTCGCACTGCAGTTTGCGCGCGACTGGACCGGCCGCGTGCACGAACGAAAGGCGGTCGCGCGCCGTCCGGCCAAACCCGCGAAACCTGCCAAGCGCACCGGGAAGTAGATTGGTTGTGGAGGTCGTCGCGGCGGTGATCGAGCGCCCCGATGGCGCCATCCTGTTCGCGCAACGTCCGTTCGGCAAGGTCTACGCCGGATGGTGGGAGTTCCCGGGCGGCAAGATCGAGCGGGACGAGACCGCCGCGCAGGCCTTGCGTCGCGAACTACACGAAGAACTGGGCATAGACGTGCGCCAGGCGTACCCGTGGCTGACGCGTGTCTACACCTACCCGCACGCCACCGTTCGCTTGCGCTTCTTCCGTGTCACGCAATGGGGCGGAGAGCCGCAACCGCGCGAGCAGCAGGCATTGGCATGGCAGCGACTCGATGCGCCGCTGGTCGAACCCATGCTGCCCGCCAACGCGCCGATCATCGCTTCGTTGCGCCTGCCGAACGAGTACGCGATCAGCGCAGCGGGTGCGCTGGGCGTGGAACCCTTCATGCAGCGGCTGGAAGAACGCTTCGTCTCCGGCCTGCGCCTGTTGCAGGTGCGCGAGAAATCGATGGATCAGACAGCACTGCGGCGATTCGCGGTCCGCGCGACCGACCTTGCGCATCGCCACGGCGCTCGGGTGCTGCTGAACGCGGACGAGAACATGGCGCGCGAAGTCGGCGCAGACGGAGTGCACCTGACTTCAGCGGCGCTGATGCGACTGCAGGCACGGCCTCGCGGCATGCTGGTTGCCGCCTCCTGCCACACCGCCGCCGAACTGGCCCGGGCGATGCAGCTCGAGCTTGATCTGGCGGTACTGGGGCCGGTGCGGGCGACCGCTTCCCACCCGGGTGCCGCCCTGCTCGGCTGGCAACGTTTCGCCGGTCTGGTCGCCGATACCAGCCTGCCCGTCTACGCGATCGGCGGGATGGATGCCGCGGATCTGGAGACGGCGCGCCAGTCCGGCGCCCACGGCGTGGCGATGATTTCGGCGGCCTGGGCTCAGGCGCGGCCGGGCGGCTGAGCGTCGCCGTCCGGCGCGTCGGCGTCCAGTTCGGCCGTGTCGCTCACGGCCACGTCCGGCACCCGATAGGCGCCGGACGCCCACTGACCGAGATCGATCAGTTTGCAGCGTTCGCCGCAGAACGGCCGGTACTTGTTCTCGGGGTTCCATTCGACCTGCGTCCCGCAGGTCGGACAGGCGACGATCCTGGGCACGACGGGCACTACAGGTTGCAGAAGGTCAGGTCGAAGCCGACATCGCTCTCGGCCGTGCGCGGGCGAGAGTCCTCGCCGTCCTGCATCAGGAAGCGGATGTTCAGCACGTACTTGTTGGCGCTGATTTCCGGCACACAGCCAAAAGAGGGGTCCAGCCGCACGCGCAGCATCTGCGCAGTCTTGCCGCCGAGCATCTGCTGGAAGGTGCCCTGCGGCGCCACGTAGGACGCAGGCTTGCCCGACTCGCGCAGTATGCGCAGGATGATGGCCGAGCCGTCCCGCAAGGGGTAGAGCGGACTGGTCCAGGCCGCGAGCTGTGCGCCGCGCTCCTCGGAGGAGCGGTTCAACCAGTAATGGTAGGACGGCAGGTCGAATTCGCACGCGCCGCCGGGGATGCCGGTGCGCTGCTTGATCGACATCAGCCATTCGTTCTCGCGCAGGTACTGGCCGATTCTCCCGGTCATGGCGAATAGCGACGAGGACGCCTGCTCGATGTCCGACAACACCTGATTCAGCGCGTCCTCGGAAATCTCCGGATTGTTGCGGAAGGCGAGCAGCACCTGTTTCTGGCGCTCCAGTTCCTGCAGCAGATCGGACTTCAGATCCGCTCGGCTGGAAACCTCGAGGATCTCGAACAGGGTCAGCAACGCAACGTGATGGTCGAGGGAATCCGATCGCTGGATGAAATGCCGTGAACGTTCGAACAGATCCTCCAGACGCAGCAGCGTCCGGATGCGTTCGTTGAGCGGGTACTCGAAAGTGATCACGACCGCGCCGTATCCAGCCGCGGTTCGCACCGCAGGAACGAGAAAATTCGGTTCATTTTGAGGCATTTGGAGGCGGCAGGCAACCTCCTCGCCTGGTTGTGCTGGGCGTCACGCATGCTGGCCCTGCATCGCCGCGAGGGCGCAATAGCGTTCGTGCAGCGTTTGCACCTGGGGTTGCAGGGCGGCGAGGGCGCCGCCGTTGTCGATCACGTCGTCGGCTGCCGCCAGGCGCTCGGCACGCGGGATCTGCGCGGCGATGATGCGCCGCACCTCCTGCGGGTCGAGCCCGTTGCGGCGCACCACGCGCTCGACCTGCACGTCCTCGGGGCAATCGACCACGGCGACGCGCTGCACGCGCTGCCGATAGTCGGGGGACTCGATCAGCAGCGGCACGACATGCACTGCATAGGGTCCCGTGGCACCGTCCAGCCTGCGCCGGGATTCCTCGCGGATCATCGGATGCAGCAGACTTTCAAGCCGCTGGCGCGCGGCAGGTTCGGTGAACACCAGCCGACGCATCCAGGCGCGATCCATCGCGCCGTCCGCCCCTATGCATTCCTCGCCGAACAGCGTGCGCAGACCGGCGATCGCGACGCCGCCGGTGCGCGTCAGTTCATGCGCGATCGCGTCGGCGTCGACGATTGTCGCCCCCAGCCCGGCGAACAGGTCGGCCACGGCGCTCTTGCCGCTGCCTATCCCGCCCGTGAGGCCGACGATCCAGGTCATAACACCGAGATCGGCAGGTAGCTGCGGCTGATCGCCTCACCCCAGAACAGGGCGATGACCCCGGCTGCCGCGAGATAGGGGCCGAACGGGATCGGCTTGTCGCGGCCATGCTTTGCGAACGCCATCAGCGAGATCCCGACCACTGCGCCGACCACCGAGGAGAGCAGGATCGTGAGCGGCAGGGCCTGCCATCCCAGCCAGGCGCCGATCGCCGCCAGCAGCTTGAAGTCGCCGTAGCCCATGCCTTCCTTGCCGGTGGCGAACTTGAACAGCCAGTAGATGCTCCACAGCACCAGATAGCCGGCCACCGCGCCCAGGACAGCAGACTTGAGCGGCACGAAGGCGCCGCCCAGATTGAACAGCAGTCCGGCCCACAACAGCGGCAAGGTGATGTCGTCGGGCAGCAGCTGCGTGTCATAGTCGATTGCGGCAAGCGCGAGCAGGCTCCAGGCGAAGATCGCTGCGCCCAGCGCCGCGGGCGTAAAGCCGAAGCGCGCTGCGGAGTACGCGGCGGCGATGCCCGCGACGAGTTCGACGACCGGGTATCGCAGGCCTATGGGTGCGCTGCAGGCCGAGCACTTTCCGCGCAGCCAAAGGTATGACAGCAGCGGCACGTTCTCCAGCGCGGTTATGCGATGCCAGCAGGCCGGGCAGGCCGAGCGAGGCAGGATCAGGTTGTAGCGCGCCGAGGGCGGCAGTTCGGTGCCGGCGAGGTCGGCGCACTGTGCCTGCCACTCGCGCTCCATCATCTTCGGCAGCCGATGGACGACGACGTTGAGAAAGGACCCCACACACAGTCCGAACAGCAGCGCGGCCCAGGGAAGTATCTCCGGCCGCGCGAGCCAGGCACCGAAGCTCATGCCGGGCGCATCAGATCGCCTGACCCATCTTGAAGATCGGCAGGTACATCGCGACCACCATGCCGCCGATCAGCGTGCCGAGCACGACCATGATCATCGGTTCCATCAGCGATGACAGCGCCTCGACCGCATCGTCGACCTCTGCCTCGTAGAAGTCGGCAACCTTGCCGAGCATCGAGTCGAGTGCACCCGTCTCCTCGCCGATTGAACACATCTGCAGCACCATGTTCGGGAACACGTTGGCGTTCTGCATGGCGACGGTCAGCGCAGTGCCCGAGGACACCTCGGACTGGATCTGCTTGGTGGCCGAGGAGTACACGTAATTGCCCGAGGCGCCGCCCACGGAATCCAGCGCCTCGACCAGCGGCACGCCGGCGGCGAACATAGTCGACAGCGTGCGCGTCCAGCGCGCGATGGTCGATTTGCGCACCAGGTCGCCGAATACCGGCAGCTTGAGGCTCAGGCGATCCATGAAGATCTGCACCGCCAGGGATTTCTTCCAGGCCACCAGGAAGCCGTATACGGTGCCGAAGATCACCGGGAAGATGATGTACCAGTAGGACACGAACCAGTCCGACAGGCCCATCACGAACAGCGTCGGGCCGGGCAGGTCCGCGCCGAAGCTGGTGAACACCTGCTTGAACGCGGGGATCACGAAGATCATGATCACCGCGGTGATGATGAACGCCACCGCGATGATCGCCACCGGGTAGAACAGCGCCGCCTTGATCTTCGACTTGATGGCGAGGATCTTTTCCTTGTAGGTCGCCAGGCGATCGAGCAGGCTCTCCAGGATGCCGGCCTGTTCGCCGGCCTGCACGAGGTTGCAGAACAGGGGGTCGAAGTACTGCGGGTACTTGCGGAAGGCCGCTGCCAGCGACGAGCCGGTTTCGACCTCCATCTTCACGTCCATCAGCAGCTTGGTCACGGCGGGGTTCGAGGCGCCCTTGCCGACGATGTCGAACGACTGCAGCAGCGGCACGCCGGCCTTCATCATGGTGGCCAGCTGGCGCGTGAACAGCGAGATGTCCTTGTCGGTCACCTTGCCGCCGCCGCCCATGCGCTGTTTCTTGACCTTGCTGACCAGCACGCCCTGACGGCGCAGGGTGGCATTGACCACGGCCTCGCCCGAGGCACGCATCTCTCCGCGCACCACCTTGCCGGCCTTGTCCTTGCCTTCCCACTGGTAGTTCAACTCGGTCGGGCCCTTGTCCTTGGCAACTGCTCTGGCCATCTCTGTCTCCCCTACTCGTTCGTGCAGGCCATGACTTCCTCGAGGGAAGTGACGCCCTGCTTGACCTTCAGCAAGCCTGATTGCCGCAGATCGCGCACGCCTTCGCGTCGCGCCTGATCGGCGATGTCGATGGCGTTGCCGCCGCGCATGATGATGCGGTTCAACTCTTCACTGATCGGCATCACCTGATAGATGCCGACCCGTCCCTTGTAACCGGTTCCCTTGCAGGCCTCGCAACCGACGGGCCCGTAGGGCTGCCAGCTGCCGTCGATCTCGTCCTCGCCGTAGCCCGCGTCGATCAGGGCTTCACCCGGTAGCTCCAGCGGGCGCTTACACGAGCATAACCGGCGCGCGAGGCGTTGCGCCGTGATCAAGATCACGCTGGAGGCCACGTTGAACGGGGCGATGCCCATGCTCATCAGGCGCGTCAGCGTGGTGGGCGCATCGTTGGTGTGCAGCGTGGACAGCACCATGTGGCCGGTCTGCGCCGCCTTGATGGCGATTTCCGCGGTTTCGAGGTCGCGTATCTCGCCGACCATGATCACATCCGGGTCCTGGCGCAGGAATGACTTCAGCGCTGCAGCGAAGGTGAGGCCGGCCTTGTCATTGACGTTGACCTGATTGATGCCCGGCAGATTGATTTCGGCGGGATCTTCCGCGGTGGAAATATTCGCTCCCGGCTTGTTCAGCAGGTTCAGGCAGGTGTACAGGGAGACGGTCTTGCCGCTGCCGGTGGGCCCGGTGACCAGGATCATGCCGTAGGGGCGGTGCACCGCGGCGAGCAGGGCCTGCTTCTGTTCCGGTTCGTAGCCCAGCGCGTCCACCCCGAGCATGGCCGCCGCGGGGTCGAGGATGCGCAGCACGATCTTCTCGCCAAACAGCGTGGGCAGCGTGGAGACGCGAAAATCGATGGCGCGAGACTTGGACAGCACCAGCTTCATGCGGCCGTCCTGCGGAACGCGTTTCTCGGAGATGTCGAGGCGCGAAATCACCTTGATGCGCGAGGCGATCTTCTCTTTCAGCGCGGCCGGCGGCGCGGCGACTTCCCGCAGTTGTCCATCCACGCGCATGCGCACGCGGTAGCTCTTCTCATAGGGTTCAAAGTGGACGTCGGAGGCACCGGCGTTGATCGCGTCGACCAGCATTTTCTGGATGAAACGCACCACCGGCGCATCGTCGACCTCGGCGGCGCCGGCGTCCTCCTGCACCGGCGCTTCGTCTGCGAACTCCAGGCTCAGGTCCTCCCCGGCCAGCGCGTCGAGGCGCTGCTCGGCGCTCTGCACCGCGGAGGCGATCATGCGGCCCAGCTTGTCGTCCTCGACCACCACCGGCTCGACGGTCAGACCGGTATGGAACTTGATGTCCGACAGCGCATCGTTGCGCGTCGGATCGGAAATCGCCAGAGTCAGCCGCTTGCCGCGCGCGTGCAGGGGCAGCACGCGCAGCGATTGCATGAGCCGGGTGTTGACGCGGTCGCGCGCCAGGTGGTTGGCGTCGTAGGCGTCCAGATCGAGCAAGGGATAGCCGAAGGTGCGCGAGGCAAAAGCCGCAACTTCGGCCGGCTGCAGCCGGCCGTTGGCGGCGAGCTGCTCGACGAAGCTCAGATTGGCGCCGCGCGCGGCGCGCGCGATGGCCTGCGCCTCATCTTCGCGCAGCATGCCGTGCTGGACGAAGGCGCGTGCGAGCCCGGAGAGCCCGCTTGCCGGGGCGCTCGCTGGGGGTGCTGCCTGGAGCCCGGCTTGCGGATTGGCCGCCACGATCCCTGAGGAGGCGTTATTGGGGGAGCTAGCAATGGCCGATGATGCCCTGCACGCGGGGTTTTGTAAAGGCTCAAGTTTCGCGCATAACAGACTGAGGCAATTGAATTTTGGGGCGCAGAAACAGGAGGTAAATCGAACCCGTCCGACACCTCAGACCGGGTTGTCCGCGCCCGGCTCGGCAGGGCGGAACAAGCGCACCGTCTTCACCGCGCGGCCCTGGGTATGCAGGATCTCCATGGCCACCTCGCCGATGCGTATGCTGACGTCGGCTTCCGGAATGTCCTGCAGGTGCTCGAGGATCAGCCCGTTCAGCGTCTTTGGGCCGTCGATCGGCAGCTCCAGGCGCAATGCGCGGTTGATCTCGCGCACCGGCATGGCGCCGTCTGCCTGTGCCGAGCCGTCGGCGTCCCAGGCGAGCTTGCCGGCGGCCGTGGGCAGGGAGGTCGTGAACTTGCCGATCATTTCCTCGATGATGTCCTCGAGGGTGACCAGGCCCATCAGTTCGCCGTACTCGTCGACCACCAGCGCAACGCGCTCGCGGTTCTCCTGGAAATATTGCAGTTGGGCCAGCACCCCGGTCGAAGCCGGCACGAAGTACGGCTCCACCGTGAGCGTCTCGATGGCCTCGGCGGAAAGACCTTCCGAATGCAGCAATCCCAGTACCTTGCGCAGATGCAGGATGCCGATCAGCTCCCCTCGCGGTCGCGAAACACCGGCAGGCGCATGTGGTACGCGGTGGCCAGTTGCCGGGCGACGTCCTCGAGTGGCTCCTCCAGCGTGATCGACTCGATCTTTGCGCGCGGCACCATGATGTCCTGCACGGTCACGTTGCCCAGGTCGAACAGGTTGAGCAGGATGGAGCGGTGCTTCTTGGGCATGAACTGGCCGGATTCGAGCACCAGCGTGCGGATCTCCTCGGTCGACAACTGTTGCGGTTCGCTGCCTTTGGAGGGGTCGATGCGCAGCAGCTTGAGCAGCGCGGCGACGAACAGGTTCACGAACCACACCACCGGCGAGAGCAGCTTCAGCAGCGGGCCGAGCACGTAGGCGATGGGCAGCGCGACACGCTCGGCATACGCGGCGCCGATGACCTTGGGCGTGATCTCCGAGAACACCAGGATCAGGAATGTCACCGCCAGCGTTCCCAGGCCTAGCGCCACTTCGTTCTCGCCGAACAACTGGATCGTGATCAGCGAGACCAGGGTGGCCGCAGCGGCGTTGATCAGGTTGTTGCCGAGCAGGATCACGCCCAGCAGCCGGTCGGTTTGCGCGAGCAGGACCGCGGCGCGCATCGCCCCGCCGTGGCCCTGGTTGACCAGATGGCGCAGGCGGTAGCGGTTCAGCGCCATCATGCTGGTCTCGGCAATCGAGAAGAACCCCGAGGCGACCAGCAGGATCGCCAGCGCCGTGAACTGCCAGCGTAAAGGGATGGACTCCATGGCGGCTCCCGGGCGGCCGGTTCAGACGCGGCTCAGGACCACTTCGAGCACGAAGCGGCTGCCGACGTAGGCGAGCAGCAGCATGACGAAGCCCGAGAGTGTGAAGCGCAGCGCGGTGCGTCCGCGCCAGCCGTAGGCGTGGCGGCCGACCAGCAGCACGGCGAAGGTGAGCCAGGACAGGAAGGCGAACAGGGTCTTGTGGTCGAAGCGCAGCGCGCGGCCGAACAGCGTCTCGGAAAACACCGCACCAGTGAGCAGGGTCAGTGTGAGCAGCGCGAACGCCAGGCCGATCAGGCGAAACAGCAGCCGTTCCAGGGTCAGCAGTGGCGGCAGCCCGGACAGCGGACCAGCGGGCAGCACGCCCATGGTGCCGCGCGCCAGCGCGCCGTCGCGATGCGAGCGGTGCAGCGTGCGTTCGGCGATCGCCATCAGCAGGGCGTGCAGCATGGCGATGGTGAATACGCTGTAGGCGAACATGCCCAGCACCAGATGCAGTTTGAACTCCAGCGAGGCGGCGTGCCCGCTGGCCAGGCCCGGGAACACGGCCGGCAGCGGCGCGGCCAGCGCAGCCAGCGGCAGGATCAGCGGCTGCATGCCTTCCAGGCTGTAGAACAGGCTCTCGACCCAGAAGATCAGCACGCCCAGCCAGAGCATGATGGACAGCGCGTGCCCGAAGCCGAAGCGCAGGGTGTCCGGTGCCAGCAGTTCGGCGTAGAGCAGCCAGCCGTGCAAGGCGAGCGGGGCGAGCAGGGCGGCGCGCTCCCAGGCGGCCGTGCCGCCCTGGTGATCGCTGCGCCAGCGCGTGCGCCAGAAGTGCAACGCCAGCCCGCCGTATAGGGCGCTCACGGCGAGGTGAAGTACAATGAACGACATCCTGTCAGTCTACCATCGGTTTTCGGCCCTGCGCCCCTCCCACCCCGCTTTCAAAGCCCCGGCCTCCCCGTGCTCGACAACCTGACCAACCGCCTCGCCCGCATCGTAAAAACCATCCGTGGCGAGGCCAGGCTGACCGAATCCAACGTGCAGGACGCGCTGCGCGAGGTGCGCGTCGCGCTGCTGGAAGCCGACGTCGCGCTGCCGGTGGTCAAGGAGTTCGTCGCGGCGGTCAAGGAGCAGGCGATGGGCGCGGAGGTGGTCGGCAGCCTGACCCCGGGCCAGGCCCTGGTCGGCGTCGTGCACCGCGAGCTGACGCACCTGATGGGCGAGGCCAACGCCGGACTGGATTTCGCCACCCAGCCGCCGGCGGTGATCCTGATGGCCGGCCTGCAGGGCTCGGGCAAGACCACCACCACCGGCAAGCTCGCGCGCATGTTGCGCGAGCAGCAGAAGAAGAAGGTGCTGGTCGTATCCTGCGACGTATACCGCCCTGCGGCGATCGAACAGCTGAGGTCCGTCGCCGCCCAGGTGGAGGTCGATTTCTTCCCCTCGACGCCCGAACAGAAGCCGGCCGACATCGCGCGCGCCGCGCTGGAGTTCGCCAGGACGCACTATCTCGACGTGCTGATCGTCGACACCGCCGGACGCCTGGCGATCGACGAGGCGATGATGAAGGAGATCGCCGAGCTGCACGCCGCGGTCGCGCCGGTCGAGACCCTGTTCGTGGTCGACGCCATGCAGGGCCAGGACGCGGTCAACGTGGCCAAGGCGTTCAACGAGGCGCTGCCGCTCACCGGCGTCGTCCTCACCAAGCTCGACGGCGACGCGCGCGGCGGCGCCGCGCTCTCGGTCCGCCAGGTCACCGGCAAGCCGATCAAATTCGTCGGCATGGGCGAGAAGCTGAACGCGCTCGAGCCCTTCCACCCGGAACGCATGGCCTCGCGCATCCTCGGCATGGGCGACATCCTGTCGCTGGTCGAAGAGGCCAGGAAGGGCGTCGACCAGGAGGCTGCGCAGGAACTCGCCGCCAAGCTGAAGAAGGGCAAGGGCTTCGACCTCGAGGACTTCAAGTCGCAGATCCAGCAGATGACCAAGATGGGCGGCATCGCCTCCCTCATGGACAAGCTGCCGGCGCAACTGGCCGGGCAGATCAATCCGGCGCAGTTGCAGGACGACAAGCAGATCCGCCGCATCGAGGGCATCATCAATTCGATGACGCGCGAAGAGCGCTCCAAGCCCGAACTGATCAAGGCCTCGCGCAAGCGCCGCATCGCCACCGGCGCCGGCGTGCCGGTGCAGGAGGTCAACCGCCTGTTGAACCAGTTCGAGCAGATGCAGAAGATGATGAAGCAGATGCAGAAGGGCGGCATGGCCAAGATGATGCGGGCCATGAAGGGCATGATGCCCGGCATGCGCGTGCGCGGGGGTCCGGGGGGGGCGGCGCGGGCCGGGCCGGTCGCCGCGGCCCGCGGCCAGAGGTACCTGAGCGGGCGCGGACGGCGTGGCGCCCCGGCCACGGCGCTGAGCAGGCGCCGGAGCGCCTTCCGTCACAGGGCCGGTCAGGGCCCGGGGCTCCCCCACGGCCCTTCCGCGGCGGGAACGCGTATAATCCGCGCCTTTCGTTTTCGATGAACCTGGAGTTCCCCATGGTTGTTATTCGTCTGGCCCGCGGTGGCGCCAAGCATCGCCCCTTCTACAACATGGTAGTGGCCGATTCGCGCGATCCGCGCGATGGCCGCTTCATCGAGCGCGTCGGTTTCTACGACCCGAAGGCACCGGAAGGCCGCGAGGGCCTGCGCGTGAACCTCGAGCGCGTGACGCACTGGAAAGGCCGGGGCGCGCAGCTCTCGCCGACCGTGACGCGTCTGGTCAAGCAGTTCGGCAAGAAAGCCGCCTGAGCGGCCCGCTGACCACGAAACTGGTCACGATGGGCCGCATCGCCGGCCCTTGGGGCGTGCGCGGCTGGGTGCGCGTGCAACCCTTTTCCGAGCATCCGGGCGCGCTGACCGATTATCCGGTCTGGCAGCTGGGGCGCGGGGCAACGGAAGGACCGCACGGTCTCGAGACGCGAAGCTGCAAGGCCACCGGTCATCGCGCAGCTGGAAGGCGTGGCGACGCGCGAAGAGGCGCTGGCGCTGAAAGGCACGGAAGTCGCGGTGCCGCGCGAGGCCCTGCCGGATCCGGGTGAAGGCCGCCATTACTGGGCCGACCTGGTCGGGTTCTCTGTGGTGAACGCCGAGGGCGTGAAGCTCGGCGAGGTGCAGGGGCTGTTCAGCAACGGGGTGCACGACATCATCGAGGTCGTGGGCGGCGCAGGCGGGCCGCAGCGGCTGGTGCCCTGGACGGTGGTCACGGCGGTGGATGCCGCGGCGCGCCGGATCGATGTGGAGTGGGGGGTGGACTGGTGATCCGTTTCGATGCGATCACGCTGTTCCCCGGAAATGTTCGCGGCGATCACCGCAAATCGGGGATCACGCGGCGGGCGCTGGAGAACGGTCTCTGGCGACTGCAGACGTGGAATCCGCGCGATTTCACCACGGACAATTACCGGACGATCGACGATCGTCCGTACGGCGGCGGGCCCGGCATGGTGATGCTGGTCGGGCCGCTGGAGAAGGCGCTGGACGCGGTGCGGGATGACGGGGGCGGGAGGGTGGTGTACCTCTCGCCGCAGGGCGCGAGGCTCAATCACGCGAAGGTGATGCGCCTGGCGCGAGGAGCGCGGCACTGACGCTGCTCTGCGGGCGGTACGAGGGCGTGGACGAGCGGCTGATCGAGCGCCGCGTCGACGAGGAGCTGTCGATCGGCGATTTCGTGCTGTCCGGCGGCGAGCTGGCGGCGATGGCGCTGATCGATGCAGTGGTCAGGCAGTTGCCGGGCGCGCTGGGCGACGGGCAGTCGGCGCAGCAGGAGTCGTTCGCCGCGGGGCTGCTGGATTGCCCGCAGTACACGCGTCCCGAGGAGTACCGGGGCGAGAAGGTACCGGAGGTGCTGATGTCGGGGCACCATGAATTGATCCGGCGCTGGCGGTTGAAGCAGTCGCTGGGCAGGACCTGGAAGCGCAGGCCCGATCTGATCGCCAACCGCGATCTGTCGGCGGAAGAAGAACTGGAAGAGTTCCGGCGGGAAGAGGCAAACCAAGCGTAACTAGTCGCAATGAGTGGCGTAACGAGGGCAACCATGAATCTGATCCAGAAACTCGAGCAGGAAGAAATCGCACGTCTCGGCCGCAAGATCCCCGACTTCGTGCCCGGCGACACCGTGATCGTCAGCGTGAACGTGGTCGAAGGCGAGAGGAAGCGCGTGCAGGCCTTCGAAGGCGTGGTGGTCGGCATCAAGAAGCGCGGCATCAACTCTTCCTTCATCGTGCGCAAGATCTCCTCGGGCGAGGGCGTGGAGCGCACTTTCCAGACCCACTCGCCGCTGATCGCCTCGATCGAGATCAAGCGTCGCGGTGACGTGAGTCGCGCCAAGCTGTACTACCTGCGCCAGCGTTCGGGCAAGTCGGCGCGCATCCGGGGCGCGGGCGGCGGCGGCCGGCCGGGGGGGGGGGCGGGCGAGCCGCGCAGCCGAAGGATCCGGCAACCGGCCGCGCATGGCGGCCAGCGGGCCGGCGAAGCTGCCGGTGCGCGCAAGGGGCGCGGCGGGCCGGGCGGGGACGGGGCGAACGGGTTCGCCCTTTTTCGTTTATGTGGCCTATAATTCGCCCCCCGCGGGCGCGGGGGCGGCCCCCCGGCAGTTAGGCATCGCGATGCGGCGCGAAACCACCACCATCAGCCCGATCACCGAGATCATCGCCGAGGTCAAGGCGGGCCGGATCGTCGTGCTCGTCGACGACGAGGACCGCGAGAACGAGGGCGACCTGTTCTTCGCCGCCGAGTTCGTCACCCCCGAGGCAAGATCAATTTCATGGCCAAGCACGCGCGCGGCCTGATCTGCCTGACGCTGACCGAAGGCCATTGCCGACAGATCGACCTGCCGCTGATGGTGCGCGACAACCGCGCGCGCATGGGCACCAACTTCACGCTGTCGATCGAGGCCGCCGAGGGCGTGACCACCGGGATCTCGGCGCACGACCGCGCGCGCACCGTGCAGGCCGCGGTCGCCCGCGACGCCAGGCCGGCCGACATCGTCCAGCCCGGCCACGTGTTCCCGCTGGTCGCGCAGCCGGGCGGCGTGCTGGTGCGCGCCGGCCACACCGAGGCCTGCTGCGACCTGGCGCAGCTCGCGGGGCTCACGCCGGCGGCGGTGATCTGCGAGATCATGAACGACGACGGCAGCATGGCGCGGCTGCCCGACCTGATCGAATTCGCGGGGCGTCACCGCCTCAAGATCGGCACCATCGCGGACCTGATCCAGTACCGCAGCAGCAACGAGTCTCTGGTGCGGCGCATCGCGAGCGCGAGATCTCCACCGCGCACGGCGCGTTCCGGCTGTTCGCCTATCGCGACAAGCCCACCGGCGCCAGCCACCTCGCGCTGGTGCGCGGCGAGCTGCGTCCGGAGCGCGAAGCGCTGGTGCGCGTGCACGAGCCGCTGTCGGTGCTCGACCTGCTCGACACCGGCGCGGGCACGCACTCGTGGGGAATCGGCGAGGCGCTGTCGACGATCGCGAAGACCGGCACCGGCGTCATCGTGCTGCTGAACTGTTCGCAGTCCGACGAGGCCTTCGAGGCCAGCTTCTCCGCCGAAGGCAAGGTCGCCCGGCGTTCCGACCGCAGCGCCGACCTGCGCAACTACGGCATCGGTGCGCAGATCCTGCGCGACCTGCAGGTCGGCAAGATGCGTTTGATGGCCGCGCCGCGCAAGATGCCCAGCATGGCCGGTTTCGGCCTCGAGGTCGCCGGCTATGCCGAGCTGCCGAGGCGCGGCATGGATCCGCCGTCGGAAGCCGCTGCCGGCGGGGCGGGGGGGCGGGGGGGGGGTCGCCGGGGTAGCCGCTTCAACGAAGGCATCTGCGAGCGGCTGCTGTCGGGCGCACTCGCCGAACTCGCCGCGCTGGGCGTGCGCGCGACCGACGTGCACACGCTGCGTGTGCCCGGCGCACTGGAAATCCCGCTGACCCTGCAGTGGCTGGCGCAGAGCGGGCGCTTTGACGCGCTGGTCGCGATCGGCGCGGTGATCCGCGGCGAAACCTATCACTTCGAGATCGTTTCCAATGAATCCTCGCGCGGCATCAGTGAAGTGCAGCTGGAGACCGGCGTGCCGGTAGCCAACGGCATCATCACCACCGAGAACGACGCGCAGGCCGAGGCGCGCATCTCCAAGGGCGCGGAAGCCGCGCGCGTGGCCGTCGAGATGGCGCAGCTGCGCGCCGCGATCGCGGACGGGGCGCGATGAGCGACGCCGCCGGCACCTCGAAGTCACCCCGCCGGCGCGCGCAGGAGCTGCGCGCCGCGCGCGCGAGATCGCGCTGCAGGCCGTCTACGCCTGGCAGCTGTCGCACGCCAGCCTGACCGACATCCTCGAGCAGGCGCAGACCATGGAAGGCCACGAGCAGGCCGACGCGGCCCTGGTCGAGACCCTGCTGCGCGGGGTGCTGGTGCGCGCCGAGGAACTCGAGGCGCTGGTCGCACCGCGCCTGGACCGCAAGTTTTCCGAGCTTTCCCCGGTCGAGCGCGCGATCCTGTATATCGGCGCCTTCGAGCTGCACGCCATGCCCGAGACGCCCTTCAAGGTGATCGTCAACGAGGCGATCGAACTGGGCAAGAGCTACGGCGGCACCGACGGCCACAAGTTCGTCAACGGCGTTCTGGAGAAGCTCGCCGCAGAACTGCGCCCCGAGGAAGTCGCCAGCGCGCGTCCCGCCGCGGCGCGCCGCAGGCCGCGCCCCTGCCCGCCCGCCGGGCGCGTGGCGCACAGCGTGCCCTCCGAGTTCGAACTGATCCGCAGGTACTTCGAGCGTCCCGCCGCCGGGCCGCGCGCCGGCGTCGCGCTGGGCGTGGGCGACGACTGCGCGCTGCTCAACCTCGAGCCCGGCATGCAGCTCGCCGTCTCCACCGACATGCTGGTCGAGGGCCGCCACTTCGCCGCCGGCGCCGACGCGCGCCTGCTGGGGCACAAGTCCCTGGCCGTGAATCTCTCCGACCTGGCGGCGATGGGCGCCACGCCGCGCTGGGCGACGCTGGCGCTCGCGCTGCCGGCCGCCGACGAGGCCTGGCTGGAGGGTTTTTCCGCCGGACTGCATGCGCTCGCCGAGCGCCACGGCCTGGCCCTGGTCGGCGGCGACACCACGCGCGGGCCGCTGACCATCTCGATCACCATCATGGGCGAGGTGCCCGCCGGCCTCGCGCTGCGCCGTGACGGCGCGCGACCCGGCGACGACATCTGGGTCTCCGGCGAACTCGGCGGTGCGGCGCTGGGGCTGGCGCTGTGAGAGCCCGGGGCTGAAGGATCGCGGCCCGCGCCGCCTGCACGCGCCCGAGCCGCGCGTCGCGCTGGGCGAGCGGCTGCGCGCGGCATCGCCACCAGTTCGCGATCGACGTCTCCGACGGCCTCGCGGCAGGACCTGCAGCACATCCTCGAGCGCTCGTCGGCCGGGGCGCTGGTGCACTACGCGCTGCTGCCGCGCGCGGCGGCGTTCGCGGCTCGAGACGATCCTGCGCCTCGTCGCGCGTTGCCTGCTCGCCGGCGGCGACGACTACGAGCTGGCGTTCACGGCGCCGCAGGTCGGCGCGCGGCGAGGTCGAGGCGCTCGCCGCCGAACTCGGCCTGGCTGACGCGCGTCGGCTAGATCCTCCGCAAGGCAGCGACGCGCAGCTGCACCTGCTGGGCGCGAACGGCACGCCCATGCCGGCGCCGCGCGGTTACGACCACTTCGGTTACGATCAACCCGCATGAAACGGCACCACCCATGATCCTGCGTCCCACGCTCGCCTTCGCTTTCGCGCATCCGGCGCATTTCATCGCTCTGGGTTTCGGCGCCGGCCTGGCGCCGTTCGCGCCGGGGACCTTCGGCACGCTGCCCGCGTTTCCCGATCTGGTGGCTGCTGGCCCCGAAGGCCATTCGCCGGTGCAGATGCTGGCGCTGATCGTGGCTCTCTTCGCCGCCGGCGTGTGGGCCTGCGAGATCACCGGCCGGCACCTCGGCATCGCCGACCACGGCGCGATGGTGTGGGACGAAGTCGTCGCGTTCCTCCTCGTGCTGGCGCTGCTGCCCGCCGGCACCGGCTGGATGGTGGCGGCGTTCCTGCTGTTCCGCTTCTTCGATATCGTCAAGCCGCCGCCGATCCGCGATTGCGAGCGTCGCATGAAGGGCGGCTTCGGCGTGATGTTCGACGACATCCTGGCCGCGCTCTACACCCTGCTGGTGATTGCGCTCGCCAAGCGCTTCCTCGTCTGACATGGAGACCGCCGAGTTCGATGCGCTGGCGGCGGCCGCGGGCGGCCTGCTGAAAGCCAAGGGCGAGCAGCTGGTGGCGGCCGAATCCTGCACCGGCGGCCTGGTGGCGGGTGCGGTGACCGCGGTGTCGGGCAGTTCGGAGTGGTTCGACCGCGGCTTCGTCACCTATTCCAACGAGGCCAAGCGCGACATGCTGGGCGTGCCCATGGCGCTGATCGAGGAGCATGGCGCAGTCAGCGAGCCGGTGGCGCGCGCCATGGCATTGGGTGCCCTGTCGGCCAGCCTGGGGACCTTGTCGGTGGCCATCACCGGCATTGCCGGCCCGGGCGGCGGCTCGCCTAAGAAGCCCGTGGGTACGGTGTGCTTCGCCTGGGCGCGCAGCGGCGAAGCCATGCCGCGCTCCGAGACGCGGCGCTTTGCCGGCGGACGTGACGAGGTGCGCAGGCAGGCGGTGCTGCGCGCCCTGCAGGGCGTGGTCGACCTGCTCGACGACGGCGGGGCCGGCCGGGCTTGAGCGTATCGAGCATCTTGCGGCTCTCTCCCGGCTCCACCGGCTGGCTGGCCGCGGTCTGCGCGGCGCGCGTGCTTTCGGCGAGCTGGTTCGTCGCCTACTCCGCCGTGCTGCCGCTCACGCAGGCGCAGTGGGGCCTGTCCGGGAAGGAAGCCGGACTGATCCAGTCGTCCTTCCACCTGGGCTACCTGAGTTCGCTGTTCATCGTCGGTTTCCTGGCCGACCACTACGGCGCCAAGCGGGTGTGGCTGGCGACGGCGATCCCGGGCTGGCTCAGCCCGGTGCTGTTCGTGCTGTTCGCCGACGGCTTCTGGTCGGCCTGGTGGCTGCATGCGCTGACCGGGTTGTGCCAGGGCGGCAGCTACACGCCGGTGCTGGCGCTGGTCAGCGACAACGTGCCGCGCGAACGGCGCGGCCGCGCCATGGGTCTGATGATCGCGGCCTCCAGCGCGGGCTATGCGCTGTGCCTTGGACTGGCCGGACTGGCGCTCAAGTTCACCGACTGGCGCGGTGCGCTCGCCGTGGTGTCGATCGCCCCGTTCGCCTCCTGGCTGCTGGGCATGCTGGCGATGCGCGCCACGCCGAACCGCGTGCATCCGCGCCCGCCGGGCGAGTCGGTATTCGCCGCCCTGCCGGCGTTGTTGAAGAACCGCAAGGGCATGCTCTCGGTGTGGGGTTACACGGCGCACAACTGGGAACTGCTCGGCATGTGGGCCTGGCTGCCGGCTTTCCTGACGGCGGCGCTGGCCATGCACGGCTCGCCCCCGGGCGAGGCCGCGGCGGTGGCGATCACGCTCTCGGCCATCACCTACGTGGCCAACATCGCCGGCAGCACGCTGGGCGGCGTGATGGCCGACCGCTGGGGGCGCACGCGCACCATCCTGCTGTGGAGCGGGCTGAGCGCGACGCTGTCGTTCTCCATCGGCTGGCTGATGGCGCTGCCGGTGGCGCTGCTGGTGGCCATCGCCTGCCTGTACAACCTGGCGGCCATCGCCGATTCGTCCACGCATTCGACCGTGCTGGCCGAGAGTGTGCCGCCGTACCAGGTCGGCGTGGCCTACGCGGTGCGCTCGGTGATCGGTTTCGGCGCCGGCGTGGTCAGCCCGGTGGTGTTCGGCGCGGCGCTGGACATGGCCGGCGGCGGGCGCGGTCCGGGCGACCCGTTCGCCTGGGGGGTGGCCTGGAGCACGCTGGCACTGGGTGCCGTGCTGGGACCGCTGGCCACCTTGAAGCTGCACCGCCTGCAGCATAAAAGTTGAACTTTAATTTAACAAGATCGGCTCCAGGAGCCGATCTCCTGTCAATCGAGTTGTCTGATTTGACGACAACGCCGGGACAATAGCGGGGCACGGCATGCGCAAGCTCAGGGTCGGCGCGATCTCGCGCAACTACTTCAACCTGCCGCTGTGGATCGCGCTGCAGGAGGGATTCTTCGCCCGCGAGGGTCTGGCGGTGGAGATCGAACTGCACGAGCCGATCGACGAAGTCACGCGCCGGCTGCACGAGGGACATTTCCAGTTCGCGCTCGAAGTCACCGAAAACGCGATCCTGAACCGCGAGCGCGGCGGGCGCCTGTGCGTGCTCGGCGGCAACATCAACCGCCTGCCGTTCTCGTTCATGGCGCGGCCGCAGATCCGCGGCTGGCAGGACATGCGCGGCGCGCGCATCGGCGTGTCGTCGCTGGCCGCCGGCAGCTCCTCGCTGGTCATGAAGCTGATGGAGGCGCATGGCCTGCACCATCCGCAGGACTACACGCTGCTGCCGGTGGGGCCGATCCTGGCGCGCTGGGAGATGCTGCAGAAGGGCGAGATCGACGCCGGGCTGCAGGGCGCGCCGCTCAACCACATCGCGCGCGACCTCGGCTACACGGACCTCGGCGACCCGCGGCAGACGTTCCCGGATTTCCAGTTCACTTCGCTCGATGCCGACTCCGCCTGGGTGCGCGACAACGAGGCGACGGTGCTCGCCTTCCTGCGCGCCTGGATCGGCGCGCACCGCTGGTTCCACGCCAACCCGGAGGGCTCGGCCGCCATCGCCATGCGCGAGACCGGCGTGGCGCGGCGCTACGCGGACCTGGCCTGGCAGGAGTTCACGCGCGACGCGATCTTCCCGCGCGACGGACGCGCCAGCCCGGCCGGGGTGCAGACCCTGATCGAGACCAGCGCGCAGATCCGTGCCCTGGCGCTGCGCTCGAGCGCGCGCGCCTCCGACTACATCGAGCAGCGCCATCTGGACGCCGCCGAGCGCAGCCTGGGCGCGGCGGGCGACGGCCCCCGGTAGAATCCGCGCAGCCCGTTCACCTACCCACGGACGTCCCGATGACCATTTCGCTCTCCGCCGCCGATTTCCAGCCCACCGAGATGTATTTCCTGCTGCGCGATTCGGTCGTGCCGCGGCCCATCGCCTGGGTGTCGACGATCTCCGCCGCGGGCGTTTCGAACATCGCGCCGTACAGCGTCTTCAACGTGGTCTGCCCGTATCCCGCGATCCTCGGCTTCAGCTGCGGACCGCGCGGCGACAACCACGACAAGGGCGAGTGGATTCCCAAGGACACCTACGTGAACATCCAGGCCAACGGCGAGTTCGTGGTCAGCATCGTGCCCGAGAAGCTGATGGACGAGATGGTGAAGACCGCCGCCGACCTCGCGCCCGGCGACAGCGAGTTCCGCTACGCCGACCTGCCCGAGGCGCCCAGCACCACGATCAGGCCGCCGCGCGTGGCCGGCGCGCCGGTCTCCTACGAGTGCAAGCTGTACGGCATCGTCGACGCCGGCATGAACAAGTGGATCATGGGCAGCGTGCAGCACGTGCACATCGACGAGTCGGTCTACCTGGGTCGCAAGGGCGAGCAGGACCACCGTGTCGACCTGCTCGACAAGATCGAAACCCGCCCGGTCGGCCGCCTGGGGCGCGCCAACTACGTGCGCCTGCGCGAAATCGAGACCCGCCTGCGCCGCGACGGACCCAATCACTGAGCCGGGCTTGACCGGGGCGGCACCGGAGACTAGAAAACACCTGTCCCCGGCCCCAGATACCGTCCCATGAGCAGCCTGCGTCCCGCCGCCGTCGCCGGCGCCTTCTACCCCGCCGAACCGCGCGCCCTGCAGCGCGAGGTCGACGAACTGCTCGATGGCGTGGAGCGCTTCGAGCCGCGCTTCTCCTGGCCCAAGGCCCTGGTGGTGCCGCACGCGGGCTACATCTACTCCGGTGGCACGGCCGCCCAGGCCTACGACGAGCTGCGCGCCGGGCGCGGCGCGATCCGGCGCGTGGTGCTGCTCGGACCCGTGCATCGCGTGGCGGTGCGCGGCCTGGCGCTGCCCGGGGTGGAGGCCTTCGAGACCCCGCTGGGCCGCATCCCGGTCGACGCGCAGGGCGTGATGGCTCTGTCCGGCCTGCCGCAGGTGGTGACCAGTCCGCAGGCGCACGCCCGCGAGCATTCGCTGGAAGTGCAATTGCCTTTCCTGCAGCGTGCGCTGGGCGCGTTCTCGCTGCTGCCGCTGGCGGTGGGCGCCGCCGGCACGGCGGAGGTCGTGCAGGCGCTCGAACGCCTGTGGGGCGGGCCCGAGACGCTGATCGTGGTCAGCACCGACCTGTCGCATTTCCATGACTACGACACGGCGCAACGCGTCGACGGCGACACCGCCGCGCGCATCGCACGCCTGGAGTCCGGACTCGACCACGCACAGGCCTGCGGCGCCACGCCGCTGAACGGGCTGCTGGCGCTGGCGCGCGCCCGGGGCCTGGCCATCCGCCGGCTGGAAGTCTGCAATTCGGGCGACACCGCGGGCGGCAGGGATCGCGTGGTCGGCTATGCCTCGTTCGCGCTGGACGATCCGCGGCAGGCCGTGTCGCGCGAAGAGGCCGGCGCAGTGTTGATCGGCCTGGCGCGCGCCGCGATTGCGCATCGCCTCGGACTGGCGCAAGCGCCACGCCTGGATGCCGCCGTCGCGCCCTGGCTGGCGCGCCCGGGGGCGAGTTTCATCACGCTGACCCTGGACGGCCGCCTGCGCGGCTGCATCGGCAGCTTGTCGGCCGCGCGGGCGCTGGGCGAAGACGTTCTGGCCAACGCCGAGGCTGCGGCCTTTCGCGACCCGCGCTTCGCCGCGCTGACGCCGGCCGAGTGGTCTCGCACGCAGGTCGAGGTCTCGCTGCTCTCGGCGGCCAAGCCGATCCGTTACGCCGACGAGGCCGAACTGCTCGCGCGCATCATGCCGGGCGAGGACGGGCTGATCCTCGAGAAGGACGGCCGGCGCGGCACCTTCCTGCCGCAGGTCTGGGAGTCGCTGCCCGAGCCGCGCGAGTTCCTCGCCCAGCTGCGGCTCAAGGCCGGCCTGCCCGCCGACACGCGCCTGTCGGCCTGCCGCGTGCTGCGTTACCGCGTGATCAAGTGGAAGCAGGCCGCGCCGCAGTCCGGCGCCGCGCTGCAGTGAGTCGGGGGCGGCCATGAACCATCCCGCGCGCTGGTGGCATCGCCTGGACGACGGCCGCATCCAGTGCGACCTGTGCCCGCGCGACTGCCGTCTGCAGGAGGGCCAGCGCGGCGCCTGCTTCGTGCGCATGCGCGAAGGCGACGCGATGGTGCTGACCACCTACAACCGCTCCTCGGGCTATTGCGTCGACCCGATCGAGAAAAAGCCGCTGAACCAGTTCTACCCGGGCACCAGCGTGCTGTCATTCGGCACCGCGGGCTGCAACCTGGCCTGCAAGTTCTGCCAGAACTGGGACATCTCCAAGTCGCGCGAGATGGACACGCTGCAGGCCGAGGCTGCGCCCGAGGCCATCGCCGAGGCGGCCGTCAAGCTGGGCTGCCGCAGCGTGGCCTTCACCTACAACGACCCGGTGATCTTCGCCGAGTACGCCATGGACGTGGCCGACGCCTGCCATGCGCGCGGCGTGAAGACCGTGGCGGTGACCGCCGGCTACATCCACGCCGAGCCGCGCCGCGCGTTTTACGCCAGGATGGACGCGGCCAACGTCGACCTGAAGGCCTTCAGCGAGGACTTCTACTTCAGGCAGACTGGCTCACACCTGGCCCCGGTGCTGGAGACGCTCGAGTACCTGGTGCGCGAGACCGCGGTGTGGGTGGAGATCACCACGCTGCTGATTCCGGGCCTGAACGACTCGGATGCCGAACTGCAGGCCATGTGCGCCTGGATCGCGCAGCGCCTGGGTGCGGACGTGCCGCTGCATTTCACGGCCTTCCATCCGGACTACCGCATGACCGAAGTGGCGGCCACGCCACCGGCCACCCTGACGCGCGCGCGGGAGATCGGCCTGCGCGCCGGCCTGCGTTACGTCTACACCGGCAACGTGCACGACAGCGCCGGCGGCAGCACCTACTGCCCGGGCTGCGGCACGGCGGTCATCGACCGCGACTGGTACAACATCGGCGCCTATGCGCTGAGCGACGCGGGCGCGTGCACGCATTGCGGCACGCAGCTCGCCGGGCGATACCAGAAATTCGGCAAGCCTTTCGGCGCGCGGCGCATCCCGGTGCGCTTCGCGCCGGCGCCCGCCGCGCAGAATCGCTAGGCTAGTCGAGGGACCAGCGCAGCGGCGCGGCACCGTGCGCCGCGAGCCAGGCATCGGCCTGCGAGAAGTGCCGGCAGCCGAGGAACCGGCGCGCCGACAGCGGCGAGGGGTGGGCCGATTCCAGCACCAGGTGACGGCCTGCGTCGATCAGCGGCGCCCTGGCGCGTGCGTGATTGCCCCACAGCATGAACACCGCGGCCGGGGCGCGCGCCGAGGCGTGCGCGATCAGCCGGTCGGTGACCTGCTCCCAGCCGATCTTCGCGTGCGAGGCCGCCGCGCCGTGCTCCACGCTGAGCGAGGTGTTCAGCAGCAGCACGCCCTGCGCCGCCCAGGCGCCGAGATCGCCGTGCGCGGGCCGCCCCAGGCCAAGGTCGGCGGCGAGTTCCTTGTAGACGTTGGCCAGCGAAGGCGGCACGCGCACGCCGCGCGGCACCGAGAAGGCCAGGCCCATGGCCTGGCCGGGCCCGTGGTACGGGTCCTGACCGAGGATCACCACCTTCACGGATTCGGGCGCGACCAGTTCCAGCGCGCGGTAGCGCAGCGCCGCGGGCGGATACACGGCCACGCCTGCGGCCTCGCGCGCAGCCGCGTGCGCTTCGGCGCGCCCCAGCGCCGCGCGTGCCGGCGCGTCCAGCGCGGCGGACCAGCTATCCGGCAGCATGGTGTCGTAGGTTGGGGAGGGGTACGGGGGAGCCGTAGGGTTCCCCTGTTCCGGGCTTTCCGTGCAAGCCAGGGACTGGCTTGCTAGTCTTTGGCGAGCAGGTGCATCAGCGCGCAGGTGTCCCATCTGGCGCCGCCGCGCGCCTGCACCTGGGCGTAGTACTGGTCGATCAGCGCGGTGTTCGGCAGGCGCGCGCCGTTCTTGCCGGCTTCTTCCAGGCAGATGCCGAGGTCCTTGCGCATCCAGTCGACGGCGAAACCGAAGCCGTCGAACTTCACCTCGTCCATCGCCTTCCAGCGGTTCTCCATCTGCCAGGAACCGGCCGCGCCCTTGGAGATCACGGCCACCACCTTTTCCAGGTCCAGGCCGGCCTTCTTGCCGAAGTTCAGTGCCTCGGACAGGCCCTGCAGCAGGCCGGCGATGGCGATCTGGTTGACCATCTTGCACAGCTGCCCCGCGCCGGGTTCGCCGATCAGCACGCAGCTCTTTGCGTAGATGTCGAGCACCGGCTTGGCCTTGGCGAATACCGCCTCCTCGCCGCCGCACATGATGCCCAGCTGGGCGTTGACCGCGCCGGCCTGGCCGCCCGACACCGGGGCGTCGACGAAATCGATGCCTGCGGCCTTGCACGCGGCGTGCAGTTCGCGCGCCAGGATGGCGCTGGCCGTGGTGTGGTCGACCAGCAGGGCGCCCTTGTGCATGCCGGCCAGCGCGCCGGACTCGCCGTACACCACCGAGCGCACGTCGTCGTCGTTGCCCACGCACATCATGACGAAGTCGGCGCCCGTGGCGGCCGCCTTCGGGGTGGCGGCGGACTTGCCGCCGTACTCCTTGGCCCACTGTGCGGCCTTGGCCGCGCTGCGGTTGTACACGGTGACCTCGTGGCCGCCCTTTTTCAGCAGGTGGCCGGCCATCGGATAGCCCATCACGCCCAGGCCGAGGAATGCGATCTTCGCCATGTTTGTTGCTCCAAGCGGTTGTCGGAATTCAGGAAAGCGCGAATGTTACACCGTCCCGCGCCATTCCGCGGCGCCGCCCCGGGCTCTTGCGGCGCGCCGCGGTCAACGGTAATATCTGCTGGACGTTTATACAGTACTTCCCGTACAGTAGTGGCCGTCGCAGCAGCGCAACAAGCGTACACAGGTGTTAGCCCGGGACCGCAGGGGAAGGATCGCGGCCTGCCATAGATGCTGACCTCATCAAGAAGAAGGAGTCATCATGGACGAGAACAAATCCAAGGCCCTGTCGGCCGCCCTGTCGCAGATCGAAAAGCAGTTCGGCAAGGGCTCCATCATGCGCATGGACGCCGGCGCCCTGCAGGACATCCAGGTGGTGTCCACGGGATCCCTGGGTCTGGACCTGGCGCTGGGCGTGGGCGGACTGCCGCGCGGCCGGGTGGTCGAGATCTACGGCCCGGAGTCCTCGGGCAAGACCACGCTCACCCTGCAGGTCATCGCCGAGATGCAGAAGCTGGGCGGCGCCGCGGCCTTCATCGACGCGGAGAACGCGCTCGACCCGCAGTACGCGCAGAAGCTGGGCGTGAACATCGACGAATTGCTGATCTCGCAGCCGGACACCGGCGAGCAGGCGCTCGAAATCGCCGACATGCTGGTGCGCTCCGGCGCGGTCGACGTCATCGTGGTCGACTCGGTGGCCGCGCTGACGCCCAAGGCCGAGATCGAGGGCGAGATGGGCGAGCCGCAGATGGGCCTGCAGGCGCGCCTGATGAGCCAGGCGCTGCGCAAGCTCACCGGCAACATCAAGCGCACCAACACGCTGGTGATCTTCATCAACCAGATCCGCATGAAGATCGGCGTGATGTTCGGCAACCCCGAGACCACCACCGGCGGCAACGCGCTCAAGTTCTACGCCTCGGTGCGCATGGACATCCGCCGCATCGGCTCGATCAAGAAGGGCGAGGAGGTCATCGGCTCCGAGACCCGCGTCAAGGTGGTCAAGAACAAGGTCGCGCCGCCGTTCCGCCAGGCCGAGTTCGACATCCTGTACGGCGAAGGCATCTCCTTCGAGGGCGAGATCCTCGAGCTGGGCGTGCTGCACAAGATCGTCGAGAAGACCGGTGCCTGGTACGGCTACAACGGCGAGCGCCTCGGTCAGGGCAAGGACAACGCCCGTGAGTACCTCAAGGAGAATCCCGCGATCACCAAGGAGATCGAGGCGAAGATCCGCGAGGCCGCGGGCATCGCCGCCGGTCGTCTGCCGCCCCCGCAGGCGGCCAACGAGGACGACGAGTTGCCGGAAGACGACGTGGTCGTGCCGGTGACGGGCCGCAAGAAGGGTTGAGCCCGGGCCGGGTTGGGCGAAGCTTGGGCAGGAACGCAGGCATGCAGGAAGGCGCGGACCGGGAGGACGGCTCCGCGCTCCCCGAAGAGCAGGAGCAGCGCGCGCCCGACACCGCTCGGGAGCTTAAGGCCCGCGCGCTGCGCCTGCTGATGCGCCGCGAGCACAGCCGCAGCCAGCTCGCCGCCAAACTCGTTCCGCACGCCGAGTCGCAGTCCGCCGTCGAGGCATTGCTCGACGAACTGGTGCAGCGAAAACTCCTTTCCGAAGACCGCATGGCCGAGCAGCGCGCCCATGTGCTGTCGCGCAAGTACGGCGTGGCGCGCATCCGCCAGGACCTCAAGTCCAAGGGTGTGGGCGAGGAGGCGATCGCGAAAGTCGCCGCCGAGGCGCAGTCGACCGAACTGGCGCGCGCCACCGAGATCTGGCGCAGGAAGTTCAAGCAGCCCGCCACCGACCCCGCCGGCCGCGCCAGCGCCGATCGAGGGCTCGCGTCTGCAGTCTTTCTGGCGGGCTGCGGCGACCCTTTTCGAAGCCGTCGACTTCCAAGATCACTTTGAGGATGCGGGCAGTCAGCCTGCCCTTGTCGTGATCGATCAGCGGCGCTCGCCTCCGGCCGCGCGCGGATTGCCTTTAGCAGACCACGGGCGCGTTCCTTTGCCAGATCTCAGCCGACCTGCGTACGCCGCGAAGCCGGCGTGCCCAAACCCTGCATGCGCAGCGGCGGTCACGGCCGCACCAGGGTCCTGACCATGAGCCGGTGATGGGCGGCATCCTGGCAGGCGTGACGACGATAGTGCCGGACTTCAAGACTCCCTGGTTAGCCCCTCGCGTACGAGGCCGATTCGATAGTAGTTCCGGTCGTCGATTCGCCGCCATGCGGCCAGGCGGGTGTGGGCAAGGGCGGCGTGAATGGGCCGAACGGGGAGCCCCGAGCAGAACGAACCGCCCACTTGCCCATCCAAAAAAGCGCTGAGATCCGCTCGAGCTTCCTCGAGTACTTCAAGTCCAAGGGCCACACCATCGTGGCTTCGAGTTCGCTGGTGCCGGGCAACGACCCGACGCTGCTGTTCGTCAACTCCGGCATGGTGCAGTTCAAGGACGTCTTCCTCGGCAAGGAGAAGCGCCCGTACAGCCGCGCCACCACCTCGCAGCGCAGCGTGCGCGCCGGCGGCAAGCACAACGACCTCGAGAACGTGGGCTACACGGCCCGCCACCACACCTTCTTCGAGATGCTGGGCAATTTCTCCTTCGGCGATTACTTCAAGAAGGAAGCCATCCCCTTCGCCTGGAATCTGCTGACCCAGGTCTACAAGCTGCCCAAGGACAAGCTCTGGGTCACCGTCTATCACACCGACGACGAGGCCTACGACATCTGGGCGAAGGACATCGGCGTGCCGGCCGAGCGCATCGTGCGCATCGGCGACAAGCCCGGCGGGCAGAAATTCCAGTCCGACAACTTCTGGCAGATGGCCGACACCGGCCCCTGCGGCCCCTGCAGCGAGATCTTCTACGACCACGGCCCGGGCGTCGAGGGCGGGCCGCCCGGTTCGCCGGACGCCGACGGCGACCGCTACATCGAGATCTGGAACCTGGTGTTCATGCAGTTCAACCGCGACGAGAAGGGCGTGATGCATCCGCTGCCCAAGCCCTCGGTCGACACCGGCATGGGCCTGGAGCGCATCGCCGCGGTGCTGCAGGGCGTGCACTCGAACTACGAGATCGACCTGTTCCAGGACCTGATCAAGGCGGCGATCCGCGAAACCGGCACCGGCGAGCGGGCCTCGCCCTCGCTGAACGTGATTGCCGACCACATCCGCGCCTGCTCCTTCCTGATCGTCGACGGCGTGATCCCGGGCAACGAGGGTCGCGGCTACGTCCTGCGCCGCATCATCCGCCGCGCCATCCGCCACGGCTACAAGCTGGGCCAGAAGCAGCCGTTCTTCCACAAGCTGGTGGCCGACCTCGACCGCGCGATGGGCGCGGCCTATCCCGGAACACGGCCATGAAGGACCGCGTGGCCCAGGTGCTGAAGACCGAGGAGGAGCGCTTCGCCGAGACGCTCGAGCACGGCATGGGCGTGCTGGAAGGTGCGCTGGCCGGTGAATCGCCCATGCTCGACGGCGACACCGCCTTCAAGCTCTACGACACCTACGGTTTCCCGGTCGACCTGACGGCCGACATCTGCCGCGAGCGCGGCATACAGATCGACTTCGCCGGCTTCGAGGCCGCGATGGACGCGCAGCGCGAGCGCGCGCGCGCGGCCAGCGTTCTCGATGGCGGCCGGCCTGGAGTACTCGGGCGGCAAGACCGAGTTCCACGGCTACGACAGCCTGGAGCTGAAGGGCCATGTGGTGGCGCTGTACCGCGACGGCGCGCAGGTGCAGGCGCTGAATGCGGGCGAGTCCGGCGTGGTGGTGCTGGACCGCACGCCCTTTTACGCCGAGTCCGGCGGCCAGACCGGCGATCGCGGCGAACTGCTCGGGCCGGCCGGAACTTTCGCGGTGTCAGGACACGCAGAAGATCCAGGCCGAGGTGTTCGGCCATCACGGCCGGCAGAAGACCGGTGTGCTGCGCGTGGGCGACGAGGTCGGCGCGCACGTCGACAGCATGGCGCGCGCACGTGCGGCCTGGAACCACTCGGCCACCCATCTGATGCACGCCGCGCTGCGCGAGGTGCTGGGCAGGCACGTGCAGCAGAAGGGCTCGCTGGTGGATGCGCAGAAGACGCGCTTCGACTTCTCGCACGGCGAACCGATGACCGAGGAACAGATCCGTCGCGTCGAGGCGCTGGTCAACCGCGAGATCCGCCACAACAACGCAGTGCAGGCGCGCGTCATGAAATACGACGACGCCATCAAGGCCGGCGCGATGGCCCTGTTCGGCGAGAAGTACGGCGACGAGGTGCGCGTGCTCAGCATGGGCCCTACTCGACCGAACTGTGCGGCGGCACGCACGTGAAACGCACCGGCGACATCGGCCTGTTCAAGATCGTCGCCGAGTCCGGCGTCGCAGCCGGCATCCGCCGCGTCGAGGCGGTGACCGGTGAAGGCGCGCTGGCCTTCGTGCAATCGCAGGAAGCCAGGCTCGCCGAGGCCGCCGCCGCGCTGAAGGCGCAACCGCAGGAGCTCACGGCGCGCATCGCGCAGATCCTCGACAACGTGAAGCACCTGGAGCGCGAACTGGCCAGGATGAAATCGAAGATGGCCTCCTCGCAGGGCGACGACCTCGCCGCGCAGGCCGTGGAAGTGAAGGGCGCCAGGGTGCTGGCCGCCACGCTGGAAGGCGCCGACGCCAAGACCCTGCGCGAGACCATGGACAAGCTCAAGGACACGCTGAAGAGCGCGGCCATCGTGCTGTCGGCGGTGAGCGAGGGCAAGGTGGTGCTGATCGCCGGCGTGACCGCCGACCTGACCGGCAAGGTCAAGGCCGGGGAGCTGGTGAACTTCGTCGCCCAGCAGGTGGGCGGCAAGGGTGGCGGGCGGCCCGACATGGCGCAAGCCGGCGGCACGGAACCTGCCAATCTGCCGGCCGCGCTGAACGCCGTGCAGGGCTGGGTGGCAGGGCGCCTGTAGCGCCTGCGGCGCGTTCGGCACGCCCGGCACACGGTCACCCTCGACACACCCGGCATCACGGCGTCCGTCCGCCCGCCTTGCTGCGCGCCTCCGCCTATCGGCCGGTCCTGATCTGCGCGCTGAGCTACGGCAGCGCGGTGGCCTTCGCGCGCATGTCTTTCGAGGACGGCAGCAATGCCCTCACCGTCGTCACCGTGCGCTGCCTGTTCTCGATGGTCGCCATCGGCATCGCCATGCGCCTGATGGGGGCGGTGCCGGCCCTGCCGCGCGAGCGCAGGCTGATGCTGGCGCTGGGCGTGGTGTTCGCGCTGAACGTGTATGCGTTCTACAAGTCCGTCGAGCTGCTGCGCGTGCCGCTGGCGATCCTGTGCTTTTACGTCTACCCGCTGCTTTCCGGGCTGTTCAGCGCGCTGGCCGGGCTGGAGCGGATCTCGGCGCGCACGGCGGGCTTCGCGCTGGTCTCGTTCGCCGGGCTGGCGTTGGCCACCGGCGCCTCGCCGGAGGCGGTGAACCTGCATGGCGTAGGCCTGGCGTTGCTGTCGGCGGTGATGATCGCCGTGCTGCTGGTGGTCTCGACGCGCTATGTGGCGCACGTCGAGGCCAAGACGCGCACTTTCTGGATGATGGCCAGCACCTCGTTGACGCTGGCGGGCGCGACGATCGCGACGGATGCCGCCGCCTGGCCCGTCCGCGCGCACGGCTGGGCGGCGCTGGCGGCGGTCTGCGTTCTGTACGCCATCGGCGTGGTGGCCCTGTTCACCTCGGCCAGCCGCATCGGCGCCACGCGCACGGCGATGATGATGAACCTCGAGCCGGTGGTGGCGATCAGCGCCAGCTGGCTGCTGCTCGGCCAGGGGCTGACCCTGCTGCAACTGCTGGGCGGAGGGCTGGTGATCGCCGGCGTGCTGGGCTCGCAGCTGCTGCAGGGCCCGGGCGCGCCGCGCCCGCCGGCGGCGAATCCCGCCGCAGGCTGATTCCCCGCGACGCCGGATTGCCTTATTCTGCGCGGCATGTCCGGCGTCGCCCGCCGGGCCATTTTCGTCGGGAGACTCCGTCCATGAAGATCGCACGCCTCGCCTGCGCCCTCGCCCTGCTGCCCCTGGCGGCGCTCGCACATCACGGCTGGAGCGAGTACGACTCCAGCAAGCTGCTCAAGCTCACCGGCAGGATCCAGGCGGCCGGCTATGAGCATCCGCACGGCTATATAAAGCTCGTTGTGCCGGGCAAGACCTGGCACGCGGTGCTGGCGCCGCCTTCGCGCATGGAGGCGCGCGGACTGCCCAGGGATGCGCTCAAGGCCGGTGTGGAGGCCACTGTCGAGGGCTACGCCAACCGCTCCAAGCCCGAGGAGATGCGCGCCGAGCGCATCTTCATCGCCGGCAAGACCGTCGAATTGCGCTAGGTCGGCCATGGCGCCGATGGGTGTGATCGAATCGACGGCGCTGGGCCTGGCGATGCGCCAGTCGATGTGGCTGTATCCGGTGGTCGAGATCGTCCACCTGGTCGGCATCGCGCTGCTGGTGGGGTCGATCGCGGTGTTCGACCTGCGCCTGATCGGCTTCTCGCGCGGCCTGTCGGTGCGCAGGCTGGCCGCGCACCTGCTGCCCTGGACGCTGGCGAGCTTCCTGCTGATCCTGCCCAGCGGCTTCATGATGTTCGCCGCGCATGCCAGCGACTTCATCGCCAGCAACGTGTTCGCGCTGAAGATGTGCCTGATCCTCGCCGCCGGCACCAACGCCGCGCTCTTCCACGCCGGCGCCATGCGCGGCGCGGTGAACTGGGACGTGGACGCGATGCCGCCACCTGCGGCGCGCGCCGCGGGCGCGCTCTCGCTGCTGCTGTGGGTGTCGGTGATCGCCTGCGGGCGGCTGCTCGCCTACACCTGAGCCCGGGCGCCGCCTAGAAGCCGATGCGCTGTCGCTTGGCGGCGCGCCCGTCCTGCACGTCCGCGACCTGGAGCTCGTCGCGACCGGCCAGTTTGGCGTTGCCGAAGGCCGTGGAGATCGCGCGCCGCATCTCGCGCGGCGAGAGCGCCGCGAGTTTTTCCAGCACGCTGCCGCCAGGCGCCTCGGGGAAACGCCTGCCCCAGTCGTGCGCGCCGCGGATATCGCGGTAGATGCTCAGCGCGATGCGTGCGGCGCCCTCGGCGTCCGGCGCCTCGATCTCGTAGACGTTCATGCGGTTGAGGATGGGGTCGGGGATGCGCGCCGCGTCGTTGGCGGTGGCGAACCACACCGCCCCCGAGGCGTCGATCGGCACTTCGGCGAACTCGTCGACGAAGCGCGTCGCGGTGTCGATCTCGAGCAGCGAGTACAGCGCACCCAGCGGGTCGTAGTGGCCCTCGGCCGAGGCTTTGTCGATCTCGTCGATGACCATCACCGGATTGGCGTAGTCGCCGTTCAGGAAGGTGTCGAACACCTTGCCGGGCTTGGCGTTCTTCCACTGCGAGGAGGCGCCCGAGAGCACCCAGCCCGCGGTCAGCGAACTCATCGGCACGAAGCCGAAGCCGGTGCCGAGCAGCGAGGCGATGCGCCGCGCGAAGTGCGTCTTGCCGATGCCGGGTTCGCCCAGCAGCAGCATGGGCGGCAGTTCGATGGCGTCGGCCGAGTCCAGGCACAGCGCCAGGTGCTTGCGGATGTCCTCGAGCACTTCGCCGAAGTTCGGCAGTTCCCCGGCGAGCTCGTCCAGCGCGGGCATGGCAGAGGGCTTCACGGTGAAGCGCTGGCCGCCCAGCTTGAGCATCTTCTCGTAGAGGGAACGCAGGGCATCGCTGGTCCCGGCCGGCAGATCGTGCAGGGCCCGGTCGATCCCCGAGACATCGTAGACATCCCGGAATCCGGCGATGGGAAGGACCGCAGGTATGGCGACGTTTGCCGACATTTCTTGGCTCCTCGTTGACGACGTTCGCGACGCGCCGGAAAAAGCTAACACGCCGAAATTCATCAAGCAATACTCAGACCACATAACGCACATCGGGACGATCCCGCCGACCTTGAGGCCGCACAGCCTGGCAGTCGCGCCTGCGGAGTGCTAAGTTCACGGCATGAGCTTTCGTCCCGAATTCACCGCCGAGCACTTCAACTCGCGCAGCCCCGACCACCTGCCGGGTCTGATCGGCATCGAGATCCTGTCGGTGACGCCGACCGTGATCGAGAGCCGCGTGGCGGTGCGCAAGGAACTGTTCGCGCCCAACGGCTTCCTGCATGCGGCCACCGTGGTGGCGCTGGCCGACACCACCTGCGGCTATGGTTGCCAGGCGCACCTGCCCGAGGGCTCGAGCGGCTTCACTACCGTGGAGTTGAAGAGCAACCACCTGGGCACGACGCGCGAGGGCGCCATCCTGTGCCGCGCGCTGCCGGTGCACCTGGGGCGCACCACGCAGGTCTGGGACGCGACCGTGACGATCGAAGGCAGCGAGCGGAAGATCGCCCTGTTCCGCTGCACGCAGATGGTGCTGTGGCCCAGGTCCGCCTAGGCGCGGGCGCGCCGACTTGCCTGCGGCGGCGGATTCGTGCTTGAATTGCGGCCTATGAGCAAGTACTTCTTCGCCTACTTCCACTTTTTTCTCCCGCCTGGCGGCGGAGGGGAACGACTAGGCTCATCCCAGCGATCCCGAATCCGAGAAACCGCCAGCGCCGCAAAGCCTGGCGGTTTTTTTTTGACCGAGGCCCACATGAACACACCGATAGACAGCTACCTCGCCGGCGTTCCCGCCGACAAGACTTCGCTTACCGACGACGAGCGCATCGATCACATCGTGCCGCTGCCGCCGCCCGAGCACCTGATCCGCTTCTTTCCGATCCAGGGCGGGCCGGTCGAGGCGCTGATCGCCAACGCGCGGCGCAGCGTGCGCGAGATCCTGTCCGGGAAATCGGACCGCCTGCTGGTCATCATCGGGCCCTGCTCGATCCACGACCCGGCGGCCGCAGTCGCCTACGCCGAGCGCCTGCGCGCCGAGCGCGAGCGCCACGCCGGCGAACTCGAGGTGGTGATGCGCGTGTATTTCGAGAAGCCGCGCACCACAGTCGGCTGGAAGGGCCTGATCAACGACCCCTACATGAACGGCAGCTTCCGCATCAACGAGGGGCTGCGCATCGCGCGCGACCTGCTGGTGAAGATCAACCAGGCGGGGGTTCCCGCGGGCTGCGAGTTCCTCGACGTGATCTCGCCGCAGTACATCGGCGACCTGGTGTCCTGGGGCGCGATCGGCGCGCGCACCACGGAGTCGCAGGTGCACCGGGAGCTGGCCTCCGGCCTGTCGGCGGCGGTGGGTTTCAAGAACGGCACCGACGGCAACGTCAAGATCGCCGTCGACGCCATTCTGGCCGCGCAGCAGAAGCACCATTTCCTGTCCGTGCACAAGACCGGCCAGGTGGCGATCGTCGAGACGCGCGGCAACGAGGACTGCCACATCATCCTGCGCGGCGGCAAGACGCCGAACTACGACGCCTCGCACGTGCAGGCCGCCTGCAAGGAGCTGGCCAAGGCCGGGCTGCCCGAGCGGTTGATGGTCGACCTCTCGCACGCCAACAGCAGCAAGGATTACAAGAAGCAGATGACGGTGGGCAACGACGTGGCCGGGCAGATCGCCGCGGGCGAGAGGCGCCTGATCGGCGTGATGGTCGAGTCGCACCTGGTCGAGGGCCGGCAGGACATCGTGCCGGGCAAACCTCTGACCTACGGCCAGAGCGTCACCGACGCCTGCCTGGGCTGGGACGAGTCGGTGCGCCTGCTCGATCTGCTGGCCGGCGCGGTGCGCGCGCGGCGCAAGCAGGCCGGCGCCTGAAGCGGAGCGCCCCCGGGCGGCCGACATGAATCTGCCGCCCGAGACGCTCGTCATCGCGGCGCTGATCGTGACCGGGGCCTACGTGGCCTACGGTCTGACCGGCTTCGGCTCCACGGTGCTCGCCCTGCCGCTGCTGGCGCTGATCGTGCCGCTGAAGTTCGCCGTGCCGTTGATGATGCTGCTCGACCTGGCGGCGGGCATGACCCTGGGCGGGCGCATGCGGCGCGGCATACGCTTTGACGAACTCGCCTGGCTGGTGCCCTTCATGCTGGTCGGCATGGTCTTCGGGCTCACCTTGCTGATCAAGGTGGCCGAGAACAAGCTGCTCTTCGGCCTGGGCATTTTCGTCATGCTTTACGCGGCCTACGGCCTGTTGCGCCGCGGCCCACCGGCGACCATGGCCCGCTTCTGGAGCGCGCCGCTGGGCCTGTTCGGCGGCGCATTGACGGCTTTGTTCGGCACCGGCGGGGTGGTGTTTGCGATCTACATCGCCGGTCGTTTGCAGGACAAGCAACAGCTGCGCGCCACCAACGCCTCGATGATCCTGGCTCTCCGCCCTGATACGCGTGGTGCTGTTCGGTGCGACCGGGTTGCTGACCCAGGACAGTCTGCTGGCAGTCGCCGCGCTGCTGGTGCCGGCCATGCTGCTCGGCTTCTACGTTGGCAATCGCCTGCATGATGCGATTCCGGCGGCCATCGTGGTGCGCACGGTTTACGCGGTGCTGGTGGTGTCCGGGCTCACGCTGCTGGCGCGGGGCTTCCAATGAGGGCGGAGCCGCGCGAGATCGACGCGCGCCGCTGGTTCTGGGTCGCGCTGTGCGCGACGCTGGCCTTTCGATTCTGGCTGGCCGCGGCCTTGCCGCTGACCGGCGACGAGGCCTATTTCGTCGAATGGGGTCGGCGGCCGGACATCGGCTACTACGATCATCCGCCGATGGTCGGCTGGCTGCTCGCCCTGATGCTGCAGTTTTCGGCGGCCGAGTGGGTGCTGCGCCTGCCGGCGGTGCTGCTGCCGGCGGCCCTGGCGCTGATGGCGCGCGCGGCCCTGCATGCCTGGTTCGGCGTGGAGCGCCGCTCGGCGGATCTCGCCGCGGCGGCGCTGCTGCTGGTGCCGATGAACGTCTGGAACGGGCTGATCACCACCGACACGCCGCTGATCCTGTTTTCCTTCGCAGCCATGCTGCTGTTCGCGCACGGCGCGGTGCAGGATCGCGGTCGCGACGGCCTGCCGCTGTTCTTCCTGTCCGGGGTGTTTCTCGGCCTGGCCTTCCTGTCCAAGTACTTCGCCGTGCTGCTCGGACTGGGCATGCTGGCCTGGGCTGTCACGGCGCGCGGCCGGCGGCCGGGCTGGCTGGCGCTCAGCACCGTGGTGCTCGCCGCCCTCCCGGCGGGCCTGCTGAACCTGTGGTGGAACTACCAGTCGTGCTGGTCCAACGTGATGTTCAACGCGATCAACCGCCATGAGGGCGCGGGTGTCAACGCGCTGACCCCGCTGCTGTACGTCGCCGCGCTGCTGTATCTGGCCGCGCCGCTGCTGTGGTACGCATGGCGCGAGCGCCGTGCGCTGGCGGGCGCGGCCGCCGAGCCCGGGGCACGCGCCATGCTGTTCGCCTGGCTGGTGCCGCTGGCGGTGTTCGCCGTGCTCTCGCCGGTGAAGAAGATCGGCCTGCACTGGCTGCTGTCCTTCGTTCCGCCGCTGGTGGTCTGCCTGGCGCTGTCGCTGCCGGCGGCGCGCATGCTGCGCGTGGTGCGCTTCTTCGCCGTGTTTGCGGCGTTGCACGCGGCGGCGGCGGGCGTGTTTTCCGTCCTGCCGCTGGAGACCTGGCAGTTCTCGCGCCTGTATCCGCGCCTGGTGTTCCTGTTGCGCGCGCCCGAGCTGGCGGCGCGCATGGCCGAGCACGCCGACTTCGCGCCCGCGGCCGACAACTATTCTGCGGCGTCCGTGCTTTCCTATCACGCCGGTCGCCACGTGTTCGTGTTCGGCATAGGCTCGTCCCATGCGCGACACGACGACATCCTGACCGACATGCGGGTTCACGATGGACGCAATATCGCCGTGCTGCGCCGTGAGCCGCCGCCGCTGCAGGACTACGCGCCGTACTTCCGTTCGCTCAAGGTGCGCAGCCTGAAGCTGGCGGGCGCGGAGTTCCATCTGGTGCTGGGCCGTGGCTTTCGCTACGCCGCCTACCGCGAAGGGGTGCTGAAAACCGTGCGCGACCGCTGGTACCGGGTGCCGGGCGCTCTGCCGATCGGCAGCTGTTACTACTGCGAGCGCTATTTCAGCGCCGAGCCCTGCGGCCGATGAGCGCGCCGCGCCCCGGATCGGAACGCCGGGCGGCGGGCTGGGCCGCCTACGTCCGCCTGGCGCGGCCGCAGCAGTGGATCAAGAACGGGTTCGTGTTCACCGGCCTGCTGTTCGGCCACGCCTGGGACAGTCCCGCGGCGCTGAGCGCGGCGCTGATCGCCGCCGCAGCCTTCTGCCTGATGTCGAGTGCGGTGTACGCGCTCAACGACTGCATCGACCGCGAACGCGACCGGGAGCATCCAGAGAAGCGCACGCGCCCGGTGGCGGCGGGCGAGATCGGCCCGCGCCACGCCGCCGTGTTCGCGGCCCTGCTTGCCGCCGCAGCTCTGGCGCTGGGCTGGCAGGCGGGCAGTACCGTGGCCGCCTTGCTGGCCGTGTACGCGGCGCTGAACCTGGGCTATACGCTGGGCCTCAAGCATGTGCCCGTGCTCGACGTCTTCATCATTGCCGCCGGCTTCATGCTGCGCATCCTGGCCGGCACCCTGGGCCTGGGCATCGAACCCTCGCGCTGGCTGCTGTTCTGCGGTTTTCTGCTGACGCTGTTCCTCGGTTTCGCCAAACGGCGCGCGGAACTGGCCGGCCTGTCCGGTGAGGACGGGCGCGCCGGCCGGCACCGTGTGGTGCTCGAGTCCTACACGCTGGCGTTTCTGGACGCCATGGTGTGGATCTGCGCGGCGGGCAGCGTGCTGGCCTACGGCCTGTACACGGTGTCCGACGACACCCTGATCCAGCACGGCACGGACCTCACGCCGACCCTGCCCTGGGTGCTGTTCGGCGTATTCCGCTACCTGTACCGGCTGCACAGGCGCGGCGGCGGCGGCGACCCGGCCACCGAACTGCTGCGAGACCCGTGGATGCTGGCCGCGGCCGCCGGCTGGCTGGCGACCGTGCTGGTGCTGATCGGCTAGAATGTCCGCGTCCCACGGATCCAGACCATGGCCGACCGCCCAAACCAGCTCTCGCACCTCGATTACCTCGGCGACGCCACGAAGTTCTCGGGCCAGATCCATGCGCTGATCCCGCGCTGCAACCTGCTGGAGAACTTTTCCACCGCCGAAGTGCGGCTGCTCTCGCATTTCATGGACGTCTACCAGGCGGCGGCCGGCGCCGAAATCATCCGCGAGGGTGAGGGCGGGGACTTCATGCTGATGATCATCGAGGGGCGGGTCGAGGTGAAGAAGCGCGACCGCTGGAACACGCCGCAGCTGATCGCCCTGGTGGAGCCCGGCAAGACCCTGGGCGAAATGTCGATGATAGACGGCGAGCCGCGCTTCGCCACCTGCATCGCCGCCGAGCCGACCATGGTTGCCGTGCTGAACCGCGAGAACCTCGCGCGCATCATCGTCGAGCAGCCCATGCTGGGCGCCAAGATACTGATGGAGTTCGTGCTGATGCTCTCGCAGCGCCTCAGGAACACCAGCGGCCGCCTGATCGAGATGCTCGACCAGGAAGCGCGGCGCGGTACCAACCACCCCGGCGATTGAATTCCCGCACGCCCCTCACGGCCGACCGTCCCGCGCTGGAGAGGCGCATCAGCGGCGGCACGTAAGGTTTCCGGCATGACGCGCGACCAAGCTCGAAGCGCGTTGCGCAAACACACCAGGAGAAGGCGATGCACGCCACCTTGCCGCTGATGCAGCAGTACGGATTCCCGGCCCTGGGCCGCGGCAAGCTGGAAACCCTGCAGGTCAATCTGGGCTATCGCTGCAACCAGAGCTGCCTGCACTGCCATGTGAATGCCGGCCCGAACCGTACCGAGGCCATGTCGCGTGAAACCCTGACCGATGTCCTGGCCTTTCTCGAAGTCGCCGGCGTTCACACCCTGGACCTGACCGGCGGCGCACCAGAGCTGCACCCGCTGTTCCGCGAACTGGTGGCGCGCGCACGCCAGCTCGGCGTGCGTGTAATCGACCGCTGCAACCTGACCATCCTCGAGGAACCCGGCCAGGAGGATCTGGCCGGGTTCCTCGCCGAACAAGGCGTGGAGATCACCGCCTCGCTGCCCTGCTACACCGAGGAACTGGTTGATCGCCAGCGCGGCAAGGGCGTGTACGAACGCAGCATCGCCGGTCTGCAGCGCCTCAACCGCCACGGCTACGGCGCAGCGGGCAGCGGACTGGCCCTGAACCTGGTGTACAACCCGCAGGGCGCCGTGCTGCCGCCTGCGCAGGCGGCGCTGGAGGCCGACTACAAGCGCGAGCTCGGCAACCGGTACGGCATCGTCTTCAACAGCCTGTATACGCTGGCCAACATGCCGATACAGCGCTTCGGCAGCACCCTGGTCTCCAAGGGCCAGTTCAACGAGTACATGAGCCTGCTGAAGGGGGCACACCGCGACGAGAACCTGGCCGGGGTGATGTGCCGCTCCATGCTCTCGGTGGACTGGCAGGGGGCGGTCTACGATTGCGACTTCAACCAGATGCTGGGCCTGCCGCTGCAGGTGGAGGGCCGCCGCCGCGTGCAGCTCTCGGAACTGATCGGCC
Source organism: Betaproteobacteria bacterium (assembly GCA_016713125.1). Classification (GTDB taxonomy): domain Bacteria; phylum Pseudomonadota; class Gammaproteobacteria; order Burkholderiales; family SG8-39; genus SZAS-79. The sequence continues at coordinate 150,298 of JADJPT010000004.1, forward strand.
GCGACCTGGACGGCAACCCGATCGCCGTGCGCGACCATTGCTATGGCTGCACGGCCGGGCAGGGTTCGTCCTGTGGCGGAGCCCTCGATGGCTGAGGTCCCCGGTCGCGGCGTCGCGGCGCCGCGACCCGGACGCAGTTGCCCGGCCGACTACGGCTATGGTGCGGCGGCCCTGCGCAAGGTCGCGCCCGCCCTGCAGGCGGAAACGCTCTATGTCGCGGGCGGCCTGTACGGCAACCCGCAGGCACTGGAGGCATTGCTCGAACTGGCGGCCACCGAGCCCGGCGCGCGCCTGGTCTTCAACGGTGATTTCAACTGGTTCGACGTGGACACGGAGGATTTTCGTGCCATCAACACCGCCGTGCTCGGACATTTCGCCACCCGCGGCAACGTCGAGACCGAGCTCGCGCAGCCGGGCCAGGATGCGGGCTGCGGTTGCGGCTACCCGGACTGGGTGGGCGACGAGGACGTCGCGCGCTCCAACCGCATCATGGAGCGCCTGCGCCGGACGGCTGCGCGCGAACCCGCGCTGCAGGCGCGACTCGGCGCGTTGCCCATGTACGCGGTGGCGCTGGTCGGCGGCGAGCGCGTGGCCATCGTGCACGGCGACGCCGATTCGCTGGCCGGCTGGGGACTGTCGCAGGAGTCCCTCGCGGAGGAGGCCGGACTGGATGCGGCGCGCACCGGCCTCGCGGCCTCGACTGCCCGCGTGATCGCCAGCAGCCATACCTGCCTGCCCGTGATGCAGTCGTTGCGCGTGGCGCAGGGCGAGGTCGTGCTCGCCAACAACGGCGCTGCCGGGATGCCCAATTTCCGCGGCACCCGTTTCGGGCTCGCCACGCGCATTTCCGTGCACGCGCCGGGCGCTGCGCAACGCGCGCTCCACGGTCTGTGCGTCGCCGGCCTGCACGTGCACGCGGTGCCGATCGCTTACGACCACGCGACCTGGGAGAGCCGCTTCCTCGCGCAGTGGCCGCCCGGGTCGGATGCGCACCTTTCCTATTACGCGCGAATCTGCGACGGGCCGCGATACCTGCAGGAGCAGGCGCTGCGCGTCGCAACGTGCGGCGCGCTCGCCTGAGAGAGCCGACCGTGACCCGATCCAGGCTGCTGCTGCTCGCCGCGATAATCGTCCTCATCGCGACCTTTTTCGCGCTCGGCGGGCACCGCTTCCTCAGCTTCGAAACCGTCAAGGCGCAGCAGGCGGCGATCGACGCCTGGTATCGCGGCCATCCTTTCGAGGCGGCGGCGGGGTTCTTCATGCTGTACGTGGCGGTCACCGGACTCTCTCTGCCGGGCGCCGCGATCATGACCCTGGCGGGTGGGGCGGTGTTCGGCCTGGGCTGGGGCGTACTGCTGGTGTCCTTCGCCTCCGCGATCGGCGCGACGCTGGCCTTCCTGTCCTCGCGCTTTCTGCTGCGCGACTGGGTGCAGGCGCGCTTCGGCCCGCAGTTGCGTGCGATGAATGAAGGTGTGGCGCGCGACGGCGCCTTCTATCTGTTCACGCTGCGCCTGATTCCGGCGATTCCGTTTTTCGTGATCAACGTCGCGATGGGCCTGACGCCGATGCGCACCCGCACCTATTACTGGGTCAGCCAGCTCGGCATGCTGCCGGCCACGGCCGTGTTCGTGAATGCCGGCACCCAGCTCGCACAGCTCGATTCGCCCGCGGGCATCCTGTCGCCTGGACTGCTCGGCGCCTTCGTGCTGCTGGGCGTTTTCCCCTTGCTGGCCAAGAAGCTCGTAGACCTGGCGCGTGCGCGCAAGGTCTACGCGCGCTGGACGCGACCGAAGCGTTTCGACCGCAATCTGGTGGTGATCGGCGCAGGCTCCGCGGGCCTGGTCAGCGCGTACATTGCCGCGGCGGTCAAGGCGCGGGTCACGCTGGTCGAGAAGCACCGCATGGGCGGCGACTGCCTGAACACAGGCTGCGTGCCTTCCAAGGCGCTGATCCGCACCGCCAAACTGCTGTCGCAGATCGCGCGTGCGCGCGAGTACGGTCTGAGCAGTGCCAGCGCGCAGTTCGAGTTCGCCGCGGTCATGGAGCGCGTGCAGCGCGTGGTGAAGAGCATCGAGCCGCACGATTCGGTGGAGCGTTACACGGGCCTGGGCGTCGAATGCCTGCAGGGCGAGGCCCGGATGGTGTCCCCGTGGGAGGTCGAGATCCGCGCTGCCGACGGCACGCTGCGCAAGCTCAGCACGCGGTCCATCGTGATCGCCGCCGGCGCACGTCCCTTCGTGCCGCCCATACCCGGGCTGGCGGAGATGGGCTGCCTGACCTCGGACACCATATGGGACCTGCGCGCCTCTCCGGGTCGCCTGCTGGTGCTGGGCGGCGGGCCGATCGGCTGCGAGCTCGCGCAGTCGTTCGCGCGCCTGGGCGCCGTCGTGACGCAGGTCGAAATGCTGCCGCGGTTGATGGTGCGCGAAGACCCGGAGATCTCCGCCATGGTCGAGGCGCGCTTTCGCGCCGAGGGCATCACCGTGCTGACCGGGCACAAGGCGCTGCGCTTCGAAGTTCGCGAGGGCCGCAAGTTTCTGGTCGCCGAGCACGCCGGGGCCGAAGTCGAGATCGAGTTCGACACGGTGCTGGCCGCCCTGGGCCGCAAACCCAACACCAGCGGCTACGGACTGGAAGAGCTCGGCATTCCGCTGACGCGCGCGGGCACGGTGGCGACCAACGAGTACCTGCAGACGGTGTATCCGAACATCTACGCCTGCGGCGACGTCGCCGGACCCTACCAGTTCACGCACACGGCGGCGCACCAGGCCTGGTACGCCGTCGTGAACGCGCTGTTCGGGTCGCTGCGGCGGTTTCGCGCCGACTATTCGGTGATTCCCTGGGCGACCTTCACCGACCCGGAGGTCGCGCGCGTCGGCCTCAACGAGAGCGAGGCGCGGGAAAAGGGCGTGGCCTACGAGGTCACCACCTACGGCATCGACGACCTGGATCGCGCGATCGCCGACGAGGAGGCGCACGGCCTGGTCAAGGTGCTGACCGTGCCGGGCCGTGATCGGATCCTCGGCGTGACCATCGTCGGCAGCCATGCGGGCGACCTGATCGCCGAGTTCGTTGCCGCGATGCGCCACGGCCTGGGGCTGAACAAGATCCTCGGCACCATCCATATCTATCCGACCCTGGCCGAGGCCAACAAGTATGCGGCCGGCGTCTGGAAGAAGGCGCACGCCCCGCAGGGCCTGCTGGCCAGGGTGGAGAAATTTCATGCCTGGATGCGGGGTTGAGGAGCATGCGATGCTGAAGCGAATCGTTCGAGCACTGACGTTCGCGGTTGCGGTGACCTGTACTGCGCTCCCGGCGCTGGCGCAGGGTTTCGACCACACGCACCGCGCCTGGGATGCGCTGCTCAGGAAGCACGTGCTGGTGCTGCAGGAGGGGCGCGCCTCGCAGGTGCGCTATGCCGGCTTCGTCCAGGACCGCGCAGCGCTCAGGGCCTATCTCGATGCGCTGTCCGCGGTCGGTGAGCCGGAGTTCGCCGCCTGGAACAAGGCGCAGCGCATGGCCTTCCTGATCAACGCCTACAACGCCTGGACGGTGGAGAAGATCCTCACACGCTACCCGGACCTGAAATCGATCCGTGATTTCGGCACGGTGTTCGGCAATCCGTGGAAGGACCGTTTCTTCAGGCTGTTCGGTCGCGAGACGCACCTGGACCAGATCGAGCACGAGATGCTGAGAAAGCCCGGCGCCTACGACGACCTGCGCGTGCACTACGCGGTCAACTGCGCTTCGATCGGCTGCCCGATGCTGCGCGAGGAAGCCTACGTCGCGGGCCGCCTCGAGGCGCAACTCGAGGAGCAGGCGCGGCGCTTCCTGTCGGACCGCAGCCGCAACCGTTACAGCGCCGAGCGCGGCCGCCTGGAAGTCTCGAAGATCTACGACTGGTTCAAGGAAGATTTCGGCGTTCGCGAGAAGTACTTTGCGCGTTACGCCAACCTGCTCGCCGACGGCGCGGAAGCGCAGAAGGCGGTGGCCGGGGGCGCCGCGCCGCTGCACTTCCTCGACTACGACTGGTCGCTGAACGACGCGGCGCGCGACGCGGCGCGCGCCACGGGCCGCTAGACGATCCGCATGGCCGCGCGCCTGTCCGTCGTCGTGCCGGTGCTGGACGAGGCCGCGGGCATCACCAGCGCGCTCCGCGCGCTGGCGCCGTTGCGCGCGCGCGGGCACGAAGTGATCGTGGTCGACGGCGGCAGCGCCGACGCCAGCGCCGAACTGGCGCGCCCGCTGGCCGATCGCGTGCTCGCCGCGCCGCGCGGGCGCGCCGCGCAGATGAACGCCGGCGCCGCCGCCGCCACGGGCGAGGCGCTGCTGTTCCTGCACGCCGACACCGCCCTGCCCGAGGCTGCCGACGCGCTGGTGCTGGCCGCGCTGCAGCGCCGCCCCTGGGGCCGCTTCGACGTGCACATCGCCTCGCGGAGAAGGATGCTCGGCGTGGTCGGCGCGCTGATGAACCTGCGCTCGCGCCTGAGCGGCATCGCCACCGGGGACCAGGCCATGTTCGTGCGTCGCGCCGACTTCGAGGCCGTCGGCGGCTTCCCGGCCATCGCCCTGATGGAGGACGTGGCCCTGAGCGCCGCGCTGCGCCGCGCCTGCGGCTGGCCGGCCTGCCTGCCGGCGCGTGTTTCCACTTCGGCGCGTCGCTGGGAGCAGCGCGGCGTGTGGTCGACCATCCTGCTGATGTGGCGCTTGCGCATGCTGTACTTCCTCGGCGCTGAACCGGCGAGCCTCGCGCGCCGGTACGGGCGCTAGCACCGCCACGCATGCGCCGCGCGCAGACGCTGATCGTGGTGTTCGCCAAGGCGCCGCAGGCGGGCCGCGTCAAGACGCGTCTCGCGCCGCGGCTCGGCGCCGCGGGCGCCGCGCGCCTGCACATGCGCCTGCTGCGTCGTGCGCTCGCCACGGCGCAGGCCGCGCGCTGCGGCCCGGTCGAGCTGCATGTGGCCGCGGGCGCCCCCGGCTCTGCACATGCGCCGGCAACGCATGCCTGGCTGCGTTCGCTGGGTCGCCGCGCGGGTGTGGTGCTGCGCGCGCAGCATGGCGCCGACCTGGGCACGCGCATGCAGTCTGCCTTCACGCGTGGCCTGCGCATGCACCGAGGCGTGATCCTGATCGGCAGCGACTGCCCCGCGCTGCAGCCCGCCGACCTGCGCCGCGCCGCGCGCCTGCTGGCGGCTTGCGACGCGGTGGTGGCGCCGGCCGAGGACGGCGGTTACCCGCTGCTGGCCTTGCGCCGCTGTTCGCCGCGCCTGTTCGGGGGCATGCCGTGGGGCGGTGCGACGGTCATGCAGCAGACGCGCGAGCGGCTTGCCGCACTGGGCTGGCGCTGGCGCGAACTGCGCATGCTCTGGGACGTGGATCGCCCGGAAGACCTGGAGCGGCTGGAAGCCGCGCGTCCGCTCGCGGGGCGCGCCTGAATCCGCATCGGCGCGGCCTGCTGCTGGCCGGTGCCGCGCTGCTGGCGGGCACGCGTCGCGTCGGCGCGCAGCCGACGGTGCAGGACATCCAGGGCATGCCTTTTTCGACCTTGAAGGCCGGGCAGGCCCTGCCGGACTGGCTCAGGCCGCACAGTTTTGCGGATCGCCCGCGTCACACACGCTACACGCTGGTGCACGACACGGACGAAGGGCGCACGGTCCTGCACGCCCGGGACGAGGCCTCGACGGCAGGCCTGACACGCGAGCTGCGCGTGGACACGCGCAGCCATCCGCTGCTTGCCTGGCGCTGGAAGGTGTCGCGCGTGCTCGACAAGGGCGACCCGAGGACGCGCGAGGGCGACGACTTCGCCGCACGCGTCTATGTGAGCTTCGACCTGGACCTCGATGCGCTGCCGGCCGGCGAGCGCATGCAACTCGGGCTCGCACGCCTGATCTACGGCGCGCGCACGCCGCTGGCGGTGCTGTGCTACGTCTGGGATGCGCGCACCCCGCGCGAAACGCTCATGCCGAACGCCTATACCGATCGCGTGCGCATGCTGGTGGCCGAGAGCGGCCCGGCGCGGGTCGGCCGCTGGGTGGGGATGCAGCGCAACCTGCGCGAAGACTATCGGCGCGCCTTCGGCACGGATCCTGCATCGGTCAACGGTGTGATCGTCTCGACCGACACCGACAATACGGGCGAAACCGCCGAAGCCTGGTACGGCGACATAACGTTTCGCGCCGGCTGAGCGGTGTCCGCGCGAGGCGCGATGCCGCCGTGCTGCGGACGCGATACGCCAGACTGGAGAACGCCCCGTGCCTTGCCCGTTTCAACGCCACGCTCTATGCAAAAATTGCATATGACCCGATCCGCGGCGTCGCCGCGGCGCTGTGCATCGGCGTGGCACGAGGAGGTTTCGAGGTCCCACGTCGAAGTGCAGGCCGGGGCTGCGGCGGAGTTCGTCAGCTTCACGAAAGCCTGTCCGGGAATGCGCAAGCCTGCGACGGTCGGCAACGGCGGTGTCGCGCACGGCGTTCGGCCTGCCGTGCCGGTCTTGCGGATCCGCATGGGGCGCACCTGCCGATCGGCGACCGGTGTGGTGCAGAATGCGGTGCCGGCCGGGCGTTCCTGCACGCTCTTCGCAGCAGAATTGAGACGCAAGCCATGTCCGACGGACATCGTGAGAGACTCGTGCGCGGCGACGAGGCGCGGTTGGCGCGCGTGGCCGGTACCTTCAGCGCCAGCGTTGATTGAAGCGTCGCGTGTAGGGCTCTGGCGCAGCGCAATGCACAATGCGCGTACATGCACCGCACCATGTGTGTGCGGCCCTTGCACGACCCGACCCAAGCGGCAGTATTCGCATGCGGCGGGTTTCGATGCATAAGCGTAATGCCATGTTACACTCGCCCGCGTTTCGCCTAGGCGGGTGCATTTTTCCCTCTAGTAAATTCGAAATCGGAGGAGATCCATGAAGATAAAAAGTCCCCAGGACTTCTGGGCGGGGTTGATGTTCATCGTGTTCGGTCTGTTCTTTCTGATCGTCGCGCGTGACTACCAGATGGGTACAGCCGTGCGCATGGGACCGGGATACTTTCCGACCGTTCTCGGCGGCATACTCGCCGTGCTCGGCGCGGTCGTGTTGCTGACATCGTTCACGATGTCGGGGCCGAAGGTGCCGAAGCTCTCGTTCAAACCGATCTTCTTCATCTCGCTCGGGTTGATCCTGTTCGGTTACCTGCTCAAGCCGATCGGCTTCGTGCTTTCCGTGGTCGTGCTGGTGTTCGTCGCCGCCTTCGGTGGCCACGAGTTCAAGCTCAAGGAAGTCGCGATACTGGCTGTGATCCTCGTCATCTTCTCCGTGCTGGTGTTCGTGAAGGGGCTCACGCTGCCCTTCCCGCTCTGGCCCGCGTTCCTAGATTGAGGGCCACACCATGGATATGAGTCTCTTCAGCAACCTCGCGCTCGGTTTCGGCGTTGCGCTTACGCCCATCAACCTGATGTACTGCCTGATCGGCGTGCTGCTCGGCACGCTGATCGGCGTGCTGCCCGGCATCGGGCCGGTGGCGACCATCGCCATGCTGCTGCCGATCACCTTCAGCCTGTCGCCGATCACCGCGCTGATCATGCTCGCCGGCATCTACTACGGCGCGCAGTACGGTGGTTCGACCTCGGCGATCCTGGTCAACCTGCCGGGCGAGTCGTCCTCGGTGGTCACCTGTCTGGACGGTTACCAGATGGCACGCCAGGGGCGCGCAGGTCCGGCGCTGGCCACCGCGGCGATCGGCTCGTTCTTCGCCGGTTGCGTGGCCACCGTCATCGTCGCGATGTTCGCGCCGCCGCTGGCCGAGGTCGCGCTGAAGTTCGGCCCGTCCGAATACTTCTCGCTGATGGTGCTCGGTCTGGTGGCCGCGGTCGTGCTCGCGCACGGCTCGGTGGTCAAGGCCGTGGCGATGGTGATCCTCGGCCTGCTGCTCGGCCTGGTCGGCACCGACGTGAACTCCGGTGTGCTGCGGTTCGCCTTCGGCGTCGCGGAACTGGCCGATGGCATCGGCTTCGTGACGGTCGCCATGGGCGTGTTCGGCACCGCGGAGATCATCACCAACCTGGAACTCAAGGACAAGCGCGAGGTGTTCACCAGCAAGGTGACCAACCTGTTCCCGTCCAAGGATGACTTCAAGCGCATCTGGAAGCCGATTCTGCGTGGCACCGCTCTTGGATCCATGCTGGGCATCCTGCCCGGCGGCGGTGCGCTGCTCTCCTCGTTCGGCGCCTACACGCTGGAGAAGAAGATCTCGGTCAACGGGCACATGTTCGGCAAGGGCGCGATCGAAGGCGTGGCCGCCCCCGAAGCCGCCAACAACGCCGGTGCGCAGACCTCCTTCATCCCGCTGCTCACGCTGGGCATTCCGTCCAACGCGGTGATGGCGCTGATGATCGGCGCGATGATGATCCAGGGCATCGCCCCGGGTCCGCAGGTGATGACCGAGAAGCCCCAGCTGTTCTGGGGAATGATCGCCTCGATGTGGGTGGGCAACCTGATGCTGGTGGTTCTCAACCTGCCGATGATCGGCCTGTGGATCAAGCTGCTGACCGTGCCCTACCGCATCCTGTACCCGTCGATCCTGGTGTTCATGGCGATCGGCGTGTTCAGCCTGTCGAACAACCCGTTCGACGTGCTGCAGATGATGCTGTTCGGCCTGCTCGGTTACGTGTTCGTGAAGCTGGCCTGCGAACCCGCACCGCTGCTGCTGGGCTTCATCCTCGGACCGCTGATGGAAGAGAACCTGCGGCGCGCCATGCTGCTGTCGCGCGGCGACCCCTGGGTGTTCTTCCAGAAGCCGATCAGCGCGGGCTTCCTGATCGCTTCGATCCTGCTGCTGGTGATCCTGGCCCTGCCGGCGCTGCGCAAGAAACGCGAAGAAGCCTTCCAGGAAGGATAAGCGCCCGCAACGGCGCGCAGGACCGAAGGGGCCCGAAGTCGGGCCCCTTCTTTTTTGAGGAGACGAAGACCATGAGAAAACTGCTGCTTTCCATCGTGCTGCTGAGCGCCGCACAAACGGCGCTGGCGCAAGCCTGGCCCGCCAGGCCGATCCGCCTGATCTGTCCGTATCCCGGCGGGCCCGTGGAGCTGTCCTCGCGCATCGTCGCGCAGAAGCTGCAGGAGGCCCTGGGGCAGCCCGTGGTAGTCGAGAACCGTCCGGGGGCGGGCGGCGTCATCGGCGCCGACTACGTCGCCAAGGCCGCCCCCGATGGCTATACGCTGCTGATGGGCGCGATCGCCACACATGCGATCAACCCCTCGCTGATGCCCAGCCTGCCCTACGACGCGATGCGCGACTTCCGTCACATCGCGCTGGTCGTGCAGGTGCCCAACGTGCTGGTGGTCAACAACGACCTTCCGGTGAAGAGCGTGAAGGACCTGATCGCGCTGGCCAGGACCAAGCCGGGTCAGCTCGACTTCGGCTCGGGCTCGACCGGCTCCACGGGCCACCTGGCCGGCGAGCTGTTCAAGCAGATGACCGGGACCTTCATGGTGCACATCCCGTACCGCAGTTCGGCGCCGGCGGTGGCCGACATGCTGGCCGGACGCGTGCACCTGATGTTCGACAACCTGGCCAGCGCGCTGCCGAACATCAAGGCCGGGAAGGTGCGCGCGCTCGCCGTCACCACCACCAGGCGCACGGATTTCCTGCCGGATCTGCCGACGCTGGACGAGTCGGGGCTCAAGGGTTTCAACCTGACCACCTGGTGGGGCCTGATGGCGCCGGCCAAGACGCCGAACGAGATCGTCAACCGCCTGTCGGCCGAGACCCTCAAGGCGATGGACGCGCCGGATGCCCGCGAGCGCCTGCGCAACCTGGGCTCGGCCACGCCGGGCGTGCGCACGCCCGAGGCCTTCAGTGCCTTCATCGAAGCCGAGAAGACTCTCTACGCCAGGCTGGTGAAAGTTTCCGGGGCCAAGCCGGACTGAGCGCGGCGGGGCGGCGATGTATCTTTATCGATACAAAAACCACCCCGAAACCCGCTCCCAGAGCCGATCTCGCAAATCAATTCTTCGAGAATCGCGTCGCGCTACAGAGCGGCGATGGTCTGCACTTCCACCACGAACTGTTCCTGCACCAGCCGGTCCACGACCAGCAGCGTGTTGGGCGGATACTTGCCGTCCGGGAACATCTTCGGAAATTCGCGCAGGCGCCAGGCCATGAACTTCGGAATGTCCTGCGAGTGCACCATGTAGGTGGTGAATTGCACGACGTTGCCCCAGCCCGCACCGGCGGACTTCAGCGCGGCTTCGACGCTCTTGAACACCGCGCTGCACTGCGTGTCGAAATCGTCCCCCGGCGCCAGCATGCCGGCGATGTAGAGGGTCTCGCTGGCCTTCACGCGCGTGACGTGCGAGTACTGGCCGAGCGGGGCGCCCAGCGTGTCGGGGTTGTAGATGCGGATGTCCGCCATCTTGTGATCTCCTTGCGGGGGTTGCGAAAAAAAAGGGGTGAAATACTCGCTGCCGAGCGGACCGCGCGCTAACCCTCAGGCGTCCGGATGCATGCGCGACGCTATCTGCGCGCGCACCGTCGCGGAGAGCGAATTGCGCTCCACCGGCTTGATCAGGTAGGCGCTGGCGCCGGCCTGCATGCAGCGCGCCACGGTGTCGGGTTCGGACAGCACCGAGACGATGACGATGGGGGTGGTCGCATTGGGCGAGTTGGCGCGCAGCGCGGACAGCACGCCGAAGCCGCCGATGCCCGGCATCATCAGGTCGAGCAGGATGCAGTCGTAGGCGTAGCTGCGACCCAGGCGCAACGCCTGCTCGCAGGTTCCCGCCAGCGTGATCTCGACGTCCATGTCGTTGGCCAGCAGCCGGGCGAGCAGCAGGCGCGTGGCCTCCTCGTCATCGACGATCAGCACGCGATGGCGCGGCTGGCTGCCGAGTTGCGCTGCCTCGTTCACGGCTTGCCCCGCGTGACGCGCGTCGGCAGGCGACGCGCCAGATCGAGGAAATCGTCGGCGTTGTAGTCGAAATCACGCTCGGCCTTCAGATCGTTCTTCACGCCGGGGCCGAATTCGTGCGGGCGGCGGATGAAGGCGGTGCGCAGCCCGCAGCCGGCGGCGGCGCGCAGGTCGTTCTTGTGCGCAGCCACCATCATGACGCGCTCCGGCGGCAGCGAGAGCAGTTGGCAGGCGCCCAGGTAGGTCTCGGGGTCGGGCTTGTAGTGGCGGAAGGTGTCGCCCGAGAACACGCAGTCCCAGGGCAGTCCGCCGGCGCGGGCCATGTCGACCAGCAGCGAGACGTTGCCGTTGGACAGCGTGGCGATGATGCGTTCCTTCTTCAGCGCGCGCAGCCCGGCGCGCGCATCCGGCCAGGGCTTGAGCCTGTGCCAGACGCGGTTCAGGTGGTCGATCTCGGCTTCCTTGAGCCCGCGCACGCCGAAGCGCACCAGCAGCTCGTCGAGGATCATGCGGTGCAGGTCGTCGATCTTGGTCCAGCCCAGCGCGCCCGAGCGTACCTTTGCCATGGCGGGCTGGTAACCGGCGCGCCAGGCGTCGGCGAAGGCTTGCGGGTCGAGTTCGAGTTTGCGTGCGCGCGCCAGCGCGCGCACTTCGCGCACGATGGAGCCGCGCCAGTCGACGACGGTGCCGAACACGTCGAAGATCAGCGCCTCGATCGGCGGTTTGGATAAACCCGGTCTGCGAGTCATCGGGCCATTGTACTTGGCCGGCTTGCCGCGGGTCGCCGCTTTCACTGCTGCAGCTGGACGCTGCCGCTGACGCTGACCTGGATCTGCGAGGTCCCGGCCTCCAGCGCCGGCGCGGACACGGCTTCGGCGCGCATCGCCACGGCGCCGGCGGCGTACATGCGCGGCTGCATGCCGCCGCCCGCGGATACCTGCAGTTCCTTGACGCGATAGCCCTTGGCCTTGAGCGCATCACGCGCGATCGCGGCGCGTTCGTTGAATGCGGCGATCGCCTCGGACAGCAGGGCGTTCTCGGTCTGGCGGCGCGCCTCGGGCGACAGGCCGACGCTCATGCGCGCGACGATCAGCGTGCTCTGCAGCTTGCCGATCAGCTCGGTGGCGGCGGCGAAATCCGTGCTCTCCAGGCGCAGTTCCTGGCGCACCCGCCAGCGCACGATGCGCGTCTTGTCGTAGACCGGGGTGGTCTGGTAGCTGCCGGAGCGCGCCTTGACCGACTTGTAGGCCTGCGTCGCGCGCAATGCCTCGCGCATGCTGCGGTTGACGCCGTCGGCGAGGGCTGCCGTGTCGTTGCCTTCGGCTTCGGCGGCCAGCACCGCGACCAGCGTGTCGTTGGCCACTTCGCGCTCGGCCTGCGCGGACAGGCTGACGATGTTGAACAGAGGTTCGCGTTCCTGCGCGACGGCGGCGCCGCCGGCCAGGCAGAGCAGGGCGCACAGCGAGAGGCTGCGCCAGCGGCGCAGGCGGTTGCAGCGGTTCACCAGTATTTTATGCATGGTCCAGTGTAGAGCACGGGGCCGGTGGGCGCGCCGGTGGGCGAGCCTCCGACGGGTTCGAGACTGATCGCCAGCGCGGGGATCTCGCCCAGCGTGCGATCGGCGGGTCCCTGGAGTTTGAGCGCATGGCGCGCCTGCGCGGCGACCAGGCCGAGCGAACGCGGCGCGCCGCCGCCGGCGGGCAGCGCCCACAATTCCAGGCTGCGCTCGGCCACCACGATGCTTTCGTCCAGGCGTTTGACCATCAGCTGGTCGGAGTGGCGGGCCGCAGCCACCATCAGCACCGGCTTCTGCGTCCTGGGGTCGGACAGCACCGCGAAATAGGACGCCGGCAGCGTCTCGGCGGGCACGCGCACGATCTGCGGTGCCGGTGCGGGCCCCGGCGCCTCGGGCGCGAACAGGGTCAGCGCCGCGAGCAGGGCCGCGGCCGCGCCGCTGGTCGCCAGTCCCAGATTGCGCCAGAACGCCAGGCTGTCCCACAGGCCGCGGGAGGCCGCGGGCTGCGTGGCGCGGCCTGCGCCCATCTGGCGCTCGGTGATGGCTTCCTCGATGGCTTTCCATACGCGGCGCGGCGGCTCGACCGCCGGTACGCCGGCGGCCAGCGGCGAGAGGCGCACCTCCCAGGCCTGTACGACCTGGCGCAGGCCCGCATCCTCGCGCAGCCAGTGACGGAAGCGTGCGCGTGCCGGGCCGCGCAGCGTGCCGAGCACGTACTCGGCGGCCAGGCGGTCCTGCAACTCGGGCTTGTGGCGGAAATCCATGCGACGGTGCCTGCGCTCAGGCCGGCGACAGGCAGGTTTTCAGGCGCATCAGGCCGCGCCGCACCCAGGTCTTCACGCTGCCCAGCGGCTCGCGCATGCGGCCGGCCAGTTCGGTGTGCGACAGGCCCTCGAAAAAGGCCAGCATCACGGCCTGGCGCTGCTTGCCCTCCAGCGCCTTCAGGCAGCGCGACACGGCCTGCGCGTCGCGCGACTGCTCGAGCTGTTCGAGCGGGCCGGACCAGGCCGATTCGGTGGCCTCGACGATGGCGCCATCCTCGTCGGCGACCTCCATCTGCGGCCTCCTCAGCCAGTCCAGGCAGCGGTTGCGCACGATGCTGGTCATCCACGTCATGGGCGCGGACAGTCCGGGGGTATAGGTCGAGGCACGGTTCCAGATGCTCACGTAGGCGTCCTGCAGGACCTCTTCGGCCCAGTCTTCACGCCTCAATATACGTAGCGCGACGCCGAACAGTTTCGCCGAGCTGGCGCGATACAGGCGCTCGAAGGCGGTGCGGTCCTGGCGGGCCGTGGCGGCGAGCAGTGCGGCGAGGTCGTCCGGTTCCATGCCTGCGCCGGCCCGGGCTACTTGTTGCGGCCCGGCTGCCAGAGGACGTCGCCGCGCCCCGCGTGCCGGTTGGCCGCGCGGCCCAGCACGAACATCAGGGCCGAGAGCCCGTTGAGGTACTGGCGCGAGCGCTCGCTCACCGGTTCCACGCGAGCCAGCGCCACCAGGCTGCGCTCGGCGCGCCGGCACACGGTGCGCGCCAGGTGCGCGCAGGCCGCCGCGCGCGAACCGCCCGGCAGGATGAACTCCTTGAGCGGCGGCAGGTCGGCGTTGTAGCCGTCGAGCAGGTCTTCGAGGCGTTGTACCTGGACCTCGGTGATCGCCTGGTGGCCCGGGATGCAGACTTCTCCGCCGAGGTCGAACAGGTCGTGCTGCACGCCCTCCAGGGCGGCACGCATCGCCGCGGGCAGGTCTTCGGTCAGCAGCAGTCCGAGGGTGGAATTGAGCTCGTCGATGTCGCCCAGCGCCTGGATGCGCGCGCTCTCCTTGGGCACGCGCGTGCCGTCGCCCAGGCCGGTTTCGCCGGCATCGCCGGTGCGGGTGTAGATCCTGGAGAGGCGGTGACCCATGGGAAAAGGAGCAGGCGGTAAGGCGGGACGATGATTATAGCCGCGACCCCGCGTGCGGAACGGCTAGGCGTCGGTCTCGCCGGAGGGCGGGCCGGCGACGGGCGCACCCGCATGCACGGCGCGCACTTCGCTGTGCGCCCAGCCGTCGGCGAAGGTGGTGCTCAGCAGCTCGCCTTGCTTCAGCGTGCGCGCCTCGCGCACCACGCGGCCCGCGGCGTCGCGCGTGATGCTGTAGCCGCGGCCCAGCACCGCGGTCGGATCCATGCCGGCCAGGCTGGCGGACAGGCGGGCGAGCGCGGACTGCGCGCGCTCCAGCCGGTGCCGCGAGGCGCTGCTCAGGCGGCGCAGCAATTCGGCGCGCTCGCGTTCAAGCGCCACGGTGTCGGGGCGCGCCGCGCGCAGCCGCGCCAGCACCTGCGCGAGCAGGCGCGCGTTCGACGAGAGCTGCGCGCGCGGATGCACCAGCCGGCGGGCCAGTGCGTCGATGCGCTGCATCTCGGTCTCGATGCGCCGCTGCGCGCCGCGCCCGGCCCGCTCGACCAGTTCGGCGAGGCGGTCGAGCAGGGCGGCGCGCGAGGCGCTGACCGCCTCGGCCGCCGCGGTGGGCGTGGGCGCGCGCAGGTCGGCGGCGAAATCGGCGATGGTGAAATCGGTTTCGTGGCCGATGCCGGTGACCACCGGGATGCGCGAGGCGCGGATCGCGCGCGCCACCACTTCCTCGTTGAACTGCCAGAGGTCCTCGATCGAGCCGCCGCCGCGCGCCAGCAGCAGGACATCGCATTCGCCGCGTGCGTCGGCCGTGGCGATCATGGCCGCGATGCGCGCCGCCGCGCCTTCACCCTGCACCGGCACCGGATAGATCACGACTTCGAGCGAAGCGTCGCGCCGCGCCAGCGTGGCGAGGATGTCGCGCAACGCGGCGGCGGCCGGAGAGGTGATCACGCCGATGCGGCGCGGAAAGGCCGGCAGCGCGCGTTTGGCGGCCTCGTCGAACAGGCCTTCGCGCGCGAGCTGCTCCTTGAGGCGCAGGAAACGCTCGAACAGCGGTCCCAGCCCGGCGCGCCGCATGGTCTCGACATTGAGCTGGAAATCGCCACGCGGCTCATACAGCGTGACCAGTGCGCGGACCTCCACGCGCATGCCTTCGCGCGGCTGCCAGTCCAGGTATTGGGCGCGACCGCGGAACATCACGCAGCGCACCTGTGCGCCTTCGTCCTTCAGCGTGAAGTAGCAGTGCCCGGAGTCGTAGCGCTTGAAATTGGAGATCTCGCCACCGATCCACATGAGTGGAAAGCGCTTCTCCAGCGTGTCGCGCACGCTGCGATTGAGCTGGGAAACGCTGAGCACGCCGCCTTCCTGCGGCGGCAGGGCGGAGCGGAGTTCGGGGCGTGAACGCATGCGGGCGAATCTACACTAATCCACACATGCTCCGTTGCGGTGCGTCGCGCCGGCGCAATCCCCTGTGGATTCCGATTCTTTCGCGCAATCGCATGATTACGCTGCGAAAAACACTGCTGTTTTTTTAATCGCGCCCAGCATTCCGGCTTGCGTGGCAGGGAGTGGCTGTGCTGTTCAGGGCCTATCCACAAACTTATCCACAGCTTTTGTGGATAACAGTCGGGCGCGCGGCGCCGACTTGCGCATTTCGTGCAGGCGTGCTGTTTTGCGCGCACACTCGCCATGCGTTGCGTGCACTGCTATGTGCGCTGCAATAACTTGCTGCCGGACAGGGGTTTGGCTAAAGTGCGCGCCTGATGCCTGCGCTCCGGCATCGCGAAATACGGCAGGGCGTCCGGCAGCGCGCGGTCACGCCCGGGGAGAAAAGTTTGTTCGCCATCATTCAAGCGGCCGGTTGGCCGATCTGGCCGCTGCTGCTCGCATCGGTCATCGCAGTCGCGCTGATCATAGAACGCGCGGTGTCCCTGCGCGACGCCAAGATCGTGCCGCCCGCGCTGCTCGACCAGGTGCTCGACCTGCACAAGCGGCAGGGGGGTATCCAGCGAAGCGCTGGACAAGCTGGCTGCCGACTCGCCGCTGGGCCGCGTGCTGGCCGCAGGCCTGCGCAACGTGAAGAGTTCGCGCTACGTCATGAAGGAAGCCATCGAAGAGGCCGGCCGCGCCGCGGCGCACGACCTGGACCGCTTCCTGACCACGCTGGGCACCATCGCCTCGATCGCCCCGCTGATGGGACTGTTCGGCACGGTGATCGGCATGATCGAGATCTTCGGTTCGCAATCGCCTTCCGGCACCAACCCGCAGCAGCTGGCCTACGGCATCTCGGTGGCGCTCTACAACACCGGCTTCGGCATCGCGATCTCCATCCCGGCGATGATCTTCTACCGCCATTACCGCAACAAGGTGGACGGCTTCGTGGTGCAGATGGAGCAGGCCGCCGCGCGCCTGGTCGACATCGTGCACGGCGAGCGGCTGGACGGTGCGGGCCAGCCGCCCAGGGCCGCCTGAGCGGCGAGCGGGAACAGCGCGATGAATTTCCGCAAGGGTCACGTCAGGGAGGAGCCGGAGATCAACCTGGTTCCGCTCATCGACGTGATGATGGTGATCCTGATCTTCCTGATGATCACCACCACCTACTCCAAGTACACCGAGTTGCAGATCAACCTGCCCACCGCCGATGCCGAAAAGCAGCTCGAGCGCCCCAACGAGATCGCCGTGGTGGTCAGCGCCACCGGGCAGTACGTGATCAACAAGACCTCGCTGGCCTTCACCACCATCGACGCCCTGGCCGCCGCGCTCAAGGGCGCGGGCGGCGAACAGAAGGACCCGGTGGTGGTGATCAGCGCCGATGCCACCGCCACGCACCAGTCGGTGGTGCGCGTGATGGAGGCGGCGCGCGCCGCAGGCTACGCGCAGATCACCTTCACCACGCAGGCGCAGGCCGGCAAGTAGCCTGCCGCGCGTCCCCGTCAGGCGGGGGTAACCGCATGCAGTCCCGGCAGCAGTTCCTTCCCTCGCTCTGGCAGTCGCGCTCTGCGCTGGCGCGCCTGCTGTGGCCGGCGAGCCTCCTCTACGGACTGGTCGCGCGTCTGCGCCGCATGCTGTACGCACTGCGTCTGCTGCAGAGTGCGCGCATGCCGGTGCCGGTGGTGGTGGTCGGCAACATCGTCGCCGGCGGCAGCGGCAAGACGCCGCTGGTGCTGTGGATCGCCGAACATCTGCGCGCGCACGGGCTGCGGCCCGGCATCGTCAGCCGCGGCCACGGCGGCAGCCTGGCCGCACAGGGCGCGGCGCCCGTCGAGGTGGGCATCGCCTCCGATCCGACGCTGGTCGGCGACGAGCCGTTGCTGCTTGCGCGGCGCGGCGGCTGCCCGGTCTGGGTGGGGCGCGAACGCGCGGCGGCCTGCCGCAGCCTGCTAGCAGCGCATCCGGAGTGCAACGTGCTGGTGCTCGACGACGGCCTGCAGCACTACCGCCTGCGCCGCGACATCGAGATCGCCGTGGTCGACGCGCGCCTGTTCGGCAACGGCTGGCTGCTGCCGGCAGGGCCGCTGCGCGAACCGGTCACGCGCCTGGCGCGCGTCGATGCGGTGGTGCTGAACGCCGGCGGGGCGCGGCGCCGCCGCTGCCGGACGGTGCGGCGCAGTCCTGCCATGCGCGTGAGCGGGCGCGAACTGGTGCGCCCTACCGACGGCTCGAAGACGGTGGATGTCGCCGCGCTGGGCGCGCGGCGCGTGCACGCGGTGGCCGGCATCGGCGAGCCGCGGCGTTTCTTTCGCCATCTCGAGGCGCTGGGTCTCGAGGTGGTTGCGCATGCCTTTCCCGACCACCACCGCTATGTCGCCGCCGATCTGGCCTTCGGCGAGGATCTGCCGGTGCTGATGACGGAGAAGGATGCAGTAAAATGCAGGGGTTTCGCGCAGCCGCATTTCTGGATGCTGCCGGTGCGCGCCGAACCCGACCCCGCGTTCGGCGAATTTCTGATCGGACGATTGCATGGACGCAAGACTGCTTGAGATCCTGGTGTGCCCGATCTGCAAGGGGCCGCTGGTGTACCGCAAGCCCGAGCAGGAACTGATCTGCAAGGCCGATCGCCTGGCATTCCCGATCAAGGATGGCATCCCGGTGATGCTCGAGGAGGACGCGCGCAAGCTCGATCCGCTCGAAGAGGTCGCCAGCTGAGCGCGCAGGCCGCCGCCGGCGGGCGCGTGCCGGCCTTCGTCGCCGTCGTCCCCGCCCGATACGCCTCCAGCCGTTTTCCCGGCAAGCCGCTGGTCGACATCGCCGGCAAGCCCATGGTGGTGCGGGTGGCCGAGCGCGCCGCGCTGAGCGGGGCGCAGCGCGTGGTGGTGGCCACCGACGACGCGCGCATCGCCGCGGCCTGCCGCGAGCACGCCCTCGAATGCCTGATGACGCGCGCCGACCACGCCACCGGCACCGATCGCATCGCCGAGGCCGCGCATGCCCTGGGGCTGGCCGAACAGACCATCGTGGTCAACGTGCAGGGCGACGAGCCGCTGGTCGAGCCGGCGCTGGTCGCCGCAGTGGCGGCGGCGCTCGAGGCCGCCCCGGAAGCCAGCGTGGCCACCGCCTGCCATCCGATCACCGGCAGCGAGGAGCTGTTCAATCCCAACGTGGTGAAAGTCGTTCTCGATGCGCGCGGCCATGCCCTGTATTTCAGCCGCGCGCCGATCCCCTGGGCGCGTGAGGCCTGGAAGGACGGTCCGCGTGACGCGCCGGCGGGCCTGCCCTGTTACCGCCACATCGGCCTGTACGCCTATCGCGCCGGCTTTCTCGCGCGCTATGCCGGCCTGGCGCCCGCTCCGCTCGAGGCGTTCGAGGCGCTCGAGCAGCTGCGCGTGCTCTGGCACGGCGAGCG
The DNA here is from genome assembly GCA_016713125.1 of Betaproteobacteria bacterium. GTDB lineage: Bacteria > Pseudomonadota > Gammaproteobacteria > Burkholderiales > SG8-39 > SZAS-79. The sequence continues at coordinate 169,433 of JADJPT010000004.1, forward strand.
CATCGCGGTGGCGATCAGCGAAACGGTCGCGCCGCCGGGCGTCGACACGCCCGAAGATCTGGAGCGCCTGCGCCGCCTTGCGGTAAGCTGGCAGTGAGACAAGAACAGATGGCTATCGACCAGGGGAGGAGTACGTGAGACTCATATTGTTGGGGCCGCCGGGCGCGGGCAAGGGCACGCAGGCCGCGTTCATCAAGCAGAAGTACGGCATTCCGCAGATCTCCACGGGCGACATGCTGCGCGCCGCCGTCAAGGCCGGCACGCCGCTGGGCCTGGCCGCCAAGAAGGTCATGGATTCCGGCGCCCTGGTGTCCGACGACATCATCATCGGTCTGGTCAAGGAGCGGCTCAAGGAGCCCGACTGCGCCCCCGGCTATCTGTTCGACGGCTTCCCGCGCACCATCCCGCAGGCCGACGCCATGCAGCACGCCGGCGTGGCCCTCGACTACGTGCTGGAGATCGACGTGCCGGACAGCGAGATCATCCTGCGCATGAGCGGGCGGCGCGTGCACCTGGCCTCGGGTCGCACTTATCACGTGAAGTTCAATCCGCCCAGGGTCGAAGGCAGGGACGATGTGACCGGCGAGGCGCTGATCCAGCGCGACGACGACAAGGAAGAGACCGTCAGGAAGCGCCTCGAGGTCTATCACTCGCAGACCAAGGCGCTGGTCGAGTACTACACCAGGCTGGCGGCCTCGGGCGACGCCAAGGCGCCCAGGCTGCGGCAGATCTCGGGACTGGGCAGCGTCGAGGAAATCACCGCGCGGGCCCTGGCTGCTCTCGCATAGCGAACGACGTTGCAGGCAAGGGGGGCGCCGCCGGCGTCCCCCGCGCTCCCGGGCAGGTTTTCGGTTAAAATTCCGCGCTTTGTCGACGGCCGCCCACCGGCTCGCGACAGCCGCTTAGCAAAACAAAGGGAGATTCATCATGTCCGGAGGACTCGTCTTCGCGCTCGTCTGCGCGGTCATCGCCATCGTCTACGGCGCCGTTTCGGCCAAGTGGATCGTGTCGCTGCCTGCAGGTAACGCGCGCATGCAGGAGATCGCCGCGGCGATCCAGCAGGGGGCCCAGGCCTACCTGAACCGCCAGTACACCACCATCGGCATCGCCGGTGCGGTGCTGTTCCTGGTGATCGGCCTGGTGCCCGGCCTGGGCTGGTCCACCGCGGTCGGCTTCGCGGTCGGTGCCATCCTCTCGGGCCTGGCGGGCTACGTCGGCATGAACGTTTCGGTGCGCGCCAACGTGCGCACCGCGCAGGCGGCGACGCAGGGCATCAACGCCGCGCTGAACGTGGCGTTCCGCGGCGGCGCCATCACCGGCATGCTGGTGGTCGGCCTCGGCCTGCTGGGCGTGGCGGCCTTCTACGGCATCCTGATCTCCTCGGCCCCGCACGGCATGGGCAAGACGGTGGACCTGCACAGCGTGCTGCAGCCGCTGATCGGCCTGGCCTTCGGCTCCTCGCTGATCTCGATCTTCGCGCGTCTGGGCGGCGGCATCTTCACCAAGGGCGCCGACGTCGGCGCCGACCTGGTGGGCAAGGTCGAAGCCGGCATCCCCGAGGACGACCCGCGCAACCCGGCGGTGATCGCCGACAACGTGGGCGACAACGTCGGCGACTGCGCCGGCATGGCCGCCGACCTGTTCGAGACCTACGCGGTCACGGTGATCGCCACCATGCTGCTGGGCGCGCTGATGGTGAAAGGCGCCGAGACGCAGGCCGTGCTCTATCCGCTGGTGCTGGGCGGCTTCTCGATCATCGCCTCGATCATCGGTTGCTCGATGGTCAAGCACAAGGAAGGCCCAAGATCATGAACGCGCTGTACCGCGGCCTGATCGTCGCCGGCGTGCTCGCGCTGATCGCCTTCTACCCGCTGACCGCCTGGATCTTCGGCGGCACCGAGTACGCGGCGCAGGGCGGCGTGATGAAGCTGTACCTGGCCTCCGTGATCGGCCTGGTGCTGACCGGCGCGCTGGTGTGGGTCACCGAGTACTACACCGGCACCGAGTACGCGCCGGTGCGCTACGTCGCGCAGGCTTCGACCACCGGCCACGGCACCAACATCATCGCCGGCCTGGCCGTGTCGATGCGCTCGACCGCCTGGCCCGTGCTGTTCGTCTGCCTGGCGATCTGGGCCTCCTACACGCTGGCCGGCCTGTACGGCATCGCCATCGCCGCGACCTCCATGCTGTCGATGGCCGGCATCATCGTCGCGCTCGACGCCTACGGCCCGATCACCGACAACGCCGGCGGCATCGCCGAGATGGCCGAGCTGCCGGCCTCGGTGCGCGACATCACCGACCCGCTGGACGCGGTGGGCAACACCACCAAGGCGGTGACCAAGGGCTACGCCATCGGCTCGGCGGGCCTCGCCGCGCTGGTGCTGTTCGCCGACTTCACGCACGCCCTGGAGCACGCCAACAAGGCGGTGGAGTTCAGCCTGTCCGAGCCGGCCGTCATCATCGGCCTGTTCGTCGGCGGCCTGATCCCCTACCTGTTCGGCGCCATGGCGATGGAAGCCGTGGGCCGCGCCGCGGGCGCGGTGGTGGTGGAAGTGCGCCGCCAGTTCAAGGAAATCCCCGGCATCATGGAAGGCACGGCCAAGCCCGAGTACGGCACCGCGGTCGACATGCTGACCAAGGCCGCGATCAAGGAAATGATCATCCCCTCGATCCTGCCCGTGCTGGTGCCCATCGTGCTCGCCATCGTGATGCGCGTGCTGATGGGACCGGAGGCCGCGCGCATGGCCATCGGCGGCATGCTGATGGGCACCATCGTGACCGGCCTGTTCGTCGCCATCTCGATGTGTACCGGCGGCGGCGCCTGGGACAACGCCAAGAAGTACATCGAAGAAGGCAATCACGGCGGCAAAGGCTCCGACGCCCACAAGGCGGCGGTGACCGGCGATACGGTCGGCGATCCCTACAAGGACACCGCCGGCCCGGCCGTGAACCCGCTGATCAAGATCATCAACATCGTCGCACTGCTGCTGGTGCCGCTGCTGTAAGGCGGATCGCGATGCGCGAGGCGAAGGGCGGCTGCGGCCGCCCTTTGTTTTTCCGCCTGCTGTACGGCCTGGCCTGCGCGCTGTCGCTGGGCTGTGGATCGGCGCAGGCGCAGCCCGATCCCGAGGGCGCCAGCGGCTGGCAGCCCAAGGCGCTGGCGCACGCGCAGCGCCAGATGGTCGCCGCCGCGCACCCGCTCGCCGTCGAAGCCGGGCTGCAGATCCTGCGCGTCGGCGGCAGCGCGGTCGATGCCGCCATCGCCACGCAACTCGTGCTCGGCCTGGTCGAACCGCAATCCTCCGGCCTGGGCGGCGGGGCGTTCCTGCTGCACTGGGACGCCGCGCAAGCCCGCGTCCGCAGCTACGACGGTCGCGAGAGCGCACCGGCCGCGGCGCGGCCCGGGCGTTTCCTGGACGCGCTCGGCCGTCCGTTGCCGTATCACGAGGCGGTGGTCAGCGGTTTGTCGGTGGGTGTGCCCGGACTGCTGCGCATGCTGGAGCTCGCGCACGCGCGCCACGGGCGTCTGGCCTGGGCTGCGCTGTTCGCGCCGGCGATCCGCCTGGCGGAGGACGGTTTTCCGATGTCGCCGCGCCTGCACCGGCTGCTCTCGGGCGATCGCCACCTGCGCGAGGATCCGGCGGCGCGCGCGCTGTACTACGACGCCGCGGGCGGTGCCAGGACGGTGGGGGAGCGCATCGTCAATCCCGCCTACGCCGCCAGCCTGCGCGAGATCGCCGCACGCGGCGCCGACGCGTTCTACGGCGGCCAGATCGCGCGCGACATTGTCGCCGCAGTGCGCGCGCACCTGCGCCCGGGCGACCTCGCGCTTGCCGACCTGGCGGGCTATCGGGCGCGGGAGCGCGCGCCAGTGTGCGGACCGTTCCGCGCCTACCGCCTGTGCAGCATGGGCCCGCCGAGCGCGGGCGGCATCGGCGTGCTGCAGATCCTCGGCCTGCTCGAGCGCAGCGGCTTCGCAATGGCGATGCCCGACTCGGCGCAGGACTGGGAACGCGCGCTGCACCTGTACGCCGAGGCCGGCCGGCTGGCGTATGCCGACCGCGCGCGCTGGATCGCCGATCCGGATTTCGTGCCGCAGCCGGTCGAGGGCCTGCTCGCGCCGGCCTACCTCGATGAGCGCGCCGCGCTGATCGGCGAGCGTTCCATGGGCTGGGCGCGGCCGGGCACGCCGCGCGGTGCGCCGCTGGCCTGGGGGCCGGGCGGCGAGTCGGAAGCGGCCGGCACCAGCCATGTGTCGGTGGTCGATACGCGTGGCGATGCGCTGGCCATGACCAGCACCATCGAGAGCCAGTTCGGCAGCCGCATCATGGTGCGCGGCTTCCTGCTGAACAACCAGCTCACCGATTTCTCCTTCAATCCCGAGTTCGAAGGCCGGCCGGCGGCCAACCGCGTCGAGCCCGGCAAGCGCCCGCGCAGTTCGATGGCGCCGACGCTGGTGTTCGGTCCCGAAGCCGTCCCCGCGGCCGGCCTGCGGCTGACGCTCGGCTCGCCGGGCGGCCCCGCGATCATCAACTATGTGGCCAAGGCCCTGGTCGGCACGCTGGCCTGGGGCCTGGACATCCAGGCGGCGATCTCGCTGCCCAACTTCGGCAGCGCCAACGGTCCGACGCTGATCGAGCGCGGTTCGCCCTGGGAGGAGCACGGCGACGCGCTGGCCGCGCGCGGCCATATACTCTCGTTTCGTCCGCTGACCAGCGGCACGCAGGGCATCGAGACGCATGCCGGCGCGCTGCGCGGCGGCGCCGACCCGCGGCGCGAGGGCGTGGCACGCGGCGACTGAGCACCGCACATCTTGCCTTTTTCAGCAAGTCGATTGACCTGTAAGCCGCTCCTGGAGCGGATCTCGAGAAAATAAAGTTGAACATTCATGGCTGAGGAACAGGAAGACCAGGATGCGCCGGCGCTGCGCCCGCGCCAGCTGAACGTGTACGGCGAAGCGCTGCAGACCTGCTGCATGCGCCCGCTGACCGGTTTCTACCGCACCGGCAGCTGCGAGACTTCGCGCGAGGACGCCGGCACGCACGTGGTGTGCGCCGAGATGAGCGCCGACTTCCTCGCCTATTCGGTGGCGCGCGGCAACGATCTGGTCACGCCGGCGCCGCAGTGGGGGTTTTCCCGGGCTCAAGCCCGGCGACCGCTGGTGCGTGTGCGCGTTGCGCTGGGTCGAGGCCATGCATGCCGGTGTGGCGCCGCCGGTGCGTCTGGAGGCCACGCACGCCAAGGCGCTGGAGTACGTGTCGCTGGCGACGCTGGAGGCCTACGCGCTCGAGCCGCGCTGAGCGAGGTCCGTGCGCGGCTGCGCCGCGCCGGGCGCCCCAGCCCCAGGCCCTCGAGCATGGCCTGCACGCACTCCGGCGGCGTAGCGGACACATCGATGCGCAATGCGCCGTCGCCGGGTTGCGGCGGCTCCAGCGTGGCGAACTGGCTGGCCAGCAGGCTGGCCGGCATGTAGCGGTGCGCGCGCACCGCAAGTCGCGACTCGATCAGCGCACGGCTGCCTTCCAGGTGCACGAGCCGCGCGCTGCGCAGCGCGTGCAGCAGGCTAGCGCGATAGCTGCGCTTGAGCGCCGAGCAGGCCAGCACGGCGCAGGCCCCGCGCGCCTCGCGCTCGCGCAGCTCGGCATTCAGGCGCGCCAGCCAGGGCGCGCGATCGGCGTCCTCCAGCGGCTTGCCGGCCGACATCCTGGCGACGTTCTGCGGCGGGTGGAAGTCGTCGCCATCGAGGAATTCGCAGCCCAGCCGCGCGGCGAGCGCCGCGCCCAGCGTGCTCTTGCCGCTGCCCGACACGCCCATCACGACGACGATCACGCCGGCTGGTGATTCAGCTGCGACGCGTCACCGCATGCCCGCCGAACCTGGCGCGCAGCACCGCGAGCAGGCGGCTCGCAAAGTCCGACCTGCCCTGGCTGGAGAAGCGCGCCATCAACGCCATCGAGATCACCGGTGCGGGCACGCCCTGCTCGACGGATTCGAGCACCGTCCAGCGGCCTTCGCCCGAGTCGGCCACCAGCGGCGCGGCCGCGGCCAGCGCCTCGTCGGCGGCCAGCGCCTCGACCGAGAGGTCGAGCAGCCAGGAACGCACCACGCTGCCGTGGCGCCAGGTCTCGGCCAGGCGCGCGAGGTCGATGTCGAACTCCTTGCGTCCCTCGAGCAGCGCGAAGCCCTCGGCATAGGCCTGCATCATTCCGTACTCGATGCCGTTGTGGATCATCTTGGCGAAATGTCCCGCGCCGCTGGGCCCGCAATGCAACCAGCCGGTTTCCGGGCCCGGTGCGAGGATCTTGGCGAACGGCTCGAAGATCTCGATCGACTTCGGCGTGCCGCCGAGCATCAGGCAGTAACCCTGCGCCAGGCCGTGTATGCCGCCGGACACGCCCGCATCGACGAAGCGCAGGCCGCGCTGCGAGAGCTGCAGCGCGCGATTCTTCGAATCCTTGTAGTACGCGTTGCCGCCGTCGACCAGCGTATCGCCCGAAGACAGCATGGGCAGCAGCTGGTCGATGGTGTCCTGCGTCGGCGAGCCGGCGGGCAGCATCAGCAGGATCACGCGCTCGCCGGCCAGGTGCGCGGCCAGGTTGGCGAGGTTGTTCTCGATGGTGACGCGCGGTTCTCCGGCCAGCGCATCGCGCGCCGCGCGCTCGCGGTCGTAGGCCACCACGCGGGCGCCGCCGCGCGTCAGGCGGCGCGCCATGTTGGCGCCCATTTTTCCGAGTCCGACGATGCCGATCTGCATGATTTTCTCCCTGCGAAACACACTGCCCCCTGCGTCGATTCTAGTCTCATTGCCGGAGGCTATAATCCGCCCCGATGCACAAACCTATAAACGGAGGGGCAAGATGAGAAATATTGTTCTTAAGGCAGTGACGCTCGGACTGGTGCTGGCCGCCGGCGCCGCGCAGGCGCAGTTTCCGAGCAAGCCGATCCGCGTGATCGTGCCTTTCCCGGCCGGTTCGGCCACCGACACCATCACGCGCATCCTGGGCCAGTCGGTGGGCACGGCCATCGGCCAGACCATCGTGGTCGACAACAAGGCCGGCGCCGACGGCGCCATTGCCGCCACCGAAGTCGCCCGCGCGGCGCCCGATGGCTACACGCTGCTGATGGCGACCAACAGCCCGATGTCGGTGGTGCCGGCGATGAAGAAGAATCCGCCGTACGACCCGGTCACCGACTTCGCGCCGGTCACCGACATCGGCCGCTACACCTTCTTTCTGTTCGCCAACGCCAACCTGCCGGCCAAGAACCTGCAGGAGCTGATCGCCTATGCCAAGGCCAACCCGGACAAGCTGAACTACGCCACCGGCAACACCACCGGCATCGTGTCCTTCGCGCAGATGAACGCGCTGGCCGGCGTGCGCATGGTGCATGTGCCGTACAAGGGTGAGCCGGCCGGCATCGCCGACCTGGTGTCGAACCGCGTGCAGCTGATGTTCGCTATGCCGATCACCGGCGCGGCGCAGGTGCGTGACGGCAAGCTGCGCGCCATCGCCACTTCGCTGCCCAGACGCAGCCCGATCTTCCCCGACGTGCCGACCATGCACGAAGCCGGCATGCCGCAGTTCGCGATCGTATCGTGGGCGGGTCTGTTCGCGCCGGGCAAGACGCCCAAGGAAGTCGTCGATCGCCTGAACCGCGAGTTCGTCGCCGCGATGAAGCGGCCGGACGTGGTGGCGGCGATGGACAAGCAGGCGTTCTTCCTGACCCCGTCCACGCCGGAACAGCTGGCGGCCTACGTGAAGGAACAGAAGGACGCCTACACGCGCATCCTCAGGGAAGCGGGCATACAGCCCGAATAGATTTCAACGAACCACGGAGCCATCATGGCCAGTGCAACCGCAAGACACATCCTCGTCGACACCGAAGCGCAGTGCAACGAGCTCAAGAAGCAGATCGAAGGCGGCGCGGATTTCGGCGCCGTGGCCCGCGAGCATTCGTCCTGCCCGTCGGGCCGCGACGGCGGCGACCTCGGCGAATTCGGCCCCGGCATGATGGTTCCGGAATTCGACAAGGTGGTGTTCTCGGCCCCGGTCAACACCGTGCACGGCCCGGTCAAGACCCAGTTCGGCTACCACCTGCTGGAAGTCACCAGCCGCACGTCCTGACGATCTGATCGACCAGCCCCGGCGCATCGGGATCGAGCATCCCGATGCCCGGCAGGCTGCGCAGCCAGGTGAGTTGCCGCTTGGCCAGCTGCCGCGTCGCGGCGATGCCTTTCTCGCGCATTTCGCGCCGGTCCGTTTTTCCTTCCAGGCAGTCCCAGACCTGCCGGTAGCCCACGCAGCGCATGCTGGGCAGTTCCGCCGTCAGTGCATGGCGGCGGCGCAGCCCCTCGACCTCCTCGACCAGTCCGGCGGCCAGCATGGCGTCGAAGCGCGCCGCGATGCGCGCGTGCAGCGCCGCGCGGTCGGCGGGCAGCAGGGCGAAGCTGTGCAGCGCGAACGGCAACTCGGCGCGCGGCTGCGTGTGCAGGGCGGACAGCCGTGTGCCGGTGGCGCGCCAGACTTCGAGCGCGCGTTGCACGCGTTGCGTGTCGCCGGGGCCAGTCGAGCGGCCGTGGCCGGGTCGACGCGCGCGAGCTCGGCATGCAGAGCCGGCCAGCCGTGCTGCGCGGCCTGCGCTTCCAGCTGTGCGCGCAGCGCCGGATCGGCAGGCGGCAGTTCGTCCATGCCGTGCGCCAGCGCGCGATAGCAGAGCATGGTGCCGCCGACCAGCAGCGCCGCATGTCCGCGCGCGCGTATGGCCTGGATCGCGGCCAGCGCGTCGGCGCGGAAGCGACCGGCGGAATAGCGCTCGGTGGGCTCGACCAGGTCGATCAGGTGATGCGGCACGCGCGCCCGCTCGGCCGCGTCCGGCTTGGCCGTGCCGATGTCCATGCCGCGGTAGACCTGTCCGGAATCGACGCTGACGATCTCGACGCCGATGCCTGCGCCCGGGCGTTCGGCGAGCGCCATGGCGAGCGCGGATTTGCCCGCTGCGGTGGGACCCAGCAGGCAGACGACGGGGAGGTTCATCGGATGGTGGCGAGGCGGCCGCAGCGGCAGCGCTGACTTCAGCGTCCGCGCAGGAACAGGCGGTCGAGATCGCCCATCGACAGCTGGTACCAGGTCGGACGGCCGTGGTTGCAGCTGCCGGCGCGCTCGGTGTCCTCCATCTCGCGCAGCAGGGCGTTCATCTCCGGCGCGCTGAGCACGCGGTTGGCGCGCACGGCGGCGTGGCAGGCCATGGTCGAAAGGAGTTCGTCGCGCCGCGCGGCCAGGGCCTGCGTGGCGCCGAACTCGCGCAGGTCGGCGAGCACGCTGCGCGCCAGGGCGGCGACGTCTCCGCCGGCGAGCGCCGCAGGCACCGCGCGCACCGCCAGCGTGGTCGGCGAGGCCGGGCCGATCTCGAATCCCAGCCTGTCCAGCGCCGCCTGCTGCTCCTCGGCGGTGGCGCCGTCCAGCGCCTCGGCCTGGAACATGGCCGGCACCAGCAGCTGCTGGCGTTGCATGCCGCCGGAATCCAGGGCGTTGCGCATGCGCTCATAGACGATGCGCTCGTGCGCCGCGTGCATGTCGACCAGCACCAGACCGGCTTCGTTCTGCGCCAGGATGTAGACGCCGTGCAGCTGCGCGAGTGCGTAGCCCAGCGGTGGCGAGGATTGCGTGTCCGGCAGCGGCCGCGGCGCCGTCGCGGGCGAAGCATCGGCGGCGTGTTCGGGCCCGGCGTAGTCGCCGACCGCCGCGGAACCCGCCGGGACGAACAGCGACTGGTAGGCCTGCACCGGCTGCTCCACGCCCAGTCCGGGCTGGCGCCAGGGCGCGGCCGGCGTCCAGGCGGGCGCCAGCGCGGTTCCGCCCGTGGCGTTGGCGGCGGCCTGCGCGTAGGCGACCGGCGCCTCGCCGACGACCGCGGCCAGCGCACGTTTCACGGCGTGGTAGACGAACTGGTGCACGGCGCGCGAATCGCGAAAGCGCACCTCGGTCTTGGCCGGGTGCACGTTGACGTCCACGCCGCGCGGGTCGAGGGCGAGAAACAGCGCATAGGCGGGCTGGCGCTCGCCGTGCAGCACGTCGGCATAGGCCTCGCCCACCGCATGCGAGAGCAGCCGGTCGCGCACGTAGCGGCCGTTGACGAAGAAGTACTGCGCGTCGGCGCGGCTGCGCGCGGCCTGCGGCGCGCCGGCGTAGCCGGCCAGCGCCAGCGCGCCGGCCTCGGCGTCCACCGCCAGGCTGGCCGCGGAGAACTCCTTGCCGAGGATGGCGGCGACGCGATCGGCCACGCCTTCGGGCGCGGCGCGCCCGCGCAGGTGCGCGCTGACGCGTCCGTTGTGCTTGAGCAGGAAGCTCACGTCGGGACGCGCCAGCGCGATGCGCCGGAACACATCCTCGCAATGGCCGAACTCGGTGGCCTCGGTGCGCAGGAACTTGCGTCGCGCCGGGGTGTTGAAATACAGGTCTTCGACGCTGACCGTGGTGCCGGGCTGGCGCGCGGCCGGCTCGAGCGCGCCGGTGAGCGGACCCTCGGAGCGCAGGCTGAAGGCGTGCGGTGCGCCGGGACGGCGCGAGAGCAGGGCGACGCGCGCCACCGCGGCGATGGAGGCCAGGGCCTCGCCGCGAAAGCCCATGGTGCGCACCGCCTCGAGTTCGTCGAGCGAGCCGATCTTGCTGGTGGCGTGGCGCGCCAGCGCGAGGCCCATCTCGGCTTCGGCGCTGCCGCCGCCGTCGCCCTCGACCTGCATGCGCGCAATGCCGCCCTGCTCGAGCAGCACCGTGATCTCCGTGGCGCCGGCGTCCAGGGCGTTCTCCAGCAGTTCCTTCAGCACCGAGGCCGGGCGCTCGACCACTTCGCCGGCGGCGATCTGGCTGATCAGCAGGTCGGGCAGGACGCGGATCTGCGCGCGGGCCTGCGTCATGCGCCGCGCGCCTCGGTGAAGGCGGCGGCCCGCCCGCCGGTCAGGCGCAGCAGGGTGGCGTAGTCGAGGCGGAACACCGTGTGCGGATGGCCGGCCGCGGCCCAGATCTCGGCATACGCAGCCAGGCTTTCGTCGACCAGCGTGCGCATCGGCGCGGTGTGGCCCACCGGCGCCACGCCGCCGATGGCGAAGCCGCTGGCGGCGCGCACGAAGTCGGCGTCGGCCTTGCCGACCGGTTCACCCGCCAGGGCCGCGAGGCGCGCGGTGTCCACGCGCAGCGCACCGCTGGTCATGGCGAGCAGCGGCGCGTCGCTGCGCTGGCCGCGGAACACCAGCGAATTGGCGATCTGCGCCGGCGTGCAGCCCAGGGCTTCGGCCGCGGCGCGCGCGGTGCGCACCGCGCCCGGCAGTTCGACGATCTCGCCCGCGCAGCCGGCGGCCTGGAGCGCTGCGCGCACGCGCGCGACGCTGGGCGAACTGAGGACGGGGCTGCTCATGCGCGCAAGGCCGGGGAGGGGCTGGTCGGAACGTCGTGAACCTGGGGAAAATGCTGCGGGGGATTATACAATCGGGGCATGGAAATCCTGCTCTGGTTTTGGGACCTGCTGGTCCACCTCGACGCCCATCTGGCCGAACTGCTGCAGCAATACGGCACCTGGGTCTACCTGATCCTGTTCATCATCGTGTTCTGCGAGACCGGCCTGGTGGTGACGCCGTTCCTGCCCGGCGATTCGCTGCTGTTCGTGGCCGGCGCGCTGTGGGCGGCGGCCGGCATGAACGTCGAGGCCCTGGCGGCCGCGCTGCTGGTCGCGGCGATACTGGGCGACACGGTGAACTACGCGGCCGGCCGCTGGTTCGGGCCGCGCGTGTTCCAATGGGAGGATTCGCGCTGGTTCAACCGCAAGGCGCTGGACCGCACGCACGCCTTCTACGAGAAGCACGGCGGCAAGACCATCATCATCGCGCGCTTCATGCCCTTCGTGCGCACCTTTGCGCCCTTCGTGGCCGGCGTGGGCACCATGGACTACCGGCGCTTCCTCGCCTACAACGTGATCGGCGCGGTGCTGTGGGTGGTGTCGCTGCTCTACCTGGGCTATTACTTCGGCAACCTGCCCTGGGTGAAGAAGAACCTCACGATCGTGATCTTCGGCATCATCGGCCTGTCGCTGATGCCGATCGTGATCGAGTACCTGAAGGCGCGCCGCGCCGCCGCGGCGGCATCCGGTTCCTGATCGATTTTCGAACTTTCGATACACGAAGTCCGCTCCTGGAGCCGCTGAGCGGGCAGTTCGTGTATCGATAAAGATACATCGCGGAGGAGATCATGAGCGCAGAGCAGGACCTGACGATGCGCCGGGCGGGGCGCGCAGACCTCGAGGAAATCGTCCGCCTGCTGGCCGAGGATCAGCTCGGTGCGACGCGCGAGCGCGCGGTCTCGCCACTGCCCGAGGAGTATGTGCGCGCTTTCGAGGGCATAGACGCGGACCCCAACAACGAACTGGTGGTGGCCTGCCAGGGCGGCGCGGCCGGTCGCGTGGTCGGCTGCCTGCAGCTGACCTTCATTCCCTACCTGACCTACGCCGGCAGCTGGCGCGCGCTGGTCGAGGGCGTGCGCGTCGACGCCTCGGTGCGCTCGCGCGGCTACGGCGAAGCGATGATGCGCTGGGCGGTGCAGCGCGCCGGGGAACGCGGCTGCCGAATGGTGCAGCTGACTTCGAACAAGGCGCGCAAGGATGCGATACGCTTCTACGAGCGCCTGGGCTTCAAGGCCTCGCACGAGGGCCTGAAGCTCGATCTCGGCGCCTGACGCCGGGTCCACGCAACGCACGGAGACAATACATGGCAGACGACGGACTGGTGGACCGCATCGACCACATCGTACTCACGGTCGCCGACATCGAGGCGACCACGCGCTTCTACGAGCGCGCGCTGGGCTTCGAGCGCGAGTTCTTCCGCGGCCCCGAGGGCCAGCCGCGCCACGCGCTGCTGTTCGGGCGGCAGAAGATCAACCTGCAGGACCGTGCCACGGAGACGCCGACCAAGGCCCGGACGCCGACCTTCGGCTCGGGCGATTTCTGCCTGATCGCCGCGGTGCCGCTGGATCGCGTGATCGAACGCCTGCAGCGCGAGGGGTCGCGATCGAGGCCGGGCCGGTGGCGCGCCGCGGCGCGCTGGGCCCGCTGCGCTCGGTGTATTTCCGCGACCCGGACGGCAATCTGGTCGAGGTGTCGGAGTACACGGCCTAGAGGGCGGGCGGCCCGCGCGCCGCGCGCGACGCTAGTTCAGCGCCAGCGGCTGCGCCGCGGTCGGCGCCTGTGGACCGGCGGACACCGGCGCCTGGGGCTGGTTGGAAACCGGCCCGTGGGGCCTGGGCGGATTCTTCTGGAAGTAGCGCTTGATGCCGTTCATGATCGCGCGCGCCATCTTGTCCTGGTAGGCCTCGTCATTGAGCCGCCGCTCCTCGTCCGGGTTGCTGATGAAGGCGGTCTCGACCAGGATCGAGGGCACGTCGGGCGATTTCAGCACCGCGAAGCTGGCCTGTTCGACGCGTGGCTTGTGCAGGGTGTTGATCTCGCCGAGCTCCGAGAGCACGTGGCTGCCCAGCTTGAGGCTGTCGTTGATGGTGGCGGTCTGCGAGAGGTCGAGTAGGGTGCGCGCCAGGTACTTGTCCTTCACGTCCAGGTTCACCCCGCCGATCAGGTCGGCCTCGTTCTCCTTCTTGGCCAGCCAGCGCGCGGCCTCCGAGGTGGCGCGTTTCTCCGACAGCGCGAACACGCTGGAGCCGCGCGCATGCGGCTTGATGAAGGCATCGGCGTGCACCGAGACGAACAGGTCGGCCTTGACCTTGCGCGCCTTGTCGACCCGCACCGACAGCGGCAGGTAGTAGTCGCCGTCCCGCGTCAGCAGCGCGCGCATGCCCGGCTCCTGGTCGATCAGGCGCTTCAGGCGCATGGCGATGCTCAGCGTGATGTCCTTCTCCAGGCTGCCGCCGCGGCCGCGCGCGCCCGGATCCTCGCCGCCGTGCCCGGGGTCGATGACGATGGTGGCCAGTCGCGCGACCCGGCCCCTGGCCGGCGCGGCCGGCTCGGGGGCGCCCGCCTGCTCCGCCGGCCTGGACGCGGCCTCGGCGGGTTTGGCGGCCGGCTCCACGGGCCTGCGCGCCGCTTCGCTTTCGAGCAGTGCGAGCAGCGGGTCGGGCGCGACCGTGGGGTAGATGTCGAGCACCAGGCGATGGCCGTAGTCGGCCACCGGGCGCAGCGCGAATGCCTGGGCGCGCACTTCGGCCTTGAGGTCGAGCACCACGCGCACCACGCCGGGCCGGTTGCAGCCCACGCGCAGGCTGGCGATGTAGGGGTCGCCGGCGGTGACCTTGGCGGCCAGGTCGGCCAGCGCTGCGCTCATCTCCATGCCTTCGAGGTCGAGCACCAGCCGTTCGGGATCCTTGACCGAGAACAGGGTGTACTTGATTTCCTGCCTGGCCTCGAAGGTGAGGCGCGTGTAGTCGCGTGCCGGCCAGATGCGTGTGCCGACGATCTGGTCGGCCAGCGCGGGTGCGGCGAGTGAGAGGAAGAACGTCGCTAGGAGGAAAGCAGCGAGGCGAGCGCGGAGGCGCGCCACAGGCGACCGGCCGGCGTACGGGCGGCCAGACGCGCACGGCGTCCGGGCGCCGCGATCTCCAGCGTCAAGTGCAGGTCGGGCGGGGACAGCAGACCCTCCGCCATCTCCGGCCATTCGACGATGCACAAAGACTCCGGGTTGAAGTGTTCCCGGAAGCCCGAGCTCACCCATTCCTCGCGGTCCTTGAACCGATAAAAATCAAAGTGATAGAAGTTTAACCGAGAAACCACATAAGCTTCAAGCAATGTGTAGGTCGGGCTTTTCACGCGCCCGGCGTGTCCCAGGCGGCGCAACAGGCCGCGCACCAGCGTGGTTTTGCCCGCGCCGAGCTCCCCGGACAGGTGCAGGACGCGACCGGCCAGCCCCTCGGGACCCGGGCTGGCCAGGGCGGCGCCCAGCGCCAGCGTGGCGTCTTCCCCGGCCAGCGGCAGGGTGGCGAGTGCGGGAGCGGCGGTGTCTGGGTTCTGGTTCATGTTGTTAACATCGGGCGATGCAAGACATGCGTGCAAGCGGCGGTCGGGAATACGCGGAGCTGGCTCTGGCGGTCAAGGCCTGGGGCCGCGAACTCGGCTTCCAGGCGGTGGGCATCGCGGACACCGAGTTGACGGGTGCGGAGGCGCACCTGCAAGACTGGCTGGCGCGCGGCTGGCATGGCGAGATGGAGTATATGGCACGCCACGGCCGGCGTCGCACGCGTCCGGCCGAGCTGGTGCCGGGTACCTTGCGCGTGATCGCCTGCCGGATGAACTACGCGACCGAACTGCGCGCGGGGGAGGAGGTGCTGGCGGCGCTGGCCGGCGACTCGCAGCTCGCCTACGTGGCGCGGTATGCGCGCGGCCGCGACTATCACAAGCTGCTGCGCGCCCGGCTGCAGGCGCTGGCCGATCGCATCGCCGCCGAGATCGGCGAGTTCGGCTACCGCGTGTTCACGGATTCCGCGCCGGTGATGGAGGTCGAGCTCGCCGCCAAGGCCGGACTGGGCTGGCGCGGCAAGCACACGCTGCTGCTGTCGCGCGAGGCCGGCTCGTACTTCTTCCTCGGCGAGATCTACACCGACCTGCCGCTGCCGGTCGATGCGCCCGTGGAGCCGCATTGCGGCTCCTGCACCAGCTGCATGAGCGTCTGTCCCACGCAGGCGATACGCGGCCCGTATTCGCTGGAAGCGCGGCGCTGCATTTCCTACCTGACCATCGAGCTGAAGGGCAGCATCCCGCTGGAGTTCCGGACGCTGATCGGCAATCGCGTGTATGGCTGCGACGACTGCCAGCTGGTGTGCCCGTGGAATTCTTTCGCGCAACGCAGCGATGAACCGGATTTCGCGGTGAGGAACGGTCTGGACAGTGCGCGACTGGTCGAGTTGTTTGCCTGGAACGCGGCCGAATTCGAGGCGCGCATGGCCGGTTCCGCGATACGCCGCATCGGCCACGAACGCTGGCTGCGCAACCTGGCGGTGGGCTTGGGCAATGCGCGGACCAGCTCAGACGTGATCGCGGCTCTGCACAGCCGCGCCGACGATCCGTCGGCGCTGGTGCGCGAGCATGTCGCGTGGGCGTTGCAGAGGCATGTGTGAGCATGCCGACCCACGATGGGCAGGTGTGAGCATGCCGTCTCACGACGGGCAAGCATGAGCGAAACCGCGCCGCCCTGGGAAGCCGATGTCCTGTTGCCAGCCTACGAGGCCGCAACGCTGGCGTTCCCGCCGGATTACGACGGTGAGGTGGTGGCCACGCTGGTGCGCCGGGCCGCGTCCGCGCCGCAGTCGCGTGCGCTGCTCTACGTGCACGGCTTCATCGACTATTTCTTCCAGGCGCACATGGCGGAGCGCTGCGCGCGCGAAGGCTGGGGGTTCTACGCGCTGGACCTGCGCAAGCACGGCCGCTCGCTGCGGCCGCACCAGCATCCGAATTTCTGCAAGTCGGTGCACGAGTACTTCGCCGACATCACCTGCGCGATCGACCTGCTGTACGAGAGGGAGGGCGTGCGCGAGCTGGTGCTTGCCGGGCATTCGACCGGCGGTCTGGTGACGGCGCTGTACGCCGACCACGGCGAGTGCCGCGAACGGGTCGGTGCGCTGTGGCTGAACAGCCCGTTTTTCGAGTTCAACGTGCCGCCCGCCATGCAGGCGCAACTGGCGCTGGCCGCCGGCACGGGCCGATTCTTCCCGTTCCTGAGCGATCCCCGCGGACTGTCACCGGACTATCCGCGCAGCCTGCACAGGAAGCATGAAGGGGAGTGGGATTTCGACCTGCGCTACAAGCCGATCGAGGGTTTTCCCGCGTACTTCGGCTGGATCGCCGCGATACGCGCCGCGCATGCGCGCCTGCACGCCGGCCTGGCGATCCGCTGCCCGGTGCTGGTCATGCATTCGGATGCGGCCGACATCGTGCTCGACGCGCGGCACATCGCGCGCTGGGCGCCGCGGCTGGGTGACGATGTCGAGGTGCAGGCGTATCCGGGCGCACTGCACGACCTGGTGCTGTCGCGCGAACCGGTACGCGAGGCGGTATTCGGCGCGCTGTTCGACTGGCTGTCGCGCCGCCTGCCGGAGTCGCACTAGCCGTCAGGGATTGGGCCCGGTGGCCATCGGGCGGGCCGGATCCTTGCACCACTCGCTCCAGGAACCGGGGTAGAGCCGCGAGCCGGACAGGCCCGCGAGTTCCATGGCGATGATGTTGTGGCAGGCAGAAACTCCGGAGCCGCACTGGTGCACGATCTGCGCCGGTGTGCGGTTGCCGAGCAGCGCCGCGTACTCGGCGGCCAGCACCTCGGGCTTCTTGAAGCAGCCCTCGGCGTCGAGGTTCTGCACATAGGGTCGGTTCAGCGCGCCGGGAATATGGCCGCCCACCGGGTCGATGGTCTCGCCTTCGCCGGCGTAGCGCCCCGCGGCGCGCGCATCGAGCACCGTGACTTCGGGCTTGCCCAGGTTGGCGAGCACGAAATCGGCATCCACGCTCATGGCCTGCGGCGTGCCGCTGAACACGCTGGCCGGATGGCTGGGCACCTTGTCGGTGACCGGGCGTCCTTCCCTGCCCCACTTCTGGAAGCCGCCATCGAGCACCGCGACCTTGTCGTGGCCGATCCAGCGCAGCATCCACCACAGGCGACCCGCGGTCATGCCGCCGGCCGCGTCGTAGATCACGATCTGCTGGTTGTTGCGCAGGCCCTTGGCGCCGAGCATGGCGAGGAAGGCCGCGGGTTCGGGCAGCGGATGCCGTCCGGTGCGCGGACCCTTGGGACCGGACAGTTCGCCCTCCATGGAGATGAAGGTGGCGCCGGGAATATGGCTCTGCGCGTACAGCTGCGCACCCAGGGCGTGGTTGGCGAGGTCGTAGCGCAGGTCGAGGATGCGCCAGGCCGGGTCGTCCAGGTGCTGGGCGAGGAGGTCGGTGGAAACGAGCGTGGTGTGGTTCATGCGGCGGATTCTACCGGGACGGGAACAGGTCGGCGACGAGCGTTTCGCGCAGTTCGGCCATCGGCATGCCGCTGCCGGCGAGGCTCGCGGCATGCTGCGCGAGAACCGCGTCCACGTCGGCGAGCCGCGTCATCTGCTTGTAGAGGTCCTCGCAGGCGATCCCCATGCTGGCGGCGAAGATCTCCATCACGTTGAGGATCTCGAATTCGGTCTCGCGCTCGAAGCGCACCACCTCGCGATGGCAGGCGTGGAAGACCGTGGCCAGCGTGGTGACCCCGGCCGCGGCGGCGGCGCGCAGTTCGGCGGCCAGCAGGTCGGTCTTGAACGCGGGCAGCGCCGAAAGGTGCACGCTCATCAGTCCGGCGCGCGGCGTTTCGAGTTCGACGAATTCGACACCGGGTACGGCGCCCAGCAGTCGCTTCACGGCGCGATTGACCGCCGGCATCCCGGTGCGCTCGGAGAGCGCGACGCGCTTTTCGACGCGGTGCACGAACATCGCCGCCAGTTCGTCGAAGCGGCTGTCGAGATACTCGAAATAGGGGGCGATGGTGAACGGCGCATCGCCGCCCGCGGCGCGCGCATGCGCCGGCAACTGCACCTCGCCCAGTTGCACCTGGCAGCTCGGGCACCAGGCCAGCACGCGCGGTGCGCCATGCGCGGCCAGCTTGCCCAGGGTGCTGCCGGAGATGCGTCCCGCACCCTCGAGGTCGCCGCTGCCCATCTGGTAGACGCCGCAGCAGGTCGAGGGGCCGCCGGCCACGGCGTAGCGCACTTCCAGGCGCTCGAGGATGTCGAGCGCGACCAGCGCGATGTGCGGGGTGCGGATCACGTTGCAGCCGGTGTAGAAGACGAACTCCGGCGCTGCATCGGCGGGCGCGGCGGGCGAGGGCCGGCCCGGCGGATGGATGCGCGCGATGGTCTGCGCATCGAGCATCAGCCTGGAGAAAGCCTTCACGGCACGTGCCATGGAGGTGAAGCTGCGCGTGCCGGCCTGCCTGGCGGCCGCCTCGCTTTCGGCGTGGCGCAGCATGCCGCGCGCCAGACTCAGCATCAGGCGCGGGTTGACGCCTTCCGGGCAGGCCGGGATGCACAGCCCGCTGCCGGAGCAGACTTCGGTCCAGCGCCGCGCTTCGGGTGTGGCGGGCTGGCCGCGCAGGATGGCGAGGACGCCGCCGGTGACACCTGCGGCATCGGCGTCTGCGAGCCCCGCGGGGGCCGCCATCGGGCAGGCGCGCAGGCATTCACCGCAGGAGGTGCAGGCATCGAGCACCGCGCTGCGCGCGAGACCTGCGAAGGCGTCGGCGTGCGTGGCGGCGGCCATGCGGTCGCTCAGGCCGGCCGCTGCAGCGCGCGGCGCATGTACTCGTGGAAATGCACCAGCGCATCCTCCATCGGCGACTGGTACGGACCGACCTCGTTGATGCCCTGGTCGAGCAGTGCCTTGCGGCCGCGGTCCATGCGTGTGCAGATTTCGCCGTCCTCGATGGCGGTTTCCACATAGGCCGCCTGCTCGGCCTCGACGAACTCGCGCTCGAACAGCGCGATGTCCTCGGGGTAGTAGAACTCGACCACGTTGGTGGTCAGCGTGGGCGAGCGCGGAATCACCTGCGAGACCACCAGCACGTTCGGATACCACTCGAGCATCAGGCCCGGGAAGTAGGTGAGCCAGAGCGCGCCGTACTTGGGTTCCTTGCCGTCCAGGTAGCGCAGGCAGGCGTCATGCCAGCGCCGGTAGACCGGCGTGCCGGCGCTGTTCAGGCCAGCCTTCGGGCCGACGATCTGCAGCGAGTAGTTGTCCGCGCACTCGAGGCGGAAATTGTCGCAGTCGGTGAAATTGCCCAGTCCCGGATGGAAGGGGTCGACGTGATAGACCTCGAGGTAGACCTCGATGAAGGTCTTCCAGTTGATCGGATAGTCGTCGATGCGCACTCGATCGAGCACATAGCCGGAAAAATCGAAATCCCCGGCCAGAGACAGGCCGGCGAGATCGCGCGCCGGGTTGCGCGGGCCGGCGAACAACAGGCCTTTCCAGTTGGAAAGAGGCGTGGAGTTCAGCTTCACGCAGGGGTTTTCCGGGAAATGGGGGGCGCCGAGCAATTCGCCCTTCATGTCGTAGGTCCAGCGATGCAGCGGACAGACGATGTTCTCGGCGTTGCCGCGGCCCTGCAGCATGATGGACTGGCGGTGGCGGCAGACGTTGGAAAGCAGTTCAACGCCGCCGGTGTTGCGCACCAGCACCTTGCCGTGGTCCATCCATGCGAGCGAGTGATAGTCGCCGACGTTCGGCACCATCAACTCATGGCCTGCGTAGTTCTGGCCCTGATCGAAGAGAAGCTTCTTCTCGAGGGCGAAGATTTCCGGATCGAAATACCAGGAAACGGGCAACTGTGCGCTGGCAGGCTTAAGGCGCGCCAGACTCGCGATGTCGGACATGGACCAGGTTCCTCGCGGGCGGGAAACACAAGGCCGGCTATTTTACCCCAGGGTCAGATTGACCGGGTAGGAGGGCATGGGCTAAGGTTCGCCCCCTATGAGCCGGACCACGAAACAGAGTTCACCGCATCCCGAAACCGCCGTTGGCGCAGCATCTGCGTCGGAAAATCTCACGTTCGAGAAGGCGCTTGCCGAGCTCGAGAAGCTGGTCGGTCGCATGGAGGGCGGCGAACTGACGCTGGAGCAGAGCCTGACGTTCCACAGGCGCGGCCTGGAGCTTGCGCGCTACTGCCAGGAGCGGCTCGAGGCGGCCCGCCTGCAGGTCAGCATGCTGGAAGGGGAGGTGCTGAAATCCCTCGCCCATCCCGCGGATGCGGACGAGGCTGACGAAGGCGAAGGCTGACGTGGCGGATTCCGCCGCACAGTTCCAGGCGTGGATGGCGACGGTGCAGGGGCGCATGGAGCGCGCCCTCGAGCGGCTGCTGCCGATGTCCGCCGTCGCGCCGTCAAGGCTGCATGCGGCGATGCGTTACGCGGTGCTGGAGGGCGGCAAGCGCGTGCGTCCGCTGCTCGCCTTCGCCGCCGGCGACCTGGTGGCCGCCGACGCGGCGAAATCTCGAGGTGGCCGCCGCCGCCGTCGAGATGATCCACGCCTATTCGCTGGTACACGACGACATGCCCTGCATGGACGACGACGTGTTGCGCAGGGGCAAGCCCACGGTGCACGTGGAGTTCGACCAGGCCACGGCGCTGCTGGTCGGCGATGCGCTGCAATCGCTGGCGTTCCAGCTGCTGTCGGCGCCGGGCCTGCTCACCGATGAGGGCGTGCAGCTGCGCATGGTTCACACGCTCGCCCAGGCCTCGGGTTCGCGCGGCATGGCGGGCGGGCAGGCCATCGATCTCGAGTCGACCGGCAAGCCGCTGGATGCCGCCGAGCTCGAGTTCATGCACGTCCACAAGACCGGCGCGCTGATCCGCGCGGCGGTGATGCTGGGCGCACATTGCGGCTCGGAACTGGACGCCGGTGAGGCCGCGAGCCTTGATCGTTATGCAAAATGCGTGGGCCTGGCCTTCCAGGTGGTGGACGATGTGCTCGACGCCGAGGCCGACTCGGCGACGCTGGGCAAGACCGCCGGCAAGGATGCGGTGCAGGGCAAGGCGACCTACGTCACGGCGCTGGGTCTGTCGCGCGCCAAGTCCCTGGCTCAGGACCTGCGTGCGCAAAGTCTTGCTGCGCTGGCGCCGTTCGGCGCGCGCGCGACGCGGCTGGCGCAACTGGCCGACTTCATCGTGCTGCGCAAGTTCTGAGTCGCCGGCGGTGCGCTTTTCCGGCGCCGAAGCCGCGCGAGCGCTCGACTTCTGAGACAATCGGCCCATGGCGACGATGACCGGCCAGCCCGGAGATCTGTCCGGCGCATCCCCTGGCGCCCCCCGCGGCGAAGGGGTGGCCGGTGCGCGCGGCTACAATCCCCTGATGTACGAACTTCTCAAGACCATCGAAGACCCGGCCGCGCTGCGCAGGCTGGAGCGCAGGCAACTGGGCCAGCTGGCCGACGAGCTGCGGGCCTACGTGCTCGATTCGGTGTCCAAGACCGGCGGGCACCTGTCCTCCAACCTCGGCACGGTGGAGCTCACCATCGCGCTGCACTACGTGTTCAACACGCCCGAGGACCGCATCGTCTGGGACGTCGGCCACCAGACCTATCCGCACAAGATCCTCACCGGCAGGCGCGAGCGCATGGCCACCTTGCGCCAGCTCGACGGCCTGTCCGGGTTTCCCAGGCGCGACGAATCGCCGTACGACACCTTCGGCACCGCGCATTCGTCGACGTCGATTTCCGCCGCGCTGGGCATGGCCGCCGCGGCCAGGCTGAAGGGCGAGGCGCGACACGCCATCGCGGTGATCGGCGACGGCGCGATGTCGGCCGGCATGGCCTTCGAGGCGATGAACAATGCCGGCGCCATGGACACCGACCTGCTGGTGGTGCTGAACGACAACGAAATGTCGATCTCGCAGCCGGTCGGCGCGCTGACCAACTACCTGGCGCGCCTGCTGTCGGGTCGCATGTACGACACGGCCAAACGGGCCAGCGAGCACATCCTCAAGCGCCTGCCGATCGCCTGGGAGCTGGCCAGGCGCGCCGAAGAGCACGTCAAGGGCATGGTCACGCCCTCCACGCTGTTCGAGGAGTTCGGGTTCAACTACATCGGGCCCATCGACGGTCACGACCTGGATGCGCTGTTGCCCACGCTCGACAACATCCGCAAGCTCAAGGGCCCGCAGTTCCTGCACGTGATCACGCGCAAGGGCCAAGGCTACAAGCTCGCCGAAGACGATCCCATCCTGTACCACGGACCGGGCAAGTTCAATCCGGCCGAGGGCATCAAGAAGGCGGCCGGCGCCAAACCCACCTACAGCCAGATCTTCGGTGACTGGTTGTGCGAGACCGCGGCGATCGACCCGCGCATGGTCGCGGTCACGCCGGCCATGCGCGAGGGCTCCGGCATGGTCAGGTATTCCGAACTCTTCCCGCAGCGCTATTTCGACGTCGGCATCGCCGAGCAGCACGCCGTGACCTTCGCGGCCGGCATGGCCTGCGAGGGCGTGAAGCCTGTGGTGGCGATCTATTCGACCTTCCTGCAGCGCGGCTACGACCAGTTGATACACGACGTGGCGATCCAGAACCTGCCGGTGGTGTTCGCGCTGGATCGCGGCGGCGTGGTGGGCGGCGATGGGGCCACGCACAATGGCGTGTTCGATTACGCCTTTCTGCGCTGCATCCCGAACATGACGGTGATGGCGCCGGCCGACGAGAACGAGTGCCGCAAGATGCTCTCCACCGGGCTGGCGCTGGACGGACCCTCGGCGGTGCGCTATCCGCGTGGCAGCGGCCCCGGTGCTGCGCTCGAACCGATCGGCGCGACGGTGCCGGTCGGGCGGGGCGAAATCCGCCGCAGCGGCAAGGGCGGGGTCGCGATCCTCGCCTTCGGCACGCTGCTGGCGGCAGCGCTGCAGGCGGCCGAGGTGCTGGATGCCACGGTGGCCAATATGCGTTTCGTGAAACCGCTGGACCTGGACCTGCTGAAGCGCCTGGCGGAGGAGCACGAACTGCTGGTCACGCTGGAAGAACACGTACTGATGGGAGGGGCCGGCAGCGCCGTGTGCGAGGCGCTGGCCGAGGCCGGAATCGAGCGCCGGGTGCTGCTGTTGGGCTTGCCGGACCGCTTCATAGACCACGGCGACCCGGGCCGCTTGCTGGCGTCATTGGGTCTGGACGCCGCGGGCATCGAAAAATCCATACGCGCCGCAAGGGCTTAGCCGGCCCGAGCAGGCAGATGCGCGGCGATACGAACAGCGAAACGTAATATCCGGAGAAATAACTCGGGTGTTATAATCACATGATGAACTCACGCGACCCGCAATCCATCCCTGACGTCCAGAACTCGGCCGACACGCGTCGCCTGGCGATCGACAAGGTCGGGATCAAGGCGATCCGCCACCCCGTGCGCATACAGGAGCGTTCCGGCGGGGTGCAGCACACCATCGCCAACTTCAACATGTACGTGGGCCTGCCCCAGCACTTCAAGGGCACGCACATGTCGCGCTTCGTGCAGATCCTGAATGCGCACGAACGCGAGATCACGGTCGATTCCTTCAAGCTGATGCTGCAGGAGATGGTCGAGAAGCTGGAGGCCGAGGAAGGCCACATAGAAATGCGCTTCCCCTACTTCGTCGACAAGGCCGCGCCGGTGTCCGGCGTGCGCAGCCTGATGGACTACGAGGTCAGCTTCATCGGCGAGATCAGGGGCGGAAAGCCTCTGTTTTCCATGAAGGTGGTGGTTCCCGTCACCAGCCTTTGCCCCTGCTCCAAGGAGATCTCCGAGTACGGCGCGCACAACCAGCGTTCGCACGTCACGGTCGCCGCGACCACCAACGGCTTCGTGTGGATCGAGGAAATCATCGACATCGTCGAGAAGCAGGCCTCCTGCGAACTGTACGGGTTGCTCAAGCGCCCGGACGAGAAATTCGTCACTGAACGCGCCTATGACAATCCGAAGTTCGTCGAGGACATGGTGCGCGACGTGGCGGCGGTGCTGAATGCCGACGAACGCATCGACGCCTATGTGGTGGAGTCGGAGAACTTCGAGTCCATCCACAACCATTCGGCCTACGCCCTGATCGAGCGCAACAAGCGCGCCGTCTAGCGAGTTCCCCGCCGGCGCGGCGTCCGCCCGCCGCGCAAGGGCTAGTAGCGCTGCAACAGTGTCATCGTCTCGCCGTCGCGGCGCATCTCGACGCGGTTCAGGAAGCTCATGCCCAAGAGCGTCAGTCCCAACCCGCCGCCGTCGAGCACCACGGCATCGACGTTGTGCATCTCGATGTCGCCCACCTTCACCGTGTCGAGCTTGATGCGATAGGCCGGGGTCGGACCGTTGGCGGTCTGTGTGTAACCCTTCTGCCCCTTGCTGAAATCGATGCCCATGCGGCGCGCCTCGTTGCCTGGCAGCGAGATCATGGTTGCGCCGGTGTCGACCAGAGCGCGCAGCGGCTTGCCGTTGATCAGTGCGTCGGCGAGGAAATGGCCGCGCGGGTCTGCCGCCAGCACCGCCTGCGGCTTGCGCGCACCGGCCGTGGGGGCGCCGCTCGTGACATGCTGGCCGAGCGGCAGCGTGCGGCGTTTGCCTTCGATCTCGATCTGCGCACTGGTCTTGTCAACCGAGAGCACGGTGAGTTGGCCGAACTTCTGTCCGATTCGCACCGTTTTCGGCGTGCCGCCATCGACCACCAGCACCGCCGCCTTTCCGGCGACGACGCCGATCAGGCTCACTTCGGCGGCGGACGCCGCACCGGGCAGGCAAAGCAGCGCCAGGCTCAGGATGGTGGTATGCCGCATGCGCTTACAATCCCGGGCTGACCGGGCCGCAAATTCTGGAGCAAGCATGAAGCAGATCGCCATTTTTCGTCACGCGCGGAGCGAGGGGCCGGGTTATTTTGCCACATACCTAGAGCGCCGGAACCTCGCCTGGAAGCTGATTGCGCTGGACACCGAGGAGCCGGTTCCCAGGGACTCGCGCGCCTGGGCGGGCCTGGTGTTCATGGGCGGGCCGATGAGCGTGAACGATCCCCTGCCCTGGGTGGCC
Organism: Betaproteobacteria bacterium; assembly: GCA_016713125.1. Taxonomy (GTDB): domain Bacteria; phylum Pseudomonadota; class Gammaproteobacteria; order Burkholderiales; family SG8-39; genus SZAS-79. The sequence continues at coordinate 194,950 of JADJPT010000004.1, forward strand.
CCGGTGCTGGACCTGATCCGCGACGCTGTACGCAAGGACGTGCCCGTGCTGGGACATTGCCTGGGAGGGCAGTTGATGTCCAAGGCCCTGGGCGGCAATGTGTCGGCCAACCCGGTCAAGGAGATCGGCTGGGGCGAAGTGCGCATCGCGGACAACAGCGTGGCGCGCGCATGGTTCGGCGGTGCAGGGATTCGAATCCTTCCATTGGCACGGGGAGACTTTCACGATTCCGCCCGGCGCGACGCGCATCGCCTCCTCGGCGCACTGTGCCAATCAGGGCTTCGCCACCGGCAAGCACCTTGGCCTGCAGTGCCATGTGGAGATGACGCCCGAGATGATTCGCGCCTGGTGCGCAGGCGGGCGCGAGGAGGTGGAGGCGGCGGCGTCCAGTCCGGCGGTGCAGAGCCCGGCGCAGATGGAGGCCGACATGGAGGGGCGGCTGGAGGTGCTGCACAAGGTCGCCGACCGGCTCTACGACCGCTGGCTGGAAGGCTTGAACCGGGACTAGCCCGACCTGAGGGCGCGCCCGCTTTCCGCGGTCAGTCGCGGAAATTGATGAACTGCAGCGGCAGGTCGGTCACTTCCTTGCGTACCAGGGCGATGGCCGCCTGCAGATCATCGCGCTTGGCGCCCTGCACCCGCACGGTCTCGCCCTGGATGCTGGACTGGACCTTGATCTTCGATTCCTTGATCAGCTTGCCGATCTGCTTGGCCTTGTCCGAAGGCACGCCGGTGCGCACGATCACCACCTGCTTGACCTTGTCACCGCCGATCTTCTCTACGTCTTTCAGCTCAAGGCTGCGCACGTCGATGCTGCGCTTGACCATGCGCGGGCGCAGAACGTCCAGCACCTGGCCGAGCTTGTACTCGTCGTCGGCGTAGACCGTGAGCTCCAGTTCCTTCTGCTCGACGCGTGCGTCGGAGCCCTTGAAGTCGAAGCGGTTGCCGACCTCCTTGTTGGTCTGCTCGACCGCGTTCTTCACTTCCTGCTTGTCGACTTCCGAGACGATATCGAACGAGGGCATGGCGATCCTCCGCGCTGTGCAAAGGACCGGATTCTACGCCTGAGGCCTACTTGAAACGTTCCTCGCGCCACTTGATCGCCGCCTTCAGCCCCTGCTCGCGCGCGATCTTGCGGAACTCCGCGCCTTCCGGGGTCTGGTTCATCGCCGTGAGAGAGAACATCTCTTCGGCATAGGTCATGCTCATGGCCATGCCGCGCAGTTCGTAGGTCTTGTTGATCGCTTCCTTGACCATGTTGATGCCGGCCGCCGGCAGGCGCGCCAGGCGCAGCGCGATCTTGCGCGCTTCCTCCATCAGCGTGTCGGCGGAACCACCTTGTTGACGATGCCCATGCGATGCGCTTCTGCGGCGCTGATGCGCTCGCCCAGCAGCATCATCTCCTTGGCGTGCTTCATGCCGACCACCCAGGGCATGACCAGGAAAGGCGTGGCCGAACTGAACTCGATCTCGGGCTCGCCGAATTGCGCGCTGTCGGCTGCGATCGTGTAATCGCAGGCCATGGACATGTCGCAGCCGCCACCCAGGCAGTAGCCGTTCACCGCAGCCACCACCGGCAGGCGCGAGCGCCAGATCTTCCAGTTCGTGTCGTTGCCGTCCTTGGCGTGGCTGCGCCAGTCGTCCACCGTGCTGCGCGGCTTTTCCTGGGCGTGATGTCGAAGCCGGCGCTGAACGCCTTGCCGCTGCCGGTCAGGATCAGGGCGCGTACCGAGGCGTCCTTGTCGCATTCATCGATCGCAGCGCGCAGATCGGCGAGCAGCTGGTCGGACAACGAGTTCATTTTCTCGGGTCGGGTCAGCGTGATGACGCCGAGCGCGCCGTCGCGTTCGAGCTTGAGGGTCGAGTAAGCCATGGCAGATCCTTTTTTCTACTGGGTTGAGCGATTCTTGGGGATTATCAGCGCGTCGAGCACTCGTACGCCGCGCCCCGCGGGAAGCACGGCGACCGGATTGAGGTCCACGGCTTCGAGAACATCCGCGTAGGCCGCACCGATGGCGGACAAGCGCGCGAGCAGTTCGCAGAAGGCTTCGGCATCCGCGGCGGGCGCGCCGCGAAAACCCGCCAGAAGCTTGCCCGCCCGGGTCGCGTCGACCAGGGTGCGCGCCTGCGCGGTGTCGATGGGACAGAGCGCGAGCGCCGCGTCCTTGACGAGTTCGACAAGTACGCCGCCGGTGCCCGTGACCACGCCCATGCCGAAGGGCTCCTGCCGTGACAGGCCGGCGATCATTTCGACGCCTCCGACGACCATCTCCTGCACCAGCACCTTTGCGATGCGGGCCTTCGGAGCATGCCCGCGCACAGAAGCGAGCATCCCGGCATAGGCCGCCCGCAGGGCATCGGCGTCGGCGATGTCGACGCGCACGCCGCCGACTTCGGTCTTGTGAGAAATGTCCGGGGATTCGATCTTCAGGACCACCGGATAGCCGAGTTCGCGGGCCGCGGCCAGCGCCTCTTCCTCGTTGGTGGCGAGCTTCTCGCGCGTGACGGGCAGGCCGTGTGCGGCCAGGAACGCCTTGGCTTCGCGCTCGGTGAAGGGCGTGCCGGCAGCCAGCCGCTCGATCCAGGCCGGCTGCGTCAGGGTTGTCGCAGGCGTCGCGGGAAGCGACTCCCAGGATGCCAGATACGCGGCATGCTGGAAGGCACGCTGGAAGGCGAGCAGGCTGGCGCGGGCGCCCTGCATCGCGGGCACGCCTTCGGTGTTCAGCGGTTCGACGACGTGCGGGTGCAGTCCGCCCGACGCGATGTTGAAGAAGGCCACCGGCTTGTCGATGCGTCGCGAAACGTTGACCACGGCCTCGGCGATGCGCCGGTAGTTCCCCGAGCCGAGCTTGGACAGGCCCGGCGAGCAGTCCTGCGCGGCCGCCACGAGCGCCACGTTCGGGTCGCTTGCCAGTGCCTCCATGCAGGCTTCGTAGATGGTCGTGTCGTAGACGGCGTTGCCCGTCGCGTCTAGCGGGTTCGAGGCGGTGCCGAACCCCGGCAGTACGGCGCGCAGACGCGTGCCTGCGTCGGCAGACAGTTCGGGCATGCGCACACCGAGGCGGTCGGCGATATCGCACAGCATGGCGGTTTCCCCGCCGCTGACCGAGATGATGCCCACACCTGCGCCGGCATGCACCGCGGGTCTGCGCTTCATCGACAGCATCAGTGCAAGGCTCTCGCTCATCTCATCGAGATCGTCGACCGCTATGACGCCGTTGTCCCGGTAGAAGGCTGCGTAGGCTTCTGCCGATCCGGCCAGCGATCCGGTGTGGGCTGCAGAGGCGGCGGCACCCCTGGTCGACTTGCCGACCTTGAGCGCGACAACCGGCTTCCCGGCGCGATGCATCGCGCGCATTCCGGCGGCGAAACGCGCCGGATCGCGCATGGTTTCCATGAACAGTGCGACGACGCGCGTCGAAGGTTCGCCGGCCAGATACTCGAGGTACTCGGCCATGTCCACTACCGCGGCATTGCCGGCGGAAACCAGGTGCGAGAGTCCGAAGCGCGCCAGCGTTGAGATCGCGATGCAGCCGGAACCCGAATGCGAAACCACCGCAAGCCCGCCCGCCCACACGCTCTCGGGGACCGAGGAGCTGTACAGGGAGGTGCGGTGTGTGACATTCACCAATCCGAGGCAGTTTGGCCCGCAGATCACCAATCCGGTGCGTTCGCACAATGCCTGCAACTCGGCTTGCAGCTTGCGTCCCTCGGCGCCGGTCTCGGCGAATCCACTCGCGAAAACCACGGCGGCGCGCACGCCGCGCGCGGCCGCTTCCTCGAGCGTGGGCAGGACCTTGTCTGCCGACAGCGCGACCACGGCACAGTCCGGCGCTTCCGGCAACGATGCAAGATTTGCATAGGCCTTCAGTCCCGCCACTTCGGCCGCGGTTGGATGCACGGGGTAGATGCCGCCCTCGAAACCGAAGCGGACCAGATTGGCCACCGCATTGTTGCCCAGAGTGTTGGGGCGCGGAGAGGCGCCGAGCACGGCGATGGAGCGTGGACGCAGCAGCGGTTCGAGAGACCGCGACGTGGGGGTCGATGGCGCGGAAACGCTCATTGGATAGACGATGCCTCTTTCATGTATAGGGGAGGGCTATGCAGGTGAGTTGAGGGAATGGTATATCCTTTGCTTGCAAAACAGCAGGGGTTCGCGAGGCAGTTTTGCATGCGAGCCATACATCCATAGCCAAGGGGGCGTTAAATGAAGAAGCTCAGCAAGCTGCTCGCAATACTGGTCGCCTGCAGTTCCGCAACACTGGCGCACGCGCAGGGCGCCGCGAACTACCCGAGCAAGCCGATCACCGTCATCAGCCCGTTCGCACCGGGCGGCACGTCCGATTTTGTCGGCCGCCTGGTTGCCATGAAGCTCGGCGAGACGGCCGGCTGGCGCGTCGTGCTCGAGGCCAAGCCCGGCGCCAACGGGCAGATCGGCACCGATCAGGTCGCCAAGTCCGCCCCCGACGGTTACACGCTCGTTCTCGGTCCCAGCTCGACGCATGCAATCAACCCGAGCGTGTTCAAGACTCTGCCCTATGACGTGCTGCGCGATTTCATCGGCATCGCCATGCTGGGCAGCACCGCGAACATCATTGCGGTCAACCCCAAGGTGCCGGCCACCAACGTCAAGGAGTTGATCGCCTACGCGAAGGCCAATCCCGGCAAGCTCGCCTTCTCCTCTCCGGGAGCCGGGACCTCGGTGCACATCGCAGGCGAGATGTTCAAGGATGCGGCCGGCGGCATTGATCTGCTGCACGTACCGTTCAAGGGCAGCGGCCCCTCGATGGCCGCAGTGCTGGGCGGCGACGTGCAGGTGCTGGTCGAGAACATCTCGGCGGCGGTGCCGAACATCAAGGCCGGACGCCTGCGCGCGATCGCGGTGACCTCGATCATTCGCGAGCCTTCGCTGCCTGACGTGCCGACGCTGAACGAGGCCGGGCTGACGGGCTTCGAAGTGCTGGCCTGGTTCAGCCTGTTCGCGCCCTCCGCGACGCCGCGCGATATCGTGAACAAGCTCAACGCGGAAGTCGTCAAGGTGCTGAACATGCCGGATGTCCGTGATCAGATGCTGGCGCGCGGCCTGATACCGCGCCCGATGACGGTCGATGCGTTCAACGCGCTTTGGCGCAAGGACATCGAGAAGTACGCCGCCATCGTGAAGAAGGCGAAGATCTCGATCGATTGAGTGCGGAGCGCCGCGCGCAGGCTGCATGCGCGCGGCGGCGGGGGTGTGCCGGCCTTGCGCCGGACTAGCGTTCGGCGTTGAGCTTCTGCAGCTGCTCTATCCAGCGCAGCGTGACGGCGCGGATCCATTCGAGATCCGCGGCGTTCTCGTAGATGGTCAGGACGGTCAGGCTCACCGCCTTGCCGCCGATGCGCGCCAGCGTCCCGGTGGACAATCTGTAGGACGGCTTGTCGCCCCAGCTTCGCGGAGGAGTCCGGGTTCCCTGCAGGACTGAGCGCACCGCCTCGTCATTGCGCAACTCGGCGATCAGATGCGCGATGCCGTGCGGTTTCTCGTCCAGATACTTCAGTGGATCCGCGCCTGCCGGGCGCGTTCACCGACGTTGCCGAATACCTCGCGTGACATGGCGACGAACTGTGCGGCACTCTCCCGCTCACGCGCCATCGCGCGTGGCACGGTGAGCAGCAGCACGCGGCGCAGATCGGGGGTGTCGCCCGCGCTGAAGCGACGCACGTCGGCATCGGACAGGGCGAAGACCAGTATCCGGTTGCCTTCGGGAACCAGGCTCTCGGCGAACTCGTTGAGTCGCGGCGAGCCTATGAACGCGGTGTCCGAGTAGCCCGGCGGGGTGTCGATGACGACGCGGTCCGCGCCCAGTTGCGTGATCACCGGTGCGGCGTCCGCAACGCCGCAGGCGAGCACCGCAGCGAACGCCGCGGCGGAGCCCAGGCGTCTCGCGGAGGCTGCGGCGCGCGCCATGCTCAGCGCTTGCGCCGGCGCAGGTTGGCGGCGATGCGCATGCGCAGTGCGTTGAGCTTGATGAAGCCGGCCGCATCCGCCTGGTTGTACGCGCCGCCATCGTCGTCGAACGTGGCGATGCGCGTGTCGAAGAGCGAGTCCGACTTCGACTCGCGGCCGACCACCAGCACGGTGCCCTTGTAGAGCTTCAGGCGGACCTTGCCGTTGGCGGTGACCTGCGACTCGTCGATCAGTTTCTGCAGCAGCTCCCGCTCCGGGCTGAACCAGTAGCCGTTGTAGATCAGGCGCGCATAGCGCGGCATCAGGTCGTCCTTGAGCGCCAGAACCTCGCGATCCAGGGTCAGCGACTCGATGGCGCGGTGCGCGCGCAGCATGATGGTGCCGCCCGGCGTCTCGTAGCAGCCGCGCGACTTCATGCCCACGTAGCGGTTCTCGACCAGGTCGAGGCGACCGATGCCGTGCTTGCCGCCGAGCTTGTTGAGCTGGGTCAGCACCTGCGCGGGGGAGAGGGACTTGCCGTTGATGGCGACGATGTCGCCGCGCCGGTACTGAGCTCGACGTACTCGGGACGGTTGGGCGCCTTCTCGGGCGAGACCGTGATGCGCCACATCGATTCCTCGGGCTCGAAGTTGGGATCCTCGAGGATGCCGCCCTCGTAGGAAATGTGCAGCAGGTTGGCGTCCATCGAGTAGGGCGCGCCACCCTTGCGCTTCTTGTAGTCCACCGGGATGCCGTGCGTGTCGGCGTACTTCAGCAGCTTCTCTCGCGACAGCAGATCCCACTCGCGCCAGGGCGCGATGATCTTCACGTTGGGCATTAGCGCGTAAGCGCCCAGCTCGAAGCGCACCTGGTCGTTGCCCTTGCCGGTGGCGCCGTGCGAAATGGCGTCCGCGCCGGTCTTCCTGGCGATATCGACCAGTTGCTTGGCGATCAGCGGACGGGCGATCGATGTGCCGAGCAGGTACTCGCCCTCGTAAACGGCGTTGGCACGGAACATCGGGAACACGAAGTCCCGCACGAACTCCTCGCGCAGGTCCTCGACGAAAATCTGCTTCACGCCGAACATCTTCGCTTTCTTCTTGGCGGGGGCCAGTTCCTCGCCCTGCCCGATGTCGGCTGTGAAGGTCACGACCTCGCAGTCGTACACGTCCTGCAGCCATTTCAGGATCACCGATGTGTCGAGCCCGCCGGAATACGCGAGCACGACTTTCTTGATGCGTTGCTTCGATTGCTGGGTATTCAGAGTCTTCGCCGTCTTTGCCATTACGTTTTCACTTTTCCAAGTAGCAGAAATTCCATCAGGGCCTTCTGGGCGTGCAGCCGGTTCTCCGCCTCGTCCCAGACCACGCTGTGCGGTCCGTCGATCACCTCGGCGGCGACTTCCTCGCCGCGGTGCGCCGGCAGGCAGTGCAGGAACAGGGCGTCATCCCTGGCCACGCGCATCATTTCGGCGTCGACCTGCCAGTCTTCGAATGCCTTGCGGCGCGCTTCGTTCTCGGCTTCGAAGCCCATGCTGGTCCACACGTCGGTGGTCACCAGATCCGCGCCCTTCGCCGCTTCCATGGGGTCGGCGAACTCTTCATAGTTGTCGGTGCCGTACAGGTTGGCACGTTCGGGTTCCACTTCGTAGCCGGGCGGTGTCGATACGTGCACGTTGAAATCCAGCACTTCGGCCGCCTGCAGCCAGGTGTTGCATACGTTGTTCGAGTCGCCGATCCAGCACACCGTTTTTCCGGTGATCGGGCCGCGGTGCTCGATGTAAGTGTAGATGTCGGCAAGGATCTGGCAAGGATGATATTCGTTGGTCAGCCCGTTGATCACCGGCACGCGCGAATTCGCCGCGAAGCGCTCGATGATCTCCTGCTCGAAGGTGCGGATCATCACGAGGTCAGACATCCGGGAAATGACCTGCGCGGCGTCCTCGACGGGCTCGCCGCGGCCGAGCTGCGAGTCGCGCGTGTTCAGATAGATGGCCGCGCCGCCCAGCTGGTGCATGCCTGCTTCGAAGGACAGGCGCGTGCGCGTGCTTTGCTTCTCGAAGATCATCACCAGAGTCCGGTCTTCGAGGGGCCAGTAGCGCTCGTAGCTCTTGAACTTGTGCTTGATCCAGCGCGTGCGATCGAACAGGTACGCGTACTCCGCCCTGTCGATATCGCGAAACTGCAGGAAATGCCGGATCGACATCGCGTGCGTCCGCGTCAGCCGGCCTTGGCGGCGGCAAGCGCCGGCCGGGCCAGGAAGGACTTCACGACCCGCACCAGGATGTCCACCAGTTGGCCGGCTTCCGCGACGCTCATGACCAGCGGTGGCACCAGGCGGATGACGTTCTCGGAGGTCACGTTCAGCACCAGTCCGGCGTCGAGCGCCATGCCTACGATATCTCCGCACGGCCGGTCGAGTTCCACACCCAGCATCATGCCCAGGCCGCGCACTTCGACGAATCCTCTCTCGCCGGCCAGTCCCTGCGTGATGCCGTCGCGGATCGCGCGGCCGACCTTGGCCGCGTTCTCGAGCAACCGCTCATCCTTCATCGTGTCGATGGTCGTCACGACGGCCGTGCAGGCGAGCGGGTTGCCGCCGAAGGTCGAGCCGTGCTTGCCCGGAGAAAACACGCCTTTGGCGCGATTGCCCGCCACGCAGGCGCCCACGGCCACGCCGCCGCCCAGGCCTTTGGCCAGCGGCACCACGTCGGGGGAGATGCCGGCATGCTGGTAAACGAACCACTGGCCGGTGCGGCCCACGCCGCACTGCACTTCGTCCGAGATGAACAGCCACTCGTGGCGGTCGCAGACCTCCTTGAGGCCGCGCAGGTACTCCATGCGCGCCACGTTGATGCCGCCTTCGCCCTGGATCGGTTCGATCATCACCGCGACCACGTTCTTGTTGTGCTCGGCCACCGCGCGGACCGCATCGAGGTCGTTCAGCGGCACGCGCACGAATCCCGATACCAGCGGTTCGAAGCCGGCCTGCACCTTGCGGCTGCCGGTGGCCGAAAGCGTGGCGAGCGTGCGGCCGTGGAAGGCCTTCTCGAAGACGATGATCTCCGGGCGCTCGACGCCGCGCTTGTGACCGTAGTAGCGGGCGATCTTGATGGCAGCCTCGTTCGCTTCGCAACCGGAGTTGCAGAAGAACACCTCGTCCAGGCCGGTGATCTCGGCAATGCGGTCGGCTGCCGCCTCCTGGGCCGGGATGGCGAACAGGTTGGAGGTGTGGATGATGCCGCTGGCGATGCGCTCGTTCAGCGCACGCACCAGCCTGGGGTGCGCATAGCCGAGTGTGTTCACGGCAATGCCGGCCAGCGCATCGAGGTACTTCTTGCCGGATTCGTCCCAGAGCCAGACGCCTTCGCCGCGAACGAAGGCCACGGGCAGCCGGGCATAAGTATTCATTACATGGGACATGGCAGACCCCCTTAAACGCAAAAACGGCGGGAAAACCGCCGTTTGCGGAATGTTATCACAGGCTTATGCATCTTCGCTGCCTTGCCGACCCGGGCTGGGGCTATACCCTATAATCCGCCGGTTGATTTTCGCGACCCGCAAATGCCCGACACCCCCGTCGAGTTCGTCATCCAGGGCATTACCTTGCAGGGTGGCACCTTCCGCCCGAGCGACTGGGCGGAACGGCTGTGCGGCGTGATGTCGGCGTTCGGCGCAGATCGCCACATGCAATATTCCCCGTACGTCCACCCGATCACATCGAACGGCGTGAAGTGCGTGGTGGTCGACATGCGCCTGGAGACGCTGGAGCCCATGGCCTACCGGTTTCTGCTCAGCTTTGCCCAGGACAACGAATTGCAGGTGCGTCCCGGCAGGCCACCGGAGCGGACTCGGCTGGCTGAGCTGGACAAGGCGGGGACGGGCGCGGAGAACGGCACCGGCGGCGCGCTCAATGGCTGAGCGTAACGGCAGCTGCGACGTCGACGACGCGGTGCACAACGGATGGTGCAGGATCTGCGGCGTGCGCGGCTTCGATGGTGACCGGAACTACTCGAACCAGCCGGAAGCTGTCCCCCGGCGGTCCGTCTGCGGCAGGGGCCGGACGGCCCCTCCGGGACTACTTGGCGAGCGCTTTGACGGCGTGCGCCAGGCGCGACTTCTGGCGCGCGGCCGCGTTCTTGTGGACCACGCCTTTGGCGGCGATGCGGTCGATCTTGCTCATGGACGCCGTGAGAGCCGCGGCAGCGGCGGCCTGGTCACCGGCGGCGACGGCTTTCTTGACGTCTTTCATCGCGGTGCGCATCGTGGAGCGCAGGCTGGCATTGCGCTGGCGGCGCAGCTCGGAAGTACGGGCGCTCTTGCGGGCGGAAGCGGTATTGGCCATGGGGTCGGACCGAGTTGGGAAAAGCCCGCGATTGTAGCGATTAAGCCCCCGGCCGGCAAGGATTTTGTCGGGCGGGCCAAGGGGGCGGCGCGTGCCCGGACCCCGGTTGCCGGGGGGCTCCCGGCGTGAACCTGCTCGGCGCCCTTGCCACGGTCAGCGGCATGACCCTGTTGTCGCGCATCCTGGGCTTTGTGCGCGATGCACTGATCGCCCGCGCTTTTGGCGCCGGGCTGGCGACGGACGCATTTTTCGTCGCTTTCCGGCTGCCCAACCTGCTGCGCAGGCTGTTTGCCGAAGGTGCCTTTTCCCAGGCTTTCGTGCCCATCCTGGCCGAGTACAAGAACCGGCACAGTGCAGAGGAAACCCGCGAACTGGTCGACTGCGTGGCCAGCGTGCTGGGACTGGCGCTGGTGGCGGTCACGGTGTTGGGCGTCGCCCTCGCGCCCGTGGTGGTCTATCTGTCCGCCCCGGGTTTCGCGACCGACCCGGACAAGTTCGGGCTCACCGTCGCGCTGCTGCGCATCACCTTTCCCTACATCCTGTTCATCTCGATGGTGGCGTTGGCCGCCGGCGTGCTGAACACGCACAACCGTTTCGCGGTGCCGGCTTTCGCCCCCGTACTTCTGAACGTCTCCTTCATCGTCGCCGCGGCGTTCTTCGCACCTTATTTCGACCCGCCTGTGCTGGTGCTCGGCTGGGCGGTATTTGCCGGCGGCATTCTGCAGTTGCTCTGGCAACTGCCGTTTCTCGCCCGGCTGGGCCTGTTGCCCCGCTGGCGGCTGAATCTGCATCACCCCGGGCTGCGGCGGGTCCTGAAACTCATGCTGCCGGCATTGTTCGGCGTGTCGATCAGCCAGATTTCCCTGCTGATCAACACCATCTTCGCTTCCTTCCTGGTTTCTGGCAGCGTGTCCTGGCTGTACTACGCCGACCGGCTGATGGAGTTTCCCGCCGGCATGCTGGGCGCCGCACTGGGCACCATCCTGCTGCCGAGCCTTGCCAAGCGCCACGCTGACGGCGCCACCGAGGAGTACTCGAAGCTGCTCGACTGGGGTCTGCGCCTCACGGTCATGCTGGCCGTGCCCGCCGCGGTTGCGCTGGCGGTCCTGGCGTTGCCGTTGATCGCGACGCTGTTCCATTACGGGCGCTTCAGCGCAGAAGATGCCTGGATGACGCGACAGGCCCTGCTCGCCTACAGCGTGGGGCTGACCGGGATGATCCTGGTGAAGATCCTGGCGCCCGGCTTTTATGCGCGTCAGAACGTGGTCACCCCGGTGAAGATCGGCGTCGTCACGCTGGTCGCCACCCAGGCGATGAACCTGGTTTTCGTCATGCCGCTGCAGCATGCCGGGCTGGCTCTCGCGATCGGCCTGGGTGCGTGCCTGAATGCGGCCCTGCTGTATCACTACCTGCGCAGCCACGACATCTATCGGCCGCAAGCCGGATGGGCCGGTTTCTGGTTGAAGGTCGCGGTATCGGTGGCCGTGATGGCGGCGGTCTTGTGGGCGGTCATGGGCAGTCCCGAGTGGTGGCTGGCAGCGGACAGCCTGCGTCGCCTGGCCGGACTTGGCGGGCTGGTGGTGCTGGGCGCGACCGTGTACGCCGGCAGCCTGCTGGCCTTCGGTTTCCGGCTGCGCGATTTCGCGTTGCGTGGGGCGGACTGAGGATCATGGCGTCGCCGAAGAAGCCCGAAGCACCTGAGTCCGCCGCGCTCTCGCCGCTGGCGCGCTTCGCGCGTCTGCTGTCCGGCGCGGAAGAGCGCTTCGATCTGGCCGAAGCCTGCCTGATGATCGCCGAAGACGCCTATCCGGGCCTCGACATCGAGCGCTACCTCGGCGATATCGAGCGCATGGGCGTGCGCCTTCGCGCGCGATTGCCGGAAAGCGCCGACGCCGAACAGCGCGTGATCGCGCTGAACCAGTTCCTGTTCGACGACCTGGGTTACGCGGGCAACGCCGGCGATTACTACGATCCGCGGAACAGCTATCTGAACGAGGTGCTGGAGCGGCGCACCGGCATCCCGATCACGCTCGCGGTGGTCTACATGGAGGTCGGCAGGCGCATCGGCTTGCCGCTCGAGGGCGTGTCGTTCCCCGGCCATTTCCTGGTGCGGCTGAAGCTGCGCGGCGGCACCCTGGTGCTCGACCCGTTCTCCGGGGGGGAGCCGAAGTCCGAGGATGAACTGCGCGAACTGCTCAAGCGCGTGGTGGCCGGCACGGGACGTTCGCGCGACGCAGCCAACGAACTGCCGCTGGGGCAATTCCTCGAGCCCGCGGGCAAGCGGCAGATCGTGGCGCGGGTGCTGCGCAACCTCAAGGGCATACACAGGCAGAGCCAGGACCAGCAAGCCCTGCTGGAAGTGATGAACCGCCTGATCATCGCGGCGCCCGAGGCGCACGTCGAGTTGCGCGATCGAGGCCTGCTCTACCAGCAGCTCGAGGCGTTCCGCGCGGCCTTGCAGGATCTCGCCGCCTACCTGGAGCGCGAGCCCGAGGCGTCGGACGCGACCGACATCCGTGCCCGGGTGGTGGAACTGACCGCGCTATGCGCGCGGCTGAACTGAGGCGGAGGACTCGGGCGCGGCGAAGCCGGCCGCCGCGCGCATCTCGCGAGCCCGGCGATTCACCCGCTCCTCGAGCGCCTTCCGCGCGCCGAGCAGGAAGCAGGCTTCCGCAGCGAGGAAAATGGGCGCGACGAAGATCTGGAACAGGTTGTCGGCCAGCGCGGGCCTGCGTCCCTCGAACACGTGGCCGATCAGTTGCACGATCCAGCCGCCCACGAAGAAGGCGACGAACCAGGCCAGGCCTTGCATGAGCGGCAGTTCGGCCACCGCGTCCGCCGCATACAGCAGTGCGCCGAGCACCACGATCATGCCTGCGCCCAGAGCAAGGTCCAGCACCAGGTAATAGACGAGGATGGTCAGCATCACCGGCACGGCGGGCGTGAAACCGAATCCGAACGCATCGAAGCGCGGCCAGCTCAACGGGATCATTATCGCGAAGACGATGGCAGGCACGCCGAAGAAATGCGTCAGCTTGTTGCGCGCGTCCTGATGATAGGCGGCGTAGAACGACATCTGATCTTCCAGCGTCTTCATGAGGTTCCCTCCCAAGGGCATCCTAGAGCATCCGGGCCCTTCGTTTCCAGTCCTCCGGAGCCCCCGGGTTAGAGGGAAAATCCGCTATAATTCATAATTTTACCGCGCACATCTTTGCGCGCACACGCCGCTTGATGCGCACCATGCAAGTCACCCACGGAATGCTTCCAGCGCCTGCAGGCCGCCTCACGGCGCCGGCCCGGCGGCACGCGATCACGATCGGCAATTTCGACGGCGTGCATCGAGGCCATCAGGCCATGCTGGCGCGGCTCAGGGCCAAGGCGAAAGCGTTGGGCGTGCCTGCATGCGTACTGACCTTCGAGCCCCATCCGCGCGAATTCTTCGCGCCGCAGTCGGCACAGACGCGCCTGACGCGCCTGACCTCCAAGCTGACCGTGTTGCGCAATGCGGGAGTGGATCGCGTGCATGTGGCGCGTTTCGAGGCGCGCTTTGCCGCCCTGGCTCCGGAGCAGTTCATCGAGCAGGTGCTGGTGCAGGGTCTGGGTTGTGCCTGGTTGATCGTCGGCGAGGATTTCCGCTTCGGTGCCCGGCGCGCCGGCGACTTCGCCATGCTCGAGCGTGCGGGCCGCACGCACGGCTTCGGCGTCGAGGCGATGCCCGAGGTCAGGGTGGACGGCGTGAGGGTTTCCAGTTCCGGGGTGCGTGCGGCCCTCGAAGCCGGTGACCTCGCAGCGGCGGAGGTTCTTCTCGGCCGCACCTACGTGATCGCCGGACGCGTCGCGCATGGCGAGAAGCTCGGTCGCACACTTGGCTCTCTGACCGCCAACATCGTGTTGCCGCACAAGCCGCCGCTGGCCGGCATCTTCGTGGTCGAGGTCGACGGCGTGCCTTCGGCGGCGGGTGCGTCGCTGCCGGCAGTGGCCAGCCTCGGCGTGCGCCCGACGGTGAACGAAGTGCCGGTCCCGCTGCTCGAAGTGCACCTGCTGGATTTCGATGGCGATCTGTACGGGAGCCGGCTGAAGGTGCGTTTCCTCTCGCGATTGCGCGATGAGGAGAAGTACTCCGGCCTCGATGAACTCAGGGCGGCGATCGCCGGCGACGTGGCGAACGCCAGAAAATTTTTTGCGATGAAGACAAATGGCTGATTACAAGAAGACGCTGAACCTGCCGGACACCCCGTTCCCCATGAAGGGCGACCTCGCGCGGCGCGAACCGCTCTGGGTGAAGCAATGGCAGGACCAGGGGCTCTACAAGCGCCTGCGCCAGGCCTGCCACGGCCGTCCGCGCTTCGTGCTGCACGATGGCCCGCCGTACGCCAACGGCGACATCCATATCGGCCACGCGGTGAACAAGATCCTCAAGGACGTGATCGTGAAGTCCAAGCTGCTGGCCGGCTACGACGCGCCCTATGTGCCGGGTTGGGACTGCCACGGCATGCCGATCGAGGTGCAGATCGAGAAGAAGCACGGCAAGAACCTGCCGCCGGAAAAGACCCAGGCGCTGTGCCGCGCCTATGCCACCGAGCAGATCGAGCGCCAGAAGAAGGATTTCCAGCGTCTGGGCGTGCTCGGCGACTGGGACAACCCCTACCTGACGATGGCGCCGGGCAACGAGGCGGACGAGATCCGCGCGCTCGGCGTGTTGCTCGAGAAGGGCTACGTCTACCGCGGCCTGAAGCCCGTGAACTGGTGCTTCGACTGCGGTTCGGCCCTGGCCGAGGCGGAGGTCGAATACGAGGACCGGGTCGACCTCGCGGTGGACGTGGGCTTCCCGTTCGCCGAACCGGAGAAACTGGCTGCGGCCTTCGGCCTGGCGGCGCTGCCCGACAAGCCCGGGCAGATCGTCATCTGGACCACGACGCCCTGGACCCTGCCCGGCAACCAGGCGCTGAACGTGCACCCCGAGATCGACTACCACCTGGTCGATGCGGGCGAGCGCCTGTTGATCCTCGCCGGAGATCTGCGCGACGCCTGCCTGGCGCGCTACAAGCTGCAGGGCGAGACCATCGCCTCCTGCAAGGGCGCGGCGCTCGAGCGCATCGCGTTCCGGCACCCCTTCTACGACAGGCTCTCGCCGGTCTATCTGGGCGAGTACGTGACCCTGGACACCGGCACCGGGATCGTGCACTCCGCGCCAGCCTACGGCGTGGAGGACTTCGACTCCTGCCGGCGCTATGGCGTGCGCGACGACGAGATCCTCACGCCGGTGATGGGCGACGGCCGCTATGTCTCCACGCTGCCGCTGTTCGGCGGCCTGTCGATCTGGGAGGCCAATCCGAAGATCGTCGAGCACCTCAAGGAGCGCGGCGCGCTGCTGGCGGTGCACAAGTACGAGCACAGCTACATGCATTGCTGGCGCCACAAGACGCCGGTGATCCTGCGCGCGACCACCCAATGGTTCGCCGGCATGGAGGAGGTGCCCGGCCGCAACGGCGTGAAGCCCGCGGAGACCCTGCGCGCCACGGCCCTGCGCGGCATCGCCAATACGCAGTTCTTCCCTGCCTGGGGGCAGGCGCGCCTGCACGGCATGATCGCCAATCGGCCGGACTGGACGCTGTCGCGCCAGCGCCAGTGGGGCGTGCCGATGCCGTTCTTCATCCACAAGGAGAGCGGCGAACTGCATCCGCGCACGCCCGAGATCCTCGAGGCGGTGGCCAGGCGGGTCGAGCAGGGCGGCATCGAGGCCTGGCAGACCGTCACGCCCGAGGAACTCATAGGCTCGGACGCCGCGCACTACGAGAAGATCAAGGACACGCTGGACGTGTGGTTCGACTCCGGTTCGACGCACTACACGGTGCTGAAGAGATCGCACGCCGGCGAGAGCGCGTTCCCGGCCGACCTCTACCTCGAAGGTTCGGACCAGCATCGCGGCTGGTTCCATTCCTCATTGCTCGTCTCCTGCATGATGAACGGCGTGCCCCCCTACAAGGGGCTGCTCACGCACGGCTTCGTGGTGGACGGCGAAGGCAAGAAGATGTCCAAGTCGAAGGGCAACACCGTGGTGCCGCAGGAGGTCTCCGGGACTCTCGGGGCCGAGGTGCTGCGCCTGTGGGTGGCGGCAACCGATTACTCGGGCGAACTGTCGATCTCCAACGAGATCCTCAAGCGCGTGGTCGAGAGCTACCGCCGCATCCGCAACACGCTGCGCTTCCTGCTCGCCAACACGTCGGACTTCGATATCGACACGCACGCGGTGCCGGTCGAATCCATGGTCGAGATCGATCGCTATGCGATTGCGCTCACCGCCAGGCTGCAGGAAGAGATGGCTGCCGACTACGGCCGCTACCAGTTCCATCTGGTCACGCAACGGCTGCAGACCTTCTGCTCGGAGGATCTGGGCGCCTTCTACCTCGACATCCTGAAGGATCGCCTGTACACCGCGGCGCCGGGGTCGCATGCGCGCCGCTCGGCGCAGACTGCGCTCTGGCACGTCACCTCCAGCCTGGTGCGCCTGATGGCGCCGATATTGTCGTTCACCGCCGAAGAACTCTGGCAGGTGTTCAACGGCGGCAAGGACCAGAGCGTGTTCCTGCACACCTGGCATGCGCTGCCGGCGGTGCAGGATGCGCCCGCGTTGATGGCGCGCTGGGAGCGCATGCGCACGATACGCGCCGACATCAGAAAGCAGCTCGAGGAATTGCGTACCGCCGGAAAGATCGGCTCCTCGCTGGCCGCGGAAGTGGATTTTCACGCCGACCCGGAACTGGCCGCCTTCCTGGCAGGTTTCGGCGAGGACCTGCGCTTCGTGCTGCTGACTTCGGCGGCGCGCGTGCACCCCGACGGCGGCGGGCGCGTCGAGGTGACGCCCAGCACGCACGCCAAGTGCGAGCGTTGCTGGCACTTCCGTGCCGACGTCGGTGCGGTTGCCGGGCACCCGACGATCTGCGGCCGCTGCGCCGGAAATCTGTCCGGTGCCGACGAGGTGCGCACGCATGCCTGAGCGCTCGGCCGCCACGCGCTCGCTGGGCCGGTTCGCGCCCTGGCTCGCCCTGGCGATGCTCATCGTGCTCGCCGATCAGCTCAGCAAGCTCGCCGTGCTGGCCGCCTTCAGTCCCGGCGAGTCGCGGCCGCTGACGTCGTTCTTCAATCTGGTGCTGGTGTTCAACAAGGGCGCGGCCTTCAGCTTCCTGGCGAGCGCGCCGGGCTGGCAGACGCCGCTGCTGGCCGGCATCGCGATCCTGGCCGTCGTCATCGTGACCTGGATGCTGTGGCGGCACCCCGGGCGCACGCTGCTCAATCTGGGGCTCGCCCTGATCCTGGCAGGCGCGATCGGCAATCTGATCGATCGCCTGGCCTACGGCCATGTGGTGGATTTCCTCGATTTCCATGCCTACGGCTGGCACTGGCCCGCATTCAACGTCGCCGATTCGGCCATCTCGGTCGGCGCCGTCATCCTGATCATCGAGAGCTTTCTGCCGCAGGGGCGTGCATGAGCGCGACGCAGACGGTCACGCCGGGCAGCCATCTCACGCTGCATTACAGGATCGCGTTGGCCGAGGCGCCGCATACCGAGGTGCTGTCCACCTTCGGCGGCCACCCGGCAACCCTGGTCCTGGGCAGCGGCGAACTCTCGCCGAAGCTGGAAAGCTGCCTGGTCGGCGTGGTCTGCGGCACCCGGCAGGTGTTCACTCTGGCGGCCGATCAGTCGTTCGGCGAACGCCGCGAGGATTTCGTGCAGAGCGTTCCGCTGGGGACGTTTCCGCCGACCATGAACGTGCAGGTCGGACAGGTGATCGAGTTTTCTTCGCCCGAAGGCGCGAGCTACTCCGGGCTGGTGCAGCAGATCGAGGACGGGGCGGCGCGGGTCGATTTCAACCACCCGCTGGCCGGGCGGTCGATCCGCTTCGAAGTCGAAGTCCTGGCCGTGCTCTGAAACCGGCAACGAGGGGTCCCATGAGCAATCAGAAAACCATCGCCGGGCAGGCCGGCACCGCGGAAGTCCTGTTGGCGAATCCGCGCGGCTTCTGCGCGGGCGTGGAGCGTGCCATCGAAATCGTCGAGCGCGCGATCGAGGCCTTCGGTGCGCCGATCTACGTGCGCCACGAGATCGTGCACAACAAGTTCGTGGTCGAGGACCTGCGCCGCAAGGGCGCGGTGTTCGTCGAGGAACTGGACGAGATTCCGGCCGGCAGCACGGTGATTTTCAGCGCGCACGGCGTGGCGCAGGACGTGCGCCGCGACGCCGAGGCGCGCGGCCTGAAGGTCTTCGATGCGACCTGCCCGCTGGTCACCAAGGTGCATGTCGAAGTCGCCAAGATGCTGAAGGACGGCCTGGAGATCGTGATGATCGGCCATCGCGGCCACCCCGAGGCCGAGGGCACCATGGGGCAGGCCGAGTCCGGCATGCATCTGGTGGAGACCGTCGCGGATGTCGCCAGCGTCTCGATCCGCGACCCGCTCAAGGTCGCCTACGTCACGCAGACCACTTTGTCGGTCGACGACGCCCAGGCCATCGTCGCCGCCCTGCGCGCGCGCTTTCCGGCCATCCACGGCCCGAAGAAGGACGACATCTGCTACGCCACCCAGAATCGCCAGGACGCCGTCAAGTTCATGGCGCCGCAGTGCGATCTGGTCATCGTGGTCGGCTCGCCGAACAGTTCCAATTCCAACCGGCTGCGTGAGGTGGCGCAGGGCCGCGGCACCGAAGCCCACATGGTGGACAACGCCGGCGAGTTGCGTCCCGAATGGCTGGTCGGCAAGAAGCGCATCGGCGTCACGGCGGGCGCCTCCGCGCCCGAGGTGCTGGTCGAGGCCGTGGTCGCGCGCCTGAAGGAGCTCGGCGCCGCGCGCGTCACTGCGCTGCCCGGCATCGAGGAGGACGTGGTGTTCTCCCTGCCGCGCGCCCTGTCGACGCCTGCGCGTACCTGAGGTCGGTTGCCGCTAGTCGGCGACCGGCGCCGGCGGCGCAAGCGTGCGGGCACCCGGACGGTCCTCGGGAAAAAAGCGGATCTCGGCCACGATCTGGCTCTTCACGGCCACGCCGTTCTTCATGCCGGGCCTGAATCGGCCGCGGCTGAAGGCTTCCGCGACCGCCTGCTCGAATTCGTTCTCGGGGTCGGCGATCAGCACCACCACGCGCTCGGTCCTGCCATGCTCGTCGATCAGGATGCGCACCACCAGGTAGGCGCCGTCCGGGCTGGCCGTTTCGGGGTACTCCGGAAGGATGGGGGTGATGGCCACCGGCCGCTGGTCCAGTTCGTTGGCCGCGTAGTAGCGCGGGCCGGGCAACAGCTCGACCACGCTGTCGCGCGCCAGTTCGCTGGGCGGCACGGGCGGCGGTTCGCTTGCCAGCGGCGGGGCCGGTGTCGGCAATGTCGCCGGGGAGGCTTCCCGCGGTTCGGCGGGAGACGGCCTGGCGGGTGAAGGCGGCGAAGGCGGCGAGACCGGCGAGGACGATGCACTCGGCTGCGGCGCCGGCAGCAGCACGGCGGACAGGCGCGCCGCCGATGCGGCCGGCGTTCCGGCCATCAGCCTGTCCAGGCCGGATACAATCGCGGCGTGCGCCAGCGCCGAAGCGAGGATCAGCAGCCCGAGCCGGAGCGAGGCGGGGCGGACAGGCAGCGGCCCGGTGGCGAATGGTCCTGCCATGCGCGCACCGAGGCTATCGCTATTCTCCGAGTTCGCGCCAGCTCACGCGCCGACCGGTCAGGCCGGGCGAAGCGACCGGCACATCGATGGTCTTCTGCGACGCGTCCGAGGTGGTGGCGATGGCCACCGTCTTGCCGCTGGGAAGGCGCACGATGTTCAAGCCCACCGCCAGCGAATCCGACAGCTTCTGGCCGACCGAGCCGCCGGTCGAGGAAGGCACCGCCAGGCCCGTGGCGTAATCGAAGAAGTTGATGTAGCTGTAGCCGCCGATGTTGCAGGCGTTGTTCTGCGGCACGTTGGAGAGCACCGTCAGCGTGCCCAGCTGCAGCTTCACGTCGACGTTGACGCGTTCCCCGCTGTCCGGCAGGTCGACGAACCAGCCGTCGGTGGCCGAGCAGTTGGTTGTGCACGAGGAGGTGCGCGTCGTCGTCGACACGCCGCTGATCACCGTGGTGCCGTTGACCATGGTGAGCTTCTTCAGCGATGTGCGCGGGTCCGTGTAGGCGGTCGAGGAGAGCGGATCGCGGATCGTGTAGATGCTCTGGACCTTGACATCGCTGACGTCGCTGGCGCCCAGGTAACGCCCGGTAGTCACGATCACGTGCGGGTTGCCGCCGATCGAGGTGAGCTCCGGCTTGGTCGTGATCGGCTGGGGGTTGCTGGAGGCGTCCTTGAAGGTCGCGATGCGCGTCGCGGTGGGCGTGGCGCTGTTCACGTCGAAGCGCCACAGGTTGCCGAGCAGGTCCGCACCGTAGACCCGCACCGTGGTGTTGTCGGTCAGGCCGTTCTCCACCCAGTTGTTGATCTTGCCCAGGTTCGAAGGCGTGGTGGCCGAACCGGTGCCGGTGCCGATCTTCTTGATGATCTTGCCGGTGATGGCATTCAGCACGTACAGGAAACCCTGGCCGTCGTTGGTCGCGCCGTTCACGTTGTTGTAGCCGGAACTGACCATCACCACCCAGGTGCCGTCCGAGAGCTTGGTGATGGCCGGATTGCCGTAGCTGTAGCCGAGGTTGCAGTCCGCGCCCCAGGTCGTGTTGTCGCCCGCGTCGTAGCAGGTCGCGCTGTAGGTGAACTCCCACAGCGCCTTGGGCGTGGCCGGGTCGGTGATGTCCAGGGCGTAGAAGCCCTTGCCGCCCTTGTTCACGCCGGCCACCAGCACGGTCTTCCAGGAGGTGGTCGCCGAGTCGTAGACGTCGCCCACAGAAGGCGTGCCGTCGACGAAGAACTGGTGCAGGTTCTTGTAGTTGTCGCTGGCCAGCTGCCACAGGTTGGGCGCCACGAAGCGCGGCACGTAGGCCCAGGCCTCGACGCCGCCGTTGGTATCGGTGGTGCTGGTGCCGGCGTAGAAGGCGTGCAGCATGCCGTCGTTGGCGGCCACGTAGACCATCGGCGTGCGGCCGGAATTGGTGCTCTTGTAGCTCGAGTAGCCGGTATCGGTGAAGGAGCCGAACGGCGCCTTCACGAACACCGGCTGGGCGTTGACGATGTCGCCCAGCACGTGGGTGCGCGTGCGGAACAGCGTGTTCAGGTCGTTGGCGAGGAAACCTTCCTTGCCGCGCTGGCCGCGCACGTAGTTCAGCAGCGGCGCGCCGGCGGCGGCGGAGCGCTGGTTCACGGTGCCCGAGGTGCCGTCGGTCATCGAGGTGTAGTGCGACAGGGTCGCCACCTCGGTCGCATCGAACCAGGCCTTTTCCGTCGCATCGAGGCCGGTGGCCGCCGCGCCAGTCGGCGCCATCGAGCTGTCGCAGGAATAGGTATCCCACTTCAGGTCGACCACATTGTTGGTGGCGCCGGAGCGGAACAGCTTGATCACGCGGTTGTCGCAGGCTGCGCCGGTCTTGGCGTCCAGCTTGGCCTGCGCGGACCACACCGCCGTCGTGCTGACGTTGCCGGTGGCCAGGTCGATCTCGCGTGCCTGCAGTTCGCCGACCCAGCGCTGGGTTTCGTAGCTGGCCGTATAGGCGAAGTTGTCGCCGGCCACGGGCTCCAGGTTGGAGGTCGCCGCCGCCGCCGCCGAGGCGACGCGCGCGTTGACGCCCGACAGCGCCGCGTTCAGGCCGGTGATCAGGTCGTCCGGGTTGTAGGCGGCGAAGGCCGTGCCGCGCCCGTTGACCGCCGTGTGCCAGAGGTCGTCGGCCTTTTCTTCACTGCCGTCGTTTGCATCCGGCCAGTTCACCGTGCCGTTGCGGATCTTGTTGAAGGTGGTGGCCGGATCGGTGTTGGTCTTGTAGTCCGAACTGAACGGCAGGGTGCCGAAGATGCCCAGGCCGAGGGTGAAGGTGGTCATGTGCTGGTGCGAGGCCTTGTCGTCCTCGGTCGCGGTGCCGGAGGCCGGCACGTTGTTCTCGCAGACGTTGTTGCCAGAACTGCCGGAGGTGCAGTTGCCCAGGGTCGAGGTGCGCAGGTCGGTGGCGTAGTAGTACTGCGAGGTGTCGGCCATGTTGTCCGAACTGCCGGTGCTGCCGGCGATGGTCGTCGTCGTTGGACCGCTGACCGTGGTCGCCGGCAGGGCCGGGGAGGAGGTGGCGCAGGAGGTGTGGTTCGAGGAACTGGTGGACGAGGAGGTGGTCGGCGTCCCGGTGGCCACACCGCCGCTGATCGTCTGGTTCTCGTCCACGGTCTGCACGTCCTTGATGATGCGCGTGCCTGAAGTGCCCGAACCCTTCTTCTTGCCGCCGCTGACGGTGCAGCTCGAATAGCGGTAGGAGGTGGTGATGGTACGCGTGCGCTGGGTCGAGGTGGTGTTGTCGAACATCGGCCGCGGCGCGGTCGCGTAGTCGCCGTCCTGGTTGCCCATGCCGGAGCCATCCAGCTGCTGGCCGCCGCCGCCGTTCCAGTAGCCGTCCGTGGTCAGGATGGTGAAGTTCTGCTGGCAGGAGTACTGCACCGGATCGTCGGTCGTGGGGATGCCGTTGGTCAGGCCGGTGTTCAGCTTGCCCCCGTACATCCAGCCGGCGCGCGACAGCGCCGAGCGCAGCGGTGTGCTGCCGTTGGTGGATTGGCTGAACAGCTTGGTGAACCAGGCCGATTTTTGGGTCGAATCGAAATCCGCCACCTTCAGGTACTTGCTGGAAGACACCGGGTTGTTCGGGTTGATGGTGATGAAGCCCACCCGGTAGGAACTGCCCAGGGTCACGAAAGCGCGGCTGGCCGCGCCCTTCATGGCCTTCAGGCGGTCGCTGTAGTACGAATACCAGTTGGCGAAGTTGGTTTCATCGGCCACGGAAACCTGGACCTTGGTCCAGTTGCCGTTGACGTCAGGGAACACCGGCCATGAGGTCTTGGCGTTGGGTGCGCTGCCCTGGCAGGCCGAGGAGGACAGCGAGCTGGGCGCCGTGCCGGTGTAGGTGTAGTAATAGGCGCGCTGGTAATAGGCGTCGTTACCGAAGTAGTAGTACTGCGAAAGGTCCGTGGTGCCCGAGCTCGAACTGTAGCCGTTGTTCTTCGCGGCGGTGAAGGACTGGTCGGGGAAGTTCGTGCCGTCGGCATTCTTGGGCGGCGCGTAGGTGATGCTGGGGTTGTAGTAGATCGTGTTGCAGACGTGGCTGCGGTAGCTGGTCTTGCCGCTGTAGCTGCCCATCTCGTCGGGCATGTACTCCCAGTCCATGGAGCCGGAATCGTCCAGCACGAACAGAATGTTGGGCTTGACCGCGGCGGTCGAGGAGCTGGCCAGCGGCACGTCGGCGAGCTCGGCCTGGGCGGCATAGGCCTGGG
This sequence comes from Betaproteobacteria bacterium, assembly GCA_016713125.1. Taxonomy (GTDB): domain Bacteria; phylum Pseudomonadota; class Gammaproteobacteria; order Burkholderiales; family SG8-39; genus SZAS-79. Next base: position 218,582 of record JADJPT010000004.1, read on the forward strand.
TCTGGGCGGTGATCATGGAGCCCAGCGCCGCGTACACCAGGGCGGTCTTGAGCTTGCTGCGCAGGCTGCGTCGTTCATTCATGGCGGTACTCCGGGCGAACGCGGGGGTTCGCGGCATCATTCGACGATCGATTGCACATAGGACACGGTGTTCTTCGGCCCTTCGGCACGCACCGTGATGCGGTAATAGGGGGAAATCTTGCTCGACAGGTTGAACGAGCCGTAGCCCACGCCACCGGCCGAGCCGCCCGAAGACGCGCCGCTGGAGGACGTGGTGCGCACGATGCACTGCTGGCCCGTGGCGTTGATGGTGGTGTTGGCGGTCTGGCACAGGCGGTGCACGACGAAGCGCACCGCGTTGCCCGAGGCGTCGGCGGCGATCACCGGCACGCCGCTCCAGGTGAAGGTGAAGGGGTCGAAGGTGCCCCAGCTCGAGTAATAGCCGATCGCCGCGTTGTCGGCGTCCAGCGTGGCGCCCGACTGCCCCAGCATCCAGGCGCGCGCGGCCTCGATGCCGCGATCCGCCGAGGCGGTGGCGCTTTGCTTGAAGGCGAGGTTGGCGGTGACCAGCAGGCCGGTGCCGGAGGTGCGCATCACCGCCAGGCCGGCCAGGCTCATGGCCACCAGGATGATCAGCGACACGAACAGCACCACGCCCTGCTGGCGGCGCACGGCGGATGATTCGAGTTTGGCGTTCACAGCTTCGACCCCCAGATCATGTTCTTCAGCGGGATGATCGCCTCGTAGACGTTGTAGCGGTAATGGCGCCAGTTGTTGGCGCTGCCGGTTTCGTTGCTGTCCGAGGTGCCGTCCACGTCCGTCATGACGAACGCGCCGCCGGTCCACGAGGGTGCCGTGGTGGTGACCGGGTTGCGCTCGAACTGCCCGCGCGCCAGGATCGCCACGCGCACGGCCAGCACGCGCGACCACACCGTCGGGGCCGTCGTGGTCCACTCCGAGGTGGCGATCAGGCCGTCGTTGTTGGTGTCGTAGCCGTACTGCGCCTTCAGGTTGATGATGCCGTCGGCGGTTTCCAGCGTGTCGTTGGCGCTGTCGCTGTTGGCATCGACGTAGCCCAGGCCGTTGGCCACCACCAGTTTGCTGTTCACGATCGACCAGATGTTCAGCCGCGGCGTCGGCCCCAGACTGTACAGCTTGCCGTCGCCGGTGAGCGTGAAGGCCACGCCGCCGGATTTGTTGAAGCGCGCGGTCCTGGACTGGCCGGCGGAGTTCACATAGTTGCCGGTGATGTGATTCAGGGTCACCTGGTCGGTGTTGCTGTTGTCGGTGATCTCGATCAGCGCGCAGGCCAGCGAGGGCGAGGCGGTGACGGCGACGACCACGTCGCCCTTCTCCAGACCGACGCGACCGCCGGTGTCGGCCTTGATGCGCTTGGAATCGGTGCCCGACTGGTCGATGGTCTTGCCCACCACCAGCGCGTTGGAGCTGCCCTGCAGGACGGAGATCGTGTCCGGGGCGCCGCTGGCGCCCACCGCGATGTTGACCGGCGCCAGCGTGAAGCTGAAATCCTGGCTGCCGCCGGGGCGCCCGCTGTCAAAGGCGGTCACCGCGCAGCCCATGGCCGGGGCGCTGCCCGTGGCGGTGGGCGAGGCGGCCTGGCCGTAACCGTAGCCGGCCAGCTGCACGTCGCGCTGCAGCGCGATCAGTCCCAGGCGGCCGGAGACGTCCATGTCGCTGCCGGCCGAGATGGTGCGCTTGCGCGACTCGGACAGTGCGAACATCTGGAAGATCACCACCATGCCGATCAGGCCGATCAGCACGGCGACCATGATCTCGACCAGGCTCATGCCGCGCTGTCTGCGCGGCGCCTGGATTGCGCGGTGATTGTGGCGGGCGGTCATGTCCGTGCCTAATTGATGAAGGAGGTCAGCGAGTGCCGGCGGGCCACGGCGTCTTCCGGGCTCTTCCAGCACAGGGTGATGGTGATGCGGTTGAACGAACCGGAACTGGTGTCGACCACCACCTGCTGCATGGCGCTGGTGGCGCCGGGCAGCGGCGGACGCGCGCCGGCCGTGGTGCCGGTCACGTTGGCCACCCAGCCGGTCACCATGGCATTGGCGGATGCGGCGCCGGAAAAGGCGCAGTTCGTGCCGCTGGCCTGGTGGGCGAAGGCGGCCAGCGAGGTCTGTATGGTGGCATCCGAGGTGCGGTCGACGTTGAGCACCACGTTGGTCAGCAGGTCGTTGGCGAACTGCGCGGCCTCGGTGCGGTAGCGGGCGTCCGACACGCCGCGCATGGCGGCGGCCTGCATGCCGATCAGCGCCAGGATGCCGACCGAGAAGATCAGGATGCCGATCAGGGCTTCGATCAGCATGACGCCGGATTGCGTATGTCTGCGGGGTGCGCGCATGGGGTTCACCGGTTCGTCCTCAGCAGCTGCGCATGTCGGTGCTGGTCACCGAGGGGTCGCAGACGCGCACCTGGCCGGCGACCGTGACCACCACGCGCAGGCAGCGTATCGGACCCGGGGTGGAACTGGTGTTGCAGACGCCCGCCGAGGGGTTGGAGACGTCGAAGGTCGCGGCGCCGCCCAGCGAGGTGCCGCCCAGCGAACGGAAGGTGATCACGTTGCTCGGCGTCAGCCCGGTGGGGTAGGTGGCCGCGATCGTCGTGGTCACCGAGCCGCCGACCGACTCGCTCTGCGCACTGCCCTCGAAGCCGTTGCGCCAGTCCAGGTGCGTATAGCTTGCGGTGGCGGCGTCGAAGACGCGCACCAGCCAGTGCGGTCCGCTGGTGTTCGCGGTGACCGCGCCGGCCTGGCTGGGAGCGTAGTCGGTATCGCCGAACAGCAGGAACTCGACCGCGAGGTTCTGCTTGATGGCTTCGGCGCGCGCCACCTGCAGGCCGGCCTGGATGGCGTCGGCCGTGTTGCGCACCTTGTTGTTGGCCAGCAGGGTCTGGAAGGCCGGCAGGCCCAGGGCCATCAGCAGTCCGGCGATCGCCAGCCCGATCAGGACTTCGACCAGGGTGATGCCGCGCTGCGCGGGCAGCGCGCGGCGGGCGGCCGGGATGCCGTTTTTCAGCACGAACCGTCCTTCTTCAGGGTCCAGCAGTTGGTCGCCTGGGTCCAGCCGGTGGGCACGGCGGTGGTCAGCTTGGTGTTGTTCTGGTCGATGCTGTAGCCGAAGCCGCCCATGCCCTGCGTGGACACGCCGGTGGCGAGCACCGTATAGGCCGTGGCGGTCAGCGTCGGGCAGGTGAAGGTGAAGTACTTGCCGGTGGGCAGCGGCGCCACCGTGCCGGTGGCGCAGGCGCCCACGTAGGTGCGGTTGTCAAGGAAGTACTGCTCCATCTTGACGCGCATGTCGGAGAGGTTGGAGATCGCCTCCGAAAGCTTCGAGCGGGTGATGTAATCGCTGTAGGCCGGGTAGCCGATGCCGGCGATGATGCCGATGATGGCCACCACGATCATGAGTTCGAGCAGCGTGAAGCCGGATTGCTTGGTCATCTGGAGCCCCTTTGACGTATTGAATGCTAGGTAGTGGCCGCCGTCGCCGCAATTTGCGGCGACGGACGGCCGGATATCCGCCATGAACGGCGCAGGTGCGCCGCAAAGCAGGAAATAGTACACGCCGCGGCCCGGAGTCCGGCGGCGGTCCGGTGTGCGGGAGCGCACCCAGGGATGACGCGGCAGGCGGCTCGGACTATAATCGCCCCCCTGTTTCCTGCAGTTCAGGGCCGGTGTAGCTCAGTTGGTAGAGCAGCGCATTCGTAATGCGAAGGTCGGAGGTTCGACTCCTCTCCCCGGCACCACTCATTCAACGCGCGATCCTGCGCGGCAAGGCGTCGATGTCCAAGACCATACTCGTCGTCGACGACGACCAGAGCCTGCGAGAATTGCTTCGCCTGCACCTGAGTTCGGCCGGCTACGACGTGATCACCGCCGCCGACGGCATCGAAGCGGGTTACGCCGTCCTGCGCAGCCACCCCGACCTGATCATCACCGACGTGCAGATGCCGCACATGGACGGATTCCAGTTCATCGAGGCGCTGCGCTCCGACAAGTCGGTGCCGCCCATCCCGGTGGTGTTCCTGACCTCGCTGGACGAGTTCGACCGCGGCAAGGCGCTGGGCGCGGTCGGTTACGTGACCAAGTCGGTGCGCTCCGACAAGCTGCTGGCCGTGGTCGCCGAGCACCTGCCCGGCGGTTCCTACCCCATAGGCTGAAACGGGTCGCCCCGGGGCTCGGCCGGGTCGCCGCTCAGGCGCCGGCTGCCGGGCAATCGCGCAGTTCGGCCCCGGGCACGCTCTGCATCAGGTCCTTGAGCCGCGCGGCCAGCGACGCCTCGACCTGCCGAACCTGGAACCAGACCTTCTGCACCGGCGTCTCGCGCGGGCCGACCTGCGCCGAGCGCACGCCGCGCGCGCGCAGCGCCTCCAGCCTGGCCTTGGCCGCCTCCTCGGTGCGGAATACCCCCAGCGAAAGCGCGAAGCGGAAACGCCCTTCTTCCTGCAGGATGAAGTATTCGTCGACGCCCAGCCCCTTCAGTTCCGCCGCCTTCTTCTGCGCCGCCTGGCGGTTTGCCTGCGGCGGCATGTACACCCACCAGCCGGCCACGTCCTCGCTGCGCCTTTGCGTGAGCCTCGCACCCAGGTTCAGCGCGCCCAGCGCCTGCTCGGCCACTGCGGCGTCGGCGACCGAGAAGCCGCCCCATTCCAGGCAGGCCGACACCACGGCTTCGGCCGGCGCCGAGGCGGGCGGCGTCGGTGCGGCGGGCCGCGCGGGAGGGGGCGGCGAGACCGCTGGCAGGATGCGCACCGCGTCCGGCGCCAGCTGCTGGCCTGCCGGCCGCGGGTCCGACAGGCCGGCATCGGTGGCGAAATACTTCGCCCAGGCGAAGAACGCCAGATTGGCCAGCACCAGCAGCAGGAACAGCAGTCTCATCGCACGGCGCCTCCCGCCCGCGAGGCCAGCGTGGTGTTGGCGATGCGCGCCAGGCCCTCGAGCACCAGGTTGTCGACATAGCGGCAGTCCACGCCCTCGATGCGCTCCATCAGGCTGCGTCCGGCGCCGCCGCTGACCAGGCACAGCCCGCCGGGTCCCAGACGGCGCGCGGCGCGCTCGACCGCGCCGGCCTGCGCATTCCAGCAGCCCGATTCGATGGCATCGATGGTGTTGCGCGGCGAGTCGCGATAGGCGCCCTCCTGCAGCGGCAGCCGGCCGGTGTGTTCATGCAGCACGAAGCGCATCAGGTCGACGCCGGGCAGGATCAGTCCGCCTTCGAACACGCCTGCGGCGGAGAGCATGTCGATGGTGGTGGCGGTGCCGCAGTTCACCACCAGGCTGGCGCCCTCGGCGCGTATGGCGCGCGCCGCCACCAGCGCGGCCCAGCGGTCCGGCCCGAGCTGCCCGGGCTGCTCGTAGGCGTTGCGCACGCCGCAGCGTTCCGCTTCGCCGTGCAGCCAGTGCGGTTCGGCCTCGAAGATGCTGGTCCAGTTGACGATCAGCTGGTGCGCGTCCTCGCCGGCGACGTTGGAGATGATGATGTGCGCCGGGTCCTCGTGCGTGGCGGCGAACGGGTTGATGTCGTGGTTGGCGGCGGCGAACTCGATCAGCGAAACGGTGGCCAGCGCGGTCCAGCGTTCGCCGTCGTGCCAGCCCCATTTCACGCGCGAGTTGCCCGCGTCGATGGCGAGGATCATGCCGCCGCCCGTGCGGCGGGCGTGCGTGCCGCGGCGCCGCGCGCCCGCACCACGCTGCCGCTGTGCACCGCATGCACGCCGCGCCGGTTGCGCAGCAGCAAGCCGCCGTCGTCGGCGATGCCGTCGGCGGTGCCGCTGAGCACGCGGCCGTCGGCCATGCGCACGCGCAGGCGCTGCCCGCGGTGGGCGTGCAGCGCCTGCCAGTCGGCGACGAAGGCGCGCAGGCCATCGCGCGCGAAGTCCTCCAGTGTGCGCGCCAGCGCCGCGACCAGCGCGGCAGCCAGCAGGTTGCGCGGCGGCAGCGGATCGAGCAACTGGTCCAGCGCGGCGACGCGCCGACCCAGTCGCTCGTCGAGTCCTTCGGCGGTGTGCAGGTTCAGTCCCAGGCCGACCACCACCAGCACCTCGCCGTTGCTGCTGCCGCGCGTCTCGACCAGCACGCCGCCCAGCTTGCCCTCGCCCGCGCCGGTCACCGCCAGCAGGTCGTTGGGCCATTTGAGTTCGACCGCGCGTGCGCCCAGCGCGTGCAGCGCGCGCGCCGCGCCCACGCCGACGGCCAGCGACAGCCCGGCCAGCCGCGCGGCGCCGCCGGCGCAGCGCCAGCGCAGCGAGAACGTCAGCCCGGCGCCCGGGGCCGCGTGCCAGCGCCGACCGCGGCGCCCGCGCCCCGCGGTCTGCGTTTCGGCGAACAGGGCGAGCGGTTCGCGGTGCGCGCCGGCATCGGCGGGCCGCTCGAGCAGCACCGAGTTGGTCGAAGTGCAGGTCTGCAGCACCTCCACCGCCACGGCGGCGCCCCGCTCGGCGAGCGCCTCACGTATGGCGGTCGCATCCAGGGCTTCGGTGTCGCGGCGATGGGAGGGGCAGGATTTCATTCGGGGGCGGGGCGCAGGAAAGGGGAGAAAGGCGGGGAAAAACGGCGCGTCAGTATAAACGCTGCAGGCCCGGCGGCACCGGCACGGGCGGCGCGGCGCGGACCGATGACCCGGGCTGCGGACTCAGGCCCGGCCGCCGAAGGCGAAGCCGCGGCCGGGCGCGGCGGCGAACAGCGCGCGCGTGTACTCGTGCTGCGGCGCGCCGAACACCTGTGCGGCCGGTCCATACTCCACCACGCGGCCCTGCGACATCACCGCGATGTGGTCGCAGACCTGCGCGGCCACGCGCAGGTCGTGGGTGATGAACAGCATGGCCAGCGACAGCCGCTCGCGGATCTCCTCGAGCAGCGCCAGCACCTGGGCCTGCACGGACACATCCAGCGCCGACACCGCCTCGTCGGCGATCAGCAGCGCCGGTTCCATGGCCAGTGCGCGGGCGATGCAGATGCGTTGGCGCTGGCCGCCGGAGAACTGGTGCGGATAGCGCTCCAGGGCGCCGGGGTCCATGCGCACCAGTTCCATGAGTTTTCTGGCCCGCTCGTCGGCCTCGGCGCGCGGCACGCCGTAGTTGAGCGGTCCTTCGATGATCGCCTCGCGCACGGTGCGGCGCGGATTGAGCGAGCGGTAGGGGTCCTGGAACACGATCTGCACCTGGCGGCGCAGCGGACGCAGGCGGCGCGCCGGCATGCTGGCGATGTCCTGGCCCGCGAGCAGCACCGCTCCGCCGCTGGGGTCGATCAGGCGCACGATGCAGCGCGCCACGGTCGATTTGCCCGAGCCCGATTCGCCGACGATGCCCAGCGTCTGGCCGCGCCTGATGTCGAACGACACGTCGCTGGCGGCGCGCACCTCGCGGCGTCCGGACAGCCAGCCGCGATCGACGTAGGTCTTCGACAGGCCGCGCGCCGAAAGCACCACCGGGGCGCCCGCGTCGAGCGGACGGCCGTGCGCGTGCAAATCGGGCACCGAGCCGATCAGCATCTTCGTGTACGCGTGCTGCGGCTGCTTGAGCACCGCGTCGCGCGTGCCCAGTTCCACCATCTCGCCCAGCCGCAGCACGGCCACGCGGTGCGCGATCTCGGCCACCACGCCGAAATCGTGGGTGATGAACAGCACGCCGGTGCCGTGGCGCGCCTGCAGGTCGGCGATCAGCGCGAGGATCTGCGCCTGCGTGGTGACATCGAGCGCGGTGGTCGGCTCGTCGGCGATCAGCAGCGCGGGCTCCAGCACCAGCGCCATGGCGATGACGATGCGCTGGCGCTGGCCGCCGGAGAGCTGGTGCGGGTAGGCGGCGTAGATGCGCTCCGGGTCCGGCAGCTTCACCTCGTTGAGGATGTCGAGGATCCGGCGTTTGCGTGCCGCCGCATCGAGCCGCGTATGCTCGACCAGCACCTCGTCGATCTGCGCGCCGCAGCGCATCACCGGGTTGAGCGCCGTCATCGGCTCCTGGAACACCATCGCCATGCGCGTGGCGCGCAGCTCGCGCAGGCGGCTGCGCGGCGCGTGCGTGATGTCCTCGCCGGCCAGCGTGATGCCGCCGGCGGCCACCGGCAGCTGGCGCGGCAGCAGGCCCATCACGGCCTGCGCGATCACCGATTTCCCCGAGCCCGATTCGCCGACCAGGCAGAGGATCTCGCCGCGTTTCACCTCGAACGACACGCCGTTCACCGCATGCGCGCGTTCGCCGCCCGCCGGCAGGGCGATGGCCAGGTCGCGCACCTGCAGCACCGGATCCTGCGCCTGTTCGTTCCGCGCCGCGCTCATACCCGCTTTGCCATCTTCGGGTCCAGCGTGTCGCGCAGCCCGTCGCCGAGGATGTTCACCGCCAGCACCGTGACGGCGAGGAAGATGCCGGGGAAGAACACGTTGTGCGGGTACTCGTTGAACTGCACGCGGCCCTCGGCCATGATGTTGCCCCAGGTCGGGATGTCCGGCGGCAGGCCCACGCCGAGGAACGAGAGGATGGCCTCGACCAGGATGCCGGCGGCGCAGATGTAGGTGGCCTGCACCACCAGCGGCGCGGCGGTGTTGGGCAGGATGTGGCCGAACATGATCTTCCAGGCTGGCGTGCCCAGCGACACCGCGGCTTCGACGTAGGGCTCCTCGCGGATGGTCAGCACCAGCGAGCGCACCAGGCGCGTGACGCGCGGGATCTCGGGAATCGCGATGGCCACGATCACGGTGAGCAGGCTGGCGCGCCAGGCCGCCAGCAGCGCGATGGCGATCAGGATGCCGGGGATCGACATCAGGCCGTCCATCACGCGCATCAGCGGGCCGTCCAGCCAGCGCAGGTAGCCCGAGGACAGGCCCAGGCAGATGCCGAACGACAGCGCCAGCAGGGCCGAGGCGATGCCGACGATCAGCGACACGCGCGTGCCGTAGATGACGCGGCTGTAGATGTCGCGGCCGAAGGAATCCGAGCCCATGATGAAGGTGTGCCTGAGGGTTTCGCCGTCCAGGTCGACGATCTCGCCCTGCTTGCCCGGCAGCAGGTCGCGGCTGGCAGCGTCGAACAGCGTCGGGTCGACGGTGCCCAGCACCGGCGCGAGCACGGCGATCGCCAGCAGCAGCAGCATGGCGGTGCCGCCGATGCGCACCGACCAGTTGGCGCGCACGCGCTGCCAGGCGCTCTGCCGGCGCACCACCGCCGCAGACTCCGTGGAGAGGGCGGCGAACTGCTTCGCGTCCGGGGTCTGTTCGGCCATCTCAGTAGCGGATGCGCGGATCGAAGAACACGTAGGACAGGTCGACCAGCAGGTTGACGAACACGTAGACGAAGCTGAACAACAGGATCACGCCCTGGATGGTCGGGAAGTCGCGCGCCAGCACGGCGTCGACGGTCAATCGCCCCAGGCCCGGGATCGCGTACACCGATTCGGTCACCACCACGCCGCCGATCAGCAGCGCGATGCCGATGCCGATCACGGTGGCCACCGGCACCGCGGCGTTGGCCAGCGCGTGCTTCACCAGCACCTTCCATTCCGGCAGGCCCTTGGCGCGCGCGGTGCGGATGTAGTCCTCGCCCAGCGCTTCGAGCACCGAGGCGCGCGTGACGCGCGCGATCAGCGCGATGTAGATCACCGACAGCGTGATCGCCGGCAGGATCAGGTGGCGCAGGAACGGCCAGAAGCCGCCCTCGAGCCGCTGGTAGCCCTGCACCGGCAGCCAGCCCAGCTTCAGCGACACCAGCCAGATCAGCACGTAGGCGAGCACGAACACGGGAATGGAGAAGCCCAGCACCGAGAAGCCCATCAGGCAGCGGTCGAACCAGCCGCCGAAGCGCCAGGCCGCGATCACCCCCAGCGGCACCGCCACCAGCACCGCGATCAGGATGGTCAGCGTGGCCAGCGCCAGCGTCGGCTCGAGGCGCTGGCCGATCAGCTCGACCACCTTCATCTTGAAGTAGAACGATTCGCCCAGGTCGCCGGTGAGCAGGTGTCCGGCCCAGATGCCGAACTGCGCGACGATCGACTCGTTCAGCCCCAGGCTTTCGCGGATCTGCGCGATCTGCTCGGGGTTGGCCGCATCGCCCGCGAGGATCGCCGCCGGATCGCCCGGCGTGAGCCGCAGCATCAGGAACACCAGCACCGCCACGATCAGCAGTACCGGGAGGGTGGCCAGCAGGCGGCGGGCGATGAAGGCGTACATGTGGTCGGGGGTCGCAGGCTGGAAGGGTGGACGCGGCGCATGCGCTCAAAAAAAACGGCCCCGGCGCGGGCCGGAGCCGCTTCCTCGCGCGGCGCCTAGTTCTTCTTCAGGTTCCAGTAGATGTTGCTGTTGGTGACGAAGAAGCCCGAGATGTTCTTGCGCGCGGCCACCGGCTGCACGTACTCGCCCAGCGGCGCGTGCGTGGCGATCTCGAAGGCGCGCGTCTGTATCGCCTCGGCGAGCTTTTTCTTCTTCGCGTCGTCGGTGGCGCGCATGAACTGCGCGCGCAGCTCCTCGAGCCTGTCGTCCTTCGCCCAGCCGAACCAGCCGGATTTCTCGCCCTTGCCGTCCAGCGCGGCGTTGGCGATCGGGTTCCAGATGTCGTGCGACTGCCAGGCGGTGAGGAACATGTTCCAGCCGCCCTTGTCCGGGGCGTCCTTCTTGGCACGCCGGCCCACCAGGGTCTGCCAATCCATGGCCTGCAGATCCACCTTGAAGCCGGCCTGGCGCATCAACTGCGCAGCCACGTCGGGCAGCTTCTGGATCGCCGCCAGGTCGGTGGGCTTCATCAGCACCACCGGCGTGCCGTCGTAGCCCGAGGCCTTCAGCAGTTCCTGGGCCTTGCGGATGTTCGACTTCGACTGGATCTCGCTGCCCACTGCGCTGCCATAGGGGGTGTTGCAGGTGAACATCGAGGGGCAGACGCGGTAGTACTCCTTGAGGCCGACCTGCGCCTGCAGGAAGGGCAGCTGCGAGAACGCGGCCAGCGCGGCCTGGCGCACCTTGGGGTTGTCGAAGGGCTTGTGCAGGTGGTTGAAGCGCGCCATGTACTGCAGTCCGGTCGGCCCGCTCATGACGATCTGCACCTCGGGCAGCTTCTTCAGCGCCTCGACACTCTCGAAGGCCGGCGCCTCGAGGATGTCGACCTCGCCCTTGGCCAGCGCATTGACCTGCGACTGCGCGTCGCGCAGCGCAAGATTCCATTCCACCCGGTCGACGTACACGTGCTTGCCGCCGGCGCTGCCCGAGGGCGGCTCCTTGCGCGGCACGTATTTGGTGTTCTTCAGGTACACGGCCTTGTCGCCGGGCTTGAACTCGTCGCGCTTGAACACATAGGGGCCCGAGCCGATGTGCTCCTCGATCTGCTTGAAGGCGTCGGTGTCGGCGACCCGCTTGGGCATGATGAAGGGCACGCTCGAGGAGGGTTTGCCGATCGCCTCGAGCAGGAAGCCGCAGGCCTCGCGCAGGAAGATGCGGAAGGTGTCCGGCGCCGGCGAGTCCATGCGCTCGACGAAGGAGAACAGCGCCACGCCCATCGCGTCGCGCTTGCCCCAGCGCTGCAGGGAGGCGATCACGTCCTCGGGGGTCACCGGCTTGCCGTCGTGGAAGGCCAGGCCCGGGCGCAGCTTGAAGGTCCACAGCCGCTTGTCCGGCGATTCGGTCCACGACTCGACCATCTGCGGCCGGATCTGCGCCTTCTCGTCGGTGCCGAACAGGGTGTCGTAGATCATGTAGCCGTGGTTGCGGCTCATGTAGGCGGTGGTCCAGATCGGGTCGAGGATCGCCAGGTTCGAGTGCGGCACCACGCGCAGCACCTTGGCGGCGCCCTGGGCGGCGGCCTGCGGGGCGAGGACGGGCAGCAAAGCGGCGGCAACGAGTGCGGCGAATGCGGTGCGCATGAGAGAATTCCCCCGGTTCCGGACGGTACTCCTTCAGGCTAACAAGAGATGGCACGCATCGCAATCGGCGGCATGCAGCACGAGACCAACACCTTCGCCCCCTCGAAGGCCGATTACCCGGCCTTCGAGGCCGGCGGCGGCTGGCCCGGGGTGCAGTACGGCGAGCCCCTGTTCGACGCGGTGGGCGGGGCCAACATCCCGGCCGCCGGTGCGATCCAGGCGCTGCGCTCCTCCGGGCACACCCTGGTGGGCACCGCCTGGGCCGCCGCCAGCCCCTCGGCGCAGGTCACCGACGCGGCCTTCGAGAAGATCGTCGGCGGCCTGCTCGCCAACCTGGAAGCGGCCGGCAGGGTCGACGCGGTGTACCTCGACCTGCACGGCGCCATGGTCACCGAAAGCCACGACGACGGCGAGGGCGAGATCCTGCGCCGCGTGCGCGCGCTGGTCGGCCCGCGCGTGCCCATCGTCGCCAGCCTGGACCTGCACGCCAACGTCACGCGCGCCATGCTCGAAATCGCCGACGGCATGGTGGCCTACCGCACCTATCCGCACGTCGACATGGCGCAGACCGGGGCGCGCGCCGCGCGCCTGCTCGAGCGCATGCTGAAGACCGGGCAGCGCCCGCACTGCGCCAGCCGCGGCTTCGATTTCCTCACCGGCCTGCCCTCGCAGTGTTCGTTCATCGAGCCCTGCCGCGGCATCTATGCCGAACTGAGCGAGCTCGAACTCAGGCACGACCTGGCGCTGTCGTTCACGCCGGGCTTTCCGATGGCCGACTTCGACGAGTGCGGCATGCAGGTGTTCGGCTACGGCGAGCAGCGCGCCGCCGAGGCCGCCGTGGCGCGCCTGCACGAAATGGTGTGCGCCGCCGAAAAGGACTTCGCCCTCGAACTGCTCGCGCCGGACGCCGCCGTGCAGCGCGCCCGCGCGCGCGGCGCCCCCGGCGCGCCGGTGGTGCTGGCCGACACCCAGGACAACCCGGGCGCCGGCGGCAACGGCGACACCACCGGCATGCTGGCCGCGCTGGTGCGCCAGAACGCCGAGGGCGCCGTGCTCGGCCTGCTGATCGACGGCGAATCGGCGCTGCGCGCGCACGACGCCGGCACCGGCGCCACCCTGCCGTTCACGCTGGGCGGCAAGTCGCGCGTGCCCGGCGACGCGCCCTTCGCCGGCGAGTTCACCGTCGAGCGCCTGGGCGACGGGCGCTTCACCTGCAGCGGGCCCATGTTCAAGGGCTTTCGCATGACCCTGGGCCTGATGGCCCTGTTGCGCAGCCGCGCCGCGCCCGGCGTGCGCGTGGTGCTGGCCTCGCGCAAATGCCAGGCCGCCGACCAGGCCATGTTCCGCCACCTCGGCGTCGAGCCGCGCAACGAGCGCGTGCTGGTGCTCAAGAGCTCGGTGCATTTCCGCGCCGACTTCGAACCCATCGCGCGCGAGGTGCTGGTGGCCAAGGCGCCGGGCCCGGCGCTGGCCGATCCGTCCGAGTTCCCCTGGACGCGGTTGAGGAAGGGCCTGCGCATGCGCCCGCTGGGGCCGGCCTGGGAGGGTTGAAGCGCCGCGCCGGCCGGGAGTAGGATGGCGAATGGCATGGCAGCATTCCTGCCTTCCAACCCGCATGGAGGCTGACGATGGCTGAAGGATTTGGCAGCAATTTCCCGGTACCGCTGCGCCCCCTGCTGGTCTACCTGATGCTGGGCGAGGAGGAGTACGTCAGCGCCGCGCAGCTGGCCGAAAGCCTGGGCATGGGCCAGCGCAGCATCTACCGCCACATCGAGCGCCTGCGCGCCGCGGGCCTGGAGGTCGAGGGCAGCACGCGCCTGGGCTACCGGCTGGGCGCGCGCCCGAAGCTCACGCCGCTGTTCCTCACCCGCGAGGAGCGCGCCGCGCTGGTGGCGGCGAGCAGCGGGGCGCTGAAGGCGAAGCTGCGCGGGTTGTAGTCGAGGCGCATGCCGCAGTTCGCCGAGGTCGCGGGCCTTGCCTTCAGGGTTCGCCCGGCGTCTCCGGCGAAGCTTCCGTAACCGAGGCGCCGCCCTCCGCCGCCAGCGCGAAGCGCACCAGCTCGGCGACGTTCCTCACGCCGAGCTTGGCCATGATGCGCGTCTTGTGGACTTCCACGGTGCGTGGGCTGATGGCCAGCGCGGCGCCGATCTCCTTGGCGTGCAGGCCTTTGGCGGCTTCGCGCAGCACCGCCAGTTCGCGCGGCGTCAACGCCGCCAGGCGGCCGGCGGCGGCTTCTCGCATCTGCGCGCGCTGCAGGCGCTGCGCCTCCAGGCCGTAGGCGGTTTCCACCGCGGCGCGCAGCTGCGCGTGCTCGAAGGGCTTCTCGAGGAAATCCACCGCCTCGGCGCGGAATGCCGTGCGCGCGCTGGACACGTCGCCGTGGCCGGTGACGATCACCACCGGCAGGGCCGCGCCGCGCCTGCGCAGCTCGGCCTGCAGTTCCAGTCCGCTGAGTCCGGGCATGCGCAGGTCGGCGATCACGCAGCCGGCCCAGCCGGCCTGCCAGGCCGACAGGCAGGCTTCGGCGCTGTCGAACAGCAGCGTGCGGTAGCCGTCCAGGCCCAGCATCAGCGCGATCGAGTCGCGCACCGCGGGGTCGTCGTCGACGACGAACACGGTGAATGCATTGCTTTCGGCGGCGCTCGCCGGGTTCACGGGATTGGCAGGGTTGGCGGTGTTGGCGGCGTTCGGTTTCATTTCATGGGTCGGTTTCGTGCGCCTGGGCCGCCGGCAGGATCAGGTGGAATTCGCCATGCGCGGCATCGGCCAGTTCCAGCGTGCCGCCGTGCGCCTCGGCGATGGCGCGGCTGACCGCCAGTCCCAGGCCCATGCCGCTGGCCTTGCTGGTGCTGAACGGCGAGAACAGCTACGCGCGCATGGGCGCGGCGATTCCGCCGCCGGAATCGGCGACCGCGAAGCGCACGTGCGCGGCGTCGGCCGGCGCGGCGTGCACGCGCAGGCTGCCGCGGCCTTCGGGCAGGGCTTCTAGCGCATTGGCGACCAGGTTGCGCAGGATCAGTTCGATCTGCACGCGGTCGGCGAGCACCGCCGGCAGGCCGGGGCGGTGGAGGTTTCCAGCGTCACCGGCCGCGTGCCGATCAGCTGCTGCGCGATGCGGCGCGCCGAGGCCACCACGTCGGCGGCCTCCAGCGGCTGCAGGCGCATGGTGCCTTCGCGGAAGAAGTCGCGCAGCCGGCGCACGATCTCCGCGGCGCGGCTGGTCTCGGCGCGCATCTTGTCGAGCAGCGGCAGCAGGGCGCCGGGATCGCCGCCCGGGCGCTGCGCGTCGCGCAGCAGCAGCATGCGCGCGGCCTCGCCGTAGTTGGCCAGCGCGGTGAGCGGCTGGTTCACCTCGTGGGCGATGGCACCGGCCATCTCGCCGGCGGCGGCCAGGCGCAGCGATTCGCGCAGGCCGGCGGCGGCGCGCGCGCGCTCCTCGACCATGATGCCGAGGAAAAAGCCGCTCAGCGTCAGCGCGGCCAGCAGCGCCTGCAGTTCGAGCGCGGCGAGCGGCGCGGCGTCGGGCTGGTGCACGCTCAGCACGATGCCGACCTGTACGGCGAACACCGCCAGCAGCGCGCCGTTCAGCCCGCCGCGCACGGCGATCCAGATCATCGGCAGGAACAGCAGGTAGAACCAGCGCGTCGGATCGCCCGGCAGCAGGCCGAACACCAACCACAGCGCGGCCAGCAGCACGCCCAGCTGCAGCATGGTCTCGGGCTTGCGCGCCAGCGTGGCCAGGCTGGCGCGCCGGGCGGCATCGGCGGCGGCCAGCAGCAGCGGGATGGTGACCAGGATGCCGACCGCGTCGCCGACCCAGAAGCGCAGCGCGTATTCCAGGAAGGCCGCCGGCGGCACCAGCGAGGCGCCGACCAGCATGCCGACGAACACCGCGCCCACGCCGGCCGTGCCGGCCACCACGGTGGCCACGAACAGGGTGAGCTGGCGCGTGCTGTGCACCGTGTTGTCCGGGGCCAGGAAGCGGCGCAGCGCCTGCGCGATCAGCGCATAGCCGGCGGTCAGCGCGGTGGCCGTCAGCGCCATCATCGGCAGGCCGGCCGGCGCATCGCGCACGATCAGGTCGGCCAGCACGATGGCCAGCATCACCGCCGGCGCATGGCCCAGGCCGGCCAGCTGCATCCAGACGATGGCCAGGCCGGGCTGCGGATTCCACGGCGTGATGTTGAACGGGCCGACCGGATCGATGTAGCTGGCCCAGTCGAGCGCGATGTAGCAGGGCGCGAACACCGCCGCGTCGCGCAGGTAGCGCAGCACGGCGCTGCGTGTTGCGCCGGGCGTGTTGGCGGCGGGCGGGGTGGGGGCGTGCATCGGTGGCGGAGGCGGGGCGTGGCGGCCCCCATCTTCGGGTGCGGCGTCGCGTCTGGCAAGCCGCGCGCCGTCGGCGGGTACGGGAAATCACGTACGCGCGTTTGCGACTGCACCGCGCGACGGCGGCGCGCTAGCCTGCATGCGTCCAGAACCGCTGCCGGAGCCGCCGCCATGCCCCAGATCTCGCAGATCCTCGTCGTCGAGGCCATCGCCGCCATCCTGTTCGCGCTGGCCGTCACGCACACCTTCGCCACGCGCTATTTCGAGCACCTCGCGCACCGCCAGCCGGCGCATGCCGGGCTGTGGCACCTGTTCGGCGAAGTCGAGGCGGTGTTCGGCCTGTGGTCCATCCTGCTGATCGTCGCCATCACGGTGTCCACCGGCTGGGCCTCCGCGGTCGAGTATCTGGACGAGCGCCAGTTCATCGAGCCCATGTTCGTGTTCGTGATCATGGTGATGGCCGCCAGCCGCCCGATCCTGCAGGTGGCGGCCGACGCGGTGCAGATCTGCGCGCGCGCGATGCCGGTGCAGCGCGGTCTGGCGCGCTATTTCCTCGGCCTGTCGCTGGTGCCGCTGCTGGGCTCGCTGATCACCGAGCCGGCGGCCATGACGCTGGCCGCGCTGATGCTGCGCGACCTGATCTTCTCGCGCGGCGTGTCCAAGGGGCTCAAGTACGGCACGCTGGGCGTGCTGTTCGTCAACGTCTCGATCGGCGGGGTGCTGACCAACTTCGCCGCGCCGCCGGTGCTGATGGTGGCGGCCAAGTGGGGCTGGAGCAGCGCCGACATGTTCGCCATGCTGGGCTGGAAGGCGATGATCGGCGTGTGCTTCAACGCGGCGGTGGTCTCGCTGCTGTTCCGCAACGAGATCGTCGCGCGCGCCGACGTGTCGGCGAGCGACAAGCGCCGCGTGCCCTCGCTGCTGGTGATCATCCACCTGGTGCTGCTGGCCGGGGTGGTGTTCGCCAACCACCACCCCGAGGTGTTCTTCGGCCTGTTCCTGATGTTCCTCGGCCTGGCCGAGGCCTACAAGCGCCACCACGACCGGCTGCTGCTGCGCGAGGGCCTGCTGGTGGCCTTCTTCCTGGCCGGGCTGGTGGTGCTGGGCGGCCTGCAGAAATGGTGGCTGCAGCCCACGCTGGCCGGCATGAGCGACACGGCGCTGTTCTTCGGCGCGGTGGGCCTCACGGCGATCACCGACAACGCCGCGCTGACCTACCTGGGCTCGCTGGTCGACGGCGTGACCGACGAGTTCAAGTACTCGCTGGTGGCCGGTGCGGTGGCCGGCGGCGGCCTGACGGTGATCGCCAACGCGCCCAACCCGGCCGGCTTCGCCATCCTCAGGGACAGCTTCGACGACAAGGCCATCAACCCGCTCGGCCTGCTGGTCGCCGCGCTGCCGCCCACCCTGGTGGCGGTGCTGCTGTTCCGCGCGCGGCCCGATGTCGGCGAGTTCTTCGACCTCGAGGCCTGGGGCCGCTGGTTCGAAGGCGTGGACCGCGGCTTCGCCTTCCTGCTGGTGCTGCCGGTGGTGGTCGCGGTGGTCGGCTTGTGGGCGGAATCGCAGCGCAGGAGGGGCCGCTCCCGCTGAGCGTTGCGCGCGTCGGGGCGCGGGCATGGCCCGCACTGCCGGCCTGGCGCGTCCATGCAGTCCCGCTTGGTATCATCGGTGCCGTTCGAACCACGTCAGGCAAAGGCACCGACCATGGCAAGTTCCCCGCGTAGCGCGCAACCCGGCGCCAAACCCATCCTCGTCCCGGTGGACGGCTCGGACAGCGCGCTGCGCGCCGTGGCCCACGCCGCCGCGAACGCCGCGCTGACCGGCGGCATGGTGCATCTGGTGCACGTGCAGCCGGTGGTCGATGAGTACGGGACGGTGCCGGCCTACCTGGGCAGGGACAAGCTGCGCGAGCTGGCGCGCAAGCGGGCGCAGGCTGCGCTCGCGCCGGCGGCCGCCAGGCTCAAGCGCGCCGGCGTGGCGTATGCCGAGCACGACGTGGCCGGCGAAGTCGCCGGTGCGATCGTGCGCACCGCGGGCCGCCTGGGCTGCGGCGCCATCGTCATGGGCACGCGCGGCATGGGTGCCGTGGGCAGCCTGCTGATCGGCTCGGTGGCGCAGCGCGTGATTCACCTGGCCAAGGTGCCGGTCACGCTGTTGAAGTAGGCCACGCCGCAAGGCTGTCCCGCGGGGAACGTACCATCGAAAGCATCCTGATCTTTGCGCTGGGCGTGCTGTGCGCAGGGTTCGGCGGTGAGTTGTTCGTGCGCGGCGCGGTCGGCATCGCGCGGCGCGCGCGTGTCTCGCCGGGTCTGGTCGCCGCGACCGTGGCGGCCTTCGCCACCTCCAGCCCCGAACTGGCGGTGTCGCTTACGGCGGCGCTGTCCGGTGCGCCGCAGATCGCGCTGGGCGATGCGCTGGGCAGCAATGTCGTGAATCTGGCCCTGGTGCTGGGACTGGTGCTGTCGACCGCGGGCATGCGCTCGGCGCGTGCCGAGCATCGCCGCGATTTCCTCTTCGCCGCGGGCGTGCCGCTGCTGGTCGGCCTGCTCGCGCGGGACGGACGCCTGTCGCGCGCCGATGCGGCGGTGCTGCTGGCGGCGTTCGTGCTCTGGCTGCTCACCGTGCTGCGCGAAGCGCGCCGGCAGCGCGCGGCGGCGCCGGACGCAACTCACGGCGGCGACTGGCGCACGCCGGCGGCGGCGCTCGCCGGATTGCTGTTGCTACTGGCGGCCGGCACGTTGATCGTGCGCGGCGCGACCGCCATTGCGCTGGCGCTGGGCGTGGATGCGTTTCTGATCGGCGCGACCGTGGTCGCGATCGGCACGTCGGTGCCGGAGATCGCAACCGCCGCGGTTGCCCGATTGCGCGGTCACGACGAAGTCGGTCTGGGTGCGTTGCTGGGCAGCAACATCTTCAACGGACTGTTCGTCGTCGGCATCGCCGCAGGCCTCGCGCCGATCGCCCTGGTGCCGGGCGAGATCGGCGTGGCGCTGGTGGTCTGCCTGCTGGCCACGGCGATGGCCTGGCCGCGGCACGACGGCCGGCTGCCGCGCAGCCGGGGCGTCCTGCTGCTCGGGCTGTACGCGGCCTACCTGTACGCGATGCTGCTGGTCGCGCCGTAGCGCTCAGTCCAGCTTCGCACCGCTGATCTTCACCACCTCGGCCCAGCGCGCGATCTCGGTCTTCACGTAGGCCTCGGACTGTTCGAGGTTCAGCGCGATCGGCTCCATGCCCATGCCCATCAGCTTGTCGCGCAGGTCGGGGGCGTTCAGCGCCTTGCTGATTTCGGCATTCAGGCGCTCGGCCACCGGGCGCGGCACGCCGGCCGGCGACATCACGCCGTACCAGGCCTTGAGGTCGAAGCCGGCCAAGCCCTGCTGGGCGATCGGTTTGACGTCGGGCAGCGCCGGCGAGGGCTGCGCGGCGGTCAGGCCCAGCGCGCGCAGCTTGCCGGCGCGGATGTGCGGGATGGCGGTGGGGATGTCGGTGAACATCATGGTGATCTGCCCGCCGAGCAGGTCGGTCATGGCCGGGGCGCTGCCCTTGTAGGGCACGTGCGTCATGTTGACGCCGGCCATGTGCTTGAACAGCTCGCCGGACATGCCCTGCGAGGTGCCGGTGCCGGCCGAGCCGAAGCTGAGCTTGCCGGGCTGCGCCTTGGCCAGCGCCACCAGTTCGCCGACGTTGCCGGCCTGCGTGGCGACGTTCACCACCAGCACGTGCTGCTGCACCACCGAGACCGAGATCGCCGTGAAATCCCTGACCGGGTCGAAGGGCAGGCGCGCGCCGTACAGCGCCGGGTTGATGCCGTGCGTGGCCGAGGAACCCATCAGCAGCGTGTAGCCGTCGGCCGGGCTCTTGCCGACGAAATCGGCGCCGATGTTGCCGCTGGCGCCGGTGCGGTTCTCGACGATCACCGGCTGGCCCATCGACTCGCTCATCTTCACCGCCAGGTTGCGCGCCAGCTGGTCCAGACCGCCGCCGGCGCCGAACGGGTTGACGATGCGGATGGTCTTGTTCGGATAGGCCTGGGCGTGGGCCGGCAGCGCGGTGAACTGCGCCGACACGGCGGCGGCGAGGGCGCTCAACAACAGGGTGCGTCGTTTCATGGGTGTCTCCTCCGGGTGGTGGGGCTGGGGTTTCAAGGCGCCTCTGGCGGGCGCTGGATGATCAGGGCGTCGACGCCGAAGGCGCCGCGGCCCTCGGGCAGAACGATGAACGGGTTGATCTCGATCTCGAGCAGGTTCCCGGCCTGCGCGACGGCATAGTCGGACAGCGTCGCCAGCGCCCGCGTCAGCGCGGCGAGGTCGGCGCGCGGGCTGCCGCGAAAGCCGCGCAGCAGCTGCCAGGCGCGCGTGCCCTTCGACCAGCGCCTGCGCGCGCTCCGGCGCTGCAGGGCATTGCGTGAAGGCCACGTCGCGGAACAGTTCGACCGCGGTGCCGCCCAGGTCGAACATCAGCATGGGGCCGAACTGCGCGTCGACACGCACGCCGATCACGGTCCGACGCCGCCGTCCAGCATCGGCTCCAGCGTATAGCCCCTCGAGCGCCGCGCCGTGGCGGCTC